>NZ_BMGR01000007.1 GCF_014640295.1 Paenibacillus abyssi | reverse complement strand
TTATCCCGGTCTTGCAGGCAGGTTGCCTACGTGTTACTCACCCGTCCGCCGCTAACCATCAGGAGTGCAAGCACTCCATCAAGTCCGCTCGACTTGCATGTATTAGGCACGCCGCCAGCGTTCGTCCTGAGCCAGGATCAAACTCTCCATAAAAGGCGTCTTTATCTCTCGGCTGAAAGCCGATGGATAAAAGCACCGAATGTGAGCTGATTGCTCATTACGTTTATTGCTTTTCTATAGCTCTCAGAGCTATAGGGCATTTCGCTCGTTGTTCAGTTTTCAAAGAACAAATATTGTTTCTTTTTGTCGACCACCTTCTCAGCGGCGACCTTTATAATATATCACAGGTCTCTCAAACATTGCAAGTGGTAATTTTCCGTTGTTTGTTTGAGAAGTCTTGTCCTCAATGGGACGAATGCTAATTTACCACATATCGATCTAAGTCGTCAAGACCTGTGCCTAACTTTTTTGTTTTTTTCTAAAACGAGAGAAATAACCTGCTATTTCTTAGCGATGCACCTTGATATTCAAGGCATAACGAGACAGTTCCTTTGGTGTGGCTATTCGTGCATACATGCGAAAAATCACTTTATACCGCTTTGCGATGGCTTGTTTAATCTCTCCATCCATTCTTGAATCATTCAGGTCCAATAACATCTCGTCCAACTCTTTGCGTAATACATAGTCAAGCTCCCTGCATTCTTTGTCACTGAACAGTATACCAAGCATTACTTGCGCCGGCCTCCTTCCAGAATCGAACAAACAGCGTAAACGTCCTCCCCGCCTTCCCGGATTTAACGGAATGGATGGATTTCGTTTCGAACTTTACAAAAAAGCAGCGCCTGCGATCGATCCCGCAAAAAACGCCGCTTGTATTGTTATGCTCAGATTTTGGAAGTTTTATTAAATTAACCTTTAGGCCTGAAGCAGCCAAAGTGTAAAGGTGCTCTCAACTACAGCCGCAACCAGCAGCGAGATAACAAGAATAACCATGACTGGAACCGTGCGGATAAGAAATTGTTCATATACCGTGCCAAATCCCGGTTTTTTTCTCACAAGGTTACCCGCCCCCTGCAGCGTCAGCATGCCAAATCGGATCCCGTAAGCGCAAGCAACGATGATGGCCGGTATCTCGATAATGCCATGCGGCAGTATTCCTTTGACGATCAGGGTAAACAAATCGCCGCCCTGCTGATTGATCACCGTAAATAAATAACCGAGCAGCATCCCATTAACAAGTATGAAGAAGATCGGGATCACACCGAAGAGAACGCCTAAGTACATAATCAGAATTGATTTGACCGCATTGTTCAAAAAGATCAGTACAAACATAAAAAGAGTGGGATTACTGCTGTTTTGAGCCGTTTGGGCAAGCTGGATCAAACCTTCAAGCTGACTGTTCATGAACATTTCCAACTGCTGGTTCGTCCCTCCGACAACCATTCCTGCAAAAAATAAGATCGTTGCAAAGGCAAAGTAAGCTCGCATGTCTTTAAAATGGCCAATGATCGCTTTCCATGAAAACATGATATATCTCCTTTCTAGAATTCATATCAATTTGTCCCAATGATGAATAACTGTCTGGTACGAGCATACATTGGTACTAAACAAGCCCCAAAGGAAAGGAGAGCCTGCCTCAATGAATATGTTCTATGTTATTAATGGACGGCGAGTCAAACGTTATTTTCTGATTATAGTCGCACTGCTCTTCACAGCCGGTGTCGTGTACGCCGAAAAGGATAACATCACGGTCTTCTCCCCGCAGCAGCCAGCCGCAATTTTCAGTGTGCCGACAGATAAAAAAGTCGTGGCGCTTACCTTTGATATCAGTTGGGGGGATACCCGGGCAGAACCCATTCTGAAAGTACTGGAAGAAAAAGGCGTGAAGGACGCAACATTCTTTGTCTCCTCCCCCTGGAGCGAATCCCATCCCAAAATCGTCAAAAAAATTGTGGATGCCGGGTTCGAAATCGGAAGTCACGGCCATAAACATGACTTTTACAGCAAGCTGAGCGATGAAGAAATACGCAGCCAAATTCAAACGGCTCATGCAATTATAAGCGAGGTAACGGGAAAAAATCCGAATCTGATTCGTATGCCTAATGGCGATTTTGATAAACGCGTGCTCAGAATTGCCGAGGAGTTAAACTACAAAGTCATTCAATGGGATACAGACTCCCTGGATTGGATGAACATCGGCACAGAAAAGATTATCAATCGCGTCGTAAGCAAAGCTCACCCCGGCGATATTATATTGATGCATGCAAGCGATTCTTCCAAACAGACGCATGAAGCACTCCCTGTCATCATCGATCAATTGCGCGCAAAAGGTTATGATTTTGTAACGGTTAGCAAATTAATCAATCAAACAGAAATCAGCGGCAAACCGGTACAAGACAAATCGACCCTGTTACCGCTGGACGTCACAGATTTTTGAACCAAATGAACTTATGCGACCGGTTTCGCCTCTGAGGCGGAGTCGGTCGCTGCCGGTTTAAGAATACGGTGCAGCAGCAAAATTTGGTAGGCATTACAAACAAACAACGGAATAAACATAAAAATAACTGCCGAAGCATTGTTCTCGCCGCCCAGTGCCGGCCAAGCCTCCAGTGTAGTCCCCACATACATTAGGAACAATGTCGGAATAAATGCCGAGCGGTTCGTTTGCTTTACTTTTATCACACCTACAATCCAGGAGAACACCGCCAATACAAGCGGCAGCGCCCAGAACATCCAGTTGTTCAGAGCTGCCCGATTCTCATACAGCACATATCCGAGCAGAAATACAGCAAAGATCGTGGTATAGGCTTGCAGTGCATTCCATAGATATTTTTTGCGGAATACGCTAAGCGCGATGTAATTCAACGTCAAGTAGGCAAAAAAGCCCATCTGGCTGAATGCGCCGATCATCGTGCCGACCAAAGCCATCATTAATGCATTAAATCCGGCTGCTTCGAGCCCCATAAAGCCAAATGACTGATCCGTCCACTGCATGATGGATCCCGTAATCGCTGTTGTAACAGCCCCCACCGCCATACAACTCCAAAATAAGAAGAACCATTTTCTTATGTTCACGCAATCTTTACCTCCCAATAAGCATTATGCAGGAAATTCATCGTAAGCCTATACGTTGGCATACCCTTTATTTTACCACTTCCGCAACAAAAAGCTACGTCCTGTCCATGATAATCCCGTGAACAATGACATATACTACAGGCATGAAACGCAAGCTGCAGTCCGGCATATTTATGACTAATCTTGCCGCAGGCCGCATAGAAGGGAGACAAGCGTATCATGCAAAACCGGTGGCCTATATTGGCGTTTGCCATCTTGATGCTGCTGATGCTGACAAGCTGCGGCGCTGAGCCCTCGGGAGGCAGCCAACAACTTAGCTACAAAGATATGAAATCCATGGTAATCGACATATTAAAAACAGAAGACGCTCAAAAAGCACTGCAGGAATCCGCGGTTCAAATGAGCGGAAGCAGCGGCAGCCAAATGGGCATGTTATCTGTTCAGGATCAGGAGCAAGTGAGATTAGCGGTAAAAGAAGTGCTCGTGTCACCGGATTATGATCAGGTCATCCAGAAGCTGATGACCGATCCCAGGTTTGCCGGCGAGTTCGCGAAGGCGGTAAACAAGCAAAACAAACAAATTCACAAAGATCTCATGAAGGATCCCGCCTATCAGCAGGACCTCATCACCGTCTTGAAAAATCCTGAAATGGATAAGATGATTCTCGATGTGCTGCAAAGCACGCAGTACCGGAAACAAGTCGCAACGATCATGCATGAAAGCATGCAAAGCCCACTCGTTCGTCTGGAAATCCTAGAATTACTAAAAAAAGCAGTTCAAGACGAATTGAAACCTAAGCCTGATCAAAAGGTAGATAAACCATCTGGTGACGGAGACGGGGGCGGAGGCGGAGATCAAGGCGGAGGGGACGGAGGAACGGACGGCGGCGAGGAAGCATAATAAAAAGGGCTACTTATGTAGCCCTTTTTATTTATTGGATTATTGTGAGCTGCTATTCAGCGGCCTGTTCATATTGATCCAGTATTTTCTGTGCAATGTCCAAATAAATCTGTCCTGTCGCCGATTCGGCTTTGTAAACAGACGGCGAGAAATCCGGCTCCGAGATATGATTATCCGGCGCGCCGAGCGGAATCTGAGCAAGCAGCTCCGAATTGAGCGACTCGGCCAGACGCGCGCCGCCTCCCCGGCCGAATATATATTCGCGCTCTCCGCAGTGGCTGCACTCATGATAGGACATATTCTCGATGATACCGAGTATTTCATGCTCTGTCTTGATCGCCATTGCGCCGGCCCTTGCCGCTACAAAGGCTGCCGTAGCATGCGGCGTCGTGACAATGATCTCTTTGCTTTGCGGGATCATTTGATGCACGTCAAGCGCCACATCGCCCGTTCCCGGCGGCAGATCGAGCAGCAAGTAATCAAGCTCTCCCCATTCAATCTCTGCAAAGAAATTGCGCAGCATCTTACCGAGCATCGGGCCGCGCCATACGACCGGACTGTTATCCTCGACGAAGAAGCCCATCGACATCACTTTCACGCCATGCTTCTCAATCGGAATGACGCGCTTGTTAACCACTTCCGGACGATCTTCGATACCCATCATATCCGGCACGCTAAAGCCATAAATGTCGGCATCGATAATGCCGACACGCTTGCCCTTGCGGGCCAAGGCGACCGCCAGATTGACGGTCACCGTAGACTTGCCTACGCCGCCTTTGCCGCTGGCGACGGCGATGAACTGCACACCGCTGCCTTCCCGCAGCAGCGGGTGCACGTCCATGCCGGCGCCATGCCCCTTCACGGGCTGGCCGGCGGCCGCTTGTCCGCCCCCGGCTGTGCCGCGGGGGGCGCCAGCGCCTGCAGCGGCGCTGCGCGGCGTGCTGGCGCCAGCGCTGCCAGCGCCTGCCGCTGCAGGCGCTGAGCCGCGCTGCTCGAGCGCTTCCGCGCGCTCCTGCTCGCTCATGGCACGAAAACGGAAGTGCACGTTTTCGGCCCCGAGCGGAGCAAGCGCCTCGCGCAGCGCGGCTTCCAGCGACGGCTTTGCTTCGTCGCTGGAGAGCAGGACCGTCATCGATAGTTGACGGTCCTTCACCATGATATCGCGGATCATGACCAGATCCGCCGTTTCTTTGGAACGGATAACCGGTCCAATCGCTTCCATAACTTGCTCGCGTGTCACCATCGTTATTCCTCACACCTTTTCTGCTCGCCGCCATAGTCTTGATCCCAACACTTAATGCCTTCCATTATATCATATATTCACTCATCTCCAAGCGATACAGCCAGTGTTGGACTGGACTTTTTGCCATCATGATTGCGGCGGACTCTTCCGCTCTCCGGAAAAAAACCGTAAAATGCCTTGGTAGATCGATGCCGCTACCTGCCTTTGATATTCAGCATCGCCCAAACGCTGCGCTTCGGATGAATTGGATAAAAATCCGGCCTCTACCAAAGCGGTTGGAATTTCCTCGATCGCCTTTAGCAAATAAACCGTATTCACCGTTTTGGCCGCTCGGCTCGTGTTCTCCAGGTTGCGCTTAATTTCCTCTTGAATGAGTGCGGCAAGAGATTCATTATCGGGATGGTTCGGATAATAGAACGTTTGCGCCCCTGACCAGCGCTCCTGCGGAATGCTGTTCATATGAACGCTGATCGCGGCATCGGCCTTATAATCTTTTATCATCTGAACACGCTGCAAAAGATCCTCTGTCTTCCTCCGTTTGTACGCTGGTGTACCCTCCTGCGCCAGATCATAATCCCCTTCACGTGTCAGATAGACCAAGGCCCCAGCTTCCTGCAAATAATCACGTAAATAAAGCGCTATCGCCAGATTCAAATCTTTCTCCACCAATCCCTGCTTGCTGACCGCTCCGCCATCAATACCTCCATGTCCCGCATCGATAGCAATGACCTTGCCTGATAACGGCAGTGTCCAATACGTCCAAGTGCGTGAGGAAGGCATATCCTGCGTGAGCAGAAGCACAGTCAACAGAACCATCACCATGCCGGTGCTGATTCGCAGCGCTCCCCGATAATTCAACCAGATGACCACCCGGCTTCTCAATCCTCGGCGCATAGAAAAAACCACCCCGTCCATAACGATTTGCAAAGGTCGCGCGGCCCATCCGACTTCTTTAGTCAGACTGGCCTTCGCGCTCTTTACCATCTATATGGGACGAGGCGGTTCATTATGCAAACGATATAGGTCTTAATTACAGCACGTAATGCTCAGCCATACCCTCGATCAGAATCTTCGCGACTTCAGGACGCGAGAATTCCGGCGGTGGGACGACTCCATCGCGCAGCATAGCGCGTACTTTCGTACCGGACAGCGTCAAATGATGCTCCTTGTCATGCGGACATGTTTTGCTTGAAGCCATGTTTCCGCATTTCGTACAGAAAAAGCTGTGCTCGAAGTACAAAGGCGTAATTCCGAGATCTTCAGCAGGGAAGGACTTGAGAAGATCCTGCGCTTCGTAAGTGCCATAGTAGTCACCTACGCCAGCATGGTCGCGTCCGACGATAAAGTGCGTACAGCCATAGTTTTTGCGAACCATCGCATGGAAGATCGCTTCGCGCGGTCCAGCATAACGCATAGCCGCCGGGAATACGCCCAGAAACACACGATCTTCCGGATAGTAATTCTCGAGCAGCGAGACATAACTCTTCATCCGAACGTTAGCCGGAACATCATCCGACTTCGTCTCCCCGACAAGCGGGTTAAGGAACAACGCGTCTACGATTTCCATTGCGCACTTCTGAATGTACTCATGCGCACGGTGTACCGGATTACGGGTTTGGAAGCCGACAACGGAGCGCCAGCCCTTCTCAGCGAACAAACGACGAGTTTCCGAAGGATCGAAGTAGTACTCTTCGAAACGCTCCGGCTTCGGACGGTTCAATACGGTGATTGTTCCGCCAACATAGGTTGAAGGCCGTGAGAATAGCTTTTGCACGCCTGGATGTTCCAGATCATCGGTCTTGAACACATTTACCGCTTCCACCTTTTGGTCGACATTATAAATGCTCTCCACATCAATCAGACCATAAGTAACTCCGTCTTCTTCTCCAACAAGCGATACGCGGTCACCGATCGACAGCTCGGAAGCTTTTGCTTCATCAACAGCCAACGTAATCGGAATACTCCATACTGTACCGTTTGCCAGGCGCATCCGTTCAACAACCGATTTGTAGTCCTCTTCGTTCAAAAAGCCGGTTAACGGCGAGAACGCGCCTACGCCAATCAGATCAAGATCGGAAATTGTCCATGCATTAATGTTGATCGATTTTAAATTGCCAGCTTCAGCAAGCAGCGACTCGCGCTCTGCTCCCTCTGCGACACGGTTAATCAATACGCCGCCATGCGGCAAAATTGTACTCATGCTGCTTGAGCCTCCTAAGTTTATCCTTTATTTATGCAATCCGCACTCTGTTTTGTCATTGCCGGACCAACGACCCGCGCGCGGATCTTCACCTGGCATAACTTGACGCGTGCAATATTCACAGCCGATGCTTGGATAATGGTTATCGTGCAGCGGGTTGTAGATCACATCGTTAGCACGGATATAATTCCATACATCTTCGGATGTCCAGCCAGCAATCGGGTTAAACTTAATCAAACCGAACTTTGTATCATATTCAATCTTCTTCGCATTGGCCCGAGTAGGCGCTTGGTCGCGGCGGATCCCGGTAATCCATGCTTCGTATTTCGATAAAATTTGAGTGAGCGGCTCGACTTTACGGATGTTGCAGCACGCGTTCGGATCGCTCTTCCATAGCGCCTCACCATGCTTTGCAGCTTGCTCTTCCGGTGTTACCAAAGTTTTCGCCTGTACAAACTTCAGGTTATAGCGTTCTTCCAAGCGATCACGGGTTTCATAGGTTTCTTTGAAATGAAAATCCGTATCCAAGTAGAAAATGTCAGTTTTGGGACTGATTTTCTGAAGCATATCGACGAGCACAACATCTTCCGCACCGAAACTGCACGCCAATGTGATATTCGGAAACGTCTCAACCGCATATTGTAAAATAGCTTCGGGCGATGCATTTTCGAGCTCTTCCGCCTTCTGCTTTACGAGCGCTTCTTTTACAAACAGATTCATTCGAATAACCTCCATTTTTAATCCCTAGTAATTTTGTATGCTTTATAAGTATTATACGTCTTCCAGGGCGATTGAGCAATCATTTTGTTCAGTTAAAAACAATAAAAAATACCTTCTCCGTGGCTACAGAGAAGGTACGGTGTACAATATTAACGTTTCGAGAACTGAGGTGCGCGGCGAGCCGCTTTAAGACCGTATTTCTTACGTTCTTTCATCCGTGGGTCACGAGTCAGGAATCCGGCACGTTTCAGTGCTGGACGGAATTCCGGATCGGCTTTCAGAAGCGCACGGGAAATGCCGTGACGGATTGCTCCGGCTTGGCCAGTTGTTCCGCCGCCATGTGCAAGAACAAGAATGTCATACTTGGACAGTGTTTCTGTCAAAGCGAGTGGTTGTTTAACGATTAATTTCAATGTTTCGTGACCGAAATATTCATCCAGCTCACGTTTATTAATAATGATTCGTCCTTCACCCGGAACAAGACGCACACGTGCGACCGAGTGTTTACGACGACCTGTTCCATAGTATTGTACTTGAGCCATGAAACTGTCCTCCCTTTCTTACCCGCGAAGTTCGTAAACTTCAGGATTTTGTGCTTGATGTGGGTGTTCCGGTCCGGCATAGACTTTCAGCTTGAGCTTCATTTTGTCGCCCAAACGGTTCTTAGGCAGCATGCCATGAACAGCTTGTTCAACAACGCGCTCAGGTTTCTTAGCGAGCATATCCTGAGCTGACGTCACTTTCAATCCGCCCGGATAGTGGGAGTGACGGTAGTACATTTTGTCCTGAAGTTTCTTTCCGCTCAGAACGATTTTCTCCGCATTGATGACGACTACGAAGTCACCAGTATCAACGTGTGGAGTGAATTGCGGTTTGTGTTTGCCGCGAATCAGCGCTGCCGCTTCGCTTGCCAGACGACCGAGCGTTTTGCCTTCGGCATCAATGATGTACCAATTGCGCTCAACTTCATTAGGCTTGGCCATATACGTGGTACGCATGGGATGATCCTCCTTCATTCGATCAAACAAATCGCATGTATTCTTAAATAAGCTTCATTGTTTTAAGTTAAGTGTATCTCGTTGTAACTTGCTTTGTTGGAGGCTAACTTAGTCGGGGCTGTGGGAGAGCCACTAAGAAAGCACAAGTTATATTTTACTACAAATAATCGTGATGAGCAAGCGAATTTTATTCATTTCTCTTGATCATTTTGACGTGTATTCCACTTCCCACAATGTGAGGCCGTGAGCCATCGCTTTTGGTCCGGCTTTCGTCCGATCACATGCTGCAAGGATGCTCGGCATATCTGCTGCGGACATCTTTCCTTCACCGATCCGCATCAAAGTTCCCATAATAATCCGGATCATATTATACAAAAAACCGTTACCGGTAAAATACGTATGAACAACTCCATCCGCTTCTACCAACTTGGCCTCGTATATCGTCCTGACATGGCTTTTCTTCGTCGAGTGAATGGAAGTGAATGTCGTGAAGTCGTGTTCACCAATCAGGTATTCCAAGGCTTCACGCATCGGATCGAGCTGCAAAGGATTATAATGATGGAACTCGTAGCGACGGTTAAATACATCCGGGTACCTGCCCATCCGGATCGAATAACGGTACGTCTTGCGCTTGGCAGAACGCCTGGCATGAAAGTAGAGCGGCACTTCCTCCGCTCCGCGTATCACGATATCGTCAGGAAGGCGCGAGTTCACGGCAATGGCCCATTTGCCGACCGGGATTTGCGATTCCGTCAGGAAATTGAATACCTGCCCGCGGGCATGCACACCGGCATCCGTGCGTCCTGATCCGTGAATCTTTACATCCTCACCGGTCAGCGCATGAATCGCCTTCTCAATCTCCCCCTGAATCGTTCTGCCGATTGGCTGGCTCTGAAAGCCGTTATACTCCGTCCCATCATAACTAACCGTCATACAGATGTTGCGCATTCTAATCCTCCTTGCAGCTTTCCCTCTATCCATTCATCGACTTTCCCTGCGTGGTTCAGAGGGCCTTTCACCGCTTCTTGCAGTACGTCCTGCCTTTACAACGGTGTTCCTACCGCCTTGACTGATCAAGGGAACACTGTTTTAACAGCAGCTGGAACCCCGTCATTGTCGCAGCCGCGGAATTCACAGGGAACTATCAACCCGGTTGGCAGAAAAAAAAGGTGGCCGTTTGGTCCACCCTTTCAGTCCGCTCAATTAAGCACGATCCACCAATTCCAAATAAACCATAGGAGCCGCGTCACCGCGACGAGGACCCAGCTTCATAATGCGTGTATATCCGCCCGCACGTTCCGAGTAGCGGCTAGCCAGCTCGGAGAACAGCTTTTGGATTGCGTCTTGTTCACCGTCAATGGTTTCGCGACGCACATAAGCAGCCACTTGACGACGAGCATGCAGATCACCTTTTTTAGCTTTAGTAATCAGTTTTTCAGCGATAGAACGAACTTCTTTCGCTTTTGCTTCAGTCGTTTCGATCCGCTCATAAAGGAACAGGTCGGTTACCAGATCACGGAACAATGCTTTCCGTGCGCTAGCGTCACGCCCCAACTTTTGGTATGCCATCGAATTTCCCCTCCTTTTCAAAGATGTGTGAGAGACTCACACCATCAGTCTTCCATGCGGAGGCCCAAACCAAGCTCCTCGAGCTTTTCCTGTACTTCTTCCAAAGACTTGCGGCCCAAGTTGCGGACTTTCATCATGTCTTCTTCCGTTTTCGTAATCAGCTCTTGAACGGTATTGATGCCTGCACGTTTCAGACAGTTGTAGGAACGAACGGAAAGATCCAGTTCCTCGATCGTCATCTCGAGTACTTTTTCTTTCTTATCTTCTTCCTTCTCGACCATAATTTCAGCATCTTTGGCTTCATCCGTCAATCCGACGAACAAGTCCAGATGCTCAGTCAAGATTTTTGCGCCCAAGCTTACTGCTTCTTCAGGACGAATGCTTCCATCTGTCCAAACTTCGAGGGTCAGCTTGTCATAGTTGGTCACTTGACCGACGCGAGTGTTTTCAATGCTGTAGTTGACGCGAGTAATCGGCGTGTAGATCGAATCCACAGGAATGACGCCGATTGGCTGATCTTCTCTCTTATTACGATCCGCCTGCACGTAACCGCGTCCGCGATTAGCAAAAATCCGCATATGCAGCCGCGCTCCGGAGGCCAATGTACCGATATGAAGATCAGGGTTGAGAATCTCAACATCGCTATCCGCACGAATATCGCCGGCCGTTACGTTCCCTTCGCCTTCCGCATCAATCTCCAACACTTTCTCTTCGTCGGAATGTATTTTCAACGAGAGGCCTTTAAGGTTCAGTATGATCTCCGTAACATCTTCGAGTACTCCGGCTACCGTCGAGAACTCGTGAAGCACTCCGTCAATTTGTACCGATGTAACCGCGGCTCCTGGCAGCGACGACAGCAGAATCCGGCGAAGCGAATTCCCCAGTGTCGTACCATAACCGCGCTCCAACGGCTCAACTACAAAACGTCCGTATGTGCCATCTTCATTCAGTTCTACGGTTTCGATTTTCGGCTTTTCGATCTCAATCACTAATTTTAACCCTCCTTCAAAACGTCGCTCCGTATCCATCCCGTTCTTTAGGTCAAATCATGTAGTATGCCTAACCTTCACAACCATTATTCACAAGTTGCAGATATTTGATACCACATCAATAGAACTATACGCGACGGCGTTTTGGCGGACGGCATCCGTTATGCGGAATCGGTGTAACGTCTTTAATCAGGTTAACTTCAAGACCAGCGGCTTGAAGCGAACGGATTGCGGCTTCGCGGCCAGCACCCGGTCCTTTTACCATGACTTCAACAGCTTTCATACCGTGTTCCATTGCGGCTTTAGCGGCGGACTCGGCTGCCATTTGCGCTGCAAACGGCGTGCTTTTACGGGAACCTTTGAAGCCCAGGTTACCAGCACTTGCCCAAGAAATCGCGTTGCCGTGCGGATCGGTAATCGTAACGATCGTATTGTTGAACGTTGAGCGGATGTGCGCAACGCCCGATTCAATATTTTTGCGGTCACGACGTTTGGTACGAACCACTTTTTTCGGTTTTGCCATTTCAGTTATCCCCCCTTATTATTTCTTCTTATTCGCAACGGTCCGACGTGGACCTTTCCGTGTACGAGCATTTGTTTTAGTACGTTGACCACGAACAGGTAAACCACGACGATGACGGATGCCACGGTAGCAGCCGATCTCAATCAACCTTTTAATGTTCAACGAAATTTCACGACGCAAGTCGCCTTCCACTTTGACCGATTTGTCGATCGTTTCACGCAGTTTGCTAACTTCGTCTTCCGTTAAATCGCGCACGCGAGTTTGTGCATCGATGCCTGTAGTCGCAAGAATTTTCTGGGCAGTTGTTTTACCAATCCCGAAAATGTATTGCAGGGCGATTTCGACGCGTTTGTCACGCGGTAAGTCTACACCAGCTATACGAGCCATATTCCGTTATCCCTCCTTCTGTATTTATCCTTGTTTTTGTTTGTGTTTAGGATTTTCACAAATCACCATAACGTTGCCTTTGCGACGAATGACTTTGCATTTTTCGCAGATCGGCTTGACCGAAGGTCTGACCTTCATTGTGATTACCTCCCGAATACTTCGACAGCAGGATGAAATTTCACCCTACTTCCGATAGGTGATACGACCTCTTGTTAAATCATAAGGCGACAACTGTATGACCACTTTGTCTCCTGTCAGGATGCGAATAAAGTGCATTCTGAGTTTACCGGAAACATGGGCGAGAATTTGATGTCCGTTCTCCAGTTCCACCTTGAACATGGCATTGGGCAGCGGTTCGATTACCGTCCCTTCGACTTCAATCACATCTTCTTTAGCCACAGTCATTCTCCTTTCCGTTCTATATACTTCTGAATCGCAAAGCGCAGTTTTCCGTTCGTTACTCTGCCGGTCTCACGCATGCTATCCGCCACTTCGCTGCTTACGTCGGGTTGCAATTCCAAATGCAGCAGGTTCTTGCGTTTCGGTTGATCAAACTTACGTTTGAATCCGTCCGCTATGATAGCGAAACGTTCATCAACCACACCGATAACGATCGCGTAACCGCCCTCGTCCTTACCCCGCAGCACTTTAACGATTTGACCGATTTGAGGCAATGTTTGCAAAGAACTTGCCACCGCCTAGGAACCGGAACGGGTCAATATTTCATAACCGTCCGCAGTTACCGCTACGGTATGTTCGAAATGAGCGCACCATGTATTATCCTCAGTGACAACCGTCCAGTTATCCTCAAGGGTACGTACATAACGCTCACCGATCACAACCATCGGTTCAATCGCAAGTACCATACCGGGCTTCAAACGCGGACCGCGGCCAGGTATGCCATAGTTCGGAATTTGCGGTTCTTCATGAAGATCCGCACCGATTCCGTGACCAACATACTCGCGAACGATCGACATGCCCGCATCTTCCACTACTTTCTGAATTGCATGCGAGACAGTAAACAAGCGGGTGTCCGGCTTAACTTGCTCCAATCCGGCATACAACGACTCCTCCGTTACCCGGAGAAGACGGGCAGCCTCCTCGGAAATTTGGCCTACACCATAAGTCCAAGCCGAGTCTCCATGATAGCCCTGAAATTGTGCGCCGATGTCAATGCTGATAATATCTCCGTCATTCAGCTTACGAGCTCCGGGGATACCATGCACTAACTCATTGTTCACAGAAGCACATATGCTGGCAGGAAATTCATTGTAACCTTTGAAGGAAGGCACGGCACCTTGACTGCGAATATAGTTTTCAGCTATCCGATCCAACTCCCGGGTTGTTATGCCCGGTGTAATCGCCTGTGCCAATAATCGGTGCGTATCCGCTACGATGCGGCCTGCTTCCCTCATGAAACCCAGTTCCACTTCGGACTTGCAGATAATCATTACGATAACCCTCGCAGACAGGATACAATTTCCGATGTCACCGTATCGATTTCCTTCTCCCCGTCCACTTCACGAAGCAATCCTTTTTCCTCGTAATAGGCGAGCAGCGGAGCTGTTTTGGAAATATACTCATCAAGACGTGTTCCGACTTTTTCTTCCGTATCATCTGAACGCTGATACAGCTCGCCGTTACACTTGTCACATATGCCCTCTTGTGCCGGTGGGTTGAACAGAACATGATATGTCGATCCGCAAGATTTGCAAATGCGGCGTCCAGTCAATCTGGCAAGCAGTAAGCTGCGATCAACCTTCAGGTTAACGACATGATCGATCTTCCGGTCCATATCCTTCAGCATTTCATCAAGCGCTTCGGCTTGTGACAATGTTCTTGGAAAACCGTCGAGCAAGAAACCTTTGCTGCAATCATCTTGTTGAAGACGTTCGCGAACGATACCATTCGTCACGTCATCAGGTACAAGCAAGCCTTGATCCACATATTCCTTGGCTTTCTGGCCAAGCTGTGTGCCTTGCTTCATTGCCAGACGAAACGCATCTCCGGTAGAGATGTGCGGAACTTGAAATTCCTCAACGATCCGTTCAGCTTGCGTTCCTTTACCAGCCCCAGGGGGACCCATGAATAGGATGTTCATCTCCGTATTCCTCGCTTTAAGCACAATAGGCTCAGGCGGGTTAATGACGCATGACAAGCCATACGCGCCAACCCGCTTAAGAACCTATCGTTATTTATTGATAAACCCTTTATAGTGGCGTTTGATCAACTGGGTCTCAATCTGCTTCATCGTATCAAGCGCAACGCCGACGACGATCAGGAGTGAGGTCCCGCCAAGCTGTACCGTACGCGGTAAGCCGGCCAGTGCGCCAAAAAACACCGGAAGTACGGAAATGAGAGCCAAGAAGAGCGCACCCGAGAGGGTGATCCTCGACATCACGCGAGTGATATACGTAGAAGTTGGTTTGCCAGGACGAATGCCTGGAATGTAACCGCCGTTCTTCTTCATCTGATCCGCCATTTGGACCGGGTTAATTTGGACAAAGGTGTAGAAGAAAGTGAAACCGATAATGAGGATTACATACAGTACCATACCAAGCGGTTGGTCATAGTACATATTCGCCATTATCCATTGCGCCCAAGCCCGATCTGCCCAGAAACCTGCTAGTGTTACCGGGAACATCAGCAGCGATACCGCGAAGATGACCGGGATTACACCCGCACCATTGACCTTCAGCGGAATGTGAGTGGATTGTCCACCGTACATTTTGCGGCCAACAACGCGTTTTGCATATTGAACCGGAATTTTACGAATACCTTGCTGGACAAAGATGACACCAATAACGATTGCGATAATCGCTATAACGATCAACGCGACTTTTACGATATTCAGGAACAATTGACCAGACGCATCAACGAATTGATCGGCATAGATCGTACGGATATGTCCTGGAATACCAGCCGCGATACCAGCAAAGATAATAATCGAAATCCCGTTCCCGATTCCCTTCTCGGTAATCTGCTCACCGAGCCACATCAGGAATGCAGTACCTGCAGTCAATACAATAGCAATCATGGTATACGTAGCAAAGCTTGGATCGATAACAAACTGATACTGATATTGACGGTTAAAACCGATCGCAGTCGCGTATGCTTGAATCAAACCAAGAACGATTGTTCCGTAACGGGTGATCTGGGCGAGTTTGCGTTTCCCGTTCTCGCCTTCTTTAGCCCATTCAGCAAACTTTGGTATTACATCCATCGTCAATAACTGCACGATAATCGATGCAGTGATGTATGGAAAAATACTCATTGCAAAGATTGAAAATTGAAACAATGCGCCACCAGAGAACGTATTAAGCATTCCAAACAGGTCCGCTCCCTGTGTATCGATTGTTTCAAAAACCGACTTATCGATGTTTGGCACCGGAATAAAAGAACCAATCCGATAGACTAGCAAAACGAAAAGGGTAAACAAAATCCTCTTGCGAAGATCTTCCACTTTCCATATGTTGGACAAGGTCTTGAACAATTAGATCACCTCGGTTTTACCGCCGGCAGCCTGGATTTTCTCTACCGCAGATTGAGAGAACTTGTTTGCTTTTACAGTAAGTTGAACCTTGATTTCACCGTTACCCAAAATCTTGATGCCATCAAGTGGATTTTTTACGATGCCTTTCTCCATGAGAACCTCAGGAGAGACTTCGCTACCTGCTGCAAAGCTGTTAAGCTCTTCAATGTTCACAACAGCGTATTCCTTGCGGAACGGGTTGTTGAAACCACGTTTAGGCAAGCGACGATATAACGGGTTTTGTCCGCCCTCGAATCCTGGACGAACACCGCCGCCGGATCGAGCGTTTTGTCCTTTGTGACCTTTACCTGCTGTTTTTCCGTTACCCGAACCAATACCGCGTCCTTTGCGTTTTGGTTCTTGCTTGGAGCCAGGTGCTGGTGAAAGCTCATGCAATTTCATCGATCGTTGCACCTCCTTAATCTTTATGTCGTATGCAAAGACTTTTAGCCTTGAACTTCTTCGACTTTAATTAAATGATTGACATGGTTAACCATGCCGCGGATGGCCGGGTTGTCCGTGTGGACAACGGATTGGTGAAGCTTGCGCAGGCCGAGCGCTTTGACGGTTGAACGTTGTTTCTCGTTACGGCCAATCAAACTGCGAACGAGGGTGATTTGCAATTTCGCCATTCGTAACCCCTCCTTAACCTAGTAGCTCTTGAACGGTTTTTCCGCGCAATTTCGCAACGTCTTCCGCACGCTTCAGACGGGAAAGTCCTTCGAGCGTAGCGTTGACCATATTGATCGAGTTGGAAGAACCAAGAGACTTCGTCAAAATATCGCCTACACCGGCCAGTTCAAGAACGGCACGTACAGGACCACCAGCGATAACGCCGGTACCTTCGGAAGCTGGTTTCAGAAGAACTTCGCCAGCGCCAAAATGTCCGAGTACCAAGTGAGGGATGGTTGTTCCTACGAGTGGAACATGGATCAGGTTTTTCTTCGCATCGTCGATACCTTTGCGAATCGCATCAGGTACTTCGCCTGCTTTACCGATCCCTGCGCCAACCCAACCTTTACCGTCGCCGACAACTACAAGCGCGCTAAAGCTGAAACGGCGACCGCCTTTTACAACCTTGGCAACGCGGTTGATATGAACAACTTTTTCAGTTAGTTCTAACGTATTTGGATCTACACGCAAGTCGTTTTACCTCCTTATAGGTGAATTCAATTAGAATTCGAGACCGGCTTCGCGAGCTGCGTCTGCCAGCGCTTGAATTCTGCCGTGATACAAGTAACCGCCGCGGTCGAAGACCACTTTGCTTACGCCTTTTGCTTTTGCACGTTCTGCGATCAATGTTCCGACTTTACGAGCTGCTTCGACGTTACCGCCGTTGCCGATATCAGTCAGAGCTTTGTCCTGCGTAGAAGCTGCTGCCAGCGTTACGCCTTGAACATCATCGATCAATTGAACGTAGATATGTTTGGAGGAACGAAACACAGAAAGACGCGGACGTTGTGTTGTTCCAGTAATTTTCTTACGAACACGCAGGTGTCGTTTTAAACGCGCTTTATTCTTATCGCCTTTAGTAATCACTAAGGTTCACTCCCTTCATCTGCCTTAACCGATATAAGAGTTAAGCTTGCCTAACGGCTGCTTACTTCTTCTTACCGGCTTTACCTTCCTTGCGAAGGATGCGTTCGCCTTCATATTTGATCCCTTTGCCTTTATAAGGCTCAGGCTCGCGTACGGAGCGGATTTTCGCTGCTGTTGCGCCGACCAGTTCTTTGTCGATCCCTTTAACGATAATTTTCGTGTTGGATGGAACATCGAACTCGATACCGTTATCCGGAACGATCTCAACCGGATGGGAGTAACCAACGTTCAGGACTACCTTCTCGCCGGTTTTGTTGGCACGGTAACCAACGCCTACAAGCTCCAAAGATTTTTGGAAACCTTCGGTAACGCCGCTCACCATGTTGGCAACGACACTGCGGGTCGTGCCATGCAGGGAACGGTGTAATTTATTATCGGAAGGACGCTCGATCGTGATCTCGTTCTCAGCAACGACTACTTTCATGTCTTTGTGAAGTTCACGGGACAGCGTGCCTTTCGGTCCTTTAATTGTAATAACAGAGTTATCCAAGGTAATGTTAACGCCAGTTGGCACTTGGATGGGTTTACGACCAATACGGGACATTGTTACACCTCCAATCGTTGTGAATCTATATTACCAAACGTAGCAGACAACTTCGCCGCCAGCTTTGGATTGACGAGCTTCTTTGTCCGTGATGATCCCTTTGGATGTGGAAATAATCGCAATTCCCAATCCGCCGAGTACACGCGGAACCTCAGTGCTTTTCGTATAAACGCGCAGTCCAGGCTTGCTAATACGTTTCAAGCCAGTGATGACACGCTCGTTGTTCGGGCCGTATTTCAAGAAAATACGGATAATCCCTTGTTTGTTGTCTTCGATATATTCAGCATCGCGGATGAAACCCTCGCGCTTCAAGATTTCAGCGATTTGCTTCTTCACTTTCGAAGCGGGCATTTCCACGGTTTCATGACGCACGACATTCGCATTGCGGATGCGGGTCAACATATCTGCTATCGGATCAGACATAACCATTCTTGTAAACCTCCTTCCCGAACTAGGCTGATTACCAGCTTGCTTTTTTGACGCCAGGAATCTGGCCTTTGTATGCTAATTCACGGAAACAAATCCGGCAGATCTTAAACTTTTGCAAAACGGAGTGCGGACGGCCGCAACGCTCGCAGCGCGTATAGGCGCGCACTTTAAACTTAGGCGTGCGTTGTTGCTTGACTTTCATCGAAGTTTTTGCCACTTGGTATTACACCTCCTGTGGATTACTTCGCAAACGGCATGCCCAATTGGGTCAGCAGTTCACGAGCTTCTTCATCCGTTTTTGCCGTCGTAACGATAACGACGTCCATTCCGCGTACTTTATCAACTTTATCGTATTCGATCTCCGGGAAGATCAATTGCTCTTTCAGACCCAGTGTGTAGTTACCACGGCCGTCAAAAGCTTTATTTGAGATCCCGCGGAAGTCACGAACGCGCGGAAGCGATACGTTAAACAGTTTGTCGAGGAAGTAGTACATGCGCTCACCGCGCAGTGTTACTTTAACCCCAATCGGCATGTTCTCACGAAGTTTGAAACCAGCGATGGATTTCTTCGCGCGAGTAACAACCGGTTTTTGACCAGCGATCAGACGAAGCTCTTCAACCGCTACATCCAACACTTTGGAGTTCGAAACAGCTTCCCCAACCCCCATGTTGATGACGACCTTCTCTATCTTCGGCACTTGCATAACCGTTGTATAGTTGAACTTCTGCATCAGCGCAGGTGTAATTTCATTCAAGAAACGATCTTTCATTCTTGTTGTTGCCATGATTCATGGACCTCCTTTCCGTCACATCAGATTAATCGATGACTTCGCCGGATTTACGAGCGATCCGGACTTTTTTACCGTTGTCGAGCACTTTATAACCGACGCGAGTCGGGTTACCGCTCTTCGGATCCACCAGCATGACGTTCGATACATGGATCGGCGCCTCTTGCTCGATGATACCGCCTTGCGGATTTTGCTGCGACGGACGGGAATGCTTCTTCACCATGTTCACGCCTTCGATCAACACGCGATTCTCACGCGGATAAGCAGCGATGACGCGACCTTTTTTCCCTTTATCTTTGCCTGTAATGACGATAACATTGTCATCTTTCTTTACATGCAGTTTGTTGTTATGGGATTCAAGCACTTTTTTCAGCCTTGGCATTTCTCACACCTCACTTCGACTGCGTTAATGGGTCCCCTTAGATGTCGCTTGGGGTTCTTAATTAGATAACTTCCGGTGCAAGCGATACGATTTTCATGAAATCTTTATCGCGAAGCTCACGAGCAACTGGTCCAAAGATCCGAGTGCCGCGAGGGCTTTTGTCTTCTTTAACGATTACAGCTGCATTCTCGTCGAATGCGATGTAGGAACCGTCTTTACGGCGCACAGAACGCTTTGTACGTACGATTACCGCTTTTACAACGTCACCTTTTTTGACAACGCCGCCTGGTGTTGCTTGTTTAACGGAACATACGATCAAATCACCGATGTGGCCTACACGACGTCCCGTGCCACCCAGTACACGAATACACATTAATTCTTTGGCGCCGGAGTTGTCGGCAACCGCCAAACGTGTAAATGGTTGAATCATTTTAACGTCCTCCTTTCGGGAAAATGCTTTAAAGAACGCACATTACATTAAATGATAATCGCTGCTTCAACAACTTCAACAAGTCTCCAGCGTTTATCCTTGGAAAGCGGACGAGTTTCCATGATTTTGACGGTATCACCGATCTTAGCTTGGTTGTTCTCGTCATGCGCTTTAAATTTTTTCGTGTATTTGATGCGTTTATGGTACAAATCATGTTTTTTGTAAGTTTCTACAGCCACCACGATTGTTTTGTCCATTTTGTCGCTAACGACTTTTCCGACTTGAACTTTGCGGGCATTACGCTCTTCGCTCATGTTCTTCCTCCTTCCTTCAGCCAATCCAAAACGGCTTAAGGCATCTGATTCAGGTTATTGATGATTAGCTGCTGATTCCGAGTTCTCTCTCACGCAATACGGTTTTAGCACGAGCTATTTCTTTACGCACATCACGAATGCGAGTTGGGTTATCGAGTTGACCGGTGGCCAATTGAAAACGGAGGTTGAACAACTCTTCCTTGAAGCCGGAAATTTTTTGTTCAATCTCAGCAGTGGTCAGGTTGCGAATATCACTTGCTTTCATTTGCTTCACCACCCACTTCTTCGCGTTTCACAAACTTCGTTTTGATCGGGAGCTTGTGGGATGCGAGGCGCATTGCTTCACGAGCGATTTCTTCGGATACACCAGCAAGTTCAAACAGAACTTTACCAGGTTTGACAACCGCTACCCATTTCTCCACGTTACCTTTACCGCTACCCATCCGAACCTCAAGAGGTTTTTGTGTAACCGGCTTGGCAGGGAAGATTTTGATCCATACTTTACCGCCACGGCGGATATAACGAGTCATTGCAATACGAGCTGCTTCGATTTGACGGTTTGTGATCCATGCAGGCTCAAGAGCTTGCAAACCGTATTCGCCAAATGCAACCTCAGTACCGCCTTTGGCACGGCCTTTCATGTGACCGCGTTGTTGTTTGCGGTGTTTGACGCGTTTAGGCACCAACATGATTAGTTGCCTCCTTCCTGGGGAGCTTTCTTCTTAGTTGGAAGGATTTCACCACGGTAGATCCACACTTTCACGCCAATGCGACCATAAGTCGTGTGCGCTTCTGCAGTTCCGTAGTCAATATCGGCACGCAGCGTATGCAGCGGAACCGTTCCTTCGCTGTAACCTTCCGTACGAGCAATCTCAGCGCCGCCGAGGCGTCCGCTAACCGAGGTTTTGATCCCTTTAGCGCCTGCACGCATCGAACGTTGGATTGCTTGTTTCATCGCGCGACGGAACGACGTCCGGCGCTCGAGTTGTTGCGCAATGCTCTCAGCTACGAGAATAGCGTCGAGATCGGATTGTTTAATTTCAGAGATGTTAATGTGAATCTTTTTGCCGTTCGAGATTTTCGCAAGCTCATTGCGAAGGTTCTCAACCTCAGATCCGCCTTTACCAATAACCATCCCTGGTTTTGCAGTATGAATCGTAACGTTCACGCGGTTAGCCGCACGTTCGATTTCAATTTTGGATACTGCAGCGTCTTTCAACTTGTTTTTCAGGTATTCACGAATTTTCACGTCTTCCAGCAAAAGATCACCAAAGTCTTTGCCGGCATACCATTTCGACTCCCAATCGCGGATAATCCCAATTCGGAGACCTACTGGATTTACCTTTTGACCCACACGTTTTCCCTCCTTATTTTTCGGATACCACCAATGTAATGTGGCTGGTTCTTTTATTGATCCGGCTAGCGCGTCCCATTGCACGCGGGCGGAAACGTTTCATCGTTGGACCTTGGTTAACGTAAACTTGCGAGATAACCAATTTATTAACGTCCATCTGATAGTTATGCTCAGCATTAGCAATTGCGGAGTTCAGAAGCTTCTCCACGATTGGGGAAGCGGACTTCGGCGTATGACGCAGAATCGCGATTGCTTCGCCAACTTGCTTACCGCGGATCAAATCCACAACCAACTGCGCTTTACGAGGTGCAATGCGGATAAAATTGACGCTGGCTTTAGCTTGTTGCATGGTTGAACCTCCTCTCAGTAACAATTAACTCGGGAGCAGGATTATCTTCTGCCCGTTTTCTTATCATCATCGGTATGACCTTTGTACGTACGCGTCGGTGCAAACTCACCGAGTTTGTGTCCAACCATATCCTCTGTAACATATACCGGTACATGCTTGCGTCCGTCATACACTGCAAACGTGTGACCGATGAATTGTGGGAAAATAGTTGAGCGGCGGGACCAGGTTTTGATAACGACCTTTTTGTTTGTTTCGTTCAAATCCTCGACCTTTTTCAGCAGGTATCCGTCAATAAACGGTCCTTTTTTCAAACTGCGACCCATGTGTGATCCTCCCTTCACCAAACATTACGTGAGCCGTTTGCTCACGCGGTTAATCTTTCACCGCGAAACGTCGCTGCCTCTGCCAGAGCTCGGCAGCCGTTTCTGCTTGAGCAATTATTATTTCGTACGACGACGAACAATGTATTGGCTTGAAGCTTTTTTCTTCTTGCGCGTTTTGAAACCAAGGGTCGGTTTGCCCCAAGGAGACATAGGCGATTTCCGTCCGATCGGAGCGCGACCTTCACCACCACCGTGTGGGTGATCGTTCGGGTTCATTACTACCCCGCGAACTTCAGGACGCTTGCCGAGCCAACGGGTACGGCCTGCTTTACCGATTTTCACGAGTTCGTGATCTTCGTTGCCTACAGATCCGATTGTAGCGCGGCAAACTTTCAGAATGCGGCGTACTTCACCGGAAGACAAACGAATAACCGCATAAGTTTCCTCTTTACCGAGCAATTGAGCTTCAGTACCGGCAGCGCGAACCAATTGTCCACCTTTACCAGGTTTCATCTCAATGTTGTGGATAACTGTACCTACAGGAATGTTTTCCATTGGCAGAGCGTTACCCACTTTAATGTCGGCAGTTGGACCGGACATGATTTGATCTCCGACTTTCAGACCTTTCGGAGCGATAATGTAACGTTTCTCACCATCAGCATAGTGTATCAATGCGATGTTCGATGTACGGTTCGGATCGTACTCAATTGTAGCAACATTGCCGACGATACCGTCTTTGTTACGTTTGAAGTCAATGATCCGGTATTTGCGTTTATGTCCGCCGCCATGATGGCGAACCGTAATTTTACCTTGGTTGTTACGGCCGGCTTTTTTGAAAAGCGGCGCAAGCAACGATTTCTCCGGCGTGCTTGTCGTGATCTCTTCGAATGTAGAGACGGACATTCCACGACGAGCAGGAGAAGTCGGTTTATACTTCTTGATTGGCACTTTTATTCCCTCCTTACTTGTCTACTGTGCGTTATACCGTTTCAAAAAACTCAAGCTCTTTACTGTCTTCGCTGAGCTGAACGATCGCTTTCTTCCATTCGGAAGTATACCCAGAGTGACGGCCTTGGCGTTTCGGTTTACCCGCTACGCGCATTGTGTTGACGCTAGTCACTTTTACTTTAAAGATTTCTTCAACTGCTTGTTTGATCGCAGTTTTGTTGGCACGGATGTCTACTTCAAAAACATAACGTTTGTTCATCATGAAGTCACTCGTGCGTTCGGTGATAACCGGGCGCTTGATAATATCGCGTGCATTCTTCATTACGCAAGCACCTCCTGTACTTTCTCGACCGCTTCCTTCGTGATGATGAGCTTGTCGTGTACCATAAGATCCAGAACATTGATGCCGTCTGCAGCGACGAACTTCACTCCAGGAATATTACGTGCGGACAAAGCTACATTATCTTCGTAACCTGCTGTAACAACAAGTGCTTTGCGGGCTACTTTCAGATTGCCGAGGATGCCAGCGAATTCTTTCGTTTTCGGCTGAGCAAACGACAACTGATCCAATACGATAATTTCATTATCGATCACTTTGGAAGACAGTGCGGATTTAATCGCCAAGCGGCGAACTTTCTTCGGTAACTTGAAGCCATAGGTGCGAGGAGTCGGTCCAAAAACCGTTCCGCCGCCTACCCATTGCGGGGAGCGAATGCTACCTTGACGGGCACGGCCAGTTCCTTTTTGTTTCCAAGGTTTACGACCGCCACCGCGTACTTCGGAGCGACCTTTTGTCTTATGCGTTCCTTGACGTTCTGCAGCTTGCTGCAAAACGACTGCGCTGTGCAACACGTGAACGTTAGGTTGGATGCCGAATACGTTATCGGACAATTCAACTTCACCAACTTGCGAGCCGCTCACATTAAATAGTGCTACTTTTGGCATTGCTTGTTCCTCCTTTCTTGTAAGCTTATTTCTTCACCGTAGTTTTTACTTTCACGAAGCTGTTTTTAGGACCCGGAATGGAGCCTTTAACCAGCAACACATTGCGTTCTGCATCTACACGGACGATTTCAAGGTTTTGAATCGTGATTGTATCATGACCCATATGACCTGGAAGACGTTTACCCTTTGGCACGCGGTTCGCTTGGATGGAACCCATCGAACCTGGTCCGCGGTGGTAACGGGAACCGTGTGACATTGGGCCTGTGCTTTGTCCCCAACGTTTAATAACGCCTGCAAAACCTTTACCTTTAGAAATACCTGTAACGTCAACGAATTCGCCTTCGGCAAACAGGTCGGCTTTTACTTCTGCACCAACTTCGTATTCACCGATGTTTACACCGCGGAATTCACGAACGTAGCGCTTAGGAGTCGAGTTCGCCTTCTTGGCATGGCCGATTTCAGGTTTGATCGCTCTTTTTTCTTTCTTATCGGAGAAACCAAGCTGGATCGCTTCGTATCCATCATTCTCTTGGTCTTTCTTCTGCAGAACCACACAAGGACCAGCTTCGATAACCGTAACCGGAATTACGTTACCCTCTGCGGTAAACACTTGAGTCATTCCAAGCTTTTTCCCTAAGATACCTTTCATGTTGACACCTCATTTCCTTTCCTATTCCGTTCTACTGGAATTACAATTTAATTTCAATATCTACACCGGACGGCAAGTCCAAGCGCATC
This sequence comes from Paenibacillus abyssi, assembly GCF_014640295.1. Lineage (GTDB taxonomy): Bacteria > Bacillota > Bacilli > Paenibacillales > Paenibacillaceae > Paenibacillus_D > Paenibacillus_D abyssi. The sequence goes on along the minus strand of NZ_BMGR01000007.1, from coordinate 255,645 downwards.
AAAGCATCAACCGTTTGCGGCGTTGGGTTTACAATATCGATCAAGCGCTTATGTGTGCGCATTTCGAATTGCTCCCGCGAATCCTTGTACTTGTGTACCGCACGCAGAATGGTGATGATTTGCTTTTCCGTTGGCAACGGAATTGGCCCGGAAACACCTGCCCCGGAACGCTTTGCAGTTTCAACAATTTTCTCTGCTGATTGGTCAAGAATTCTGTGATCGTAAGCTTTCAAACGAATACGAATCTTTTGCTTTGCCATATAAGTCCCTCCTTCTATCGCCCAATTTATTATCGGACATACTCCGTGAGAAAACCCGACCTGGTGCCCCATGGCAAAGGGGCCGGGTGTGTCGGCAACCTCTCACATCATCGCACAGTCACAGACCAACGTTCACAATTATACATAAAATTGCGGGCTAATGCAAGATTTTTTTGTGTCGAATTTGGATAACACTGCGCACAGCAGTGCGGCTCACGCAACAACCTCCTTCCGCCGTTAAACTCGGGGCCTTTTCGAAGGGGTGGCGGAACATAAACTTTACGGTGGATTGCATCTCCCGCTGCTTCGCCGCAGTATCCATTTCTCCACAAGTGGCGAAAATAATATACCGTCTTTATAATCGGCGGCATTAATAATTAGTCTTCAAAACATGAACTTTTCAGCCATTCTCTCGCAGACCACGTCAACAGCGATATAGCATTTGTTCCCTTCGCAGCCTAATGCAGCTGAACCAGACATATTGCCCAAGAACGGTTGGAACTTCGCTGCTCTCCCTTAAACACTGGGATTATTGTCACTGTGCCCGGTTTTGTGTTATTTGACTTTAACCATAACATTATCTCACCACCATGCATCAAGACTCAATTTAAGCATTATAACATATATGGTATTTTATTGAACTTTACACTCCAAATTAACTACGCAGCAAATTGTGTTTCTTCTATAAGAATAAAAGCATACCCGAGGTTAATAATGCGGGCATGCTTATTCTATCCACCAATGTATATTGAATTTACAATTTTACCGCGCCGAGAATTTCCACAGGCGTTGGCCTCATTACAGTAACGGACAAACGTGTCCCTTAGAGGAAATATAATGAAAGATTCAATTGCTAACGGACATTTTAGACCTTTACAGGACAAAAACGACTGCTTTCTGTTTAAATAGTCTTCTTAGAGACACATATGTCCGTTAGAATTCCCAACACCGATCATTCCAGCCGCTAAAAGACAAATATGTCCATTACACACATAGCAGCAATTAAGAAATTAAGGAAATCAAAAAATAACCGGGTACAGCTAAGCGAGAGTCGCTACTGGGCAGCTGCTTTATGATTACAGTGCAACAAGAGACGCAGTGCAGGGAAAAGCGAGCAGCCGGAGAGTTTACGTCCTGCCTTTAAACCTGTGTTGTTACTATATAATAAGTTCAATAAGAACACAGGCTAAACAGCAGGCGGAGGCTGCCGCTTTTCTGGAACGAAGGCACGCTGTGTATCCCTTGAGGTTATCGCTTCTTTTCCGAAAGAAGGCACGCTGCGTATCCCTTGAGGTTATCGCTTCTTTTCCGAAAGAAGGCACGCTGTGTATCCCTTGAGGCTATCGCTTCTTTTCCGAACGAAGGCACGCCGTGCATCCCTTGAGGATATCGCTTCTTTTCCGAACGAAGGCACGCTGCGCATCCCTTGAGGCTGCAACTTTTTCCGGAAAAGGAGCTCGAGGTGCAGCACTGGATGGCGATCATAAAAAAGAAACCCCCACAAATGTGGAGGCTTCTGGTCAAGCAGGGCGGCTGATGCCGCACCGGCTTATTTTTGGATGGATGCAACTGCGCCAGCGCCTACAGTACGGCCGCCTTCACGGATCGCGAAGCGAGTACCTTCTTCAACGGCGATAGGAGCGATCAGTTCAACTGTAACAGTGATGTTATCACCAGGCATTACCATCTCAGTGCCTTCTGGCAGGTTGATGATACCTGTAACGTCAGTTGTACGGAAGTAGAACTGTGGACGGTAGCCCGTGAAAAAAGGCTTATGACGGCCACCCTCTTCTTTAGTCAAAACGTAGATTTGAGCTGTGAAGTTAGTGTGCGGTTTAACGGAACCTGGTTTCGCAATAACTTGGCCACGCTCGATGTCTTTACGCTCAACACCACGAAGCAATGCGCCGATGTTGTCCCCTGCTTGAGCGGAGTCAAGCAATTTACGGAACATTTCTACACCAGTACATACGGATTTGCGAGTTTCTTCTTGCAAACCGATGATTTCAACTTCGTCGCCGACTTTAACTACACCGCGCTCTACGCGACCTGTAGCAACTGTACCACGACCTGTGATTGTGAACACGTCCTCGACAGGCATAAGGAAAGGCTTGTCAGTGTCACGCTCTGGAGTTGGGATGTATTGGTCAACTTGCTCGAACAACTCAACGATTTTGTCGGCCCAAGGACCGTCTGGGTTTGTAAGAGCTTCACGAGCTGCACCACGGATGATTGGAGTGTCATCGCCTGGGAACTCATACTCGTTCAGAAGGTCGCGAACTTCCATCTCAACCAGTTCAAGCAACTCTTCGTCTTCAACCATGTCGCATTTGTTCAAGAATACTACGATGTAAGGAACGCCTACTTGCTTGGAAAGCAAGATGTGCTCGCGAGTTTGCGGCATTGGGCCGTCAGCTGCGGATACAACCAGGATTGCTCCATCCATTTGTGCTGCACCAGTGATCATGTTTTTAACATAGTCGGCGTGACCTGGGCAGTCAACGTGTGCATAGTGACGGTTAGGAGTTTCGTACTCTACGTGTGCAGTGGAGATTGTGATACCACGCTCGCGCTCTTCTGGTGCTTTATCGATTTGGTCGAATGCGATTGCTGCGCCGCCGTATTTTTTGGAAAGAACGGTTGTGATGGCAGCAGTCAGAGTTGTTTTACCATGGTCAACGTGACCAATTGTACCGATATTAACGTGCGGTTTGTTACGTTCAAATTTTGCCTTAGCCATTGAACTTATTCCTCCTTAATATTAGGAAATTATATGTGTGGGCCCGACAGCGCTGCTTGTAAGCAAGCGACGTCTGGCCAAATGCAAAATGTTATTCCAAGGTTCAATTGCGTTATAATTAAGCGCCTTTAGTCTTGGAGATGATCTCTTCAGAGATCGATTTAGGAACTTCTTCGTAATGAGAAAGCTCCATTGCGAATACACCGCGTCCTTGTGTACCGGAACGGAGTGTTGTGGAGTAACCGAACATCTCAGCCAAAGGCACCTTAGCACGGATAATTTGTGCACCTGCACGGGAATCCATACCTTCAATGCGACCACGACGGGAGTTCAACATACCCATAACATCGCCCATGTACTCTTCTGGAACTGTAACTTCTACCTTCATGATTGGCTCAAGCAGAACAGGGTTACATTTGTCCTTAGCCGCTTTAAGCGCCATCGATCCGGCAATTTTAAACGCCATCTCCGAGGAGTCGACATCATGGTAGGATCCGTCAACGATTCTAGCTTTGATATCAACGAGCGGGAAGCCAGCGATAACGCCGTTCTTCATCGACTCTTCAATACCAGCTTGAACAGCAGGGATGTACTCACGAGGTACTACGCCACCGACGATTTTGTTTTCAAATACGAACCCTGCACCTGGCTCTTGCGGTTCGAACTCGACCCAGCAATGACCATATTGACCACGGCCACCGGATTGGCGAACGAACTTACCTTCAACCTTAGCAGCAGTTTTAAATGTTTCACGGTAAGCAACCTGTGGTTTACCAACATTCGTTTCTACTTTGAATTCACGAACCATACGGTCAACGATGATTTCAAGGTGAAGCTCACCCATACCAGCGATGATCGTTTGTCCTGTTTCTTCATCAGTGTAGGCACGGAAAGTCGGATCTTCCTCAGAAAGCTTGGAAAGTGCAACACCCATTTTGTCCTGGTCGGCTTTCGTCTTCGGCTCAATTGCGATTTGGATAACCGGCTCAGGGAAGTTCATGGATTCGAGAATAACCGGGTTCTTTTCATCGCAAAGCGTGTCGCCTGTAATCGTGTCTTTCAGACCGACCGCAGCAGCGATATCACCTGCATAAACCTCGGAAATCTCTTGACGGCTGTTCGCATGCATCTGGAGAATACGGCCTACGCGCTCACGTTTGCCTTTAGTGGCATTAAGAACGTAAGAACCGGAAGACAGAACGCCGGAATACACACGGAAGAACGTCAATTTACCAACAAACGGGTCAGTTGCAATTTTGAACGCCAATGCTGCAAATGGTTGATCATCAGCAGATTTACGGATCGTTTCCGTTCCATCCTCAAGCACACCTTTAATGTCAGGTACGTCGATCGGAGATGGAAGGTAATCAACAACTGCGTCGAGAACCATCTGAACGCCTTTGTTACGATAAGAAGATCCACATACCACAGGGAAAATCTTAACATCACAAACGCCCTTACGGAGAGCTGCTTTGATTTCTTGTACGGAGATTTCTTCTCCTTCAAGATATTTCATTGTAAGCTCTTCGTCCAGTTCAGCGACTTTCTCAACGAGCTCCAAGCGAAGTTCTTCAACTTGCTCTTTATACTCGTCAGGAATTTCAATTTGCTCTGGATCTTTACCAAGATCGTCCTTGTACTTGTAAGCTACGCGGTCAACGATATCGATCAGACCGATGAAATCATTCTCGGCGCCGATCGGGAGTTGGATCGCAACAGCATTAGCCTGAAGACGCTCACGCATGCTCTTGATAACATTCAAGAAGTCTGCGCCAATGATGTCCATCTTGTTGACGTATGCGATACGCGGTACGCCATAGCGGTCAGCCTGACGCCATACGGTCTCAGACTGCGGCTCTACGCCCTCTTTCGCACTGAAAACCCCAACGGCCCCGTCCAATACGCGTAGGGAACGTTCAACTTCAACAGTGAAGTCAACGTGACCCGGAGTATCGATGATGTTGATGCGGTGACCTTTCCATTGAGCAGTCGTAGCAGCGGAAGTAATCGTAATTCCGCGCTCTTGTTCCTGCTCCATCCAGTCCATCGTTGCTGCACCTTCGTGCACTTCACCGATTTTGTGGGTACGGCCTGTGTAGAACAGGATCCGCTCGGTAGTCGTCGTTTTACCGGCATCAATATGCGCCATGATACCAATATTGCGCGTATCTTTCAAGGAGAATTCTCTAGCCATGAATTTGTCTCCTTTCGTATTTTAAATCCTACCAGCGGTAATGTGCAAACGCTTTGTTCGCTTCCGCCATTTTGTGTGTATCTTCGCGTTTCTTAACCGATGCGCCTGTGTTGTTGGAAGCATCGATGATCTCGGCTGCCAAACGCTCTTCCATCGTTTTCTCGCCGCGGTTACGTGAATAGTTCACGAGCCAACGGAGACCAAGCGACGTACGGCGTTCTGGTTTAACCTCGATCGGTACTTGATAGTTCGCACCACCGACACGGCGAGCTTTAACTTCAAGAACAGGCATAATATTTTTAATCGCGGCTTCAAACACTTCCATAGGATCTTTACCCGTACGCTCTTGGATTACATTGAACGCATCATAAAGAATGGTTTGAGCTACACCGCGTTTACCGTCGATCATAATACGGTTGATCAAACGTGTTACCAATTTGCTGCTGTATACCGGATCCGGTAATACATCACGTTTTGTTACTGGACCTTTACGTGGCATTGAGGAAATCCCCCTTTCTTCTAATAGTCATTGTCGTTCATAAGTCATTTACCCTTATGATGAATTACTTTTTCTCTTTCGGACGCTTCGTACCGTATTTGGAACGAGCTTGTTTACGGTTGTTCACGCCTGCAGTATCAAGCGCACCGCGTACGATGTGGTAACGTACACCCGGAAGATCTTTTACCCGACCGCCACGTACCAATACCACGCTGTGCTCTTGCAGGTTGTGTCCAATCCCTCCGATGTAAGCCGTAACCTCTACGCGGTTCGTCAAACGTACACGCGCATATTTCCGCAGAGCGGAGTTCGGTTTTTTCGGCGTCATCGTACCTACACGAGTGCAAACACCACGTTTTTGCGGGGAGCTTTGACCGGTTTCTTCGCGTTTCAACGCGTTGAAGCCTCTTTGCAGTGCAGGAGATTTCGACTTGACCACTTTAGCCTCACGGCCTTTGCGAACTAGCTGATTAATTGTTGGCATGCTGCCACCCCCTTCCCATAACTGTCTTGCGTAGTAGCCCTTACCCAAAATCTAAGCCCACAGATCCAGGCGGTTCATAAAGAAACAAACAAAAGTTTCTACCAATCGACTTTCAGCCTACCGGTAAAAACGAATTTACTTATTCTTCATCAGGAACCAATGCAGCCATGGCTGCCCCGATGTCAATCCCGCAGGTAATCCCGAGGTTCTTCATCGTGTCGACCCAGGTTACATCAATGCCAGCTTTGTTGCATTGCTGGACAATCTTGTCCGTGATCCGTGGATCTGCATCTTCAGCGACGTAGACAAGCGTTGCTTTACGCTGCTCAACCATCTTTGTCGTCTGTTTCGTGCCGATCTTAAATGGCATGGAATCTCATCCTTCTAATATAGTAAAACAAGCACAGGATCCAAGCATTTAGGCACACTTCGATATATTAGCACCTCATACCCTATAATGTCAAGATGAAATGTGCTTTGATTCCGTGAATTGATCAAATAATCTTGTTAGAAAGATATTTCAAAACAGAAACGGGATGTTGGCAAGCATACGTGAGCCTTACCCACATCCCCTACTCTGTTTATTTAATTACGATTCAACTGTCTCCAGCTGCTCTTCATCGCTCAATTGCTGTTCATCCTCGAAGCCGGCAAAGCGGATGCTGCGATAACGGTTCATCCCGGTACCTGCAGGAATCAGCTTACCAATAATGACGTTCTCTTTCAAGCCGAGCAATTGGTCAACCTTCCCTTTAATAGCCGCGTCCGTAAGAACACGCGTCGTTTCTTGGAAGGAAGCTGCCGACAAGAAGGAGTCGGTTTCAAGCGATGCTTTCGTGATCCCGAGCAGTACAGGCTTAGCCACTGCCGGTTCTTTATCCGCGAAGATGGCATCGCGGTTTGCTGATTCATATTCATGAATATCAACAAATGCGCCCGGCAGCAAGACCGTTTCGCCCGCATCCACAATCCGGATTTTACGAAGCATCTGCTTGATCATAACTTCGATGTGTTTATCGTTAATCTCAACGCCTTGATTCCGGTAAACGCGTTGAACTTCCTGAAGAATATAGTTCTGAACGCCGCGGATACCTTTAATGCGAAGCATATCCTTCGGATCGATCGAACCATCAGTCAGCTCGTCGCCGGCTTCAATATGCTGGCCTACCGTTACACGGATACGGGAACCGTATGTGACAGCGTAGACTTTCGATTCCGCTTCTCCCTGCACTTCGATCTCACGGCGATCCTTCGCTTCACGGATTTCTTTAATGACCCCGTCAAGCTCGGAGATAATCGCCTGTCCTTTCGGATTCCGGGCTTCGAAGAGCTCTTGAATCCGCGGAAGACCTTGCGTAATATCGTCTCCGGCAACGCCGCCGGTATGGAATGTACGCATTGTAAGCTGTGTTCCCGGCTCACCGATCGATTGGGCGGCGATAATACCAACTGCTTCACCGATCTCCACGTGTTTGCCAGTAGCAAGGTTACGGCCGTAACAGATCTTACAAACCCCATGACGAGCACGGCAGCTGAGCACAGAACGGATCTGCAGCTTCTCAACACCAGCTTCAATAATGGCGTCCGCTTTGTTCGAATCAATCAATTCGTTACGGTTAACCAGAACTTCACCTGTCTGCGGATGACGAACCGTCTCAAAGGAGTAACGACCTTCAATACGATCGTACAGATCCTCGATAACCTCTTTACCATCTTGGATTTTGCTGACGGTAAAGCCTTTATCCGTTCCGCAATCGTCTTCGCGAACGATGACATCCTGCGCAACGTCGACCAGACGGCGGGTCAAGTATCCAGAGTCCGCTGTACGAAGGGCTGTATCCGCCAAACCTTTCCGCGCACCGTGAGTGGAGATGAAGTACTCCAATACGGTCAGGCCTTCACGGAAGTTCGATTTGATCGGCAACTCGATGATCCGACCCGATGGATTCGCCATCAGACCGCGCATCCCGCCAAGCTGTGTGATCTGCGATTTGTTACCCCGCGCTTTGGAATCGACCATGAGCATGATGGAGTTGTAACGATCCATCGATTTCATGAGGATATCGGTAATTTGATCCTTCGCTTTACTCCAGATCCCGATAACACGGTCATAACGCTCGTCGTTCGTAATCAGACCGCGACGGTACTGATTCGTAACCACTTTAACCTTCTCATCGGATTCCTCAAGAATTTTAATTTTCTCTTGTGGAACGATAACATCGTCGACCGCAATTGTAATACCCGCTTTGGTCGAGTAGGTAAAACCAAGCTGCTTGATTTTATCCAAAATAACCGATGTTTGTGTTGTATGGTACTGGCGGAAACACTCAGCAATGATTTGACCGAGATATTCCTTGCCGACTGCACCGGCTATTGAAATTTCATTCAAGAACTTTTGCAGATCGGTACCTTTTTCATAGACAAAATATTTATCCGGTGTGCCGTTGATCAAGTTGGCTTTTGTTGCCTCGTTGATGTACGGGAACGTATCCGGGAAGATCTCATTGAAGATGACCTTACCGACAGTCGTCACCAGCAGTGATTTTTGTTGTTCTTCTGTGAACGTCTTCTTGTTCAACACTTTGACAGGAATGACAATCCGGGCATGCAGCGAAACAATACCGCGTTGGTATGCGGAGATCGCTTCGTTAACGTTCGCAAACACCGATCCGCTGCCTTTAGCTTCGTTGTTATCCATCGTCAAGTAGAAGCTTCCAAGAACCATATCCTGAGACGGAGTAACAACCGGTTTGCCGTCTTTCGGATTCAAGATGTTACCCGAAGCAAGCATCAACAGACGGGCTTCCGCTTGTGCTTCTGCCGACAAAGGTACGTGTACCGCCATTTGGTCACCGTCGAAGTCAGCGTTGTAAGCTGTACATACGAGCGGGTGAAGTTTAATGGCGCGTCCTTCAACAAGGATCGGTTCGAAAGCTTGGATACCCAGACGGTGAAGCGTAGGGGCACGGTTCAGCAGAACCGGATGCTCCTTGATCACTTCTTCAAGAACATCCCAAACCTCAGGGCTAACCCGTTCTACTTTGCGTTTGGCGCTCTTGATATTGTGAGCAAGCCCTTTGTTGACAAGCTCCTTCATCACGAAAGGCTTAAACAGTTCAAGCGCCATTTCCTTCGGAAGACCGCATTGGTACATTTTCAGGCTTGGTCCGACTACGATAACAGAACGGCCTGAGTAGTCAACACGTTTACCGAGCAGGTTCTGACGGAAACGTCCTTGCTTACCTTTCAGCATATGGCTGAGCGATTTGAGCGGACGGTTCCCGGGACCGGTAACAGGACGGCCACGGCGGCCGTTATCGATCAAAGCATCAACCGCTTCTTGAAGCATCCGTTTCTCATTCTGAACGATGATGTCCGGCGCGCCAAGATCAAGCAGCCGTTTGAGACGGTTGTTACGGTTAATAACACGGCGGTACAGGTCATTGAGGTCAGATGTCGCAAAACGTCCGCCATCAAGCTGAACCATTGGACGAAGCTCCGGCGGAATGACCGGAAGCACATCAAGGATCATCCACTCCGGCTCATTGCCGGAGTTGCGGAAAGCCTCGATGACTTCAAGCCGTTTAATTGCCCGGTTACGTCTTTGTCCTTGTGCTGTACGAAGCTCTTCCTTCAGCATATCGAGCTCACGCTCAACGTCGATATCCTGCAGAAGGCGTTTGACTGCTTCCGCACCCATTCCGGCATGGAAACCGTAGCCGTATTTTTCACGGTAGCTGCGGTATTCTTTCTCGGAAAGAAGCTGTTTCTTCTCCAAAGGCGTATCGCCGGGATCCGTTACAACATAGGATGCAAAGTAAATGATCTCCTCGAGCGAACGAGGGGACATATCAAGCGCCAAGCCCATACGGCTTGGAATGCCTTTGAAATACCAGATATGCGAGACCGGAGCTGCGAGTTCGATGTGACCCATACGTTCACGACGAACCTTAGCGCGAGTTACCTCAACGCCGCAGCGGTCACAAACCACACCTTTGTAACGAACACGCTTGTATTTACCGCAATGACATTCCCAGTCTTTCGTCGGCCCGAAAATCTTCTCGCAGAACAAGCCTTCTTTTTCTGGTTTCAACGTACGGTAGTTGATCGTTTCCGGTTTCTTCACTTCTCCGCGGGACCATGAACGAATCTTGTCCGGGGAGGCCAATCCGATCTTCATATACTCAAAGTTGTTTACGTCCAACAAGGAGCAACCCTCCTTAAGTCTGTGTCAGTCAATTTAGATCTACTTTCGATCGTTACTCCGCGCCTACTTCCGCGCCTTCCAGGTTGAGGTTCAGCTTATCGCTGGTTCCATCGTCCTCATCGTCCATTTCTTTCATTTCGATCTCTTCTTCGTTCTCAGTAAGGATCTTGACGTCCATACCTAAGCTCTGCAGTTCTTTGATAAGAACCTTGAACGATTCAGGAACACCAGGTTCTGGCACGTTCTCGCCTTTGACGATCGATTCGTACGTTTTCACACGACCAACAACATCGTCAGACTTAACGGTAAGAATCTCTTGCAGCGTGTAGGCTGCACCGTATGCCTCGAGTGCCCAAACCTCCATCTCGCCGAAACGCTGCCCGCCAAATTGCGCTTTACCGCCAAGAGGCTGCTGTGTAACGAGTGAGTAAGGACCAGTGGAACGAGCATGGATTTTATCGTCAACCATGTGAGCCAATTTAATCATATACATAACGCCGACCGTAACTTCACGTTCGAACGATTCCCCGGTTCTTCCATCGTAAAGAATCGTCTTACCATTACGCTGCATGCCAGCTTCTTCCATCGTATCAAACACATCATACTCGCGCGCACCGTCAAATACCGGTGTAGCGGCATGAATGCCAAGATGTTTACAAGCCATACCCAAGTGGACTTCCAGCACCTGTCCGATGTTCATTCGTGACGGAACGCCGAGCGGATTAAGAACAACTTCGACCGGTGTGCCATCCGGCAGGAAAGGCATATCTTCTTCCGGAAGAATACGTGCGATTACCCCTTTGTTACCATGGCGTCCTGCCATTTTGTCGCCCTCGGAGATTTTCCGTTTTTGAGCGATATAGACACGAACCAATTGGTTAACGCCTGGCGGCAGCTCATCGCCGTTCTCACGCGTAAATACTTTCACATCAACGACGATACCGTCGGTACCATGCGGCACGCGCAGCGATGTATCGCGAACTTCGCGGGCTTTCTCCCCGAAGATGGCATGCAGCAAACGCTCTTCCGCCGTCAATTCGGTTACGCCCTTCGGTGTTACTTTACCAACGAGAATATCGCCTGCGCCGATTTCAGCACCGACACGGATAATACCGCGCTCATCCAAGTTCTTCAGCGCTTCTTCGCCAACATTTGGAATATCACGGGTAATTTCTTCCGGTCCAAGCTTCGTATCACGCGCTTCGGACTCATACTCCTCGATATGAATCGAAGTGTATACATCCTCTTTAACGAGTTTCTCGCTAAGCAGGATCGCATCCTCGTAGTTGTAGCCTTCCCAAGTCATAAACGCAACCACAACGTTGCGGCCCAGCGCCAGCTCACCCATCTCAGTGGATGGACCATCGGCAAGAATCGTTCCTTTCGGCACGAATTCGCCTTTGCGAATGATTGGACGTTGGTTAATACACGTACCTTGGTTAGAACGCATAAATTTGTGCAGCTTGTGTTTCACCAGATCTCCGGTTACTTGTTTGCCGTCGATTGTTTCCACACGACGCACCTGAATTTCATTTGCGGTTACGCGTTCAACAATTCCATCATGCTTCGTAACGATACAAACACCCGAGTCTTTTGCCGATTTGTGTTCCATACCTGTACCAACAAGCGGCGCTTTCGGAATAAGAAGCGGCACCGCCTGCCGCTGCATGTTGGAACCCATCAGCGCGCGGTTGGAGTCATCGTTCTCCAAGAACGGGATCAGCGCAGTCGCAACCGATACAACCTGTTTTGGAGATACGTCCATATAATCAACACGGTCGCTCGGCATCGTCAGAATGTTATCCTTCTGTTTGTTGTAACGAACGATAACACTTTCTTCGGCAAACCTACCTTCCGAGTTCAGCTCCGCATTCGCTTGTGCGATAACATAGTTATCCTCTTCATCCGCAGTAAGATAAGAGATTTGCTCAGTGACAATAGCTGTTTTCGGATCAACCCAGCGATAAGGCGCCTCAATGAATCCATACTCATTAATACGCGCAAACGTGGACAAGGAGTTGATCAATCCGATATTCGGTCCCTCAGGCGTCTCGATTGGACACATCCGTCCATAGTGAGAGTTATGAACGTCACGAACCTCAAAGCCTGCGCGCTCCCGCGTCAAACCACCGGGTCCTAGTGCGGACAAACGGCGTTTGTGCGTCAGCTCGGCAAGCGGGTTCGTCTGATCCATAAACTGGGACAGCTGTGAGCTTCCGAAGAACTCTTTAATTGAAGCGATAACCGGGCGAATATTAATAAGCGCCTGCGGTGTGATCGCATTTGCGTCTTGAATGGACATTCTCTCGCGTACAACGCGCTCCATTCGGGATAAACCGATACGGAACTGGTTCTGCAGCAATTCACCGACAGAACGCAAGCGGCGGTTACCCAAGTGGTCAATATCATCCGTGCTGCCAACACCATGCAGCAAGTTGATGAAGTAGTTAATCGAGGCGATGATGTCCGCAGGCGTAATGTGTTTAACCGCCTTGTCAATCAAGCCGTTAGAAATTACTTTGATAACTTTTCCGTCTTCGTCCGGTGAGAATACACTGATCGTTTGTAGAGGAATACTACTAGCATCCATTACACCGCCAGCTACATGATACGTCTTATAACCGACGTTTGTCTCAAGCAGCGGAAGAATCTCGTCTAACAGGCGACGATCAATCATTTGTCCGCTCTCCGCCAGGATCTCTCCTGTGCTTGGATCGACCAGCGTCTCAGCAAGACGTTGATTGAACAGACGGTTCTTAATGTGAAGTTTTTTATTTATTTTGTAACGGCCAACGTTGGCCAAATCATAGCGCTTTGGATCGAAGAATCGCGCAACTAACAGGCTCTTCGCATTATCCAATGTCGGCGGCTCGCCTGGACGCAGACGCTCATAAATTTCGATCAGCGCCTTCTCCGTGGAGTCTGTATTGTCTTTATCAAGCGTGTTGCGGATATACTCATCATGACCGAGCAGATCAAGAATTTCGGCATCAGTGCCAAAACCAAGCGCACGCAGAAGCACCGTTACCGGAATCTTCCGGGTACGGTCAATGCGGACGTAGATAATATCCTTCGCGTCCGTCTCCAGCTCAAGCCAAGCACCACGGTTCGGAATAACCGTAGCTGTGTATGTTTTCTTCCCGTTCTTATCGACCTTCGTGCTGAAATATACACTGGGTGAGCGCACCAATTGGCTGACGATAACCCGTTCCGCTCCATTTATAATGAATGTGCCAGTTTCGGTCATCAGCGGGAAGTCGCCCATGAAAACTTCTTGTTCCTTCACTTCTCCGGTTTCTTTGTTGATGAGCCGCACCTTTACTCGTAATGGAGCAGCATACGTCACGTCGCGTTCCTTCGACTCGTCAACCGAATATTTCGGTTCGCCTAAGCTATAATCAATAAACTCAAGCGACAGATTGCCCGTGAAATCCTGAATCGGTGAAATGTCTTGGAACAATTCAAGCAGGTCTCGCTCCAAAAACTTTTCATACGACTTTTGTTGGATTTCGATTAGGTTTGGAACCTCGAGCACCTCGTTAATGCGAGCGTAGCTTCTACGCGTGCGTCGGCCATACTGAACAAGTTGTCCTGCCAACTTTACCTCACCCCTCATGTCTGCTTCAACGCTTAAATATAACAGTTAGCTGTTTCAAGCGTAAACATCTTTTGCTATCTCCAGAAGGAGTTAGCGCATTTCGTGTAGAAATATAAGTCAGTACAATTACTAATCATATACTTTCTTATATTTCAATAAAGAAAAGCCCTTATCGAAGAGTATCGAAAAAAGAGCATGTTCCTAGCGGTCGGCGCAGCCGATCTCGGCCACATCTTCTCATATCAAGTAATTTTGCCCAAAATCTAAGCATTATACGTCAATGGTTATTTTTTATGCATAAAATGCATGTAAAAATAATACTTGACATTTTAATGAACTAAAGAGATTGGGCCCAGTTTAATGCTGACATTTTATAATAATAACACATCAGAGATTCCAAGTCAACAATCGATTGCCGTTTTTCTAACGCCTACTTCTCTGCCCGAAAAATACGGTAGCCTTTGTCTTTCTTCACCTCGACCACTCGCTCAAACAACGATTCAAGCTTTGCCTCTGCAGATGGTGCTCCCTGCTTTTTTTGAATGACCACCCACATCGCCCCCCCGGGACCGAGCATTGCAGCTCCTTCTTCGAAGATTTGATGCACAACCGCTTTACCGGCTCGGATCGGCGGATTCGTAATGATGACATCAAACTTTCGGCCCTGTACCGCTTCGAACAAATCACTCTGGATGATTTCCACATTATGAACCCCGTTTAACGCAGCATTCTCACGAGCCAATTCTACTGCACGTTCATTGATGTCAATCATCGTCACTTTGCCTTGCGGCACCAGCTTTGCCGACACGATACCAAGCGGTCCGTAACCGCAACCAACATCAAGAATCCGCGCCGCCTTTGGCAATTCGAGCGCATCAATAAGCACGCGGCTTCCATAATCGATGCCCGATTTGGAGAAAACGCCTGCATCCGTCACAAAACGATAACGTGTGCCTCTCAGCTCCATTTCATGGATTTGCCGATTATGCTGGGTCTCCGGTTTGCGAGTGTAGTAGTGGTCTGACATCATTTCCCTCCATCCTTCATTAACGAATAAAGTACAATCAACCTATAGATAAGCGTAAGCAAACCCCTTGAAGCAACGCTTCAAGGGGTTTGCAAGGTTAATCTGTAAATTACTTCACTTCTACAGATGCGCCAGCTTCTTCAAGCTTAGCTTTTACTGCTTCTGCTTCTTCTTTAGCTACTTTTTCTTTGATTGGTTTCGGCGCGCCGTCAACCAGATCTTTTGCTTCTTTCAAGCCAAGGCCAGTGATCTCGCGAACAACTTTGATAACGTTGATTTTGGATCCGCCAGCGCTTGTCAAGATAACGTCGAATTCGCTTTGCTCTGCAACTTCTGCAGCGCCGCCGCCTGCAACAACAGCTACTGGAGCTGCAGCAGTTACGCCGAATTCCTCTTCGATTGCTTTTACCAATTCGTTCAACTCAAGAACGTTCATGCCTTTAATGGCTTCTAAGATTTGCTCTTTACTCATGGTTAAACCTCCATAAATTGTAGTTTGTATTTTGTAATCGTGTAATTATGCTTCTTGCTCTTGTTTCTCAGAAACAGCTTTAACTGCAAGCGCGAAGTTGCGTACAGGAGCTTGAAGTACGCTGAGGAGCATGGACAACAAACCTTCGCGGGACGGCAGATCTGCCAGCGCTTTGATTTGTTCTACCCCAACAACTTGACCTTCAAGGACGCCGCCTTTGACTTTCAAAGCTTCATTCTTTTTCGCGAATGCGCTAAGAATTTTCGCCGGAGCGACAACATCCTCTTTACCGAAAGCAATGGCAGTCGGGCCAGTTAACACTTCATCAAGTTGTGTCAGCTCAGTAGCTTCAGTTGCGCGACGAATCAGAGAGTTTTTCAAAACTTGAAACTCAATGCCCGCTTCACGCAGTTGTTTACGAAGTTCCGTTACTTGCGCAACGTTCAATCCGCGGTAATCCGCAACGATTGTGCAGTTGCTCTCACGCAGTTTCGACACGATCTCAGAAACAGCCTGCTCTTTGTCTTGGATGATCTTTGCGTTAGCCAAACTTTACACCTCCTATAAAATGTTCTACACCCCGTATAAAGACTTTCTTCCGTTCCCGATGCATGAGAAAGGCCTCCGCAACCGAGCGAAGGCCATGATCGTTCATCTATCCGACGCGTATGTACGCAGCGGTATAATAAACATTATATCATAACACCTCGGTAGGAAATTAAGCGCATATGGCACCTACTGTCTACGGCATGCATATTCGATTTCGAATTGCGTTTCTATTAACGGTAAACCGCTGTGTTAACACGGGCGCTTGGTCCCATTGTCGAAGAAACAGCAATGTTTTTCAGGTAAACCCCTTTTGCAGCAGCTGGCTTAGCCCGGTTCAATGCGTCAACCAAAGAACGAAGGTTTTCGTTCAATTGTTCAGCACCGAAGGATACTTTACCAATTGGCGCATGGATTTGACCTGCTTTGTCCAGACGGTATTCGATCTTACCGGCTTTGATCTCTTGCACAGCTTTAGTAACATCAAACGTTACTGTACCGGCTTTAGGGTTTGGCATCAAACCTTTACCCCCGAGAATACGGCCAAGCTTACCGACTTCCGCCATCATATCCGGCGTCGCTACGCAAACGTCGAATTCAAACCAGCCTTGCTGAATTTTGTTGATCATGTCAGCATCGCCGACAAAATCCGCTCCAGCAGCTTCCGCTTCCTTCGCTTTTTCACCTTTCGCAAAAACGAGGACGCGTTTTGTTTTACCAGTACCGTGCGGCAATACTACCACACCGCGTACCGCTTGATCTTGTTTACGAGGGTCTACACCCAAACGCACTGCTACTTCAACGGACTCGTCGAATTTTGCAGATGCGGCTTTTTTCACCAATTCAATGGCTTCCAAAGGCTCATATGTCGCTTCGCTGTCAAACAGCTTCGCGGCTTCTTGATACTTTTTACCATGTTTTGCCACGTTGTTCTCCTCCTTGTGTGGTCATAACGGAAAATCCTCCTAGCGGATGATCCTCCCACGCTGCATGAACAAATTTGTCCATGAGCCCGGACACCTGTGATACCGCGCCCGTTTCAAACCAAATGTTGATTACTCAGTGATTGTAACACCCATACTGCGAGCAGTACCTTCGATCATAAGCATTGCTGCTTCAACCGACGCTGCATTCAGATCGGGCATCTTTTGCTCAGCGATCTCACGCACTTTCGCACGGGAAACCGAAGCGACCTTCTTCTTGTTCGGCTCTCCGGAACCTTTTTCGATTCCTGCCGCTACGCGAAGAAGAACAGCTGCCGGCGGTGTTTTCGTCTCGAACGTAAAAGAACGGTCTTCAAATACCGAAATAACGACCGGGATAATCAAACCCGCTTGGTCCGCTGTACGAGCATTGAACTCTTTACAGAACGCCATGATGTTTACGCCTGCTTGACCGAGTGCAGGACCGATCGGCGGAGCCGGGTTCGCTTTACCTGCTGGCACTTGCAGTTTTACCATCTTGATGACCTTTTTTGCCATGTTGCACACCTCCTTGCCCCAAAGTGTGGTCAGACGGGATTAGCTCCCTCCCACCATCGCAGAACAGCCTGTGCTGCGATATTAGAAAACCGGATATTATATCTTTTCCACCTGAGTATAATCCAGCTCAAGCGGGGTTTCCCTTCCAAACATGTTAACGTGGACCTTAAGCTTGCTTTTGTCGAGCAGAATCTCTTCAATCGTACCGACAAAGTTGGCGAAAGGACCCACTTTGACACGAACCGTCTCCTTCAAATCGAAATCGATCACCGGTTTCGGTTCTTCCATGCCCATGTGCTTCAGAATTTGTTCCACTTCATCAGGCAGCAAAGCCGTAGGCTTCGAGCCAGAACCTGTGGATCCAACAAACCCTGTTACTCCAGGTGTATTGCGAACAACGTACCACGAATCATCGGTTTGCACCATTTCCACAAGGACGTAGCCGGGGTAAACTTTACGCATGACGGTCTTCTTCTTACCATCCTTGTTCACCACTTCTTCTTCCATAGGGACGAGCACGCGGAAGATCTTGTCTTCCATGCCCATGGATTCAACGCGTTTTTCCAGATTCGTCTTTACCTTGTTCTCATAACCGGAATACGTGTGAACGACATACCATCTTTTTTCCATAACAAGCCACCTTTGGACCCTTCTTAAACAATCAGTTCGACCAATTCGGAGATCCCGATGTCAAGAAGCCAGAAGTAAAGCGTCACAAACACAATCGTCACCAGAACGACAATCGTATAGCTTGTCAACTCTTTACGGTTTGGCCAGCGGACTTTTTTCAGTTCCGCCCAGCTGTCGGCAAAGAAGGCAAATGTAGAGCCGAAGCCTTGTTTCATTCTAGCCAAAAATGCCACGTCCACACCTCCAATAAACTAACGAGTCTCGCGATGAGGAGTATGCTCGTTACAGAACTTGCAGAACTTCTTCATCTCGATGCGGTCGGGGTGATTCCGTTTGTTCTTGTTGGTCGTATAATTTCTTTGTTTGCAGTTTGTGCAAGCCAACGTGATAATAACCCGCATTGAAGTACACCTCCCGAACTAACCGTTTCATTGCATGACTGCTTGTTGCATACTTGTTGCATAAACGTTTATGTTGAATCGCGCAGATTCAATAACTCATTCAAAACATATGCATATTTTGAGCTACCTAAAATACTTTATCACAAGCAATATTTCATGTCAACGAAAAAGTCATAGTCTCATTGTATCCATTTCCTTCTACTCTCAAACCGCACTCACTATACCGGCGAAAAATAAAAAAAGACTCGCTTCCGAGCCTTCCGCTGTATGATTCAAGATAACCGTTTATCAAACATCAACACTACTATCCGCTTACGTCCCGAACTTCAAGATAACGTTCAAGCTTACGTTTAACTCGCTGCAGCGCGTTATCAATCGATTTCACATGGCGATCCAAATCTACTGCAATCTCTTGATAAGATCTGCCATCCAAATAAAGCATGAGGACTTTCCGCTCAAGATCGCTAAGAATTTCACCCATCTTGTCTTCCAAACCCACAAACTCTTCTTGGTTGATAATCAGTTCTTCGGGATCAGAAACACGGGATCCGCATATGACATCAAGCAGCGTCCGGTCCGAATCTTCATCGTAAATCGGCTTGTCCAGAGAGACGTATGAATTAAGAGGAATATGCTTTTGTCTGGTAGCTGTCTTAATCGCTGTGATAATCTGTCTCGTAATACACAATTCAGCAAAGGCTTTAAACGAGGCCAGCTTGTCCCCTTTAAAATCACGGATCGATTTGTACAGGCCAATCATGCCTTCCTGCACAATGTCTTCACGGTCTGCTCCGATTAAAAAATAAGAGCGGGCTTTGGCACGCACAAAGTTCTTGTACTTGTTGATCAAGTACTCCAGCGCTTCGCCATCCCCATCACGCACCGCCTCAACGACATCCTCGTCCGTTTTGCAGTCATATTCGTGCATACTCAAATCTCTGAGGTCGATGCTCACGAACTATCCCTCCGGCCTGCAAGGCGTACATTGCTCTGTTCCAATCTCTATCATTAAACATAGGCTCAGTATACATTATGTAACCTAGCACCGTCAACAAGCGTCTGGGCGTCCTGACCTCTTTTATATAGAAAAATTGTAACCTACTGCCAGTGTAGCGTCAAGAAGATGTCACCTTAAATAACACTCACGCGACGTCCTAGCCCTCCAGCGTGCTTCTGCCCTTTTATTTATTGCCGCGCCGCATTTTTTCCAATCGGGTCCAAACATCCAGACTCACTACATTATCTAATGAGTTTCGTTTGCCGCTTTGATCGTTTTTGACCGTTTGTTCAATATCTTTACGGTTCTGCTCAATATCGATCAGCAGCTCCCTTGCGGAAATCCGCAGCGCCCCTTTGCCAAAAGCGACATGCTGTTCCACAAGATCCGAGGTTGCGACATAAATATTCCGCCTTCTCCGGGTGAGCTGGGCGACAAGCCGTTCAATACACTCATCGGCCGTTTCTTTCTCCTTCGTATAAACGACAGTCAATTTGTGCTGCTTATACGTGGCTCCCAGCCCCGGGACCTGATGAGCATCAAAAATGACAAACACCTGCATCCCCGTAAACCCCTGGTAATCCGCCAGCTGATCGAGCAGCCGGTCGCGAGCCTCTTCCAACCCTGTTTCTTTTAACCGCTCGAGCTCCGGCCACGCTCCGATCATATTATAGCCATCTACCAGAAGCACATCCTCACGGCGTTGCATCGGTTATTCACTCCGGCTCATGGCCGAATCGGCTCCCGATTTTGCTGCCGAAGAATTACCGCTGCCTAACCGCTGACGAACCACCTCGTACATCAATACGCCTGCCGCTACGGAAGCATTTAAAGAATTCAGCTTGCCAAGCATCGGCAGCTTCACGAGGAAATCGCATTTCTCGCGAATCAATCTTCCCATCCCTTTGCTTTCGTTGCCGATCACAACGGCAAGCGGCATATTAAAGTTAGATTTGTACACATCCTGCTTGGCCGCAACATCCGCTCCTGCGATCCAAATTCCGTCCTCTTTCAAACGTTCAATCGTCTGCGCCAAGTTAGTCACCCGGGCAACCAGCACATGCTCCGCCGCGCCGGCCGAGGTTTTGGAAACCGTTGCCGTCAATGAAGCGGAACGGCGCTTAGGGATAATCACACCATGAACGCCCGTGCATTCCGCCGTACGCAAGATCGAACCCAAGTTATGCGGATCCTCAATCTCATCGAGCAGCAGCAAGAACGGCTCTTCTCCCTTTGAACGGGCGAGCGCGATTATCTCATCCACCTCAGCGTAACGATAAGCCGCCGCTTGGGCGACAACGCCTTGATGCTGGACGCCGGCCGCCATTTGGTCCAGCTTGCGCTTGTCGACGAATTGCACGATGATGCCCAGCTTTTTCGCTTCATTTACGATAGGAAGGGTCAAATTCTTTTGTGCGTTATCGGCAATCCATATTTTGTTGATCTCTCTGCCGGAACGAAGCGCCTCCAACACAGGGTGCTTACCTGCAATCCATTCTTCTTGATTTTCCTGTTCTGTCATCTTGCGCCCTCCTCACTTTACTTCTCATTCTGAATCTTGTCCGTTACCATCTTCGAAAGCGATAGCCAGCAGTTCCCGCAGTCGATCGCTCCGCCCCTGATAATACAAATAGCCGACCAAACACTCCAGCGCGGTAGCCTGCCTGTATTGCTGAATATCAGCGTTTTTCGGCGGAGCGCCTGATTTGGCGTTGCGTCCTCGCCGTACAATATCAGCTTCCTCTTCCGTCAACAGCGGCTGCCATCGCTGCAGCAGTGCGCATTGCGCCCTCGCCGATACCCAGGAGGTCGCTTGCCGGTGCAGATGATGCAGCTTGTGATTAGGCTGCGAAACCAAGTACTGCCGGACGAGCAGCTCAAACACCGCATCCCCTATATAGGCCAGCACTACAGGGTTCAGCTGCTGCGGATCCTTTGCCGGCGCATGAAACCACAGTCCCGCTTCTTCGCTCATTTACGCCTCCAACGAATTCCCTGCGGCGTATCTTCCAGTATAATTCCCTTTTCGGCCAACAGATCGCGGATCTCGTCCGCCCGCGCCCAATTTTTTGTCTTGCGCGCCTCTATGCGCTCTTCGATCAACCGGTCCACCTCTTCGCCCGGCAGCTCTTCTTCTGCCTGCGCCGGCAGAAGGCCAAGCACCTCATCCATCTCCCGCAGCAAGCCGATCAAGGCCTGCAAGCTCTGTGCCTGTGTTACCTCGCGGTTCAGATATTGATTCGCTTCACTCACCAGCTCGAATACCGCCGTAATGGCATCCGGTGTATTAAAATCATCACTCATCTTCGCATGGAACAAATCGCGGATTTCCGCAATTCGATCGGCTAGTTCAACAGGGGCAGATGTTGCATCTTCTACCGCCTTATCGCCTAACGCCTGCAGCCGATGCCGCAGATTCGCTTCACAGTTGCGGATGCGCTCCACGCTATTCTCCGCTTGGGCGATCGTCTCATCGTTAAAATTGAGCGGGCTGCGGTAATGCGTCGCAAGCATGAAATAACGGACAGCGGCGGGCTTTACTCTAACCAGCAGATCTTTCACCCTTATGCCGTTACCCAGCGACTTGGACATTTTCTCATTGTTTATATGAATATATCCGTTATGCATCCAGTAATTAGCGAGCGGATGGCCGGTTAACGATTCGGATTGCGCCACCTCGCACTCATGATGCGGAAACTGCAAATCATGTCCGCCGCCGTGAATGTCCAGCGTATCACCCAAATATTTGCGCGCCATCGCCGAGCATTCGATATGCCATCCAGGGCGTCCTGCTCCCCACGGACTGTCCCACTTAATCTCACCCGGCTTCGCGCCTTTCCACAGCACAAAATCCTGTGGATGCTCTTTGCGCTCATCGATTTCGATCCGGATGCCAAGCTGCAGCTCCTGCATATTTTGATGTGACAGCTTGCCGTACTCCTCAAACTTGGCGGTCCGGAAATAAACATCGCCACCGCTCGGATAAGCGTATCCCTTATCGACCAGACCGCCGATAAAAGCAACAATCTCCTCGATATGATCCGTCACGCGCGGATTCATCGTCGCTTTTCCTACGCCCAGTCCTTCAATATCCTCGTTAAATGCATCGATGAACGTATCCGCTACATCCGGTACGGTCGTTCCCATCTGCTCCGCTTTGCGGATCAGCTTGTCATCCACATCCGTGAAATTGACAATGTACTGAACCTCATACCCCTTTGTTTCCAAATACCGCCGGACCACATCAAAGAAGATCATCGGCCTTGCGTTCCCGATATGAATATAATCGTATACCGTCGGGCCGCATACATACATTTTCACTTTTCCCGGCTGCTGCGGAACAAACTCTTCCTTCTCTCGGGTCAGCGTATTGTAGATCTGCACCTTCATTTTCCTGTTTCGCCTCCACTGCCTACGGGCTGTTTGATTTTTTCCAGCTCCGCTCTGAGCTCATTGATTTCCTTCTGCATGTGCCTGAATGTCTCGATTACCGGATCGGGCAGCTGGGTATGATCCAGACGATCCTCCACCCGCTTGCCGTCTTTCTTCACGATTCTGCCCGGAATGCCGACCACCGTACTGTTGGGCGTCACTTCACGCAGCACGACGGAGTTCGCGCCGATATTCGAATTGTCCCCTACCTTGAATGATCCCAGTACCTTTGCGCCGGATGCAATGACCACATTATTGCCGATCGTCGGGTGGCGCTTGCCCTTTTCCTTCCCTGTCCCGCCTAACGTAACGCCTTGATAAATGACGACATCGTCCCCAATCTCGCACGTCTCACCGATGACTACGCCCATACCGTGGTCGATGAACAGCCTTTTGCCGATTTTCGCGCCCGGATGAATCTCGATCCCCGTAAAAAACCGGCTAATCTGCGAAATGATGCGGGCTAACGCAAACCACCTGCGGCGAAAAAAGGCGTGGGCGATCCGATGAGCCCAAATGGCATGCAATCCCGAGTACGTGAAGATCACCTCAAATTTATTGCGTGCCGCAGGGTCATTTTCGAATACGGCTTGAATATCCGATTTGATGTGCCCGAGCATTGTCCATCCCCCTCACTTCTTAAAATGCCGTTTATAGGAATAAAAAACGCCTCCGCAGCCATCGGCTGCAGAGACGTATCGATCGTGGTCCCACTCTGCTTAGATAGGAAATGCAGCCCGCTCCCATTTCATCGATTGAATGACGAAACAAGACCAGCTGTAACCTTATCCTCTTAAGCCCGTAACGCGAGCCATACGTTGCCGCCTACCCCTCATGATTCCCATCACAATGAAAAACATTGCCATGGAATATCCATCGGATCGGAGCACGGCTCCCAGGTGCAATTTCCGCTTCGGGGATTGAACAACTTCCAGCCTGACACATTAAACCTTATCTGGCAGGGTTCGCGTGTCGGTTGTCCTCTCTGAGAATCCCTTGTAAACGTACTTCTCCTGATCAAAGCCTTTTATAGATTAACGAGATTAATTTTACCCATAGTATACCTGTTTGCCATTCGGATGACAAGATTCGGGCGACCTTATCTCGCAAGCCTAGCCTTTAACCTGCTGATGACCTTTGGACGGCCGAGCAAACGGATCGTCTGGTTCAGATCCGAGCCATGCGTCTGTCCTGTCAGCGCAGCCCGAATCGGCATGAACAGCTGTTTGCCTTTGAAGCCGGTTTCCTGTTGTACCGCTTTAATCATCGCTTTGATGCCATCCACTGTAAAGCCTTCCTCGTCGGCCGCTTCCGTCTGCCCCAGAAAAGCGCTTAGTACGGCAGGCACCTGTTCTTCAGCGAGCACTGTCTGCGCTTCTTCCTCATCCCGCACCTCATCCTGGAAAAACAATGCCGTAAGCGGTACTATATCAGCCGCGCAGCGCAATTTCTCCTGATGCAGGGCAACCAGCTCATTCACCCACTGGTGACCGGCCGCATCAAGCGTCTGCGGCACAACGCCCTCACGCTGCAGATGGGTTAAGCATAACGCTGCAACACGCGGCAGCTCCGCCTGCTTCAAATACTCGTTGTTCATCCAAGCCAGCTTCTGCGTATCGAATACCGCCGGGCTTTTGCTTAGCCGCGCCGCATCGAATGCTTGGACCAGCTCCTCACGGGTGAAGATTTCCTGTTCCCCTTCCGGCGACCAGCCGAGCAGCGCGATAAAGTTAAACAGCGCCTCCGGCAAATAACCGAGCTGATCATACTGTTCGATGAACTGGATAATCGATTCATCCCGCTTGCTCAGCTTTTTGCGCTGTTCGTTCACGATCAGCGTCATGTGGCCGAACAGCGGCGGCTCCCAGCCGAGCGCCTCATAAATCATCAGCTGGCGCGGGGTATTGGAGATATGATCCTCGCCGCGCAGCACGTGGCTGATCCGCATCTTGTAATCGTCCACCACAACCGCAAAGTTATAGGTCGGAATTCCGTCCTTCTTCACGATGACAAAGTCGCCGATTCCATCTGACTCGAAACTGATCGAGCCTTTTACCATATCATCAAAGGAATACGACTTTCCTTCCGGCACGCGGAAACGAATGCTTGGCACACGCCCTTCCGCTTCAAAGGCCGCGCGCTGCTCTTCGGTCAGATCACGGTGCTTGCCGGAGTACCGAGGCATCTCGCCGCGTGCGGTTTGCTCCTCCCGCTCCTGCTCGAGCTCCTCTTCGGTGCAGTAGCAGCGGTACGCGAGCCCGCGCTCGAGCAGCTCCTCATAACATTCCCGGTAAATATCAAGCCGTTCCATTTGCCGGTAGGGTCCGTAACCGCCGCCAACATCAATACTCTCGTCCCAGGAAATGCCAAGCCATTTTAAATAATTCAGCTGATTCTCTTCACCGCCGGCCACATTGCGCTTCACATCGGTGTCTTCAATCCGGATAATAAATTTGCCTCCATGCCTGCGGGCAAACAAATAGTTAAATAATGCCGTTCTGGCGTTGCCAATATGTAAATGTCCTGTTGGTGAAGGCGCATAACGAACGCGAACTTCCTCTGTCATCTCGATCCATCCTTCCTAAAGGTTTTGCGCAGCAAAACCACTTCGTAAGCGTGTGCTAGGTTTTGCGCAGCAAAAGCACTTCGTAAGCGTACAGTTATTTCTTGTTCCACATCATAGCATATCCTGAATCAGGCAGACAACCGATTGCGCCGCAATCCCTTCGCCGCGGCCGGTGAAGCCGAGCTGTTCTGTCGTCGTCGCTTTCACGTTCACCTGCGATACGTCAGCCTCCAGCGCTTTTGCGATCACTTCGGCCATCTGCGGAATATAAGGCGCCATCTTGGGCCGCTGCGCAATAATTGTCGAATCAATGTTAGCCAGCTTATACCCCCTTTCCTTGGCCAGCGACCATACATGCTCCAGCAGCTTCAAACTGTCCGCATCCTTAAATTCCGGATCTGTATCGGGAAAATGCTTGCCAATATCGCCAAGTCCCAGCGCTCCCAGAACTGCATCGGCTACCGCATGCAGCAGCACATCAGCATCGGAATGGCCCAGCAGCCCCTTCTCGTACGGGATGGTGACCCCCCCGATAATACACGGCCGGCCCTCTACTAATTGATGCACATCGAACCCTTGTCCCACTCGAATCATATTCGTATTCCTCCCCTTTCCGATCTTCAAGCCCTATTCCCCTCCGGCGGCATCATGCCGCGCCAGCCAAAACTCGGCAAGCGGCAGGTCCTCCGGCGTCGTAATCTTAATATTCGTGTAATCCCCTTCCGCCACGGCCACCTTTACACCGATCCGCTCGACTGCCATCGCATCATCCGTGCCCAGAAAGCCGTCGGCCAATGCGCGCTCATGAGCCTCCATCAGCAGCGCACGACGAAAAGCCTGCGGCGTTTGGATCGCCCACAAGCTTCGCCTGTCCGGAGTCGCAATAATGACTCCTTCTTCATTTACTTGTTTGATCGTATCTTTTACAGGCACGGCTAACACAGCCGCCCCAGCCTCACGGGCAACCTTGCAGCAGCGGCGTACCGCCTCCGCCGTGACGAGCGGCCGAACACCGTCGTGCACCATGACCCATTCGCTGTCGAGCGCCTGTAAGCCCCGGTAGACAGAGTCCTGCCGCTCTTTACCTCCGGCTACGACTGCTTTCACCTTGGATAAGCCATAATCGGACACCCAAGACTGGCAGCGGCTGACATCCTTCTCGCCAACCACGAGCGCCACCTCGGCTACCTCTTCCATTTGTTCAAATCGCTCAAGCGTGTGGACTAGGATCGGCTTATCCCGCAGCAGCAGATACTGCTTGCTCTGCGCACTGCCCATCCGGGTTCCCCGTCCGGCGGCCACGACCACCACGCCCCATGCCGCGTTGTTCATTTCCTTACCTGCCTCACTGTGAACTATAAGGTCTACTATATCCTTATAGATCTGAAATTGGAATACTCCTATCATACAATGCCGGAGTGGGATGTAAAAGCCCCGCTTTCCATAGAGACAGGTTCCGTACCGATTGTCATTGCGCCTTTTCCAGCAGCTTCGGCTTGGCAAAAATCATGCGTCCGGCCGAGGTTTGCAGCACGCTTGTCACAAGTACTTCCATCGTGGAGCCGATGAACTCCCGGCCGCCCTCCACGACGATCATCGTGCCGTCATCCAGATAGGCGACCCCTTGCCCGTGCTCTTTGCCGTCTTTAATAACCTGAACGATAATCTCTTCACCAGGCAGCACGACCGGTTTTACCGCATTGGCCAGATCGTTGATATTCAGGACGGATACACCCTGCAGCTCACAAACCTTGTTCAGGTTAAAGTCGTTGGTTACCACCTTGCCGCGCAGCACCTTGGCGAGCTTCACAAGCTTGCTGTCGACTTCGCCGATCTCCTCAAAATCGCCTTCATAGATCAATACCCGAACGTCGAGCTCTTTTTGTATTTTGTTTAAAATATCCAGTCCCCGGCGTCCCCGGTTGCGCTTCAGCAAATCTGAAGAATCGGCAATATGCTGCAGCTCCTCAAGCACGAACTCCGGAATGACAAGCGTCCCTTCGATAAAGCCGGTTTTGCAAATGTCCGCAATGCGCCCGTCTATGATGACGCTGGTATCCAATATTTTGTGCTCTTCAAACCAGCTTTCCTCTTGCTCTGGTTCCTTCGCAATGCGCGTCGACATGTAAGCGGAATAACCGATAGCAAGTTCGTCCTTCTTCAACAATCCGATACGAAGGCCCATATAACCGAAAAATAACGTCATTACGGCAGGCACGAACAGCCAGACGCCGCTCAAGCCCGATAAAGCGGGATAGAGCAAAGCGGATACTGCCAACCCCCCAATTAATCCTGCCGCTCCCGAAACCAGCTCCACGGTAGGCAAACCTGCCGCGCGCTCCGTCCCTTGCTGCATGAAGCGGACAACCGGGCCTGCCAGCAGTGTCGCTGCCGCGAGTCCGCAGAATGCGCCAAGACCAACACTTGAATAATAAGTTCCTGAGTATTGCAGCAGACCTTGGGACGATTCCGTCCACATTGCTCCGCCCCGCACCGTATCGCTTAACTCCGCACCTATCATTCCGCCGAACACGAGTCCAATGATTTGTATGATTCGTTTTAACAACTCTATCACCTCCATTACAATTATGTTCCAATTTCGCGTAAACTAATCGTCGCTGGAGGAAATTCAGGAAAAATTACTCCAAAATGCTTTTGAAATGTTAGGCCAGTTTGCTCTATAATGGGATTAAAGAAAGCAAATCATGAAATGAGGTGGAACAGATGAGCGCCCCCACGCTGGAGCAATTTCAGCAGCAGGTGTCGGAATTGCTGCTTCGTCATCGCAGTTTGCTTGATATCCTATCGAAATACGGTCAAACGGGAGCGTCTGTCAACCGGGCTGTCACTAAGGCGGTTACCGAATGCGGATGCATTGAACTGAATGCCCGGAAACAAGATTTTCCTGATGAACTTGAGCTCGAACAAGCGAAGATGAAGCTGGAGAAGCATATGTCGGGCCAGCTGTGCGAGCACTGCAAGGATGTCCTCAGATCAGAGCTGGGCAAAAATCTGTTCTACATGTCAGCATTATGCAATCAGCTTGAGATCAGCCTCGACGAGGTTGTCACGCACGAATCCAAAAAATGCTCGACGCTTGGTTTGTTTAATTTAACGTGAGACATGCGAATTGAATCATCAATGGGATGGAATGAATCTGTAAGCCATGCAATAAAACCATGCAATAAACAGCAAAAAAGCAGCCCTGGGCTGCTTTTTTCATTATGCGCTATGTTCGGATTGCGCCGTCTCTTCCTGGTTTTTTAACGCTTTACGGCGTTTGCGGGACCTTCCGGAGAGCCGGCGATCAACGTTTTTTTTTAGGCCGTACAGCGCATAGAGCGCAAGTGGAACAAAAATGATTTTTGACAAATGGTCACGAAAGATAATACCGAGTGTAATTGTCACGACGACAATAATCGGGATGATCCATATTGCCCCTTTTGGCATGCCGACCTTCTTAAAGTTCGGATACTTGATATTGCTTACCATCAGGAACGAAAGCACAAGCGTGCTCACCAGCAATACAGCGACATGAATATCCTTATAGAATAAAGCAAGCGTACATAATACACCGCCGGCTGCCGGGATCGGCAAGCCGATAAAATAACCAGGCGTACCGGAGATTACATTGAACCTTGCCAGCCGTAAAGCTCCGCAAATCGGAAACAACGCGGTAACAATCCACGCTGCTGCGGGGTTCAACTGTTGAAAAGCCACTACATACATAATAAAAGCCGGAGCTACACCAAAAGAGATCACGTCCGACAAGGAATCCAGTTCTTTTCCGAACTCACTCTGCACATTAAGCGCCCTGGCCACCCGGCCATCTACACCGTCGAGCAGCATTGCAATAATAACCATCATCGCGGCATAATCCGGCTTCTCGTTGAAGACAAGAATAATGGCGACAATACCTAAGAAAAGATTACCAACCGTGAAAAGACTCGGTATCGACTTCGTAATCATCAATTCCACCTCATCTTTACTATACCCAATTCCGTTCATCTTGCTTTGCAAAACGTTTTTTATTTTTATCCAATGGATTAAAATCGTGGAAATAGGCATTCTTACATTGTATGGGATTTAAATTTGCCTGTCAATGAACACCTGTTCTTGAATCCGTTTCAGCCCTTCTTTAATAGCCCGTGCGCGCACCTCGCCGATGCCGTCGACCTCATCCAAATCTTCGATCGTTGCCGCAACCATTTGAGTAAGGTGATGGAAGCGCTCGACCAAATTATGCATGATGATAATCGGCAGCCGTGGAATTTTGTGCAGCAGTCTGTAGCCTCTGGGCAGGATCGCTTCTTCTGTGATCGTTCCTGAGTAAGGATAGCCGAGCAATCGAATAATGTGATGAATATCAAGAAGCTCCTCTGAGCTCATTTTCTTCAGCCCTGCGCGAATGTCCCTGATTTTATCATCGCTGTTGTCCCTCGCGTAATCTTTGAGAAGGAACCATGCATCCTCCTCCACGCCGCCTACGAGCTCCTCCATCTGCATACTGATGAGACGGCCTTCCGTTCCAAGCTCATTCACGTAACGTTTAATTTCCGTCTTGATCCGCAGCACCATCTCAACCCGTTGAATGACATTGGCAACTTCCTGCAGGGTGACAAGCTCCTCGAATTCCGAAGCGGACAGATTTGTAAATGCCTGACTAAGCACAGCTTTGTACTTTTCCAATGTCTGGATCGCTTGATTTGCTTTTGTTAAAATAACACCCATTTCCTTCAACGAATAGCGCAAATAGCCTTGATACAGCGTAATTACGTTCCGGCGCTGGGAAATCGAAACGACAAGCTTCCCTGTCTGCTTTGCAACCCGCTCTGCGGTCCGGTGGCGGATCCCCGTCTCAATGGACGGAATAGAGCTGTCCGGAATCAGTTGAGTATTCGCGTACAAAATCCGGCGGAAATCCTCGCTTAGTATGATCGCCCCGTCCATCTTGGCTAATTCATATAAATAGTTGGGCGAAAAGTCGCAATTGATCGAGAAGCCGCCATCCACCACTTCCATTAATTCGGGGCTGTAACCTACAACTATCAGTGCACCGGTTTTGGCGCGCAGCACGTTCTCCAGCCCTTCACGGAATGCAGTGCCCGGCGCGACCAGCTGCAGCAATTGGTTCGTAATTTCTTGTTGATTGAGTTCCTTCGTCATGTTATGGCCTCCTCTATCCGAGCGCTGCCGCGAGTGCTTCCGACACCGTGCTCACGCCAACAATTTTGATGCCGGCTGGAGGTTTCCAGCCTTTGAGACTTTTTTCCGGCATAATGACCCTTTTGAATCCGAGCTTCTCCGCTTCCTTTACCCGCTGCTCCGCTCTGGAAACAGCCCTCACCTCACCGGTTAGACCCACCTCGCCGAAAATGACATCGTCCGGCTTTGTAGGCACATCCCGGAAGCTCGAAGCCAGGCTGACCGCAGCAGCCAGATCGACAGCCGGTTCGTCGAGCTTGACTCCGCCTGCTACGTTTAAGTAGGCGTCTTGATTTTGCAAAAACATGCCCATTCTTTTCTCCAGCACGGCAATAATCAATGCCATCCGATGATGATCGATACCGGTGGACATGCGCCGCGGCGAAGGAAAATTTGTTGTTGCGACCAGCGCCTGCAGCTCTACAAGCACAGGGCGCGTTCCTTCCATGCTTGCGACAACCGTGGAGCCGGATACGCCGAGCGGCCGCTCGGAGAGAAACAGCTCCGAAGGATTGGACACCTCACGAAGCCCGCCTTCGCCCATTTCGAAGATACCGATCTCATTGGTCGAACCAAAGCGGTTCTTGACTGCCCGCAGCAGCCGATAAGAATGATGCCGTTCGCCTTCGAAGTACAGCACGCAGTCGACCATATGCTCAAGCAGCCTCGGCCCGGCAATCGCGCCTTCCTTCGTTACATGTCCGACAAGCACCGTCGCAATCCCGTTTACTTTGGCAATCCGCATGAAATGGGCCGTACATTCGCGAACCTGCGCCACGCTGCCCGGCGCAGAAGGCACCGATGGCTCATACACGGTCTGGATCGAGTCAATGACGAGGAAATCCGGCTTGACCGCTTCAATCGCTTCGCCAATCTGCTCCAGATTCGTCTCGCAGAGCACATAAAGTTTATCCGTAAGCGCTCCCAGCCGATCAGCGCGCAAGCGCGTCTGCCTGACTGATTCCTCCCCGGAAATATACAGCACGGTAAGTCCCTTGGCAGCTAACGCATGAGACGTTTGCAGGAGCAGCGTTGATTTGCCGATTCCCGGATCTCCTCCGACCAGTATTAAAGAACCGGGCACTACACCGCCTCCAAGCACACGGTTAAGCTCGATCATCGTTGTTTCTATACGCGGTTCCTGCCCGCCGTCTATACTTATGATGGATTGCGCCTTTTCTTTCGTCTGAATAAGCGGCGATCCGATTCCTTGGGTCTTGATTACCGTTTCTTTCTCTTCAACCATCGTATTCCATGCACCGCAGCCCGGGCATTTGCCCAGCCATTTCGGAGCTTCCGTACCGCACTCGGTGCATGCGAATTTTATTTTTATTTTGGCCATCATTGGCTCCTTTTACAGATACGAGTTCTTTCAAAGTTTATCATTTTCTATCCATTGGATAAAGTCCCTAACTTCTATTTACCATTTCCTGCATTATTTTCACGACTTATTCGGGTTCCTGCAGTACCGGAAGCAGCAGCGTAAACTTACTGCCCTCCTCATAACGGCTCGTTAATGAGAGCGAACCGCCGAGCAGTCGTGCCAGCTGCAGGCTGATTGACAATCCAAGGCCGGTGCCCCCGTATTTGCGGTTTATCGCGCCGTCTGCCTGCTTGAATGCTTCGAAAATAAGCTGCTGCTTCTCCGGCTCAATTCCGATCCCGGTATCGATTACGGAAAAAGACAGCCATTCCCTGGTATGGATCACAGGCTGCGCCGTGCCCGACCGCCGCGTTCCCGATTGAATGCCGGATTTGCCCGAAGTGCTTCTGAGTAAACACCGGTCACGATTAAATCTCCCTTGCCATGCGGGCAAATTCCATGGGCGTTTCCTCCGGGCGATACCGCGCCCTTCCTCCACGCTGACAATTTCCCGTTCGAGCTGTACATCCAATGTTACACTGCCGCGCTCCGTGAATTTAAAGGCGTTGACAAGCAGGTTCCTCAAAATCTGATTGACGCGAAGCGCATCGGTATATAACGTGCCCGGAACCTCTTCACTTACGCGCAGCTCAAAGGCCAGCCCCTTCTGCTGGGCCATGGGAAGAAATTGATCATGGATAAGCTGCAGCATATCCAAGGTGACCACCTTCTCGAGCATAACATCCATCTTGCCGGCCTCTACCTTGGATAAGTCCAAAATATCATCAATTAATTGCAGCAAATCATTGCCTGCCGCATGTATGATTTCCGCATAACGGGCTTCATCGCCTTCGCCATCCTCTTTTCGTTCCTCCCTTGCTTCCCGGATCATTTCGGATAACAGAATAATACTGTTCAAGGGGGTCTTGAGCTCGTGTGACATATTCGCCAGAAATTCAGATTTATATTTGGAAGCGAGCATGAGCTGCCTTGCCTTTTCCTCTAACGCCCGCTTGGCCTCCCGCAGCTCGCGCGTCTGTCTGCGAAGAATAATATTCATTTTCCGCAGTTCGATTACCCGCTTCTGCTCCTTATAAAAATCACGGATGATAAATATAAAAAACGCGCTGAGCACGATTCCGAGCGGATAGGTGAAAATAGCAATCTCAGATAAGTAAATCCAGATCGGGATAACGCCTAGCAAAGCGATATTCAAAATATTCACTGTATTAATAATTAATATGGCTGCTGCCGCTTTTCTCCTATAGGACCAAGCTGATATTTGAAAATAATAAGTGAGCAGGGATGCCAGGATCCCCAGAATCGTCATGTTATAAAATCCTGCCAAGGAGGCCTCATTAATGCCAAAGGTCAACCGGGCCAAGCCGATTCCGGTTCCGATAATAATCAGCGTTGACGGCTTACGAAATACAAGCGTTGCAAAAATGATCGGCACAAATCGCAAATCAAACAAGGCCATGTCCGTTAACTGCAGGCCAAACAGCATCGTAAACCAGCCTGAAAAAATAAACAGGGCGACGGAGAAGCCATTCTTCAACTTCGGCGCTGCGTGCAGAAACAAATATTTATAAACCAAATTGAAAATATAACCAAACGTGATCAGCAAACTGATATTCACAAAGAACACTTTGGAAAACTCCATCGCGCTTCCTTTCCGCCCAGCCTATGAGATTGATAAGGCAAAAAAGGCTTTTTCATACCAAATTTCCTGGGCGCTTCTTCTAATTGTACACCAAACCATCCACTCTGTACCACCCGCAGCATCTGCTTCACAATCTCGATATTGTGGACAAATCTAATGGAAATCATGGTCTATCGCTTCAATAAACCTCATAAATTGAGTTAAAAATCGAATTGGGATGGTGAAGCGCACGTGTTTACCCGAATCAATAAACTTCAAATCGCGCTGCCGGCTTCCACCTTCGCGGATGCCAATGCCGCAGCTGCCGTACAGGAGCTGCTGGGCGGAAAATTCGGAGAAATGTCCACACTCAACAATTATTTATATCAATCCTTTAACTTCAGGGGCAAAACAAAGCTGAAACCGTTCTATGATTTAGTCGCCAGCATCACAGCGGAAGAAATCGGCCATGTTGAGCTTGTCGCCCATACCATTAACCTGGTGTTAACCGGAACCACAAGTCCGGGACGGCCTGATTCCACCCCGCTGCATGAAGGGCTGAACAAACGAAACTCCTACTTTTTTATCGCAACCGCTCAAACCGCGCTGGCCGGCGACTCTATGGGAAATCCATGGCGCGGCGATTATGTATTTAACAGCGGAAATTTAGTGCTTGATCTGGTTCACAATTTCTTCCTCGAGTGCGGTGCCAGAACGCATAAAATGCGGGTCTATGAGATGACCAACCATCCGGTTGCACGAGAAATGATCGGTTATTTGCTTGTTCGCGGCGGCGTTCATGTGCTGGCCTATGCCAAAGCGCTCGAAATAGCTACCGGTGTGGACATAACCAAGCTGATTCCTATTCCCGACCTCAGCAACAGCCAATTCGAAGCAGCACGGAAATTTGAAGCCATGGGGCTCGGAAACAAGCTGTATACGTTCAGCGCCGATGATTACCGGGATGTCGGGCAGATCTGGAAAGGAACACATCCGGAGAGCGGCGGCAAGCTCGAAGTCGTGTTCGGTA
This sequence comes from Paenibacillus abyssi, assembly GCF_014640295.1. Lineage (GTDB taxonomy): Bacteria > Bacillota > Bacilli > Paenibacillales > Paenibacillaceae > Paenibacillus_D > Paenibacillus_D abyssi. Next base: position 220,871 of record NZ_BMGR01000007.1, on the reverse strand, counting down.
CGCCTGAAGGCGGCCCTATTCCCGAGCTGAGGGAACTGCCGGAGGAGTTCGCTCCAGGCATTTCAGCGGAAGACTATTTGGAAATTGTGAAAAGGTTGCAGCGCTCCGCAGGCTTCAAAGCTTAGCCGGACCACTACTCCGCACGCTCCTGACTTTCCAAAGCCTCTTCAATCATCCGATTCAAGGATGCAGTGTCAGGGATTGTTACCGCTTCGTGATTCAGACGGTACTTTTCCTTCAACGCAACAACTCTACCGACTCTCTCGTCCAGCATCGATTCCGTAATCACTCCGCTGGCAACGGCCTCTTTCAATGACGTTATAACATGGGCTTGATGAGCCGGATCATGGCCGACAATGACGATATCGCAGCCCGCCAGGATCGACTGTACGGCCGCTTCGCCGATATCGTATCCACTTGTAATTGCCCCCATTGTCATATCATCTGTTATGACGACTCCGTCATATCCAAGTTCACCCCTGAGCAGTTCATTAATGACAGCTGAAGACATCGAGGCAGGGCGTTCCGGATCAATTGCAGGCATCAGCAGATGCGCAACCATGACCGCATCCGCACCTTGTCTGATGGCATCCATAAACGGGATGAGCTCCAGGCTGCGCAGCCGCTCCATATCGTGTTCAACGACTGGCAGACCAATATGGGAATCCACCGATGTGTCCCCGTGGCCTGGAAAATGCTTGACGACGGCAACAACGCCTTCCTTCTGAAGCCCCTTCATAGCTGCAATCCCCATGCGGCTGACAACATCTGCCGTAGAGCCATAGGAACGTTCGCCTATGACCGGATTGTCCGGATTGCTATCCACATCGAGCACCGGAGCAAAGTTCATATTGAATCCAAAGGCATCCAGCTGCCTGCCGATCATCGTGCCGATCTGCCCGGCCCATTCCGGATTATCCGCCGCTCCGATCTCCCGGCTGCCGGGGAGCTTATGGATTGGCTCGGGCAGCCGGCTTACTCTTCCGCCCTCCTCATCCACACTTATCCACAAAGGGAATGGATTGGTTTGATTTAAAGCCTTGAGCGAGTTGATCAATTCAGCGGACTGCTGTACCGTCCGAAGATTGGGGCTGTACAATATAAATCCCCCGACCCTGTCCGCCAGTATCCGCTTGCTCGTATCGGCATTGATCTTCTCCCCCTGCAAGCCGATAATAACAAGCTGTCCGATCTTCTCTTCCGTGGACAAGGCAAGCAGCTTGTCCGCCGCCGGATCCTGATTTTGAGCAGCCGGACCTGGCTTATTCACTGCCTGATCAGGCCTATTCCCGGCATCCTCAGGCGTTATGGTTTCCACCGCTTCGGCGTTTTCTTTGTTAGGAGGCATTTCCGATACGGATTCGGATTGCTGCTTCCCTTCACACCCTCCGATCACCAAAACGAACAAAGCGAGAATGACAATGCTCATTGCAAGTTTTGCATTTGACACAATAGCCTGCATATCTCATCCCTCCAAAGACCATACCATCATAATGGAATTCCTTTTATTTTATCACAGTGCGTTCAGGAGGGAATGAGGCGAACCAATCGGACTAACGGCTCATCGAACATTTAAATCCTGCAAAATGCCAATACAAAAAAACCGTACATTATTTCATACAATTAACTATTTTAGTTAATCAGGTTGAATATATGAAAAAACGGAGCTGCAATGAGCCCCGTTTATTTTACAATGATCAATCAAAATAGATATAGACTCTCTAATTATTAAGAGACTGTTAGCAAATCAAACAAAGGTCTTACCCTTGCTTTATAACCATCTAAATTCTTAGGCATATAATGAAGAAAATCCTGGAGGTGAAGCGCTATGATGAAAGTCATTACGTTTAAAAACAAGTCTATCCCCGTGTATTTCCCGGCTGAAAAAGGGCAGTATTATGACCTTCTGAATACGAAACTCGATGAAATGTCTCTTGACTTCGAATTTCGCAAAAGATGGAAAATGGTGAAGTCGGTTGAAGTTGTCCGCGATGTCGCCATCTTCCAATATAACGACGGCACAAAGCTGTACCTTGAGGTATCTTGAATATAAAAAAAACATTGGTTAACCCGAACTTCCAGGAACGCACAGTATCCTTCAAAACCCTCTTCGTAATGCTTCGCTACAAAATCCTTATACAATGGAAATAAGCCCATCCCTTGATAAGAGCCCTGATCAAGCCAGGTGAAATGATTAATGCCAAATACGTTAACCTTAATGTCACGGCGGTCGATGCCCTTGATCCCTTTCATCTCCTCCAGCATGGAAGCAAGCAGCTTCTGCGTGCCGAACACCTCATGACAGCAGCCTATGGCCTTAACATCCGGAAACACATATATACCTGGAGATACTCCCTCTCCCCCTTGATAACGAAAACATCCCACGGCACGGGTAACGTGCAGCGGGATGTTTTGATGTTTGTTTGTGGGTACGTCTCACCTACCTATGTCTGCAGGATTGAGAACCAGTGGCAAAAACCGGCCTTCTTGAGGCTGGCCAAGGAGATAGCCCTGTACAAAGTCGCAGCCCCATTCCTTTAACAAGGCCAACTGCTCGCGGGTCTCTATTCCTTCGGCCACAATTTCAATGCCAAGCTGATGAACAAGCGTAATGATAGACTCCACAATGCGGCGCTCCGTCATTTCGGTATCGATATTTTTCACAAATGAACGGTCCATTTTCAGGCATTGAATGGGAAGATGAATCAAATAGCTGAGAGAGGAATAACCTGTCCCGAAATCGTCCAGCGCAATCCTGATCCCCTGGCTTCGCAGCCGGTTCAACGCTGTAATGGATGCTTCTTTATTCTGAATCAAAGTGCTTTCCGTAATTTCCAGCTCCAACCGTCCGGGGGGATGATTCATTTCTCCCAAAATCTGCATCAGCGCCTGTTCAAAACAGGGATTATTCAGTTGTACCGCAGAGACATTAACAGAGAAAATAAGTTCAGAGCAGCTTATAGGATCGATCTCCGCATATTTGCGGCAGGCCTCCCGGATGACCCATTCTCCGATTGGAATGATCAGCCCGGTTTCCTCTGCAATCGGAATAAACTCCCCAGGCGGGATAGATCCAAGCTCAGGATGCTGCCAGCGAAGCAGCGCTTCGAACCCCCTCAACCGGCCGGTAGCCGTTTGATATTGGGGTTGATAATGCAGCCGCAGCTGGTTATGATGCAGCGCTTGACGCAATTCACTCTCCAGCAGCATTCTTCTTGAGGTTTCTTTCATAAGCTCACTTGAATAAACAACGAAGCGGCAGCCGCCTTTGGCGCTTTTCGCTTCGTGAAGTGCAGTGTCCGTATGTCTTAACAGTTTTTCAGCGTTCTTATTGTGCGCGTTTAAGATGATCATGCCGCAGGTTGCACTCAGATGCACCGTTTGATCTTGAATCGCGACGGGTTGCTCGATCACTGCCCGCAGCCGTACAGCTTCCGCCTCCAAAGCGTCACCCTTTAACACAAGCAAGAATGTATTGCTGCCATAACGGCACACCGGATAGCCCGCATGTTTGTTCGCATTGGAAAGGGCCTGTGCGCACACGCTTAGCACAGTATCGCCGAAGGCGGTTCCCCACGTTTCGTTGACCCGGTAAAAATCGTTCAGATCAACAAGCATAAGACCATACGAACCTTCACCACTGCGTGTACCGTCATTAATCAATTGTTCCACAACAGCCAGGGCCGCATCTCTTCCAAACAGCCCCGTAATCCGGTCGACCGATCCTAGCTTCTTCTGCCGTTCTTCTTCAATGGGGGTGTCGATTTCTTGCATGTGGTTAACCAAGCTGCCCCTTCTCCTCCGCATTCAACTCCGTGTCTTCGCTATGTCGTTAACTTCATTGTCCTACAAACGAATTAGGAAAGTACGATGTTAATATTTAGGAGAATGTTAGAATCCTTAATAATCAGATCAATTAGTCCGACACCATATATTTGTATCCTACACCCCAGACCGTCCGAATATATTTCGGTTCCCGCGGATTCGCCTCAATCTTCTTCCTCAAATTCACGATATGCACATCTATTGCCCGGTCTGTCACAAACGAATCAAATCCTCGAATGGCATTGATCAGATCTTCCCTGCTGTACACTTTTCCCGGATGTGCCAAAAAAAGCCGCATGATTTCGAATTCGGAGAAGGTCGTCTCGATGCTCTGACCGCCTACCTGCAGCGATCGCCTGTCTATATCAAGCTTCACTCGGCTTTGATTCAGTTCGCCGGCTGCCGGGACGGTTTCTTCAACCTGGACGGTTTCCCGCTGCGCTCCCATCGTCTGCGCCCGACGGATCAAAGCATAGACACGGGCTGTTAGCTCATGCATACTAAACGGCTTGCACAGATAATCATCCGCGCCCGCTTTGAGGGCATGAACCCGCTCCGATACCTCTGTCTTCATGGAGACAATCATAATGGGCACGTTCGAACTCCGCCTAATCTCGACACATAACTCCATCCCGTCCCAATCCGGAAGCATTAAATCGAGCAGCACAATATGGGGCTCGAATTCAGATAGGATCGCTAAACCATCCTCCCCGTTCGCGGCTTGCTTCACCGAATAACCCTCTTCTGACAAGTACATGGACAACATATCGCCCATGATGGTATCATCTTCTATCACCAATACTTTGTACATTAACTGTCCCCCCTTTTTGAAAGGAGTGAAGATCGTGTCGAATTATGAATCTTCTATTAATATACTATATTTGGAATAGAAGCAACAATACAATTGTTAGAAAAATGTTAGGAGCTGCCGTGATTTGAACCATCCTGCTCCCGAATCTGGCTAATAACATAAGCGATGAAGGACTCAATATGCTTCAGTGAAGCCGCTAAGCTGCCTCCGTCTGAAGAATTATTTTTCAAGGTATGTTCAAGCTTTTCACTTGCTTCTGCCAACTCATCGGCACATAAATTGCCTGCTACACCTTTCAGTGTGTGCGCCAGCCTGACGGCGGTTCCAACATCCCCCGCTTCTAACGCCGAGCGAATCTGGGCAGGGTAGTTTTGATAGTCCCGCAGGAAGAGGCTTAGCACATGTTCTAGTATCACTTCTTTCCCGTTTAATCGTTCTAACACTTTGCCGCGGTCATATCCTAATCGTACAGCTCCGGCTGCCGCTTCGCTCTTCGATCCAAGGGTGCTGTTTCGTGCCGCTTCGGTTTGATCGTGAACTTCGCCCGCCTTGTCCACCCATTTGCGGAGGACGGCGACCAGCCTCTCCTCATGGATCGGTTTTGTAATGACATCATTCATTCCGATCTCAAGATAATGATCGTGATCCTTCTGAATGACATTCGCCGTCAGGGCGATGATCGGAAGATCGGCATAAATTTCCTGAGCACGGATTCGCTGCGTCAATTCAATACCATCCATCTCCGGCATATGGATATCCATTAGAATCGCATCCGGACGCTCCTCGGAAAGCCGGCGCAGCGCTTCCAGGCCATTTTCCGCAACCTCGATCTCGTAGCCATACTGCCTCAGTATTTCAACCGTCACCAATTGATTTATACGATTATCCTCGGCTAACAGCAATTTCCCCTTAGGCTTAAGGCTCTCCGCTTCAGCAGACGCCTCTGCAGCCTCCCGCGCTCTATCGTGATTTCCTTCCAATAATACAATCAATGCGCGGTACAGCCCCGCCCGGCTGATCGGTTTCAGCAATATCGCATCCGGACGCTCCTCTGCAGCCATCTTCAGCATTTCATCACGCCCATACGCCGTTGTCATCACGATCGTCATGACGTCCCTCTGCCTTGCTCCGCGATGGAATTCAAGCCAGGTGTGATGCCCGAACATATCCGGCATTTCCATATCCACCAAAGCAAAATTCGGCAGCTCATTGTCCTGTTCGCTTGAAGGGTTCAGCAGCAATTGGATCGCAGACTTCCAATTGTCCAGGCCGGTTGGTTGCACAGCCATCGATTCCAGCCGGTCGCATAAATGGCTTCTCATCATTTCATGATCCTCAATGACCCAAGCTGACAGCCCTTCGTGAAGCTCTAAGGTTTGAACAACAGACTGATTCTCCGAATTTGGCGATTTGGCCAAGCAGAGCGTAAAGGAAAAACGGCTTCCTTGTCCCGGGGAGCTCTCTACCTCCAGTTTGCCTCCCATTTGCTCGATTAGGCTTTTTACAATCATCAAGCCTAACCCGGTTCCGCCATATTTACGGCTTGATGTGCCATCGGCCTGCGTGAAAGGCTCAAATAACCGTCCCAGCTGATCCGTAGCGATCCCGATTCCGGTATCAGTGATACAGAAACGGACACTCACTTCGGCACCGGCGTAGTCGACCGTTTCAATCGACAAGGTAACAATGCCTTTTTCAGTAAACTTGACCGCATTCACGCATAGATTAAGCAGAACCTGATGAATCCGGTACGCGTCTCCGATCAATAAAGTAGGCATACGGTCTGGCGATTGCACCATGAACTCAATGTCTTCTTTACCGCTGAGATAAACGCTCATCGTATCGCAAAGCTTCAACAGCAGATCATCCGGTACAAAAGCCGCTTCCTCCAGCTCCAATTTGCCGGCTTCAATCTTCGAGAAATCCAGAATATCATTAATGATATGCAGCAGCGCTTCGGATGAAGCGCCAACCTTTCCGATATAGTCACGCTGCAGCTCGTTCAATTGCGTCTTCTGCATCAGTCCGGTTAGACCGATAATGCCATTGAGCGGTGTTCGAATCTCATGGCTCATCCGGGCGAGGAAGTGACTCTTTGCCTGGTTCGCTTCTTCCGCCTCCCGTTTGGCCTGTTCCATCTCCTGCTGCACGCGCTTTTGCTCACTGATGTCGCGGGCAATGACGGAATAAAAGACTTCTCCGGTTTTTACATTGCGATGAACGACGATGATTTGGGAGACATAGATGACTTGTCCGCTGCGGCTTACAAATGATGTCTCCGTTTCCCAGTAGCCTTGTTTACTCGCTTGCTCCATCCCCTCATGCAGCGGTGCGCTCAGCAAAGGATGCTGAACCTTGCCGGGCTTGAAGCCGTCTTCCTCCAAGCCGATCATTGCGCGCCCGGCAGGGTTCAAATAGATGAGTTTGCCGCTCTCGTCCACGGAAGCGATCATATCCTTGGCTGCCTCCAAGATTTCCAGCAGCCTGTCTCTTGCCTTCTCCGAGTGCTTCAATCTTGTAATATCTCTTGCTATACCTACAACACCGTTAAATTTGCCATTCCGGTCTCTCAGTCCATTGGAGCTGTATGCAACCGGTACACGGGTACCGTCCTTGCGGATAAATGTCCACTCCTTGTCATAAGAAAACTGTTCGTTGCGCAGTTCAATCAGCACCGACAGGTCGGCAGGTACAACGCGCCCCAATCGCTCGGATAGCTGGCTGGCTGCCTCCCGGATTTCTTCCGGATCGATAAAAGTCAGCAGCGTAGCGTGGTGTATGACTTCCTCCGCTTGATAACCGAGCATCCGTTCAGCGGTTTTGCTGAAATAAACGACACGGTAATGCTCATCCAACGCAATAAAGGCAAACCCGTTCTGGTTAATGATTGCATCCAATCGGCCGAACAGCTCCCGTAAATGCTCAATCATGCCGTTCACTGAACGGTTAAGCTGGTCGATTTCATCCTCAGTTTCTGCCGGAATCGGCTCCGCGATGAATTCACCGGCAGAAACCTTCTCCGTGACGGAAAGAATCCGGCTGATCCGCGAGATCACCCGATTGAACAACGAGATGATCAGGCCTGCAATCAACAGCTCGGCTACCACAATAAAGAACACAGTCCGCCATAATAATACAGAGAGCGGTTGTGTTATTTCATCGTAAGGCTTCACTAGGATCATCCGCCAGGGGGTGCCTTCTATCGCAGTATGAAAGACCAATGCAGATCGTTCTCCACCCAGCTCAATAACCCCTGTAGAAGAGGATAACAGCGAGTCCGAGATCGATTGCAGCGGATTATTGTCATCCTTAATATTCGATTGAAAGATGTAAGAAGGATCGGGGTGATAAATGACCTCCCCTTCACTGGTGATTAATTGCAGCACATCCGACGAATCCGCCTGAATGCGGCTGAATTGGCGGAATGCGGTTTCCGATAGAATCGAAGCATTGATCGATCCGATCACTTGATCCTCGCTCCCGTAGACAGGAACCTGAATCAAAAATATTATTTCACCGGAGAGAGAGCTCCGAAATGGATTGGTAACGACAACGCCGCCATTCATCACCCGGTTGAAAGAAAGGTGCGAGGTGATATCGATCGTCTCATTCATTCCAAGCGAGAGCTTTCCGTCCGAGTCGGCAAAGCCGATCGCAGCGAATGCCTGACCTGCACGCCGCATTTCACGGTTAAAATAGTCCAACCGTTCTTCATCCGTGCCAAAGCGTACCTTGTCTGTGCGGCTCATCACCTGCACCTCAGCCAGTCGGGCATCCAGCCAGGATGAGAATCCATAAGCGCTGTTGGCAATCCGATCCCCGGCATTTTGAACAAGAGTGTCCATAATCGTTGTTCGCGCTGCTTGGTAATTAGCGATTCCAACAAACGTTAACGGAATAACGGTAACAAGCAGCACTAACAGCAGCATTTTGGATCGCAGTGACAAAGCCTTCACGGTTATTCCCTCCATATCCGTTCATTTCTCTCAAGTATACCGGGTAAATTATGCATGATAAACAAAAATTTAGCAGGCAGCAGGCAAAGCACTGGAAAAATGCCTGCACAGGATGATAGGCTCCTATTATGTCGATCTAAAGTAGATGTGTGAAATATCATAGTCAATCTACTAAAATTCGGTTATGTTAATTACAGACATATTTTTAGAGATCATCTTTGGGGAGGACTTGTTATGATTAAGAAAACACCTTACTTATTTCCCATCATCATCCTCTTGCTTGCTTTAACGCCGGCTGCAGCGCATGCTCATGTAAAATGGTTTACAGAGGTAGAGCCGGTTAAAGAACCGATCGTATCCATCCTCTCGCCCTTTTTCATGATGCTCGCCATCGCTGTCGCCGTGCTGCTCGCGGTGCTCACGCAGGTGTGGCCGGCGCTGACAGACCGCGCCTTTGCCAAGCGAATCGATAACCGGCTTGATCAGCTGCGGCCTTACTCCTCCCTTATCCTAAAATACGGTACAGCTGCTGCACTGCTGATCCAAGTATTTACAGGCACGATGCTTGCACCGGAATTCCAGATTGAAACCACGCCGGAGCTGGCATTCATGTGGGCAGCCATCGTGCTGCTGGTCATCCCGCACAGGTATGCCGGGAAAGCGGGAGCCTCGGCCTTATTCGTGCTGCTCGTGCTGCTGATCGATAAAGCAGGCTGGTTCCATATGCTCGATTACGGATTTTACCTGGCGATTGTCGGCGTGCTGCTGCTCGAGAAAACGAAGGAATCGCAGCTTGGATTCCCACTTCTCTATCTTGGTACAGGGCTGTCCTTGTGCTGGGTAGCTGTAGAAAAATGGGTCTACCCGTCCATGGCGAAGGATATTATTGAAAACCATGGCGTGCCAACCTTCGGCTTTCCGCCGGAAGCATTTATCGTCATGACGGGTTTCATCGAGTTTGTCGTCGGCTATCTGCTCGTGGTCGGCATCTTAAACCGCTTGCTAGCCTTTGTACTGACGCTGATTTTCATCTCGACAACGATGTTGTTCGGCATGACCGAACTGATCGGTCACTTCATGATCCATATTGTGCTTGTCCTGTTTATTATTGAAGGCGTCAGCTTCTACAAACCGCCGGTAGCGATGCACAGATCCAGGCTTGACCAGATGGTGTTTGTCTCGCTCAACTTTATTTTCGTGCTCGCAACCTTTATGATTATCTACTACCGGTTCGCGCCTTGATGAGGCAAAGACAAAAGGGCATTCTCTGTTGAGGATGCCCTTTTGTCTTTGTTCAGGTCAAATCTTGATATCCAAGTTTTTGCCTAGATGAGGATGGGTGCTTTGTGCCATCATCTCAATCATCTGGTTGTTCTGCTGTTTGGCAAAATCCATCACGTTTGAGAGCACTGCAATTCCTACATCCTGCTGCAGCTTGGCCGTAGACATAGCTGTTGAAGCGGCCGCGGCACTTGAAACGTCCATTCTTCTCGCTCCCATCTTATGAATAAGCATATCCGCCCGGAAACAACTCAGCGGTATCTACATTATCGGCATGGCCGCTCGCTTTATTTAGTCTATAAAAATATGATAAACTCCATTCGTAAGCAAATTCACATCCAAAGATGCAATCAAGGGGGCTTTTCGAAATGGCGAATTATAAAGTGAATATATCCCAAGAAACCTATACAATGTACGAGCTTGTTGACGAAAAAAGCGGTTCTTTTGTCCGCATTTGCCCTGAACGGGGCGGGATCGCCACAGAGCTAACGTTAAACGGACAACCGCTGTTCTATCTGGACGAAAGCACTTTTCTCGATCCTTCGGCCAATATACGCGGCGGCAATCCGATTCTGTTTCCGATTTGCGGTCAATTAACCGATATGCAATACGAGTGGGACGGACATACCTATACGATGAAAAACCATGGCGTAGCCAGAGTAATGCCTTGGGAGGTCGTCAGCACCCGGGCAGACAATGATGCCGCGTTAACGATCCGGTTACGAAATGACGCGGCGACCCTGCAAGCCTATCCTTTTGAATTTGAGCTTTTGTTCACCTATATTCTGCAGGATGGCGAGCTTCGCCTGGAGCAGCACTACAGCAACCTGTCCGATCGGCCGATGCCGATGTATGCCGGCTTCCACCCGTACTTCCGAACCGACAACAAGGCCATAACCTATGAGACGGATGCTACAACCTACTTTGACTACAACGATAACCTTGAGAAAAAGATTCAAGGTCCGATCGATCTCAACGGGTTGGTTGAATCGGTAGCCCTTCTTGATGCGAGCAAACCGGAAATCAAATTTGATTTATCGGGAGGCTGCCGCGTGAAGATGGCCTACAGCGAGCATTTTACCTACGTTGTGCTGTGGTCGGTGGAAGGAAAGCCTTTCGTATGTGTAGAGCCATGGATGGCCAAGACCAACGAATTGAACCGCAAAGAGGAGCTGCCGGTGGTGCCTGCTGGAGAAGCGGTTGATGCCTGGCTGTCCATTTCTTGCGAGAAGACGGGCAGCGTATAATAGTCGCACAGCGAAAAGAAGGACCTGTCCGAAACACGGCAGGTCCTTCAACTTGTTAAGAAATAAAACAACCCCGTAACGATAACCATTACCTTCATTGCGTAAAAGATGAAGAATCCCGCTGGTAAACCGTGCGTTCCCGCCGTACGACATCAAGTAACGATGCCGGCTTGGAAGCCGCATAGTAATCGGCGCGTTCATCCGGCGCGAGTATGACCCCCAGTTGATGATGCTCGCCGGCAAATCTTGCACGCTGCATAAACTTGATCTGCCCTTCGTGGTTGAGCACTTCAAGCTTACAAAATGCCGAATTCTCATGCAGAGCTTCATACAGCTCCTCTTTCGTCCGTACACGATGCCCGTTTACCTTGTACAAAATTTCTCCGGCCATAATCCCCAGTTCATCCGCCGGGGTGCCCGGCACGACGGCAAGCACGCGCAAGCCCCTGTCATCATGTACATAAAGCGGACTGCTCTGTGCTTCCCTGCGCGAGCTGATCCATACCATGGCCTCATGCAGCAGCAATGCACATAACGCGGCGGTCAGCGTTAGCGGCGGCCACCAAGCAGCAGCTCCTGCAATAAGGATTAACAAGAGACTGTAAAACAACAGCCCTTTAGAGGTTTGCTTTACCTGCTGGCCCGGCAGCAAAGAACGCGTCACTTCACTAAAACCGATGACCATCGGAAGACCGATCATCGTAAACCCGGCTGCCCATATATCGCCTCCAAACAGCGGTGTCCAAGGCAATAACGCAGCGGCCGCGCTGTCGGTGTGAGCCGGAACAAGCAGCAGCAGCGGCACCGGCCAGTAGCCCTGCAGCTGAAAACCGCCGACAAGCCTGCCGCGTTTCCCCTCAAGAAACATTGGGCTCACGATTCGACTGCCCTGCCTGCGCAGCAGCAGCGACTCAGCCGCATGCATCAATGCGACAAGCAGCAGCAGGCCGGGGATATCGAGCGACGCAAGCGATTCGGCAGTGGCCTTGATCCACTCTCCGCTTCCGCTTAGATCGAACCAGCCTATCAGCCATTGCAATATGCCAAGCAATCCCACACTGTAAGCAAAACATAAGAACCGGACCCGGAACAGAACCAGGATCGCAGCCATCCCCCATATCCAATAAATCGCTTCGGGCGTAATCATGACGCCGATAAAAGCGGCAGCAAGCGAAACCACGATGCCTGCCGCCAATCCGGAAACAAGCGTGCGTACGAGCAAAATCGGCCAAACCTGCAGTCTGACATGGAACAGCTTGCGTTCCATTCTCGTCTGCCTGAAATAGAGCAGTACAATCAGCAATACAGCAATATAATAAAACGGTTGGATTAGCAGCTGCAGTGCGGCCGTGCCAGCCTGCCGCAAAAGCTCCATTGCAATGTCCAATACTTCCACTCCCTACTGAGATTTACACGTTATCTCAAACGCAACTTCATAATCAGTCACAAAAAAAGAAGGCCGGGCATCAGCCGCCGCCAGCGGCCGATTCCAACCTTCTAATCATTCGACAAACCTGCCTGAAAATCCTGCTGCAAATTTATTGTGTACCCAGACGTTCCTGAATCACGCGAACCGCTTCAGCCAGCTGTCCGTCGTTTTTATCGTCGCGAACCCAATTGATTAACTCCTGTTCCAGAAGCTCTGCTGTTTTTGGATCGGCTTTCCCTGTCACCGGTATTCCCTCTTTACTTTGGAACGCTTTAACCGCTTGTTCGGTCTGATTGCTAAAGTAGCCATCCTTACGGTCCACTTTATAACCCAAGCCGCTTAACATCATTTGCATACTGCGCACTTCTTCTCCGAGCATGTCTTTTGTAAGCGTGGTTGACTTGGCTAATCGAGGAGCGCTGTAATAATCCGGCGGCAGCACCTCGATATCCGGTTCAATCCCTTTTTCATTGACCCAGTTGCCATGAGGAGTTAACCATTTTGCGATCGTCATTTTCACCAGGCTCCCGTCACCCAGCGCCTTATTATAGCTCACCTGTACGGTTCCTTTGCCGAAAGTCGTCTCGCCCACAATCGTCGCTCCGGCTTCCTCGCTCAGCGCGCCCGCCAATACCTCCGAAGCGCTCGCGCTGCCTTTGTTCACCAGAACGGCAACCGGATAAGGCTTGCTCGACCCTTGAGACAGCGTCTTATCGACCTTTCCGTTGCGCTCCTCGACTTGAACGATTGGTTTGCCTTTTGGAACGAACGGCTGCGCCACCGAGACGACGACCGGCAGCACCCCTCCCGGGTTATTGCGAACATCGATGATTAAACCCTTCATGCCTTGGCTTTCCAGACGCTCCAGCTCTTCATTGAACCGGTCTCCTGTATTCATCGAGAATTGGCGAATTTCAATCTTGCCGATTTGATCAGGCAGCATCTTCGCGTACACGGTTTCCACATCGATATCATCGCGAATAATGATCAGCTGTATCGGTTGAGAAACGCCTTCACGCTGAATTTCAAGCTTCGCCTTTGTCCCTTTCGGCCCACGGATTTTGGCGACCGCCTCATTAAGCTTCAAACCGTTCAATGATTCCCCGTTTACGGATAAAAGCACGTCTTTGGGTAGCAATCCCGCGCGCTCCGCCGGTGAATCCTTAATGGGCGCCACAATGGTAATGTTCCCATTGTCCATCGTCACTTCTGCGCCGATTCCCGTAAACGATCCTTCGATCGACTCGGAGAAATGTTCGGCGGCTTCCTCCTCCATATAGACCGAATAAGGATCGTCAAGCGCAGAGATCATCCCGCTTATCGCACCGTCCATTACCTTGTCGCGATCGACTTCCTTATAATACTTTGTCTCAATTAACGAAAGAACGGCATTGAGCTTGGCCATCTCCTGCCTATTCAAGCTCTCTGAAGCCTGTTGAGACTCCGCGGAGGCAAGCCCGGTCCGGCTGCCGATTTCACTGAGTACCGCACGGTCTGCAAATGTCAGTGTCACAATAACCGACGCAACCATCGTTAATAATACAAACGCGAATACTGTACGGCCTTTAAACTGCATGTTAGCCACCACCTTCAAAACTTAACCGGTTTTCATTGCCCCTGCTAGTATATGACAAGCCGCTGGAAATTATTTGCGTCTGCCCCATGAGGCTGTCACAAGACTGCAAAATGGATAAACGAAAGAAGGCAGGCACTTGGCTAGCGAATATAGTTCAGTGGATTGACAGGCTTCTCATCCTGGCGCACTTCGAAGTGAAGATGCGGTCCGGTCGAGTTCCCCGTTGTTCCGACCTCTGCAATTTTTTGTCCGCGTTTAACCTTTTCGCCGCTTTCCACCTTGATTCCGCCCGGCTTAATATGAGCGTATAATGTCCATAATCCTGCACCATGATCGATGATGACCGTATTTCCATATCCGCTCGTTGCTTGCGCGACGATGACAACACCCGATTCCGCAGCATAGATGGCCGTCCCTTGCGGTGCCGCAAAATCGACACCGTTATGCATCTTGCCCTTCACTCCGGTTATCGGATGCGTACGCGGCCCGAACTGTGAGCTCATCCGGTAACCGTCGCCGATTGGGCGCAGCAGCTTGCCGCCCTTGTAATGCGTTTCTACCCTATTCTTCTCTTTTTCCAAAGCAGACACCTTCTTGGCTAGTGCCATCAGAAGCTCTTCCTGCTCTGCTGAGATATCTTCAAGCTCCTCCATTCGTTTGTTATATTGGAGGATCATCACTTCTTTTTCCTTCTCTTTTGCAACCAATTGGGTATGATAGGCTTCTAAACGGCCGTAGAGATCACGAACTTCGGCCAGCTTAGTCTCTACTTCCTGCTTTTTCTGTATAATCAGCTCTTTATCCTTCTTGTGTTCATCCAGAATATCTTTATCCTGATTCAGGATCGATTGAAGCGCATCGAAACGGTCGATAAAGTCGGTAAAGTTCGTTGAGCTAAGCAGTACATCCATATAGGAGACGAACCCGCTTGTATAAAGCAGGCGAATCCGCGATTGCAGCAGCTCGTCCCGCGCTTGAATGCGCATTTCCGCATCTTCAAGGCTTTGTCCCGCTGCCAGCAATTCCGCTTCGGTCTCCACAAGACGCCCGTTAACATTTTGCATGTTTACGGCCACCGTGTTGATTTGATTCATCACTTCATTGATCGATTGTGCCGTCTGCTCTTTTTGTTCCTCAACGGATTTGAGGTCTTGCTCGGCTTGCGTCTTATTATTTGCCGCCTCTTTCATTTCGGTGCGGACTCTCTGTATCTCTTTGTTGATCTTGTCTACCTCTGAGGCCGCTTCACCGTCAGTTGGTTGAAATAGAACCGCCGCTGCTATGACGACCGCTAGAATTGTGAGTGCTTGTTTCTTCACTAATTCAATCACCTACACTTTCAAGTACTTTCGGACGGAAATCGTACTGCCCCAAATGCCGATCGCCGTTCCCATGCCGATTAACAACGCTGCAACCAACAGTCCTGACTCTTCAACGGTGACTAATTTTATCATCATCAAGCCCAATTCCACCTGGGATACCTGTACCAGCTGAGAGTAACCAAACAGCAGCAGAGCGACCGTGACAAGCGAACCTAACAGTCCAATCAATGCACCTTCAATGAAGAACGGCCAACGGATAAAATTATTCGTCGCGCCCACGAGCTTCATGATGCCAATCTCTCTGCGTCTTGCCAAAATCGTGATTTTGATCGTGTTGGAAATGAGAAACATCGCTGTAATTGCTAAACCTGCGACAATAACCAATCCGATATTCCTCACGGCGGTCGTCACTTTAAACAGCGTCTCTACGGTTCCTTGTCCGTATTTCACACTGCTGATCGGTTGTTCGCCTTCCGCTTCATTAATCGCGCTGATTTTTTTGGCGACAAAGGCAATCGTCTGCGGATCTACCACTTCCACCGTGAACGAATCGGGGAGCGGATTGTTCGTATTATCGTAACCTTCGAGCAATTCGTTGCCATCTTCGCCTAGGTTAGTGCGAAGCATCTCCAGCCCTTCTTCTTTCGAAACGAACTTCACTTTGCTCACTTCGGGCATATTGCCGATCGTATTGTTTAACTGTTCGATTTTGGCTTGCTCGGTATTTAATTGAAGAAAGACGCGAATCTGTACCTGGCTTTCAATCTGGCTGGCCAGATTGTTAACATTCATCGCTAACAGCATGAATACGCCTAGAATGAAGAGCGAGATGCCGATAGAACTGATGGAAGCAAATGACATCCAACCGTTGCGGACGACATTTTTTACGCCCTCGCGCAGATGACGGAGAATAGTGCTAAATTTCATAACCATACTCCCCTCGCGCTTCATCGCGTGCAATGATGCCATTCTCAATTGCAATGACGCGCTTGCGTAAACGGTTCACAATTTCGCGGTTGTGGGTTGCCATGACAATCGTTGTCCCGCGAAAATTAATTTCTTCCAGCAGATTCATAATTCCCCATGACGTTTCAGGATCAAGATTGCCTGTCGGCTCATCCGCGACAATCACCGCCGGGTTGTTGACGATCGCGCGTGCAATCGCAATCCGCTGCTGCTCGCCCCCGGACAGCTGCGCCGGCAGACTGGCATGTTTGCCGCGCAACCCGACCAACTCCAGAACCTCCATCGTGCGGCGTTTAATGATGCGTCGCGGAGCTTCGATCACTTCCATAGCAAAAGCGATATTCTCGTAAGCAGTCAGCTTGGGCAGCAGGCGGAAATCCTGAAAGATAACGCCGATATTTCGCCGGACGAACGGGATCTTGCGCTGTTTAAGCTTGCCTATATTAAAACCGTTTACCGAGATTTGCCCTTTGGTCGGCACCTCCTCACGGTAAATCAGCTTCATAAATGTCGATTTACCGGCACCGGAAGGGCCGACTAAATAGACGAATTCATTACGATCTATACGCACGGAAACACCACGCAGCGCATGATTACCGTCAGCGTAGGTCTTCCATATATCTTGCATTTCAATCACATTATCACATCCTGTAGATAGTTCCAGCATATAAATATTCGACATAAAGCCCACAATTCCTTTTAAAAGTGATCAAATCGACACCATTCTAATAATTCTCATCATTTTCCTGACCGGCTGCTCCGCAGCTAACCTCTTTATTTCAATGGCAGATTCCGGGACGTCGGCGCATAAATATAACTAGCAGCCACTGCGGGTTAACAGGAAGAGGTGATACACAATTGAAAAAGCTTCATGCTGCATGGATTGCCGGATGTTTGCTCCTCCTGCTTATAACGACAAGCTGGGGCCTTCTGTATGTATACGCATCGCAGAATAAGGTGCCCGGCCATACCGTTGTGGGAGGAACGGCAATCGGCGGACTGGCTATCGATCAGGCATTGGATCATTTAGAAAAGGCCTGGGATGGCTTTGAACAACGGGAAATCCACATCACTGCAGGCGCAGCTGCCGCCGATGAGAAAACATGGACGTTGGGGGAGCTTGGTTTTCAGGTCGAACGCAGCGAGGTCCGCTCTGCAATCTTGAAGCTGCGGGAGGGAACGCTGCTCGAGAAGGCAAAGTACCGCTATTATTTTCCCCGCTCCTATGAACTGAAGCTCCAATGGAATAGCAAGCTGTTCGAGAAGAAAATCCGCGAACAGTGGAATTGGCTCGAATTCAGTGAGCCGGCCAATGCCGGGCGGGAGATCAATGCCGCTGATGAGGTGATCTATAAGCCGCACATCGATGCGTACCGATTGGATGTGGAGACGCTCTTCTTGCAGATCCAGGCCTGGGCGGTAACAGGCGGACACCCGCGCCCGGAAAATGAGCTGTTCGAAGGCAATTCCGCCACGATTTCATTGGAAGTCCCGCCCAAGGATCAGACAACATTCCAGCTGCCGCTGAAAATTATCCAGCCTGCTATGACATTGGAACGGCTGCAGGCACAGGGCATAGAGCGCAAGATCATGTCCTACACCACCGATTTTACAGCCAGCTCCTCCGGGCGTGCCTTTAACGTCACTTCTACCGCCCGCACGCTGCAGGACTGGGAACTTGCGCCGGACGAGATATTTGATTACCGCAAGGTCATCCATACTGCAGAGGAGCACTACGGATTTCGGGAAGCTCCCGTCATCCTTAACGGCGAGCTTGTTCCGGGCATAGGCGGGGGCATCTGCCAAGTATCCAGCACCCTGTATAATGCCGTGCTGCTCGCAGGATTGGAGATCGTCGAACGGCGCAATCATTCGCTCCCCGTTTCCTATGTGCCATTGGGACGCGACGCCACCTTCGCGGACGGTTATTTAAACTTCCGGTTTCGGAATACAACCGGAAAGCATCTGCTGATACGCACGGAAACGAAGAACGGCAAGCTGACAGTTAAGCTGTTCGGCACCATGCCTAACCAGATCGAGTACCGAATCGAATCGGAAACAGTCAGGATCATCGAGCCTCCGGTTAACGAAGTGCCAAGCGCGGAAGTGCCGCCGGGAGGTCGGGTTACGCTGCAGGAAGGGAAACCCGGATATGAGGTAGAGACGGTCCGCATCAAGCTGCAGGACGGTAAAGAGGTGTACAGGGAGCGGATTTCAAAGGATACTTACCGGGCTCAGCCTGCTATTGTAGGCATACCCTCTCTACCAGGCGGCAGAGAAGAGCGGATCACCGGCGAGGATGTAAGCCAAAGCAGCAGCCTATCCCAGTCAGAGAAGCCGCTCATCGAAGATGGTATACGTTTGTCTCAAAGTTAGTCAAACAATAGAAACAGCCTTCTCCATATTGGAGAAGGCTTAGCTTATTTATAAACCCGAATGATGAGAATTCTGGAGAAGCGTAGTAGACGTTACGTTACTCTTCCGTTTTTGGCTCACGGTCCGGCAGTTGGCTTACATAGCTGTCCGAGAGATGGAGCAGCCTCAGCGCCCGGTTGTATTCATCCTCCGAAGAGCCGCTGCCCATTCCGCCGTCACCTGAAAGCGGATATTGGGTTCCGTCCTCGTACCCGCTTCCCGGCATGAACAGCGACGTGCCGCTGACAAAGGAACCGGAAGGCAAATAGTAACGCTGCGGAAGCACATTATAGGTTTGGTTAATCAGGTCCTGGCCAAAGTGGATATGATTGTCAAGCGACATGCCCATCAAATTGGCGATGGTCGGCAGCAAATCCACCTGTCCGCCGATCTGCTCGAATACGGCAGGATAAGTCATCCCTTCGGAAATGATAGCCATCGGGATGTTAATCATGTCCGTATAACCATATTCACGGCCGTATATTTCTGCCATGAGCGCTTTATCATCATTATCCAGAGAATAGATCGGCAAGCCGAGATGGTCGCCATAGATGACGATCATGCTATCTTGCCAGATTCCGCTTTTCTTCAGCTCGTCAATAAATAGCCCAAGCGCATAATCGGCATAATTCTGGGAGCGGATATAATCGCCGACAAAAGTATTCTCATAACGTTCCGGAAGCTTCATCTTATACTTGCTCTCGGGAATCGTGAACGGATGATGGGCCGTCATCGATATGACTTGCGAATAAAACGGACGGCCTGATTCATGCATCTTCTTTAATTCGTCTATCGTCTTATTGTACAATACTTCATCCGATGGACCGAAAAACACGGTATCATCCGTTCCGAAGTAAGATTGATCGAAATACCGGTCGAAGCCAAGCGCCTTATACATTTCACCGCGATTCCAGAACTCCACGACATTCGTATGGTATGTTGCCGTACTGTAACCAAGCTCTTTCATCAGCTTCGGCAAGCTAGGAAGCTCCTTGCCCGCATATACGCCTGATGCCGCGCCGCGCGGCGGGATGTAAAACGACGTATTTACAATAAACTCCGCATCCGATGTGTTGCCTTGCCCCACCTGTTGGTAAAAGTTAGGGAAGTAGAAATTTTCCTTCATCAGCCGGTTCATATTTGGCGTTACCTCTTGGCCATCAAGCTTTAACCCGATTAAAAAGTCCTGGAAGGATTCCATTTGGATAATAATCAGATTTTTTCCTTTTGCTGCTCCCCAATAATTCGGCGCAAGCGGCTGCTGAATGCCCTTTTCCCGGTCAATTGCATCCTGTGTAATCTCTTCCATCGGCGTTAATTCTTGATCATCATTGGCGAAGATTGTATAGGCCTCATAGTTGAGAATGCCCATGTCCTCGGCCTTCTTGATTTCATTCATGCTTGCCCGGTTAGGCATAATATTCACAAAGCATAGGACCAACGACAGAACGAACAGCGCCATGACAACGCCTCTCTTCTCCCGTTTGGCCGCAAAGTTTTTCCAGGAAGCAATCTTTTTATTTCTAAATAACATATACCCGAGAATGATGATATCGGTGAAGATAAACAAATAGTAGGGATCCATTAAAGAAAATACGCTATTTTTGACCGCCGTTACCTGATTGACCTGATCAAGCGCGTGATACGTGACGATAACGCCGTAATATTTATAATACATAATGGCGGCAAAAAATATCCCCGTTACGAGCAGATTGACGAGCAGATAGTAAGTCAGCTTGCGTTTAGTCGCAAACCACTCGATCAAGCAGAATACAAGCCAAATGAACGGAATTTCCGTAAGCAGCGGCGTCAACGAAATACCGCTGTCAAATATCACGAGATAAGCAAGATAACTTTTAAGAAGCAGAATAATAGAAAAAAAGACAAACGGTTTTGTTTTCAAAGACCGCAACGAAGTTGCCAGTGACATTGTGCTCTCCTTCTTTCCCAAAAGAAAACAGGCCGGTTCCGTTCTAACCGCCCATTTCCCGATTAATAGTCATCGCCCTGAAATGCATCAAAGATTCGTATGAATTTGAATTGAACAGGAATTATTATGCTACGCCAGCTCATGCGATGTCAAAAGGAATTTAGCTCCATCTCATGTTCTAAACGGTTCAAATTCACGATTTGTTGCGGAAATATGAATTTTATCTTCGATTTTCTTGAATTTTCCAATTAAAGCTGTCGAACACCGGTCATTTATGCTCCGGAAGCTGCCTGATGTAGCTGTCGGATAAACGAGCCAGCTCAAGCGCCCGGGCATACTGCTCTTCCGTTACGTCGGATTCGGTTACGGTATGATCTCCAATCGCATGGATAGTCCCATCCTCGTAACCGCTGCCCGGCATGAATATAAGTTTATCATTAATAAAGGAACCGGACGGAAGATAGTATCGCTGGGGCAGCAGATTTGAGGACTGATTTATCAGATCCTGACCGAAATAAATGCGATCCTTTAGCGATATGCCAAGCAAGTTGGCGACAGTGGGCATAATATCGCTCTGGCCCCCCGGCTGATTCAGCGTACGATGCCCCTCAACACCTGGAATGGAAAGGATCAATGGAATGTTCAGCATGTCCGAATAGTCGTACTTTCGCCCAAGAATGTCATGAAGGAGCTGCCCATCCTTATCATCGAGCGAATACATCGGCAGACCGAGATGATCGCCATATATAACGATCAAGCTGTTCTCCCACAGCCCGTTCGCTTTCAGCTCATCAACAAAAAGGCCTAGTGCGTAATCCGCATAATTCTGGGCAATCATATAATCCCCCAGGAACGTGCCTTCATAATCCTCCGGAAGCCCGATCCTGACTTTATGGCTGGGAATTTCAAACGGATGATGGGCCGTTAACGCAATGACATGGGCATAGAACGGCTTCCCTTCCTCGCTTAACCTCTGCAGCTCTCCGGCTGTTTTCGCATACAGCACCTCATCGGAGGAACCAAACGAGATGATATCTTCATCGCCAAAAAACGGCTGATCATAATAACGGTCAAATCCGATCGCCTTATACATCTCGTCACGATTCCAGAAGGCTACATCATTCGTGTGGAACGTCGCCGAAAAATATCCATGCTCCCGCAGCAGCTTAGGCATACTCGGAAGCTCCTTATCCCCGTATATCTGTGATGCCGCTCCCCGCGGCGGAATATAGAACGAGGTGTTCACGACAAACTCCGCATCGGATGTATTGCCTTGCCCAACCTGCTGATAAAATGTCGGGAAATAATGCCCTTCAGAGAGCAATTGATTCATCCTTGGCGTCACTTCACGCCCTTCAAGCTCCAGACCGAGCAAAAAGGCTTGAAATGCCTCCAATTGAATGATAATGACGTTCTTCCCTTGGGCCGCGCCCCAGAGCTCCGGTGCAACTGAAGGCTGGACGCCTTTCAACTCGCGAATCACCTCAGGCGTTATGGATTCCAGAGGTACCGCTGCATCCTGTCTGTCGGCGATAATTGTGTAAGCCTCATAATTGAGCAGCCCCATTCCGGCCGCCTGATTCAATTCATTCATGCTCGCCCGATGCGGCCATACATTAACAAAGCAGATAGTTATTAATAACACAAAAGCGGCCCCAGTGAATCTGCCCTGCGTTTTTCTTGCGATCCGCTTTCTCCGCTCCCGCGCCATCCTTCCGGCAAAGAACCAGACGCTAAGCACGATAATATCAATAAAGATCAGCAAATATTGCGGATCAACCAGCGAGAATACGCTGTCCTTCACTTCCGCTACCTGATTCACCTGCATTAAGGCATGGTAGGTCACGATAACACCATAATATTTATAATACATAATCGCTGCGAAAAAGACGGTCGTTACCAGAAGGTTAACCGACATATAGAGTGCTAATTTTCGCTTGGAAGCAAACCATTCAATGAGGCAAAACAGCACCCATACGGAGAAAATATCCGTAACGAGCGGCTTCCATGTCCATCCGCCTTCAAAGATGACAAACCAGGTCAGATAGATTTTGACCAGCATAATGCATGAGAACATAACAAAAGGCTTTGTCCAGATCCCCCTGATAAAGCCGCTGGCGTCAGCCGCGTATGAATGCGATTCACCCGGCAGCCGATTACGATTGAACATCATCGTCTTCCTTCCTTAAACCCACGGTTTGACAGGACCATTATACCTCATTATGGATTCAATAAAAAACCTCATTTGGGATTATCAGCCAACCACTCCAACATATCGTTAAGCGAGCCGACGGGAACGATATTTAATTGAGGCGCGCCCAGCCGCGCCGTCTCCTCCTGTCCCCGCGGCACAAAGAACACATCTGCACCTGCGCGTGCAGCTGTAAAAGCTTTTTGGCGGAGCCCTCCGATTCTTCCGACCGCACCATCGGCTTGAATGGTGCCGGTAACGAATACCCTGTTCCCTCGGGTGACGCCGCCCGGCGTCAGCTGATCAAGCAGCGTAAGCGCAAGCGCCGCGCCGTGCGAGGGTCCTCCCTCATGGGCAAAATAAGAGCGGAACTCAACCTTGCGCGGCAAATCAAGTATCAGATCATCCATAACCTGGATCCCGAACGCAGAACGGCCAGGGTAATCGGGATGCTCTACCGTCTCAATCCTCAGCGATTGCTCCGCTCCTGCCCTTAGCACCTTCAACTGAACATATGCACCGGGCTGCACAGGGCGCATCCGGTCTCTGAGGTCTAAGGTTGACACTACGGATTCGCCATTCAGCTCAATAATCACATCACCCGGGCGCAAATATCCGTAAGCCGGTCCGTCAACCTCCACATTGAGCACCATAGCGCCATGCGATGTCGCCCCCCGGCCGATCCCCGCGGCTTGGAACGCCACGGCGCTTCCAAGCTCGTCTGCTTCCATCTTCATGTTCCTCACCAGGCTTTCATAAGAGCCGATCGGCATACCGAGCCTTTCAATCGGACGGAACACATAGTGCGGAAACAGCTTCGCATACAACCAGTCAGCGGGAAACGCCGGCCGGTCAAACACAAGCAGGCCCAGAATTTCCCCCTTGACGACACCGCCTTCGACAACCGCATAACGGTTCATATTGACCGTTACTCCCGGATAGGTCACCAGATTAGAGGTCGGCCAAAACAAGGCCCATAATATGGCGCACGAAAGCAGCAAACCGCTTAAGCCCCGCCATGGTAATATACGGGGCCTGCGCCTCCACTCATACGCGCAAATATCCCATATAGCAAGCAGCCATCCACAGCCCATCATCACGATAAAACTGACGGTTAACGACAGCGTCAATTCCTTGCTTGCACCCATGACAATCAGAATGGCAGCTGCGGCGCCTGAAACGATAAGTGTCAGCCCGCGCCGTAATACATCCCCATATAAAATCTTGCTTAAACCCTTCATAAACTTGCCCCGGCCGCGCGCTTCAGCCATAAATGCCGCCGTTTCCTTACGCGCGGCGATAATCCCGTCAATTGAAGCAACCATCCATAACATCGGGGGAATCAGCAGCAGGTATATCAAGCTATCCAGCAGGTCGATCAAATATAATGAGGGACCGAAGCGGAACCGGTCCGGCAGCCAGATCAATTCACCCAACACAAACAACAAAATGGCTGCCGCCATTCCATATACGTACATTTGCTGCCAACGTCTCATAATTGTCCCCGCCCCCTCCATGCTGCTGCATGACGAATCGAAATTTACCTTATCATACCATTTCATGGATCACTCTTGCGATTTATTAACCTGTTTGACGAAAGGCAGACGCATACAAAGCAGCTATTATATGCTTATAAACAATGATTCGACAAAAGAAAACCCTTTCACACCCCATCTAGGTATGATATAATGTAAGCGCTAACAAATTATTATTTGTTAATTCTCTTATGGGGGGAGCTTGAAAATGATGAGTGTAGCGTTGGAAGCCAAAAGTGTGTATGAATTTGAGGTAGCAACGGACATTCTTTTTTTCAAAGTCGGGTCGCATAACTTAGTCAGCTTTCATGGCAGGAACTATCATATAAAGAAAAGGATGTCTGCCGAACAATTGCAAAAATTAGTTGCCGAGACCGGTTTTGTCCAAGTCAGATCGGACTGTTACGTGAATGTCGGGAAAATCAGCTCCGTCGAAGATGATCATCTCTATTTCGGCCAGAAAAACGGCGATTGCAAAGCGATCCCCGTCACCCGCAGAAAACAGCAGTTGATCAAGGACATTATGCGTTCTTAAACAAACAGCAACGGCTGCTGCCGCCTTTGGCAGCGTAAGAGCAATTAAAGGAACCGTCAGGGATTCATCTCCCCGACGGTTCCTTTACGTTTAACGGCATATTCACAGTTTATATTTTTGTTTGTATTGCTCAGTACAACCACAGTTAAATGAGTACGTCAGATCGGATAACCGAGGTAAAGTTTTTCAGATCAAATCCATGTTACAATAAAAAAAATGAAAACGCTTTGATTTTCTTATTCCCGAAAGGATGTGCACAAATGGAAACCGTTAGAATCGGGATCGTCGGCCTTGGCAATATGGGGACCGGACACGCTCAGTATTTGATTCGCAATGAAGTGAGAGGCGCCATACTGACAGCCGTATGCGATCCGCGCCCGGAACGATTAAATTGGGCTGAAGCCGAACTCGGCATCAATGTCGCCCGATTTTCCAGCCTCGAAGAGATGTGTCAATCCGGCACGGTGGACGGCATATTGATCTGTACTCCGCATTACGATCATCCCGAGCAAGCGATCACTGCACTCCAGCACAATTTGCACGTACTCATCGAAAAACCGGCCGGCGTATACACCGCCCAAGTACGGCGTATGAATGAAGCCGCTGCGGCAAGCGGAAAAGTATTCGGCATCATGTATAATCAGCGCACCAATCCAATGTATGCAAAGCTCAAGGACTTGATCTCATCTGGCGAGCTCGGTGAAATACGGCGAACCAACTGGATTATTACGAATTGGTACCGCGCCCAGAGCTACTACGACTCCGGCGGCTGGCGCGCGACATGGGCAGGCGAAGGCGGAGGCGTATTAATCAATCAGGATCCGCACCAGCTTGACTTATGGCAGTGGACGACGGGACTCATGCCCACTCGCGTCCGCGCATTCTGCTCCTTCGGCAAGCATCGCAATATCGAGGTAGAGAACGATGTCACCGCATATGTGGAATACGAGAACGGAGCTACCGGATTATTTGTCACCTCCACTTATGAAGCGCCGGGCACGAACCGCTTCGAAATTTCCGGCGACCGCGGCAAAATCGTCATCGAGGACGATCAAATGACATTTTGGCGGCTCCGCGTTCCCGAATCGGAATTTAACAGGACGTACAAAGGCGGATTCGGCCAGCCTGAATGCTGGAAATGCGATATCCCCATCGCAGGCGGCGGAGCGCAGCATCTGGGCATTACACAGGACTGGGTTAACGCGATCCTGCACGATACGCCACTGCTCGCTCCGGGCGAAGAAGGCATAAAAGGCCTGATGTTATCCAATGCGATGCTGCTTTCCACTTGGACGGACAACTGGGTAGACCTGCCGATCAACGAGGAACTGTTCTATTCCAAGCTGCAGGAACAAATCGAGCGCTCAGACAGCACCAAAAAAGCAGATGACTATAAAACCCTGAACGTCAGCGGAACCCATTAACGGAGGTAAAAACAATGAGCAAACAAGACGGCATGAACTACGCGCCGCAAGGAAAACCCCGTCCAGTCGTGGAACGGGGAGAGTTTTCCTTCGCCGCGATGTCATTGGAGCACGGCCATATCTATGGCATGTGCAATGGACTAATCGAAGCCGGCGGAACATTAAAATGGGTCTATGACCCGGACCCGGACAAGGTAAGCCGGTTCTGCGACACCTATCCCGGCGTCGGCGTAGCTTCCTCAGAACAGGAAATCCTGCAGGATCCCGAGATCAGGCTGGTCGCTGCGGCGGCTATCCCTTCCGACCGCGGCCCGCTGGGAGTCAAAGTCATGAAGCACGGCAAAGATTATTTCACCGACAAAGCGCCATTCACTACGCTGGAGCAGCTGGAAGAAGCCCGGGCCGCCGTTGCCGCAACAGGCCGAAAATACGCTGTATATTACAGTGAACGGCTTCATGTGGAGAGCGCAGTTTTTGCCGGACAGCTTATCAAGGACGGTGCGATCGGCCGGGTTGTACAGGTGCTCGGGCTCGGCCCACATCGGTTGAATGCGCCGTCGCGGCCCGACTGGTTCTTTAAAAAAGAACAATACGGCGGCATTCTTTGCGACATCGGCAGCCATCAGATCGAACAATTTTTGTATTATTCCGGCTGTACCGATGCGCAGGTGCTGCACAGCAAAGTAGCGAATTATAACAATAAAGATTACCCTGAGCTCGAAGATTTCGGCGACGCTACACTGCGGGGAGACAATGGCGCAACGCATTATTTCCGCGTCGATTGGCTGACACCGTCCGGACTCTCGACATGGGGTGACGGACGCACATTATTACTGGGCACAGACGGTTACATCGAACTTCGCAAATACGCCGATATCGCCCGGGGCGGCGGCAATCAGCTGTACCTCGTCAACGGTGAGGGAGAGCGGCGCATTGAGCTCGAAGGACAGGTCGGGTTCCCTTTCTTCGGGGAGCTGATTCTGGATTGCTTGCACCGGACAGAACGCGCGATGACGCAAGCACACACCTTCAAGGCAGCAGAACTTTGTTTGATTGCACAACAGCAAGCACAGCGCATTGAATAATCGGATGGAGGTTGAACCTAACGATGAAACTTTCCATATTCACGGTATCCACCCCTGACCTGACGCCCGAGGCGCTGGCTCAAGCCGCAAAGGCAGCCGGCTTCCACGGCATCGAATGGCGGTACAAGGAAGTGCCGGAGGAGGCCAAGAATGAAGCTCCGTCCTTTTGGCGCAACAATCTGTGTTCCATCTCCCCTTTTGGCGGAGAAGCGGAATTGGAACGCTTCAAGCAAATCACCGCCGAGAGCGGCCTCCAAACGGTAAGCGTCACACCATACTTAACATCCGGCGATCTCGAGGCGACCGAAAGCGTGCTGCAGGCGGCCCGCTATATGAACGCCTCTATGATTCGCCTGGGCATTCCCGCTTATAACCGAAGCCGGCATTTTAACGAGCTGTTCGAGCAGAGCAGAGCCTATCTGCGCGAAGCCGCGGCGCTTTGCAAACAGTACGGCATCAAAGGCGTTATCGAAACCCACCACCATACGATTGCACCCAGCGCCTCATCGGCCTACCGCCTTGTGGAAGGCTTGGATCCGGAAGCGGTCGGCGTCCTGTATGATCCAGGCAACATGGTACACGAAGGCTACGAGAATCACCGAATGGGCTTGGAATTGCTGGGCCCTTACCTTGCCCACGTCCATGTCAAGAATGCCGGTTGGTTCCAATCACACGATTCAAAAGGCGAAGGCACAGCCACTTCTCCGGTAGAATGGGTATCGCAGTGGGCCGGATTGCAGGCCGGAATCGTACAATGGAAGCCATTCATCAGCGACCTCCGTTCAGTTGGCTATACCGGATATCTCGGCCTGGAGGATTTCAGCGGCCAATTCGATTCCGTCGCCATGCTGAATTATTACGCTGAACGGATGAACACGCTGCTGAACGAGGAGTTATAACACGTGTGGAAGACTCCGTCTATGCTGCCAACCGCTTCCGACCGAAAAGGCATGATTGATTACACATTCCGTTCCACCAGTCCGATCGATCCGGTACTGCATTCGCATTCGTACTATGAGGTGTACTACTTTCACGAAGGAAAATGCAATTATTTGATTGGCGATAAAATCTTTGTCCTGGAGCCCGGCGATCTAATCATCATGTACGGCATGACGCTGCACTGCGCCAAAATCGACAAAAGCGTCGAATATGTAAGGTCCATCGTTCATTTCGAACCGGATATCCTGCGTCCGTTTCTTGAGCCGCCGTTTACGATTAATGTGCTGCAGCCCTTTCAGGAGCTCAAGAACCACCGCATTCAATTGCGCGGCAAAGATAAGGAAGAGGCCGAGCGAATTCTTTTCTTTATGCACGAGCAGCAGCAGCGGCAGGATCGGATCGGTGACAACCGGATGCGGCTCGCATTTGCGGATCTGCTGTATTTCGTATATGAACGGTGCCTGCAGCCGCTGCAAAGCAGGCCGGAGCTGCCCTCGGAGAAAGAACGGACAGTACAGGGCATCATCTCTTTTTTGGAGCAAAATTATGCGGAAGATCTGAATTTGGAGCACTTGCAAGGGCACATGCACTTGAGCAGATCGTATCTCGCCAAAATTTTCAAAGAAGTAACCGGGGTAACGATATTCGATTTTGTCTACAGATGGCGGATTAATCAGGCCCGGATTTTGTTTTTGATCCAACCGCAATTATCGGTGACTGATGTGGGGTTCCAGGTCGGATTTAAACATCTGGCCCATTTCAGCCGCTTGTTCAAACAGCATATCGGCGTTACCCCGGAGCAGTACAGAAAGCAAGTAAGGCAAAGCGAGACTGCAGAAAGCGAGTAAGCAAAGCAAGACGGCCCCGGAGCAGCATCCGAGGTCCTGAGCCTAATTTTGCATACTGAACAGAAGGCTGCCCTTTAGAGGCAGCCTTCTGTTTTTAGCTTTGCTAGCATGGTGTCTGTTTAGATCGCTTGGCGGGGTGCCTAGCGATCTTCTTTGAGGTTCTGCGCAATGGAGCCGGAATCGAGGGCCACGGCTTCCAACGAATAGGCAAACCCAAATACCCGCTTCTCCCTCTTGGCCACTAGTTTTTTCACGGCTACTATACCTTAGCGAACTACGTATATTAAATTTCACTACTTTAATTGTCACTCTCTCTTTCTCTATAATAGAAAAGGGGATCATCAACGTTACGAGGAGGATGAAACATGGAACAACGATTGTACGGTAATACGGGCATGAAAGTAAGCGTTCTCGGGTTTGGAGGCGCAGAAATCGGCTACAGGGGCGCATCGGTGTCCGATGTAGAGAAACTTCTTGGCACTGCGCTCGATGCAGGCCTAAACGTTATCGATACCGCCGAATGTTACAAAAACAGCGAAGAACTGATCGGCAAGACCGTATCCCACCGGCGGGATGATTATTATTTATTCACGAAATGCGGCCATGCCTCCGGCATCGAGCTGGAGGACTGGGATCCCAAGCTCCTGGAGCAAAGCATTGACCGAAGCCTTAAGCACTTGCAAACAGACTATATCGATGTGATTCACCTGCACAGCTGCAGCGAGGAGCTGCTGCGCCGCGGCGAGGTCATCGAAGTGCTGCAGCGGGCAAAACAGCAGGGGAAAACCCGATTTATCGGATACAGCGGCGACCATAAAGCTGCCTTATACGCAGTTCAGAGCGGGCTGTTCGATTCCCTGGAAACCTCAGTGAATATCGCAGACCAAGAAGCTATTGATCTGACCCTTCCACTGGCTGCCCAGCAGGGCATGGGCGTTGTCGTCAAACGGCCGATCGCCAATGCAGCCTGGCTGACAGGCAGCAAGCCTGAATCCGAATACAGCCATGCCTACTGGGACCGGCTGCAGGCACTCGATTACGACTTCATAGAAGCCAGGTCGCCGCAATCTGTCGAGACCGCACTGCGGTTCACGCTCTCCGTCCCGGGTGTGCACACAGCTATTGTCGGGACGAGCAATCCAAACCGTTGGATAGAGAACGCTCAACTAATCGCTCAAGGCAATTTATCAGAGGAACGGTACCGGACCATACGCTCCACGTGGAAAGAAACCGCTGCAGCAGACTGGATCGGACTACAATAATTTTCAACAGAGGAGACCTGACATGACAACTATCCCATTACAGCGGCGCGGCATCCCCGTCAGCCGCCTCATTCTGGGCTGCATGCCGCTTGGCGGCGGCTGGAATCAAGACCCGATTACACAAGAGCACTTCAAACAAGCAAGCGCAGCTGTAGAAGCCGCCCTCTCAATCGGCATCAACATGTTTGACCACGCCGATATTTATACGATGGGCAAAGCGGAGATCGTTTTCGGACAAGTCCTTAAAGAACAGCCGGGGCTGCGGGAAAAAATGTTTATTCAATCGAAATGCGGTATCCGATTCGAAGACGGTCCAGACGTTCCGCATCGCTTTGATTTTTCCAAGGACCATATTCTCAGCAGTGTCGACGGCATCCTGACCAGGCTGGGGATTGAGTATCTCGATTTCCTGCTGCTGCACCGTCCCGATCCGCTGATGGAACCGGAAGAAGTCGCCAGTGCGTTCCACGATTTGAAAGCGGCCGGAAAAGTCCGCCATTTCGGCGTTTCCAATATGAGCGCAGGTCAAATCCGCCTGCTTCAGGCCTACAGCGACGAGCCCCTTGTCGTCAATCAGCTTGAGATGAGCCTCTCCCGCATCGGCTGGCTCGAGACCGGCGTACATGTCAATCAGGATGCCGCAAGAGACAATACCTTCCCTGAAGGCCTGCTGGAGCACTGCCAATTGGAAAATATTCAAATCCAAGCCTGGGGCCCGCTTGCACAAGGTTATTTTTCCGGCCGTTCCGTAGAGGATCAGCCCGAAAATATAAAGAAAACGGCAGAATTGGTGCAGCTCATGGCTAAGCAAAAAGAAACAACAGCGGAAGCGATCGTGCTGACTTGGCTTATGAGGCATCCGGCCGGCATCCAACCGGTTATCGGCACCTCCAATGCCGGCCGCATCCGCGCTTGCGGAGAAGCCGAGAAGGTTACGCTCAGCCGTGAGGAATGGTATAGCCTCTACCTGAGCTCGCGCGGCAAACGTTTACCATAATAAAAGCCGATTAGTTCGGTCATTAATAAAAGCCGTTGATCCTGAAGTTCTAATCATGAACTCCAGAATCAACGGCTTATTTGGTGTGCGGCCAACGCCCTTCTCTTATGCTGAAACGCTGAAAACAGATGCACAGCATACATGACCGCAACTAGAATGGCAGCTAAAGCGAATACCGCCCCAAAGCCTGAGCTTACCTTCTCTTCCGTAAGCATATACGATGACGATGGATCGCCCGGAGATAAAACCACCAATGCGCCTGCAGCCACAGTCCCGAATATCATGCCCATATTCCGGCTAAGCGCAATCATGCTGCCGATCAGCCCAAGGTAATGTTTCGGCACGCTCCCCATTGTCAGGCTGTTATTCGGCGAATTGACCATCCCCATCGAACTCCCGAGCAGCACCGTAAAAACAATCACATAAAGAACCGTTGAATTTGCGGACAGAAAGCTAAGCGCCGACAAGGAAGCCACCATGCATGTAAGCCCCGCATAAATGATCGGCATGGAGCCAAGCCGGTCGGATAACCTGCCGCTAAGGGGCGCAGCGATAATGAGCGTGGCCGGATAGGACAGCAGAATAAGCCCGACGAGCGCCGGCTGCAGATGCAGAACGCTGAGCAAATATACAGGCAGGACCAATTGAGCCGAAAATGCGGCCATATTCGTAATCAGCGTCGTGCCCATCCCCAATCGAACCCGCTGCTGCCCGAATATCCCCAATTGGATAAAAGGCGTATGCCCGATGCGGTCCCAGCGCCTCGAAACACTCCACAAGATGAAGCCGGCCAAACATACGGTGAAAAGTGCAAAAAGAAGCAGAACGGCGAGTGAACCCCAGCCCCATACACTGCCCAGATTCAATCCGGTAATTAATCCGGTTAACGAGGCACCGAATAATGCCGCACCCATCCAATCGAGCCGTGAGCTGCCGGCAGGCTGATCCTTCGGAATAAAAGCCTGGGCCAACAGCCATGCAATCAAAGAAAATACCGTGAGGAACCAAAAATTCATTTGCCAGGAAAACCACTGCAGGAAAATCCCTCCCAGGCTCGGTCCAATCATGGAACCGGCCGCGACGAAGGTACCGGTCAAGCCAAGCGCGCTTCCTCTTCGCTCCGGCGGAAAAAGAGAAACGACAAGCGCCATATTCGTCGCCTGATACATGGAGGCTCCGATTCCTTGAAGGACTCTGAAGGCGATCAAGCTCCCCAGATTCGTTGACAGTGCACAGCACAAACTTCCAAGCATGAACAGAAGAATGCCCGAATTATGAATCAACCGCTTCCCCTTTATATCGCCTAACCGTCCCATTAAAGGGAGGCAGGTCGATACGGCAAGTAAATAACCAGTTACGATCCACTGAACCGACTGGATAGATTGCCCGTAATCGGCTGCGATATCCACTAACGTGATATTGAACATGCCAGCTGTCAACGTGGAGATAAATGCCCCCAGACAGATCACATATTGAACATGAGATTGCGTATTGTTTTTCAAGATGCGGCTCACCTGCATTTCATGGAGTACAAAGGAAGGAGGCCCCCATAAGAGAACCTCCTTCCTCCTATTGATCTCGTCCTAGCTCGGAACGCTTATCTCTGTCTGAGCGGCCCATGTGACCATTAATTGATTCGTATCCACCACAGCTCCAAAATGGTTATCAATGTTCTCCAGCGTCATTTCATGGGCCCTCCCGGAGTATGCGGAGCATGCATCCTTTACCAAGGCGATGTTATAATCCATCATAAATCCATCCCTGGCTGTCGACTCCACGCATACATTCGTCGCAACCCCGGTTAATACCAGCGTCTCCACCTTCAAGGTCCGGAGTACCGAATCCAGACGGGTATTGATGAACGCGCTGTAACGGTGCTTGTTTACAACGATTTCACCCGGGAGCGGAGACACTTCATAAAATTCAGCCCCCCAGGTTCCAGTCCTGCACACTTTACCCGATCTTCCATTGGTACGCATCGTCCATGAAGCGGAATCGGTAGCCGCTTCATGGAGGGTTTGAATGTAGATGACCGGAACGCCACTTTTTCTAGCGCTATCCAACAGCAGGTGCAAGCGGGGCATCATATCGGAGATGCTGCTGACATCACTTCCCCTTTGCGCGCAAGCCCCTTCCGGATGACAATAATCATTCTGCACATCCACGACGATAACCGCCGCTTTGCGGGGATGCAAAAGCTCATTCGACATTTCCATCTGAATCACCTCACTAATTTTTTCACTTCAAGCCATCCTTCGCATACCGGATCAACAAATATGATGCCGCCTGCCCGTCTGGAATTCGGACGTCCTTGTCTCGAGCTGCTCCGATTTCAGCACTTCCGCCTCAAGCAGCACCTTCTCGAAAGCCTTTACCCAGTGGTGATAATAAGAAGCAACCATCTCCGCCTCGGGTTGGCCGCGCTCAGCCTCACCAATCTCGCGGGCAAACTTGCCATTGAACGACTTCCACGGATAAACTCCCTTTTCGGTCATCAGCACCGCCATCGCAAAGATTCTTCCTTCCCACGGCGTTTTAAACACAAGCTCGCCATTGTCGCGGGGCAATTTCATCGACTCTTGAATATCGCTGATCAAAGCTTTGGCATCCTGGCTCATCTGCACCCTCCCTTTCATTTACTCCACGGCATCGGCGTAACGATTGTCCAAAATATCCTCTGGATTTACATCCTTCGCCGCCGGATTAGTCGTTGCCGCCAATTCATCCAGCAGGAACTGAATTTCACTTTCAGGCACGTGAAGATCGGTCGGCCAATAGGCTTTAAAATACTCATAAGCGCCATCAAGCGCCTCCATATCCGTTACTTTCGTCCACTTGGAAAGAGCCTCCATCGTCGCTTCCTTCTCTGTCTTCGCAAGGCTGCTGGCCTCGGCATAGGCTTTGTAAAAATTCTCGATCACTTCCGGATTTTTTTCTGCATAAGGCTGATGGACCGCCCCGATCATGTACAATCCTTTAATCCCATCCAATTCGCTCATCGTCGCCACTTTTTTGAGACCCATATCATCCGCTTGAAAGGACATAGGCGGGACAAGAAGGCTGGCTTCTACCTTCCCTTCGCTAATTGCAGCCAGGCCTGTGTTGCCGATGTACAAAATTTCCACATCTTTTCGGGGCTCCATTCCGATGGACCGCACAAGAGTGAGAATCGCGTATTCCGGATTAGAGCCGGGAGCCGACACACCGACTACCTTGCCTTTCAAATCCTCCACCTTATCAATATTCTTGGCATATAACATGAACGGAATAGAACCGATTGTGCCGGTCAATTTGACCTTATCCGTTTTCACCGCCGCATCGACAACATTGGCTCCGCCAAAAGCGATTGGAACGTCACCCGTTATAACGCCAGCCGTAGCTGCCGCAACATCCATGGAAGACAGATTGACCTTTAAGCCGTATTTGGCCCAAATATTCTCTTCCTGAGCCAGATACATCGGTCCGTAAGCAATACCGGAGGCCGCAATAGCGACTGTGACCTCTTCAAGCTCTTGGTCGGCAGGCTCTTCGGCCGCACCCGCACCAGCCTCCGCGCCTGTGCCGGTAACGGTGTTGCTTGTACTGCCGCCGCCGCAGCCGCTAAGCGCGATCAGAATAACGATCAAGAACAGATACGCAAACTTGTTTTTTTGAATCACAGCTACTCCAACTCCCCAGCTTCTTTTTTTGTTTTATACTGTATTTGCTCAACAGCCCTGCTATATAAATAGATGCTCGGTGAAGCTACCTCCTTGATATGTCATGTATTTGAATATATAATAACATCAAAGAATAATTTACACGTAATAGGAAATGCTGATAGCCTGTTTTCATTAAAAATCATTCGAATCTCGCTTGTTTGTAACCTATTGTGTAACTATTTATTACATTTAGGGAACATGCTACTATCATGTACTATTCGAATGGAGTGTGATGATATGGATTGGATGGATATCCATTATTTTGTGACCGTCGTTCGTGAGCAAAGCATCTCGAAAGCCTCCCGAATCCTTCATATTTCTCAACCCACCCTTACCGCCCGGTTAAAGAAACTGGAAGCGGAATTCAACACACCCTTATTGGAGCGCAACTGGAAGGGCGTGGAGTTAACGATGCAGGGTCATCAATTTTTGCTTTATGCCGTGCAGGTACTGGATGAATTCAAAGAGATGAGCGAAAAACTGCACGAGCTCATTCCAGATACTCCAGCCCAAGCCGAGAAGCTGAAGCTGGGAGTGCTCCGGCCGCTCGGCCCATACTTTATCTCTCCCGCTCTGCAGCTGCTTAAGCAGGATTATCCGGATATTAAATACGACGTGATCACCGGGTTAACCGGCTATCTCATGGAGCTGATCTCCGTGCGCAAGATTCATCTCGGCATCATGCCTTATTTCAAGCCGTTTCCAGGCTTATCATCGGTTACTCTCTTCCAAGAAGAAATCGTATTGCTCGCGCCAAAAAAAGACCCCCTTCGGACAGAGCTCGCGACAGGCCGCTGGAAGTCGCATTTACTCTCCAGGCCTTTCTATCTGTACGGATCGAAGTTCCCTTTCAGAAAAATCATTGATTGCGCGCTGCACGATCTGCTCGGACAGCTGCCGGACGTGATCCATGAAGTAAACGATACAAATACACTGGTAAATCTGGCTTCGACCGGTTTCGGTTATACCATTTTGCCGGCTTCCTATATATACGACGCCTTCGATTTGCAGAAGCTCGCCCGGGAGCCTTTGGGCCATGGTTTCTCCGTCATCGATCACAAGAACATCCCTTACACTATTTTTTTCCTGCCCTCCTTCCCCACACGGGCCCTCTACTTGGTTTACCCTGATAACTGGGATTCGGAGCTCCCTTTACGCCAGATCGTTCAAGATATCGCATCCGTCTATCAAACGAACGAAGCGCTGCATTTTGCAAAAATATAAGAATGTCCATGATCAACCCTTACTCCTAATCGAGCACAAATAACCCTCAGCCATACCGGATGGCTGAGGGTTATTCACTTCCTGCAACTTTACACTACCGCTGAGACAATGGCTGTCCCAACCATCGCATCCCGGCTTACAAGAGCAGCGAGCTCTTCTTCACTCATACGCTCCGTACCCTCCGGACGCTCAGGCAGCACCAAATATCTAATCTCCGCATTACTGTCCCATACTCTGATTTCCACCGATTCATTCAATTCCAATCCGAACTCTTTTAGCACACTCCTAGGGTCAATCACAACCCTGGAACGGTACGCCGTGCTTTTATACCAAGTCGGCGGCAAGCCCAATAACGTGCGGGGGTAACAAGAGCAAAGCGTGCATACGACTACATTATGAATGCCCGGTTCATTCTCCAGCACAACCAATTCGGCCTGCAGCTCCATTTCCGCTACCGCTTCTTTTCCGTTCTGCAGAAGCCTTTGTTTAAACGCCGGATCCTTCCATGCCCGCGCAACGATCTTCGCACCCAGCATCGGTCCGACTTCCTGCTCATAATGGCGGACCAACCGATCGATCTCCTCCATCGTTACCAACCCTTTTTCAATGAGCAAGGATTCGATCGCCATCGTCCTCAGCTCCTCGAATGAATCCGACAATACATGCGGATGATCGTGATCATGGTCGTGATGATCGTGGTCATGGATATGATTATCGCGGTAAAGCTCTTCCTTACTTTTCATCCTGCACCCCCTCCAATTCCAGATAATCTTCCCAGAGTTCGATGTATAACTTGTCATGGGGAGATGCATCCTCTCCCCATAGATCCTGAGCTTCAAAGCGCACCCGATACACCGTCTGATAAAGATCGATTCCTTTATGGACCTTCGTATCAGGCAAGATGAAAAGGCCGTGTATCGCCTCAATAACGCCTACTTTATCGCGGACATACCTGGGGATGCGCGTATGCCCAAGCGGCGACATCAGCTTCGCCCTGACGGACATACCAGGTGAAAACTTAGGCACAATCGCTTCGGACGGCTCCGCCGTCCCCGCCGCCGTTTCCAGCACTACCTTTCTAATCGCCGAAGACATCGGAGGCTTCACCTTCCGAAAAGCTCCAAGATGAGGCGCGGGAGAGATGCCGGGCGACAACTGCGCCATCTTCCCCTGCAGCTCTTCTTCCGTAAACACGCCCCTCTCTTTCAACAGCGCTTCCGTTCGCAAAAGCCATATTTGATAATAGCTCGAGCCCATGTAGTACACCGGATCAATCCGCTCGATGGCATACCGCGTTTCATCAAGATGGAACAAGCGGTGTTTGCTCCTCATCAGCGTTTGCATTGCGGTCAAACGACCCTCCCACGGCTCATGAAAAACAGGCTCATTCTCTTCATACTGTACAGGGCCCAATCCATCCATTCCGCCTACATCATGAATGCCATTCATTTCATCAACCCCATTCCCCTTCGTTACGATTACTCGACAGCATCGGCATAGCTGTTATCAATAATATCCGCAGCCTTCACGTTCTTCGCGTCGGGATTCGTCGTTGCAGCCAATTGATTCAACAGGAATTCAATCTCACTTTCAGGAACCTGGAATTCAGTCGGCCAGTGCGATTTGAAATACTCATACGCGCCGTCCAACGCTTCCCGATCCGTCACTTTCGTCCATTTCTCCAAAGCGTCCAGCGTCGCTTCCTTTTCCGTCTGCGTCAACAAACTCGCCTCTTTATAAGCCTTGAAGAAATTCTCGATGACCTGCGGATTTTTCTCAGCGAATGGCTGGTGAACCCCTCCAACCATGTAGGTCCCTTGAATCCCCTCAATATCGCTTAAGGTCGCAAGATTAGTCAGCCCCATTTTTTCAGCTTGAAAGGACATCGGCGGCACGAGAAGACCGGCAGCAACCTTCCCTTCGCTGATCGTCGGCAAAATGGAAGCCCCTACGTACAAAACCTCCACATCTTTGCCCGGCGCCAGCCCGATGGATTGAAGCAGGGTTATCATCGCATACTCATTATTTCCCCCAGGGGCAGATGCGCCTACAACCTTGCCTTTCAAATCCTCTAAGCTTCCAACTCCTTTGGCGTATAACATATACGGAACAGATCCGATCGTCCCGCCTATCTTGACTTTATCTGATTTGACCGCCGCATCAACAACATTAGCGCCCGAGAAGGCAATCGGCACTTGACCCGTAATGAGGCCGGCCGTAATGGCCGCAACATCAAGGGACACCAGATTAACCTTCAGGCCGTATTTCGCCCAAATATCTTGCTCTTGCGCCAAATACATCGGGCCGTACGCGATGCCGGAGGCCGTCATCGCAACGGTGACCTCCGTAAGCTCTCGACTCGCCGCCGCTTCTTCAGTCTGCGCGTTCCCCGAATTTGTACCGGAAGCCTCAGCCGATGCAGCGACTTCTGTTCCTGAGCTTGCGCCGCTGCCGCCATTTCCGCAGCCAGCTAAAACCATCATTATGACAAGCAATAATAGTAATGCACTCTTCTGTCTATTCTTGTGTTTTTGCATGACTTTCTCCCCAGCCCCTCGGCATTCTTTATTTTTTTTCGTTCAGAATTAACTCACGGATCTCAGCAACCTTTGCCAAAAATTCCGGATCGGCTTTTGTCGCTTCATTCCTCGGACGCGGAAGCTTGATCTCAAGATCGGCCGCAACCACACTTCCCGGCCCTTTGGATAAAACAATGACGCGGTCTGCCAAAAAAACTGCCTCATCGATTTGATGGGTAATAAACATGGCCGTTTTTTTCGTCTCCTGCCAGATGCGCAGCAGCTCATTCTGCATTACTTCCCGTGTCTGCGCATCCAGTGCGGAGAACGGCTCGTCCAGCAGCAGCAGCTCCGGATCGGAAGCAAGGGCACGGGCCAAATTGACCCGCTGCTGCATCCCCCCCGATAGCTCGTTAGGATATTTATGCTCATTCCCGCCAAGCCCAACCAGCTTGATCATGGCCATCGATTTTTCCTCCATGACCGCCGCGTCTGTCCCGCGCAGCTCCAATCCGTACTTCACATTGCCGACAACCGTCCTCCAAGGAAGCAGTGCGGGCGATTGGAATACGACGGCCCGATCCTTACCCGGTCCGGATATTTTGATTCCGTCGAGAATCAAATGACCTTTGTTAAACGGAAGCAGACCTGCAACCGCATTTAGAAAAGTGGATTTGCCGCATCCGCTCGGACCAACGATGCATACAAACTCCTGGGGTTTGATTTGCAGCGATACATCCCGAACCGCCTGCAAATATTCACCCGTCCGCTTCACCCGGTATTCAATGCCCACATGCTCGGCAACCAGCTTATACTCCGTCGGCATCTTCATCGCCATCTTCAATCGCTCCCTTAGGTTACATTATTTATGAATATCCACACGCCATTTGTCGAAATGTCTTTCCAAGAGCTGTACCAGACTGGTCAAAATAACGCCAAATCCCGCGATAATGATGAGCCCGACAAATACAAGATCGGTCTGAAAGGTTTGACCGGCCGTAAACATCATATGGCCTACACCCATTGTAGCGGCGGTCATCTCGCCAACAACAACGCCAATCAGCGCATGCCCAAGCCCAAGGCGAACCCCGGAGATAATCGCCGGCACCGAACTCGGCAGCACGACGGTTTTGAAAATTTGAT
The DNA here is from genome assembly GCF_014640295.1 of Paenibacillus abyssi. Classification (GTDB taxonomy): domain Bacteria; phylum Bacillota; class Bacilli; order Paenibacillales; family Paenibacillaceae; genus Paenibacillus_D; species Paenibacillus_D abyssi. The sequence goes on along the minus strand of NZ_BMGR01000007.1, from coordinate 180,710 downwards.
AATCCTTGGCATTGTATGAACGCGGCACATTCAACAGTACCGGATCAATCGTCTTCACACCCATGAGCGTATTGAAGACGATCGGGAATATTGAACTCAGAAAAATGATGGCCACCTTCGAGCCCATCCCGATCCCGAACCAGATAATGAACAGCGGCACAAGCGCGATCCGCGGCGAAGCGTAAAGAAAGTTGAAGATCGGATCAACCAAATAATTGAACTTGGGATACCAGCCCATCACGATACCCAGCGGAATGCCGATGACCAGAGCCAGGCCAAAGCCGGCCAAAAGCTCGCTGCCGCTGGCAATAAAGTCATTCACAAAACCTTCCGAGGACACATACTGGATTCCTGCCGTCCATATTCTCGCCGGGGAACTCGTAAACAACGGATCGACAAGATTTACCCGAACGATCAGCTCCCACAAAGCCAATAAAAACACAACCCCGCTTGCCCCCAAAATAAATCGTTCATTGCTGTAATAGAACCTATTCCATTGGCGTTTAGGAAAACTTGACAGGTCAATGCCCGTCACCTCTGCTGCCTTCTGACTCGTATTCATCGTAGTCATCTCTCCTCTCGTATCCAAACCAGATTATTCCGCCGTCTCCCAATGACAGAAGCGGCGATTTTTAGTGACCATTCCCATTTGTTAGGCGCGCGTGACAACCGGCACAAAGACCGCTGCCGGCTCCAGATCGAAGGGGAACCCATCCGAAACCGATCGGACTTGATCCAGCATGCCAGGCAAGCAGGCGGAGAACTGTTCCAAATAAGGCAACAGCTCAGGATGCAGCACCCTTCCGTTCAATTTGTCGGACACAGCAATCAACAACTCCGCATTCATGGTTCACACCCCCTTTAACCCTGTTTCTCATCGATTCTAGACAGCCGCGGAGAGCGATACCCCACTGGCCAAAAGCTGTTCCATAAAATAGGCAGACCTGAAAACCAGCCCTTCCTCAAATGGCCTTCCCTGTATTTGCAGACCGATCGGCAGCCCCTCTTCCGTCAACCCGCATGGTATCGAAACAGCCGGATAACCATTAAAGTTGCTCGGAGGCGTTCGGCTCGATACATCCAAATTACGCGGATCAACCTCGTTGCCGTCTAATGAAATGGTATCGGCGTAGATTGGAAAAGCCGGTATCGCCATTGTCGGGCTGACAAGCAGATCGATCTTTTGATAGACCTCATCCCACGCTTTCAGATGCTGCGTCCGAAGCCTCTGTGCATTGATATAAGCCCATGCCGGAATATATTGCCCCGTCTCCAGACGCTTGCGGATATTAGATCCATACTCCTCGTAGGATGTTTTCAGAATCCCCGAATGGTATGCGTATATCTCGGATAACGAGATGATTCCACGGGCATTTACAGCATCATAAATATCCGGCACGTCAACAGCGACCAACTCTGCCCCCAGCTCCTCGAAGCGAAGCAGCGCACTGCGGACGGCCCGTTCAACCTGCGGATCAAGTCGTTCAAAGAAATACCGCTCACACACCCCTACCCTCATTCCTTTAAAAGGTTTGGAGCCTTCGCAGGAAAATGCCTCTGTATAATCCGGCACCGGATGAGAAGATGAGGAGGGATCCAAGGGATCATAACCTGCGATGACCGACATCACGGCAGCAGCGTCCCATGTCGTCTTGGCCAGCGGGCCCGCGTGATCAAGCGAGGAACTGAGAGGAAGGACGCCCCTGCGGCTTACGCGGCCGTAAGTCCCTTTCATTCCGACGATACCGCAGAAGGAAGCCGGAATACGAATCGAACCGGCCGTGTCAGTGCCTAATGAGAAAATTGAGCTTGAAGCAGCGACCGAAGCGGCTGAGCCCCCGCTCGAACCCCCAGGATTCATTGCCGGGTTCCACGGATTGCGCGCCGGCCCGAAATATTCATTCTCATTCGTTCCGCCGAACGCGAATTCATGTAAATTGTTTTTCCCTACTAGCACAGCCCCAGCTTCCCGTAAGCGAATAATCGCTGTCGCATCGTAGTCAGGTATGTTATGCTCAAGAACTTTTGACCCCGCGGTCGTGCGTATTCCTTTGGTCGTGTATAGATCTTTTGCGGAATAAGGGATGCCATGCAGCACGCCTTTATAATGCCCGCCCAGAATCTCCTTCTCCGCCAAGGCGGCACTCTCCATCGCCTCACGATGCAAAACTGTAATGTATGCATTGAGCGTAGGTTCGGTCTCCTCAATACGCTGCAAACATTCCTTTACCAAGTCCACCGGAGACAGCTGCTTCGTTTGAAGAAGAGGAGCCAGTTCCAGGATCGATTTATCCATAAGCTTCTCCACTTAACCACCTCCTCGATATTTTCATGTCATGTATTTGTACATATAATAACATCAAATATGAAAATACAGCTAATAGGAAATGCTGATAGCCTATTTTATAGATAAAACTTACATATAAATAACATATAAAGACATTTTATAAGAATTAAAAGAGGGAGAAGCAGAAACGACTGGCGAGGTCTTTGCTAGACAGGATTCCGTTCGCAGTGGGTCTAAACCGGCATAAGAGCAAGCTTACCCTTCCGAAAAATAAAAAAGAAGCTGACCCAAAGTAGATTTTAACTACAGTTGGCCAACCTCATTTTTCGTTTAAACGCGCATTTCCGATTGCGTGCCTCTTATTTAAATTTTCAACTAATCCACGTGTCTGCACTAACTGCCCGGAAAAGCTCCAGCTAATCGGCCGCTTGAACCGGTTTATAGCGAGATGAGCTGAATTAACGGGAGGTTTTCCACTAGTTAAAGTAGATTAGCTGAGGTTAACGATTATCGATTTTCTCCGGGTACAGATCATGGTTCATCAGGCGGTATTCCGCCATTGCTTCATATTTCGTGCCAGGCCGCCCCCAATTGCAATAAGGGTCGATGGAGATTCCGCCTCTTGGCGTGAACTTCCCCCACACCTCGATATAACGCGGCGCCATGAGATCAATCAGATCATTCATAATAATGTTCATGCAATCCTCATGGAAGTCCCCATGATTGCGAAAGCTGAACAAATACAACTTCAGCGATTTGCTCTCTACCATCTTCTCATCCGGAATATAGGAAATATAAATTGTCGCAAAGTCCGGCTGCCCGGTGATCGGACACAAGCTCGTAAACTCCGGACAGTTAAATTTCACGAAATAATCCCGGCCGGGATGTTTATTGTCGAATACCTCTAAAATTTCAGGGGCATAGTTAAAATGATAAGCGGTCCCCTGATTGCCCAGGTGGGTCACACCTTGCAATTCCTCTTTTTGTCTGCCTGAAGACATTGCTTATTCTCCTCTCTAATTGCGTTAGACGCCCCGTTTATTACCCCATAACCAGGTGTGGAGCTGGGGCAGTAAACGGACATGTTTTAATTCGGCGGAGCGCATGACACGCTCTACAAGATTCTCATACCGCTGAACCTGCCGGATCAGCATCCGGGACGGGTCCTGTTCGGCAAGATCATCATTGCCCGCCTGCACATAGAACGGGACTGCCGGATACCGCTGATGAACCGAAACCGCATATTCCAGGTCGGCCTCATCAAATACAACTACCTTAAGACTAACGCCTTGATGCCGATGATCGGTTAGGGCATTCACGATCCGATCCAGCTCGGCCCAGTTGGTTTCCATCTTGGAGCTGGGCGGCTTGGGCGACAGCGTAAGGTCATCGATCTGCAAGAACCAGTCCTGCCAGCGGCTGCCCTGTGTCTCCAGGGCGACCTTGATACCATGCCCGTGAAGCAGCTTTATAAGTGAACCTAGCGGCTCAATAAGCGCTGGATTCCCGCCTGAGAGCGTGACATGTCCGAACGAATCTCCGCCAATCGCGCGCAGCTCCTCATATATTTCCTCAGCTGTAAGCCGTTTAATATCTCCTTTTGCCGTACCATCCCAAGTAAATGCCGAGTCACACCAAGCGCATGAATAATCGCAGCCGGCTGTCCGGACGAACATCGTCTTTTGCCCGATGACCATTCCCTCCCCTTGCACGGTAGGACCAAAAATCTCGAGCACGGGAATCCGGCTTTCCTTCCTGCCGTTATCAGCCATGCCGACGCCCCGCTTTCGGACGGTAGACGACGTAGCTGGTTGGTGTCTCCCGCAAAAATACTTGGACACAAACAGGCCGATGCGGCAGTGTATCCAAATGGGCTTGAATGATGTCCGCAATCGTTCTGGCCGCAACCTCAGTGGTTGGGAACAGCTCCGGATTTTCATCGTCAAAGCTTGCATCCTCATTTAACACCCGATGGTCAAAGCGGTCGTGAATCAGTTGTTTTATCGTTGCAAAATTAATCAGAAATCCCGTGGAATCAAGGGTATCACCGGCGATCGTCACGTTAGCGAAATACGTATGCCCGTGCACGCGCCTGCACTGTCCCGCTTCCTCGCTCGGTATATAATGCGCCGCCGCGAAATGAAAATCTTTATTCAGCTCATATGCATAGGAATGGTTGACCTGCGGATAGATCTGCTGCATCATAACCGCCCACCTTCTTCCTTCGCTGCCAAATACTTGTCCAGGCCATTGCGCCTGAGCACACAAGCCGGACATTCACCGCAGCCATCGGCAATAATGCCGTTATAACAGGTCAACGTGCGGCTGCGCACAAATTCAAACGCGCCCAGCTGGTCGGCAAGCTCCCACGTTTGTGCTTTATCCAGCCACATCAGCGGCGTATCAATGACGAAAGGATAATCCATCGACAGGTTTAACGTCACATTCAACGACTTGATGAATACATCCCGGCAATCCGGATAACCGCTAAAATCCGTTTCACAGACGCCGGTGACGATATGTTTTGCCCCGCTTTGCTTTGCCAAAACCGCAGCAAAGGAAAGAAACAATAAATTCCGTCCGTCCACAAAGGTGGACGGAAGCTCGCCTTCCTTCGCCTCAATCGCGACGTCGGTACGCGTTAACGCATTAGGCGCCAATTGATTCAGAAGGGACATATCCAATATATGATGTTTGACGCCCAGCTCAGCCGCAATTCCGGCTGCGCATTCGAGCTCCTGCTTATGGCGCTGCCCGTAATTAAACGTGACGGCCTCGACTTCGTTAAATCTTTCCATCGCCCAGAACAAACAGGTCGTGCTATCTTGTCCGCCGCTGAATACGACGATTGCTTTATCTTTTTTCACCTTTCATTCACCTCAAATAGAAAAGAACGGCACCCCAAGGAGATACCGTTCTTCCTTAGTTTTTTATAGAGGGTAGCTAACGAACCTCTCCCGAAGCAGCCGCAGCCTGCGGCACGCCCGGATTTCTAATTGTCATACGTACTATACCACACTCGAAGACGATTGGGTAGACTTTGGCACACCCAGTGTCTGTTGCGCTTGTTTTTGCTCCGCCCTCTTCAAATATTTACGGTCATGCCACCGGTACAGAGATAGTCCGCCGCGGACATATTCATCGGCAATCATACACAGATATATACCCACCAATCCCCAGCCCATATGAATCCCCACCACATAGGAGAGGCCGGTCGCAATCAGCCACATCGACAAAATTCCAACGATCATCGTAAACCGGGTATCCCCGAGCGCATTAAGTGAATTGCCCAGCGCCATATTCAGCATCTTTCCCGGCTGAAGCACCAGATTAAGCCCTAACAGCGATACGCCCAGCGCAATGATCTCCTGATCCGATGTGAATAACCCTAACAATTGAGAGCCGAATACGTAAAGCAGCAGCGCATTAACGGACACGACAATGAGCCCAATGCGAAGCGCGCGGTAGGCGCTGGAATACGCCTCTTTTGTCCTGCCTGCTCCGAACAGATGCGCAATTTGAATCTGAACGGCCAGAGCGATCGAGTACCCGAGCATGAAGCAGAAGGATTCCAGCGTATTCATGTAAGTCCTGGCAGCCAGCTCCTGCGTGCCAAGCACCGCAAGGAACGTGAAAATAACTAACTGCGTAAACACCCAGCTGGACATGTTGACGCCAAGCGGCCACCCGATCTTCAATACCTCCTTGAACAGCTTTCCATTAAAGAGCTTGAAGTCCGACCACGCAATACGCTGTTCAAAGGCCCCTACAAACATAATGACGAGAAGTACAGTCGCCAGTAAACGGCTGACAACCGTCGATATTGCAACACCGGTCAATCCCCACTGCGGAAAACCGAAGGCGCCGTATATAAACGCATAATTTAGAAATACATGCACAATATTCATGCCAATTGCAATATACATCGGTGCCTTCGTATTCCCCGTGTTCCGAATCACCGTGCTCAGCGTCGCCATCATCGCCGTCAACACCATGCCGCCGCCAACGATAGAGATATAAACCTCCGCAAGCGGCAAAAGCTGCTCCGAAAGCTGAAAAAGCGCAGCAATCTTCCGCGGGATCAAATACAAAATCACACTGAGGACGATCCCGATCAGCACGGTCACATTAAAGGCCATGATCGCAATAGTCCGGGCATCCGCACCTTTGCCTGAACCGAGCTTCTGCGCAATTAAGATGCCCGCCCCGCTGGCTATCGTCATAAACAAGGTCATTAAAGCGTGAAACAGCGTGTTAGAAAATCCGACCACCGCCACCGCATCATCCGAGATTCTGCTTACCATTAAAATATCCACTGCGCCCAGCAGCAGCTGCAGAAACAATTCGATAAAGATGGGCCACGCCAGCAGCCATAGCGTAAACTTATTTTTCTCCTGCTTATTTTCAAGCGTCACAATAACCTAAACCCCCTGCCTGCAGACCCGGACTCTCCGGTGTCAGCAGACGAATCATCATAGTCTTATCAAATTATAGATGTTATACTGGGTTCCATGGTTTAATTTTTCAACCCAAACTTTCACTATTCCAACCTAATTTAATGATCAAAGCAGGTGATGGCATGACACTACTGCAGTTCACGGTACCGCCTCTTCCACATTACATGATCGGCGGATTTACGGTTGCGCCGGCCGGCCGCAGGCATCCCAGCCGCAAAAACATCCAAGTATTCGACCTGCTGGCCGTCACATCAGGCTGTTTATATATGGGCGAAGAAGACCGGCATTATGAAGTTTTACCAGGCCACGCGCTCATATTAAGACCGGACAGCTTTCATTATGCAACACGCGAATGCCAGGAGGACACCGGCTATTTCTGGCTTCATTTTCAGACGACAGGTCCATGGAGCACCGCTGCATTATCCGATTATCAAGCTTGGGCAGAACCCGCAGCATCGCCATTGTCCAATGCCCACACCACCCAAACGTTTACAACTCGGCTGCCCCAATTCACAAAGCTGCTGCAGCCCGGCAAATTATACGAGCTGCTGCGCCAGCTTGAGCTGCTGCTTCAAAAAGACCTGTCAGCCGGCGCGCGGTGGAAACAACAGATAATCTTTCAAGAGGTTCTGCAGCATTTGTCTGCATCTGTCGAGAGACCCCTGCCTTCTCCTTCTGCTGCGTGCGCCGAGCAAGCGGCCGCTTATTTAAGACAGCATTACAAAGAGAAATTAACCGCGCAGCAGCTGGGCGATCACCTGAACTTTCATCCGGTTTACATCGCCAGGTGCATGCAGGGCGCATTCGGGTGTTCGCCTTCCGAATACTTGCTGCGCTACCGCATCGAACAAGCCAAGCTTCTGCTGCTGCAGACGGATCTGACCATCTCCCGGATCGCGGAGGAGGTCGGCTTTAATCAAGCCGCTTACTTCAGCTCCAGCTTTTCCAAGCACGAAGGCATTCCCCCGCGCAAATACCGGCAGCGGTTCTCGCATGGATAATTCATCGGCAGTGTCATTTCCAACTCTTGACACATCAACCCAATACTCCTTAGGATAGGGAGAAGAAGGAAGGTGCAACTCAACTATATGTGGCTACTCTACGCATCTCTAGCAGCACTATGTTTCGGAGTCCGCGGCGCCCTGTATCACTGGGCCTCCAAGCAAGGGCTTGAACGCAATCTGATGCTTCTGGGCGTCTTTTGTACCGGCGCACTCGTCTGTCTGACCTGCGCCTTGCTGTTTCAACAGCAGTGGACGTACAGCGTGCTGACCGGAATCTTAATGGGTGTATTCTCATACGCTGCAAACGCTTGTATTTTCAAAGGATTTGCGGTAGGTAAAGCCTCGATCGTCGCCATACTTACCGGCCTTCCGCCTGTCGTCGTCATCATTCTCGGCTATCTCATTTGGCATGAAACATTAACATTGATGCAGTTTTCCGCATTTGCGCTGATCGTAGCAGGCATCCTGCTCGTCCGGTATTCGAATGACCTGCGGCTTGGCAACCTGCAGGGAGCGCAATGGGGCCTGCTGGCGATGCTGTTTTTCGGATTGAACGATATCTCGGGCAAGCTGTCGACCAAGCTCGATGCCGATCTGTTTCCGACCCTGTTCGTCATGTTCCTGACAGGCTCTATCTTCTTCTGCATCGGCTGGTTAGTAGACCGGAGCAAAGGAAAAAGCGCGCAGGAGCAGACACAAGCCGAGCACAGCCAAGCCGGCAAGAAGGGATGGACGGAGAAGCAAACGTTTATCTGCGGTATGCTGGTCGGCACAGCGAATGCACTGGGCATGATTTTTATCGTCACCGCTTTTGCAACCGGTATCACCGGACTGGTATCGGCCGTAGTTGCGATGAGTGTAGTCATCATCCTGTTATACAGCCGCATTTTTCTAAAAGACCAATTCAAGAAGGTCGAGCTTGCAGGAATGACTGCAGCAATGCTCGGCGTGGTGCTGCTCCAGCTGTTTGAAATCTGATCCAATTCACCAAGGAGGAACAGCAATGATCAAAGGAATCGGCCATCTGGCCTGCGATGTCTCCGATATGGAGCAATCACTGCAATTTCCCGAATCACCGCAGATAAAGAGCATCTAAAATGACTCTGACGGCCTGAGCTGTTGATGAACGATCGCTCCCGATCGGATCTTCATAACATAATTGACACACAAAAAAGCCATCCGTAAGGAAGGCTTTTTTCTCTATGCTTTTGTTACTGCAGCTTGAAAACAACCCGTTAAAAACCTAGCCGCCTGTATGCTGCGTTACTTCCGGCGCGGCTTGAACAGTCTTGCCATCATGCTTCACGAGCAGCAGGAACAGCAGTGCGAGCAGCATGCCTCCCGATGCACAGATAAATAACGAGCCATAACCAAACTGGTCAATCATTAAGCCCAGCAGCGGCGGCGAGGAAATGGCCGCCAGCGAGGAGACCAAATAATATAATCCCGTTCTCGTACCGATGCTGCGCTCGCTTCCGATTGACACAACGAACGGATAGGAATTGATGTTGATGCATGCCCAGCAGATCCCTCCAAGTCCAAGCATGACACGCAGCAGCAAGACGGTGTCTATAAGCGGAATCGCAGCGAATACGAGGAATAACCCGATGATTCCGATCAGGATCATTTTTTTCTTGCCGTACCGGTTGCCCAGCCAGCCGCTTGGGATTGCAAACAAGACGAAGAACAAGGAAAAGAAGGTTAAAGAGAAGGCGGAGACGCTTTCTTCCAATCCCATGTGATGTTTGCCATACAAGGTGAAAAGCGCCTCAACGCCTTGATAGGAGACAAACCAGAAGAAGATGGCCGCCAGCAGCAATACCGTAGTCCGGTCCAGCTCCCCGCGGAGTTTAATCCGCTGTGGAGCTGCTGTTACAGGTATAAGGGCGTCCCGCTTCTCTCGTACATATTTGTACAAAATGAGCATGGATAACAGCGTGACGATCGAAGCCGCGAGAAAAGGAAAGGAAGGATTGGCGTTATACAGCACCGACCCCGCCCCAAACGCGATAATCGCCCCAACGCCCCCCATAAAGTTAATGATGCCGTTTGCTTTCGTCCTGAACGCTTCAGGTGTGATATCCGGCATAAGCGCAATAGTGGGCGAGCGATAGATGCTCATAGCCAGGTTCATGAGCACCATAAATAACACGAGCGTAATCAGGCTGGTATGGAAAGGAATCAAAACGATAAATACGGCGGCCAGAGGCATGCCGATCAGCAAATACGGCATCCGCTTGCCGAATCGCGAGACGGTGCGGTCACTTTTGTTGCCGATCCATGGCTGCAGAAATAATGCAAAATAATTATCAATGGTCATCATGAACCCGATCAACGCGGCGCTTTTCAGATAGGGATCCAGAAAGAAAGGGACAAAAGCATTGTACAACGCCCATGTAATGCTAATGCTGAAAAATCCGAAGCCAAGCAGCCAGGTCCTTTTCATTCCTTCGCCTCCTTGTTCAACAGCAGCGCAGCCAGTCTGTCAGGATAGTCCGTAATCATTCCGGCTACCCCTGCATCGATCAGCCGTTTCATCTGCTCAGGATCATTGACGGTAAAAGGGTGATAAGCAATTCCCCGTGCCTTCGCCTCCTTCACCCACTCTGGCATAACCGCATAATGGAAGGGATGGAGTGCATCCGCTCCGATCCGCTGCGCATATTCCCATGGCTGATACAGACCCTCCATATAAAGCGCTCCGGTTCTGATCTCCGGCGCCAGTCTCTTGCACTCTACCAGCGAATAATGGTTGAAGCTGGAGATAATGATCCGGTCACTCAGCCCATATTGACGAATGGCACGTATGACGGCCTCCTCGATCCCGGGATACAGCACAACGCCGTTCTTGAGCTCAAGATTAAGCTGAACCGGGTGCCTCTTGGCAATCTCGAACAACTCTTCTAGCGTTGGGACACGTTCCCCGTGAAAGGACCGATCGAACCAGGAACCGGCATCCAGAGCTTTCAACTGTTCCAGCGTAATATGCTGAACCCATTGAGCCGAGCCTGTTGTCCGCTTCAGCGACTCATCATGGATAAGGACCAAATGACCGTCTTTGGTCATTTGAACATCCGTTTCAATGGCATCAGCACCTAGCTCGATGCTCCTTTCAAAAGCGGCTATCGTGTTTTCCGGGCAATAACCTGACGCTCCGCGATGGGCAATATTTAAGACCGAGTCCAAGGCATACGCCTCCATTCTCCAATTTATAAGATCATTATAGTTGTCGAACATTATGCCTGTATAATCGAAATTATGAATTAACGCGGGTTGATCTGTACCATCGCTTGCTTTCCGCTCAACTGGATGCCTGAGGCTTTTGTGCCCACGGCAGCCAAATCCTTGATTAATTGCTCCAGCACTGCCTTTGCGGCCGGTCCTTCCTTGCCTTGAAGACGAATGACAAGCTTAACGGAATTCCCGGCTGTAAGCAGCTTGTCCGCCTGCCTCAGCTTCGTATCATAGTCATGCTGCTCAATATTGGCTGTCAGTCGGATTTCCTTCTCTTTGACCGGTCCAGCCTTCTTCTTCTCATCCCGCTTCTCCTGCTGGGCTTGCTGCTTCGCGGCTCCCCGTGCCATCAGTTTGCAAGGCGGAGGGCTGCTCATGAGCGAAGTGCAGACCAAATCCGCCTTCAGCTTCTTAGCCAGCTGCAGCGCCTCCTCCCTGTCTACAATCCCCAAATCTTCTCCCCGCAGCCCAGTTAAGTGAACCTCGGAAGCTTTAATTTTCTCATTGATCATCATCTCTGTGTCCTCCATAATTTATCCGGTTATGTAAATGTGCGGAAGCTTTGCTCTCTACGTTAAACATACACTATTTCAAGGAAAACGGGTATAGGGAGAAGCGAAAAGCCCGGCCGCAGATGGGCCGGGCTTTCGTAGATTTGAAACAGGCATTCAAGGCTTAAGCACAGGGAGCAGTCTCGAGTCTTCACTCATAACAGAATTGCAGATCGGGCAGACAGGCTCCGTTTGAAAGGAGAAGTCATCCCTCATCCAACAACTACAGCTGTCGCTGCTGCATGTCCAAATCGCCGTTTGTTCTTCTGGAATGGGCTCTACATTTTTCTTGGAATAATAAATAACGATCCCTCCTACAGGATTTCTGAAGGAAATCCGACTTCGTAAGCAACTACCCAGGATTTCTGAAGGAAATCCGACTTCGTAAGCAACTACCTAGGATTTCTGAAGGAAATCCGACTTCGTAAGCAACTACCTAGGATTTCTGAAGGAAATCCGACTTCGTAAGCAACTACCCAGGATTTCTGAAGGAAATCCGACTTCGTTCGTTCTCGATAAACCAGCTTTGTAAGCATCGTCTTTGCTGCATTCGATCCTTCAGCCATCAGGCCGCAAGGTCAGCTATACGCAGGAGGCTGCTCAGTGCGTTACTTTATTTTATCCAACTTTTTGACGATTAGTACTTTTTTGGATGCCTGTTTTTTAATTTCCGCTCTTTCGTCTATACCGGGATCGTCTACTCTGCAGAAAGGCTGCTCTCCTTCAAGATCACATCATGCGCTCCGCCTTCTACAAGACTCGTTGCCGAAACCAACGTAATTCTCGCTTTGCTTTGAAGCTCCGCGATCGTATTGGAGCCGCAGTTGCACATGGTTGACTTGATCTTGCTCAGCGTTTTCTCCATATTCTCACGAAGGCCGCCGGCGTAAGGAACATAGGAATCCACACCTTCCTCGAAGACCAAGCTTTGCTTGCCTCCCATATCATACCGTTCCCAGTTGCGCGCACGGTTGGAGCCCTCTCCCCAGAACTCCTTCACGTAGTTGTTCCCGACCTTCAGCTTTTTCGTCGGACTTTCATCAAAGCGGGCGAAGTAACGACCCATCATAACAAAATTAGCGCCCATCGCCAAAGCGAGCGTCATATGGTAATCGTGGACGATGCCGCCATCCGAACAGATCGGCACATAAATGCCCGTGCGCTCATAATATTCATCCCTCGCCTGTGCAACCTCGATTAGAGCAGATGCCTGCCCTCTGCCGATTCCCTTCTGCTCGCGCGTAATACAGATCGAACCGCCGCCGATCCCCACCTTCACAAAATCCGCGCCGGATTCCACCAGATACAGGAAGCCCTCCCGGTCCACTACATTGCCCGCTCCGACCGGAACGTCAAAGTTGTTCTTCACGAATTGGATCGTTTCGCGCTGCCACTCGCTGTATCCGTCCGACGAGTCGATACACAAAATATCCACTCCCGCTGCAACTAGGGCAGAAACACGTTCTGCATAATCCTTGCTGTTAATCCCGGCTCCCACAACATAGCTCTTATTCCGGTCAAGCAGCTCATTCGGATTTTCTTTGTGACGGTCATAGTCCTTGCGGAACACGAGATGGACAAGATTTCCCTGCTCGTCCACAATCGGCAGGCAATTCAGCTTATGCTCCCAGATCATGTCATTGGCTTCCGATAAGGTCATCCCCATCTTGCCGTAGATTAAGGATGAGAAGGGCGTCATGAATTCCCGCACTTTTTTACCTAGCGAATCTCTGCTGATCCGGTAATCCCGGCTCGTGACAATCCCCAGCAGCTTCCCTGTCGGCGTACCGTCATCCGTAATCGCAGCGGTGGAATGCCCATTCTGATCCTTTAAATCCAGCACATCCTGCAGCGTATGCTCCGGCGTGAGATTGGAACGGCTGACCACGAAGCCCGCTTTATAGTTCTTGGCCTTGCGCACCATCTCCGCTTGATCTACAACCGATTGCGAACCGAAAATAAAAGAAATGCCTCCGCATTGAGCTAGCGCTACCGCCATATTATGATCGGAAACCGCCTGCATAACCGCCGAGGCAAAAGGAATATTCAATTCAACCGTGGATTTCTCGCCTTTCTTAAACTTGGCAATCGGCGTTTTGAGCTGCACATTGGCCGGAACGTTATCCTTCGTCGTTAAATTAGGGATAAGCAAATACTCGCTGAACGTTCTTGAAGGTTCATTATAATAGTGTGCCATCGTACTACCTCCCTTAATAGCTAGAATAATTCCCCTGGAAAAATGATTATAGCTATTATAGGCAGTCCTGTTGGCCCTGTCAATTAAAATTCGGATTCGAGCCGCTTCATAAACTCTTCCGCCGCACTGTAGCCCTGCTGCTTGAGATACCAGTTGTTTGCTGCCGCCTCGATTAAACCTGCGACATCTCTGCCCGGCTGAAGCTGGATCTCGATATGCGGAATTCTGACATCCATATATTCCGTATACTCCGTCTTCATCTCCAGTTCATTATTCAGCGCATCCTCACGCCATTTTGTTAATTCAATATCAAGCGAGATTCGGGTCTCATCCTGAAATGCCTTCCTGCCGTACAGGCGGGAAACATTAACAAGCCCAATGCTGCGCAGAGCCAAAAATTCCTTCGTGGTCTCGTTATGAGTACCGAGCAGAGTTTGCGGACTCAGCTTTTTCAACACGACAATATCATCGGCAACAAGCCGGTGGCCGCGTCTAATTAATGTATGTGCCGTCTCGCTTTTCCCGACACCCGATTTGCCGCGCAGCAAAATGCCGATACCCGACACATTCAGGCACACCCCGTGAACGGCAATCTCCGGTGCGAGCGCCTTCGTTAAATATGCATCCAGCCGGCCTAGAAACTCAGACGTCGGCAGCTTCGTGCGCAGCAGCGGAATGCCTTCCTCATCGCAATATTTCTTTAAATATTTCAATCCCTCTTGATTCGCGGTAACCACAAAGCAAGGCGGGTGGTATTTGACAACATTACCGATCCGAAGGTTTCGCTCTTCTTCACTTAATTTATGTAAATAAGTAATCTCCTTTTTGCCCAATACCTGAACATGCTCCTGCGGAAAAAAATCAAAGTGGCCGACGAATTCAAGCCCCGGGCGGTACAGCCGGGATTTGGAAATGGTTCGGGTCAGGTTCTTTTCACCGGCCAATATTTCCAGTGAAAACGTCTTGGCCACCTCTTGTACTGTAACTGTTTTCATACGTAAATCTCTTCCTCCTCTCTCACATCGAAAGCGGGTCTGTTAGACTTATTATTCAACAATGGATAGGATTTCCCTCCCTTTTTATGCAATCGTAAATGAATGTCCACAGATTGTTTGAACAATTGCCATAGATCAAGTAGAATTGAATAGAGGTGACGAATTGAATGGACAACTTGAAACAAGCATACGATTTGCTCGGCCTTCCAGAGGATGCAACCAAGGAAGAAATTGAGAAACGTTATATGTTGCTCATGCGTCAAGCGCGTGCCCAGGAATCACGCCCCGACGATCAAGGCTCCCCGAATCACAAACCGATTAATTTTGAAGCCGTTAACCGTGCTTACAAGCAAATTTTAGAACATGAGGATCATAAAGCTTTAACTGAATTTAATACGGATAAATATGGAAAGTATAAAAATATGGCCGGTTTTGCCGAGAAGGCAGACCACTTCTTTCATTATTATAAGTTTCATCTGATTGGAGCCATTGCACTCATTATACTTATAGTTATCGGCATTAACAGCTACTTAGATAATAGAGCCGAGCAGGCCCGTCTGGCCGCCCTGCCTCCAGCCGATGTCACTGTGATGTACCACGGCGAATATTATATGAGTGACGGCAGCAATGAAACCCAAGCGTTGGAACAATCCATTCTGGCATTATTTCCGGATTGGCAGCGCGTGATCGCGGGCATCACTTATGTTCCGATCGAACCGCAAAACGAGCACGACATGGCTTCCTTACAGAAGAGCATCCTTAATCTCATGACAGAAAAACGCGATGTTTACATTCTGGACCGTGCAAGCTTTGACAATCTGTCTCGGCAAGGGTTGCTGCAGCCGCTCGACGATGCGGCCGAGGGCGTTTTGAAGCCTTTGCTATCGCCGGACATAGCGATTACCTCGCAGACCGAGGACGATCCGTCGCCGCGCGTCTATGGCATTGATATTACCGAAAGCTCTCTTAACGGGAAGCTTCCCCTCATCTACAAAGAGATGATTGCCGGCATTCGCGTCGAAGCCGAGCATCCTGAGAATGCACTTCATTTCATTCAGACATTTTTGCAAAACAATTGATCCGAACGTCTTCACCCACAAAGGCTAATCTCACTTAGGGATTGGCTTTTTTTGAACGCAAAAAAGGACAGGCAGAAGGCTGCGGCCCCGATCCTCAGTTAGTGGCTTTTGCACTAAAAGTTCACGAACCGGGTTATACATGTTTTCCTGCGGCCGCACATTTCAAGGGCAGCTTGACGGTTACAGTCGTGCCTTTGTTCAACGCAGTCTCGATTTGAATTTCTCCTGCAAAGTGATCCACGATATTTTTAACCATAAACAATCCGATCCCCTGCCCGCTTTTCTCCATATTGATCTTTTCATACTTTCGAAACAGCTTCTGTACCTGGTCACAGCTCATTCCGATGCCCTTGTCGGTGATGACCAGGGTTAGAACATCATTGCTGCTGTAGGCATCCAGCCTGACAATATGATCCTCCTCACTGTATTTGATCGCATTGCCAAGCAGATTGGAAACAATAAGCTTCAGTCCAATCGCATTGCCGATTAACCTTTCATCCGATAACGCGATGCTGCTTTGCAGGTCAATATTTTGCGTTCGGGCTTTCGTTGCCATAATGGAGACGACCTCATCAAGAATCGGAGAAATGACGAGCTCCGCTTTGCTCCACAGCGATTCCGTAGTCAGCATCTGTTCGGTATTAATGATGTGCGTGATTTCATTATCGATGACATCCACATAATCTTTAATCGCTATCAGCTTTTCGATGCTTCTCCCATCCAGATTATCGCCCAGCAGCATCGTTGCATAGGCCTTGATTACCGTTAACGGATTGCGCACTTCATGGGAGACCACATGCACAAAATCAAGCTTTTGCTTATATAAATCGACTTCCGATTGCATTTCTTTATGAACAGAAAAGGATGGAAAGATGCCGGTCCGATCCGGCTTTCCATACAAGCTCGAGCGTACCAATTCCGTATCTGTCATGAAGTATTCATGGCTTTTCAACAGCTCATTCTGGATGGAGGCAGAGATGGCCTTCCCATCATATATGCAAACCCCCAGCACACCGAAATCATTGATAGCGCTGTCACAATGTTGTTCATAAGAGATAATCTGTTCATAAATATCTTCCTGGCTCTTCCAAAATACGCGTCCCCAAGTACGCAAGGAAATATCATTGCTGAGGTATGGATGGAGCAGCTCCTCCATATTCCGGATCACCGCATGGGCATGAACAGCACCATATTGCAGATAAAATTCGACTTGCTCCTTGAAGTGGATCCGTTGAAGCAACTCCTCCTTCACTACTCCTTGCAGCTTCGCTTGGATAAGACGGTATTGATCGAGACTGTCTATGACGGCAACATGCTGGCCTTGTTCAAGTCCTGTCGCGATAAACGCCGCTGCATTGTCAATATAATCTTCCAAGGAATTATAGACATATAAAATATGAGCGCCATTTGAAATATCGATCTGGTCGGTTAAAGCCACTCTCATCGCTGTCACCATCCTCTGGTCCTATTTACTCGCGTCTACTATAACACATTCTGCGGCAATACGTACTCCCCCTGTTTTTAAACCGCCGATTTTTGCGCCTGAACGGCAAAAAAACAAGCACCTGAAGCCGCATTGCGGTTCCGGGTGCTTGTTTGATTCGTTTCGTTCACTTCGTGTAAAAATTTTGTGTGTAATAGATTTTCATCTCGCCGCCAAACTCAACGCCTACGCCCAGCCTTTTCGTATCGCCCAGTACATTCTTGCGGTGACCGAGCGAATTCATCCACCCGGCGTGAACAAAGATTGCATTGCGCTGGCCGGCTGCAATATTTTCCGCTGCCATTCGGAATGCGATGCCGTCAGCTTCCATCCGGTCGAACGGACTCTCGCCCCGCAAGTTATTGTGATCGAAGTAACGGTTAACCGCCATATCTTTGCTGTGCTTGCGTGCTGTACCTGCAATGAGATCATCCCATACAAATGCCGGTTTGCCGAAGTTTGCCCTCGCCGCATTCGCAAGATCGAACACTTGTCTCTCGTAGCTTTGGCGCAGCGCCTGACTCGGCGTTCCGTAGATCTGTTTCGCCGCATCCTCCACAGCCTTGTCTACAATATAAACAGCCATTACGCGATTGTTATTGTGCTTATCCAGGAAGATTGTCGTGTAGGCATTGTCAATCTCAAATACGTACTCGGTATTTGATTTGGCAAATAAATTAAGGACATTTCCCTTGAGCAATCCATTAAGCGGTTTGCCGTACAGCGAATTCAGCCCGCTGGATTCACTGCCCTGGCGCAAGCCTTTCTTCGACGACCAGTTATCGGATGTGGAGTACAATGCGACCACTTTGCCGTTTTGAACGCCGACCTGCACATAATTAGCATAGTCTTTGTTATAGATATACCAAGTAAAGCCATACTCACTTACATCTTTCCGTGCCGGCTGCCCCAGCTGCGCAAGCACCGTTTGTTCCGTATTTCCGATTGTCAGCCCGCGGACTGTAAATTCCTTATTCGTCTTCACAGCGGCCGCTTTGCCAAGCGTTAAATTTTGATTCAAGGCCCTCTTGATGAAGACAAGCGCCTCAGCCCGTGTCAGCTTGTCATCTGCGCCAAACCCGCTGATCGTATTTGACGTTTTGCCGCTGGCCAGCTTGTTGTCGAGCAGAAATTGCACCGATGAATTGACATCCAGCACTTTTCCTTGGGACGCAGCCAAAATTCGCGCCACCTGTCCCCGGTTGAATTGGGTCCCCTTGAAGTCCAGCATCACAGGCCAATTATATTCATTAGCTGCCTGATATAGGTTGTCATACCATGGCGCTTTCGTATTTACGGCAGGTAATTTAATATCAGGATATGCCTTGAATAACATGGATAAAAATTCAGGCTCCGTCACGTTGCCGTTCGGCCGAAACATGCCGTCTCCATAACCTTGGACAATACCGTTTTGGGCTGCCCACCGGATCGTATCCCTTGCCCAATGCTTCTGTATATCTATAAAGGTTACCCCTTCCGCCTCTGCCGGCTGGCTTGTGAACAGCGGAGATACACCCAGAACTAACAGAAATGCCATGATTACCTTCAATACTCTGAATCCGGTTGGTTTATTCTCGATGATGGTCAATGTGCTCCCTCCCAAAGTTTACATAATTCCAACTTCTTACTTCTACCTTAGCAGAGGTAGGAACAATTAGACAATGCTATTTTGCAAGAATAAGAATAATCTAATCTAAACGCGTACCCCCGGATTCCGTGTGATCTCCCTTCATCAAGATGGTTTTCGCCGGGGCCATATGGTATAATCACTAGCAAAATCAAGCGTGAAGCGGAGGCAGGTATGCTCAGTTTTGAAGAAAAGCTAACGATTTTCGAATCCTTTCCCCAGTTGCAGCGAAAGGATGTTTCCCTTGGACGCGTGAACTTTCATTATGAAGATAGCGCCTATGACAAAAAAACGGTGGGTTATCATTTGCACCCGGGCGGCAACGGTTTTGTCTACGCCGGACGACTGCAGGATATCCCCACCGACGATAAAGGTTTCGTGAATATCCGTGACTATACGGCCGAGCAGCTGCGTTCGCTCATCGACAGGTCGATTCGTTCCCTTACCGACCAGCCGGCGGTGTCCTTCGTGAAGCCCGTTATGGCGCAAAAGGAACGGTGGATCGGCCATGGCAACGAATCACTCGTGTTGAAATACGAAGACGAGTTATGGTACGTATATGCGGGAAATAACCTCGATTGCGCATTCGAGACGCGTGAAGAAGCGGTAGAGTATTTACGGGAAGAAGGTTTTACGGAAGGTTAAATGATGCGATGGAAGACAAAAGAACAAGCCGATCCACATGAGGGGCGCTTGTTCTTTTTTTATTGAACTCGTTAACACCCAATATGCTGCATTGCCTTCCAATTGCATAGGATTAATATTATAATCTCGCATATATCCGTTTATTTCACCGAAAGCGATTACAATTTACTCTCTGGCTGCATTTTATAAATCTGAAGCAGGAGGCATTATGAACAACTACATTTTATCGATCGACCAAGGCACAACAAGCACAAGGGCCATCTTATTTGACCATGACGGCGAGATTGTTCAGTCCGCTGGGCAGGAGATCAAGCAATATTATCCAAAGCCCGGTTGGGTGGAGCATGATGCAGAGGAAATATGGGTATCCGTATTGGGGGTCATTGCCTCCACGCTATCCAAGGCTGGCATTAAAGGCGAACAAGTGCAAGCCATCGGCATTACAAACCAACGGGAGACGGCGGTCGTATGGGATCGCCATACCGGACGTCCGATTTATAACGCGATCGTGTGGCAATCCAGACAAACTGCAGACCTATGCGAATCCTTAAGAGCCGCCGGGCATACCAAGCTTGTCCTGGAGAAAACCGGCCTGCTGATCGACCCTTATTTCTCCGGAACGAAGGTCAAGTGGATTCTCGATCATGTCGAAGGCGCCAGGGAAAAGGCCGAGCGCGGTGATCTGCTGTTCGGAACGATTGATACGTGGTTAATCTGGAAATTTACCGGCGGGAAAAAACACGTAACCGACTATTCCAACGCCTCAAGGACGTTGTTATTCAACATTTATGATCTTCGTTGGGACGCTGACTTGTTATCGCTGCTGGACATTCCCTCAAACATGCTTCCGGAAGTGCGTGCTTCCTCCGAAGTATACGGCCATACGGTGGAGCATCATTTCTTCGGCCATCGCATTCCGATCGCAGGCTGTGCAGGAGATCAGCAAGCCGCGTTATTCGGACAAACATGTTACGAAGTGGGCATGGCCAAAAACACGTATGGAACCGGTTGTTTTATGCTCATGAATACGGGAGAAGAAGCGGTAGCGTCCAAGAATGGGCTGTTGACCACCATAGCATGGGGGATCGACGGGAAAGTGAGTTATGCGCTGGAGGGCAGCGTATTCGTCGCAGGCTCCGCCATTCAATGGCTGCGGGATGGGCTGCGCATGATTAAGTCAAGCCAAGACAGCGAGACGTATGCGCGCAGAGTGGACTCCACCGAAGGCGTATATGTCGTCCCCGCTTTTGTCGGCCTTGGCACCCCCTATTGGGACAGTGATGTCCGCGGTGCCGTCTTCGGATTAACCAGAGGCACCACCAAGGAGCATCTGATCCGTGCGACACTGGAGTCACTGGCTTACCAGTCCAAGGATGTACTGCGTGTGATGGAAGAGGATTCAGGAATTACGTTAAAAACGCTGCGCGTGGATGGCGGTGCCGTTAACAACGAAATGCTCATGCAATTTCAAAGCGATCTGCTCGGCGTAAATGTGGAACGTCCGGTAATCAACGAGACGACTGCGCTTGGAGCGGCATATCTAGCCGGATTGGCGGTAGGCTTCTGGAAGAGCAGGGATGAAATATGCGGCAAGTGGAAGTCCGGTCATATCTATACCCCTTCTGCCGATTCCGACAAAAGCGAGCAGTTGTATGCAGGCTGGAAAAAAGCCGTCCGCGCCGCCATGGCTTTCAAATAAGAGCGCTGCAAAAATGATAAGTTAGAACAAATAGGGGCGCTGATCACCAAGGACCAGCGTCTTCTATTTCCCACTTCTATTCGTCCGAATCTTCCCATTTCTTCGAATAGGCTTTATTCGTCGCAAAGATAGTAGCCCATATCAAGAAAACCGTAATTACGCCAGCGGCAATCCATACTCCTATAGGTACATCCATATCGAATGGCCTCCTTTTCCTAACCCCCTTTTATTTTACATAAACACAACTAAATATCAATATAAGTCTGTCTCAACGATGAAGCCGCGATAGATCCTGACACGAATTGAAAATAGACGCTCCGCGCTTTCCGACTCGAGGGCATTGGATTATCCAAATAGATAACTAATATAAACCATAAGCAGTAAACCAATGATAAAGGAATAAGTAGAGGATCGTTCATATCCGTGTCCATGGCTTTCAGGGATTAGTTCCTTGTAAACGATAAACATCATGGCACCTGCGGCAAAGGCCAGGCCGACACCGATTAAGGATTGGATATAACCTGCCGTAAAATAGCCGATAAAAGCGGACAGAACCTCGACCAGCCCCGTCAATGTAACGATAAGCATTGATTTTGCTTTGCTTACTTTGGAATTTAACAGAAAAACCGCCAAGATGAGGCCCTCCGGCATATTTTGTGCACCGATCGCAATGGCAACCATCGGTCCCAGCGCCTCGTTCTGGCTTGCATAGCTAAATCCCGTACTCAGCCCTTCGGGAATATTATGAATAATGAGCGCAACGATAACGAGCAGCGATTTGGAATCAAAAGAACTGATCCCCGAATCATTCTCCACGTCAATATGAGGAATATTTTTCTCGATCAAATCCAATACGACAATCCCCAAAAGAAAACCGATCGTCAAAGCGATAATTCCCGACTCTTCGATCGATTGGGGCATTAAGCCAAAGGTTGAGGCCGAGACCATAATACCGGCGGTAAATGCGATCAGGATGTCCTTCCACTTCTCGGACAAACGCTTGATAAACAAGATCGGCACTGCACCTAATACGGTCGCCATAGCGGAAATAAAACTTCCGATTAATGCTGCCTCCATCGTGATAACCCCTTTAACCATGATTGTTAGTAGGATGCTTCCGCATAAATTAACGATAGCACTCTAAACATGGATTATACGTAATATCAATCTTCATGTCATTAGGATTAGATGAAGACGGATGAAGACAGGCACTCCGCTTTTCATCCGGTCCGCTCCGGGCTGGGGACCCCGTATACATACAAGACGCCGGCCTCTCGAGGCCGGCGTCTTAATGCGTTATCGCTATCTAAGATTCGGATGAATTATTTTCGGTTTGCATGTAATTCATGTTCATTTTGATGCAGCTGTTTTACCATGTTTCTGAAGAAATAGCTTTCCTGCACATTCAGTCCCCGCTTATTATGCATCATGATCATATTTCCAATATCCCGTTTCAACATTTCACTCCGACGTCCCAACATTTCAACATAAGTCAATGATGCCAACCTCCTAGTTGTTATGATTCTGATCTCTTATAAGTATAAAGGACAAAGACGATTATGAAAAACCGTGTAAGATTGCTAAGACCATGAAAAATTGCCGTAAGCATTCATGAGCCCGCTTCAGCGGCGCGCAATCGAAAATATCGTGGCTTATACGCTTTATTAGAAGGACATGTGACCGGAAACCGGCGAGGCGTCACTTTGTGCGATTACGTGTCTACGCCTCCGTGGTGACCATTACAGAAATGTCCGTCCGGCGCAGGCGCTGCAACTTATCCACTATTTCAAGGATATGCATCATTTTCCAGCCACCGAAAAAGACACCCCTCAGGGTGCCTCAAGTCATGCAGTAGTACTGCTTCTGTTATTCCCCAGGATGGGAGAAGACGACTTCATGAACCGTTAATTTCGCGCCCAGCATGATGCTCGGGCCGCCTGCCTGCTGGTCTCCGTGACCTTGAGGGCCGCCTGCCGCGGATTGTTGGCCGCCGCCTGCTCCTCCTGCAGGACGAGCATGGGCCTGCTTGAAAGCATCGCTGTTCACCCAAGCGTCAAACGACTCCCGGTTTTCCCAGGTTGTGCACACTTTTAATTCATCATGCTCTTCACCCTCAAGCTTTAACAGCTCCATCCGGATAAAACCCGGTGCATGCTGCACGCCTTTAGGATTTTTGAAACGTTCCGCCACAGCATCGACATGGCCGGTCTTAATCGATATCGTATTCGTAGCTACGATCATGAATCATTCCTCCTTCTCCATTTCTTCTCTATTAGTGTAGCAAAAAGTATCCTACACAATCAAAGGCGATTCCTCTCCTGTATACATGAGCACCAGACGGTGAAGGGCGCGCGTACAGCCGACATACAGCAGCTTCGCATCCTGGGCTGCTGCCGTATACCGCTCCCGGTCCACATCCAGAAGGAGAACCGCATCGAACTCCAAGCCTTTGGCCAGGTGTACCGGAACGACCGAAACGCCGCCGCGATAGGCCCGCTGCCCTTCCGCAATCAGGCTGACCTCTACCCCTCGCTGCTGAAGCGCTTCATACACCAGCTTGCAATCCTGATCCGTTCTCCCGATGACAGCTGTTGTGCTCATCCCCTTTTGGCGATTAGCCGCAAGGAAGTCCTGTATCCAAGACAATCGCTCCGCTTGCTGCAGATAGACCACTTCCACCGGTTCGCCGCTCCGGAATACAGGTTGTGCAGGGGATAAGGAAGTATCGGTATAAGGCAGAATCTTATTTGCGAATTCAATGATCTCGAGTGTCGATCGGTAGCTTTGCTTTAATTCGTGATAAGCGCATTGATCCGGTTCAAAGAGCGCTGACAGCTCCTCCCACCGATGAATTCCCCGATAGGCATGGATACCTTGCGCCAAATCGCCAAGTATCGTGAAGGATGGCTCATTCATGCACGCTTTCAACAGTCCCGCTTGAAATGGGGATATATCCTGCGCTTCGTCTATGACCACATGATCAAATTTGGGTCCATCCAGTCCATGGAAAGCGAGATGAATCCAGGCAAGCGGCGGCAGATCCTCCTGACGGACCACCCGCATCTTCATATCCTTTCTTGTGCTCTCCAAGATCTGCTGCGGTATGCCCTCCTCGCCGATCTGCTCTGCATCCGCAGCTTTGCCCCGTTCGAACAGACTTGCATAGATTGCAACCGCACTGATCTCAGGCAGCTTCTTGGCATATGCGCGCAGCCGTTGTTTGCCTGTTTTGCTTCGGTCCTTGCGGACCTTGGGGTCGGCAATCGTATTCAGCATCATCTCCAGCCAGCGGTTTAACCGGGCAATCAACCTCTCCCGCCGCGCGGCAAGCGGATAATGCCGGTATTCAACATCGAACCATTCTCTGATCGCCTCATGCGGCAGCATCTTGCCATCCCAAGGCTCGAAGCCCAGGTTCGGAAGATAATTCTCTTCATAATGCTTAAGGTTCCGGTCAATCCACAGCTTGAAAGCAATAGAGCCCTTGAAGCGTCCCGGCGTTAAAGCGTTGATGGCGGGCCGCACGCCTGCAAGCGAGAACCACCGCCGGCCTTCTGACTCATCCGATGCCAGCCTCACCTGATCTCCGAGCAGCTCCAGCGCCCAATCGATGAATGTCGTCTGCCGCACATTGCCGACACCGAGTTCAGGCAGCACGCCGGAAATATAATCAAGAAACATGGCATTGGGTGCGAAAATAATCATCCGCTCAGCGCGGATCTGACCTTGATACTGATATAACAGGTAAGCAAGCCGGTGCAGCGCAACCGTTGTTTTACCTGAACCGGCAGCCCCTTGAATAATAAGCGCCATCTGCCGCGGAGCTCTGATAATCCGATCCTGCTCTGCCTGGATCGTAGAGACGATATCGCGCAATCGGTTATCCTTTTTCTCCCCAAGCCGGTACAGTAGAAATTCATCGCTTAAGCCCAGATTGTCGCCACCGCGCACATAGCTGTCCACAACGCGCTGCAGCATTTGCTCGCGAATCGATAAATTGCGCTTTAAATGCACTTCTCCCTGGATTTCGCCTTCCGGCGCCTCATACGTAACCGGCGCTTCTCCTCCTGTAAACGTATAAAATAAACTGGCCACCGGTGCGCGCCAATCGACAATATACGGTTCACTCGTCTCCGTGCGCTCCATTCCCCTTTTGCCGATATAGAGCGGTGCAGCGCCCTGCTTGCCTTCCTCCTGGAAATCAAGGCGTCCGAAATACGGCTCCGCATGCAGTAACTCCAAACGCTGCCGGCCTTCTTCTCTTCTCGTATCCAGCACCTGCTCCACAAAGTCGTCCCCATAATACCGCGAACCAATGCCCGCAAGCTGCCGCCGAATCTCTTCTAATGTCTCATTCAGCCTAGACTGTTCTTCCCGGTAGGCACTTTGAACGTCCATTCAGTTACCTCCTTGCAAAATATAAAATCTTTACTATTTTGACATATCGGGACAAAAAACAATAGACTTATATTTCACTTTTTGATATGCTGTTGTATACGGATATGCCTAAAATACCCCGAACAAATCTATGTAGGGTTGCAAATAACATGATAAAAACCCGGCCCCTATTTGGCCGGGTTTTGTTGATGAAATCGGGAAAATTCACCGCTTATTGCTTATTATTTTTGCTTTTCTTGTTTTCCGCCACAGAAGCCTCAGCTGTTAATATATCCGTTGTATCGCCTTGAATTTCCTCGGCCGCTTCCGCTTGATTATTGAGCTGCTTTTCGATTTGACCAATGCCATGTGCCTGCTGGTGCTGTCTGGATGAGGGCATGCTGACCATCTCCTACCCATTTAATGACTTGCATCCATCAGTATGCGCAAGTTGATACTATTCTATGCTTGCTTTACTTCCGCCCAAAGTCCGCCTTGATCTCTCCCCATTCCTCCGTATTCCATTTCAAAATTTTATTGTTGTAGGTATTGGAATGAAGCCATTGCACCGCACGGTCCGTCAGCTCCCATATTTTCTTTGTTGATTCATTTCGAACCAATGATGAAGCCACCTTCTTGTTCCGAATCCAGCTCAAAGCCGTCCGTGAATCGGTATAGACGGTCTTGCTGCTGCCGATTTTCTGAAGATACGACAGCGCATGGATAATCGCTATGAATTCCCCCAGATTGTTCGTGCCATTCTCAATCGGGCCCACATAGAAGAGAATCTCCCCTGTACGCGTATCGACGCCTTTATATTCAACGGGGCCTGGATTGCCTCTTGTGCCGACATCGACGGAGATGCTGTCATAATCGATCTCTTCCTTGGACAACATTAATGCAGACTGCTTTACAGTCGTTTTCGGACCGCCCTTTCCTTGTCCCCAATGCTTCTTCCAGCCTTCCTTGAATGCCTTTTCCGCCTGCTCCTTCGATTCGTACGATTTGAACTTTGCGTCCTGAAAGCCGCTCACCTGCTTTTGGCATGCTGCCCAGCTGTCGTATATTCCCGGCAGTTTGCCTTCCCAGACTACATAATATTTCTGTTTAGCCATTCCGTAATTAACCGCCTTTCGTTCGAACCGCATATGAAGTGCTTGTCGATATGTAATCAATAGCCATTATGATCGTATCACGCGTGAAAGTACAGTCAAGCATCAGTCAAACAAACGGATAATTCTTTGCACGCAGGGCAAATTATGAAAAGAATAAACTTGACGCCAAGGGGACGATAACGATGGAAAAAACGAAGAAAGATATGATGGGACCCAAGCTTTACAAAGCCGCTAAGAAATATCCGAAGGCCAAAAACCCGATTCTACTTCTCTACATTATTACGCCAATCATCGTTATCATCGGTGCTATTATTTACAACTTTATCAAGCGATAATATCGATACGAAAGAGGTCGCACCCATGGATAAAACAAAATACTATGTGTCTGTTATAGCCAATTCGATACTGGACAATCAGGGAGCAGCTTCCTATGAGCTGGAAATACTGGCCGACGATCAAGATCTCGCCCAGCTGCAAGAGTTGTTTGACGAGAAAATGAAAGCAGAAGAAAGCACGATGATCCGCGCTTCTCTCCCCGGCATCCCTTATCACATCGATGATGAAAATGATAATTACGATTATTATCTGATCGAAATTTATAAAAAGCTGCATGAGCTGGGAACGAAAGAAACTAAAAACCACATTGAACAAATGAACATCATGTGAGCCCACGGAAAGAGGGGAGCATCCACTTAAAAAGCAGCTGCTCCCCTTTGATTTAAAAGCTTTGAACGATTACAGTTCAGATATCACGCTGTCTTTCATCAATAAGTGAAGTGTTTTTAACGGAATTCCCGTCGCTTCATGTAGATCCAGCAAAGAAGGGTTGGGATGCGTCTGCAGATAATCTTTCACCTTCTCAACATCCGCTTTTTGTTCCTCAATGCAAGGATTGCAAAACAAGGATTGCTTCTTCAGAATTAATTGTCCGCATCCAGCGCAGTTAGTAAGGTCCATCAATGCCTTCCTCCTTCCCATCTAGATCAAAAAAATAAAAAAGCTTATCCATGCCAAGCATAGACAAGCTTAAATAAGATCCGCTTCTCTTGGCAACTGGCTGGCATAGTTTGTACCCTTAGCCCCTCTAGCTTTGCGTCATCATCTTTCGATGATTTTGCCTTTATCAGGTTTTGTGAAATTAATACTTATTTAATATTATATCAGATATAATTACTCTCTTCCATTGTTTGGCTGCAAAGGAAGTGATGCCACAAAGACCGTCCCTTCACCAGGCTTACTTATGGCGGCCAAATTAACCACATTAATATTTGCTTTGATTTCTGTCCAGGAAACCATTTAGAACTTTAATTATTAGCTGTAGCAACCTTAATAACACAAAAGATCACTGCAGCGGCACTAAGCCTTTTACAGTGATCTTTTTTACAGCATCATTTTACTTCGAACCGCATCCGCTGCACATTCGCTCATGCAGGAAATCCACGATATGAACCGCCTTCATCCGGTCGCTGAGGCCATGCTGTTCGATACCGTTCTTCATCTGAAGCAGGCAGCCGGGATTGCTGGTCAGCAAGTAATGCGCTTCCGTCGTTTTCACATGCTCCATCTTATGGTCGAGAATTTGCCCCGCCATCTCCGGCTGCACCAGATTGTAGATGCCCGCAGAGCCGCAGCAGCGGTCTGCTTCCATCATCTCCACATACTCCACTCCGGCAACCTGGCGCATTAAACGGCGCGGCGCGTCTGACGAGCGCATGACATTGCGCAAATGACATGAATCCTGATAGGTAATGCGAACGGGCTCGCTGTCCTTCACCGGCTTCTTCGATTCATCCTCGCTAAAGCCCGGCAGACGTCCGTAACGAACGAGCAGATCACTGCAGTCCAGGACACGCTCCGCGAACCATGCCGCACCTTCCTTCCACTCGGGGTCCTCGTGCAGCAGATGGTCATATTCCGTTAATATGGCGCCGCAGCCTCCCGCGTTGGATATGATGTAATCCACGCCGGCGTCTTTAAACACTTGAATATTCCGGCGGGCCAGCGCCCGTGCTCCCTCCGCTTCCCCACTGTGCGCGTGCAGTGCGCCGCAGCAATTTTGCGTGTCGGGAATGACGACCTCGAAGCCCGCTTCCATTAATAATTCCACCGTATGAATGTTCGTCTCGGTAAACAGCACATCCATTATACATCCGCGGAACAGGCCTACAGTTGCAATCTTCTCCCCTTTAGCCGGGTGGCGGGTTCCGATCTGCTCCACAACCCCATGTGAGGAAGCATCCGGCATAATCTTCTCCATGTCCCTCATCGGCTTGGGCAGCAGCTTCATCACGCCAATCCCTCGCGCCAAAGTTCTTAAGCCGGATTTTTGATAGAAGCGTATTCCCTTGCCCAGCCAGCGCATCCGGTTTTGGTTCGGAAACATTAGTTCAAAAGCAGCGCCTCGGGCCAGCTTCACCCACCAGCGGTGCTGCTCTGTATGATCCTCGATCGCATCGCGGGCCTGCTCGATTAATTGGCCGTACTTCACATCGGCCGGACAGGCCGGCTCACAGGCGCGGCAGCCGAGGCAGTGGTTCATCTGCTCCTCGAACACTTCGTCCGGTGACATGATCCCGTCCGCCACCGCCTTCATAAGCGCGATCCGGCCCCGCGGCGACTCCGCTTCGATGCCCGTTTCCCGGAAGGTCGGGCAGGCCGGAAGACAGAATCCACAGCGCATGCAGTTCATCAGCTGATCCTCGTCCAGACGCAGCTTCAGCTTCTCCGCCAGCGGATTTAACCGGGTTTGCAAACTCACATCAGCCACGATCGATCACCACCCGTTTGCGGGATTCTTTGGCAAACATCTTGCCCGGGTTAAGTAAATTCAGCGGATCAAAGCCCTGCTTGATCGCCTTCATCATTTCGATGCCGGCGCTGCCTACCTTCCATTCCAGGAAAGGCGCCTTCACCAGGCCTACGCCATGTTCGCCGGTAATTGTGCCGCCAAGCTTAATCGCCGCCTCGAAGATTTCTTCAAATGCCGCTTCTACACGGTGAATCTCTTCTTGATCCCGCGCATCCGTCGTCGCAGTCGGATGAAGATTGCCGTCACCGGCATGGCCGAAGGTACAGATTTGCACCTGAAACTTCTGCGCAATCCGGTTAATCTCCAGCACCATGTCCGCGATTTTAGAGCGGGGTACGGTAGCATCCTCCAATATCGTAGTCGGTCTAAGCCTAGCCAGGGCCGTGAACGCGCTGCGCCGTGCCGTCATCAGCTTGAGCGCCTCTTCCGCACTTTCCGCTACGCTGACCTGGGCCGCATTCTCACTGTGGCAAATCATCTCGATGCTGGCAATATCGCGTTCAACAGATTCCATGTCCCCATCCTGCTCAATCAGCAGAATCGCCTCCATGTCGCGGGGCAGACCCAGCTTCGCAAAATCGTCAACAACGCGTATCGTCGGATTATCCAAAAATTCCAGCGTTGCCGGTATGATCCGATTCTCGATAATTTTCGATACGGTCCGCGCCGCGCCGTAAATATCCTTATACATTGCAAGCATCGTCTTCTTATACCTCGGCGGCGGGATGAGCTTAAGCGTCGCTTCAGTGATAACCGCGAGTGTTCCTTCCGAGCCGACAAGCAGCTTGGTCAGGTCGTATCCCGCAACATCCTTCATCAGCTTCCCGCCGGTCCGGATAATCTCGCCGCTTGCGAGCACAGCCTCCAGCCCTATCACATAATCCTTCGTCGTGCCGTATTTCAAGCCCCTCAGCCCGCCGGAGCATTCAGCGATATTGCCGCCAATCGTGGACACCGCCATGCTGCCCGGATCCGGCGGATAAAAGAGCCCGAGCCCTTCGACATGAGTAATAAACTGTTTTGTATTCAAGCCCGGCTGCACGGTGGCCGTCAGATTCTCCAAGTCGACCTCGAGAATCCGGTTCATCCTGTGCATCACCATCACAACACCGCCCTGAACCGGCACTGTGCCGCCGCACAGATTCGTACCCGAACCCCGGCTGATCAGAGGGATACGGTAGCGGTTAAGTACCTTCATCACCTCTGATACTTCACGCGTATCCGCCGGATAAATCACTCCATCGGGCAGTGATTGCAGCATCGGTGTCCCATCGTATGAGTGCGTAACAAGGGATTGCATGTCATCCTTATAATCTTCATTGCCAACGATCGATCTCAATTCGCGTTTGACATCTTCCTGCAGCAAGCCGAACACCCCTAACCGAAAATAGTTGCACCTTAATTAATCAGGTCATCTGATGACTTTTGTTGCGATTAAGTATACACTAAAATAAAAGAACACGAAAGCGGATTCGTACAAATGAAGTCCCATAAAAAAGTTCGTACAAAAGGAAGGCGATAGACGGTGGGTACTATGGATGATCGGCCGATGAAAAGCTCCGAATGGGTCATGAATGATATTAAAAAGAAAATCACCCAGGGCCAGCTTTCCCCAGGTGATCGCCTCGCCTCTGTAGTCGATTTGGCGCTGCAATACAGCGTTGGGCGTTCTACCGTCAGAGAAGCTTTAAGCGCGCTGAAAGCGATGGGGATGCTTGATATTAAGCAGGGCGGAGGAACATTTGTCAAAGCACCTCCTGCCGAAAGCCAGCCTATGCACCCCGGACAGCTGTATCAGGATCTCTGGGAAGGACGCGCCGCTTCGCTTCGCCATGTGCTGGAAGTGCGCCGGGTGCTGGAAACGGGCTGCGCCTTGCTGGCCGCGGGCAACCGGACTGAAAGCGATCTCTCGGCGCTTTCAGAGACACTCCAGAGCATGGAGCACAATCTCGAGAATGAATCGTTAAACGAACAGGCGGATGTCCGTTTTCACCAGCAAATCGCAGCGGCAACGCATAATCCCCTGCTCGGCGAGCTGATGGAATCTTTGTCCCAAAAGCTTCATGACAGTATAAAAGATATGCGGGCGCTGTGGTTTTATGCGGAGCGATCGAGCAGCGAACGTTTGCTGCGGGAGCATTACGCGATCTATGAAGCAATCAAGGATGGAAACGCCAAAGAAGCGTCGGCACGCATGGGGCTGCATATCACGAAGGTGGAGCAGGTGCTTGACGGAAAGGTTGCAATGCACAAACCTTTATAGAGTTTACTCTCACAAGGTGCATTTCTGCACCTGGTTGAGACTCATGCGGCGGATTTACTCTCATGAGGTGCATTTTTGCACTAAAATTGCGGCAAACCAACCTTGGGAGCTTGCCATGTGCTTATGGCTCAAAAAAAAGCATCTCATACCACTGTAATTGAAGTGGCATGAGATGCTCGCTCGCCTTTCCTACACTCAACTGCTTACCTTTTATCTACTTCTACTTTTTTTCTACGACTTAATGGTGGCTAGGCCTTGACCAATGGGAGCCGGATTGTTACTTGCGTTCCCTCTCCCACTTGACTTTGTATATCCAGCTCGCCCCCATAGCTGGCAACAATCCGCTTGCATACGACAAGGCCGAGCCCTGTGCCATTCTCCTTCATGGTGAAAAAAGGGACAAATATATTTTTCAACACTTCCGACGGCATACCTTTTCCGGTATCCCTTACCGTTAACAAGACACTATCCCCGACCCTTTCAGTAGCTACAAGCAGCTTGCCGTTCGAGTCCATCGATTCTAAAGCGTTCTTCGTCAGATTCAATACGATTTGTTTGAGATGGTCTTTGGAAACCTCGATATACACCGGTTCCTTCGTCAAACGAATCGACAGCTGCACATTGTACAAATTCGCCTCTGATTCGATCAGAGGAATAATCTCATCAAGAATACTATTGACGTGATTGATCTCCTTAGATGTTATAGTCGGCTTACCGACAAATAACAACTCACTCACAATAGTATTAATTCGATCCACTTCTTTTTGAATTAAGGAAAAATAATATTGATCTTTATCATCTTTATACTTCGCGCTGAGCAGTGACACGAAACCTTTAATCCCCGTAAGCGGATTGCGGATCTCATGCGCCGTGCTCGCAGCAATTGTGCCGATCAGCCGCAGCTTGTCCGCTTCATTCTGGCTTAGCTCCCGTGCCATTTTATGCTTGGACATAAAAGACTGAACCAGCAGAAAGATGATATGCGTCACGAAAAGGCTCAGCAGCAGATTGAATAAAAACGGTTTTAAAATTAAATGGTTATCATCCAGGTTTAGCAGAGAGTTTACTTTCCAAGGCACGGTTTCAAGATTGATCGATGAGCCTACCCAATCGCCCGTATTGCCGATCTCCCGGGTCTGCAGCAGAACCTGTCCACGTTCATCGATGAGCTGGACAGCCTCGCCCCGGACTAATTCACGAATAACGTCCTCCATCACGACTAATTGAACACTGCCAACGAGCATTCCATTGACTTCACCCCATGCATTCATGACCGGGGTCGCAATCGAAAAAATATACCTTCCGGTAATCCTGCCAATATGCGCTTCAGAGATTTGAGTTTTGCCGGTTTCGAGCGCCTGTTGATAGTATGGCCGATCCGTCAGGTTCACCTTGTCCGTCACCAGATTTGAACCTATCGTGATGTCACCCTCTGAATTCACCCAATAAAATCCGGAGAACCGGGGATCCATTGCATGCGTTTCCTTTAACAAATGTTCGATCAGCCGGTCATTTTGCGGTTGGCTGCCCAAAGCCAGTGCCAAGCTCTCCAATCGGCCAATCGTCTCTCCTATAAAGCTTTCAATATACAAGGCATGGAAGCTTGAGTATCGATGGGCCGTTTCTTCTATTGAGGAATATGCATCCTTCGATTTAACGTTCAGATAGATCGCACTGAACATACAAAGCGGCAGAATCACAATCAAACTATATAAGAAAATACTCCTCCTGTTCATAGCTAGTCTCAATTTCTTATACATCGAAAGTAACTCCTTGTGCAGATGAGATATAAAAATATCATAACATCTGGGGTTCGTTGCAACAACAAGTAAAACCTCGGCACACCAAGTATGATCGATGATTCAAGGGGACATAATTGATAACACTTCTTTTTAACGGGGGATGTTTAAAACATGTTCGCTCTGGAAGCATTGATCGTTATTTTATCCGGGTTTGTATTGCTGCGGATTGCAGGAAAGAAAGTCGTCGCTGAAATGACGCCGTTAGAGTTGGTTACAACGCTCGCTGTCGGTACGATAATCGGGCATGCAGTCTCCGAGCACGCCTTATGGAAAACCATTCTCACCATGGGGATCTTTATCACCGTACTGATTGTGTTTCAATCGATCACCCTGAAATCAGACGTCTTTCAAAAAATACTCGTCGGCAAACCCACCATTGTCATTAAAGATGGCATGATATTAATGGAAAATTTATCAAAGCTGCGCATGACAGTTGAACAATTGGAGCTGCGCATCCGGCAGAACGGCATATCGAATCTCTCAGATATCCGTACAGGTACGATCGAAATCAACGGACAATTCGGTTATGAGCTCATCCCATCGGCCAGGCCTGTAACGCAAAAACAGCTCATGAAGCTTTTAAAAGTTGAACCGGCGCCGGAGGAGGAACCAGCAAAACACGATGTGTTTAAACAAGTGCGTAAAAGCCCGAAATAAGAAAGAAAAGTAATAAACAAACAAAAACAGGAGTCATGATCGCATCTGTCGAATCTTGAAGTGTACTATGGCAAAGAGGATGTGACGGCACAGATGAATGATGATCTATTTAAAGACCTGCTGATTAATCTACTGTTTGTTATCCTCCCCCCTTACTTATTCCTGTTATTTGGAAATAAGAAGAATAATTCCTCCATGCGCGCTAAAAGCATCGTTTCAGGCATTGCCGGAAGTATACTCGTTATCCTATGCATGACCTTTCCAATTACGATAATCGATAACCATATGTTTGATCTAAGGCAGATCCCTTTAATCATCGGCTTTTTTTATGTGAGCAGAACAACCGGGGTTATCATATTTATATCCTTAATCATTGCGAGAAGCTATTGGGGCGGTGAGGGGTTCTACGGAGCTCTATTTGTTAATTCATGCCTTATCATTGCATTATTCTTTGTGAGAAGCAAGTTTAATTCCTTACCTGTTCATTATAAATTTTTGTTAACCACTTTGCTTACTTTGTTCTCGTCCATCTTGATCAATCTCTATTTTATTCTCGTTCTGCAGTCCAATGCTGCTGTCGTGTTATTAATCACCTCCGAGTTATTTGTCGTTCAGTCTATTGGACTATTCATCATTATTTATTCCATTGAGAAGCTAAAACGGGATGCCATTATCGAAATGAACCTGCACAAATCGGAAAAAGCCAAAATTGTCAGTGAGCTGGCTGCAGCCGTTTCACACGAAATAAGAAATCCTTTAACGGTTACAAAGGGCTTTTTACAGATTGTGACCCGCCAGCCCCTCCCCGAAATTACGTTAGAGCATCTGAGAATGGCTCAGGAGGAGTTAATCCATGCCGAGAACGTGATTAACGATTATTTAACCTTTGCCAAGCCGGCGCTTGATAATCCAACATCGCTTCATGTCGCCCTGGAAATGAACAAAATCGTCAAGTTTATTACCCCTTACGCCAATATGCAGTCGGTGCAGCTCAATTTATCGTACGACAAGGAGCTTATCGTAACAGGGGAGCCGCAAAAATTCCACCAATGTATATCGAACCTCCTGAAAAACGCCATCGAAGCGATGCCAAACGGAGGCAAAATCGATATCAAGATGGCTCAAGCCGACAGTAAAATGATGCTCATCATCACCGACACCGGTATTGGGATGACCCCTAACGAACTGCAGCGGCTTGGAGAGCCTTATTTTTCAACGAAAGAAAAAGGAACCGGACTTGGCATGATGGTCGTGTTCGGCATCATCCGCTCCATGGGAGGCAGGATCCATGCAACCAGTGAGAAGGGCAAGGGAACGACATTTACAATCGAACTCCCGTTAGAAAACCAGCAGAAAAAAAACATCCCTTAGAAGGGGCCCATCGAGCGAAACTTCACTCAGGCAGGCCTTCTTCTAAGGGAATGGCATTCTAGCTTTTTCTCATTATCTGGACGTTAACAGTTTAGAAAGGTACATCTCTACAAAGTACTCATTGGCCACTGCCACTCCGTTATCAATGTTGACTGGTGTGACAAGCTCGAACGCTTTGCCATTGAAGCTTCCTTCAGTCGAACCGATCTTGATTACAAGCTCATTGCTTCCGTGCGTAGTGGTAATTGTTTTCGCCCTGTTATCCCATGTCAGTTCAGCGCCGATTCTTTCAAAGCTGGTGCGCAGCGATACGAATTTGGTTTCTTTTTTGGCAAAGAGGGTTTTGTCGATGACAGCATGGACACCCCAGTTTCCATCAACCACCTGTGTAACACCATAATCTACAGATACCGACATCAGGGAATAGGCCTCATCTTCCGTTAATCCCATACCCTTCATTAAGAACAAACGCGTCTTATATGCGGCGTCTTTCATCGCTTTGTCTAAAGAGGAGTTGGCATAAATGGCCTTTTGCGCATCTTCACCAAGCTCTGCCAGATGGTTGGCATAGCTGAAGCCATGAATAACCCACTCTTTCTCCGTTTCAAGCAGCGGGAAATTCAAATCCTGCAGCTTACTATTTAAGTTTTCTTTCTTGTGCAGAATAACCTGGATATCTCCTGTCAGCGAGGTTTCAATCGCTGTACCGTTCAGCTCCGAATCGCCTTGAGCCGCGTGCGGATCACCCACGGAAAGCAGCGCACCGGGAACTGCTACAGGATAATACATAGTGCCCCCTTTCCCTACACGCCAATCATCGATATTTCCGCCATAATAGGACGGAGGGATCGAATCCACAACATCCGCTTCTCTCGGCGCTACGCCCATCGTACCGAAATGAAGTCTTACCGGAACTCTTATATCTTTAAGAATGTCATGTTTTTTAACAATGGTATCGGGATCTACGATAACACCGGGATAATCGATCGTTTCATGAACCACGCCGTTAGGATCTGTTTGCGGTGTCCAAGTGTAGCTGAATGCCGCCTTTGCCCAGTCCGTGGAGCCGTCTGATTCCATCTCATAGATCGTGATAACCTCACGCGTCTTAGGCTCTTCAATCATATCACCGTACAGAAAACCCCAGTTCGCAGCTGCATTGGAGCCGTATGTTTTCCCTTCGAACTCCGGATTGCCGCTAGGACGCAAATTCATATCCAGAATACGGACCTCCAGGACATCGCCCGGCTCGGCTCCCTTCACTTCGATCGGTCCGGTGAGTATATGAACGCCGGGTGCCCGATCTGCTTCGTGCTTCTCGTCTGCTGTCCAATGAAAGATATCCTCTACCCCGGCATCTCCTTTAATCATTCTTTCATAATCGTCACCCGAGTGATGGGTTATAGCCTCCACCGTAACGATATCGCCGGAATTCACACTGAGAGCCGGCTCTCCGATCCCGAGGTTCCCCCAGCGGACATTGTCCGAATTAGCGGCAAGGTAATGCGTTTTCGGTTGGTAGGCGTTCTCCTTGGCATAATCAGCGTATACCGGCGCACTTGCCACTTGAAGCGCCAAGCCGCATACTGCCAATGCAGTAATGAATTTGAATTTCTTCATGTAATGTTTTCCCCTCTCCAATTGTGTCTGTTCACTTATGTAACATATAAATCTAGGACTATGAGAATATATCAAATATAGATCAGATCTACAAACCATATGTAACATTTAGTTCCAAAATTATCTATTAGATAACGTTTACATAAAAATAAAGTTATTTTTAATAACATAAGTTGTTAAATTTAATAACAATTAAGCTTATTAGTTATGATAAAACACATAAAACCACCAGCTAATACATTGTCAAGACTACCGCTTAGTGAAGAGATCAGAAATTTGTTATAATGTTTTCGAGCATGACAAATAAACCTCCATATTATGGAAGTCTATGGATATTGGATTCGATTAAAAGTGTAAGGCTGCCTTTTCTTGAGCATAGCGTAGACGTTCACTGCGCAGTCGAATGTTCTTCCGATCGCTGTTGTTCCCGGATTCCCTTGAATGAATAGGACGAGGTGGGAATCCGGGAACAAAGGCGACCGCTGACGCTTCTGCAGAATCATTCGATCTGCTTCGTTTAGGCGTAACCGTTTCTTTTCTAAAAACAAATAAAAAGAAGCCTTTCCTTGTTAACATGTAAGTACGACCAAACATGAACAAAGGAGAGGCTTCTTTTGTACATCGAATATACCATGGACCAGCTTATTTGCCATGGCTATTCCCACGGATATACCGTCAGCAAATAATCCGCAAACTTCTTGCTTTCCTCTCTCCGGTGTTTCCTCATCTCAGCCCTATGCACCGCCGTTTCGAATAATTTTTTCTCCTCCTCTGTCTCCGGCACGACTTGCGGGACGAGCAGCGGTTTATTCTCTTCGTCCAGGCCCACAAATGTTAGAAAAGAAGTCGCAGCAATCTTTCTTTCCCCGCTTCTTAGATCCTCTCGGATCACTTTCACAAATACCTCCATGGAGCTCTTGCCTGTCCAAGTTACGAAAGACTCTAAAGATACCGAATCCGTAGGCCTGATCGGCTGCAGAAAATCCACGGAATCGGTAGAAGCCGTAACGGCTGTAACACGGCACAGCTTGGATGCGGATATTGAAGCGATATCGTCAATATGCGACATTAGCTTACCTCCGAACAAAGTATCATGATTGTTAACATCCGTCGGGAAAACGCGGGAAATTTTAAAGCAACGGGTTTCTTTCACAGCTTTCTTTTCCACCCTATTCACGTCACTTTCTTACAGTTTTTATTCGCTTAGAACATTTTCCCCAGTTCCCGCTTCGTTATGTATAATTTCCTGATTTTTCATCAAAATATGGTTGTGTACGATCGCCGAGGAGGAGAATATGAATTTCTTTCGCTCTAGTGGGAAAAACCGCTTCAACGAGGTGCAAAAAGCATTTGAGAAGTGTGAAGACATTGTATATCGGACATTTCCTCAACTGGATATAACACTGATTTATTTCGATCATCTTGTTGAAAAGCTGGATTTGGACCGCGACGTGATCCGCCCATTGAATCAAGTAACGAAAAACGATCTGCAGGGATTATTTAAACAGTCGCAATTTGAAAGGACGCAAAACGCAGCTGAAACGATCGAAAGCATTTTAAATGGCAAGGTGGCTGTCTTCCATGGGGACGACACTTATGTCGTTAACGCCTATGGCCCGGCTTCCAG
The DNA here is from genome assembly GCF_014640295.1 of Paenibacillus abyssi. GTDB lineage: Bacteria > Bacillota > Bacilli > Paenibacillales > Paenibacillaceae > Paenibacillus_D > Paenibacillus_D abyssi. The sequence continues at coordinate 141,811 of NZ_BMGR01000007.1, read as the reverse complement.
AGCGGTTGTAGAATCGGAGACCGAGTCGGTTATAACGGGACCACATGATGCTTTTACGGAAAATTTGAATACCAACCTGGCTTTAATCCGCAGGCGGGTAAAAAGCTCCAAGTTAAAAACAATAAAGCTCTCTGTTGGAGAGATAACGAAGACCAGTGTGTATATTTGTTACATCGAAGGGATCGCGAATGACGGCCTTGTGCAAGAATTGATCAAACGCGTTAAAAATATCGAGACCGACGGCATTTTTGAAGGAAATATGTTTGTTCAGTTTATCGATGAGCATCCCCATTCCGTGTTTCCGCAATTTATCACTTCGGAGAGGACGGATGTCATCGCATCAAAATTAATCGCAGGGAAAATTGCAGGCCTGGTTGAAGGCAGCCCATCCGCATTTACAGCGCCTACTAATTTCTTTGAGTTTTTCTCCTCACCGGATGATTACTATCAGCGATGGATGCTGGGTACGGCGCTGCGATTGCTCCGGTTCATCGCCTTTATCATCACGATTACCTTCACTGCCTTTTATGTTTCCGTAACGACCTTTCATTATGAGATGATCCCGCAAGCGTTATTGTTAAATCTGGCGGAATCACGGAGCAAAGTTCCCTTTCCTCCGTTATACGAAGCGCTGCTGATGGAGCTGACCATTGAACTGCTTCGCGAAGCCGGCGCAAGATTGCCTTCAAAAATCGGGCAAACGATCGGCATTGTAGGCGGTATTGTCATAGGGCAAGCGGCCGTGCAGGCCGGATTGACGAGCAACATCCTGATTATTGCCGTTGCTTCTTCAGCGATTGCATCGTTTGTCATTCCGAGTTACATCATGAGCGCCTCCATTCGCTTGATCCGTTTCGGATTGATTGTGTTGGCCGGAAATTTCGGGAATTGGGGGCTGATGTTCGGAATCGCCTTGATTGTCATTCATTTATGCGGATTAACGAATCTGGGCACCTCGTATCTCACACCTGTTGCCCCAATGAATGCAAATGATTGGAAGGATACGTTTGTCCGTTTTCCATTCTCGCTGCTCGTCAAGAGACCCTCCCAAGTAAAAACACCGAATAAAAGGAGAATGAAATAACTTTATAATAACAGATCAGGAGGTGAGACGGTTTGCGCGAAAAAATCAATCCTTATCATATATTTATGTTAATGTATATGGTTCAATCCGGCGTAGGATTATTTAGTCTCCCTCGTATAACCGCCGAATATTTTGGCACAAACGGTTGGTTAGCCGTGTTGGTCGTTTCTTTCATTGTCTGTTTAAATATCGCGCTTTTTTATATCGTTTATCGCATGGGAAAGGGGCGCTCCGTATTTGATATCATGGAATCGTCCGTCAGCAAATTCGTGCTGTTCCCTCTCTATGCGTTCGTTATTTTTGTCATCTCCCTTACCGGCTGCCTGCTTGGAAAACAATATATTTTAATGTTTCAGATGATCTCATTTCAGACGACACCCCCTTACATATTAAAGCTGTTTTTTGAAATTTTGCTTTACTTTCTGCTCATTAAAGGGATCTATAATATCGTCAAAGCTTCTACTGTTTTCTTCTATTTAACCAGTTGGATGCCTTTTTTAATGCTTTATCATCTGGGAGAGTTTGAATGGCAAAGGCTGACGCCGTTTCTGTTTCAGGGGGAGACGAGTATGATTCAGGGAATCATTCAAATTATGGGATCTCTACTAGGCTACGAGGTCAGCTTATATCTTATCCCTTATGTCGAACGGAACTCACCGTTTTTCCGGGCGGTCGTTTTGGGAAGCCTATATACATCTCTCGTCTATCTCGTCGTTTGCATAGTTAGCTTTGGTTTCTTCGGCTTTACAATGCTCTTGCATCTCAACTTTCCCTTGTTTGATCTCTTTGCCTTTATAGAGCTTCCTTTCGTTGAACGCTTTGAGAACCTGTTGTTTATATTTTTTATTTTCAAAGTATTGATAACGACGATCATTTCGTTCTGGATCGTTCAGCTCTATCTTGGCCGGATTTTTACGAAAGCCCATCCGAAGCTTCTCATTTTCATGATTGTTTTGGCCACTTACATCGTCTCGAACTTTGCGGATACACTGACCAAGCTAAGCCGCTGGCTGCACTATTTATTTGCGATGCACATCAGCCTTAACTTTCTAATCCCGATTGTTTTAATCATCCTCTTAAACATTCAAAAGCGCCAGGAGGTAACCTGATATGTGCGGCGTCTTACGCTTTGCCTGCCTATTCATGGCCTTATTGCTGCTTTGCGGCTGCTCTGCAGACAAAAGGCAACTGGAGAATCTGGGATTTACCAATTCCATAAGTTATGATTTGTATACAGAAGAGGATAACGAAGAAAGAAAACTGCTCGTAACTACCAGTGTACCGAATATCGGCACAAAGACTGGCAAACAAAGAGAAGTGTTAACCGCAGTTACCCAATCAAGCAAACAAGCGTGGGTGAAGTTATCGCGGCAAACTGGCAGAATCCTTGTCAACGGCCAATTAAGAAATGCGCTGTTCGGCATGGAACTTGCCGCGGAAGGACTTATGCCTCATATCGATACACTCGTTCGCGATCCCTCGATCGGACAAAGAGTGAACATCATTATTGTCGACGGGAAAGCTTCCGAGTTATTAAAAAAGGATTTTCCGGATGAGCCGCCTACCGGACAATATATTTATGACTTATTGGAAAAAGAAGAGAAGCATAACTCCATTCCGGACATCGCGATTTATAGTTTCGCCCGCGATTTGATGGATGAAGGAATTGATCCCGTTGCGCCAATCATTAAAATGAATAAAGATCATCTGATGATTGATGGGATCGCATTGTTCGGGGATGACCGATATCGAACAAAAGTATCGTTCAAGGATGCCCTGATATTTGCAGGTTTGCGCGGAGATCTCAACCAAGGGGAACTCAACGTCGATTTTAAAGATGCCAATGAGATAGAGAGCGTGACGCTTAGCTCCGTAATCGGCCGCCGCATGGTAAAAGTGAAGAGGGTGCAAAATGGTGAAATAAAGGTACTGCTGGGGCTCCACTTTAAAGGATCGGTTCTTGAATATATCGGCAGCCGGGAATTAAACGATACGAAGGATATCGCATTCTTAGAAGGCCAGCTATCCGATTATTTACAAGATGAAGCCATGAAATTAATCCGCCACATGCAGACGAACCAAGTGGACAGCTTAGGCATCGGCCAGCATGTCCGCAACAGTATGCGTTATAAGGAGTGGAACAGCCTGGACTGGAAAGAAGCTTACGCTGGCGCCGACATTGAATGCAGCGTTAAAGTCACAATCATTAATACCGGCAAATTCCAATGAAATGGCGGTGCGATCCATTGCGATCGCACCGCCATAGGCTCTAGTTGTTTGCAGCAGCCCATGCATCGAGCTGTTTTTGTTTCTCGGCTATAATCTTATCGATGCCCGCCGCTTTCAATTGCTTGATATATTTCGGCAGCTCGATAACCGGGTCTACCGTTCCCGTCTCCAGCGCTTTACGGTACTGATCATACACGTTCCTTACCGCGGCGACCTCCGTTTTCACCGGCTCCGAATCATAATTGAAGCCCAGCGCCTTGGATTTCTTAGAGGTTTTATTGAATTCAGCCAACTCATCCCAGAGGGTTGGGCTGTCTCCTTGCCAGATATGGGACAGGAACTGATTGCCGAACATCCAGCCATAGTTCAAGTTATAGCCCAGACTAGCTGCGTCCACTCCAGGCGGATAGTCGATGATGTTGTCTACATCTGTTTTCACATAATGCTTGCCCTCAATGCCCCAGTCGAACAGATTAACCAATTCCGGGTCGGTATAGAGCAGGTTAAGCAGCATCATGGCGCGTTCCGGATGCTCGGAATTTCTTGCAATACTCCACATAATGGACGTGATGTTTCCTGTCGCGGTTGTTGCCGGAAGGAAATTAACAGATATCAGTTCCATACCTACGTTCTTGGACTCCTGTGCCGCAATGCCAGGCTTCATGTGGGACATGAACGAGAAGGCCTTGCCGGCTTTGACCATATTGTACTGCGTTTCTGTGCTTGTCGCGGCATCCTTGGCAATATAACCCGCCTGATACCATCTTCTTACAGTGTTGAGCATCTCTGCATACTGAGGCGTTTCGAAGAAGTTGACAACCTTCAATCCATTATCCAAATCCGGCAGCACGCCGAATCCATCATCCAGGGCATCTCTATAGTAATTAAGATGGGTGTCGATAATCGTGTCTCCATATTTGGTTGTCGGGATCATATCCGGCTCATTGTCTTTTATAATCTGGAATACAGCGTCCAGATCGTCATAGGACTTGATTGCATTGACGTCAATGTTGTACTTATCGACCAAATCCTTGCGCATCGTAATCCCATAATCGGCGGCTAAGTCGCGGATGCTCGGAACCGCATAGACCTCACCGTTTATTTTTACGGCATCAAGGAACGCGGGATCCAGGCTGTCAAGCGCCTCCTTAATGCCTTTCCCTTCATTTTCAAGCATGTCATTCATCGGAAGATATTGACCTCTGCCTACGTTTTGCGTATAAGTTCCAAGGCCGCTCAGTATGAGATCTACCTTCTCGTTGCCCGCCAGCATCAACGTCGTTTGTTGGGTCCATGCCGCCCAGCCGATCATCACGAGCTTGACTGTAGCGTTGATTTTTTCTTTCGTCACCTCATTGATTGCCGCTTCCACCTCTTTGAAATCCTGAGGCTCGCCCGGACCCGGGAATACCATCACCAGCTCAACAGGCTCTAGTCCGGAATTGCCATTCTCTGTGTCCTGCGGTGCGGCGGCGTCCGTGTTCTGCGGCGTGTTTGCAGGCTCATTATTGCTCGAGCTGCACGCTGCCAGCAGCGTTGTAAACGCCAGAACCATCACCAACAATATAACCGTCAGCTTCTTCCCCTTTTGCATTGAATAACCTCCCTATCATTTATGTGCTAACCAGCGCATGCTGGAGATAGCCTTACCCTTTGACCGCTCCAATCGTAAGACCCTTCACGAAATATTTTTGGAAGAACGGATAAGCACAGATCAGTGGAATAATCCCGATGACGGCCATCGCCATGCGCATCGCATCGAGCGGTAATTTGGCTACCAACTCGGCGCCTTTCCCTACTTGCTGCGTGTTCGATTGCAAAAATTGCAGGTCAAGCAGGATGCGATTCAACAGGTTTTGAATACTGAAGTAGTTTTTGTCGGTAATGTAGATCAGCCCGTTAAACCAGTCATTCCAATATAGAATGGCATAGAAGAGTCCGACCGTCGCGAGTACCGGCAGCGACAGCGGGAGCACGATGCCGTAGAAGACTCTCCATTCCTTCGCCCCGTCAATATAGGCGGATTCAATAACGGCTGTCGGGATCGAGGTGGCAAAGAAGGTACGCATTAGAATGATGAAAAATCCATTGACGAGCAGGCCGGGGATAATTAAAGCCAGAATGGTATTCTTGAAGTCGAAAAAGTTCGTATACAGCAGATAGGTCGGTACGAGCCCGCCGTTAAACAATAAAGTAAAGAATACATAGAAAGCCAGGAAATTGCGGAACGGCAGCTCTTTGCGCGAGAGCGGATAAGCGACCATCGTCGTCATCAGCATGCCTGCCAGCGTACCGACGAACGTAATAAAAATCGTGATGCCGTAGGAACGGAAGATGTCAGCTGAATTATTCCACAAGTATTGGTAAGCGGCCGTGCTGAACTGATTAGGGATCAGCTTGTAGCCCGTCCGGACAATCTCCAGATCATCGGTAAACGAAGCGGACACGAGCAGCACGAACGGAAACACACAAAATATCGTAAAGATCAACATGATAATATTAATGGACCATTGATACAACCTGCTTGTCTGCACCATACATCCCCCTTTTCTAGAACAGCGCGTTATCGCTGTTTATTTTGTTGACGACGTAATTGGATACGAGCACCAGGACAAACCCGACAACCGCTTGATACAAACCGGCGGCCGACGACATCCCCAGATCTCCCAGGTTAATCAATGCGCGATATACGTACGTATCGATCGTTTGCGTGACAGGCATCAATACGCCCGTGTTCAATGGCACTTGATAAAACAAACCGAAGTCGGAATAGAAGATCCGGCCGATCGCCAGCAAGGTCATGATCGTAATGACCGGCATAATGAGCGGAATGGTGATGCTTTTGATCTGCTGCCATTTATTCGCCCCGTCAATCGTTGCCGCTTCGTAATATTCCTGATCAATGCCGATGATCGCCGCCAGATAGATAATGCATAAATATCCGACGCCTTTCCACACGCTCACAATCGTCAAAATAAACGGCCAATATTTCGTTTCGCTGTACCAGGATATTTCCTGCATGCCCATAAAAGGAAGGATCGTATTGTTCATATAACCTTTGCCGACATCCAGCAAAGCGAGGACTAAATAACCGACAATAACCATGGAAATCAGGTAAGGAAGCAGGATCAGGCTTTGGTAGGTGCGGGAGAAGAACCGGTTCTTGATGTCGTTTAACATAATCGCCAGGGCGATGGCAATGACCGTGTTCAACACGATAAAGACAACGTTGTACAGCAGCGTGTTACGGGTAATGATGAACGCGTCATTGGTCTTGAACAGGTACTCGAAGTTTTTGAACCCGATCCAGTCGCTGCCCCAGATCCCATCTGCGAAATTTATATTTTTAAAAGCGATAACCACACCGAACATCGGCAAATAGTTGTTAATGAAAAAGTACACTACAGCCGGTAATGTCATCAGCAGCAGGACCCGGTATTTCATGATTCGCTTCATCGTTGATTTGAAATTTTTCAACCTGGTTTGCGCTTGCGACTCTGCTTCTAGCGGTGCCTGCGCCCGTGCTTGCGTGCTTACCCTCATACCCCCAGCTCCTTTGTTTATATTCCCTTCATGACCCTTATGATATAAGAGAACCGATACGGCCACTACCACGAACCCGTCCTCCGACTTTTGAATTTCCGTCATTGAAGAAAAAAAACGTCAGGGGGGAGCTGGAACCCAGACGCGGAATTGCAATTCATCTTTTACCGGTGAATCGTTAGCGGCCTTGAAGCGGTCCATTCACCGGTATGTTTATCTCAACCACCGCGCCGGGAGCGTTGCGAAATGTGATATCGGCCTGATCTTGATATAACAAACGCAGCCGCTGCTTCACATTCCAAATGCCTACCTTTTCGCCTTCATCGCTGAACGGTTTGTCATCCTCCTGCAGCTGCTTTAGGATGTGTTCAGAAAAACCTCCGCCGGTATCCTGAATGCGGATTTTCATCCGGCCGAGATGCTGCTTGATCTCTTCGATGATGATGTCGATATGAACAGGCTCATCCAGATTAATCGCATACTTAATCGCATTTTCCACGAACGTCTGGATAACGAGCGGCGGAACCGCGCAATCCCGCAAAGAATCCGCGGCCGATATGCGGTAGGTCAGATTGCCGGGAAATCGAAATTCCTGAATTCGCAAATAATTTTGCGTAAATTTGATCTCGTCCTGGAGCGGCACTACATCCGAATGGCTTCGGAACATAAACCGGAAATATTGGATAAGCGATAAGGAGAGCTCCTGAATCAGGGCGAAATTTTTGTCCCGGGCCAGATAATACACAATATTTAAGGAGTTCAGAAAAAAATGGGGATTAATCTGCAGGTGCAGATGTTTAAGCTCAGCCTTCTGGTTATTCAACTGCTCTTCATAGATATCGATTTTTAACTGCTGAATTTGCGAAGCCATACTGTTGAACGTTTCGTTCATCAGCTCGAATTCGCTTGAGGTCGGTTGGTCGGCGATTCGCGCCATAAAATAACCCTGCTTGAGCTTTCTCATCTCTACGACGATCCGGTTGATCGGCGCCAGTACGACTCTTCGCAAGACGAGCAGCGATACCGCAAGATAGAGCACGGCCCCCCATACGATGAACATGATAATCCGCTGCAGATAAGGGAGCTTTTCCAATATGTTGCGATCCGGAATGAGCGCGATCAAGCTGAAATCGCCTCTGCCCGATTTCTCGCCGACGACCAGATATTGATGCTCGGCTCCCGTAAAGCTGTAGGTGCCTCCGGCATACTTAAGCTGGATTCCGTTCTCCTCAATAAAGGCGACATCGTTCAACGGCTGATAGCGCTCATTGACAAGCAGCGATCGCCCATCGGCGCCGATATCCAGATAGTTTAGAGGAACCATAATGTTCTTCACGTTAACCAGCGCACCGATATACACATTGCCGGTTTTGATCACACGATTAAGATAGTATTCATTGCCAATCTGTACGCTTGTCCATTGATCGCTTGGGTAATGATCCTTCTTATCCTGATCCTGCAGCGCACCCGCCATGTGGCTTTTCATCCGCTGTTTCTGATTAAAAATCCGGTACTCCTCCCGCGAATCCCGCGGAATAAGCATAAAATCATTATTGTCCGCCGTGTAGACATAAAAGTAATCGACCGCTTTAATATACACGCTCTTATCCAGTAAAGTTCGAAACAAGCTGAGCTTGATCAGATTGTATTGGTCTATGTTACGATGGGATGAACGCTCCAGATCAAGCAATCTGGTGTCCCACGCAATGAGCTCTACCAAAATGCTCTCGATATCCTCTAAATTTCGGTCCAACTGCCCCATATACAAGCTGATCAAATTGCTGTTTGACTGGGCCACCTGATTCCGCACAACCTTCATTGAATAAAAATTGTTATAGATCAGCAAAGAAACAATCGGCAGCATAATAACCAGCAGACCGATCATTAATTTGAATCGAATGGAATTGCACGCGTTTTTAGCCTTCATCCACATAAGTCCAATTTCTCCTTTAAAAGGTTCATGCCTTATAAGCAGAAAGAGCAATCGTTTACGATTGCTCCAAAGTTATAGCTGTATCCGTCTGTTTGCGACATTTATTCCGATTTTGATATTCCCTTATGCGCGATGTTATCCCTATTTTTCCGGAAATCCTGAGGCGTCATCGACAGCGACTTTTTAAATATAGTGGAGAAGTAAGCGAAATTGGAAAAGCCGACGGCAAGGGCGATACTGCTAATTGGAAGCTCGGTTTTTAACAGAAAATCTTTCGCCCTGTTCATCCGTTCCTGGATAATATAATCGGAGATGGACAATCCCGTTTCTTTTTTGAACAATTTGACGATATAATCCGGGCTCAGCCCGACATGGTCGGCGATATACTGCCTGGACAGCTCCTGATCGATGTTCAAGGCGATATACCGCTTGATCCGGCTGACAACCGTTTCGTTTGATTCTAATCTATGGATATGAACGATCGCCTGCTCAAGCACTTCCCGCACCCAATTCTCAAGATCGAGAACGGTCCGGGTGGCCGATAACGTTCGTTCAGGAGACAAGTGTTCAGGATAAATCTCATCGGCCCGCAGTCCTCTTTGCTGCAGCGTATAAAGGATCATCTGGATGAATTGCTTGTAAAACTGTTGCAGCCGCCCGGCATCGAGGCCCTCATCATGCTTCCATGCATCCAGAAACTGCCGCGTCTCGGAAAAGAGCCGATCTTTATCCCCGTTTTTTAACATTTCCGACCAAACATGCAGCAGGGGCAGCTGCGCTTTGCATTGTTTTTTCGAGCATTCCTCGACAAACACAACCCGGTTGATCAGATTCACATTATTTTTGTGAAAAGCCGCTAACGCCTGAAAGGTTTTCAGCATCTCTTGAATGGGGACGGTTTTGCCTATATAACAGGACAGATGGCAGTAAAAGTAACGGTTGCAGCACTCTACCAGAGCTTCGCATTGCTGCTGAAGGGTTTTCCTCGCTTCTTCACTATCTTCCGCCGACAGATCTTCAATCGCCCTGATGACGAGCAAGCCCTCCTTCACTTGGACGACTTGTGTAGTCGAGCCACATTGAATAAGCAGCTCATCTAACACGTTTCGGAGCGCATATTCCATCAGCTTTTCCTCTCGGGCGGTCAATTCCTTTTGCCAGTACTGAATGTGGATCAGCACCGGACGGAATTGCATAGACCCGGTATAAGGTATGTTTCGTTTCCGGATCACTTCCATCATGCTGTCGAGACGGGAGGGAATCGATTGATGCAGCACATCCAGCCAGAAGCGTTCGATGAACAGCGGCTGGTGCATTTCCCAGAGCTTATGATAATGCTTGTAAGCTTCACTGATCGAGAGCGATTCGCGCTTCCTGCCGATCTTGCCGGTTGCTTTCATTACGACGGACGTCAGTTCCTCCGCAGGTACCGGCTTCAACAGATATTCGAGGCTGCCCATCTGGATCGCCTTTTTTGCGTATTGAAAATCGGCATGGCAGGTGAGAAAGATGCATTCCGTCTGCGGGTGAAATTCCCGGACCCACTCGAAAAGCTCAAATCCGTCTCCGTTTGGCATTTCAATATCCGTAATCATGATATCAATCGGCTGTTTCTCGAATGCGGCCTTTGCTTGACGGAGGTTGTACACCGCCGTAACACTTACGATTCCAAGCTCTCCCCATTCCACGCTCGATTTGATGCCGTTGGCAATAATCATTTCATCATCGACGATAAGCAACCGGTACATCCCGCTTCCCTCCTGTCTTTGCTGCGCACCCAATGAAATATGCTTTATCCTGTTAAATAGTAAGTAATCGCTTTCATTTTGACGATAGCATCATTATAGCGAAAATATAGTGTACATTATGGTATATTTTTTATAAAAATGGTGTTAATTTTAGAAGCTGCTCATTATTTTGCACCGAGGAAAAGAGGCGGTTCCCTCATGGAATATTCCCCAAAGCTCGATGAGCTCGAATATGTCTGCAAGCTCATGTACGATAACCTCCAGCTTCCAATCTGGTTATGGGACGGGAATATGGAGCCCGTAACAGAATATACGTCAAACTTGCCTGCCAATCCCTTGTTTCCAGCTACCGTCGATCTGTTCAAGAGCCGGCTGGCTTCGGATGACTTTCCTGCCGACGTACCCGTATTGAGCTCATTAAACGTATTCGATCATTATATATCTGTCCGCTTGATCCATAACGGCCGTGCTGCCGGCGCGGTGGTCATGGGCCCCTCCATTGTTGCGGAAATGACGGAGGAGATGTTAAGGGGATTTATGAACGATTATCATATTTCAGGAAAACACAGAGACACCTTATCCGATTACTACCGCTCATTGCCGGTGAAAAATAAAATAATGTTACTGCATGCCGCTGTGCTGCTTCATCACCTCATTTATGGCAGCAAGCTGGATATCACGGATATCATTCAAACGAATGTGCCCTTGGAACAGCCGTCCGTCCCCAGCGAAAATATCGACCTGAGTCTGTCGAATCGGCGGCAAAGCTTTATGTTTCACCAAAATCCGGTGATGGAAAAGTATGTTTTCCGGTGCATCCAGGACGGAAGAAAGGAAGAATTAATCAAACACTGGAATCGCCTGCCCAGGGAAAGCTTTGGCGTCTTATCGAAAAAGAGCCGGCTGAGAAATGAGAAAAACCTGGCGATCTCCTCCGTCACGCTGGCCACCCGGGCGGCGATCGATGGTGGTCTATTTCCCGAGATCGCTTATACCGTCAGTGATTTGTATATCCAGCACATTGAAGAATTGAAGGAAGTTAACGAGGTGATTAAAGCCGGCTCCGAGATGCTGTTGGATTTTGCCGAGCGTGTGCGGAACCAGAAAAAAATGCAGTATTCCAAAGCGATTGCGGTCTGCCAGAATTATATTTTCAATCATCTGTACGAGGATATTACACTGGCGAAGCTTGCCGAAACCGCCCGGCTGAGTCCCGGCTATTTATCGCAATTATTCAAGAAGGAGACCTGCATCACGATTAGCGAATACATTCAACGCGAAAAAGTCGAAGAAGCCAAAAAATTATTGGCCTTCTCCGACTATTCACTGCTCGAGATATGCACTTGCTTGAACTTTCATGACCAAAGCTACTTCATCAAAATATTTAAAAAGCATACCGGATTCACGCCAAGGCAGTACAAGAACACTAGGCCATAACCAAACCGCCGTTGTCAGCGCGGCGAACTCCCACAAGCTCTTCACCGGACACCGGCTCACGGCGCGTCTCTCCTGCCGGTTTCTGCGCAGCCTTGGCCGCCCGCAGCCGGGTTTTGTCATGCGGGATACATAGCGGCGTTCCATAGAGCGGATCGGGAATGATCTCGCATTTCAGCTGAAAAACAGCTTCCATTAAGGCGGAGTCGACCACTTCCTCCGGCCGGCCCGCCGCTTGAATCTTGCCTTGCCGGATAGCAACGATGTGATCTGCATAACGGCAGGCCAGATTGATATCGTGCAGTACCATAACGATCGTCCGTTTCTCCCGGACATTCAATTCATAGAGCAGATCGAGCACTTCGATCTGATGGGTCAGATCCAGATAGGTCGTCGGTTCGTCCAGCAGGATAACCGGCGTCTCCTGCGCCAGCGTCATCGCAATCCAGGCGCGCTGCCGCTGGCCGCCGGAGAGCGAATCGACCGTGCGCTCCTTAAGCTCGTTCATGCCCGTCGCTTCAAGTGCGGCAAACACGGCAGCCTCGTCCTCACGGGACCACTGCTTCAGCCAGCTTTGATACGGATAGCGACCCTGCTTCACCAACTGCAATACCGTCAAGCCTTCCGGGGCAGCAGGCCCTTGGGGAAGAATGGCAAGCTTGCGCGCCACTTCCTTCGTGGACATGCCGGCAATGTCCGAACCGCTCAGCACAACAGTTCCGCGCTGCGGCTTCAGAAGCCTCGCCATGGAGCGGAGCAGCGTTGATTTGCCGCATCCATTGCTGCCAATGAACACGGTAATCTTCCCTTCCGGAACAGCCAAGTTCAAATCCTCGAAAATATAGGCGCCTCCGTAGGACAACCCCAGGCTTTTCGCTTCTAATGTACTCATGACGGCATTCCTCCCGGTATTTAATATCGATTTCGGTTACGGTACAGCAGATACATGAAAAAAGGCGCTCCGATTGCGGCGGTGAACACGCCGGCCGGTATATCCCGCGGCAAAAAGGCAGTTCGCGCGACCAAATCCGCAATAAGCAGAATCAGCGCGCCGACCAGTGCGCTGACAGGCAGCACGTTGCCGAATGAAGGGCCCACCAGCTTGCGGGCGATATGCGGCGCCATCAACCCGATGAAGGCAATCGCCCCGCCGATTGCGATGGCTGACCCGGCAAGGGCAACGCTGAGCGTGAGCAGCAGCAGCCGATGCTTCTGCACCTGGGCCCCGGCACTGCTTGCGACATCGTCGCCAAGCGCCTGAATATTGACGTTACGGGCCTGCAGCCAAGTAAGCGGCAGCAGAATGACAGCCCAAGGCAGCAGCGTAAGCACATCTTGCTCCCAGGAAGCGCCGTAGATGCTCCCTGTCATAAAAGTAAGGGACCGATCGGCTAACTGCAGCGGGCCCGAGATAATGAACATATAGGCGAGCGACTTGATCGCTGCGGATATGCCGATGCCGATCAGGACGAGCCGCAATGGCGAGACCCCCTGCTTCCAGGCGAGAATGTACAGCAGCGCAGTTACGGTAAACGCTCCGCCAATCGCCGCCACCGGCATCCATTGTACCGATACCGTTCCCGTGAACAGGAAGATAAACAATACAGCGCCAAGAGAGGCCCCCTCGGTAATGCCCGTCACATCAGGCGAAGCAAGCGGGTTGCGGATAATTCCCTGCAGGACCGCACCTGCAACGGCCAGCGACGCTCCGACGAGCACCGCGATGACGATCCGCGGCAGCCTCAGCTTTTCTACAATGACCTGCTCCATCGGCTCCGCCTTGCCCAGCAGCGCCTTGAGCACGTCCAACGGTGAAATATATTGGCTGCCGATCCCGGTGCTGATGATCATAGCGGCAATACACAGCATACCAAGGATGGAAACGACCCATACCATTCTTCTTTCCAGCAGAAAGGAAAATCTCGAATCGGCAGATCGATAAGACCTGTATTTGCTCATGATGATTGCCTGCCTTTCCTGGCAATGTACACGAAGAACGGTACACCGATAATGGCGGTCATTACTCCGACGGGCACTTCCTTCGGCATGGCAATGTAACGGGAACCCAGATCCGCCGTAACGAGCAATACTGCGCCGAGCACCGCGCTGTACGGCAGGATCCAGCGGTAATCGGTGCCGACCAGATAACGGACGATATGCGGGATGATGATACCGACAAATGCAATCGGCCCCGCCACTGCGACCGAGCCGCCGGCAAGCAGGATAACAGCCGCCGCTGCGAATAGCTTAATATGTGCGGTACGCTGGCCCAGCCCCTGAGCGACATCGTCGCCCATGGACAGCACATTCAAGTGCCTGGAGAGCAGCAGCGCGATCAGCATGCCTGCCCCCATATACGGCCACACGGCAATAAGCTGGTTCATGTCCCGTCCGGCAACCGAGCCGACCAGCCATACGAGCACCTGGTCGAACATTTTACCGTCGGATAACATCAGTCCCTGCGTGATCGAGTGGAAAAATGCAGTCATCGAAGCGCCCGCCAGCGTGATCTTAACCGGTGACATGCCGTCTCTTCCAATACTTCCAAGAAAAAAGACAATGCCGCCGCTAATAGCCGCCCCGGCCAGCGCAACCCAGGTAAAAGCCTGAAGTCCCGACACGCCCAGCCAGCCCGCAGACAAAACGATAAAAAACGCGGCTCCTGAGTTAACGCCGAGGGTACTTGGGGAGGCGATCGGATTGCGGGTGACAACCTGCATGGCCGCCCCGGCGACCGCCAGGCAGGCACCGACTGAGGCCGCTATGAGCGCCCGGGGAACACGGGTCGTACGAATGACCAGATGTTCATTGCTTGAGTTATATTGGGTGAACGATTCCCAGACCGTCCGGAGAGGAATATCCGTCACTCCAAAAGCAATACTGCCTGCGATAGCGGCAGCAAGCGCGATAAGCGATAGGATCAGGCCAACAACACGCATAAAGGTCCACTTTCTTCCAAAGAGGTAATAATACTTGCTTTTTCACAAAAAATTCGTTTATTAAGATCTGTTCAATTGAATTTTAGTGGATCAGTGAACAGGTGTCAATGATTTTGATAATCGTTCTCAAAATAGTTGTTGACAGTAAGTCGCCGAGGATTTATAGTTTTTAACTGTGATTGATAATCATTTTCAATAATGATTCGAAATTCAAAACAGTGTAGGGGGAAGAAAATGATGGTTACAAATTCGATCAAAAAAAATCGCAGCCTTACAGCTTGGTGGGGTATGCTGGCGTTGATACTAGTCGTGGTGCTTACTGGCTGCGGAAGCAATGCGGCACCGTCACCCGGGAATACGAATGCTGCAGCTTCTAATAATTCCGGCGCGGCGGCGCCATCCAACGAGCAGACTAATGCAGCTGCACCGGCAGACAATCAAACCTATGTTGTAAAACACGCCATGGGCGAACAGGAAATTACCGGAACACCGCAAAAGGTCGTTATCTTGACGAACGAAGGAACCGAAGCGCTGCTGGCGCTTGGCGTCAAACCGATCGGTGCCGTGAAATCTTGGACAGGCGACCCTTGGTATGACCATATTGCGGCCGACATGGAAGGCGTTACGGTTGTAGGCGATGAAAGCCAGCCGAACCTTGAGCTTATTGCCGGTCTGCAGCCGGATCTGATTATCGGCAACAAAATGCGTCAGGAAGCCGTATATGAGCAGTTGAAAGCTATCGCGCCGACTGTCATGGCAGAGGATCTGCGCGGCGAATGGCAGAACAACTTCATGCTGTATGCGGAAGCACTTAACAAAAAAGCTGAAGGCGAAGCTGTATTGGCCGCGTTCGATCAGCGGATTGCCGATTTCAAAGCGAAAGCCGGGGATAAAGTGAACGAGACCGTATCCGTCGTCCGTTTCATGGACGGTAAAACGCGTGTCTATCATACCAATACCTTCTCAGGCGTTATTTTCGACAAGCTGGGCCTTGCCCGCACCGAAATGACGAAGAACGCAAAAGACGCCTTTGTGGATGAAATTACGAAAGAGCGCCTGCCGGAGGCAGATGCCGACCGTTTGTTCTACTTCACGTATGATACCGGTGACGGGAAAGGCAACCACACGGAAACCGAATGGACAAACGACCCGCTCTGGCAAAACCTGAGCGCGGTGAAGAACGGTACAGCTTACAAAGTCAGCGATGCCATCTGGAACACCGCCGGCGGCGTCAAAGCAGCTAATCTCTTGCTTGACGAGCTCTATGAAATCTACGGATTACAGCAGTAATCGCCAAAAAGCTGTCTCCCTCGGAGGGGAGACAGCTTTTTTTCACGCCCTTAGCCTAACCCTATCTCTTGTACTTTCTTCCTCAGGTACGCCAGCGACTCGGTCGCATACCAATCCGGATCGGCTTGTCTCGTATGGAATCCAACCTCCATCGTTAAATAGCCCTTATAATCGATATCCTTTAGCGCCTTCAGCACGGCATCGTAATTGCAGCGGCCCTTGCCCGGCGGCTGGCGGTCGGTATCCGCGATATGGATATGATGAAGCTTATCCTTCATGCGGTAGACGTAATCGCTCGACACTTCATTGCGATAGAGCGCATGAAACGTATCGAACATCACCTTCACATTGTCTTCCCCGGATTGCTCGGCCAATAAAAGCGCGTCATCCGCGGTTTCGACTAGGTTGCTGTCCGTAGGCGTCGGCTCCACGACCAGCGTCACGCCGAGTTCCTTCGCATATCGCGCACATTCGGTCAGGCCGCTCAAGCTGTAGTTCCAGGCCTGCTGCTGTACCGTTCCGTACACGACCCACCCGGCGATCCAGATGACGGTCGGACATTCCCACTCATGGGCAAGCCGGATCACGTCTTTATAATGCTGGACCGTGAAGTCCCTTTCTTCCTTCGAAGGGGCGCTCGGATTGACCCCGGGGCCGCCGCCCGGCGCGGGCAGCATCGACGAAACGGCCAAGCCCTCTGCTTGCAGCAGCTTTTTAATCTCGGCTCTCCGCTCCTTTGGCAAATGATCCGGCCATGCGTGCGGGCTGGCGCAACCGATCTCTATGCCGTCGTATCCCATGGCGGACAACCGGCGAATCACCTCATCGAGCGGATAAGAGGGCAGCCAGCTTGGAAAACCGCTGTATACCCATGTATTAAAAGAAATTCCTTTCATACCATTCTCCCCCTTTTGAGTTTTTTACCACACGAACACGGCTTTTTCCGTTTTTCTTTCATCGAACAGGCGGAACGCTTCCTCCGCTTGCTCTAACGCAAATGTATGCGTGACCAGCTTTTCAACCGGGATTTTCTTTCTAACGATGAATTCGGTAATTTCCTCATACTCGTGGATCGGGAAATACCAAGAACCCATCAGCGTCACCTGTTTGCGGATCAGCTGATCGCTCGGCCGGATCGCGGTCTCCCTGCTTTCACCGATAAAAGCGACTCTGCCATGCGGCCTCACGCAGTCGAGCGCCTGATTCTCGGCAATCGGGCTTCCGGAGCAATCAACCGCTGCATCCGCGCCCTTATGGCCCGTCAGCTCGCGAATCTTCTGCACGACGTCCTCCGTTTTACCGTTAACGATATGATCGGCTCCGAGCTCTTTGGCCATCTCCAGCCGTTCCTCCAGCATATCCACTGCAATGACGGTTGCCCCCATCGCCTTGGCGACTAGAATGCCGGCACCGCCCATCGGTCCCATCCCGAAGATAACCAATGTATCTTTTCCTGAAATTTGCAATCTCTTTTGCGCATGGTACAGCGTGCCCACCGCATCGGTCGATACAGCAGCCGCCACATAGCTGAGCGAATCCGGCAGCTTCATGCACATTTTCTCCGGCACGACGATATAGTCCGCATCTCCGCCATGGATATCAAAACCGATACATTTCCATGCTGGACAAAACATCATGTAACCGCTTTTACAATATGAACACTCTCCACAGCCTACCGCCAAATAGACGGCTACCCGATCATTGACCTGAATGGAGCTGACTCCCTCTCCCGTCTGTACGACCAACCCGGCCGGCTCATGGCCGGGGATAATGTCGCCTGTTTTCGCTCCGCCCACCACCGGATTGCCATAATAAATACTCATATCGCTGCGGCAGATTGCGGACGCTTTCATCTGGACCAGCACCTCGCCGGGTCCAGGCACGGGTATCGGGAATTCTCTGATCTCTACCTGCTTGTTTCCGGGAAACACAACGCCTTTCATTGTTTGCATAACCATAACCTCCGGTTGTCGTTATTTCACTGAACCCATCGTCAAACCTTTAATCATATGATTGCGGACCAGGATGGCGAAAATGAGGACAGGAGCGGTCATCAAGGTGGAAGCCGCGGTCAACTCCCCCCACTGTACACCATACATCGTAATGAACTGATTGGCAATAACTGGAGCGGTCACGACCTCATTTCTCGACAGCACGAGCGCAAACATGAATTCATTCCAGCTGAACATTAAACAGATAATCGCGGTTGCAGCCAGTCCCGGAGCGATCAATGGAAGAATGATCCGGACAAAGGCCGACATTCTGGAGCAGCCGTCGATCATAGCCGATTCTTCCAGGTCAACCGGAATATCGTCAAAGAAGCCCTTCAGCATCCACACAACAAAAGACAGATTAAAAGCCGTATACGGAATAATGAGCGCCGCATACGTGTCGATCAGATCAAACCAGCTCATCATCATAAACACGGGCACTAAAGTGGCTGCGGGCGGGAACATGCGCGTCGACAAGATCCAGATCGCAATGTCTTTCCCCCGTTTCAGCCTGAATCGCGATAAAGAGTAGGCGGCCAGCGCGCCAAAGACGATGGAAAGCACGGTCGAGACGAAGGACACGACAACGCTGTTCCACAGCAAACCGCCGAAATTGCTGGAGGTGCTGCCGCTGGAGAACAAGGCCTGATAGTTTTCGAAGGTCGGCACAAACAACCAGACCGGCGGCAGCGACTGCGCATCCCAAGAAGTCTTGAGCGATGTCAGCACCATCCAGCCGACCGGGAAGATCGCAACGAGCAATATCATATAAGTCAAAACATCCAGCATGCGATTCCATAAAAACCGTCTCATTCGAAGATTCATAATCCCCATCATCTCATCCCTTTCCTCCTCTGCATAAAGCTCGAGGCTATTTGAAAGCTTTTAGCCCGGAAGTACCTTTTTGAAAATCCTGCTACTTTGGCGTTTCCTTGTACAAGAACCTGATAAACTGAGAAGTAATTAACATCACTATAATTAAGAACAACCAGGAGATCGCGGAAGCGTATCCCGTTTCCCAGAACTTAAACGCAACGCGATAAACGCGCAAGCTTAACAATTCCGTACTGACTCCCGGACCGCCGTTCGTTAATGTCCATACTACGTCGAACGATTTGAAGGCATCAATAATGCGAATCAACAGCACAACAAGGATAATCGATTTAAGCTGCGGCAGTGTAATATTCCAGAACATCTGCCACGACGAAGCCCCGTCCATGCTTGCCGCTTCGATCGGATCATCTGATAACGATTGCAATCCCGCCAGCAGCGATAACACGACAAATGGCGTCCACTGCCATACATCGACAAGGATGACGACCGGCATCGCCAGGGCATATTCCCCCAGCCAGTTCGGTCCCGTGATCTCAAACCACGCACTCAAATAGTAGTTGATGATGCCGAAATCCGTATTTAACAGCCACCGCCACATCAATCCGACGGCAACCGGCGTCGCCATCATCGGCAGCAGGAGCAGCATGCGGATAACCGTAATGCCGCGCATTTTACGATTTAACAGCAATGCGATAAGTATTCCTAACACAAACTCTAAGGAAACGGCACCAGCCACATACACCAGCGTGTTCACAAAGGAGCTTTGAATATCCTTGTCCATTAAGGCGCGGGTGAAATTGTCCAGGCCGATAAAACGCCAATTGTCCGGCTCTGTCGCTTTGTAATTCGTCAAGCTCGTCAATAAAGAAAAAACAAACGGCACAATCGTCATCGAGACGAGAATGACCATTGTCGGCACGAACAGCAAATATTTCAAACGGTCTTTATTGGGATTATTCTCTTTCATGGGGCGTTCACTCCGTTTAATGCGGACGCTTGAAGCTGTCTTCAAGCGTCCGCAAGGTTCTGATCTTCAATTAGTATCCGGCCTGCTCCATTAACGATTGCACCTGCTTCGCCCCATCGTCCAACGCTTGCTTCGCATCCTTTTTGCCCGATAAATATTCGCTGACAGCGATTTGAACGGCTTCGGAAACCTGGTCGTAGTTCGTAATCCTCGGACGGCCGACGCCTACCTTTAACGACTCGCCAAGCACCTGGTAATATTCCTTGGACAGCGCATCCGGCAAGGCTTCTGCGGCGACGTAAGCGGAGTTTCTCGTGACATGCTGCTTAAAGTTCAGGTAGCCCTTCTGCACATCCGGACTTGTTAACGCCTCTGCAAGCTCATAAGCGGCTTGCTTGTTGTTCGAATATTTGCTGATACCGATGCCCCACGAGCCGAAGTGCGGCCCGCGTACGATCTCGCCGCCGTTCTCCACGCCCGGGAACACGAAATATCCGGTATCGCCGCCCTCTACTTTAGGATCCAGCTTCATGTCGTGATAGTTCATGCCCATTGCTACCTGGCCGGAGCCGAACACGGTAGCCACTTCATCCCACGTATACGTCAGTACGCCTGGAGGCGTAACCTTGTGTTCGCTGACCCAGCTGCCATACGTTTCCAACGCTTTGACTCCCGCTTCATTGTTAAACACCGGAACCAGATTATCGTCAAAGATCGATCCGCCAAAGTCGCTTAAGAACGATTTGAAATCCACGAAGTTCGCTTCGTGCTTTTTGCCCATCAATGTCGTGCCGTACAGATCAATCTTCCCGTCGCCATCCGTGTCGCGGGTGAAAAACTTCGCGATATCCAAATATTCGTCCAGCGTCTGCGGAACGGCCAGCTCACGGTTATATTGCTGCTGGAACTGCGCTTTGTTCTCCTCATTGTTGAATAAATCCTTGCGATAGCTTACCGTCAGTACGTTCGATTGAATCGGAAGGCTCCAGATATCAAAGCCCTCGGAGACGATTTTGTCCAGATCAATCGTGTCCATCTGCGGCGGATTTTGCTGTGGTGCATCGGCTTTGAATACAGAGGTATCAAGGAACGCTTTAGCGATAAAATCATCCAGCTGCAGCAGCTCCGGGGATTTTGTGTTTTGAATATAAGAGGTCATCGGTTCGATGTGCTGGATGATTTTCGGCACCCATGGCGTATCGATCGCGATCAAATCATAATAGTCGCTCTTTTGCGCCAGTTCGGAGAACACTTTCTCCTGCAGGTTATTATAAGGAAAGGTATCGACTGAAATTTTAATGCCGGATTGCTGCTCATAGGCTTTGGCCGCATCGATAATCGCCTCGGAGCCCGCCTCGACCGTTGCATACAAGACCTTTAATTCTTCCGGTTTGTCAGCTGCTCCAGCCGCGCTTTGGTTATTCCCGGCTGCCTCGCTGGCCGGCTCCGGCGAATTGTTGCTGCAAGCCGTTAAGAGGATGAGCATCGAAAGCGAAATCATCAAAACCATTTTCAGCTTTTTCACGTTGAATTGCCCCTTTTTCATCAAATTTTTCCCGCTGGTGACACATACCTGAATCGCTGCCCTATTCGAGCAGCTTCGTAAGCTGGAGGGCGGTTCCTCCTGCCGCTCTGTTTCTCTTGGCAGTGAAATCGCTTACTTTTGCTTACACCTTTGAGTATAGATATTCGTTCAAGTCGTAAACAGCGGAATAAATTAGCTTGGGGGGAGAAATTTTTAACATTAGGCTTGATCTTCGGCATCGTCAGTTACGGCCATAATTCCATTCGTTTTGCGATATTCCGACGGCGTCAGGCCGAATTCCCTTTTGAACAGGCCGCGGAAGTAACGGTGATCGACATATCCGATCTCATCGGCAATGCCGTTAATATTTTTATCGGTTGTGAGCAGCATGGACTGCGCACGCTTCAAACGGCTGCGGACCAAATATTTCACGAAATTAATTCCCGTCTGCTGCTTGAACATCCGGCTTAACGTAACGGGATGCACGCCCACGGCTTCGGCCACAGATTCCAAGCTGATATTCGGATCGCGGGAGGCATCTACCAGGCGCAGCGCATGCTCAAACCATCCCGAGCCCGTTTGCTGCTCCAGCAGCATCCACGTGCGCACGCCTCCCAGCACAAATTTCCGGATTTTTGCCTGAAGCTCATCCCATGTCTTATGCTTGGCCGCCCATTGCGACCAGTAGTGCATCTTCTCCTCCTCCAAAACAATCACTTCCTGCTTCACGAGCCCTTCATCAAGCAGCGCCATCAGGTTGACGCACTCTTTCTTCAGAGAAGCGAACTTCATCTCCCGCAAGCATACGAGCCACGCGTTCAGCGAGGCTTCCAGACGCTGCTCGTCGCCGATCTTGGCGAATGATAATATTTGCTGGCGCAGCCCCGCCGCCTGTTTTGCCGTTTCCTTCCGCATGGGCTCCGATTTGGCCGGCCATTCCGGATCCCCGCTGAAAAACCGCCTGCTCTCCCATTGGTTCATTCCATGCAGCAGTGCCGGCAAAAACTCCTGCTTCCTGCGGAAGAAGAGCCCATTGTTTCCCGAGGGGGCGTACAGGGCGATGCCCTCATAATCATGATTGACGGCAAAAGACATTAGCGTCTGCTGCCGCATTGATTCCCGGCGTTTGTGCCATTCCTCGGCATGGGGATCGCCAAAGACAATCTCCTTCGCCTGCCGCTCGTCAAACCATAAGCTCGTATTGAAGCATTGAATATCATGAATAAATACATATTGATCCGACAGCTTTGCCAGATCACCCTCTATTTCCTTGCGCAGCGTCTTTTCCATGTCGGACTTTACGCTTTCAACAATTTCACGCAGCTGCTCGCGGTCCGCAGGCTTCAGCAAATAATCGATCGCACCCAGCTGCAGCGCTCGCCTTGCATAGCCAAAATCGTCATAGCCGGATAAAATGGCCACATGGGCCCCGGGGCATGTGCGTTTGATTGCGCGCAAAATTTCCAGCCCGTCGATCTCCGGCATGCGAATATCCAGAAATACCAGATCCGGCTGCACGGTTTCAATCTGCTCCAGGGCAAGGCGCCCGAACTGCACATCAAACAGCTGCTCCTCCGGAAACAGCGTTTTCAATTTATAAATGATGCTTTCGCGGACTTCTTTTTCATCATCGGCAACACAGATCTTCATCCGGTTTCAACCCCTCGCAAGGATTCTTTGTCATTATGTCGAAATTACTGTACATCACGCACATAAGGGGGCAAAAATTCATGAGACGCCTGCTGCATTCCCTTAAAAGAAGGATCGGATACCTGTCCCTGAAATATAAATTGTTTATCCTCCTCCTGGCTATCACGATCTTTCCCATTGCGCTGGTGAGCTACAGCTCCCAGTATTTCATGGTTCGGTCCAGCACAGAGTATACCTCATCCATATCGTCCCAGTATGTCCAATTTGTCTCTAGGGATATTACAAACTATTTACAAGACGTAAGTCAATCCTTCGATACGCTGTTTACGAATTCCGAATTTCAAAAATTTCTTGAAGCCCCCGAAAACGACTTGGCACAACAGGCCAATCATATCATCAACTTCCGGCCCGTATTGAAAAACGCCCTTCAATTACGCAACGAAACCGTCGGCGTGCTGTATCTGGATACCTTGGGCAAGGTCTATTTTGATTCCTATCAGGAAAAATTGAACCATAGCTATACTTTTGAAGAAGACCCTTTGTATCAAAGTGTTTATTCCACAACCAAACTAAAACTGACCGTCCCCCATCAAATGAATTATGTTCAGCTGACGCCGGAAAACGTCTTTTCAGTCGTCCGTCCGATCATTAATCTGCGCACGGGAGAATTCAATTCCTGGTTCGTGATTGAGATTCGTGCAGACAAAATTAAAAGCATGCTCAGTGATATTGAATACGGTCAAGGCGGCAATCTCATTCTGTATGATTATGCAAGCCATACCGCCGTTTCCAATGCAGATACGGACCCGGCCGTGCTCCGCGACTTTAGGAACGCACTCGATTCGCATTCCGGGGCTGATCCGAAGCTGATGTTTTCATCGAATGGCGAGCAATACGAGACGACCTATGCCAATCTCCCCTATGGAGAGTGGAAGCTCGTATGGATGGCTCCGCTAAGCAGCCTGACCAAAGGCGTGGAACAGGCCTACAATCTGACGATCCTTATTGCCATCACGAGTCTGGCCGTTGCGTTAATCGTCTCCTTTCCTGTCATGAATACCATTCTGCGGCCGCTTTACAAGTTAAAAGGGGGGCTCCAAAGCCTGGGAAGAGGGACTTACGTTCCCATCGAAATCCGCCACAGCAATGATGAAATCGGATTTGTTATCCAAAGCTACAACAAAATGCTGTATGAGCTGCAGAGCATGGAACAGGAGGTCTACCAGTCTAAGCTGAAAGAAAAGGAACGCGAGCTGCTCCAGCTGCAGGCACAGATCAACCCCCATTTCCTGTTCAACACACTGGAAACCATCGAGTCGTACGCCGTTAAAAATAATGGGGATGCCGTAGGTGTAATGGTGCAGTCCGTATCGCGCATGATGCGGTATACCGTTCGGAACGACGGGGGCTGGGCGCCGCTGAAAGAGGAGATCGCCTATATTCACAACTTTCTGAGGATTCATTACTACCGGAACGGCACGGATGTTATGGCTCATTTCGAATTGGATCCGGCAGCGCTTGAGATTCCCATTATGAAGCTGAGCATTCAACCCTTCGTCGAAAATGCAATCAAATACGGATGGAGTCCTACGATGAGCGGGGAAGAGTTTATTCTGACCGTGAAGGCCGAGCTGCAGAATCATATGCTGCATCTATCGATTCGCGATACAGGGGCTGGAATGCTGCCGGATGTGCTGAACAAGCTGTCAAAGCTGATTGAAACCGGCGGCGAGGAGATGGATTCTTATTTCCGAATGCATACCGGTATTTTCAACGTCCACCGCAGATTTCTGCTGGCATTCGGCAGCTCGGTCAATTTTCGCATCACGTCGCAGCCTGGACAAGGCACTTTCGTAGAGATTCAGGTGCCGCTCAAGGGGTGAGCCGCGAAGCAGGAACGAACGGTATGGGTGGAATGCAAAATCACATCCGTTTGGAGCGTTCTTTGCCAAGAGCGAAGCTGCCAATGAAAAATGCTATAATGAGTGGACAATGAAAGAATAGAGACCAAGTTAATCAGGAGACGGATCGACAATGAAACAACGCTATACCTTGAACGATGCCCAGTGGGATATCCTCTTGCAGGATGTGGCGCTTAACTTTGACGATCTCACCATAAAGCGAGGGTTCAATTACTATAAACAAGGGCGTGTCCATCAGTTTACGATGCCCGATCCTGGGCAGATTGAAGCGATCGTCGAAGGAAATGAACCATACCGCGTCGGGATCAATTTAGACTCTTTTGGCGTAAGCCATTGCACCTGTCCGTTTGAAAATGGATGTAAACACATGATTGCCGTCCTGCTTGATTACACAGAACAGCAAGGCCGATCGGTTCATGCGCTCGTCAACGCCAAAGTAACGGCCAATCCTAAGCAAGCCTATAAGCCTGCTCCCGGGCATGTGCCGGGTCGGCCTGTGATACAACGGGTTGAGACGGGAAACGAAGCCAAAATAAAAGAAAGAGCAGTCTATATACAAAGTATGCAAATATCGGAGTGGCATGAGCTCTTTGAACTGATCACAGCTCCGCTGGCCAATAACACCCGAAATACGAGGTATGCCAGTGACGCCCTGATATCCATCGATAGAGCGAAATCCCCGCTAACGCCTGCCCTGGAGCAGCTGTTTGAACTGCACGCGCGCCTCTATGTACTTGGCACATTGGCGACACAGCCGCAGAATCAATTATATACCTCGGAAGCTTTTTGGGGATATCATACCCTGATTGCCGCTTCCGAATTACAGGAGGACATCCGCCAACGTCTTGATCGTGAACTGAAGATCACAACGGACTCGGAGCACTGGCACCGCGTTGCCGAGACGTTAGCTTATTTGCGCGGGCATATGTTGGGAAAATCGAAATTCAATAACTTTTTTTACAATTCATACGAACAGCTCTGGAGAAATTGGATTTGCCCCACCCTAAGCGGCGCGGAGTTTTACTTGGAGGAGCTGCAGCAATTAACATTTGCCGAAGCGGAGCTTGGCGCCTCTCTTCAACGGAGCTCCTTGATACTCGCCCAGTGCTGGATGCATTTCTATCTATTTAACGATCAAGAAGCATGGACGCTGTTAAATGGAACAAGGAACATAAACGCTTTCCAGCCGGACAGCGTATTGCCTTTCTTGTCCGCTCTGTCGGATGCGGAGGATTGGCCGCGATTATTGGCTTGGTTAGTCGAGCTTGACCCCCTTCTGGGCAATCTTCGAAACGACAGCTTGGATGAATATTTCGTCTATTGGGAAACAGCCGCTGGGCACTTGCCCGGGGCCAATCAGCCGATGTGGGATGCGCTTATCCGCAGACTTCCATTCTCTCGCAGTCAGTATGAGCAAAAACTGCTCGCGCATGGTAAATGGCAGCAGTGGATCGACTACCAGCTAAGCAGAGGAAGCGAGCCGCTGGATTATCGCGTCAGCGTGCTGCAGCCGATGGAGAAACACGCCCCGGAAATGCTGCTACCCTTCTATCACCAGGCCGTTGAACGATATATCCTGAACAAAAATAGAGACAGCTATAAATCTGCGGTGAAGCTGTTAAAGCGGCTTGCCAAATTGTATACAAAAATGAAGCAGGAAGCCCGCTGGGAGCTGTTCATCGCCGCATTAACCGATCGCAACAGCCGGCTTCGCGCCCTGCAAGAGGAGCTGCGGAAAGGGAAACTGATACCATGAGCAAACACATCCAAACCATCACAGTAGAGATCAGCTTGAGCGACTATGGAGATGCGCTCATATATGGATCGACAAATACGCATGACGATGTGCCCGGCCTCTACCTGAAGCAGCGTTTATTCGCATGGCACGAGGCTTCCTTCTATGGCACTGACCTGACAATCCGGCAGGTTCAGAATATCGAGCTGGTGGTTCTCCCTGCCGAGCTGGTCATTCCTTTCTTCGCCGATCCGAGGCTCCTCGGGCATATCGAATGGGTATGGAGCGACAATGCAGCACAAATCGTGCAGCTTGCCCCCTTGCTGGATGCTTGTATAAAGGAGAAGAAGTATGTCCCGAGCTTCTCCGATTTTCAGGACGGCAAGCTGAAATGGATATGGGATGAACACGACGCGTCAAATGAAATCATACAATCCACACTGGACATGAAGGACGCGAGCTTGATCGATGGATTGCGCTCGGCGTTCTCTGCCGCTGTTTTTCACCGCTGGTATGGAACGGAAACGGCAGCTGCCGATCTGCGAAGCGATTATCCGCTGCTGTTTGCCAGAAATAAGGGGCCAGCTGCAGGACTCGATGCGCGGGCATGGCTGGTTGCGATCGGCTGGAAAGACGATACTGCACCTTTCCGGCCTGTTCTGCAATTGCTGGAGCCGGAAGAAGATATCGAGCCGGCTTGGCGCCTTCAGCTCGTTCTCCAGGACAAGCATGATGCGGCGGTGCTTGCGCCTATACAGCTGGCTGCAGACGGAACAGCAGCCGGCTCCTGGCCGGCTGCTTGGTCGCCTCACGTGCGTGAGCGTTCTACAGGCTGGCTGGAACGCCTGCGCGCATGCCTGCCGGCAGAACAATTCACGGGCGGCAGCGAAGATGTGTTAAACAGCCCGCTGAACGATGAAGCGGCCTGGCAGTTCTTGACGGCCTCCAGCAACCGTCTGCTGGAGGCCGGCTGGCAGGTGCTGCTTCCGGCTTGGTGGGAAGCAGCAAGACGGAAGCAGCCGAGGCTTCGCGCCAAGGTCGCCTCAGGCGCAGGAAGCAGATCCGGCAGCTCGCTGTTCGGGCTCGATTCGATTATCGATTTCGATTGGCGCATTGCCATCGGCGAGGCTGATCTCACCGAGGCCGAGTTTGCAGCGTTAGTCGCCCGCAATGAACGGCTGGTCCGCTTCAAAGGGCAATGGATTCAGCTTGACCCTGAACTGCTTGCGCAAATCCGCAGAGCGATGGCAAGCATGGACAAGACGCAAGGACTGTCTTTTCAGGACGTCCTCCAGCTTCATCTGCTGGGAAGCGGCGATACGCCTGAAGATGGCACGGCGGAGAATTCAGGGGGAATCAAGCTCGAAGTTGAACTGAATGAACACATGGAGAAGCTTATCCGCCAGCTCGGCCGGCAGTCCGAATGGCCAATGCCTGAGGTGCCCGCCGGACTGCGCGCAGAGCTTCGCCCTTACCAGCTCGAAGGTTATGCCTGGCTGGCTTTTCTGCGGCGCTTTGGACTTGGCGCCTGTCTGGCCGACGACATGGGTCTGGGGAAAACCGTGCAGTTGATCGCTTATTTGCTTCATCTTAAGGAGCACATGACGGGTTCCGATACGAAGCGCCCTTCCCTCATCATTTGTCCGACTTCGGTGCTTGGCAACTGGCAGAAGGAATTAAGCCGGTTTGCCCCGTCACTTGACGTCATGCTTCACTATGGCAGCAAACGTCTCAGCGGCGAGGCGTTTCACACGGTGGCCGGACAGACCGATGTCGTTCTTACCTCTTTTGCCACTTCAACGCTTGATCAGGAGATGTTCAGGGATTTCACCTGGGCCGCCATTTGCTTAGACGAAGCGCAGAACATCAAGAACGCCCAGACCAAACAATCGTCGGCCATTCGAAGCTTTCCTTCCGGACATCGGATTGCGCTCACCGGAACGCCCATCGAAAATCGGCTATCGGAGCTGTGGTCCATATACGACTTTATAATTCCGGGTTATCTGGGCAGCTCGCAAGCGTTCCACAACCGGTTCAGCAATGCTATAGAAAAAGAACGTGACGAGAAACGAACGGCAGATTTACAAAAGCTGGTCAAACCGTTTATGCTGCGCCGCAAGAAAAAAGATCCTGCTATACAGCTCGATTTGCCGGATAAGAATGAAATGAAGACGTATGTCCATCTGACTGCCGAACAAGGCGCGCTCTATGAGCAGACCGTCAATCAGCTTATGGAACGGGTGCAAAAGCTGGAAGGCATTGAACGCAAAGGCGCCATTCTCTCCGCGCTGACCCAGCTTAAGCAGCTCTGCAACCACCCGATGCTCATCACGAAGGAAGCCCTTCCCGAGCCTTCCGGGGCCGCTGGCGGCAGATTCGATTCCGGCATGCTGATCGACCGGTCCTCCAAGCTGGAGCGCCTGCTTGCCATGGTGAAGGAGCTGCGGGAAGAAGGCGAGCGGTGCCTTATTTTCACGCAGTATATCGGCATGGGACAGCTGCTGCAGCAAGTGCTGCGGCAGGAGCTTCAAGAGCCCGTTCTGTACCTGAACGGAAGTACATCCAAATCCGCCCGTGACCGCATGATTGAGCAATTTCAATCCACTACGCTGCCGGAGGATGAGCAGCCCAGCGTGTTTATTCTCTCGCTCAAAGCGGGGGGCGTAGGCCTTAACCTTACCGCAGCGAACCATGTATTTCACTTCGACCGCTGGTGGAATCCGGCCGTCGAGAATCAAGCGACAGACCGTGCTTACCGCATGGGTCAAACCCGTGACGTGCAGGTACACAAGTTCATCTCACTCGGCACGCTGGAGGAGCGCATTGACGAGATGCTGGAGAACAAGCAGCAGCTAAGCGACAATGTCATCTCCAGCTCCGAAGGCTGGATTACCGAGCTGTCGACGGATGCGCTGAGGGACCTCTTTACCTTACGGCAAGATTGGATGGATTAGATCATTTATCAGCAAGCTCAGGCCTGTCCCCGCTCAGAAACGAGCGTGGGGACAGGCCTGTCTGTTCAACTTGTTTGGTTCAGCACTCACTGGCAAAAAATTTGCGGATCATCTCAAGCACATCTCGGCTGCGGATCGGTTTACTTATATACTCATCCATTCCTGACGCGAGGCATTTCTCCCTGTCCCCCTTCAGGGCATTGGCCGTAACTGCGATAATAATTGGGCAATCCGCCGGCTTCAACGCGTCCTTTATGATTGTCGTCGCTTCAAATCCGTTGATTTCCGGCATGTGCACATCCATAAAAATCAAATCAAAGGACGCGGTAAGCGCCATTTCAACAACCTCGCTCCCTCTCTCTGCAATCTGCACCTTGTGCCCTTGTTTGGCAAGGATTTTACTGAGAACCATTTGATTGATTTTATTGTCTTCCGCAACCAAAATTCGCAGTGGCTGTTGGAGGGACGGTTCATGCAGCTGTGTAGGCTCCAGACTTTTGGCCTCCTTCCACTCCTTCTCTCTCAGCTCGACGGTAAAGAAAAACTTCGCTCCCGGCTCCTCTGTTGCTTCCAGCCAAATTTCACCGCCCATCAGATTAACCAGCTTTTTGCAGATTGCCAGCCCAAGTCCCGTCCCTTCGGCTTCACGCGTCATTAAATTATCCAATTGTTTGAACGGCTCGAATAATTGGTCTGCCTGATCTTTGGGGATGCCTGTGCCCGTATCTTTTACCATAAACTTTAATTTTATCTTTTTATCAGCCTGAGCTTCCTTCCAGGCAGCGATTGAAATCCCCCCTGTTTTTGTAAACTTAATCGCATTGCTGATCAGGTTCATCAAAATTTGCTTCACACGCTTCTCATCACCTACAAGCATCACAGGGATGTCAGAGCTTACGGAAAAAGAAATATGAAGCTGCTTTTCTTGGGCTTTATACGACAGAACACTCACCGATTCCAGGATAGTCGCTCTGACGTCAAAGGGCGACTCAATGAGCTCTGCCTTACCGGAATCGATTTTGGAAAAATCCAGGATGTCGTTAATAATTTTAAGCAGGGTATCACCGCTTTTACGAATAACCTCCAAATATCCCCTCTGCTCTTCATCCAGCGTTGGGGTCTCCATGAGCAGATCCGTCATCCCGATTACGCCGTTCATCGGCGTCCGGATTTCATGGCTCATCATGGCGAGGAATTCTGTCTTTGCTTTGTTAGTCGATTCGGCCGTTTCCTTGTCGATGATCAACTTCTTCTGTTCGGTAATATCCTTGGCAATGATATAATAACCGACGTTCCTCCGATTAATGATAATCGGAGCGATTGTCGCCAGCACCTCTACTGCATAACCCTCTTTATGATGGATCCGATCGATGTTTTTCTCCACTGAAGCATCCATCAATGAATGAGAGAGGATCTCTTTTATACCTTTTTTTTCGATAAGCCGGGATATATTAAGCCCTACCATTTCTTGAATGGCATAACCGGTCATCTCTTGGGCCACTATATTGGCGTTTATGATGTTTCCTTCCAAATCGAGTGACATGACCGCATCGTGATTATATTTTTTCAGTGAGGTATATCGTTCGATGGTCTCCTGCAGCTTGAACTCCACCAGCTTGCGCTCTGTAACGTCCTGGACGGTTCCGTTGATTCTGAGAGGCACTCCCGTCTCCGAATAGGACACAACGCCTCTGATATGCAGATATTTATCTGTACCGTCTTTATTTATCATACGGAATTCAGCTGCGAGATCATGATGGCCGTCCTTCATGGCCATTTCAATCTCCCTATGGAACCATTGTTGATCTTCTACGGGCACCAAATCGGTCAGCTGCAGCGGCCTGTTCTGGAGCTCGTCTTCTTCAAAATTATAAATTCGACGCAGCTGATCAGAGAAGGAAACTTTGTTACTGCAAATATCCCACTCCCAACTGCCGATTATTGCGATTCGCTCGGCTTCGGCGATAATGTCCTGCTGCTTTTTGCGTTCCGTAATTTCTCTTCCGATCACAACGACGACGATGCTGCCGCTCTCACCATTGAGCTTCTTTACCCGGGTTTCGAACCACAAATATTCGCCGTTTTTATGCCGAATCCGGAACTGGCAAGGATTCCCGTGTTCTTTGCTCGCGGCAAGACCAGGAATGTCCCCCTGATGAAACAGAAGCTCCTCTGTACTGCCGATAAGCTCATCAGATGTATAACCTAATATATCCTTAACGGACGGAGAGCAGTACGCGATGATGCCTTCCTCCGAGCATTGATAAATAATATCTTGCGTGTTTTCCGCGATCAGCAGGTACAGCTCCTCTGCCTTTAACAGCTCACGCTCCAGTTCCTTTTTCTCAGTTATATCGTTGAATTGCAGCATAATACAGGTTGGCATTGCCGGAATTTCATCTACGATTCGTAACAGGTTAAGGGATACATGGACGACATGGCCGTTTTTGTGTAGAAGGCGTCTTTGCGTGTCTATGGATTCCGTCGTACCTTCCAAAAATTGCTTCAGGTCATCCAATCGTTCTTCGGGATGAATAATGTCCATAAACGTACGTATCATCAATTCTCCGCATGAATAACCCAGCATTCTGCATAACATCGGATTGGCATTCATCCACTCCCCCTTGGGCGTAATCAAAGCGATTCCGTTAGACGAGTATTCGAAGATCCGTTTCGAAAAGGATTCATTATGGATTGGTATATGTATCATCGGGTCACAACCCCTTTTTGCTAAGAAATTGCATATGGTTGTTGCATATTCTGCGGCCAGTTTCGAGTACATCGCCCCACGGACACACTACTTTACTTTTTACCCGTTCGCCAAGCCGTCAATCATAAAATTGGATATAATATACAGCAAGCAAAAGCGGCTGACATTAGCAATTAAAAAAAGCAGCCGCCACCGGGTTAGCCCTGTGACAACTGCTTGTTCCATTCCTGTTTTAGTTCAGCCAGAACATCGTACTCACTTATCAGCTTTTCATACAGTCTTTGTTGCAGAAGATAACCTTTCCGCATGACGCCGGAACCTCTCTTATCCGGCTGACAGCTCACACCAGGTGAGAGCATATGCAGCTTCGCTTCATTATAATCCGCAAACCAACCCACTGCCACACCCCCCATCATGGCTGCCCCCAATGAGCTTGCCTCGACGGTATGCTCATTCATGCGAATTGGGGTTTCCAGCACAGTGGATAAGATATGCTGCATCACTTGGCTTCTGGCCGCCCCTCCGATCACTTGATAGGCCTTAACTTTCCGGTCTGGATCCAAACAATCGGCAATGGAACGCAGGTGGTAACCGATCCCTTCCATCACCGCCCGCAGCAGGTGGCCGCGCGTATGACCAGCGTCCAGACCAAAGAACAAACCTCTGGCATGCGGATTCCAAATGGGAGAGCGTTCACCTAATAAATAAGGAAGAAAGATAATGGCCTCTGAGCCCCATGGTACACGAGAGGCTTCAGCTTCTGCTTGTGCATAAGAGATTCCGCCACCGATCACCTTCACCGCCCATTCATAAGCGGCGCCGGCCGTTTGCATCGTGCCTAATGCATGGTATGAATCAGCGTCCTGCCCACACATCGTGAAGACCCGCTGTTGTTCATCCAATAGCGGTTGACGCACAGCTTTGGAGACCCAAGCTGTCGTCCCCATATTAATATATCCATCGCCGGCCTCCAAGGCGCCTGCCCCGACCGCCGCGCAAGCACCGTCTCCCCCGCCAAGCACGACTGGCGTGCCGGCCAACAACCCCGTCTCATGAGCAGCAGCTTGAGATACTGGGCCAATTATCGATGCAGACGGAAGAATCTCGGGCAGTAATTCCGGTTCCAGACCCAGCTCCCGTAGGATCGCTTCATCCCATGCCGCCTCATTCACATTATATATTCCCGTTAAAGAAGCATCGGAGAAATCAGTCACGCCTAATTGTCCTGTCATCCGGTAAGCCAAATAATCTTTGGCCTGCAGGAAATATGCCGTACTGCGGTAAATTTCAGGCTCGTTTTCTTTCAACCATAACATCTTTAATAACGGATAGTGGCTGTCAATCCGATTGCCGGTTGCGGAGTAGAATAGGTCTTTATCCACCCGTTCAAATACATACCGCTCCAATACGGTGCTGCGTGTATCGGCATGGATCAAGGAAGCCCGAAGGGGCGTGCCGTCCTTACCGATCGGGCACCCTCCCATCATGTGTCCGCTGAATGAAATGGCGGCTATCGACGTTGGAGTTATTTTGTCCAGAACCTTCCTTGTTGTAACTGCTACCGCATGCCACCAATCGGAGGGATGCTGTTCAACTTCACCGCCATGCCCGATATGAGTCGGATAAGTCAATGATGCGGATGCAGCAATGCGTCCATGCCGGTCGAAGGCCGTACATTTATGGCTTGAGGTGCCAAGATCATGAGCAAGAATGTATTCGGCCATCATTGTCCTCCTTTTTACAGACCTGCATCTTCCCAATCTTTCAGAAACTGCTGCAAGCCAATATCCGTCATTGGATGCCGCATCATGGACATCAATACCGGATAGGCCATCGTTACCGCATCCACACCTAACTGCAGCACATCCAGCACTTGTCTAGGACCGCGTATGCTGGCCGCAATGACCTTTGTATCGAATCCGAGCATCCGGTATGCATTCACGATTCCGCGGATGAAATCGGCGCCCGACCAGCCTGTATCATCTACCCTGCCCAGATACGGACTAACATAGTTCACCCCTGCTTTGGCCGCGAGAATAGCCTGGGGAACAGAGTACACAAGGGTCATGTTCGTCTCAATGCCCTCTTGGGCTAAGCGGCTTGCCGCTTTAATGCCTTCTGCGCCCATCGGCAGCTTGACGACGGCCCTGGGTACCCAGGTCGAGATCTCCCGCGCTTCATGAACCATTCCTTCCGCTTCCGTGGCGACGACCTCACACCATACTTTTCCCGGGACGATGCTTCCGATTTCTTGAATTAGTTCTTTGAATGGCCGGCCTTCTCTCGCCACTATTGACGGGTTTGTGGTGACCCCCTCCAGGATGCCCAGGCTAACCGCCTCTTTAATCTGCCCGATGTTTGCTGTGTCCACGTACAATTCCATAACTGCGATGCCTCCCATGCGATTTCATTTTGAAAAAAAAAGAGCAAACGTCTGAGGATCGGCTTCTTCCTCAATCATTTGCTCCTTTTGATTATTCGTAGAGCACGGCTTGGATTTCTTCGTTGTCAATGTTCGTTTTGTCGTACCAGTAGAACCCGGTATCGATTTCTTTTTCCACGGTCTCTCCTTTGACTGCTTGAACAGCGGCCTTTACCGTTTCATAACCGATACCGATCGGATTTTGCGTGATCGCGCCGGCCATTGCACCGCTGCGGATCGCATCGATCTGCGCTTTGCCGGAATCATAACCGATCA
This sequence comes from Paenibacillus abyssi, assembly GCF_014640295.1. Classification (GTDB taxonomy): domain Bacteria; phylum Bacillota; class Bacilli; order Paenibacillales; family Paenibacillaceae; genus Paenibacillus_D; species Paenibacillus_D abyssi. Next base: position 106,625 of record NZ_BMGR01000007.1, on the reverse strand, counting down.
CAACCACCTTACCTGCCATCTGCATTTCGTTGACTGCATTTAATACGCCGATTGCCGAACCTTCGTTGGCGCCGAAGAAGCCTTTTAAGTTCGGATGCGCTTGCATGATTGCTTTGGCCAAGTCCGTTGATTTCAAATGGTCGCCGCCGCCGTATTGAATGTCAACGATTTTAATATCCGGGTATTTCTCTTCGATCGTATTCTTAAATCCGTCGCGGCGGTCAATTCCTGTACGGCTCGTTTGGTCGTGTACGATAATGGCCACTTCGCCTTCGCCGCCGATGAGCTCCGCCATTTTGTCAGCTGCCAGCCCTGCAGCCGCGATGTTATCCGTCGAAGCGGTTGCCAGCGGAATGTCGCTTTCTACGCCGGAGTCAAAAGCGATGACTGGGATATTGGCCTCTTGCGCTCTTTGCAGCAGCGGAATGGATGCCTGGCTGTCGAGTGCCGCGAACCCGATAGCGCTTGGTTTCTTATCCAGGGCGACCTGCAGCATCTCCAGCTGTTTATCCACCTGTGCTTCCGTCTCCGGACCCTCGAACGTAATTTCCACGTCGAACTCGGCTGCCGCCTTCTCCGCTCCCTGCCTTACCGCCTGCCAGAATTGATGCTGGAATCCTTTGGAGATAACAGGAATGTACAATTTATCGCCTGTCGATGCGGGTTCACTCGCATTGCCGCCTGCAGCCGTCTCCGTGCCTCCTGTATTGCCGCCTTGGTTGGTGCCTGTGTTCGTATTTGTACCTGATGAACCGCAAGCGCTAAGGGCAATAAGCGTGATGATCAAAACCAAGACAAGTGAAAACTTCTTCATTCGAATCTCCCCTTTTACCGTATGTGTTTGTTTTGTTGTATGTCATCTCCATGCTCGGAGATCATACCGAATCCGCCTAGGCCTTCCGTCTTCTTAAGATATCCGCATATACCGCCAGGATGATGACAAAGCCGACAACGACCGTCTGCCACTCCTGCGGAACGGACATAATGCGCAGGCCATTCGTTAACACGCTCATGATCAGGGCGCCGATCACCGTTCCGACGATCGTCCCTTTACCGCCGCTCAGCGATGTGCCGCCAATGACAACCGCAGCGATTGCTTCCAGCTCATAGCCCATCCCCAGCGCAGGCTGTGCCGAATTCAGGCGCGAGGCCATCAGAACGCCCGCAAGTCCGGTAAATGTACCCGTAATGGTGTAGATGACGATTTTCCAGTAGTTGACGTTGACCCCGGATAAGCGGGTCGCTTCTTCATTACTGCCAATCGCAAAATTCATACGTCCGATAATGGTCTTAGATAGAATGATGCTGCCGATAATTGCTGTCAGGAAGAAGATCAGCACTGCATTAGGAATCGTGAAGCCGGGAATGACCTTTCCGATCAGCGAACCAAGTGAAATGTCGGAGAAGCCCGGTGTGTTCGTAAAATAAATCGGCTTCGTGCCGGAGATGATGAGCGCCAGTCCTTTGGCGATCATCATCATCGCCAGCGTGGCGATGAACGGCGGAATTTTCATTCGGGCGACTGCGGCGCCAGATAATAAACCGCAGAGCGCACCTGTCATAATGCCGCCCAAGATGCCCAGCGGAACCGGCATTCCCCACACGGTAATGAATACCCCGGTCATGACAGCGCTCAGTGTCATCACCGTTCCGACGGACAAGTCAATGCCGCCCGTAATAATGACGAAGGTAGAACCCAGGGCAAGCACGCCGATAACGGCCGTTGATAACAGAATCCCGATAATATTCGAGAATTGAAAGAAATTACTCGATGATAACGAGAAGAATACAATTAATAGAATTAAACTGCCGAAGGCAAGAAACTGCTGTAAAAATGCGGAGTTGAACGCCATCGATTTCTTCACTGACGTCTCTTTCATCCGGCTCCCCCCTTGTCTGAATTAAACATTATCCTACGCGCTTCGTGGCATAGCTCATGATCGTCTCCTGCGTGACCTCATGGTTCCCCAGCTCAGCTGTAATCCGACCCTCGCACATCACCAGAATGCGATGGCTTAATCGCAGAATTTCCGGCAGCTCCGAGCTGATCATAATAATCGATTTGCCCTCCCTGGCGAGCGTATCAAGCAGCTTGTAAATCTCACCCTTGGCACCCACATCGATGCCGCGCGTCGGCTCGTCGAAAATCAGGATGTCGCAATCCCGGGTCAACCATTTCCCAATGATGACCTTCTGCTGATTGCCGCCGGAGAGGAACTTGATCGGCTGATGGATACTCGGCGTCTTGACTTTCAATTCGTCGACCACCTTATCCGACACGTTAGCAATATCCGTATCGTTCATCCATCCGAAGCCCTTGGAGAATTTGCGCAATGACGCGACCGCCACATTCGCTTTGACATCCATATCGAGCAGGCAGCCATACTGCTTCCTGTCCTCCGACAAGTATCCGATTCCCTGCCGGACCGCCTCATGCGGACCTGCAATGCTCACTTTCTTGCCGTGAATGTAGATTTCTCCCGAATCGATCGGATCCGCGCCGAAGATGGCCCTTGCCACTTCCGTACGCCCCGCTCCCACCAAGCCTGCTACGCCAAGAATTTCTCCCTTTTTAAGCTGGAAGCTGATATCCTTCAGCTGCTTGCCGCGATTAAGTCCTTTTACCTCCAGTACAATCTCGTTGTTTTCCTGTCGTGGATCCGGTGTGGAGGTATGGTAGATTTGCCTGCCCACCATCATCGCGATAATCTGGTCGATCGAGACCTCTTCCGTCGGAACGGTATCAATGTAGCTTCCATCCCGCATCACCGTGATCCGGTCCGTAATGCGCTTCAATTCCACCATACGGTGGGAAATATAGACGATGCCTACCCCTTTGCCGCGCAAATCTTCAATCATGCGAAACAGGTCTTCAATCTCGGCATCACTGAGCGCTGCGGTCGGCTCATCCATAATGAGCACCTTCGATTCATAGGAAATGGCCTTAACGATTTCCACCATCTGCTGCTTGGCGACGGTTAATTCCGATACCAGGGTACGCGGGTCAAGATCCAGATTGATTTGCTGGAATAATGCTCTTGCCTGCTCATTCATGGCTTTCTCATCGAGAAACAGCCGCCAGGCTTTTCTCGGCTCGCGGCCGATAAATATATTCTGGGCAACGGTTAGATCGGGTGCCAGATTCAGCTCCTGGTGAATCATGCTGATTCCGAGCTCCTGAGCCGCTCTCGTGCTCAGGATATCCACCTCTTTGCCTCTGTAAATGACCTGTCCTTCATCCTTTTGATAAACGCCGGTCAGCACCTTCATCAAGGTCGACTTGCCTGCGCCGTTCTCGCCGACCAATGCATGCACTTCTCCGGCCCTTAACTCCAAGCGGCAATCCTTCAGCGCCTGCACGCCGGCGAAGCTTTTATGAATCCCTTCCATCTGTACAAGGACCTCGCTCATTTGACCACCTCTCCTCCTGAGCTCTTTCTTGCTGATATTTTTCACTTTACCATTTACTTGAAAGGGCTTACATTGAATATTTTCTTTAGTTAGTAGAAAATTTTACGAAAAAAAACTACCGATCCACAAAGGGAAACAGCAGCTTTTGATTTTCATCGCTATACATGTTTTGTTCTGTAATGACAACCGATCCTGTATCGATTATAGGTGGAACCTTTTCTCCGTTAATCGTCTGCAGGGCGGCTTTAACGCTTAAATACCCCATATTGAATGGCTTTTGGATGACCGTCACCTGCATGACGCCTTCTTCAAGCAGCTTCACTTCATTAATCGAGCTGTCAAACCCGACCAGCTTGACTTCCCCTGCCAGACCAAGCTCCCTGATCGCCTTACCCGCCCCCACGGTAGAGGTTTCATTCAAGCCCACAATCCCCGTAAGGTCCGGATGCTCCAGCAGCAGCCGCTTTGTCGTGTCAAACGCTTTTTGCTCCACGCCATCGCTGTAATAGGTGCCAATGACATCGATATCCTCATTCTCTTCCAGCACCGACCGCACGCCCAGCTCCCGGTCGATCTGCGTCGCGGTCCCCTGAACAAAGCTGATAATCGCCACTCTTCCCGAACCTCCGAGCAGCTCCTTCATCGCTTGGCCAGCCTTCTTGCCCGCCTCGATGTTATCCGTCGCAATAAAGCTCAGCGGCAGCTTGCTGTTAATGCCGGAATCCAGCGTCAGCAGTTTGATTCCTGCTTGGTTGATCTTCTCGGCCACCGGTACAAGCCGGTTCACATCCGTCGCGGCCATTACGATTGCACCGGGCCGTGCGAGAATTTCTTGCTCCAATATGGCAATTTGCTCCTCGATGTCGGACTCCGTAGGAGGGCCTACAACCTTCACCTTAACCCCGAACTCCTTCGCTGCTACCTGCACGCCATCGCTGAGCACCTGCCAAAATTCCATGCTCTGCTCCATCGATTTAATCACAACCGTAATCTGTTTGGGCTTGGCATTCATTTGACCGGAGAAATAATGAATGCCGTACATGACGGCTGCCGCTCCCCCTGCCGCGAGAAGCAGCAGCAGGACTGCCCGTATGCTCATGATTCGCTTTCCCAACTGTCCCGCCTCCCCGCCGATTCATGCAGCTTGGGCATCCGGATCGTTACCGTCGTCCCTTCCCCAGGCTCGCTCTCAAACGTTAATCCATACTCACTGCCGAAATACAGCTGCAGCCGGTCATGTACATTCTGAATGCCGACCCCGCGGCCATTATCGCGCCGGGCATCCCTCATCAGCAGCGACCGCATCTTCTCTTCATCCATCCCGATTCCGTTATCGATAACAAAGAGCAAAATGTCCGTGTCGGTCTCCTCCGACATGATCGTTATTTTACCAACGCCCTGCTGCATCTTTAAACCATGGTAGATCGCGTTCTCAACAATCGGCTGCAGGATGATTTTGATCGTTTTATAGCCTAGAATCGCCTCGTCAATCCGAACCTCGTAATCTATCTTGTCCTTATAACGCATTTTTTGGATCGTCAAATAGTTCGTGATGTGGTCCATTTCCGTGCGGATCGGGACGAGCTCCTCTCCTCTGCTGATCGATGCACGGAACAGCTTGGCGAGTGCGGAGGTCATCAGCACGACCTCTTCGGATTTTTTGCTCTCGGCCATCCAGACGATCGAATCCAGCGTGTTATACAAAAAGTGCGGATTGATCTGCGCCTGCAGTGCGTTAAGCTCGCTCTTCCGCTTGAGCTCCTGGTCTCTGACCACCTGATCCATCAGCTCTTTAATCTTCGCCACCATCAGGTTGAATGTGCGGGCCAGCCTGCCGATTTCTTTCGTAAAGCTGACCGGGACTTGGATATCAAAGTTGCCCTTCTCTACCTCTTTCATGTGCTCCTGCAGCTGTTTGATCGGTTTGGATAATCTGCCCGACAAGAAGACCGACAGCATGACCGCAATCACAACGCAGATTAAGCCCAGCGCCAAAAAAGAAAGCTGCATTTCATTTTTATTGCTCACAAGCTCTTTCACATACGATACGCCGACAACCTTCCATCCGAACCCGGAATCCTGCACCGTGTACATCCGGCTGTCCGCTCCCTCTTCCGTCATGAAGCTGCCGCTGCGGGTTGCCAGCACCTGGTCGATTCTCTCCGTCTTTAGATTGCTGTATATCAGCTGCTGCTGCGGGTGATAGACGATATTCCCATTCTCATCGACAATAAACAGATAACCGCGTTTGCCGAGGTTGATCGTGCTGAACATGTTATTCATGACGCTAAAATTCAGATCGACATTCAAGATGCCGAGTCCGTGCGTCCCGTCACTGCTCCTAAGCTCCCGGCTTAAGGAAACGACCCAGCGGTACTCATCTTCAAATATCGGCTGCACATGGGAGGAGGAGATCACATTCTCTCCTTCGGCACGCAGTGCGTTTTTGTACCACGGCAGCGTGGTGACATCGATATTCGGATTTAAACGGGCATTCTGCCGCCCGGTAACGAACTGCCCTTCATAACCGAAAATATTAATCGAGGCGATATCGCTGCGGGAGATGAGGATCGAGTGGAAAAAATCCGAGATTTTCGCTTCCGCTTCCTGCTTCTCTACAAGCGTGCCGGTCTGCTCCCCGGATAAATAGGCCCGGATATCACGGTTGCTCGCCGCCAGATTGGCAATATTCTTCATGCTGGTGACATAGGTTTGAATATTGGTGTTGACCTGTTTGATCAATTCCGTTGTATATTGCTGCGCATTCGTCTGTACCGCCTCTTTAGACAAATAATACGAGACCAGACTCAAAATGAGTGAGGTCAGCACGATCAGCAGGACAAAGGCGAGCGTTATATTCGATTGAATGCTTTTGAAGCGCCAGCTGTTCATGTCTCATCACACTTTTCACATGAGTTTTTGTTGACGGTATTCCGTAGGCGTGCAGCCGGTGAATTTCTTGAAGGTGACGCTAAAATAATGGGGATCGCTAAAGCCGACCTGGTCGGCAATTTCATAGCTTTTCAATGCGGTCAGCTTCAGCAGTTCCTTCGCTTTTTCGATTCTTAGCTGTGTTAAAAACTCAATGAAGGTTTTGCCGGTATGGGTTTTAAACAGCGTGCTGAAATAACTGGTGCTCATGGAAACATGGTGGCAGACCTTCTTGAGGGTCAATTGTTGGTCAGCAAATGATTGCTTGATGTGCTCCTGCGCTTTAATGACCTGATGGGTGCTGAAATCCTCCCGGATGCTCATAACCGCCCCTACGGCTGCACGGCATTGTTCCTTCATCCAGCGTTCGATATCGTCCAGCGTGGCATAGCGCTGAACTTCGACCAGCGGATTCACTTTCGAACCGAACACCTCCGCCGGTTCCCCTCCCAATTCCGTTATCGTATGGATGAGAGAGAGGACCAGCCTCTGAATATGGATATAACACGTATCAACGGTCAGGAAATAATCCCGGTAGCTTGCAAAAATCCGTTCAATCAGATCGTCTGTTTCCTGTTCCGAGCCGGTTTTTAACCGTGATACCAGTTCTTTATCCCAATCCGTTGCCGGCAATGCGGCCGATCGATGCCGCCTCTCCATATCCGATAGGCTGATCACTTCGTTGTTGCCAAGCAAAAAACGGTAATCGAGTGCGGATAATGCAGTTTCGCTCGCTTGCTGAAGCGTGCTTAATGACGGGCAGCAATGCCCGATTCCGATCGAAACCGTTAGCGGCAGATAGGAGGATATCGATCGCCTGATCTCCTCCGATGCGTGGAAGGCCAGCTCCTGCAGCTGCTCCGGGCTCTGCCCCGACAAAATCGCCAACACCTTCTCGTCCCGGTTTCGAAAGACCGTAGCACCCATTTCTCTGTCCGCCACTTCTTGAACGATATTATAAACGGCAAATCGCATTAATTCTCTGCTTTTCACGGAAGGCTGCGAGCCGTCGATCAGAAAATCGTCAACATCCACAGCAACGATGATAAAATAGGGACCTCGAAGTGAAAGGTTGAAGTAGTCCAGCCGCTCGTCGATCTCTTGCTGCGTCAGCCGCGATGCCGTCAGCCGTTCCAAAAACCGTTCACGCAGCAGCGGAAGGCTCTCATTAAGCTGCTGCTTTAAAAGATCGAAATCCCGTTTCCGCTTAAATTCCTCATCCATCTCGATCTTCAGCTTCTTCAGTACATTGCCCAGCTCCGCAGCTGTAATCGGTTTTAAAATAAAATCGCAAGCCCTTAACTTAATCGCCTGCTGCGCGTAATCGAAATCGTCATGCCCGGTTAAGATGACCACTTTTATATTCGGGTATTTCATCGTCACCTGCCTTGTCAGCTCCAAGCCGTCGACAAAAGGCATACAAATATCGGTTAAAAGGATGTCAGGGCGGAGCTCTTCAATGGATTCCAGCGCTTTGGCCCCGTCCTCGCAATCCGCCACACACTCGAAGCCGAGCTCTTCCCACCGCATATTTTCTTTGATTGCCTCGCGTACCAAAGCCTCATCATCGACGAGCAGAAGTTTATACATGTGCAATCATTCCTTTATTTGTGATCCATAACACGATAAGATCCTCAGCCATGTCGGTCAAGGATCTTTATCGTTTAGGGTATCCGTTTATTTTCTGCCGTACAACGGACCGAACGTTTCGCATGCCCGGTAATCAGCGCCCTCAAGCCCATCCGTTCCAAATGCATTCCATGTGCTGGGCCTGAAAATATCCTCTTCCTTCACATTGTGCATCGACACAGGTATTCTGAGCATTGCCGCCAAGGAGATCAGGTCCTTGCCGATATGGCCGTAACTGATCGATCCATGATTGGCTCCCCAATGATTCATCACCGAGTAGACATCCCTAAATGCCCCGCGGCCGGTCAGATTCGGCGCGAACCACGTCGTCGGCCACGTATAATCCGTCCTGGCATCCAATACGTCGTGAACCTCCCGCGGCAGCTTAACCGTATATCCTTCGGCAATTTGCAGCACCGGACCCAGACCTTCTACAAGATTCAACCGGCACATCGTCACCGGCATTTCAGCTTCTGTCACAAATTTGGATGAATAGCCGCCGCCTCTGAAATACTCGGTATTCCCCGGATACCAGGTTGTCGCCTTCAGGCACGCCGCCGCCTCTTCTTCCGTGATCTCCCAGAACGGCTTAATGACCGGTTCGCCGTCTCGTTCGAGCTTGCCTGTCGCATCCAAGGTCGCCGATCCCGAGTTGATCAGATGGATTAAGCCGCCCGCAGCCTTCCCGCTCAGTTTGGCGCCCGTTACCCGCTCGACGGCGTCCGGGCTCCAGTAGGTGCGGACATCGGCGAACAGCTGCGCCGTATTCGTCAGCAAGTGGCCAAACAGCATCGACACACCGTTGAGGGCATCGTTTTCCGTCGCAAACATATACGCTTGGCGAATGCCATTCCAATCATAAGAAGAGTTTAGTATCGCCTCCATAAAGTCGCCGTTCGGGAAATGATCGGTCCATTGGCGCTGGCCCTGGAAGCCTCCCGCCAGAGCGTTATGCCCCTCGGCCTCTTCCTCGAAGCCCAGCTCCTTCAAGCGGGGATTCCCGATCATCAAATCCCTGGCAATCAGCGTCATCTTGACGACGGTTTCCCAATCTTTATCTTTGTCCGCCCGGGATCTTTGTTTTTCCGGCTTGTTCTGGTCCTCGCCCTCCGTGCAGTTCTCCTTCGTCCATTTCAAAGCTTTCGCGAATTCCTCCGGATCATAGATTTCTTCCTCGATGCGCCGGGTGAATTCGGACATATCGACATATTCGTTGCGCATGCCCAAGTATTTTTGGAAAAACGGAGCATCCACGATCGAACCGGCAATTCCCATCGATACGCTTCCCATCGCAAGATAGGACTTCCCTTTCATCAGGGCAACCGCCAATCCGGCTCTGGCGAACTGCAGTAATTTCCCTTTCACATCCTCCGGAATGGAGTTGTCATCGATGTCCTGCACTTCTCTGCCATAGATGCTGAATGCCGGCAGCCCCTTCTGGTTATGCGCGGCCAGTGCGGCTGCCAAGTATACCGCGCCTGGTCTTTCCGTACCATTAAAACCCCAGATCGCCTTCGGAATCATCGGATCCATATCGATTGTCTCCGATCCGTATGCCCAGCAAGGCGTCACGCTGATCGTCAATCCCACATTGTGCTTGGCGAATTTATCCGCGCAGCGGGCCGCTTCGGTCACGCCTCCGATCGTCGTATCGGCAATGACGCACTCCACGGTCTCGCCATTAGGATATCGCAGATGCTCTTTCAGCAGCGCTTCCACCGATTTGGCCATATTCATCGTCTTCTCTTCAAGCGACTCCCGGATCCCTCTTCTTCTGCCGTCGATAATCGGACGAATGCCGATGCGCGGCAGATCCCCAACCCAATAATTTGTCATCAAATAGTCCTCCCTTATGAACGTTATTTCAAAAACAAGCAGAACCAGCTGCCGCCGGCTTTTGGAGGCCGCACCCAAAAATGAAACGTTTCATTTCATAAGGTAAGCGTTCTCATTTCTTGGGGCTCTCCACCTTAAAACGGATGGATAAAGCTTGGCATTTATTTGTGTAACGGGCTTATAACGGAATCTTTGATCACTAGCTCAGCCTCAAATTTAACAAGCTGTGGAATGCCCTGCAATGTACCCTCGAGTCTTTCCAGCATCAGCTTTGTCGTCGCGTCCGCTAACTGGTCCATCGGCTGGACAACCAAGGAAAGCGCCGGCTTGATCACCTTGGACAGATTCAAATTGTCAAAGCCGATCAGGGATAATTGCTCCGGAATCCTGATATTCCTCTCATTCAACGCGCTGATGACACCTAAGGTGATATCGTAGTTGGTGGCGAATATTGCAGTCGGCGGCTCGGGCAGATCAAGCAGCCTGCGGCAGAGCTCATAGCCGCTTTGCATATAGTAATCGCCAAATTGGATCAAATCCGGATCCACCGTTAATCGAAACTTCTCATGGACAGCCAGGTAGCCGTTAAGCCTCTCCTCCGCCGTGCTGATATTTCTCGGTCCGCAGATGATTGCGATCCGCCTGTGGTCCTGTCCGACGAAATATTCGACCGCCTCGCCGGATATTTTAAAATTATCGACAACCACGCTATCGCATGCAATATCAGGCAAAATACGGTCCACCGTCACAACCGGGATTCCCCGGTCCAATACCTGTTGAATTTCCTTCTGCGTATCGCCGGAGGGAACGATAATGATCCCGTCCACCATTTTGTTAATGAGGAAGACCAGCTTCTCCTTTTCCATCTGAGGATCTTCCTGATAATCACAGATGATGCCGCTGTACCCGTGCTTGGACAGATGCTTCTCCACGCGGGAGATCAAGCTGGTGCAAAAGAAGTTCTCCATCGATGGAATGATAATGCCGATCGTCTTCGATTTGCTCGTCTTCAAGCCGCGGGCAATTTCATTGACATGGAAATCCAGCTCTTTGATAGCCCTTTCAATTTTGTCCCGGTTTGCCTCGCGCACTCTCCCGCCGTTAATAAACTTCGATATCGTTCCTAACGAGAGGCCTGTGTGCTTTGCAATGTCTTTAATCGTTCCCGCCATGGTCCTTATTTCCTTTCAAACTCAAACATGAAACGTTTCATGTTTTTAGTATAGCCATTTTTTGTCGGATTGCAACCCTATTTTATTGGACTTCAATCCGATCAAAAATGCGGTTCTCTTACGCTCATTAACACGTCGCTCGAAGGGAGCGCCCTTTGGGAAAATCCAATTCAAGATCGCTTAATAAGACCCTTGACGATCCTATTGATATCAGGTATATTTTACCTACAAAACAAATGTTCGTTTGTTCATCCACGCAGGAAGCACCTGCAGGAGAAGGCCGCTATGAGCCTTCTCCTGCAGGTGCTTTTTTTCATTGCATGGACCGACAAACCGGAAAGGACGGATTCAATTGATGATAATTCGTAATATTGCAGTAATAGTACTGGCTTTGCTCTGCCTAATGGCCGCCCCCTCACCGGGATGGGCCGCGTATATGGAGTTATCCGCCACCGCCAAGAAAGCGCTGGATGCCACGGCACACCGGGCCGGGCCCTCGACAGCTAACCGGATCAATACGCTCTATAACGATTTTCTTGCTTCACAGAAGCAAGAGCAGAACTGGGACAGCCGCATCAAGACACTGAGCTCGGCCAATACGAAAGCGGAGGCAGCGCTTCGCCGGGACATCCGGAATGTAGATGCCGCCAAGCTGCAGCGGCTTCAGCTCCAGCTCACGCAAACCAAAGAACGCTACAAGCCTTTACTCGATCAATATACAGCGCTAAACAAGCAGATCAAAGTTGCGCGAAAGCTGAAGAACAAGGATCTCAACGCGCTGCTCGCCATGCAGGCAGACATGATGAAAACAGCCGTCCAGATTGCAAGGCAGGACATTCGGACGAAAGAAGCCGCCCTGCGGGCGGCTAAAACCGAAGCTAACAAGAAAATAAAAGCGATGCGGGAAGAATTGAACGGCATTCGTCCGCTTGATCAACAGATTAAGACCTTGAAGCAGGCGGCCTCTGCAGCGAACAAGCAGATCCCTCCCTCATGGAAAAGCCTGAATCAGCAAGCAAGGAAAGACGATGCAAGCGGCGCTGTCGCATCACTATCGACACTTCTGACCCTCTCCCGGCAAATCGTCGGACACAAGCAAGAGATTCACAAGCTGGAAGGCCGGATTGCCGACCTCATTCGAAGCGTGAGGCAGCGTCTTGCCTCCAACCGTTAGCTCATTCATTTCGGAATGGACCGGGTGTAACAGGCGGACTGCTTGCAGGCTGAATATCCCGGCGGAAGCACGGCTTTGCTGCCTGTGATAGCCGCAGCGGATGTTCAGTCCATGCGTTTTGATAGTGTGGATTCATCCAGCAATTGCAGTTCTCTTGCTTTGGTGACAGCCTGCACCCTCCGCTTTACGCCCAGCTTTCCATAGATATTATAGGCATAATTTTTCACTGTGCCTTCCGTCAGATTAAACCGCTCCGCGATCTCCTTGTTGGACAGGCCCTGTGCCATAAGCTGCAGGATTTCGGTCTCCCGATTCGTCAGCGGATCCAGCAATGAAGCGGCTGTTCCCAATTTCTTCTCTGCGAGATTTGGCTTCCCCATATCCACTTCCGACTGCAGAGACTGCAAATATAACATTCTGGATAACATCATATCCAAGATTTCAATCCGGCCCACATCAAACACATCGGCCATCTGATTATTTTCCAAATAAAGTATACCCAGCCGGTTGCCCGGATAATACAGCGGCATGCAGAGAATGGATCTTGGCCGTACTTTTCTAATATACGGATCCGATCCAAAAAGGCTATGCGCCGCTTCCCCGAGAATCACCGACTCTCGCGTTCGCATCACATATTGGATAACCGCTTCAGAGAACTGCTGGTCCGTCGTGCCGTTCGTCCTGCTTCCCGCATCAATACCCACCTCTACGAACAGCTTCCCGTCCTGCTCCTGCAGCAAGCAGCCTCTCTCGGCGCCTGCATTCACCATCACGGACTGAAGAACCTGTTCTGACAGGCCCGATGCGTTCTCCTCCATCGTTGACATCGTTCTTGCCAGCAGAATCTCATTGGACTCTCTTTCCTTAGGGAGTATGCCTGGAGCCATAGTATAAGCCTTCGCTGCTGCGGCCTCAGCGATGGATTCCATTGGAATAAAGCTCTCCTCTACAAGATGTGCCAGCTCCTTTTCGGATACGAAATCCGGGTAAGACTCCAATAGTGCCTTTACTTTCTCCGCTGCTCCCCAGTCATTATATTTGCGGGCGCCTTCCAGCATGTATGCTTTGGCAATCGTCTGTTTTCCTTTGGATAAATAATATCTGGAAGCCAGTTCATTTGCGAGTGCTTCATATTGCAAATATCCTTCTGCCTTAGCCGTCTGGATCGCTTGATCGTACAGCATGGCCGCCTTGCTGTCATTGCCCTTTAACCGTTCCATCTCCGCATTCATCAAGCAATAAAGATGCAGTGCGTTTTGCGGGCTGGTACGCGCCCATTTCTTCATCTGGCGAAGCAGCCGCTTCATGGAGCCGCGATAATGGCGTTTCTCTTTGTCAGCAGCATGAGGATACAGCGCCATCGCCGCCAGAAACTGATAAATGCTTTGCCGATGGATGAATGCAGGCGTATAGGTCGGTTCAGTCCTAATGGCCGATTCCTTTGCCAAAGCCAATGCTTTCTCGTAAAAACCCAGCAGATAACAAACCTCAATTTTGCAGGTGTAATAATAAAACAACTGCTTCTTCTGTGCCAGGCTGACATCGGTTACCTGCAGTAAAGACGCTTCCTGAAATGTTTCATCGCTGAAGCTCGCACGCTCCTCTGTCATTCCCCGCAAAGCCGATGTATATTGCATAATAATTCGCAGATGCCCCATTGTCAGGGAATCCAAATAACGGGAAGCCGTCTCATAATATCCGCTGCATAAATCAAACAGCCGGTTCAAATTGCCCGCCACGCAATTCACATGCAAAGCCATAGAGAAGCCGACATAATTCATGTCTCCGGACTCTAATCCGTATTGGACAGATTTTTTGAAATAATCGGCCGCTTCTATTGAAGACCTGTATTGCAAAATCAATCCGAAAATAAAATGAATCCTGCATTTCAGCCTGGGACTATCAAAATTTTCCGAAAGCTGATAGCTGATTTCCGCCAATCTGGAGGCACTGCGATAATTGCCAAAGCCAAGGCACAGAATCGCAGCGTATGTACCTAGCATGAACGGAAAGGCTTCGGTTTGTCCATGTTTTAAACCATGCATGACAAAACCCGGAAAAAAGACCGCCGCCACTTCAGGATCCTCGATAAAGGCCGATGAAGCAACCGCCATCGCAATATCAGACAAAACCTCCTGATACGGGTCCTGGCTTTCAGGCAAACGATGAAGCCCGTTCATTTGGCTTTTGAGCTTATAATTTATGCGAAGAAGCTTCCAGAGGATCGAAATCCGCGTCGGCCTCGGCGGGATATGCAAACCAAGCTCCCTCATCGCTTCCAGTCCGATCGGCAAAGCTTCTTTCTTCTTCAAATAGGCATACATTTCGACTTTGATCCGGATGACTCTGGCCCGGTCCAGCTGATTAGCCGCCAGCTCCAATAGCTCCGCGATAGTGGTTTCCGCCTGTTCAACGTATCCGCAAAAATATTCGCACTCCGGCCTTTCGAGCAGCAGGCTGAACTGTAAAGACGGGTCGGCAACATGACGTGATTCCATGAAATCAATACCGGCGTTTAAAAAATTCAACGCAGATTCATAAGCGATAGAAGCCTTTGCTTTAATGCCGGCTTGCAAGTTAAGCCTTGCCAGTTCCATTATTTCTGCCCGATCGGTGATGGACTCCCTTCCCAGGTTCAGATGATATACGATATCAAAGATGTGCTCCTTCGCCTCTTCGGAGCTCCAGGTATCAAGCAACGTCCGGCCAATGTGCAGATGATACAGCTTTTTCTGATGATCGGACATACTCGCATACATCGCCTCATGCACTTTATCATGCAGGAACGTATACTGCGAGCTGTTTTCCTTATCAATCAGAATTAAGCCCTCCTGCAGTGCCGGCAGTAAAGTTTGCGCTGTCTGTCTCATATCTTGGCCGCAGACTATGGACAGGATCGTGATATCAAACCGATTGCCTATTGTTCCAGCCATCTGCAACAGATTCTTTGTGTCGATAGGCAGCTTATTAATTCTGTCCAGAATTAATTCAACCACCTCAGTATAGCTCTCCCGCTTCCTGATCAGCCCGGGCTCCCACTCCCACTGCGCTTGATCCGGATTAAAAATCAGAAGCCCCGCACGATGGATCGTCTCGATAAACTGTTTGACGTAGAACGGATTGCCCGCAGTCTTTTGAAAGGTGATCTCAGCCAAGGAGAGTACCCTTGCCTTTGTTTCATGAAGGGTATCCGACAAAAAATCAGTAATTTCAGAGATGTTAAACGGCTCAATATAAAGCTCTTCGACAATGGACCCCGATTCTCTCTTAAACTTTTCCAAGCCTTCCCGCATTTTTGCGAAGCCCTGTGTGTCGTTTTCCCGATAGGCCCCAATAATCAGCATGGAGCGATTATCCTTGTCTCCTGCAAGGAGATTAAGAAATTCCACGGAGGCTTGATCCGCCCACTGCAAATCATCAAAGAAAATCACAAGCGGATGCTCTTCATCCACAAATACGTGAATAAATCTCCGGAATAACAGATGAAAGCGATGAACCACATCGTCGGCCGGAGGAGCTTCAGGCAGTGCCTGCTCACCCAGAATATAGGCCGCTTCCGGCAAGACTTCCGTTATAACGGCACCACTCTGTCCAAGCTCTTCCAGGAGTTTTTCTCTCAGCAGTCCGATCCGCTGCCCATCCTCGGTCAATACGCGGCGAACCAACTCGCGCAGCACCTGATTGATGGGGATATAAGGAATCGCCTTCTTCATCTGTTCAAATTTCCCTGTTAGAAAATATCCCTTTTCATTGCCCGCCAGTGAGCGAAATCCCTTGATCAATTCTGTTTTCCCGGATCCGGATCTTCCAACCACCATCATCAGTTCTCTAGAGCCGGCACGAACTCTATCATACGCGGCAAGCAGCTTTTTCATTTCATTCTCGCGTCCATACAAGGACTGCGACAAGTGAAAATGACTCTTCTGATCATATTCGCCCAGGGAGAATGGAGTAACGGCACCCGTACCATCCCACTCACTCCTGCATCTTTCCAGGTCGAATAACAATCCCTGAGCGCTTTGGTAGCGCTCGTCCACGGATTTGGAAAGCAGCTTCATTACTATGCCGCTCAATGGCAACGGGCATTCCGGACAGCAGTCCGCCAATGATTTCGGGCTGCCGGCCAAATGCATATAGATCCATTCATCAGGAACATCGCCGGCTTGAAAAGGGGGATGCCCGGCCAGCATTTCATAGAATAGCATTCCAAGGAGGTATAGATCACTCCGATGATCAACCCCCCGATTCATTTTCCCCGTCTGCTCGGGTGACATGTAGGCATGAGAATGCTGAAGGCTAAGATCAATAATCTCCGCTTGTCCGGTTGCTGTGTCATAAGCAATATTGCCGGCTCTAATGGGAATGGCATATATGCCATTTTGATGAAGCTCGCCTACTTTCTTGGTCAGTTCTATCGTTAGCGCAAAGAAAGAATTGACTGTTAGTTTATTGCCTTTGAGATATGAACTCAATTGAAGGCTGCTGTTTCGCATGAGCGCCGGTCCTCCGCCAATATGCCGTATCAAATTAAATAAGTACTTTTATCATACCCTTATGAGAGAGGAATGGAAACAACCCCATGATCTTCCGAGCGGAAAACTTGCCTTTATTTTATCTGATTTTATAAATCGTTTAAGCCCCTTTTAAGGTGGGTATTATACTATGGGACATAGTACGGAAGCCAATGGTTATTGACTATAATTGGCATTATTATTGTTGCAACTAAACCTTGCGCAGTTCGTATTCATGGTATAATGGAATATTCAATCGATGACCTGGATGAATACGACTACATAAACTATCTTGGAGAAGAGGGTAAGGAATGAACCCAAAACGAATCATTATTGTCGGTACTATGGCCATTGCCATCACGATCGGCGGCGTGGTATGGAGCGATGAGACGAGTGCACACGTTTTCGGGCCGTTGAATAAATCTAATACCACGAAAATAAAAGCGGCAGACCTGCAGCATAACAATGAAAAGATCAGCCTTAAGGATGATATGCTTCAGGCACTTGGCGTATCGTCGGATGAGGAAATCTATGACGCCTTATATAACGGGAAATCACTGGCCGACATTGCTGAAGGCAATCATGTCGAAGTGCAAAACATCATTGATCTGCAAATTGCTGAATTGACGGATCAGTTAGACTCACGCCTTGCCAATGGCAGCATCACGCCGAATCAATATCTCGCGCAAAAATCGGAGCTAACCGATATTATTACGGACAGCGTCTTCGGAAAGGCCAACAAATAGCCATTTCTATAACTCCCTTTAAATGATGAGTTAGAACAAATAAGGTTATCGATAACCTCAAAGACACCCCCATGGTGTCTTTTTTTTGCTTCCCGCTTCAACGATGGCGCATTATCGCACGCGCAGCGTAGTAACCGCTCAGTGCCGAGGATAACGTGCCGGGGCCTGGAAACACGGTATCCCCGGCTAGAATGAGCCGGGAATGGGAGGTTCTGCTGCCCGAAGGTTTCAAAATCGCGTTCCGCACGGTTAGCGGGTAACCCCCTACCGCGCTTTTGCCTACAAAACGTGCATATGTACGCGGCGAACCGGCATCAAAGCGAATCAGCCTCGTTCGAAAGGCAGGCCATAAACGCTCCATTTCATCGAACAGCGCTTCTGTCATTTTCCTTTTGCGGTTCCTATAATCCTCTTTATTAAGCTGAGTCCATCGCTCTGGACGCGTATGAACGGAGATGGATACCATAGCTTCATCCGGTAACGAGCGCCCGGCTGCATCACGTGAAGGATGAAACGTTACATAGACGGGACCGTGGCCTCCAGCTTCTAACAGCGAAGAAGCAGCATGCTCCATGGGCATGATCTGACAGGCAAAGGGAAGCGCGGCCTCCTGCTGCAAGGCCAACACGTCATCCAGCAATTCGGAGCGTACAATTGCATCAATACGAAAAGCTCCCCATCCCTCGTTGTTCCCGCTTTCCTGCAGCGCTGCTCCATTCCAAGTCAAACCGGTTGCGTTAATCACCCAATCGAAGTGGAATGAATCCCGCTCCGTGTGAGCTTGCCATCTGCGCCCCTCCCATCGCAGATCCGTTACCGGCGAGGCATAAAGCACACGTCCCCCCAAGCGGATAAACCGCTCTTCCAACTGCCTTATTAACGTCCCGAATCCGCCTTCGACCGCAAATATGCCATACCGGTAGATGTCCAGCGCCAGTGCCGAGGGCAGCAAAGCCGCATTACTGGCATCGGTTTGTGCAGCATCCACCAGCTGTGCATCCAAAAATGCGCGAAAGGGCGCGTAATCGGCCAGTCCATGTTTGCGCAGCAGCGATTCTACCGTTCGAAGGCTGTAAGGCAGCAGCCGGAACAGCATTCCTGGACGGCTGACCGCCAGCCGCGGCAATTTCCCCAATTGATAGACGCCTCTCAAGGGCAGCGCCACTCTAGAGCTGGTTACGGCCATCACAGCTTCCGCTATGCGCGACAGCTCTTTCCAGAAGGCGCTTACCCTGTCTGCCCGTTCATGAAAAACTGCCGACAGTTCTTCTTCCCATCGGGTGCGGTCCGCATAGATGGATACCTTCCGGTCACTAAGCACCACATCCATCGAATGAAACATCGGCCGGCAGGGAATCTCTACATTCATTTCCATCAACAGCTCAGACAGTATGCCTCCCGGCTCCAGGCCGAAAGCCACCGTGGCTCCTGTCGGGAACATTCGATTACGGCGTATATAGCTGCTTGCGTTTCCTCCCGGCAATACCGCTTTTTCCAGCAGCGTCACCTCAAAACCAGACTGTGCCAGATAAACCGCCGCTGTCAGGCCGCCGATTCCCGCGCCTATAATGCCTACCGATCGATTCATAAGCGACCCTCCTGCCCGAGTATTCCACTCTTTATCTACTTCTTTTTCTACGTATAATTGCCGGGTTTCGTCTCAGCTTTGCGATTGCCAAAATTAGATTTATTGCGAAGTCAGCCCCGAACGGTTACGATAAAACTATCATCATGAAATATCAATTGAGGATTGTACATGAAAAAGCCAATGCACTGGAGCCATCTATTAGGCATCCTATCGATCCCTTTTCAGAGTATGATTTATCTATGGATCAGCCGGCATGTCGGGCTTGATGTTTATCTCGACTATGGTTGGATCGATACGAAAATCCCTTTTATCCGTTGGTTCGTCCTTCCTTATATGAGCTGGATGCCGATTCTTTACCTAAGTTTTCTCTACTTTTTCTTTGTTAATCGCAAGGTCTATTGGCGAACGCTCGCAATCTATAATACTGCCCTTTTTGTATGTAATCTTTGCTTTTGGTTTTTTGCCACTTACGTTCCGCGTCCGGTCATTGAAACCACGGATATAACAAGTACACTTGTTAATTTCATTTACCAATCGGATGCGCCATTGAATTGCTTCCCAAGCATTCACTGCTTGACCAGTTATTTATTATTCATTACCGTGAAGCGGGATTTAAACCTTGCTGCCCCCTTACGCATCCTATGGATCGTGCTGTTATGGCTGATCATCGCCTCCACCGTATTTATTAAACAGCATTCTCTGCTCGATGTGATCGGCGGGATCGTGTTAGCGGAAGTGACTTACCGTATTATACGTTACGGCGCCGCTTCGTTTCGTAGGCGGGAAAAATCGATCACATTGAACAATTAAACGGATGGAGCACCGGAGACGGTGCTTTTTCTCATGGTCCGCGTAAAATAGCAGCACCATTATCAATTACCATACTGGTTGTAAAGTAATGTATACTAGAAAGAATAGTTGTTATGCGATAAGCAAGCCTGAGGAGGCTTCCCGATATGCATTACTATGATGATGACGAATATTTATTCAGGCAGGCTTATGAGAACGCCCCTTTCGGAATAGGCGTATATGCCCCGGAGGAAGACCGCTGGGTGAAGGCCAATCCTTTTTTATGCAGCATGCTGGGTTACACACAAGATGAACTGCAGGGCATACCCGAAAAGGCGTTAACCCCTCCTGGAGACACAGGATTAACGGATGATCCGAATATCTCCGGCGTTTGGCCACAAATGACGTCCCCTTCCTATCACTTGGAGAAGCGATATCTCCATAAGGAGGGACACGCCATCTGGGTTTCCCTGCATATGTCGCTGCTGAAGGCAAGGGATAACGGCGCTCCCGCGCGATTGCTCGTCCAGGCCGTCGATACGACCGATCAGCGCCTGAGAGAAGAACAGTTAAGAGTCAGCGAGCGTACATATCGGTTGATCTCCGAATACTCGCTTGACTTAATTTCCCGGCATAAGGCTGACGGACACGCTACATTGATTTATTTATCTCCCAGCTGCAAGACCATGTTAGGGTACGAACCGGAGGAAATCGTCGGTCATAGCGGAATATCTTTCATCCACCCTGACGATTTGGTAAGGGTCAGGACGTTTTTGGCCGAAGAACAGCATACGGATGGCAATAAAGTCACCTTTCGATTGCGCAGGAAGGATGGCGAGTATATTTGGTTAGAATCAATCAGCCGTTACATACTCGATAAAAACGGAGTCATTGAAGAGTTTATTTCTATTTCACGCGATTTCACCGAACGCCGAAAAGCCGATCAGCTGCTTCAGGAAAGCCAGCAGCGATATAAGTCGCTGTTCGACAATAACCCGGCGGCAGTCTACTCCATGAATCTGGACGGTGATTATCTGACGGCGAACGCGAACCTGGAGAAGCTGACAGGTTATACGCTGGAGGAGCTCATTGGCATGTATTGGGGTCCCATCGTCGATCCGGAGGATCTGCCTAAGACGCTTCATAACTTCGGGCTTGCCAAGCAAGGTTATCCGCAGAGCTATGACCTAACCATTATTCATAAAAACGGACACCCGGTACGAATCAATTCAACCAATATTCCGATCGTCGTCGATCAGAAAGTGGTTGGTGTCTTCGGCATTTCAAGCGATATCACAGAGCGTCAACAGTACATCGAACAAATTAAAAAGCTCAGCACCGAGCATACGTTAATTCTAAATTCCGTATCGGAAGGAATCCTCGGTCTGGATGCCGAAGGCAGCACAATGTTTATTAATCCGGCCGGTGCAACAATGCTTGGTTTTAAACCTGAAGAATTGCTTGGCAAGCCTTATCTTAACATGCTGCAGCAGATTCCTTATCCCCATCCGTCGCAGCACCCGGCAGAGGAAAACGCTATTTTCCGGGCCATCCGGGACGGCCATCCTTACCAGAACAAGGAGGCCGTATTCTGGCGGAAGGACGGATCCAGCTTCCTGGCAGATTACCAATTGACGCCTCTGCTCGATAAAGGCGAGCTGAAGGGCGCCGTTGTTGTTTTCAAAGATATTACCGGAGAGAAGGAAATCATTCGGGCCAAAGAATCGGCGGAGCAGGCCGCCCAAGCCAAATCGGAGTTCCTAGCCATCATGAGCCATGAGATTCGAACCCCAATGAACGGCATCATAGGCATGGCCGACCTTCTTTCGGAGACGGAGCTGACGGAGGAACAGCAAAGATACATCCAGATCATTCTTGAAAGCAGCGGCAGCTTGCTCCGCATACTGAATGAGATCTTGGACTTCAGTAAAATCGAGGCCGGTAAAATGGAGATCATCCAGGAGCCCATTCAAGTGCAGGCCTTGCTTGGAGGCATCCTTGATCTCTTCTCCCTTAAGGCCACAGAGCAGGGCATCGATCTAACCTGTCAGACGGAAGGCAGCGTGAGCCCGGTTGTCATCGGAGATGAGGGCATCATCCGTCAAATCATCGTGAATTTAGTTGGAAATGCAATTAAGTTTACGGAAGAAGGTAGCGTATCCGTCAAGGCCAGACAACAATCTACACCCGACCCAAACAAGGTCATGATCGAGTTTTCGGTTCAAGATACAGGCATAGGCATTCCGGAGGACATGCAGGACAGGCTCTTCCAATCCTTCTCTCAGCTTCATCCTACCATCAACCGTAAATACGGGGGAACGGGACTGGGATTGGCCATTTGCAAAAAACTGGTGGAGCTGATGGGCGGCGTTATCGGCGTTCATAGCAAAGAGAATGCCGGTTCGACTTTTTATTTCACCCTTCCATTCGATCTGCCAGGCAGCGAACCATTATATAAGTTGACTGAGAAATAAAGGCAAGCGGTGCAGTGGATGGTGATAGTGATCCACCGTAAAACGGAAAAAAGCGCCTTATCCGGCGCTCTTCTGATCCGTATCCGTGATGTTGTCCATGATACGTGTTGACAGTCAACCACACAACATCACGATCCCCCTAATCTCTTATCGTTTAACTAAAAACAGAGGTTGTCCATATTCAATAAAATCCCCGTCCTGAACAAGCGCCTCTACAATCTCCCCTTCAACTCCTGCAGCGATTTCGGTGAATAACTTCATCGCTTCCAATACGCAAACCACCGTGGAAGAAGTCACGCTCTGACCGATGGTTACTAATGGCTCGCCACCCGGCTGCGATGCTGAATAATAGGTCCCCATTGTAGGCGAGGTGATTTTGTGCAGCTCGGCATCCTGATGATCCGGAGTCGAACCTGCTTCCGAATAAGATTCTTTAACTGAGAACTCTTCGTTAGATGAAGTGATGTCCACTTTAACCGTTTTTTCTGAAGACCCCTCATTTTTCACGATCACGATGCGCGTTATTTCATGTTCAAATCGCTGTATGGAAGACTGTTCAACCATTTTAATCATTTCTCTGAGCTCATTTATATTCGACATGATATGACTCCTCAAGCTTATTTGTATCCCTGTAGGACGGGCTGCAAGCAATTCCTTACATAATCCTTAAGTGAATGGCGATTTTCATCTCTTCCATATCCTTTTCCAGGTCGAGATACAGCCGCTGCGCCTCTTCTACTGAAATTTCCTGGAACGTGAACGTTTTACCCGGTTTCATCTGTGCAATGATCGGAATATCCACCGCGGTGACCTGGGCAATGCTCGGATACCCGCCTACGGTCTGTCTGTCGGCTAATAAGATAATCGGATTGCCGTCGGGAGGCACTTGAACGGTTCCGAGGCACACGCCTTCAGAAATCATCTCTAGCGGGTCCTGCAGCTGCAGCACCGGACCTGTTAGGCGATAACCCATGCGGTCCGATTGGGGTGTTACCCGGAACGGTTGATGGAAGAAATGATGCCGGCTGGTGTGATCGAATCGCTCGAACTGGCTGCCCCTCGTGACACGTATCCGGATGTCATCGGTTTCCTGTGGAATCGAGCCCCTCCCCGCATACCAAGAGGTTGAAGCATACGAGCCCGATCCTGCGGCTTTTTCCAGCCTCTTCATAAAACGGACGGCGTGCCCCGCCTGCGGCCGAAAATGAAGCTCATCCCCTTCTTTCAGAGCTCTTCCCTCATAACCTCCAATTCCCGCCCGCAGGTAAGTGCTTTTACTGCCCATAACCTCCGGAATGTCATATCCTCCTGCGACCGCCAGGTAAGCCCGGCATCCTGATCGGCAAGCTCCAAACTCAAGCACGCTTCCTGCTTTGACATAGACCGGCCTCCACATCGGCATCGGCTTCTTATCAAGGGTAGGTGAAAAATCGCCGCCTGTGATAGCCACAAGAGTATCCTTCTTCATAAGCAGCGAGGGTCCCATTAAAGTCATTTCCAAAACGGCCTCATTCTCTTCATTCCCAACCAATAGATTGGCCGTGCGTAGAGAGTAAGCATCCATGGCACCGCTCACGATTACGCCATGCTTCTGATAGCCATATCTACCCAAATCTTGAATGCTTGTCAGCAGACCCGGCTGCAGCACGCTCATACTCATCGGCAATTCGCCCCCCTGTAGCTTTCATACTCCTCCTGGGAGATTGAACGGAATTTTACGATATCTCCTGATTGCAGAAGGCTTGGAGGATGTTCATGCGGACGGAATAACCGCAAAGGCGTACGGCCAATCAACTGCCAGCCACCTGGTGTTGAAATCGGGTAAATGCCTGTCTGCATGCCCGCAATCCCTACTGTTCCTTCAGGAATGGACGTTCGCGGAGACGGCCTCCTGGGGGTCGCAATTCTCTCCGACATCTCCCCCAAGTATGGAAAGCCGGGGGCGAACCCGATCATGTAAACAAGATACTCTCCGCCTGCGTGAATGTCGATGACTTCCTCCGGCGTGATTCCATTATGCTCTGCTACAACGTTCAGGTCCGGCCCAAACTCTCCTCCATAGCAAACTGGAATTTCCACTACCCTCGGCTGATCACTGGACGTATCATTCATTCTGGAGGCGAGTCGCTGTATAATCGTAGAGATAATCTCATAACAAGTCTGATCTTTAAGCTCAGGATCATCTATATGTAATTTCCTTACCTGCAAAGGATTGTAAAATACAGTTACGCTTGTAAACGCCGGTACACATTCAATCATTCCCGGAAACGGATGCTTATCGAGGTAATCTGTTACCCTTTTCACCCTACGATGGATATCGGGATGAATACTTGTGCCTAATTCGATTCGAATCGCCGACTCCCCAAGCGGAAACATCTGCATCGGAAACTCATCTATATTCATAATCTGGTTCACTTCATCCTCTCATATTCCGTTTTTCGGAATATTAATTCCGAATTATGAATTATACTTTCATTATACTGGCTGGCACCTGTTTTCACAAGACACAACCTTCCTCTTCATGAAGCAGCTTCTAACCGTCATGGCGAACAAAAAAAATAGCTGACGGTAAGCAGTGCGAGCGGCTGCACCTCTGGTTATCCGTTGCGCGAACGGACTGCCCCGCAGGTATCGCTCTCTTTTGCTTGCCGTCAGCTATCGTTAGCTAATGATGTCAGATAATGCCAAACTTTTCATCCCGCAAGTCCGAAACAAACATATACCCGGGAGCATGCGTAATCATAAGCTCCGGCTTCACATGCATAGCCACAGCTTGCGGAGTCACGCCGCAGGCCCAGAAGACAGGAACTTCTCCTTCTTTGATCGTCACGCTGTCCCCGAAATCGGGCTTATGAATATCTTGGATGCCAATGCTTGCCGGATTTCCGATATGGACGGGAGCGCCATGGACACCCGGAAAACGGGAAGTGACCTGAACCGCCCGAACGACGTCCTTCTCCGGAATCGGGCGCATACTAACGACAGTCGGGCCTTCAAATCTCCCCGCTTTAATGCACGGAATATTCGTCTTGTACATCGGCACATTGCAATCTTCCTCGATATGCCGCACGGATATGCCGTTATTCATTAATGGATGCTCGAATGTGAAGCTGCAGCCGATCAGGAATGCGACCATATCGTCTTCCCAATAATTCATGATATCCGTTACTTCCTCGGCCAATTCTCCATGTTTATAGATTCGGTACTTCCCGATATCCGTTCTGATATCTGCGCCTGGAGCGGCCAGCAGCGGGATCGGAGAACCCGGATCCGTAACATCGATGATTGGACAAGGCTTTGGATTGCGCTGGCAGAACAACAGGAATTCGAACGCGAGCTCTTTTTTCAAAATCGCCAGATTGGCTTGTGTATATCCGTGAGCCATTCCTGATGTAGGTTTAACCAACTCATTATTCCTGATCAAGGAGCGAATCTCTGATGCATGCATTTTTGCGGGATCATTCATAATATCTCATCCTTTCATCCCCTAAGTCCTATTGCGCGTACTGAAATGCTTGATGATTCAAGAGCTTCTCGGATCTGGCGGGCAAATACTAATGCGTGCGCATTATCGCCATGAATGCAGACGGTGTCCGGCTCAATCTTGATATCGATTCCCTGCCGGGATTGTACGAGACCCTCTTTGACCATTCGCACTACATTAGCAATGGCTTGATCGTGATCGGTAATGACCGCATCCTGAAGATTTCTCGGCGTTAATGAACCATCCGACTGATACGTGCGGTCAGAGAAGACTTCCCCCGCGGTTCGCAGGCCGATTCGTTGCCCAGCCCGTATCAGCTCACTGCCGGATAGACCGAATAAAATAAGCTGCGGATTATACCGGTATACTGCCTTAGCTATCGCTTCCGCCAGCTCCCTCTTCTTGGCCGCCATATTATATAACGCACCATGCGGCTTTACATGCTGCATGCTGCCGCCTTCCGACTTCACAAATCCGTCCAACGCCCCAATCTGATAGAGCACCATGTCAAACGCATCTTGAGGGGAGATGTCCATGCTGCGCCGGCCAAACCCGACCAAGTCCGGCAGCCCGGGATGCGCGCCAATCGCGACTCCATTCTCCAGCGCAAGCTTGACCGTCCTGTGCATCACGCCAGGATCGCCGGCATGAAATCCGCATGCAATGTTTACTGACGTCACCATAGGGATTAATTGTTCATCCAGCCCCAATTGATAGGCGCCAAAGCTTTCTCCCAGGTCACAATTTAAATCCACTCGAATCATCTTGCGCGCCACCTCTTCGATCTCTTCACTGTGAACAGAAACCTAGCGTGTAGCGGCTAGGTTTCTGCATGGCATAACAATTCAATTACATTCACTTGGATTGATGATTTTTCTGCTCAGATTTCGGTTGTTTAAATGTGCTGACAAACCATTCCTTAAAACTATACCCGGCTAGAATAAAATTAGAGACAATAAACCAGGTCAACAGGACGTAGGTGACAATGACAAATGCAGTTTCACTCATTTCCATTTAAGCTTCCCCCTGACTAAATGCCTTTTCAAATTCAAAATCATGATCCGGTGCGACTAAAGTGCCAATCAGCGGGATACCCGCAGCGATGGCATGCGAGATCAAATAGCCTACCCATAAAGGTACGATCGGCTCCATTAGTCCCGCCCCAGGGATAACCGCAAAGAATAGCCCGGAGACCGTACCGGCAACCAAACCCCAGTAGGCAGCATTTTTGTTCAGCTTCTTCATAAAGACAGATAACACAAACGGCCAAGTCATTGCAAGCGTCAATGCGCCTACTGCGTAATTGAGATAAAGAATCGAGAATTGCCCTAAGCTGAAGACCGCGATTGCCAGCCCGCTGACAATGACGACAATACGGGCGACTTTCAATTCCTGATTCGGATCCATCGGAGCGTTCTTTTTAATGTAAGGGATATAAATATTTTTAACTATCAACGTAGACAATGCGTTGAGACAAGAGTCCGTAGTCGATAAAATCGTAGCGATCATAATAATCGCCATCGCATAAACGCCCCAAGTACCGAGAAGCTCGCCCACAACAGCAGGGAAAATCTCGGAAGGATTCACATTCATGCCTTGAGCCAAGCCAACCATACCCATGAGCCCTGCAACTGCTGGAATCGGCAGCCACATGAACGTCGTTCCAAGCACTAGCTTGGTTTCCGATCCTTTCTTGCTCGCGTAAACCCGCTGCCATACGCTTTGATCAATGATGGCATAGTTAATGAAGGAAAGCACACTAACCAGCAGCCATCCCGTAACACTTTCCTTCGTCCATAACAGCGTCGCCGTATCGACAGACGAGTTAACCAGGCCCTGATAGATTTCACGAGGACCGCCGGCAACCCATAAGCAGACCGGTATGACAATCGCCAGCAACACAAGCAGCATCGTGAAATGGATGACATCGGTTCCGATCGACGCTCTGAGCCCGCCGATTGTAACATACGTAATGACGATAATCGCACCGAGCATAATAGATGCTGCATGCGGAATACCAAACAAAACATTCATAACCAGACCAATAGCGGTCATCTGCAGCACAGCCCAGAAGAACGATTGCAATATGCCTACAATTGTAAACACGATATGCGTCTGTTTCCCGATCCGGGCCTTCATAAATTCAGGCAGCGTACTGATTGAAGGAGCGATCTTGCGCACCCTTTTGAATATTGGCCACCCTAACAATAAGGCTGAGATAAGAACCGAAATTCCATACATATAAAAACCGGCTACACCAAAATTATAGGCACCTTCGGCAGCCCCCATCAAGGAACTGCTCCACACCCATACTACAACCAACGAACTCATCGTCATCGGCAAGCTCATGCTCTCCCGTGCTGATAAGAAGTCATCGAGATTTTTCTTGCCATTTCGTGTTGCAAGTATAGAAACGATAACCAATATAATTCCAAAAGCAATCATCAAGGCATATCCAATCCAGCTGTTTAACATCGGTGATCCCCCTCATGTAATGTGTTCCCATCTAACGTTGTTAGCGCTGTTGTTTCTTCTCCTGTCCATTCGTTCAGCTTGAACGGTACATAACGGCCCCAACCCTGCATCTCTGCGCCTTCTCCGCATGGCGGCCCATAGCAGTACTGGAGCTCCCTATTCGCAGGATCGAGGATTTCCGAGCTTACCGTGCCTACTTTCTCCCCATGGTTACAGGTCGAGCCTCCCCAATGCGACCCCTGTTCCCTAAGATAGTGATTGCTTAAAAGCGTTTTCAAACAACCAAAGTGATCCTGATCATTGGACTCATTTTGGCTCAGCTTATACATCCCCGATTGGTAACGGACAACCGAGCACGTCTCAGCGATTTCCTGATCATTAGCAAAGGGCAGATTCAGAAAATGATTGGTGCGGATGACAGTATGACCGGGATTCCATTCGAAATGCTTTCTCGCAGGATGAATTTCGCTTACTAACAGATTACCGCGATCATCAGCGAACAAAAAATTGCCATGAACCTGTACAGGGTTTTGCTGCACATACTGTTCAATTTCTTCCAGCGTTTGAAAACTGCCCAGAATATGATCGCCAAAATCCTTGAAGCCGATGCCTCCCTGGTATAATTCAGGATTGCAATCCACATAAGCAAACGTAAAAGCGATGCCCTTCTCGTTGATTCCTCTTGTGACCATATTGGACCATGGCAGGCTGTCATCCGGACATACAAGCTCGGTCCCTATGTACTTCCAATGTTTCCCTTTGGCAAGACGAACTTTGGTCCTCGTATCCCAAGGATTGTCGCTGTTCGAAGCTAATAGGTAACGCTCCGCGCTCCGAATGGCAGCAATCGTGCATCCTGGTACAGTCATTTTTTCACCGCCTTTATTTTGTTCATTTACTCTCCAATTTGTTCCGATTTTCGGAATTATCATTCCGTTTATGTTGAATATAGAAATTATAGCTAATTCGACACTTTTTTTCAATGGGTTTGTCATAAAATATAACATGAAAATTAATGAGTCTATGCAGCAGCAGCTTTGTATGTCGATTTGGAATAAAAAAAGCCCTTCCCCCAAACCCGGAGAAGAGCATGTAAAATCTTCATTTATAACACACGTTACATCCGAACTGGCTCCTTCCGGCCCAGCTTCCGTGAAATTTCATTGGCTGCGCTCTTTACACTCTCAATCAATTCCGGCAGGCGGTCTTCCTGAAACCGGACATCAGGACCCGCGATACTGAGCCCTCCGACCACTTGACCGGTATAATCAAAAATGGGAGCCGCTAAAGAGGCGGTATGATCCTCAAGCTCGGAATGACTGACGCTGTAACCTCTTAACCTTGACTCTTCCAAGACATGACGGAGCTTCTGCTTATCTGTAATGGTACCGAGCCCGATCGGCACCAATTCAATCTCGTTCAAATATTGTTCTCTTTCCTGATCCGGCAAAAAACTGAGAATAATGCGGGAGCATGCACCAGCATAAAGCGGCGCTCTCCGTCCAATTTTCGTATAAAGCCTAACCGGATGAGTCGATTCCAGCTTCTCGATGTAGATGCACTCGTTCCGCTCCTTGACCACGAGGTTTACCGCTTCCTCAAAATCATCACGAAGCGTTTTCATAATCGGTAAGGCAGCTTGCCGTATATCCAATCTTTCGGCCACCAATTGGCCAAATTGCAGAAATAATAAACCTAGCGAATATTTACTCTCCTCATCCTTATGCAGAAATCCCATATCTTCGAGTGAACCAATCATGCGATGAATAGACGTTTTCGGCATTCCGGAAAGCTGCACCATTTCATTCAGGCTTAGCTTTTCATTCGTAAGGAAAAGATTAAGGAGGTCCAGGGATTTCACAACGGTTTTGTTTTTGTTGAGCATCTGTCAGCCTCCATAAATATCGGACTAAAAAAATCGTATTTCTGAGTATATAATTATACATCGTTTTCGGCGTTTTTCAATCGATTAGACGTATTGCTTTGTTAATTTTATTTACATGGCACGCCTCTTGCACATTTCGGCGAGACGTATCCTTAATGATGGATACGGCAAAAAGAACACCTGGCTGGCAAGGTGCTCTTCAAGGTTATTCATCGTTATTAAAGCTGTTAATGTTTAACCTCATCAACATATATTCCATGATCCGGAACCGCAATACGGTCAAATTCACTTACTAGCTGTTGTAAACTATCCAGCAATATTTGTCCTTCCATTGGCATTCCATGACCCGTAACGGCGGCCGAAGGCATCAATGCTTCCAATTTCGCAACTGATTCCTTGGCTGCTTGCCAATCCGTTGTAAAATATTTAGGAGGCCCGCTGATTTCCTGTTCCTGCGTGATAACCTTATACAGCGATTCTTGTTTAACCGTCACAAACGCATCGCCTGCAATGAGCGAACGGTCGCCTTCTCTAAATAAAGAGATATGCCCTGGCGTATGTCCCGGTGTATGAATCCAATGCCAGCCGGGCATTCCAGGAACGCTTCCATCGGATGGAAGCTGCTTTGCATGATTGCCCAAATCGATAGGCTCATTAGGAAAGATTGGGGACATTCTAGCTACTAAGCCGCCGCCAACAGAGGGATCAGGTTCGGGATATTCCAGCTTTCCTGTCAAATAAGGCAATTCTAATTCATGTGCATACACAGGAACCTTCCAGTGGTTAATGAGTTCAATAATAGCCCCGACATGATCGAAATGACCGTGTGTCAACACAATGGCTTGGGGACGGCTTTTTCGGCCGAACCGTTCCTCTGCAGCAGAAATAATATCATCCGCGGATTTTGGCATACCTGCATCCACCAACACCCATTTATCCTGATGGTTTGGATGGCCCACGAAACAAATATTTACAATTTGAATGGTTTGGCAGAATATGTCCGATGCCACCTCATGGCCGCGGCCGCTTTCTATAGATGTTGCAGGAATATATTTATAGTCCGTACCATAGGCCATTTCCTTTTCCATCATTCAAACCCTCTCTTCTTGCATTACTGGAATTATTAAGCACTGAGCTTAATGTCTCCAATTTTATAACTCGCCATTCCACTTTAAATACATATCCTCTCGATTACGGCAATCATACAGCCATTATAATACCCATGATAACCACAGAAGGCAGCATGTTGGCGACATTGATCTTTGTGAGCTCCAGCATATTGATTCCAATCCCGATAATTAAAAGTCCGCCTACTGCAGACACTTCCACGGTAAGGAACTGGACCTGCTCCAAGCTTAGCAGTGAGGCAGCGGCCGCAGCAGCGAGCGCGATGAACCCTTGGTATGCAAAGACCGGTACTGCGGAGAACATCACCCCGATGCCCAGCGTCGAAGCAAAGATCAGCGCCAGCAGCCCGTCCATCAGCGATTTGGCGTACAAAATATCATGGTTATGGCGAACTCCGCTGTCCACAGCGCCCAGGATCGCCATAGCCCCGATGCAGAACACCAATGCCGCGGTGACAAATCCTTTGCCCACTGATGATTCTTTGCGGTTTGGAACAAGGCGCTCCAGCCACTGCCCTGCCTGTTCAAATCTGCGCTCCACTTGGATCCATTCGCCCAGAATGCTGCCCGCCACGAGGCTGATCAGCATCCACAAGTAATTCGTCGTTTTCATCGCCATCATGATGCCTAGCACGCACAGCGCAATACCGATCCCCTGTGTAACGGTTCGCTTGAACTGCTCGCTCATCTTCGGCAGGATAAGCCCTAACAGACTGCCCGCAATAATGGCAGCCGCATTCACAATACTTCCCCATAAAATCATGCTGCAAGATCCTTTCTTTCGGTTGCCGGCAAAGGCGTCCTCCACGCCAACGCAGGCATCTTCACAAGCGCTTGTCATCTCCGAACGTTCGCTGGCCACAAGCTGGAATCGCCCCTCCATCGTAACATTCGCTTATTCGCATACTCGCAATTATAATACCAAACTGTACTGTAGTATAATGGAAAAAATAAAACCTAATCATAAAACGGCAGGAGGTCCATATGGAATACGTTTATTTGGGAAGAACCGGGCTGCAGGTATCGCGTTTTTGTCTGGGCACGATGACTTACGGGGATTGGGATCTGGATGAAAAAACGTCTTTGTCGATCATTGATCGGGTTTTGGACTCGGGCATTAATTTTTTCGATATGGCGGATACCTACGGCAAGGGAACGACTGAGGAGATCATCGGCAAGGCGCTGCAGGGGCGCCGGGATCGCGTAATTGTGGCAACGAAGTTCAAGGTACGCACGGCGGAAGGGCCCAATGGCGAGGGCGCAAGCCGCTACCGGATCATGAAACAGGTTGAGGCCAGCCTCAAACGGCTGAATACAGACTATATTGATTTATATCAAGTACATAGACCCGATCCTAACACGCCTCTTGACGAGACGCTGCGCGCGCTGGATGATCTCGTTACGCAGGGCAAAGTCCGCTATATCGGCTGCTCCAATTTCGAAGCATGGCGGATCGTCGAGTCTCTCTGGGTAAGCGAAAAAATGAACCTGGAGCGTTTTGTCACGAACCAGCCTGCCTACAATATCTTCAACCGCTACATTGAGCAGGAAATCCTGCCGGCCAGTGAACGGCATGGGATCGCAACATTGGCCTATTCTCCTTTGGATGGGGGTTGGCTGTCAGGTAAGTACCGTACCGGAAAGCCGCTTCCGGACAATTCCAGGGGAGAACGCATGAATCTTGAATCCCCCGAAAACAGCGCCAAATTAGAGCGGGTCGAGCAGCTTGGCAGATGGGCTGAATCCCGAGGGATGCAGCTTGGGCAATTTGCTTTAGCCTGGCTGCTGCACCGTCCGAATGTCATCCCGGTTGTAGGGATACGTAATGAGAAGCAGCTGGAAAGCAACCTACACGCGCTGCAGGTAAAGCTGACAGAGGAAGATTTGGCGCAGGTGAATCAGGTGTCGCCAAGTCCTTATAAAGACTTTTCGCAGGACGGCAGCTTCTGGTTTAACGAGCCGCGGGCATATCGGTTTAAGTAATTGTCGGAGGTTGACCGCAACCCCCTCATTAAATATGAATGCTTTCCCGGCAAAAACCCCGCTTATCGTTCTTGATAGGCGGGGTGAGCTTGTCGATAAACCAACTACAGGTGTAGTCGGCCAGCCTCGCAATAATAAAAAAACAAAAACACCTTATCGGTGTTAACAATACGTCATTTATGAATCTTTAACTATCTCATCTATTTCACTTTTTAATAAAAGGTACCTATGAACACTTCTCGTGATCGGCACTTTAGTTAGCCCGCTTTTATCTACGTAAGTTTTCATTTGATCCTTTGTAAGACCTAATAAATTCCCTGCTTCTGTAACGGTTAATACAACTTCATTACTTGTAGCATTAAAAGTTTTCTTCACTTTTTGATTCCAGTCCTCGAATACATGCATAGATCTGCAACCTTTCTATCCTTAGCCCTTAACTTTTCCGGACTGAATACTTTTTATTATAGCACAATAATAAGCTTTTTTCCTAAGAGGTATGTTTTGTTCCCTGTGAGAGACTATCGTGCTATCCAACAGCGGTGATAGCTGCAGTCCCATCCCTATGTCCGCAACAAAGCAGAGCACCCCTTGGGTGCTCTGCTTTGTTGTACCATAATTTGTTTAGATGACGATAACATCGTTCCGGTAACGCTCGAAGTCAGCTCTCCGGCATTCCAACTTCATGCGGGTGCCTTCCGGCTCATAGCTGGTCCAGAGAACATGGGCATGCTCGTTGAAGTAAGCAACGAGGCGTCCTTGATGGAACGGAATTAATATTTCGCATTCCATATAATCGTCATAGATCTGTCCGCGAATAAGCCCGATGAGCTCATCGAGTCCGCTATTTTGCTTAACCGAAAGATACACGCTGTTATCCTGCACCTTCGGGTATTCCTGCTCTGTTAAATCACATTTGTTGTAGGCGTAAATCGTCGAAATGTCGTAAGCGCCCAAAGCTTTTAACGTATCATTCGTGACAGATACAAGCTGCTCGTATTCGTCTTGCGAATAGTCCACGACATGGACGAGCAGGTCGGCTTCGGCCACCTCCTCCAGCGTGGAACGGAACGCTTTGACCAGGTGATGGGGCAGCTGGCTGACGAACCCGACCGTATCCGTTAGCAGAAAGGATTTGTTGTCGGGCATCTCAATGCTTCTCACTGATGTTTCCAGCGTTGCGAACAGCATATCCTGGGCAAAAACCTGCTTATCGGTATCCGGATTGTATTTCTCCAGCAGAGCATTCATCAAGCTCGATTTTCCCGTATTCGTATAGCCGACGAGACAAACGACCGGCACCTCATTTTTCTGACGCTGCTTGCGCTGAATTTGGCGTCTGGCAACGAGCTTCTCCAGCTCGCCTTGAAGCGCCGTTATCCGCTCTTCGATTCTTCTGCGATCCAGCTCCAGCTTCGTTTCGCCAGCGCCTTTGTTCTTAAGACCTGCGCCGCCGCCCTGCCGTCCTAATGATTCACGAAGTCCGACCAGCCGGGGGAGCATATATTGAAGCCGGGCAACCTCTACCTGTAGCTGGGCCTCTCTTGTCTTCGCCCGTTCCGCGAAAATATCCAAAATAAGAATCGTCCGGTCGATGACCGTCCGCTCCAAGGCAGCCTCCAGATTGCGGATTTGGGAAGGTGACAGCTCGTCGTTAAAAATAATGACCTGTGCATCATGCGCTTCCGCTAAAGCCCGCAGCTCATCGATCTTGCCGGTTCCAATATAGTGGGAAGGATTCACGCGGGCTGCTTTCTGACTAAGCTCATCGGCGACATCAATATTGCAGGCGTCAGCCAGATTGCGCAGCTCCTGCATAGAATAGGCAAAGTCGGTCTGATTCTGCAGCTGGACGCCGACGATAATGGCTTTTTGTTTAGGTTGTTCCATTTATTCATCATCCTTCATAGTTAATTTGACACACAAAAAAACACAGGCATCTCTGCCTGTGTTCACAGATATTCGTGCGAGGAAATCAGGAAATTCCATGAAGGAAATGGAGTCCCTGTCATCGGGATGTTTGGCTTTCAATGGCAGTGAACAGCAGGACCGCCGGGTGAGATGAAGATTACCCATCCAGCGTTCGAGCCGTCGTCAAGCGTTCATGCTTGTGCTATGAAATCATCCGTTCTAAAGGCGAATGCGAAATCGTCGTCATTTCCGATCGTCGCTTCTTCGTATTCATCCATATGGGTTACCTTCAAAATGGACAGACCAATCCTGAGTCCTCTGCACGCAGGCAGAGCTTTGGCGCTATTCAATTAGCTGCGCAAAGACCTCAATCGGATAAAGTCTATCACACGTAACCCTCCGTTCCTGTAAATTAGTTACAGTGTAGCACAACCGCCCGTGAGGGGCAAATCTTTTTGATGGTTTCTGTCTGCGGATGATGCAGATAAAAAGAGGTGCTTCAGGCGGCTTATTTATCACAGCATTTTTTATATTTCAAGCCGCTCCCGCATGGGCATGGATCGTTTCTGCCGATTTTTAGCGGAACGACTCTCTGGCCTAGTATCACCGGATTGACGCGATTTCCCCTTGTGGCCGATAATTCTGCGGGTGTATGTCCACAATTGGACCACAGTCGGGTATGGTTGTAGACCTCAGTAACCAAATGTGCGATTTTTTTGGCTTGATCGAAGGTTTGAAACTCAATGCCTCTCCTCTCCAATTCGTTAAAGACCACCTGCAGGGGCTCTTCCATGGAACACAGGAGCTGGATATCATGAATAAGATTATCTGCCAAAACGGAATTATCGTTTAACTGATTAAGAATAAACAATCTCAGCTGCATCAACTGCGGAGTCATTTCAAAATAAAAATCATCCTCATATCTAAGCAATTCCTCATTGTTCGGAACATAGCGGGGTTTGTTTTCAATCTTCCGAAGCAATGTCTCAAATTCATCAGGAGCTGAATCGAAATAACTGTTTGCCAAGTAACCATCCATCCAGCAGTATGTCTGGGATCTTCGTAAATGAAAATTCGCTATATGCAGAAGCTCCGACATATGCAGTTTCTCATGATTTTGATTATTGAAAATCTCGATGAGCAGCTCGGGCTTACAAACTCCATATAGATGAACTACTGCCTGAATATATTGAAGAACTAGTTGATGGCGCTCTCGCATACGATTAAGGGACAACCAATCCAGTTGTTCATTTAGTTCCCTGAATTCTTCAGGGATAACAAAATACAATTTGTCGTCTTTATCCATAAATACATGCAACAAGCCGTTGTCCATGAAAAAAAGGCAAACACCAGGAACGAGGTTGTCGTCTTTCACATAAGACTCACGGATTAGCACTTGATAAAGGCTGAACTCATCCTCGCGCGCCAAGCGCAGCAGCTCTTCCACAAACATGCTGTCTAGAATATACTCTTGCAAAGCTTTAGCAAGCTCCTGCTTATTCATCTTTGAACGTCCGGACAGGTTGACTGATCTTGCGATGTCGGACAAGCGGATCTTGCTCAGCAGCGACAAGATCTCCGACAAATTCTGTTTTACTTCACCCCGAATCGCATACTCAGCATGCATGAGTTTATATAAGTGTGAAAATTCAGTCGCCATATGATTTCGATCCCCTTTATTATTTGGGACTAGTTTATCACAATAACGAGCACCCAAACCAGCGGCAGGTAAAGATAGCGAGAGAGTTGAACCCCTGTCCGAAGATAACGGCACGTAAGCTTCTACGGGTGTAGCCACAGATTTGATGTCACGAACACTATTCTATCAGATTTATGTAATAACTCCCTGTTTCCGTTAATTATCCATTAACAAATGTAAATTCAAATTTCAGGAGCATAGCGTAGCTGCTCATTCCTGGAAGGTAGTTCAATATGCCAAGACATTGGCGGATATTGAAGAAAGTAATGGAGTCACTGTGGATTGGAAAAAGCTCTACGAAATAACTAGCAGTCATGATTACGGGGAAATTTTTATAGGAGATATTAAAACACCTGTGAAGCACTACTCGCTAGAACTTCGAGCGATGCTGCAAAAAGTAGA
Source organism: Paenibacillus abyssi (assembly GCF_014640295.1). Classification (GTDB taxonomy): domain Bacteria; phylum Bacillota; class Bacilli; order Paenibacillales; family Paenibacillaceae; genus Paenibacillus_D; species Paenibacillus_D abyssi. The sequence continues at coordinate 69,401 of NZ_BMGR01000007.1, read as the reverse complement.
AGAAGGAATGGTCGAGGCAACACAGAAAAGGAATTCATCCTGATGTATCGAAATGCACTTATAAAAATTAAAGGAATCAAGCTTCATTGCGTGAAATACTTTATTCAAAATATTTTACCTGATATGGTTAGTGAAGGATCAAGATCTCCTATAGATATTGATAAGATTACGAGGGATGCGTTAGCGTCATAATAATGTTACTTCTTTTCAATCTTTCTTATATTCCTCTGACTTTCTACCACAAGGGAAGAGAGAACTATACGGCCATCCGCCATATTGGATTTAATACAGCTTTTTCTAACTCATTCACCTTGCGCCTCCAAGTGCTCAATCCGCTGCACAATTGCTTCTTCATTGGGGTAGATCATCATATGCTCCGTTAAACCGACCATCCGGAACAGCTTCTGATAATGGGGGGTTACGCCATAAGCGAACGTCTGGCAGCCCGCCCTCAGCAGCGGCCGGATGATTCGGATCAGCACGGCGAGCCCGATGCTGTTGATATAAGGCACCTCTGTGAAATTAAGAATCAGGAACCGTCTGCCTTGGCCCAGCCCCTTCTCCCACTCGCACAATTCAAGCATGACTTCCTCCGCTTGATTGGACAGATCCCCTTTAAGATCGTAGATGACTGTTCCCCCTGCGATCCGTTTATCTGCGCGAAATTCATTCATTGCCGCAACCTCCTATCGATAAAATATGATGTCCAAATAGACCTCTCCGTTCTCGCTCCCAAACGCGGCATGATCGGAAAGCCTTCGGATGAGAAACAGCCCCCATCCCCGCGGATGCTCCTCCAGCCATTTGTCCGGCAGCGGCAGTTCATCCTGTACAACCGGCATATTGGAGCCGTGATCAATGATGCGGAATTTATATTTTTCGCCATCGATGGTTAATTGAAGCGTAACGGGAAGACGGAAGTCAGCAAGATTTCCATGTTCAATGGCATTCAGACAAGCTTCCGCAATCGCGGTCAGCATATCCTCGATTCGTTGTTCGCCGGGACAGATCCGGGAAATCGCGGTTTTCACCTTTTGCATGACCGCTTTTTCACTGCCGTAGGCGCTGGGCATAACCCATTGTTGTTCAAAAATGGCTTCCTTCATCCGTCTCCCTTCTTTCCTCATCCTTCTTCCCCAACAGACAGCAATTACACTGTACCCCATTTTATTGGAAGCATTTAACGGAAATCTTACATTATTCCTGCTCATGCCATTTCAAAAGCACCAGAGTCCTGTCATCGTCAGGGCCCTCCTGCCCCAAAGCTTCCAGACTCCCGATGATCTCCGAAACCTGTTCATTCAACTCCCGCCCGGGCGACAATTGTCTGAGCTGCTGTTCCCACCACTCAAAACCGAGCATACTTCCGGAGGCATGACGGCTCTCGATAATGCCGTCGGTATATAGAACAAAGATATCTCCCGGGGCCAACGTATGAAGCGTTCCTTGATAGCGCTCGTCCCAAACCATGCCAAGCGGATAGGAGGAGCCCTGCCATTCCATCACTTGCCCGCTGCGGATCAGATACGGGTCGAGATGGCCGGCGCTGGCATAATCCAGCTCCACCTGACCGGAGGACAAATCAAGAATCGCCAGACCAAGCGTGGTGTACAGCTTCCCTTGCGTCATCTGGAATACATGCCGGTTAAGCCGGGTAAGGATGTCACCTGCTGAACCGCCTTTGACCGCTTCGGTGCGCAGCCCCGTCATCATGGCGGACATCAGCAGCGCGGACGGAAGCCCTTTGCCCGCCACATCGCCGATCGCAACACAATAGCGCTGGCCTGCGAGCGGGATCACATCGTAGAAGTCGCCCCCTACTTCATGGCATTGCTGACAGGAAACCGCGACCTCCATCCCGTTCATGTCCGGAAAGTCCTTGGGCAGCAGCCGGTTCTGGACGGTATATGCCAGCTTAAGCTGCTGATTCACCTCTTCATAAGCCGATTCCATCCGGTATTGAAGGGCGTTCAGCGCATCGGTCAATCTGCCCGTTTCTTCAAGCGATGTAATCGGAACCTGCTGATGCAGACTCGTTTTCATTCCGCGGGACAACGCATAGAGCCGGTCGATCAGCAAGCGCAGCTCCTTGCGAAGTCCGATAATATATACGGAAAAGATCACAATGGCAAAGACCGAATAAATAACTGCCAACAGAAGAAAATCTCCGAGCCGAAACAGACCGGAAGCCGACTGGTCAATGAACCTTGCTGCGGGCGCAAACGTAATAATAAAACAGGAAAATGCGGATACCGCAATGAATCGTACTGCGGAATGCCGTCGGTCTCCGATCAATGTCGTGACATTGAGCTGTACCACATAGCCGTGGAGCAGCCACCTCGAAGCGCTGAGCAGCAGGAAGGCCAGAATCAACGCAATACCCAGCTCTCTCACAACGCTTCCGAGCAGATTGAGCAGTCTCTCCAGCGTATCGACGGTCCGGTATCCCTGAAGAATTTCCACGGCATGATATATCATCATAAACAGCAGTGAAATTATCAGCATTCCCTTGAATAACTCCATCGGAAAATTCACTAACCGTCTGAACACCACACCTTTATCGACCTGCCTCTCAGGATGCCGCCAACTGCTTATCACCGGATAGAGCCGCCAACAGGAAATAATGAGCAGCAAAGCCGCAATGACAAGGTCACTCAGCAGCACGAACGGGATATTGAACGACAACAGCTGGTTCAGCGTACGTCCATGGATAATCATATTATTCAGAAAAATAAATAGCGACCCGCCGAACAACGCTGCGATATATACGGCTACCAGCTTCAGCAGCAGAACGGCCGACCGGTTAGCTCCCAATCCGATCCCCTCCGCTTCTGTGGGCTGTAATGGAGCTCTGATTGTCTGAATAAAGCGCGATCCTGCATTCCTCCGGATGCAGCGGGTAATTCATGCCTTCATAACGCTGCTGAGGATGACTGCCCAACGGCTCTGCGCCGGGGGCGGCCTCCATGCATGCTTCCGGCTGAACGATCCGCAGGTGCATCCTGCCTGCCGAAGCATATTCCATGATCCGCTGTTCATGATCAATAATGGCAAGCGCGATATGCACATGCATATTGTCCTGGACGATATCGGCCAGCGAGCGGTTCAATTCCGTCAGCAAACCGCCTGCTGACGATGTGCCCTGTATGTTGGTCCGCAGAAGCATAACCAGTGCGGACATCACGAGAGCAGCAGGCATTCCCTGACCCTCAACAGTGCCTGCCGTAATGGCAAACCGGCTGCCGGTCAAGGGCAGCACATCGCAGAATCCTCCCCCGACCTCCTTACCCTTCGGCCTGCCGGACGACCCGTCAAGCTTCCAGCCCAGCCATTCCTGCGGGTGGTGGGCAAAGAGCTGCTCCTGCACACGAAAGGCCAGATCCAATTCGCGGTCCAGTCTCGCATATTCCATCTCGAACCGGTCTTGAAGCGTATTGAATGCTGCGGTCAGATGTCCGGATTCATAAGGTGAAACGACAGGCACCTTGCTCCGCAGCCCTTCCCGCTCCATTCCGGCCACCTCCCGCAGCCTGATTGTCATCCAATCCAAATCGCGGAACAGATAGAATGCGGTCATGGTGATGACAATCAAGGTTATAATAAACACCACCGCTCCAATGATAAACAGCATCGCCTGCTGAGGCTCCCTCCCGGCTGCCCCGCTGTTCAATGTGTACCACAGCATACGGATCAGCATGTAGCCAAGACCGCAGCTGAGAATCAGGATCAGATTCACCGCGGCACTTCTGAACCGCGACGATTCCTGATAATAGATGCGCAGCCTGCGGATGCGGGAACGCAGAAACCACCTTGCAGCGCTGTAGTGGATCATCCCGAAGGCCGTAAACGTGCTCAGATTGGAGAGTGTGCTTTTCCAATATCGAACCGCCGTGCTCTCCGGCCAGGGAGGGAGACCGTAGACCGAGAATTGATATACCTGTGAAACAAGCATACTGCTGCCTATAAAAAAAATCAGCAGCTCCCTAGGGAAATTTGTAAGCCGGACCCATTGCCGCAGCTCCACATCGGAAGCAGGACCCGGGCCGGGCCGATCCTGCAAATTGTTAAGCCGGATGACAGTGAATACGCTGAGCAATAGAATGATAACAGGAAATCCGATAACCAGACCGGTCAAGACCTTCATCAGATGTTCGTCCGGGCTGGCGTGAACATATTTGTTGGAGAGGAATATACCGGTCGATCCCACTGCGGCAAGCACTATATAAACGCCGATCAGCTGCAGCCGGATATCACGAAAGATGTTCAACGCCGCTCCCCCTTAACAGTCTGCGGATCTCTTCTGATGGTTCCGTCCCCAATTCATTCCTGCACCGCACAGCAAACTTTTCATACACGTTCGCAGCCTCGACATGGCGCTTCATCCGAATAAGCAGCTGTATAAGCTGCTGATAGGCTTCCTCCTGATCAGGCCGGAGCCGGAGCCATTCCTGACAATAGGTTTCTTCAAGGGCATGATCCCGCTGCTCCTCCGCCATCAGACACAACTTGCGGATAACGGCCGTCTGTTTTTCCAGCACATACTCCCTCATGCTGTCCAGCCAGGAGAAATACGGAAGCTCGGGGAGAAGCTCCTGATATATAACATAAGCCTCCTGATACAGCTCATAAGACAGTGAGCGATCCTTGAGCCAGAGCTGATCCGCTACACGCAGCAGCGCCAGATAACGCTCCACATCGACATACTCGATTGCATCCTCGCGCAGCACGACGCTGCCTTCACGCATACTGATTCCATCGTGGACCGACAGCTCATCATAGAGCGTCTGTTTAAGCTGATGAATAATCACATAGAGCAATTTATTCGCTTTCACCGGGTCTTCTCCCAACTGCAGCAGCTCCGTCAGCTGCTCCTTCGGAGAAGAATATTTGGGTTGGAGCAGCAGATAGACACAGAGCTCCTGCGCTTTCTTCCGTTTCCAGCGAATATGTCGGACCTCATCGGCACCGCGTTCAAAGGACAGTCCGCCGAAGAAGCTCACTCTCCACCCGGATTGCCGGGCAGGCCGCTCCTGCGGGACTTGTGCCGTCAGCTCAGCCGGTGCAGGGGATGCCACAGCAGGAGCGGCCGGCAGCCGCAAATACTTGCCGATAAACCCTGCCTCGGTAAGGGCCGCTTCTGCCTCTCCGGTCCGCCCGAGCCGCCGGCAGCCCTCCGAGATCAGGAGCAGAACAGAATGCTGCAGCTGCAGGTCGGCGGAATACCTCCGCCTGAGCACATGCAGCGTTTCCATCGAACTGTCTGCCTCATGAGGGGCAATCTCTGCAGCAGCGCGAAATAAAATCAGCTGCGCATAAACCCGGCGGAGATAGCTCTCCCCTTCTTCTCCAGAATCGATCAATGGCTGCAATCGCGAATACGCAAGCTCCCATTGCTGCTGACGGGCATCCTTAAGCGCCAGCATCCATGCCTTGTTAAAGGCGCTTCCTCCCGACTCGCCGCCCCACCTCTGCAATCTCCATGCCATATCCGCCCATTCGCCCGGATCCAGTTCATCGCCGCAGTGCAGCAGCAGCTCTGCCAGAACATCGGCCGCCTCGCTGATGCGCTGCCTCCGGTCGTAAAACTCGACCGCATCGATATACCACTGCTTGGCAAAGCGCATGGAGCCGATCAGCCTGCTGCCGGCTGCCAAAACGGACAGCAGCCCGCCGCTGTGCTCCTCCGGCTTCATCCGCTCATATTCCTGCTTGAGAAACTTAAGCAGCGTCTCCGCCTCAGCCGTTTCACCCAGTCTAAGCAGGACATGGGTGAACGCACACATCGCCGACAGCAGTCCCGCCGGATAAGGCATTGAGCCAAAGCCCTTCACCGCCAGCTCCAGCCATTGCCTGGCTTCATGGAGTTCTCCCTTGCGGCAGCAAATCCCGCCCAGCGCCTGCATCAGAATCGGAGAAGCATGCAGGCTCTCCCGCGGCAATCGGCGAAGCGCTGCCTCATCGAGCTTTCCGCCTTCGAGCACCTTGCCTTCCATGCGTATATATGCATCCGCAAACCGCTTTTGCCGCAACAAGCCGTCGATCTGTTCATCCGGCGTCACAGGCTTGCCACCACCCTTTGACTTCGTTCCTTCATCATCGTTAAGATCGTGTTTTTATTGCTTATAGTATAGCAAAAAAAAAGCGCTTGCGGCGCCTCTTTTGCTGCATGATGCGTTGCGTTCCGCCGCCGGTTTATTCACTGTTAGCGGCAAAACTTATGATGCCCTCCAGCTGCGCGGCAAGCGCTTCATCGTTCCTCTGCCCCCATTCCGCCGGAACGAGCTGTATGGTATCCTGCACGGTGTCCTTTCCGGTAATCGAGTGAAGCAGTCCTTGTCTGCGCTTGATTTCCATATTGATCTGCAGGATATCGGACAACCATACGGGTGTGATGATGGCCGCTTCCAATACATGCTGGTACCCGGCCGAAGGACTGTAGATGAGCTTCTGGACAAAAGGATCCGGGCTGAGCTGGTCATTGCTGTTTTCCGTCAAATACGATTTGGCCAGCTGGAAGCCGAGCCGCTCCATGGCATTCAGAATCCGCTTCATTAAAGGATCGGGCAGCACATCGATCCGGTCCTTGCCCGAAGGGTCGACCGCCTTCTCCAGATCAAGCCGCGTCTGGAACCAGACGGATTCCCGGGTAAGCTTGGGAGGAGTATGCAGAGGCAGGAGCAGGGTCAACGGAAGCTCACGGGTTTCGCCCGGCTTCAGCGTAAAATCACAAGCAAGCGTATAGGTTTGAATTAACGCTTTAGCCGAAATCTGCCGCATTTCGCCATTCGCATTGGCGCGGTGCTGCGTATACTCCGCATACAAACAAATTTCACAGGTCTGCAGCTGCTGCTCCACACTGCCACCACGGATCCGGACAACGGACTGAAACTTTTCCCCGGCGGTCAAGCTGCCGCTTGCTAGCCCCAGATCCACTTTTACACCGCCGATTCCGACTTTGGCCAATGCCTTTTTAAAAAAAGACACAGACATCCCCATCCTTTCCTTATTGCTTCATCTTAACGCAGTCAGCTTTCAAACCCATCACAAATTTATCACAAAATCGCTTGTTAGTTATTTGTAAACCAGGATTGTTATTGTAATCGCAGCAAGTTTTTTCCACTATATCTTTCAAGGAGTGAAGTCTGTGAAAAATAAAATTGCCACATTGTTAACGATGCTGCTGTTGTGCCTTGCAGTGTCAGGCTTAGCACCGGGAACAGCCCAGGCTGCCGGAACGATCTACTGGACCGAAGAGCAAAGCGCGGTCTACAGCCCGATGCATCCTTACACACTAAATTGGTCAGGGGATGTGCTGGACCGGGGAGGATTGAATTTATCCACGTTGGATTACACGCGCGTAAGCCCGGAGACGGATATCGTCATCAATCAATATGGCGATATTGGAGCGCTGTCCATCCGTAAGCTTGGCAAGGAGGAATTAACCGATCCGACCGTCCGCTATACGTCCGGCTTTACGAATTCATTGAAAATCGAGCAGGGCGCTTTGTACCTCGTCATGCTGCAGGACGGCACCTACGCCAAGCTTCTTATCGACCGCATCCTTCCGGACAACGGCCTCTCGATTACGCAGGTCAGGTTCTCTTATGTCTTCGAGGCGGAGGAAGAAGTCTACGACCAGGGCGGCGACGACTATCCGCTCTCGTTGGATATCGGTTCTCCGGCGGAAGATGCGCTTAATCCGCTTGCAGAATATGAGTTCGAGGGCGAAAACGCAATTACGATCCCCTGGACACAGCTGCCCGGTGAGTATATGTGGGACATCTACCGCTCAGACAACGGCGCCCCATATGTGAGGATGACCGATTTCATGCTGACAGAAACCGAGTATACAGATCACTATACCTTTATCGGTCACACTTATCTGTATAAGCTTGTGTCCTATGATGAGTATGGGGAGCTGATCGACGTTTCCGGCGCGATTAAAGTAACGATCGTCCCTGAAGGGGGAGGACAATCAGCGGATGACGCTGACGGACCGCAGAATCAGATTGTACTGCAGATTGGCAATAAAACAGCCTACGTCAATAATAAAGCCCATACACTCGAAGCCGCACCGTCCACCTATAACGGCCGTGCGGTCATTCCGCTCCGTTTCGTCAGTGAAGCGCTTGGCGCCGGGGTGAAATGGAACGGCAAGGAACGCAGCATTACCATTACATTGGGACAGGATACGATTGTGCTGGTGCTCGATCAGTCCGCCGCCAAAGTGAATGGCAAGACCGTGATGATGGATGTGCCCGCCATCATGCAGGGGAAAGTAACGATGGTGCCGATCCGCTTCGTCAGCGATCAGCTGAAGCATAAGATTTCCTTCGACAATGTGACGAAGAAGATCGTCATTACGAGCCCTGCCGATGCAGGCTCGGCGGGCGGCAGCGGTAGCAGCGGGGCGAACAGCGGCAGTGAAACACAGGCGTCCGCAGGCGGGTCCGCTTACTTCACCGGCACCTGGAAAATGTATGTTCCCGGTGGAGCGGACGGCAGAGAGCTGACGATCCATGAAGACGGCACCATTTCCTTCTACTGGAATGGAGCCCAGACTGGCACATGGACATACGATGAAGTGAACGACAAGCTGCTACTGACCAACTATAAGAGCGGCTGGGATTGGACAGTCACACGCACAGACACCGGCATTACCGTATCGACCTACGGCGTGTATGAGACCGGGACGCGGATAGACTAGTACGAGCGGTAGAATTTACTGCTGCACGAATCACTTCGATGATGCTTGTTCTATATTCAAAACGGGCAGCCCTGCAGCTGCCCGTTTTTCTGTCCTTAAATCTGCTTTCAAATCCATCTCTCCCACGGGCATGAACCAGTAAATAGATTTCAATACAAAACGAAGCAAGTGGGGTCCTCTCCAAAGGACAAAAGCAAGAATAGCATCAACTAATATAGCAATGGGACCACCGACGTATTCTACTATATCTCCAGTTTCATTTACTAATGCCAAAATCCATCGAATAACCGTGGCTAACAAGCCCACGCACAAACTGAATATAACAAATTTATACACATATTTCTCCCATGTCATGCCGTTTAAGACCTCTTCCGCTTTTCTGGAGTTGTCAAAAAAAGTACAGTTTGAAAACACCCTCATACAGAAATCCAGTTGCTAAGCTGCTTGTGACAGCATTCTTTCGCGATAGATAGTTGGGGGCCAGCCCCCTGGATTAGAGGTGTAGACCCGCCGTCTGTTGTAGTAGACCATGATATATCTGAAGATGATCGATTTAATATAGGCCATCGGATAGCGCTCCGTGTTGATCTTGTACAGCTTCTCTTTCTTTAGCGTAGCAAAAAAGCTCTCCATCCTTGCGTTGTCATAGCAACGCCCTGTGCCGCTCATGCTCTGAATGGCACCTCGTTTAGCTAGACACTCTCGGAATGCCTGGCTCGTGAATTGACTGCCTCGATCACTGTGAAAAATCATTCCGCGAGCATTTCTTGCTTTACAGGCATTCTCAAAGGATTGGATGCAGAGTTGCTTGCGCATGTTATCGTCCATGGCGACGCCCACGATCTCTCCGTTGAAACAATCCAGTACCGCGGACAGATATAGCTTGCCGTCTGAACAAGGGACTCCGGTGATATCCGATAGCCACCACTTTTGGTTGGGTGCTGAGGATTTGAAATCTCTGCGGATCAGGTTTTCGCTCTTCTGAGCTGCGGCATCCTCACGTGTAATGCCGTTTGGATGACGCTTGGCTTTCTTCAGCAGGCCGTGCTTCTTCATAATTCGATAGACGGTTCTGTAGCTGGTCGTGATCTCTATTTGTGACAGCGCCAGCAGAATGCGCTGGACACCTTAATTCCTGTTGTCTTCATGTTCTGCAATAATGTCTTTGATTTTGACCAGAAGAAGTTGCTGCCGCTCCTGTTTGGGTGTGGGCTTCAAGCTACGGTAATAGCCCGATTCACTGATAGCAAGTACTTCGCACATCTCCTTGACGGTCCACCGATCCCGTCGTTCACGGATATATGCATAGAGCTGGCATGCCTTTACCGCTTCCGGTCTTTTGCGAAAAAACCGAGTGCATCCTTGAGAGTTTCATTCGCGCGGCGCAACTCAACAATTTCTTTTTCTAGTTCGATTTCACGCACGGTCTTATCGGCAGATGCATACGCGCGTCCGCTACCGATATGCGCTCCTTCGCCGTGCAGGGTTCTTCGTTTTCTCCAATCCTGCAAAGTATGGTAGGCTACGCCCAACTGCTCGGCAGCTTTCTTTGGTCCAATTTCATCGCTCAATCTTACTGCTTCTTCTTTGAATGCTTTGTCGTACCGTTTCATTGTCAACACGTCCCCTCGACTGCTTTAATTTTATTTCACTTGAGGGGGTTTTTCGACTGCATTTTTATCGTAGCACTCCACTTCTTCCCCGATTTTAGATCTTCTGAAAACTCATTAATTAGATTAATTCGCATTCATATTCCTCCGGATATTACTGTTATACATATTTAAAACCTGACAACGCCAACCACGAAGTAAAAACTTCGATCGGTGACGCACTTACATAAACATCGCCGCGGCGTATCCCATTAATTGTGAGCCTTTATGCTTGCAGTCATTTCCGTAGGGATCCATGCCAAATTACTCTTGAAGTCATTCCTCCACTTCAATTTCTTGTTCTAAGCTATCAATTTCAACTTCAACAAGATTGCGTATCATTTCAAATATTTTTATATCTTGGTTTATGGCTTCAAAACTAACTACTAAAGAATATCTTGCAGCTTCATTTGCATCCCAGCCCTTGTGTGCACGAACTGCAATGCAGAAACTATCAGTTAATTGGTTAGACTTAATAATAGCCCAATCCTTCTGTAATGTATTATAAGAACGTGAAAAATCCTTGGCTTGACCATGATTGCTCTGCTCACCAATCACCCATTTAAAATTACCATCATCATCTACAGATGCACCTTTAGTAAAAATCCTCTCTGCAAATGAATCAATACTTTCTCCGATCTTACTGCATCTCCAGTCAAGCCAAGTTGATAAATATCTACTAATTGTTCTTCTTGTGTTTCTTGGTTTTGCAACGTACGATAAAGTGATATCTATTCGGATATCATAATCTTCACCAATGGCATATAATTCATCAGGGACAGGTATTCTATAAATATGTGCCTCGCCTTCAGATAGATATGTAGTGTTTTCAGTAACCAAAGTAATACGATAGTCATCATTTCTTGTTGCTCTAATTACATTAGGAAGCCCATAACCAACATGCCTCATAATTTCTTGTGCGTTGACAAATTTATCGTTGATAGTAATTGGCCATCTAGCAGAATTCGCTATCAGAGCTCTATACAATAATGCTGGAGAATCAGGGAATAATTTCTGGATTTCAGCCGCTATGTATGTAACTTTAGGTGTTGAAAACGATGTTCCTATTGCATCTTTAGCGAATGCAGCCCCTTCAGGTGACACCCTAAGCAATTCAGGACAAACATCTGCCGGTGTAGTAAGACGATTATCAGTACCCTCTCTATTCTTCACCCAAGTCCCACCATATTCAACAACATCCGGTTTCACAGAATTCCAAATTCCTGAACCAGATCGAGAAAATGCCGAGGGTTCATTTTCCCCACTTATGCTAACAGAATCTTCAGTTTCATAATACAAATTCGTGATTGAACCAACTGTTAAAGCCTGCATGCTCTGTGCTGGATTTGCAATTCTTGCCCTGTCATCAAATAAATACTTCGGATATGATTTACCCTCATTGAATAATTCCTTTATTGTAGTATCAAAAACATTGCCTGCGGCTTGTATAAATAAAACATCCTGTTCGTAGCTTTGCATATCTATCTCAGCAGCCCATGGTGACATGTGTTCAATCTCACAAGAGCTAATTTCGGCAACTGAATGATTAAAAATTTTTGTTTTCCTGGTAGCATCCACCGCAAATTCTTTTACAACAGCTTTTATAGTAAGAGGAGGAAACATACTAATTTGAATAGAATGCCCGTTGGTTTCATCTAACACACGTGCGTTTCGAATAAAGCATGGCAACTTATATGTACCTGACTGAGGAATTTCAAAGGGATACAAAATGGCTCCCGCTACTCTTGTTCCGTGTCCCCCATTTCCTACTTCATCAGCAACTGAAGTTGTCCCTTTGACATAACATCTTGAATCTTCATGAAGAATTGCTGATCTAATATACTTGTGCCCTTCTTGAATCCCGCTATCAATAACTGCAACAATTGGTGCATCCTCATCAGGGGGGAGAATTGTTAAGTTTGGATTTATTTCCTCTACAACATCCGCTACGGATTTTCCTATACACAATTCCCCAACATATTCCATTTCAAATAAAGGTGAGAAATTGTATGTTAAGTCCCTTAAGCATTTTCCATTTATCTTAACTCTAACAGAAAAACTATCACTAAACTCAAGAAAGGTTGGCTCACCATCTACGTATGACCCAGTAAATTCACCACCATATGATCTGATAATTCTTTCAAACTGTTGTTCTCTCTCTGACTTTAACTCATCCCAAAGATCATATGCCTCATAATACTTTTCTTTCCAATTTTTATACTTCCTACTATTCTTATACTCTTCTTCACTAATGTCATCAGGTTTTTCAGGTGGCTGATCAATTGAAAACACATTGCCAGAGCAACTAATGCTTACATCAACTTCATATTTTTCCTCATCATTTAATGTTGTCCAAATGCTCAATAATTTTTTCCCAAGTATTTTCTTTAAACGAGTGTCTTCCTCATGGAATTCGTATATTCGAGCCGGGGTATTGCAATTCCTCGATACTTCATTTATAAACTCATCTGTTTTATTAATTAAAGTTGCAAATTCCGATTCTCCATTAGATACTATTACAAAACCATCTTCCAGTTCAGATATAACTTCGAATCCAAGATTTTTCAGAAAACTCACATCGCTGCTTGGATCTATCTCCAATAAAATGGGAATCCCTGTTTGAATTTCTGGCAATTGTTCTCTCAGTCGTTCTTCTTGTCTGTCCTTCCAAAATTTAGACAGCTGAGCAACTTGTCTTTTAATGTATCCTCCATGGTTCACCCGATTTCTTCTATTATCCATTGTCCTTGGATCAGGTGTCCTCATACCCCGGAATTTCGGTTTACCAGCTAAAACTAACGGTAAGGGAAGATGTGAAAACCCATTGCTATCAGCCATAGTTCCACCTCATTAATATTTCATGGTAATATCCTTTATTACTCCTATGATATGTTCTTTTTTTACTATATTGGATCCCTCAAGGACGCAACTTTTAGCTGCGTTTTGTGCTATAGACACAATATTTGCAGCAGAATGCCCCTCAAGTTTATTAGACAAAGCATTCCAATCAATATCTTTACTTACGTTCATAGCAGAAAAGGTAGTTATCAATAATTTTCTTATTTCATTAATTGATGGTTTCGGTATCTCAATAACATCATCAAATCTTCTAAATAAAGCCTCATCAAGTGAAACCTTCAAATTAGTGGTAGCCACCACTAATCCTGGTGATTTATATTCGTCAAGTAACATTAACAACATATTTACAATCCGTGGAACTTCACCTACATCCTGACCAGATGTTCTAGATTTCGCAATAAAATCACACTCATCGAGTAATAGAACTGCAGGTTCGTTTTTACAGTAATCAAATACAGCTCGCAGATTTGAAGCAGACTCTCCAAAATATGAGGATAGTAATGAATCAAACCGAACTTTTAGTAGAGGCAATCCTAAATTCCATGCCAAACGTTCCGCTGCTAAGGTCTTGCCACAACCAGGGTCGCCATATAATAAAACCTTTTTTTTGGGAGTAAGATTGTACTTAGCCAACCGCTCTTTTGCCGCATATTCTTTTTCAATGCATGAAAGTCTGCTTTCAATTTCATCATTTAGAATCATATGATGCTTTAATTGGTCACGAGGAACATAAGAAACTAATGGCATGTCATTGCGTTTACTCGTAGGTAATGCCCCCATGCCACTGCTATTATTTTTTTCATTTCTATATTGTGCGAATCCATTATTGACTCTCGGCTTTTCAGTGTATTTGATCTTTTCAAGAGAATCAGCTAAAACCCCATGGTTCTTCTCTCGTTCACTCGAAATGATGAGATCAGCTATTTTTTTTAACGCAACTATATCCTCAGAAAAAATGGCTTTAAAAAGCCTCTTAAACAAATCAGCGTTCATATTGAACTTTGTCCCTTCCAGTTGAAATGTTTATACGTGTGGATGGTGTCTTAACACAATAACGGGGCATAAACTTGATCTTATCGTCATTATAAGCGATGTCAATCTACTCGTCACTGTACTGTTATTTCAAACTTTTAAATGAACAATCAGAAAAGACCCTGCATCACACACGTATAATATTCCATGGTTACCTCCGATTCTACTTATTATTCCTAAATTCCTCCTTCGGTCTTATAGAAGAATCATAAAATCGAATAAATCAACCAAACTCTATAATAAACTCCATCTGATATTTGCTTGCAGTGAGATGGGAACATGTTCCCATCTCACTTCCTTTATCCCTATGAATTTCCACACAATCAGACAATTTCCTGCTATTTACAATGCCTTTACCACTCTATGACAATGGTTTTTTCAAATAACACTGTGTCATCATACATAAAATGTCTCGTCAAATACATTTTCTTGGTTTCCCGTTGGATTAACAGCTTCGATATATACTTCCCTGCGAGTTGATGCAACATCTGCCGATTGGCTACCTCATCGTCCAACAGACTGATAAAAGTCCGAATGTCGTACTTCACAGACGCAATGTATTCTTCGGATACATCGACCGTTGTATTACCTTGGGCAAGTGCTTCGTACTCCGCCATCTTCACCCGCAACTCCTGATTCATCTCGTCTAGCATCTCTTGATGGAATGGCTTTCCCTTGCCCGATTTTATGTCCGTCTCGATAGCTTGAACTTTTTTCTTCAGAAAGCTGATCTCTGCTTCCAGATTGGATTGCTGGACGCTCACATGCTTGTTCTTGTCGTTATGGTACATCCGAATTTCTTCCTCCAGATTGTTATCCATTAATAATCGAAGCAACGTCGTTCGCAACTTATTCGATACGATCTCTTCCGCTCTCTCCTTTCTCCAAGACACATACGAACAAAATTCCTTACCCTTCCGCTGATAGCCTCCGCAGACATAATATCTATGGCCACCGGTCTTCGCCGATGTAACATTGCCAATCATTCGTGAACCGCATTTATCGCATACCATAATGCCTCTCAACCAATAAGGTGATGCGGATCGCCTCCTCCGTTCTGCCGTCTCTTGGTCTTCTCCTGACATTTCTCAAACAAATCCAGCGTAATTATCGCCGGATGTGCATGCTCTGTTACAACCCATTCTGAGTGATCACGCCACTTTACACCCTTCGTTTGATACTCTTGCTTGTTCCAGACTCTCCTGCCAATGTATGACTCATTATGAATAATGGCTCTTATCGTCGATGTTGACCATGTGTGGCCTTTTTGCGTCGGCACCTTCCGTTCGTTGAGTTCAGATGCAATCTTGTGGTAGCCTTTATCCTCTACGGCGTACTGATTGAATATCCAGTGAACGATATCTATCTCTTCGCGAGGACTAGGAACCCATACAGCCTTCGTCTTCTGATTGCCAAGAGCAACATATTCAGTACGATAGCCATACGGGGGCATACCACCGTTGCTGTAACCCTTCTTCGCATTTTGGGTCATTCCCTTGCGAACTTCCGCCGCGAGATTCGCATTGAAGTATTCCGACACGATTTCGAGCATTGATTCAAGCAGCATATTTTGAGGAGTATTTTCTTCCGTTTGCTCCGTTACAGAGATTACCTTCACGCCGATTTGGCCGAGCAATGCTTTATAGAAGATATGATCGTCGCGTTTACGTGAAAATCGATTAAACTTATCAATGATGATAGCATCAAAGTTACGATTTGATCGTTTCGCCATGGCAATCATCTTTTGAAATTCAGGCCTATCGTCGGTTTTAGCTGACTGCCCTTTCTCGATGAATTCATGCACGATAATCCATTGCTTTTGCTGACAATATTGTTGGATAGCCTTCAACTTTGTGGGAATTGATAATTCCTTCTCTTCTTGCCGATCTGATGAAACGCGAACATAACATACCACTTTCATTTACATACATCTCCTTCGTATATTGGATTTTGGGCATAAAAAAGCAGGCACGCTACAATGGGCATACCTGCGATGGAAAAACATCAATTCATTTGTTCATCTTACGGGCCATTAAGGCTGATTGTGCCGCAGACCATAATTGTTCATCGATAATCGGAGGATGACTGTTTCTCTTGATAATCCATTTCTGCTGAGGATTTTTTATCTTTGTTGTCTCGCATTTCTTGTTCCATATTCGATGCCCGCAGTATGCTTGATTCGCTAAAATCGACAGTACGGTTGACGGTCGCCAATTGGTTCACTTTGCTCCTTGCTGATCATTGAGAATACGAGCTATTTTCTTACCCCCATATCCCGCGGCGGCTAATTGGAATATTGAGCCATCTTCAAAACGAACCGTACTTCATCCGGTCGCCGCTCGACTACAGATTGCCTATGCGATTGTCTATTTATATGCACAAGAGCTGTACTATCCAAGTTGATCGGACAGGCACAGAGATAAGATCAATAATATTTTGCTAACAGGGTTACAAATCAGGTATGGTACGATATATACAAAGACTGCAGTAACTTCTCTGCCGGTTATAGAGTAATGAAGTATCGTATTTATTAATTTTGAACGATTTGGAAGAGGAATTTGACCGGTTAGAGAAGATTTATCCGAAACTACGCCCAAAGACCTACAAAAGCATAGTCAAACGAACTGGTACGTTGTACAATTATTGGTACGATGCACCTTTTTTGTATGCTCATACGCCGGTAGGCAGGATATCAGGGCATCCATTCATTCAATTCAAGAAAAAAAGTATGTACTAACGAACAGGGAGCGGGACTCTACAGCCTGTCTTACAACGATGATGAGTTATCTTCAGGCGTATTGGAGAAAGTGGTCATGGGCAAGATTGACTACGAAAATGATTTCGAGCAATGGCTGGAGAACTGCCTTAACGTATTGTTTGAGGAAGACGAGGGTGATACCTTGCGTTGGATCGGTCGGCAAGTCAGAGCAACGATAGGCGAGAGCGACAAATATCCCGATCTGCTTGGCACCGACTCCTCTGGCGACATGGGCATCGTCGAGCTGAAGAAAGCCAAGAGGTCGTCGCACAAGCTCTTGAATACGCGATCTAGCAGGTAACCTTACCTACCTATTTCAAATACCACAAGTGAATAGCTTGCATTGACCGTAGATTAACAAAGATAGATATGGAGCGTGGAAAAGCATGTCTCAAAGAGCAGCTGATTATAAGAGCAAATTAGAACTAAACCAACCGAGACTTCTACAGTATCTAATCGAGAAAAACAGCGAGTTTGCCGATAATATTCTTACAATGGCCAGAGAGGTTGAGCCTATCCTAAGTGAAGGCATCCATCAAACATTCAAGAAATATACATTACATAATATCGAGCATTCAATAAGAATTATAGAGTCAATGTATGACCTAATTCCAGATGTTACAAAAATAAGTGATTTAGACATAGCTTTGCTAATATACTCTGCTTTATTACATGACATTGGGATGTTTGTTTCCGAAGAAGAAATAATTAACATACAGAATGGACATTGTTTTTCTTCAGAAATTAATTATCACGCCGTTTTGAAGAAATTTAATGATGATCATGCTCAGGCCATTCAAGACTACATAAGAAGGATTCATGCCAAAAGATCTGCTGATTTCGTTAGGAATAAATTAATGAACTATTTGTCCCTCCCTTCTCAACCGGCTTCTAACTTCTCGGAAGAAGTAGCTTTAATATGTGAAAGTCATACACAAGATAGTTCATGGTTAAAAAATAAACTAAAACGACATGGTGAAAAAGGAGAGTATAGCTTCAATACACAGTTCTGTGCAGTCTTATTAAGACTATCAGATATTCTTGATATTGATAGTCAGAGAACACCTCCTAAATTATTTGAACTAATTCAGCCAACAGGGAATAGTTCTGAAGAATGGAGACAACACTTTGTTATTGAAAATAGAGATAAGATAAAAACAGATGAAAGAACTGGCCAAAAAAGCATCGTGCTTTATGGTCATTGCTCAGATTCTTCAATACACAGGAAAATCCTGGGATACATTGATTGGATTAATAACGAGATTCAAAGTGCTAATTCTATAACCTCCCAAATGAATGACAAATACAAATTACTAATCCAATTTCCGGTAGAGAATAATATCCAGCCCCAAGGATATACACTTTCTGATTTACGGTTATCTATAGATTACAAAGCCATTTCAAATTTATTAATGGGCGAAAAAATATACGGTGACAGAATTTTAGGATTGCGAGAACTAATTCAAAACGCAATTGACGCATGCAAAGTGCGTGGGGAGATAGAAGCAGGACGTAGGGAATATGGAGAGGATGAGTACAACCCAAGCATTAGAGTGATACTAGATGCAGCGAAAAAGCAAGTATCTATAAAGGATAATGGAACAGGCATGTCTATGGAAATACTTAAAAAATATTTCCTGAATATAGGCGTTTCCTATTATCAGTCGGATGATTTCTCATTAAGAAACTTTAATTATAAGCCTATTGGGAATTTTGGAATAGGGTTTCTAGCGTGTTTTATGTTGTCGGATGATCTTGTTATAAAAACAAGACATTATCAAAACTTTACCCGCTACGACCTTGAGATGACCAAAGACAGTCCCTTCATATGTTTAAACGAAGTCGAAGATTTATCATTTGAAGGAACTGAGGTGATCTTAAACTATGATCATTTTATGAATGAATTTAGTTTTAATATTACTAAAGTGCGGGACTTTTTACAGCAATTTTTCCTTACCGACGACTATAAATTAAATTTAATTGTAAGATCGAATGAGAATGAAATATATACAATCGAAAATTCATTAAAAAATAATGTTATAGTCGGAAAAGAAAAAATTATTATAAATTTGTCTAATTATTTAGTTGATGTGGAGGGTTTCATAGAGCTAGAACTTTCTAAGTCTCTACACTACTCATATTTGAATGATTTATCATACGCTGGAGTCCCCTATTACTACGATGGAAATTCCTTAATAAAAATTGATGATGAAGAGTCTTTTGATCTATCTCTTTTATGTCATGACCATACTGTTCGCTATTTAAATATCCCTATTATTAGTAACGGTTTTACAGATGATTATGATAAAATATTCGATGTACTTGATAGTCGAGATGAAACAATAAGTAAGCTAACTGATTTTGATGATCTTGAATGGATTACGATTTTCATCGATAAAGAAATACCGGACTCTTCCATTAATGTTGGTATTGTCTCAGAAGACTCATATATTATTTCTGATAATTTACATTACTCTGATTTGAGAAATTTAGGTCAAGCCTTTGGATACCCAACAAAAGTGTACAAGCTACAGACCAACATATTCCTCGAAAAAAATAATACGATATATTTTCCTTTTTCTCATAAGGATGAAATATACTCATACGGCAATCGAATACGAAAAGTATATATTAGAAATATATTTGTAAAAGATTTTTCTTATCACTTTATGACGCAACTTTCTAAAGTAAAAGTTACAAACTTTATGATAAACGTACTCAACAAAAATATTGTTCCTGATATTTCTAGAAATACGCTGAGCACAGAAACAGGAATTTTACTTAATCATGCTATCAACAAAGTAATTTACTTATGGGTACTTGAAAATTTCAAATTGCCTCATATAGAAAAAGAATTACTAACAGAATTTATTGACACTTTCTATACTAAAGACAACCCGCTGATTAAAATGAAATAGTGCTTTATGGCTGATAACCTATATCGAGGCAGCTATCCGCTTTTTTATAATATAAACAGGACTGAAGCATGCACCCTTGCGAAGCCGGTTGCGGTTGAGCTTGGGAGACGTCAAAACGGTGACGGAGGGCCAACCCCCCATGCACAGTGTCCGAAGTTTTATGTATTCGAAGCAAGAGCAACCACAGAGCCTTTAGTACTGCGGTTCCCCGAGGCTCCATGCATACAAAAAAACGAAACGACAGCCGCTTTTAGCTGTCGTTTCGTTCATTTGGTATGTAGGCGAGGGGATTTGAACCCCTGTCCGAAGATAACGCCTCACAGGCTTCTACGGGTGTAATCACGATTTTGATGTCACCTAGGCGATCGCTTCCTCTTCTACTCTTCGGAAAATCTTTCAAGAACACTCTTGATTTCGTCTAATGAAAGTACCCCTTTAGCAATATCGACAATAAATTCAACGGCAGATCCCCGCTCCATTTTTAGATGATACCCATTTATCAGTAAAAAAGATTTCGTAACCAGATAAGCGGTTCTCTTATTCCCATTATGAAAGCAATGATTCTTGACTAAAAATTCTAATAATGCCGCAGCCTTATCAAACACGTTCGGGTATGCATCCTCCCCGAATAGTGACTGCTGTGGCCTATGTACTGCGGAGTCCAGCAATGAGTGGTCTTTCACACCTGCTTGCTCCGCATCGTTCATTCTCTTCATCATAAAGTAATGCGCTGCTATTACCTCTTCTTTGGTCAGAAATGTTGTCATCGTCATCGATCCCTCAAATCATCAAGAATCCCCTCGTCCTCCTGAAAGACGTCATAGAAGGCCTCTAGAACCTCAGGACGCACATTCTCTGGGAGCTTGTTTTGCCGAACTTTTCTTATCAGAATATCGCCTTGCTGATTCTCAATGAACTCGAGTTCTTCCCCTTGGCTCACTTTGAGCTTCTCTGCAAGTTCTTTGGGTAAACTCACACCCAGACTGTTACCCATCCGTCCAATTTTACGAATGTAGCGTTTTTCCTGCTCCTTTTTCCCTTTCACTTTGACCACACCATTCATTTGTTTTCTCCTCCTATAGTATGATCAACTCGCAACCGTTAATACATTACTAAATACTAAAGTTAATACGTAATAACATTATAACGTTAAATACTATGCTTGCATAGCAAAAAGAACACGCTTGAGGTGTCCCTTCTGATGGTATTGGTGGAGGCGAACCGTGGCTGTGCAAAACCACAATTCGCCGAAGTGTGATGCTTAGGATGTTTGGGGAGGTGGCATAAACCATCCTCAGGCATCTTAATTACAGATTTCTATTTTTTAAAGAATTAGACAACTTTATATCCAATCATAAACAATGCCGATTCCAATGCCCTCATTCGAACTTTTTTGTCAAGATCGTTAAATTTTGAATTCGTATTATTAACAATTTCACTTAGTAGCCAATTTGCTCTAATATTATTTTCAGTATGCCGTTCTGGGTTTTTATACATTAACTCTGGGAACGAGTATTTCACACTTCCAGGATTGCGTTTATTTTGGCTACTGCTTATATAGGTACTCTCTCTTCCTTTTCCCCAAGCAAAAACTAACTCAACGGGAACTTCATTCAATGCATTGTCCTCACAGTACTTCCTAACCAGTAATCCTAAAGCAGCACCTACACGCCCGTCATAGATGATAAAGTCATCCATACAAAGTGAATAAATTTTGGTAAATCCTGAGTTCATAATTACTCTTTCGTTATAGTACGATTCTGATGAAATATCGGAAATAAACCTACTTCTAGTACTTTCAAGATAACTACAGATTCCTGCTCCAAGTGTATCTATCTTTTTATCGTTTCCTCGAAGAACTCCACCCCAGTCTAAAATTGATAAACAATGGTTTCTGCATACTTCAGTATTTGATACTTCTATACTATTTATCAATCCCTTGGATAGTTTCGCGAGTGACTCTAAGCTATCATTAAATGAGCTACCTGTTACTTTCATCCCACTTAACGGATCTTTATATGTAAAAGCCCAACTGTAATTTTCGAATGCTGAATAAATAGATGAACATTCCCATCTTTTAACCGGCTTTTTCAAGTCAAAAACATGGATAAACGAATCCGGTTTATCTAATCTATCTGAAATCCAATCTATGAAGGACTTAACTAAATTTGATCGCAAGAAATCATCTCTTTTCATTAAAACACCCCATCATTGATTATTATGCTGTGTACACCAGCCCTAATGAATATTTCGCTGCTGAGGAGCCATCTGGTTAATCTGTGAGAGCCACCGTGTTAATCAAATAGAGCCATCATGTTAGTCGCGAGAGCCACCCGTTGGTAGAATGGAGAAATGTGCCGCTGGTCATCAGAGCACAAATTCCAATGGGAGGTCATCGAATGATCAAGTACCGAGATATTTTACGGCTCAACAGCATGGGATTGAGCCAGCGCGATTGCATCAAGCTTGCAATGCTCGCGGAACACGGTTTCAGAGGTATTAACCAGAGCGAAAGAGAAGGGGGTGTCCTGGCCGCTGCCGGAGGATGTAGTCGAAGCAGACCTTCAGTATTTGCTTTACCCCGAGAAGGCCCAAGTCTCATCTCGCAAGATTCCGGACTGCGAATACATCCATCGAGAGCTAGCCAAGAGTGGCGTGACCCTTAGTCTACTCTGGAACGAGTACTGCGAGAGCTGCCGTTTAAGCGGCGAAATCCCCCTCATGTACACTCAGTTTTGCAATTACTATCGAAAGTACGCCGCGACAACTAAAGCCACCATGCACATTCAGCGTAAGCCAGGCGAGCATATGGAAGTCGACTGGGCTGGTCAGACAGCTTCTTTGGTAGACCGGGAAACTGGCGAAATCATGCCGGTATACATCTTCGTCGCAACTCTTCCATCCAGCCAATACGCATATGTGGAAGGCTTTCTTTCTCAAGCACAAGAAAGCTGGATTTCCGCGCACGTCAATGCCTTCAATCATTTCGGGGGCGTCCCCAAAATCCTTGTTCCAGACAACCTCAAAACTGGAGTGGAACAATCCTCTTGGTACTCCCCCGTTATCAACAAGACCTATCATGAAATGGCCGAGCATTACGGTATCGCTGTTATCCCTGCCCGAGTCAGAAAACCCAAAGATAAACCCAGCGTGGAGGGGACGGTTGGGATCATCTCCACATGGATTCTGGCGGCATTGCGTAAGCAGACATTCTTCACTCTTTCCGAATTGAACGAAGCCATCTCAGTGAAGCTCGAAACCTTCAACCGTAAGCCGTTTCAGAAAAAGCCAGGCAGCAGGCTGAGTGCGTTTCTTGACGAGGAGAAGCACACCCTGCAGCCGCTACCTGTTTCTGCGTACGAATGTGCCACCTGGAAAGTTGCCACCGTACAGTTCAATTATCACATAGCTGTAGACAATATGCATTACAGCGTTCCCTATGAATATATCAAACACAAGGTAGACGTCCGAATTACGCGCGGCGTTATCGAAGTGTTCTACAACCATCATCGGATCTGCTCTCATCCCCGGCTTTACGGTCGTCCGGGACAATATCATACCGTTTCAGATCACATGTCGGAAAAGCATAAGCAGTATGTGGAATGGAATGCAGAGCGCTTTGTCGCATGGGCAAAACAGGTGGGGCCTTATACATGTACAGCCATCAAAGCCATACTTGCAGGTCACCGGGTAGAGCAACAAGGATACAAGTCTTGCATGGGCGTATTAAAGCTGGCAGACCGGTATTCCTTGGTTCGTCTTGAATCCGCCTGTGCACGGGCTCTTAGCTACACACCCAATCCTAGCTACAGGCATATCAGCACCATCCTGAAATCAGGGTTGGACACTCTTGAGGAAGCTGCAACGATCGAACAACCAAGCGCGCCTTCCGTGAATACTCATGGCTTTACACGCGGTGCAGACTATTACGGGAGGAAATCCTAAATGTTAACCAATACGACGATTACGAAGCTAAATGAAATGCGTTTAAGCGCCATGTCTGAATCCCTGCGGGAGCAAATGCAGAACCCGTCTTACTCCACACTGTCTTTTGAGGAACGCTTCGGGCTAGTAGTGGATGCAGAATGGGCACGCCGGAAGACGAACCAGCTAAGCAGGCTTCTCAAAAAGGCAACGCTACGCTATCCGAGTGCATGCGTCGAGGACATTGAATATCATTCAGACCGACGCTTAGAGCAACCTCAGATCCTGCGGCTTGCAACTGGCAATTATATTCATGAGAAGCACAATGTCATCATTATGGGCGCATCAGGCGCGGGGAAAACCTTTATCGGGTGCGCGCTGGGCAACGCAGCTTGTCGTCATTTATATGCAACGAAGTATATCCGCTTACCTGAGCTCCTAACGGACCTGGCTATCGCTCGTGGAGATGGAACATATAAGAAGGTTATTGCCCAATACAAGAAGATCAGCCTTCTCATTATGGACGAATGGTTGCTGGTTCCCCTGACTGCAACAGAAGCCCGAGATTTGCTTGAGATCATCGAAGCCCGCCACCAGAGCGCCTCGACGATCTTCATCTCCCAATTCGCTCCGGATGGTTGGCATGAGAAGATTGGCGAACATACAATGGCCGACGCAATCCTGGATCGAATTGTGCATAATTCATATCAAATGCTAATCGACGGCGAAGATTCCATGAGAAAAAGGAAAGCACCTCAGTTCTAAGATAATGTTCCCGAGGGCTGCCCCAAACCGGGGTGGCTCTCCCCTCCGATAAGGTGGCTCTATTTCATTAACATAGTGGCTCTCATTCATTAACCAAGCGGCTCTGCCGCACCGAAATATTCACCCTAAGAGCGAATAACTAGAATTGCATAATTGCAACCGTTTATTACCAATAGTCGTATATTACCATATAGAGGAGGCGTTTGACATGGAAATACTAGTTCCCAAAATCTTAAGGAAACGAGAGACTTTATTTGATGATGCTCGTGTTAAAAGCACGAAAGAATTTCCATATGATAACCGCCGTAAAATAGTGTCACAATTGTGGTCTGACAGCGGTTATAACTTTCTTACATACTTCATTCCAAAAAAGGGATTAGATAACGTAAATAAGGAAAGTATGATAATTGACCTAAATAGCAAAGGAATCAGTATAGATTCTACACTCCCATGCAGCCTAGATACTTGCTTAGATTCTGAAGGAATGGAATGTTGGCGGTTAACATTAACTATAGGCGAATCGGAGGAGTAGTAATAATGTATGAACTTGATAAATCAATTAACTGGAAACTTGAAAATAGAGAAGTAACGTTAAAAGAAATCTATCCTAAAATTCTTGAGTGTCTTGTGATTTCTCATAATCTTAATGCTGGAGAAACATGTCCAGAATGTAAAGAACAGGAGCTTGTAGAAATTGATATCTACACCTTGCACGATATGGTACAACGAAGATGCAAATTAAGAACCGTCTCAAAAACAATAATAGAAGAACCAAATCCTCAATGGTTCGCAATTTGTCCATGCTGTGATCAATATGCTCTGGGAATTGATGATAACCTCGAAATCTTAATGCGCAATGCACATGGAATGACGTTTTCTAGGCTAGCAATCTATTTAAATAGCTGATGCATAAAAAAGTACGCGATGAGCTTTGTCAAAAGGGCATCACTACTTTTAATCTTTAAGATTAATTGTAGAAAACGGCATTCTTCTCAAGTAACTCCGTTCAATACGAGATGAACCCCTGTCCCATCTTAACCGTTGTAGTTTTAAAGGGACAAGGGTTCATTTTTCCGAACCGTGGATCAGTAAATCCACAATTCGTCGCCGTGTGATGTTGAGAAAGTTTGGTGAGGTAACGTGAGCTCAAGAAGTTGTCCCTTCATTACTATACCTAAGCCCAACAGTATATTGCTATCCATTGGGCGAGGGTGGTGAAAGGATTATGACAATAAAGCAAAAGATCGATCTGGCTTTAGAAGAGAGAAGAAAGCTCTACATGCATTACAACGATAAAGATCGCATCGTCGAACCTGCTTACTTATTTTCTGTCGAAAAAGCCAGTTATATGGTCGCTTACTGTTATTTTAGAAAAGAATGGAGAACCTTTCGCATTTCAAGAATCGAAATCTGCCGAGTTCTTGATGAATCTAGCGAGAGACCAATTACCCCTTGGGCCCAAGTTGATTTATCAAGTCTCAACAGAAGAAATATAAAGCTAATTCGATCAGTTACTTCAAAACTAACAGCAACTCAATATGCAAATTCGACGGGTGATATATCTAAAACCTCTACGCACGTAAAAGCGACTAATGAATCAACCACATATACTTCACCTAACTATATAAAGAGGGATTCTAACTATCCAAAGACATTAGAGTCCATCAAACATGACGGGCCTATTATTTGTCGTAGTCCATTAGAGGAGCGTGTTTATCGATCAATAATTCGAGATAAGGAAGTAGAATTCTTTCAAGTAGAGCCACTTAAAATTCCGTATGAATTTGAAAACAAAACAAGAATGTACATCCCAGATGCACTAATAAAGTACAAAAGCGGCGATACGTACATCATTGAAGTAAAACTCTCCGATGAGATTCACACTCCAGTTAATCAGGCAAAGTTTCGCGCAGCAGAAAAATACGCTAAAGAAAAGGGCTATAACTTTTCGATTAAGGGGATTTACACCTCGGCAAGTGGCTATAGTTTACTGGGGAATATGGATGGAATGAAAAAAACCAAACCGCAAAGATTGAAACTTTTGATTCTACTCATGAAGTCGCGGCATCTAATGGCACACAATTCTCAGACAAAAAACCAGACGTCCAAACTCCAAATTACACATGGCTATGGTTAATTATAGCGATAATTGCACTCCTGTTTATCATGTCTCAACGATAGATAATGATTACAATCGATTGTAAAGTTAACATACTGAACCCCTGTCCTGCATTACCATTGTGGTTTTGTATGGACAAGGGTTCATTTTTCCGAACCGTGGCTGTGCAAAACCACAATTCGCCGGAGTGTGATGTTGAGACTGTTTGGCGAGGTGGCTTAGGACACCTGCCAATTTGAAAGTCTGAAATACGTCATCCCCTTGATAGGACGTCCATCCTTAGAGTAACGACCGAATCCCCAGGTTTCAGGACGGTGGAGAATTACTTCAAACAAAATGAGACCATAAAATTTTGCTGCAGATATATCGTCATATCCGAGTGCATAATACAGAGGTTGATAAACCGTTCCATGCCAGTCATGCCCAGGGATCCAACTCGATGTTATAACTTCATTTAAATCGGCTATGTTATTCAATACCTTTCGTACCTGATCATAAGCAGTATTATCGAATTTTTGTAGCTTCTTCAACCATTTTTCATACTCGGTACGATGTGGAACACAGTTTATTTCCTTACCCGATTCAACACTGAGGATCATTAGACACACCCCTTAACTCTTGAAATATTGTAACAATGCTATTGCAGCGCGTGTTTTCCTCTCAATATCCTTTGAATCCATTTCTTCTGCAAGTATCAAAAGAGCCTTGCTAATTAACTCATTGATTTCAATGCCTAAAGCGGCTGGTTGTTGATTGAGGTATCTTTCAAGCTTTGCGACCTCAATCGGATGCTTGAACTGTGTTATACTTGGTCGATTTCGGATGAATTCCTTCAATTCAGGTATCAATTCACTTCGAGGAATGACTGCTTTCCAATCGACAGAACGCTGATGGGATAATCCCACGTCATCCAAATCCCCCTTGAAACTATAGGCCCCTAACATACCAACATGAACGTTGCCGTTGTTTCGATCCTCAATAAGAACGAAATCCCCAGGCGACATGGTATTACAAAAAGCATTAACCATCCCTAGATGATAACGGGTTCGTGCGGGATCTTCATGATAAACACGCTCTAAACGTTCGCGAATTTCCTGTTTGTTTAGACCGCTTAAGTCACCCAAACCAGGATAACCAATTGCAACAAATCCTCCGGTCAAAAACTCATTAAATTTATCCTCTACATTTAGAGGATATGTTTTGCATTGAAATAACTCCATTGCAGATTGCTCCTCTCGATCTAATCATCCCTGAAGATGATCTTCAAGGACCTCTATATAAAATAATAACACTCATATATATTCTTGTCAATCTTGAAGATGCTCTTCAATGTGTTCTTTAGGTCATACGTGAACTCTATGGTCTTGATATGTCTAAATATTGCATGCAGCTTGTGGTTGAATGAATCCTTCTGTTCCCAGCTTCATCAAAAAGAAAAAGACAGTACGGACAAAAGCGTCACTAAGACGCAATCGACGGTACTGTCACATTGAAATCTGCTCGTTACGTCATTGGAGAACGAAATTGAACCCCTGTCCAACATAAACCATTGTGGTTTTATATGGACAAGGGTTCAAAAAAGCGAACCGTGGCTGTGCAAACCACAATTCGCCGTCGCGTGCTGCTTAGATTGTTCGGGGAGGTAGCCTAATCAAGTGCGGCAAAACGGCTGTATTTGAGGGGAAGGTTTCGCTTTGATGATTCGTAAAGTAGCCTTGTTCCATATGGCGCTCCATAAGGAAGCGGCCAGGTCCCCATTAAACAATAAAGGCCTTCTTAAGTCCCTCTCGTCATGAGCTTTTACTTTAACCCTTGCATTTTCCATAATTTTAACGAGATTACTGAACGGATATTCTGTTAAACGAAAACCTGTTATTGAAAAAGGCTTTTTATCAGAAACCCAAGGAATGAACGACTAATGTGGGAACTCTAAACTCGGAGGGTACATGGAAGCAAAAATCGAATAATAGGGTCTCCTTATCGTTACAAATTGGTGTGAAAACCTATGATCGTCAAAATGATATTTCCAAACATCATCGTTGGTAGTAAACTCATCTGATTTGGGTGGCTTCTTTAATTCCAACTTCCTTCCTACCTTACCAATGTCCCACTTTTCCTTGGCTCCAACCACAAAGACCGTATCCACCCATATTTCAGATATTGTGTAATTATTATCAAACTGATAATTACCAAAAAAAAACAATGTCTCCTGACTTAACCTCATGGTTCAATAGGCGTGGTGAAACCAAGGAGTTTCACCTGTCGCATCTACTACAGTATTGTGTGAGGTTTGATGAATATTCCCCCTTTTACCCATTCTGCAGTACGACCAACACCAAGGCAACGGATCAGAGAAAATACAAGGATCCATATTCGGCCCTAAATTATTCACACCATACGCATCGCCTAGAAATGAAAGATATGTATTATTAATTAAACCTATTTGATCGATTACTTTAACCTCTGCCTCTAAAGGATATCTCCCAGGCACATCGCCACTCCTTTTAAGTGGATGTGTGATAAAGTAACCTTTCAGAAGACATCGCCTCCTTAAATCCATCTTATCCTA
The DNA here is from genome assembly GCF_014640295.1 of Paenibacillus abyssi. GTDB lineage: Bacteria > Bacillota > Bacilli > Paenibacillales > Paenibacillaceae > Paenibacillus_D > Paenibacillus_D abyssi. The sequence continues at coordinate 40,101 of NZ_BMGR01000007.1, read as the reverse complement.
ATATTAAATAATTATGTGATGATACGAATGTTGAATCCTTAAACAAGCTTTTAGACGTAATTCCGAATAAGTGAACCCCTGTCCTAAATTAACCATTACGGTTATATATATGGGCAAGGGTTTAATTTTCGAACCGTGGCTGTGCAAAACCACAATTCGCCGGAGCGTGATGTTGAGGCGGTTTAGGGAGGTCGCATAATACATTATGTAAATACTAGATCGCTATGATCAAAATAGATTCATGATTCCTTTATCAAAAACAAGAACTGATGATTTCTTTTTCGTCTTTTCTTTTTCGTATAACAGCAATAGCTTATAGTCTCTTGCTTCTTTGGAAAGTGAAGCTTGTTGTCCCGTCGCTGATTTTTGTGCTTTCCAATCTGAGTGATCTATCCATCCGAATCGCACTTTTGTAATTTCAGGTATAATATCGTCCTCAAACTTCTCGAAGTTAATTGTTATATAAAACCCAGACTTTGATTTTCCAGAATTATTTTCGCTGTTCTCTTGTCCGTAGCTTCTGTTACCAAAAATATTTGTCTTGTTGGACGAGGTCTTAATTTCAATAGAGTAGAAGTCCTCTGGAATGTAAACCAAATCTTTATCTCCTTTATCCCTTTCACGCCGCCAAGAAGCTGGATATTTTTTACTGAGCTTTACAGGGATCAGTTCGTGTAAGAAACTCCCCATAATCTGAGGCACTGGGAAAACATCAACTCCAAGTTGAAGTTCCCCCGCAATTTTTGTTGTAAGAATACCTTCCCACGATTCTAAAACAGCCTCTACGATATCCTCAGGTTTTAAAGGATGACTATTCACAAGCTATTTCTAAATTGAATACACCAGAAGTCCTTTAGTAGATTTCTGGTGTATCCCACTTTATTATCATTTCATTCTTTCGATATCTGCATCAATCTGGATAATTGTAGATATATCTTGGTCAGTGTATCCTCTATCCCTCAATTCAAGTTTTATCGCTGCAGCATCTTTTGAAAATACACCTTCAGTTTTTACTCTTGCTTTCATTTCATGAATTAATGAATCAGCATCCCTATAATTATACTTTTCTTGCAGAGAGCGGATTTCTTCTTGCCTTTCCGCTAATTTACCCGCCGCACTGTCAGCCACGCTTTTCAACTTGTCCCAAAACCCCATTTTCAAACCTCCACGGAATATCTTTTTCGTGTATATTCGGCAAAAGAATTAAATCTCCTTCAAGAACATGGTTACTGGCGTATATTTAATATCTGTTGTGCTATTAAAGAATTAGTCTGATGCATTGCGGTACCACACCTTGAGTTGGCCAAAAACTTTTCTGATACCCTGTCCCAGTTCGTACAATCCCAGTAATATCAAGGCTTCAGGGAACCACCATGTATAGAGAAAAGACAAAAGGGACACCGCTTGAGGTGTCCCTTCTGATGGTATTGGTGGAGGCGAGGGGATTTGAACCCCTGTCCGAAGATAACGCCACACAGACTTCTACGGGTGTAGTCACAGTTTTGATGTCACCCAGGAGGACGCCCCGTAACCGGCTTCTTCCAAGGTCAGCCTGATTATCTTCTTCCGTCGACCCCAGGCGGAGACCGAGCGGCGTATCCCACTACAGTTGAGCCCCTATCCTAGTCACATGGGCGATGCCAGGTAGAAGCACGCTAACAGGTTATTAAGCTGCTAAAGCGTAGTTGTTTTGTTGTTTGCCGTTTAATAGGCTTTAGCGTTGATGAAGCGGACGCGTCCCCACTACCCGCAACCCATGCTCGAACTATCCCCGTCGAATCCAAGAACGCCCCCCTAATAGAAAGGTCGCTTCGGATCATGAGCGGCATCCTTATTCAAAGGATGGTCTCGAGCCGTTGCATACTTGCTGTTTCGGCATATCCAATGCCGTGTTTATAGTATAACACGATTCGGTCCACAATGTCGCAATCGATTATTGGAACCGTTGGTTAACCGATGGAAAACGTAAAAATCGGATTATCGTGCAACCTTCTGTTTCTCCCGCAGTGCGCGCTGAATATCGCGCTGCGCGTCGCGCTTGGCCGCTGTATCGCGTTTGTCATACTGCTTCTTCCCTTTACCAAGGCCAATCAGCAGCTTCGCATAGCCGTTGCGCGCATAGATCTTCAGCGGCACGATGGCGTAGCCTTCCTGCTTGGATAAGCCGAGAAGCTTATGAATCTGTGATTTATGCAGCAGCAGCTTACGAGCTCTCGTAGGGTCCGTCGGATTATGGCGGTTGCCCTGCTCGAACGGGCTGATATGCATATTGTGAATAAAGATCTCACCGTTTCTTATGGTGGCGAAAGCGTCGTTAATGTTCGCACGGCCTTGCCTTACCGACTTGATCTCCGTTCCTGTTAAGACGATCCCCGCTTCATAGGTTTCTTCAATGAAGTAATCATGGGAAGCTTTCTTGTTCTGGGCGAGCGGACGATCATGTGTGCTGTTCTTGCCCATGAGTATTCACTCCTTTAACGCTATGATTGGAGCCTGTTGCTAGAAAATGGACTCCTGCGCAGATTCATCAGGAGTCCATTGTAGCAACTTTAGGTCGTGAAATCAAGATTCCGGCTGTTCCAAGGTGGAAATCACCAATTTATTACTTGCGTTTTTTCCGAACGAAAGCCGCCATCGCGTTACCGTTCTTTTTCTTCTTGCGCGGCTTCGGCCCGCCGCCGCTTCCCGTAGCTCCGGCCGCGGCTTCACCTGCGAAGGCGCCGCTCTCCGCAGTCCGCTTGCGGCGCGATCCGCCGCCGGCTCCTCCAAATCCCTTGGGCCCGCGGCCCCCACGGGATCCTTCACCGGAGCCGCCGCCTTCCGCGCCGCTGCCGCCCTGGGCTTGCCCGCTAATCGGCAAGCCCCACATATCCTTGCGCCCGCTACGGCCACCGCCGGCGGACGCGTCCTTGCCGCCCCGGCTGCTGCCGGCGGCAGAACCATCACGGCCGCCGCCACGCCCTTCTGCGGTGCGCCCTGCTCCTGTGCCGCGGCCACCTGCCGCGCCGCGTCCTGCTCCCGCGGCGCCGAATCCGCCGCGCCCACCGCCTTTGCCGGCGGCTCCGCTGCCAGCGCGCTCACCCCTCCCAGCCGCGCCACCGCGTCCGGACGCACCGCTGCGCCCGCGCCCGCCTTTTCCGGCGGCTCCGCCAAATCCGCCGCCTGGGAAGCCGCCGCCACGCGGCTTCATGTCGACCATCTCGAAATCGATCGTATGGTCATCCATATTCACGCGTGCCACGCGGATCTTCACTTCGTCGCCGATACGGTAGATCTTCGACGTCCGTTCTCCGATGAGCGCCATATGCAGCTCATGGAAATGATAGTAATCATCCGTCAGATCGCTGAGCCGGATCAAGCCTTCAACCGTATTGTCCAGCTCGACGAACATGCCGAAGCTCGTGACACTGCTGATCAGACCGTCGAATTCCTCGCCTACTTTGTCCAGCATGTATTCGCACTTCTTCAGCTTGTCCGTGTCGCGTTCCGCATCGACAGCCACACGCTCACGCTCAGAGGAATGCTGCGCAATGTCCGGCATACGCGCCTCCAGCGCCTCCTGCCGAGCCTCAGGCAACATGCCGCCATTCTCCAGCACCTCACGCATGACTCGGTGGATAACCAAGTCCGGATAACGACGAATCGGTGAAGTAAAGTGTGAATAAAACTCGGCCGCCAGACCGAAGTGTCCCAAGCTCTGATGATCATACTTGGCCTGTTTCATCGATCTCAGCATCACCGTCGAGATGACCGTTTCTTCTTTCGTACCGCGAATTTCCTCCAGCAGTGTCTGCAGCGCGCGCGGATGAATGGAATTTGTTTTGCCCTTCACGGTATAACCGAAGTTGGCCGCAAATTGTACAAAGCTCATCAGCTTCTCTGAATCCGGGTCTTCATGAATCCGGTAAAGGAATGGTACCCGCAGCCAGTGGAAATGCTCTGCCACGGTCTCATTGGCCACAAGCATGAACTCCTCAATGATCTGCTCGGCAACCGAGCGCTCCCTTTTTATAATATCAACGGGCTTGCCTTCTTTGTCGACAATAACCTTTGATTCCTGGAAGTCAAAATCAATCGCTCCGCGCTTCATCCGCTGCTTGCGCAGCCTCATCGCGAGCTCCTCCATCAGCTTGAACATGTCAACAAGATCCGCATATCTTTCCTTCAGCTGTTCATGGTCATCCTCACCGGTCAGAATTTTGCGCACATTGCTGTACGTCATCCGCTCCTTTGTCCTGATGACACTGGTGAACACATCATGGCGAACGCGCTTTAACGTCTTCGCGTCAAATTCCATCTCGCACGACATCGTCAGCCGGTCCACCTGCGGATTGAGGGAACAGATGCCATTGGACAAACGGTGCGGCAGCATCGGGATCACCCGATCTACCAAGTACACGCTGCAGCCCCGCCGGAACGCCTCTTGATCGAGCGCCGACTTGTCCCGCACATAATAACTGACATCGGCGATATGTACACCGAGCACATAGTTCCCATTTTCCAGGCGCTCCACATTTACTGCGTCATCGAGATCCTTTGCGTCCTCACCGTCGATCGTGACGATGACTTTATCGCGCAGATCGCGTCTGCCCTGCTTTACAATCTCTTCTTCCGTAATTGAATCCGGAGCCGCCTCCGCCTCAGCCATCACCTCATCCGGAAAGCTCTCCGGAAGTTGATGCTTACGAATAATCGATAGAATGTCAACGCCAGGGTCATCCTTATGGCCAAGCACCTCGACGATCTCACCTTCTGCCGCTGATCGCCCTTCCGGATAGTTCACAATCCGCACAACAACCTTTTGCCCGGTGACCGCACCCTGATAACCGCCCCGCGGGATAAAAATATCCCGGTTAATCCGTTTGTCATCCGGGATAACAAAGCCGTACGCCTCATGATTCTCAAACGTTCCGACAACCTGCGTAATCGCCCGCTGGACAACGCGCACAACCTCGCCCTCCATGCGTCCGCCGCCTTCGCTCTTGGCTGTAATGCGAACCAGCACGATATCGCCGTTCATGGCCGTCTTCAGATCATTGGCATGCAGGTAGACATCCGGGTGATCCTTCTCCTCCGGTATCAGAAAAGCAAAACCCTTCGCATGCGCCTGTACGCGGCCCCGCAGCAGATTCATCCTCTCCGGCACACCATAACGTTCACTGCGAGTGCGAATGATTCTGCCCTTTTCCTCCAGCTCATTTAATAATTTCAAAAAGTCCTTGAATTCAGTTGCATCCTCCGTACCCCAATGCTGTTCCAACTCTTGATATGTCATCGGTTTATAAGCGGTTTCGCGCATAAAATCAAGCAATTCCTGTTCTGTTACCATTACTTTCTCACCTCATAGACCATGACGTTAATTGATAGATTCCCATATACATTTCAGTATACACGAAAATGCGACACGCCATCCGTTTCTTTCCAAATTAGCTGCAATAACAGCTCTTTTATTAATTTAACCACTATTGGCCTAAATCATCATCCCTTAAACATCCAGACCAAACCCAAAACGGCTGCCGCCGTCTCTTGTCTTCCCTGTGAAAATAAGCTTAATCACTCCAATGCTGCATCTTTGCACAAAAAAAAGCGAGGGCTAGTCCCTCGCTTTTCGCGTTATTTCTTAAGCTTTTACCAAGTACGCTACAACCAGCGCCAGCAGGAAAAATCCAACTGCCAATACAACAGTCAAGCGCTGCAAAAACAAGTCCAAACCGCGGGCTTTTTGCTTGCCGAACAAGTGCTCAGCACCACCGGAGATTGCTCCAGCCAAACCAGCGCTCTTTCCTTTTTGCAAAAGAACAACCGCAATCAAGCCCAACGAGAAAATTACCAATACAATTTTCAATGCGAGTTCCACAGTTCCACCTCCTGCTTAAGGAGTTATTCACAACCCCAAGCCATCTCACAAAACACAGTGCTCTAATTATATCACAAATGTCTTATGATGACAATATTGCCTCGGTTTATCCGGTTTTCCCTCTTGCAGGAGACAGGCAATCAGATGATGCCCCGCTGCTTGAAAAATTCCAGACTGATCGCGGCACTGTCAAGGGAAGAGCCTTCGAACTGTTCCTGCTCCACAATATAGTAGAGAATACCGGCTTGCTCGGAAACGGCCAGCACACTGTCAAAGTCAACCACACCTCTGCCGATTTCCGTATCGCTGCGTCCATCTCCGAAATCTTTAAAATGCGCTAGCGGAACACGGCCCGCATATTTATTAATGTAATCTACCGGCTTCTGGCCGCCCATATGTACCCAGCCCAGATCGAATTCAGCGAACAGCAGGTCAGCCGGAACGCGCTCAAGCAGATGATCAATGACGGCTTTACCTTCCACCTGTTTGAATTCAAACGCATGATTGTGATAACCATATTTCAAACCCGCCGCAGTGACTTGCTGCGCCGCCTTTTCAATCACGGAGACGAATTGGTCGACATCCGCCATCGTCGGGTTTTCCGGCAGCGGAGCATAAGGCGTTACGATATAAGATAAGCCGATTTCCTGTGCATATTCAATCTGAGCGGCCAATTCGGATTCCCGTTTGCTTGGGTCCTCCCAATTCAATCCGATATGTGCCGATGGAGCTTTCAGGCCCGTATCATCCAGCACTTTTTTTAATTCTTTAGCTGGCGTACCGAAATATCCGGCAAACTCAACGACTGAATAACCGATTTCCGCTACCTTCTTAATTGTACCCAAAAAATCATTCTCCGTCTGATCACGGAGCGTATACAATTGAATGCCTACTTGCGGTTTTGCCAAAGGGAACACCACCATTTCGTTTAGTTACGCCGCGCCTATGCGCCGTTCTCTATATTATAGCGCTTACAGAATGCGATGCTATGCCGGGTTTTGGTGCATTCTTTTGCAATTTTGGTGAGATTGGAGATCCCCCTCGACCAATCGCCCGGTGGAGGTAGGGAGGGAACTTTAGTATTACTGTGTATTATTAAGTATTACTAAAACCTCCTGGACCAATACTCTTACTTTTTCTCCCTATAGAAAAAACCCCCGCGACTGAGACTGAGACGCGAGGGCTTTCTGCAGGCAGCTGCCATCGAAATGGCTGGCTATTGGCTAGTGCCAATCGGGGCCGATATTATTTCTTGAAGTTTTTCAAGTTGTAGAATGCAGCAGCTCCGCCATAGATTGCTGTGGAGCCCAATTGATCTTCGATGCGAAGCAATTGGTTGTATTTTGCAACGCGGTCCGTACGGGACGGCGCACCTGTTTTGATCTGGCCAGCGTTAGTCGCAACAGCGATGTCGGCAATTGTGCTGTCTTCGCTCTCACCGGAACGGTGGGAGATAACAGCTGTGTAGCCTGCGCGTTTCGCCATTTCGATCGCGTCGAACGTTTCAGTCAGTGTACCGATTTGGTTTACTTTAACCAGGATGGAGTTACCCACGCCTTGCTCAATACCGCTGGACAGACGCTCTGTGTTTGTTACGAACAGGTCGTCACCAACGAGCTGTACTTTACCGCCGAGCTTCTCAGTGAGTAATTTCCAACCTTCCCAATCGTCTTCGGAACAACCGTCTTCGATCGAGATAATCGGGTATTTGTCAACAAGGGAAGCCAGGTAGTCAACAAATTCAGCGGAAGTGAAGGAACGGCCTTCGCCTTCGAGATGGTATTTTCCATCTTTGAAGAATTCCGTGGATGCAACGTCCATACCAAGGAATACGTCAACGCCTGGTTTGTAACCGGCACGCTCGATTGCGGAAATGATCGTTGTGATTGCCTCTTCGTTGGAGCCCAGGTTCGGAGCAAAGCCGCCTTCGTCGCCAACTGCAGTGTTCAAGCCTTTGTCTTTCAATACGGCTTTCAGGTTATGGAAAATCTCTGCGCCGATGCGCAGCGCTTCTTTGAAGCTTGCTGCACCAACCGGCAGTACCATGAACTCTTGTACGTCGATATTGTTGTCGGCATGCTCGCCGCCGTTTACGATGTTCATCATAGGAACCGGCAATGTTTTTGCGTTGAATCCGCCAAGGTATGTGTAAAGCGGCATGCTCAGTGCGTCAGCTGCTGCGCGAGCCACGGCCATCGATACCGCAAGAATTGCGTTTGCGCCCAATTTAGCTTTGTTCGGCGTTCCGTCAAGTTCCAACATTTTACGATCAATTGCAACTTGATCCAGTGCGTCCAGACCGATAATTTCCGGGGCAATAATGGAGTTTACGTTGTCGACAGCTTTCAACACGCCTTTGCCCAGGTAGCGGCTTTTGTCGCCATCGCGAAGCTCTACGGCTTCGTATGCGCCAGTGGAAGCACCCGAAGGTACGATTGCACGGCCAGTGCCGCCGGATTCCAAGGTTACTTCGACTTCAACCGTCGGGTTACCGCGGGAGTCAAGCACTTCGCGTGCGTATACATCAGTAATGATAGACATGGAAAGAAACACTCCTTTTAAATGTTTTTTGTATGGCCATTGGATCACACCAACGCCAGTCCCAATGATTATTATACCGTTTATTTCTAAATAGAAAACTTAATTAAATCTTAGATTTGGCAATTAACGTGTTGCCCGTCATCTCAGCCGGTTTCGCCAGCTGCAGAAGGTCAAGCACTGTCGGTGCGATGTCAGCAAGAATGCCGCCTTCACGAAGCTCCACATTCGCATCCGTTACGATAAAAGGCACCGGATTTGTCGTATGTGCAGTGAAAGGGCGATTCAGCTCATCGAGCACCAAGTCAGCGTTACCGTGGTCAGCCGTAATGAGACATACGCCGCCTTTAGCAAGCACAGCCTCCACTACTTTACCTAAGCAATCATCCGTCGCTTCAACCGCTTTGATCGTTGGCTCCAGCATGCCGGAGTGTCCAACCATATCCGGGTTGGCAAAGTTAAGGATAATCGCATCATGGTTTTCCGCTTCAATTTCCTTGACTGCCGCCTCTGCCACCTCATAAGCGCTCATCTCAGGCTTCAGATCGTAGGTTGCAACCTTTGGCGAATTGATGAGAATGCGCGTCTCGCCTGGAAGCTCGACATCGCGGCCGCCGCTGAAGAAGAACGTAACATGCGGATATTTCTCCGTCTCGGCGATCCGCAGCTGTTTCTTGTTATTTTGCACGAGCACTTCACCCAGTGTATTGTCGAGATTTTTTGGCGCATAAGCCACATAGCCTCCAACGGTCTCACTGAACAGCGTCAAGCATACAAAATGCAAGTTAACAGGATGATTCGCACCGCGATCGAAGCCCCGGAAATCTTCATTCATGAATACCTGCGATAATTGAATCGCACGGTCAGGACGAAAATTGAAGAATACGACCGCATCTTCGGATTCCACCAGACCAACAGGCTTGCCGCCTTCACCGACAATGACGGTAGGCATCACGAACTCGTCGAAGATCGACTGTTCATAGGATTGCACGACCGCAGCGATCGGATTAGTGTACTGAGGACCCTCTCCGTATACCATTGCGCGGTAGGATTTCTCTGTACGCTCCCATCTCTTATCACGGTCCATCGCGTAATAACGCCCTTGAACGGTAGCGATTTGACCAACGCCAAGCTCTTGGATCTTCGCTTGAACAGCCTCAAGGTAGGTGCGTGCACTGTCCGGCGATACATCGCGGCCATCCAGGAACGCATGAATGTAAACCTCGGTCAAGCCTTCTTTCTTGGCCAGTTCAAGCAGTGCAAACAGATGCTCGATATGGCTATGAACGCCGCCATCGGACAGCAATCCATACAGGTGAAGCTTCTTGTTATTCTTTTTCGCATGATTAACCGCACCCAGCAGGGTTTCATTATCGAAAAATTCGCCATCGCGAATGGACTTCGAAATGCGGGTGAGATCCTGATATACGATCCGGCCGGCTCCAATGTTCAGATGGCCAACCTCGGAGTTGCCCATCTGCCCTTCCGGCAATCCTACCGCCTCTCCGCACGCCGTCAGCGTCGTGTTCGGAAAGGTGGAGAGATAACGGTCATAATTAGGCTTTTTCGCTTGTGCAACGGCATTGCCGTGAGTTTCCCCACGCAGGCCGAAACCGTCCAATATAATTAACGCAACCGGTCTTGGGGCAGCCATCTTACTTGGCCCCCTCGATCAGTTGGATGTAAGAAGCTGGCTCCAAGCTCGCTCCGCCGACTAACGCGCCGTCAATATTCGGCTGAGCCATGTACTCAGCGATGTTGCCCGGCTTCACGCTGCCGCCGTATTGAATCCGTACCGCGTCTGCAGTTGCTTGATTGTACAAGCCTGCAACAACGCCGCGAATGTAGGCAATAACGTCTTCCGCATCTTCGGAAGTCGAAGATTTGCCCGTTCCGATCGCCCAGATTGGCTCATAAGCGATAACAACCTGCGCTGCCTGCTCTGCGGACAAGCCTTGGAATGCTGCAGTCGTTTGCACATTGCAAACATCCTTCGTTTGTCCTGCTTCACGCTCTTCCAGCTTCTCGCCGACACATACGATAGGCGTTAAGCCGTGTTTGAATGCCGCTTGAACTTTTTTGTTCACGATTTCGTCCGTTTCCGCGAAATAAGCGCGGCGCTCGGAGTGGCCGATAATGACGTACTGCACGCCCAGGTCTTTCAGCATAACGCCACTGATTTCACCCGTATAAGCGCCGTTGTCTTCAAAATGAAGATTTTGCGCGCCGATCGCGATCGTCGTCCCTTTAGCTGCCTCTACCAAAGCAGGAAGCGCAATGTATGGGGCACAAATGACGCTTTCCACGCCGTCAACTTCCGCTTTTCCTTTGACATCAGCGAAAAACGCTGTTGCCTCGGAAACTGTTTTGAACATTTTCCAGTTACCTGCAATAATCGGTTTTCTCATCGTAGATCCATCCCTTCTACTTATCTTTAAGAGCTTCTACGCCCGGCAGTTTTTTGCCTTCCATGAACTCGAGGGAAGCGCCGCCGCCAGTCGAAATATGATCCATTTTATCCGCCAAACCGAATTTCTCTGCTGCCGCCGCGGAATCGCCGCCGCCGATAACCGTGTATGCCGAAGTCTCCGCGCAAGCTTGCGCTACCGCACGAGTACCGTGGGAGAAAGGCTCGATTTCGAATACGCCCATCGGTCCGTTCCATACAACGAGCTTCGAGTTTTTGATAACATCTGCATACAGCTCACGCGTTTTCGGCCCGATGTCGATGCCTTCCCAGTCAGCAGGAATGCCGTCAACTCCGACTTCACGTGTATTCGCATCTGCGCTGAAATCATCGGTAACGATAATATCAACTGGCAGAAGGAAGTTTTTGCCCAGTTCTTTTGCTTTATTAATAAAGCCCAGTGCAAGATCCAGCTTCTCGTTGTCCACAAGCGACTTGCCGATTTCATGGCCTTGCGCTTTGAAGAACGTGTAGGACAGGCCGCCGCCGATCAATACATTGTCCGCAATTTCAAGCATTTTATTAATAACGTCGATTTTATCTTTAACCTTCGAACCTCCGACAATCGCCGTAAACGGACGATCCGGGTTAGACAATGCTTTGCCCAGCACTTCCAATTCCTTCTCCATCAGCAAGCCCGATACAGCCGGCAGGTGATGAGCGATGCCTTCGGTCGATGCATGCGCACGGTGCGCCGCTCCGAATGCGTCATTCACGAACAAGTCTGCAAGCTCGGCAAAAGCTTTTGCCAGTTCCGGATCATTCTTCTCTTCACCGGCATAGAAACGAACATTTTCAAGCAAGAGCACATCGCCGTTGTTCAGCGCGGCTACTTGGCTTTTCACTGCATCTCCGATTGCTTCGTCAGCTTTCGCCACTTTCTTGCCGAGCAGCTCGGACAAGCGCTCAGCCGCAGCGTTCAAACGCAACTCTTCGACGACTTCACCTTTCGGACGGCCCATGTGGCTCGCCAGAATTACCTTAGCGCCATTGTCGATCAGGTATTGGATCGTTGGCAGCGTCTCGCGGATCCGCGTGTCGTCTGTGATGCTGCCGTTCTCAACCGGTACATTGAAATCCACGCGTACAAACACGCGTTTGCCGTTCACTTCCACGTCTCTTACACTTTTCTTGTTCATTAACTGGAACCTCCTTAATAATGGGGGTGTAGAAGGTTTACTCAATAATCATAGCGTGTCCCGGATTTGCTAGGCAAATCCGGGACGAAGCGATCCAAGCTGTAGTGAATAGGTAGCCGAAACGTTCCTCTCACGCTCTATATACAATTAACTCCGATCAATCGAGAATTTTTATCTTGCACTCTTGCTATTACATTAGGCGGAGCCCTATGTAATTCACTTGCTATCGCAAGCCCCGTCAGGGGTGAGTCAGCGCAGCAAGTATCCAGCTTTCCCTTCCACCGGCAGCCGCAAGCCCCGTCAGGGGTGAGTCAGCGCAGCTGGTGTCCAAGCCTTCCCTTCCACCGGCAGGCCGCAAGCCCCGCAGGGGCGAGTCAGCGCAGCTGGTGTCCAAGCCTTCCCTTCCACCGGCAGCCGCAAGCCCCGTCAGGGGTGAGTCAGCGCAGCTGGTGTCCAAGCCTTCCCTTCCACCGGCAGGCCGCAAGCCCCGTCAGGGGCGAGTCAGCGCAGCTGGTGTCCAGGGGGGGTGCTCCGCATGGGAGCGTGTCCCCCAGGGACAATAGCGGGCAGTTCACCGCACAACGCATCGTTCCTGCAGCCCGGCTCCCGCCTCGGGTTCACCGTTTCGGGTGTCCAGAGGGCAGAGCCCTTGGGGTCCCCCTTTGGAAAAGGGGGATTTAGGGGGATTAATTACAAACCTTTGGAAGCAATATAAGCAGCCAAATCTACAACGCGGTTGGAGTAGCCCCACTCGTTGTCGTACCAGGAAACGACTTTAACCATGTTGCCTTCAACAACCATCGTGGACAGGCCATCGATTGTGGAGGAAGCCGGGTCGCCGTTGTAGTCGCTCGATACAAGCGGCTCTTCAGAGAAGTTCAAGATACCTTTCAGCGGGCCTTCGGAAGCAGCTTTCAGAGCAGCGTTAACTTCTTCTACAGTGACGTTTACTTTCAACTCAGCAACCAGATCCGTTACGGATACGTTAGGAGTTGGAACGCGCATTGCCATACCGTTCAATTTGCCTTTCAGCTCAGGAAGAACAAGCGCAACGGCTTTTGCAGCTCCTGTGGAAGAAGGAATGATGTTCTCAGCAGCAGCGCGTGCACGGCGCAGGTCTTTATGAGGCACATCAAGTACGGATTGGTCATTTGTGTAAGAGTGAACAGTTGTCATCATACCTTTAACGATACCGAACTTGTCGTTCAGAACTTTAGCGAAAGGCGCCAAGCAGTTCGTAGTACAAGAAGCGTTCGAAATAACGGTATGTGCAGCTGGATCGTATTTATCTTCGTTAACACCGATAACAACAGTGATGTCTTCGTTAGTAGCTGGAGCGGAGATGATAACTTTCTTAGCGCCGCCTTTAAGGTGAAGCTCAGCTTTTTCTTTTGCAGTGAAGATCCCTGTGGATTCAACAACGATCTCAACGCCATGTGCGCCCCAAGGCAGGTTCCCAGGATCGCGCTCAGCGAATACTTTGATTTCTACGCCATTAACGATCAGCGCGCCTTCTTTAGCTTCTACTGTTGCGTCCAATTGGCCATGTGTAGTGTCATATTTCAAAAGGTGTGCCAATGTGCTCGTATCTGTCAAATCGTTTACAGCTACCACTTGCACATCAGGATTGTTCAGTGCAGCGCGGAATACGTTACGACCAATTCGTCCAAAACCATTAATACCAACTTTAACCATTGTTTTTTGCCTCCCAAAATGTGTAATGATTTGTTATTGCATATATCTCAAGACGTTAACAGCCTGGATTAACATGCCGCTTCCGCCGTGATCTCTAGTTCAGTGTTGCCTACTTTCACTCATTTTCAAACTGCTCTGCGATTGCAAGTGCGGCCGCTTCGTCTGTGACGAGCACATCGTCATGCCCGAAACGCATGACTGCAGCGATCGCTTCCGCCTTGCTTTTGCCTCCGGCGATTGCAATGACCACTTCGGCAGCCTGGATATCCTCAAGCCTCAAGCCTGCTGTAGGCATACGGTGCACAACGGCGCCCTGCCGGTCAAAATAAAACCCGAACGCCTCGGCCAGCGCACCTTCGTCTTTCATGGCATGAACCATAGCCTCATCCACCTTGCGGCGCCTGGCCATAACCATAGCGTCCCCGATGCCATGCAGCACAATGCGGGCTGAACGGATCACTTCAACAATTTCCCGGATGTTAGGCTCCTGCATCAAGGATAGGTAAGCTTCTTCTCCAAGATGATCCGGAACATGCAGGAGACGGTATTGCGCTCCCGTCCGTTTGGCCATTGTAGATACAATCGTATTGGCTTGATAATCTACGCTTTCACCCAAACCACCGCGTGCAGGCACAAACCGTATGCCTTTGAGCGGGGCCTGTGAGGTTAACTGATTGGCAACCTGCGCCAATGTTGTTCCCCCTGTAACGGCAACCACATCATCGGTTCCCATGTACTTGCGCAGCGCATGGCAGCCGGCTCGTCCAAGCTCCCGCTTGGTATGCAGCGATGTGTCGGAATCACCGGGCACAACCCATACTTGCTTTAATCCGAAATACCTGCGAATTCGCTCTTCCAGATCGGATAGGCCAAAAAGTTCCTTCACCATTGGCTCCATCTCATCAAGCAGCTGTTTCCCCGCATCGCTAATGCGCATGCCTGAAGGTTGAATTTCCAGCAGTCCTTGAGCTTTCAGAAAGTCCGTCTCCGCTCTCAGCACCCGCTCTGTCATCGATAGCGAAGCAGCCAGCATTCTTCGTCCAATAAAATCCGACTGTTTTACCTGCTGCAGGATATTGTATCGCTTCTTCATTACATCCGTCAGATCAGGCATTAGCTGCTGCTGCAGTTCAATGATTTTGCGCATAATGGGCGTTCACTCCTGTAAGCCCGGGTATAGTATTCATGATGCTTTGCATTGCCCTCGCAATGCATTGGACCAAATAAGTCCCAGTAGTTCATTTTTAGTCCCACTGTTATTGTAACCAATTTTTTTCTACCACGCAATAACATTGACGCAATTGAAACCGTTTACCGCCATTATTTTCACAAAATTTATTTTTCACTACCCCCTTGCTTTTTGATTTCGTATCCAATATAATAAACCTCGCTATCCTTTCTTGCGCCCGTGGTCCAATGGATATGACGTAGGCCTCCGGAGCCTGAGATCGAGGTTCGATCCCTCGCGGGCGCGCCATAAAGCTTCAATTTGATTCAATCCTGACAGAAGTCAGGTTTTTTTATTACCTGGGTTTGACTATCTTTGACTTTTGTTTTGGAATCCGTTATTATGAGGTTACATCACCTATTTTGATTGGAGGGAGCCCAAATGGATATGAATTTTGTACCTATGGTCATTGAACAGAGCAATCGCGGAGAACGAGCTTATGACATTTATTCCCGCCTTCTAAAAGACAGAATTATCTTTCTTGGGAGCGGTGTGAACGATGTCGTCGCCAATTCCATCATCGCACAATTGCTGTTCCTTGCAGCCGATGATCCGGAGAAGGATATCAGCTTGTACATTAACAGCCCCGGCGGTTCGATAACTTCAGGAATGGCCATTTTCGATACAATGCAATTTATTAAACCAGACGTTTCAACAATTTGTGTAGGGATGGCTGCTTCCATGGGCGCCTTCTTGCTTGCGGCTGGAGCCAAAGGCAAACGTTATGCACTGCCTAACAGCGAAGTCATGATCCATCAGCCGCTCGGCGGCGCAGAAGGGCAAGCAAGCGATATTGAGATTCGTGCCAAACGGATTTTGAAAATGCGCGATAAGCTGAACACCATTCTTGCCGAACGTACCGGCCAACCGCTGGAGCGTATTGAAAAGGATACCGACCGCGACTATTTCATGAGTGCTGAAGAAGCAATGAATTACGGTCTGGTCGATAAAGTCATCGAAAAAATCTAATCGCAGATCGCTGTGCTATAAACGGTTTCCCCCTTTATTCACGAAGGAGGAAGCCGTTTTTTTGTATAGCTGTACAACACCTTTAATTATGGTCAAAAAAATCCAGTTTTATTTATCATAATTTTTAACATTTGTCAACAAAAATTCAGAGCTTCGAATTGACCAAGACGATGTACCCATTTCATGTTAAGATGATAAATAGAAACTTCCCATATTCATACATCTCTAGGGTTGTTTTTCAAACCATTAAATGGAGTGCAATGTAATGAAAATATCGAATCCATTTCTCTGTATGAGAAATTTTATTAAACTAAATTATTCGAGCCGCCGTCATGATAGCAGGTTATCATTAGAACAACCACTCCGATTTGTCCCTGCCCGGGCTTCTGAAGTGGAGAATGACCCTAATCAGGACAAGACCATACTGCTTAAGCCCTTAAATGACGAACATCTCATTGAAGTATACCGCGAGGCACAAGCGATGCGGTTATCTGATGATTTCATTCGTTTAATCGAGAACGCAATGGAACAGCGCAATCTACCTGTTCATGAGATGAAGAATCGATAATAGTGAATCATAACGAGACCGCCAGTTCATCTGGCGGTCTCTTTTTGTCCCAACGCAAAAAAGCCCCTTAAAGGAGCTTTCATACAACGGCACAATCCATTTTATTGGTTCTCAAGCTCTTCTTTGCTTACCAAGTTGACTAAAGCGGTTACAGCTTGATCTGCGTCCGAACCTTCGGCACTGATGTGAACCTCGGTGCCCGAACTGATCGCCAAGCTCATTATCCCCATAATGGATTTGGCATTCACTTTTTTGTCGTCCTTCTCCACGAACACTTCGGAAGAAAACTTATTTGCTTCCTGCACAAAAAGTGCAGCCGGTCTTGCATGGAGACCCGTTTTTAATCGAACGACCACAGGATGCCTTGTCATGGAAACCATACCCCCTATAACATATTTCAATCTACAATTAGAATTGTTCATTTATTACCAAGATCATTAAGAGGATGATCTTTTGTACACTATTATCCATTATAACACTGAGAGCACTAGGTTGAAAAGTTCAGCCATTTCTTATTTTATCGGCTAATTCATCAATTTTGCGAAGCCGATGGTTAACGCCTGACTTACTTACTTTTCCTTTGAGCAAATCACCGACTTCCGTCAGGTTCATATCCGGATGCTGCAGCCGGATTTCAGCGACCTCACGCAGCTTCTCAGGCAGGTTCTCAAGTCCGAATTCCTTTTGGATCAGCTTAATATTATCGATTTGACGCACAGCAGCTCCAATCGTTTTATTTAAGTTAGCCGTTTCACAGTTGACGATGCGATTGACCGAGTTGCGCATATCCCTCATAATCCGTACATCCTCAAATTTAAACAATGCTTGGTGTGCACCGATAATATTAAGCAGCTCGATGATTTTCTCGCCTTCTTTAATGTAGAAGATAAAGCCCTTTTTCCGCTCGATACATCTGGCATTCAGATTAAAGCGGTTAGCAAGGTCCACCATGGCATTGCAGTGCTCTTCGTACAACGATGAAATCTCCAGATGGTAGGATGAACCCTCCGGATTATTCACGGAGCCCCCCGCAAGAAACGCGCCCCGCAGGTAAGAACGTTTGCAGCAGGATTTACGGATCATCTCTTTGTCGATGCCTTGATTGAACATGAAGCCTTCCGTCACGATGCTCAGATCGCTTAGAATCTCCTGCACTTTCGCCGGTATCCTTACAATGTACACGTTATTCTTTTTTAACCGCATTTTTTTGCGAACCAACAACTCCGTGTGTACGGAAAACAGCTTTTTGATGAGCGAGTAGATCCGCCTTGCGATTGCGGCATTTTCCGTGCAGATGTCAAGAATGACTTTCCGGTTGGAGAGATTCACTGAGCCGTTCATCCGAATCAGCGCCGATAGCTCGGCTTTCTCGCAGCAGGGATCCGCTTCGATCATTGTCAGTTCTTTTTTGGTTTGCGCCGCAAAGGACAAGGGACTCACCTCTTTCGTAACATCCAGCTTTCCACTAGCTGATAAATATGATTGCTAAGCTTGGCGGCATCATGCCGGAGATACGTACGGAATAACACTAACCGGTCAGCTATGACCTCATATCCCCGCCGCTTGACTTCCTCCAGATCCAGATGGACCGCTTTGGCGCCTTTCTCTGCGTACTTGCTTTGCACCTGGGCAGGTATTTCGCCATTGTTGACAATAACGTAATCAAATAGATGATGCCCTACATGCGCATGCACAGCGGCTAAATGATCACTAACCGAATACCCGTCCGTTTCCCCTGGCTGGGTCATCACATTGCATACGAACATTTTGACTGCGTTCGATTCGACGATGGTCTGGGCTAGCTTTGGAACAAGCAGATTCGGAATAATACTGGTATAAAGACTTCCGGGGCCGATTAGAATCGCATCAGCCTCTTTCAGCGCTTCTACCGCTTCATCAAGCGGTTCGACATTATGCGGCTCGATGAACACCCGCTTAATCGCATTACGGGCTTTGGGAATCATCGATTCCCCCGTGACAATCGTGCCATCCAACATTTCCGCCTTCAGTACAATCGCCTGGCCGGCGGCCGGCAGCACACGCCCTCTGACAGCTAGTACACGGCTTAATTCACGAATACCTGTTACAAAATCACCGGAAATATCAGTCATTGCCGCAAGCATTAGATTGCCCAAGCTATGGCCTGCTAAACCTGTTCCGCTGCTAAAGCGGTAATTCAACATATCGGCAAGCAGCGGCTCCACGTCGGCTAACGCCGTCAATACGTTTCGAATGTCACCTGGCGGAGGAATCTGCAGTTCATTACGGAGAATGCCCGAGCTGCCACCGTCATCCGCCACGGTTACGATCGCCGTTATATCCAGCGGTTTCTCTTTCAAGCCGCGCAGCATGACCGATAGCCCGGTTCCGCCGCCAATGACGACGATCCTGGGCTTCGCTATCGTTTTCAAGCCTCGCTCCATCGATTCACCCCGTTAATGGCGGTCACGGTCGGCATCACGATGGCTGACTCGTACCACTTCTGTATCACTGCTGCCAAGCATGCGCCCTAAATATTCGGCGATCGCTACGGAACGATGTTTACCCCCGGTACAACCGATCCCAATGACAACCTGGCTCTTTCCTTCCTTACGATAGAGAGGAATGAGAAAATTAAGCATATCCAGGAGCTTAGTCAAAAATACCTGAGTTTCCGGCCATTTCATCACATAGTCGTACACTTCCGGATTTTGCCCCGTATTCGGCCGTAAATGGTCGATATAATGAGGGTTTGGCAGAAACCGGACATCATAGATCAAATCCGCATCAATCGGCATGCCGTATTTAAAGCCGAATGAAGTGACATTAATGGATATGCTATTCTGCCCGAGATTCGTAAACCGGGAGATGATCCTCTCTTTCAGCTGTGCAGGCTTTAGATTGCTCGTATCAATCACCTGTGTCGCCCAGCCTTTGAGATCCTCCAGCAAACGCCGCTCCAGCTTGATCCCTTCCAGCGGCAGGCCGTCTGGAGCAAGCGGATGCCGCCTGCGGCTCTCCTTGTATCGCTGAACAAGTACGCCGTCTGTTGCATCCAAGAACAAGATTTCGTAATCTATCGTGTAATGATCTTTAATATAAGATAGCGATTCGGATAATGCGGTAAAAAACTCGCGACCTCGGAGGTCGATGACAAGCGCTACTTTGCCGATCTTGCCTTTCGATGATTCAATTAACTCGGCAAACTTCGGAATCAGGACAGGCGGCAAATTATCGACACAGAAAAAACCAAGATCCTCAAGGCTTTGCACTGCGATCGTTTTTCCAGCACCCGACATGCCTGTTATAATCAAAAGTTTAGCCACGGCTGCTTCCGTGCCCATTATGAATCCCTCCTAACCGGAACAGGTTTGAGGCCGTGCTCATTGCTTCTCAAACCTTTAGTTGATAAGCAAGCCTGCCGCACCGACAACGCCTGCATTGTTTCCAAGCTCAGCAGGAACGATCTCCACACCCTCTTGGGCGATATCAGGAGTCAGCTTTTGGAAAACCTCGCGAATTTGGTCAAATAAGAAATCTCCGGCTTTGGACACTCCGCCGCCAATGATAAATCTTTGCGGGTTAAGCACAATTGCTACCGCTGCCAGTGATTTGCCCAGATAGAATGCCGCACGGTTGACGATGCGAATGGCCACCTCGTCGCCGGCTTTCGCCGCATCGACAACATCTTTAGCCATAATATCCTCAACAAGTGACAGAGACGTTCTGTCGCCGCGTGCAACCGCATCCTTCGCCATCCGAATAATTCCCGTAGCAGAGGAAACGGTTTCCAGACAGCCCATTTTGCCGCAACCGCATTGGATTGCTTCCAGATCGGGAACGATCTGCATATGCCCCAGCTCTCCGGCCATGCCGGAAAAGCCTTCAATAATTTTGCCGTTGATAATAATACCGCCGCCTACGCCAGTGCCTAAAGTGTAACATACACAATTGGGCACGCCTTTACCTGCGCCGCCCCATGCCTCTCCAAGTGCCGCAACGTTGGCATCATTATTAATGCGAACTTCCTTCTGCAGCTTCTCCTCCAGAATATCGCGCAATTTCACATTACGAAGTCCGAGATTGACCGAGTGCTTAACGAATCCGTTCGGAATATCCAAAAACCCCGCAATACCGATTCCCACTCCTGCTACCTGTTCCCAGGCATAGGGAGATTCTTCAACGATATGGCGAGCATATTTCGCAATATTATTGATTATTTCATCCGTACCTACTTCTACTCCAGTCGGTCCTTCGTACGTTTGGATGAGAACACCTTCTACATTACAAATACCCACTTTAATCGTGGTGCCCCCGATATCCGCTCCAACGTAGATCTTTTCAGACATGACTATTGCCACCTCAATCAATTAGTATACTGCTTCTGTACCAACTATAAGCGAACACTTCCTTCTGGTCAAGACAGACGGGCTTGTAGACAAAGGCACTGCTGCATCCAAAAGCAAGAGCCGAAGCAAAAGAGCGGCTCCTATAAATTGAAAACGGCGCATTCGCCAATTTCTCAGCGAATACGCCGGCTTCACTCTCTTAAAGCGACTGGCTCCAATCGTGCACCATGCTGCCTTCGAGAAACTTTTCGCAATCGAGCGCAGCCATACAACCGCTGCCCGCTGCCGTAATCGCTTGACGATATTTATTATCCTGAACATCACCGCAAGCGAAGATTCCTGGCACATTCGTCTCCGAAGTTCCGGGTTTTACTATAATGTAACCCGTCTCATCCGTATCAATCTGGCCGCCCAAAAATTTTGTGTTTGGCGTATGGCCGATCGCCACGAACAATCCGTTCGTCTCGATTATCTCTTCTTCACCGGTAGTATTGTTAAGGACCTTTAAGCCCGTTACTCCCATACCGCCTGTGACGACTTCAATCGGCGTCCGGTTTAAAGCCCAGGTGATTTTGCCGTTCTCGCGCGCCCGGTCCTGCATAATCTTTGAAGCACGCAGCTCTTCACGGCGGTGCACTAACACGACTTCCGTTGCGAATCTTGTCAAGAAATTCGCTTCTTCCATCGCTGAATCGCCGCCGCCGACAACGATGATTTTTTTACCGCGGAAGAAGAAACCGTCGCAAGTCGCACAGGTGCTCACACCGTTGCCCACATTATCACGCTCGCCTGGAATACCGAGGTATTTTGCCGAAGCGCCGGTTGAGATGATCAATGATTCCGCCTGCAGCTCGCCTTGGCCTTCAACCTGCAGTGTGAATGGACGCTTGGACGTATCCACTGAATTCACCCAGCCTGTGCGGAATTCCGCACCGAAACGTTCGGCTTGCTTGCGCATGTTCGCCATCAACTCGGGGCCCATGATTCCATCCGGAAACCCTGGGAAATTCTCGACGTCGGTTGTCGTCGTCAATTGGCCGCCCGGTTCCGGGCCTTCGATAATAAGCGGGTTCATATTCGCCCTTGCTAAATAAATTGCTGCAGTCAATCCGGCAGGACCGGTTCCGATAATAATCGCTTTGTACATTTCAACAACCTCCTCGCTTTATAGGCTTCCCAGCCATTAACGGCCTTCGCCATCCTTTTATTAGAATAACAGGTTCATCGATAACCGGCGGATACCCCGCACCTCTAAATCGATCATTACCCCTATCCTTTATATTGGAATGGACAATCGTTTCTTGGCGCATTGCGGCTTATTACTCTCGGTGAAATTCTCCGAATTTAGGGAAGATTGATTTCATTTTTTCCTTAATGCCGCATGCTTCATCAATCCATTTCGCATATTTGCTGACCGTTGAGATCGATGTTCCGTAACGCTGCGATACTTCATGATAGGAGATCGCACGCCGGTGCATCTTGGCTGTCAGATACTCTAGCGCCGCGGCCCAGGGCTCTATCTTGTTCACCTTCGGCACATCCGGATAGACGCGCGACAGATATTCCACCCACAAGGTCAGCAGATCATACTGCTGCACCATGTCATAATGCTTATTCATGCGGGAAAGCGCCGCTTCCAGTACGGCCTGCCACTTCTCATCCCAGACCGGGAGCCTGGACGGCATACGGTTCGGATCAATGACGGCAGCTTTGCCTTCGAGAACCGCATGAAGCGATTCATGGACACCTATTGTGCGCAGGACAAATATTGCGATTCGTTTCAGATAATCGTCTTCCTCCGGCTCTAACAGGAAATCCTTGAGCGCATCCTTTACTTCACTGTCCGCAATCAAGCCCAGCGCCTGAATGACCTGCAGCTTCGTTTGGCGATCGCCATGCCTAAGCGCCCAGAAGAAGGAGGATCGCACAAGCGGATCGCGTTTGAGATGGTCAGGCAGTCCCCCGGATGATTTCTCCCAGAGCTTGAACTGTTCCTCGAACGGAAGATGGTAATGATAACTTGTCGGCGCCGGTTCAAACCCGCTGCGGACCCGCTCCAATTGATCCAAATAATACTTTGGAATATCAGAGTCCGGGTCCAGCTTGCACGCCTGCCGCCATAACCGCTGCGCTTCGTCCAATTTCCCGATATTCGTTGCCGCTACGGCTGTATAATGATATAAACATGGATCCTGCTGCAGTACCGCATCCTTGAGAAGACGCTGAAAATGGCGGTACGCCGCTTCATGCTCCCCAAGAATCCCCATTGTCGTAGCGAGCTTGAAGACATGCTCGTGATGGAATGGATAGGTCTTGTTCAGCAGCTCCAGCAGTTGTTCAAGGTCTTCTTTCCTGCCGGCATGCTGATAGAAAATCGCCAAATTGCAAAGTCCGTGCAGGTTACCTGGTTCAAGCTTCAGCACATCGCCGATCGTCTTCATGCCTTCATCAAACAATCCCATGTAATAATAGGCTAAAGCAAGATTGTTCCGTGCTGCAAGAAAATCAGCTTGCTCCTCAACAATTTTCTCCAGGATGCGTACAGCCTCGACAAATTTCCCCTCTTCGAGCAAAGTCCTCGCCTGGTCATGCTCATACATGCCCTCGCGCGATTTCACATTGGCCTGCCTAGGCGGCCGTTCCAGCTCATAATGGAGCAGCTCCATCATCTCTTCCGCTTCGTCAAGGAACTGTCCCTCGGCATCTTCTTCCAGGTATTGAACCAGCGCATCCTCCGCCGCTTCATACATCTCCATATTCGCATAATTATTGGCCATATAGAAATGACATTCCGTCATTGTCGGATCAAGCTTGCCCAGAACGTCGCTGAGAATCCGGTTGGATTCTTCATAATTGCCCATCTCCGATAAAATACCCGCCATGTTGCAATGGTTTACCGGATTATCAGGCTCATATTCCACCGCTCGTCTGAAATATTTAAGTGCCTTGTCATAATGATATCGGTCCAAAGACCGGACCGCTCTCTCGAAAAAGAACGTGGCATCAAGTTGAATGGGAATGACTTTCGCTCGGTTGCTCACAGCCACTTGCTTTTTCTCTTTCACCTGCAAGGCACCTCCTGCGTACATCGATTTTGGTACGATTATACCACAGCCCTGACGTTCAATACACAACTGATATGTGGCAATTAACCCAGGCAGCCTCTTCCGAAGGCAAACAGCAAGCATATGTCTGCTTGCTGTTTGCGGCATGGCAATTAAACTCCCTTATGCTTAAACAATGTGCTGATCGAGCCGCCTTCGATAATAATTCGGGTGGCTTCCGCCAGCATTGGCGCAACGGAAATCACCTTGAATCGTTCCGGATGGCTTTCCGGCAAAGCGATAGAATCCGTAATAATAACCTCTTTAATATGTGGATGGTCCAAACGCTGCAGTGCAGGGCCTGAGAACAAAGGATGCGTCGCACATACATAGATGTCCGCTGCTCCACGCTCTTTCAGGCTTTCCACGACATTGACGATCGTTGTTCCCGTATCAATCAAATCTTCGATTATGATAGCAGTCGCGCCTTCTACATCACCGATAACATGCGTAATTACCGACTCATTGTGGGCCGGCCGTTTTTTGATCATGATTGCAAATGGAGAATCCAAATTATTTGCCAGCTTCTCAGCCGTAGATGCACGTCCTGCATCCGGGGAGACAACAATCGGATTTTGGATATCCTTAGCTTTCAAATAATCGCTGATCAAATCCAGAGCGGTCAAGTGATCCACCGGAATGTTGAAGAAGCCCTGGATCGCTGGAGCATGAAGGTCAATGGTGATGACCCGGTGTGCACCGACTGTTGTCAGAACGTCCGCTACCATTTTAGCGGAAATCGGTTCACGCGGTGCCGCTTTGCGCTCTTGCCGCGCATAACCGTAATATGGCATGAGGATGTTCACCGTACGGGCAGAAGCACGCTTGGCAGCATCGATCATGACCATCAATTCGACAAGATGTTCGTTAATAGGATGGGACAGCGATTGTACGATAAATACATCACAATTCCGAATCGTCTCTTCATAATGGACGTAGATCTCTCCGCTCTTAAAACGTGAGATATTGATTTTTCCGAGCGTAAGTCCGAGCTCCGCACTGATCCTCTCCGCCAACATCGGATTTGAGGAACCTGAAAAAATACGCAACTTGTCGCTAAACATGATACCCTCCTGAGCGTTTGAACCATTACCTGATTCTAGCCGTAGTTTGTTTCGACATCTATTATTATACATGCAATTATCGATTTTTCAAAAATTGACCATCATTCGCTTCCGTTGTTTAAACGTCGCCAGCTGTCCGAATCCGATTTCTTTCAACTGTGCGCGCGCTTCATCCAAATATTGCCCAAGCCTCTCCGGCTGGTGCGCATCTGAACCAATAGTTAACGGAAGCCCGATATCCCGCGCATATTCAAGCATCCTTCTGCCCGGAAACATCTCCTTTGCAGGCATCCGCAGGCCTGAGGCATTCAACTCAATCGCCAGATCATGGCGTTTGACAGCCTCGAGCGCCGCATTTTCCAGCGCAGTCACATCTTCTTCCGGTTTGAAACCGAAGCGTTTGATCACATCAATATGGCCGATATAGTCATACAAGCCGGAAGCCGCCGCCTTCTGCACCGCGTCATAATAACGCTCGTACACCTCCAGCTTGTCCCGTCCTTCCCAGCCGTGGGTTTGGCGGAAATCCGTTACATCCCATTCGCCGAGAAAATGTACGGAGCCGATCACGTAATCCCAAGGATAAGCCTTGATGATGCGTTCGATCTGTTCCTCCCAGCCTTCGATATAATCGGCCTCCAAGCCGACGCGGACGTCGATCTGGCTCTTGTATTTCCCCTGCAGCTCGAAGCATTCCTCCACATAGCGCGGAAGCTCTTCCATCGGCATCGCCATCTCCGGATAATAAGTCGCCGGATCGACGTGCAGCAGCGGAATATGGTCGGACAGCCCGATTTGATCCAAGCCGATCTCGATCCCCCGCTTCACGTATTCCTCCAACGAGCCGACCGCATGGCCGCAGCGTGCATGATGCGTATGGTAATCGATAAACATGACCCAGCACCGGCCTTTCTATCGCATTTTGTTCGTTGTCGGTTTATTGTGTCGCAAGCCCAGCTCCCGCATCACTTCATCCAGCGGCAGTCCCCGTTCGCGAAGCAGTACCATGAGATGGAAGATCAAATCGCTGACTTCGCTTCGCAGCTCGTCATTATCCTTGTTCTTCGCAGCGATGATAACCTCGGCCGCTTCCTCGCCGACCTTTTTCAAAATTTTGTCGACACCCTTCTCGAACAGATAGGTCGTATACGCGCCGTCAGGACGTTCCGCATATCTCTGCGAGATCGTGGCCTCCAGCTGATTCAGCATCGCAAACCGCTCTTTTGCTTCTCTCGGATCGTCATTTGCCCCGGGAACTGCAATCTGGTTAAAGAAGCAGCTGTATCTTCCGGTATGACATGCGGAGCCCTCTTGATCAACCCGCACCAGCAGCGTATCCCCATCACAGTCGTAACGCATGGAACGGATCTTTTGTACATGGCCTGAAGTCGCGCCTTTGTGCCACAGCTCACCGCGCGACCGGCTCCAGAACCAGGTTTCACCGCTCTCGATCGACTTGTTCAACGACTCCTCGTTCATATACGCCATCATCAGTACTTCCTTGCTTACCGCATCCTGAATGATCGCCGGTACGAGGCCGTCCGCATTCCACTTTATCTCATTCTTCCATTCGCTCATCGCACTTCCACTCCTTTCTCTCTGAGATCATCCTTAACCTCGCCGATGGTCATTTCTTTATAATGAAAAATCGTTGCCGCAAGCCCTGCATCCGCATGGCCCGCATCAAATACCTCATGAAAATGCTCCACCTTGCCTGCACCACCGGACGCAATGACTGGAATGCCTACCAGATCGGATACCGCCCGCGTCAGCTTCACATCAAAGCCGTCCTTTGTTCCGTCCGCATCCATGCTTGTCAGCAAAATTTCTCCCGCTCCAAGCCGCTCCACTTCCTTCACCCACTCGAGCGCGCGCATGCCGGTGCCGTTGCGGCCGCCATGCGTATACACTTCCCATTCTCCCCAGGCCGGATTGAATTTCGCGTCGATTGCCACAACAATGCACTGCGAGCCGAACTTTCGCGCCCCTTCCGATACCAGCAAGGGATTTTTCACTGCCGCTGTGTTAATTCCGATTTTGTCCGCGCCTGCGCGCAGCAGTCTTTTCATGTCATCGACATGCGCGATGCCACCACCTACGGTGAATGGAATCGTAATCTCGCCAGCTGTCCGCTGCACGACGTCGACCATCGTTGCACGCCCTTCATGGGAAGCGGAAATATCGAGAAAAACAAGCTCGTCGGCACCTTCTTTGTCATACGTGGCCGCAAGCTCGACCGGATCGCCGGCGTCGCGCAGATTGACGAAATTAACGCCTTTGACAACACGTCCATCCTTGACATCCAGACAAGGAATAATCCGTTTAGCCAGCATTGGCTGCTCCTCCTCAAAATGGCTTTGCGCTGCAAAACCCTTACTTATGTTTCATTATTCGGTTACCGTTCCCGCCAGCCGGCTGCTTCCGGTCATAGCAAGGAAATTATCGAGAAGCTGCATCCCCAGATCGCCGCTTTTCTCCGGGTGAAACTGCATGCCGTACACATTGCCGCGGCCGACAATCGCAGTCACCTGCTGATGATAATCGGTCGTCGCCAGCAGGTCCTCCGCGCGCTCAGGCTTGGCATGGTAGGAGTGAACGAAATACACATGTCCCTGCTCCAAGCCTTTGAACAACGGGCTGTCTTGATGAAAAGTCAGGCGGTTCCAGCCCATGTGGGGCACCTTATAGCTGCCTTGGAAGCGTTCAACGCTGCCCGGCAGCAGGTTTAGCCCCTCGCTCAGGCCATGCTCCTCGCTTGTGCTGAACAGCAGCTGCATGCCCAAACAGATGCCCAGCAGCGGCTTGCCTGACTGGGCATAGAATTTGGTTACTTCATCCAGCCCCGTATTATGCAAATTTTGCATCGCATCGCCGAATGCGCCTACGCCCGGAAGAATCGCACCCTCCGCTTCCAAAATTTCTTTCGGATCGGCGGTCACAAGCGTTTCATAGCCGAGCCGCTCAACCGCTTTGCTCACACTGTGCAGATTGCCCATGCCGTAATCGATGATCGCGATCATCCTACAGCACTCCCTTCGTGGACGGGACTCCTTGTACTCTTGGATCGATTGACGTCGCTTCATCCAGCGCACGCCCGAGCGCCTTAAATACCGCTTCAATCATGTGGTGTGTATTTTGTCCGTAATGAACGATCACATGCAGCGTAATCCGCGCTTCCAGCGCCAGCTTCCACAGAAATTCATGAACCAGCTCCGTAGAGAAGCTGCCCACTTGCTGGGAAGGATACTCCGCACGATACTCGAAATGCGGCCGGTTGCTGACATCGATCACAACCTGCGCCAACGCCTCATCCATCGGTACAAACACGCTTGCATACCGTTTAATGCCACGTTTGTCGCCGAGCGCTTCACGCAATGTCTGTCCTAAGCAAATGCCGATGTCCTCTACCGTATGGTGGTCGTCAATGTCAACATCGCCGCGCGCTTCGACCTGCAGATCGAATTGGCCGTGCTTTGTGAACAAATCCAGCATATGGTTCAGAAAAGGTACATCCGTCTCAATCTGAGCCGAACCCGTGCCGTCCACGGCAAATGCCAGCTTGATGTCCGTTTCGTTCGTTTTGCGAGCCACCTCGGCCGCACGCTTGACGCTCTCTGTCATCGTAACCCTTCTCTCTTAATCAATATTTATTGGATCGTTAATTGCCGCGTTCCTTCTCGAGCCGGATTTCGATCGCCCTTGCATGGCCTTCCAGTCCTTCGTGGCGGGCCAGCGTAATGATGTGCTCTCCGTTCTTCAGCAGCGCTTCTTTACTATAGTGAATGAGACTTGATTTTTTTATAAAGTCATCCACATTAACCGGCGAGGAGAATCTCGCGGTTCCGTTCGTCGGGATGATGTGGTTCGGTCCGGCAAAATAATCACCTACCGGCTCCGAGCTGTATGCCCCGAGGAAAATCGCGCCGGCATTTTCAATCCTGCCAAGCAGCTGCATCGGTTCCTCGGTCATCACTTCAAGATGCTCCGGCGCAAGCCGGTTAATGATGTCGATGCCCTCTTCCAAGGACTTCACAAGCAGGACTGCGCCATAGCTGTCGATCGACTGGCGTGCAATCTGCTCGCGCGGCAGTACTGCCAGCTGTGACTCCACTTCTGCCGCTACCGCCTCAGCAAGCCTGCGCGACGGTGTCACTAGGATCGCCGAGGCCATCTCATCATGCTCTGCCTGCGAGAGCAGGTCGGCAGCCACATAGGCCGGATCGGCGCTGTCATCGGCAAGCACCGCGATTTCGCTTGGACCGGCAATGCTGTCGATATCGACCACGCCAAAGACGGCGCGTTTGGCCAGAGCAACGTAGATATTGCCGGGTCCGCAAATTTTGTCGACCGGCGGAATCGACACCGTGCCGTAAGCAAGCGCCGCGATCGCTTGAGCACCGCCGACGCGGTACATTTCCTTCACCCCGGCTTCCGCTGCAGCGACCAGGATGTACGGGTTGATCCCTTCCTGTCCGCCGGTTGCCGGCGGGGTGACCATCACGATCTCCGGCACGCCGGCTACCTGGGCCGGAATCACGTTCATCAGCACGGACGAAGGATACGCTGCCTTACCGCCGGGCACATAGACGCCCACCCGCTTCAGCGGGCGGATGATCTGCCCGAGCAGCGTCCCGTCCGGCTGCAGATCCATCCACGAGCTGCGCTTTTGCTTCTCGTGGAAAACACGAATATTCACGGCCGCTTCGCGAATCGCCGTGAGAAAAGCGGCGTCCACATGCTCATACGCCGCCTCAATCTCCTGCTGCGTCACACGAAGTGACGCCGCATCCAGCTTCACGCGGTCATGCTGCTCGGTATACCGCAGCAGCGCCGCGTCGCCTTCAGTCCGGATCGCTCCCACGATCTCCCGGACCGCTTCATTCTGCTCCGGTGTGCCATACTCCACCTCACGGCTCAGCTTGAACTCCTCTGCAGGAATGATACGCATGCTTCTTCTCTCCTTTCACTCCACGTGCACCGCTGACGATTCCGCTTGGGCTGTTCAGCCTTCGCGCCGCCGTCCAGCTGCACATTGTTCACTTTCTGCGCTGATGCATCTATCTCCAACCCATGCGCCTCATGCCTTCGCAGCAATCGCTGCCTGCAGCCGGTCGCATAAGCTTTGAATCTCATCGTTCTTCATCCGGTAGCTCACACGGTTGGCAATCAGCCGGCTTGTGATGCCGAAGATCGTCTCCATCTCGACGAGCCCGTTCTCCCGCAGTGTCTGCCCGGTTTCCACCATATCGACGATACGGTCGGCAAGCCCGATTAACGGCGCCAGCTCGATCGAGCCGTTCAGCTTAATGACTTCTACCTGCTGCCCCTGCTCACGGAAATATTGCGATGCCACATTCGGATACTTCGTCGCCACGCGCGGATGAATGGCCGGCTTCCAATCCGGCAGACCGATCACGGACATCCGGCATTTGGCAATACCCAGATCAAGCAGCTCATAGACGTCCTTGTTCTCTTCCATCAGCACATCCTTGCCGACAATCCCGATATCCGCCACCCCATATTCCACATAAGTAGGCACATCAACCGGTTTGGCCATGATGAACTCCATCCTTGCTTCCGGCACTTCGATAATCAGCTTGCGCGTATCATCGAAATCGCTCGGAATCGGCAGACCCGCCTCACGAAACAGCTTCGAAGCCTGCTTGTAAATCCGCCCCTTTGGCATAGCCACCTTTAACGTATCGCTGCGCTGACCGTTCATGAGGAGGCACCTCCCTTCGCATTGCCGCTGTTAAACGGAATAACGACCGAATAAGCGGCTCCCTTATAAATAACCGGCAATGTCTCGCCGCTCTTTCCGGGCTCCCAATCAGACCAGTCTTCAACCCTCTCCGTTACGACGCTGTCTCCCTGTTCCCGGTAACGCTGTGCGGCTGCGAGCGCTCCCTCACGGCTGTTCGCATCATAGCCGATTAACACACGCTTCGGCTCATTTCCGGCTTCATCACCGACCAGCTCAAGAATACGCGTTGTCTTCAGCGCGAAACCCGTAGCCGGAGCCGGACGTCCGAACTGCTTCAGCAGATTATCGTAACGGCCGCCGCTGACAACCGGAAAACCGAGGTCCGCAGCATAACCTTCGAACGTCATGCCCGTGTAATAGGAGAAATCGCCAATCATCGTCAGATCGATCAACACATCCTCACATACCCCGTACGCTTTAAGTACTTCCCACACCTCGCACAAATGCCGGATCGAAGCCTGGGCTGTCTGGTTGCTGCTCAAATGAAGAGCCTGCTCGCAGATCTCCTTGCCGCCGCGCAGCCTAAGGATACTTTCCAGCTCATGCAGCAGCGGCTCGCTCAGCTCCAGCTTGCGCAGCCGCTCACGATAGCCGACATAGTCGCGGCCAAGCAAGCATGCCTTCAGCTCCTCCTGCGTCTCGATATCGCCGTTTAACGTCTCTTCGAATAAGCCATTAAGAAAACCTACATGGCCGATCGCGATCTTGAAACGGTCTACACCGGCTGCCTTGAGCGAAGCGATGGCCAGCGCCACTACCTCTGCATCGGCTTCAGCAGTCGGATCTCCGACCAGCTCCACACCGGTTTGGAAAAATTCCGCCTCACGCCCGGCTTCCTCTTCAATCGCCCGAAACACATTCGAATGATAGGAAAGGCGCAGCGGAAACGGAGCCTCCTGCAGCAGCGAAGACACCACCCGGGCAATTGGAGCCGTCATATCCGAGCGCAGCACGAGAGTAGTCCCGCGGTTATTTAACAGCTTGAACAGCTTCTGATCGGACGTAGAGCTTGCTACGCCCACTGTGTCGTAATATTCCATCGTCGGTGTCATAATTTGCTCATAACCCCAGCGCTGCATACACCCCAGCACTTCACGCTCAATATGGCGCAGCTTTGTGACGGCATGCGGCAAATAATCCTTGACCCCGATCGGTTTTTCAAATACTTTTGGTTTCGACAATCGATTCACCCACAAACACTTTAGTATATTAACGCGATACCATATTACCATACTGCCAAAATAAAGAGTTTAGTCGTAATATTATCATGGAAAATCGACCTCGTCAAGCCGGATGCGCGGATTCACAACGGCCTTCATTTCACAATACTTATCATGATTGACTACCCTCTATGATGAGAGAAAGACCTGGCGTAGATTACCGCCAGGTCTTATCAGGTTGATTGTACGGCTATCTGTTATCTTTCCTGCGCCTTCCGCAGCTCC
Source organism: Paenibacillus abyssi (assembly GCF_014640295.1). Lineage (GTDB taxonomy): Bacteria > Bacillota > Bacilli > Paenibacillales > Paenibacillaceae > Paenibacillus_D > Paenibacillus_D abyssi. Next base: position 7,935 of record NZ_BMGR01000007.1, on the reverse strand, counting down.
CTCATCGGATTGCCTCCGACAAACGCATGCGGCGGCACATCCTTATGAACGACAGAGCCGGCGGCAACGACCGCGTGGTCGCCGATCGTCACGCCGGGCAGAATCGTTGTATTCGCTCCGATCATGACGCCTTCGCCGATCTTCACATTTCCCAGCCGGTATTCCTTGATCAAATATTCATGCGTAAGGATCGTCGTATTGTAACCGACAATTGAATTATCGCCGACCTCGATCCGCTCCGGAAAAAAGACATCCACCATCACCATCAGTGCAAATGCGGTGTGGCGTCCAACCTTCATCCCCAGGACACGCCTATAGATCGCATTTTTTACCGGCAGGATCGGACAGTACCTCGCCAGTTGAATAAAGATAAAGTTTCGTACCGCTTTCCATGGGCTGACGGTCCGATATACCTGCCACAGCGCATTCGGGCCCTCTACCGGATATCGCTCAACCTTTCTCAAGCGCACCCCGCTCCAATCCGACGATTTCATATAGATCGCGCATATCATGAAGCATGTGCTTGGCGCCCGCCTCCCACAGCTTCGCTTCACCTTTCAATGACCATGCCACCCCAACGGGAATGACACCGGCGGCCAGCGCCGATTCCATATCGACGCCGCTATCGCCTACCATCAATGTAGATGACGGATCCGCATTCAACTCCCGTACCGCACGCTGCACCGGCTCCGGATGCGGTTTGGGATGTTGCACATCATCCATCGTTACAATGGACGACATCCAATCCCACAGGCCGACATACTTTAATCCGCGTTCGGTTGTCATCCGCATCTTCGTCGTCACGACACCCAGCTGCAGCCCTGCCGAATGAAGAGCTTCCAGCACCTCAAGCACATGAGGGAAAGGGCGTACCAGCTCATCATGCAGCTGCAAATTAATTTTGCGATATTCCGCTACTAAGTGCGACACATCCTCCAGCTGCGAAAACAACTGCATTTGCACCGCAAGAGGGTGTCCCATGCTCGGAATAATATGCTCCCTGTTAAAATCCGTTGGAACGATGTCCTTCAACGCGTGTATAAACGATTGGATGATCAGTTCATTCGTATCGAGAATCGTCCCGTCTAAATCAAATAGAACGGTTTGAATCTTTGTTGTCATTGTGTTTCTCCTTATCTTCCTTCGACCCGGCTTTTACTGCTGCATTATTCTCTACTGCGGCTTGTTTACTGGAAACGATCGGATCACTGTAACGTGCCGTGGCCGCGCCAGTCAGCCTTCTAATGACGATAAAGGCGATACCCGCAATAATCAACAATATCGCCAACACTTGCGAAATCCGCACATTGCCGTATCCCGGGTCGAGGTAACCCGGTTCGAACACACCCGTCATGGGGGACCAAAGGCCCGCCACTAAAGATTCCAGCCATGCCGGCCCTTGAAACGCCAAGCTGTCCGTTCTAAGCCCTTCAATAAAGAATCGGCCAATCGAGTACCAGATAAAGTATGACGCCAACAGCTCTCCTGCACGCAGGAACTTTTGCCGTCTTAGCACAAACAGCAGCCCGATTCCCACCAAGCTCCAAATGGATTCATAGAGAAATGCCGGATGATGGAATGTACCATCAACATTCATCTGATTGACGATCCATCCCGGAAGGTTAAGCGAGCCGCGCAAAAACTCTTCTGTCGTAGGCCCGCCATAAGCTTCCTGATTGATGAAATTGCCCCACCGCCCGATCATTTGACCGGCAAGCAGCGACGGCGCACAAATATCCGCAATCCTCCAAAAGTTGTAGCCATGGTGACGGAAATAGAAGAAGCCGCATATTAAGGCTCCGATCAGTGCGCCATAGATCGCGATTCCGCCGTTCCAGATCTGGAAGATCCCGATCCAATTATCCTGATATTCATCCCATTTAAACGCCACATAATATATACGTGCGCCAATAATTGCTGATGGCACGCCAAGCAGCAATAAATCCATGAAGAAATCCGGAGGCAGGCCGAATCGTTTCCCTTCACGAATTGCAAGCAGGAGTCCGACAAGCGCCGCTGTGCCCAGTATAATGCCGTACCAATGCACGCTGATTGGACCAAGTGAGAATGCAATCGGATCAAGTTTCAAAACATTCATGAATCGCAGGCTCCTTTATTCGTAATCGTCAAAATCATCGGCGATCGTCTCGGTGAGCTTATTCGTAAATTGCAACGCCGCATTGTATCCCATTCGCTTCAAACGATAATTCATCGCCGCTACTTCAATAATAACGGCAAGATTTCGGCCTGGCCGAACCGGTACCGTAACAAGCGGAACGTCCGTATCAATAATACGGGTTGTTTCCTCGTCGAGACCGAGCCGGTCATACTGTTTCTCCTGCTGCCAATTCTCCAATCTGATGACAACACTAATGCGTTTACTTGTCCGTACGGCACCCGCACCGAACAGCGTCATCACATTAATAATTCCCAGCCCGCGGATTTCAAGAAGATGACGGATCAGCTCAGGCGCCGCTCCAACGAGCTGTCCATCCGACATTTGCCGGATTTCCACTGCGTCATCGGCTACCAGCCGGTGGCTTCGTTTAACGAGCTCCAGTGCGGTTTCACTCTTGCCGATACCGCTGCTGCCCGTAATCAGCATGCCGATCCCATAAATGTCGACCAATACGCCATGAATCGTTGCAGTTGGTGCCAGCTTGTTCTCAAGAAAATTCGTAATTCGGCTAATCAAGCTGGTCGTTGCGTGCGGACTTCTAAGAAGAGGCAGGCTTTTCTCATTGGATTGGTCCAACAGCTCCTGCGGTGCTTCCTGTCCGCGCGTAATGATAATACAGGGTGTATCTTCATCACATAACCTGGACATGCGATCCAAACGATTTTCGCTATCAAGCGTTTGCAGAAACTCTAACTCTGTTTTCCCTAGAATTTGAACGCGCTCTGTCGGGTGGTAGTGAAAATAACCGGCCATCTCCAAGCCCGGCCGGTACAAATCATCAACCGTAATCCCCCGCTTCAGCCCGTCTTCTCCCGCTAATATCTCCAGCTGAAATTGCTTAACAAGCTCGGATACCTTTACTTTCTTGGGCATCTGATAGCCTCCCTCACGCCCATGCATGTCGCCGGGTACGATTAATCTGCTTTTTTCCAATGTAACCATCGTAAATGAATTAAGCGCCGAAATCAACGTCTACCATGATTTCGGCGTCTCAACCGGCATTTCTATTGAATTTTCAGTTCAAAAGACTGCAGGATATATCCCGGATAGCGCTTGATTTCAAATGTTAACGGCCGCTTGCAGGACGCTTCAGGTATCGCATAACCGAACCTGCTTTCTGTTCCGGTGGAAGACCATCCGCCTGCTGAGTCTACCCGGAAATAGGCATTCCCCTCTGCCACATGAATCCGTCTTGCTGTGGTCGGTTTTACTTGGTTCCCTCTAAAATTCCAGATTTCTACTTCAGGCTCCCACCTTCGGTCCTCCATCGTGGATATAACGGCTACAGCTTGGAAATGTTACACCTATGTACATAAAAAATAACCGCCCGATAAATGATCGGACGGTTATTGTACAGGGCCTGTGGCCTTATTATTTGTTTTCGAATACGCTCAGTTCAGTCGCTGCATCAAACATATGAATTTTGTTCATGTCGATTGCAAGCTTGACGTTTTGAGCCTCTTTGATTGTGGAACGGCCGTCAACACGTGCGATAACTGTGTCGCTGCCCAGTCCAGCCAGGTACAAGTATTTCTCGTGACCAAGATTCTCAGCAACTTCTACGTTCGCACTGACGATGCTGTTCGGCGATGCTTCCATGAATACCGGCTCATCATGGAAATCTTCTGGGCGAATACCCAAAACAACTTCTTTGCCGATATAACCTTTCTCACGAACAACCTGTGCTCTGCCTTCAGTCAGTGTAACATCCACGCCAGTTGCTTTGAAACGGACAGCTCCGCCTTGCTCAGTCAATTGACCTTTAATGAAGTTCATCGAAGGCGCACCGATAAAGCCTGCAACGAACATGTTAACCGGGTTGTTGTACAGCTCTTCTGGAGAAGCAGCTTGTTGAATGAACCCGTCTTTCATAACAACAATCCGGTCACCCATTGTCATGGCCTCGATTTGGTCATGCGTTACGTAGATAACAGTCGTTTCAAGACGTTTAGCCAATTTACTGATTTCCGCACGCATCTGACCGCGAAGTTTCGCGTCCAAGTTGGAGAGCGGCTCATCCATCAAGAATACTTGTGGTTCACGAACAATCGCGCGGCCCAAGGCAACACGTTGACGCTGACCACCGGAAAGTGCTTTTGGTTTACGGTCGAGCAAATGCTCAATATCAAGAATTTTAGCGGCTTCACGAACGCGTTTGTCGATGTCCGCTTTTTTGAATTTACGAAGTTTCAAACCGAATGCCATGTTTTGATAAACATTCATATGTGGGTACAAAGCGTAGGATTGGAATACCATCGCAATGTCACGATCTTTAGGAGCAACGTCATTTACAAGACGCTCGCCGATGAACAGCTTACCTTCGGAAATTTCTTCAAGACCTGCGATCATCCGCAGTGTCGTCGATTTACCGCAACCGGACGGTCCAACAAGAACGAGGAATTCCTTGTCCTTAATATCTAAATTAACATCAGTAACGGATGCTGTTTCCGAACCGGGATATTTTTTGTAAACATGCTCTAAGCGTACGCCTGCCATTTGAATTTCCCCCTAAACAATTGGTTTTCGTTATAAATCTATCTTATCTTAGTCGTCCTCAGATGACTATGCACAAACTCTACAAAAAAATTACTTCCTTTTCGTCACTTTGTACAATAGCAATATAATCTTAACAAGTACAGCGTCTCTGAATACCCGAACATCCAATCCCGTCTCCTGCTTCAGCTTGTCCAACCGGTAGAGCAGCGTGTTTCGGTGTATATACAATTTCTTAGCTGTTTCACTCACATTGCAGTCGAGGCTGAAGAAAGTTTCAAGCGTCATTAATATTTCCGGCTCAAGCAGCACGTCCGAGCGGTTGAGAACTTGCTCCATAAATCTGCCCCGCTGCGGTTCAGGAATGCTATTAAGCAGACGTTCCAAATGAAGTAGCCAAGGCAAGTGAATGTTTACGCTCACATGAAATTTCCGGCCAAGGTATACCGTTTCCCTAAGCAATGCTAGCGTCTCCACAATCGATTTGGCAGGGGTATTGGGGTGCGCGACAGCCAGATGGCACTCCCCGATCCATTCGGTCGCAAGCATCCCATGAAGAGCAGAGCACATTGAGGTGAGCAGATCCTCCTCTGTCTCGTCATCCTCCACACTGCGTTCCTCATTTTCCGTATCATTTAACAAGGACAGCGGGCCAAGTATGAGCCATTCCTGTTCTTTCAAAGGAATAAGCATGACTTCTTCTGCGAAAAAGGATTTTAACAGCTTTTCGAGTTCAACATAGGTATTTTTGCGTGGGGATTGCTCACTTACGAGCAGAAAGGGAATCATCTTCGCAAAAAGCCGCCCTCCCGCTGTTAAATGGTCAGGCACTTCACTTTGAAGCGTCCCCTTATCGATCGCCTCTTGAATCCAATTTCCAAGCTCCTCTACAAGACGCTCCGCCTCATGCGCAGGAGATGCGGAAGCGCGTTTTCCTTGGCGCAGATGCAAAAGTGACCAGCTGATCAAATTACGTTCTGTTTCCGTAACCTCGCCGTTTTTCAGCTCCAATACTTCAACGCTATTGCCGTCCGCCTGAACTGCAAACCACAGCCACTGGTCACTGGCCACCTTTACAGCTCCTGACTGCACGGGAGATGAAGGACTATCCGCAGAAAGGGCAGTGGCCTTGTGCCACTCCGTTAGCTTTATCTGCTTCAAGCGCAAAGGACTTCCGAGTATGTGTTCCAATTGCTCCTTCCACTGCGTACCGCTCATTCTGCCTTAACTCCTATCCGCATTAAAGAACGCTTTTCCGTCATTGTACCATATTGATACATCTTGTATAGATATTTTCCTCATTTACCAGCGGACTTAATTTCGCACAACAAACAGAATAACAATCGACAGCAAGGAGAACAAAGCAGCGATCAAATACAGAAAAGAAACTGTTTGAACCTGGTTTAAACCCCAGCGCATCAACAAATGATGGGCGTGCAATTTATCCGCTCTGTGTAGACCCCTCCCGCTAATTAATCTTCGGGTCATTACAATGACAGTATCCATTATAGGGAGGCCCAAAGCTAATAAAGGTACAGCCATTGTAACGAGCGTCGCGCTTTTAAATGCTCCTTCCACAGCGATAACAGCAAGCGTATAACCAAGAAACGTGGCACCGGCGTCCCCCATGAAAATACGGGCGGGGTAGAAGTTATATACCAGAAAAGCAATACACGAGCCGACAAGAATTACAGCCAACAGTGCGATTTCTAACTGGCCTTTTACAAGTGCAGTAATAAAAAGCGTCGAGGATGACAAAGTCGCTACGCCTGATGCAAGCCCATCCACCCCGTCGATGAAATTGATCATATTAATTAAGGCAAATACCCAGACGACGGTTGCGGATACCGAAACCCATTCAGGGAATATAAACATCAATCCTGGACCAGGATCAGTAACCCCTGAGATTCGAATGCCCGTTGCGGCAGGAATAAAGGATGCTGCCGCATACACAATGACTCTCGGCCATACCGGAAATTCCTTGCCCTTCGTTTTGGCACGGTCATCAATCAAACCGATTGTAACAAGCAGCAATCCACCGACCGCCACGGTGATACTGAGATTCGTAATGCCTTGAAACAGAAAAAAAGAAGCAACAATACCAATATATATAGCGCCGCCGCCAAGAAGCGGAATCGGCACCGTATGGATTTTTCTTGAAGAAGGACGATCCACAAATCCCGTTTGAAGCGCAATAGCACGCAGCACCGGTACAGCAATATATACAATCCCAAAGGCAACTACAGCTGCCAACAGATAGTTCATTCAGACTCCCCTTTCGGATACCTTCATGAATTTTGCTTCCGCAGTCACTATTTTGCCCTTTTGTAATCAAAGCTACACCGAGATTGGTGCTTACCTCTTACTACAATGCAGAACGACTGCACAACACAAAAAAATCCTTACGGAGATCCGCAAGGATTAATGTCCATAAAATGGTGAGCCATGAAGGACTCGAACCTTCGACACCCTGATTAAAAGTCAGGTGCTCTACCAACTGAGCTAATGGCTCTTGAAAATGAAGTGGTGGAGGGCGATGGATTCGAACCACCGAACTCGTCAGAGAACAGATTTACAGTCTGCTGCGTTTGGCCACTTCGCTAGCCCTCCGCACTACTTTGCCGCCGTGAAGCTGACAAGTAAAAATAAATGGTGGCTCGGGACGGAATCGAACCGCCGACACGAGGATTTTCAGTCCTCTGCTCTACCGACTGAGCTACCGAGCCTCAAACAAGAATTAAATGGCGGAGCTGACGGGATTCGAACCCGCGGTCTCCTGCGTGACAGGCAGGCATGTTAGGCCTCTACACCACAGCTCCACATTTTGCAGCGCCATCTCATACAAAATGGCTAAATAAATCATGGTGGACGCTGACGGGATCGAACCGCCGACCCTCTGCTTGTAAGGCAGATGCTCTCCCAGCTGAGCTAAGCGTCCTTATGTAGTTGGTAGCGGCAGAGGGGATCGAACCCCCGACCTCACGGGTATGAACCGTACGCTCTAGCCAGCTGAGCTATGCCGCCACATTGGTTTCCCGATGCGATGCTTGTCCACTCGGGAATTTATTCAGGTATACAGCATCGCCAAATGCTGTGTGCAAATTATGCAAAGCATACCATACTCGATGGCAGCCATGCAAAGCATTGCGCCCTGAAAACCGGATGCGAAAGTCATGAATTACTTTAGCTGTCTTGCTGTTGTTAGGATAAGCCCTCGACCGATTAGTATTCGTCAGCTGCACGCATTGCTGCGCTTCCACCCC
>NZ_BMGR01000006.1 GCF_014640295.1 Paenibacillus abyssi | reverse complement strand
CTAAACAACAGCAAGACAGCTAAAGTAATTCATGACTTTCGCATCCGGTTTTCAGGGCGCAAAATACATAAAAATGTTAAGAGCCCTATATAGATTTTGGGGTTTTTTTAATGAGTATGGGCCCTTAGCTCAGCTGGTTAGAGCGCACCCCTGATAAGGGTGAGGTCGGTGGTTCGAGTCCACTAGGGCCCACCATCATAATCTTCTTTAAGATACGGGGCCATAGCTCAGCTGGGAGAGCGCCTGCCTTGCAAGCAGGAGGTCAGGAGTTCGATCCTCCTTGGCTCCACCAAATTCCTGATAATCAGTTACATAGCGATATGGCCCGTTGGTCAAGGGGTTAAGACACCTCCCTTTCACGGAGGTAACAGGGGTTCGAATCCCCTACGGGTCACCACTAATTTGGACGCTTAGCTCAGCTGGGAGAGCATCTGCCTTACAAGCAGAGGGTCGGCGGTTCGATCCCGTCAGCGTCCACCATAACTTCTTTTTTTTAACGACGCGGGGTGGAGCAGCCCGGTAGCTCGTCGGGCTCATAACCCGAAGGCCGCAGGTTCAAATCCTGCCCCCGCAACCAAATCGCGGAGCCGTGGTGTAGAGGCCTAACATGCCTGCCTGTCACGCAGGAGACCGCGGGTTCGAATCCCGTCGGCTCCGCCATTCTTTCAAGTATGCCGGTGTAGCTCAACTGGTAGAGCAACTGACTTGTAATCAGTAGGTTGGGGGTTCAAGTCCTCTCGCCGGCACCATTTTAGATTTACAGTAAGAATTAGTTAAGCATGAGCCATTAGCTCAGTTGGTAGAGCACCTGACTTTTAATCAGGGTGTCGTAGGTTCGAGTCCTACATGGCTCACCATGTTTTTACAATCGTGCGCGTATGGCGGAATTGGCAGACGCACCAGACTTAGGATCTGGCGGGCGACCGTGGGGGTTCAAGTCCCTCTACGCGCACCAAATGCGGAAGTGGCTCAGCGGTAGAGCATCGCCTTGCCAAGGCGAGGGTCGCGGGTTCGATTCCCGTCTTCCGCTCCATAATATGTACCCATAGTTTTCATATCCCTACCTTCACATCGGGATGTAGCTCAGCTTGGTAGAGCACCTGGTTTGGGACCAGGGGGTCGCATGTTCAAATCGTGTCATCCCGACCATAATGACAACAAAATAACCCACTATCTGTTACGTCAGTATCGACATTCCGGATAGTGGGTTTTGATTGTTTGAGTTAATAGCACAGGGAATGGTACAGCAGCTTGAGGAGCCAACAACGCTCCTCTTTTTTGTCGTTTCTTCAGTCGATGATGTTATAATGAAATGATAGAATTTGTGGGGACATATGAAAGGGTAATTCGGCAATGAATGTAAAGGAAGATTTTTTTGTCCGCAAGTTTCAAGAAATCGGCGTATCGCTGAATGAAGTCCAGAAAAAGGCGGTTCGTCATACCAAAGGGGCGCTGCTGCTCCTTGCCTCACCCGGCTCGGGTAAGACGACGACAATCATCATGAGAATCGGCTATCTGATTGAAGAAAAAGGAGTTCATCCCTCACGAATCAAGGCTGTTACATTTAGCCGTGCATCCGCAGCAGACATGAAAGAGAGATTCGAGCGTTTTTTCCCTGCGCTGCCGTCCGTCAATTTTTCGACGATCCACAGCTTGGCCTTTGAAGTGGTGCGGGAGCATTTCCGCAGAACCAGAACGGATTATCAAATTATTGAAGGTGCCTTGGACTTGGAGGAGGAGGAAGCCTTTGATCCCGATAATCCGCCATTACATAAGAAGTTTATTTTAAGAAGATTGTTCCATTCGATTGTGGGCGAGAACGTCACCGATGAGCAAATGGACGAGCTAACGACCTATATCAGCTTTGTCAAAAATAAGATGGTTCCGGAGGAAAGCTGGGAGCAGGTAAAGTGCGATGTTCCGCAAGCGGAACGGATTCTGTGGGAATATGAACGGTTTAAAAAATCGGGCCATCACAAGCTGTTGGTGGACTATGACGATATGTTGACGATCGGAAATGAGGTGTTGGAGAGGGACAGGGAGCTCTTGCGAAAATACCAGCAAAGGTATGATTATGTGCTGACGGATGAGAGTCAGGATACCTCGATGGTTCAGCATGCGATCATTGAAAAATTGGTCCAAAAGCATGGTAACCTGTGCGTCGTCGCCGATGATGATCAATCGATCTACAGCTGGAGAGGGGCGGAGCCGTCCTATTTACTTAACTTCAAGCAGCAATTCCCTGGTGCAGCTACACTTTTTATGGAGCAGAACTACCGGTCATCCAAGGATATCGTGATGGTAGCTAACCGGTTCATCAAGCGCAACAAAAACCGCTATAACAAAAATATGTTCACCAATAACGCCGCTTTGAAGCCGATCGGCATCAAAAGCTTTGCGGATTATAAATATCAGGCGAAATACCTGGTGAAGGAAATCGAAAAGGTCGAAAACCTTGCAGAAACAGCGGTGCTCTACCGGAATAATTCGTCTTCCATCAGTCTTATGAATGAATTTGACCGGGCAGGCATCCCGTTTTATATGAAGGATGGCGACAACCGTTTCTTTTCCCATTGGGTCGTAGCGGACATTCTGAATTTCATGAGAATGACCTTCACCGACAAGCGGGCCGATATTTTGGAGAAAATCCATATGAAGCTCAATGGGTATATCACCAGACAGCAGATGACGGTACTGAAGGAGATCGACAACAACGAATCGGTCTTTGATAATTTGCTGAAGCATGTGAAATTGCAGGACTATCAGGTCAAGCAGATCCAAGAGAGCAAAGAGACGTTCCTTAAGATGAAAGGTATGCCGCCGCTTGAGGCGATTCGCAAGATTCGCACCCGGCTTGGTTATGAAAAAGCGCTTGAGAAGATGTGCGAGCGGCTTGGTTTCCGCAAGGAAGCTTTAATTGGCATCTTAAACACGCTGGAAGAGATCGCCGACACGCTTCTTACGATGGAAGAGTTCGCGGCAAGGCTGAAGCATTTGGAAGCTGCGATGAAAGTATCCAAGTTCAATAAAGGGAAGAATGCCGTCACCTTTGCTACGTTCCACAGTGCGAAGGGGCTGGAATTTGAACGGGTGTACATGATTGACCTGATCGATGGCATCATTCCTTCCTCGGAGGATCTTAAGGGCGGCTCGGATGAGGGAGAGAATGCACTATTGGAAGAAGCCGTCAGATTGTTCTATGTCGGTCTGACACGGGCAAAACATCACCAAGAATTGATTACGTACAAGCAGCGTGATGGGGAAAAGGTGCAGGAATCTCAATTTGTTCTAGGCGTCCGCAGTATTTTGAATCCCCAGAAACAGTCACCCAAAAACGTGCCAACAGAGCAAAAGAGTGTGCTGGTCGCTGATAAACCGGTGATTCCTCACAACCCGAATGCAATTCGAAGCAAAGAAAATTTGACCGTTGGCAAAGTTGTGAAACATCGGGTTTTGGGGCATGGAGAAATTATGGCGCTGAACGAGGATCGGATCGAGGTTCGTTTTTCAGCGGGTATCAAAGCTCTTTCGATTGTAACCTGCATAGAAATGGGCCTGCTGGAGCCAGCGAAGGTATAGCGTAAAGTGAAGTGAATAGACCGGGAAGTGCGCACCGGTTCACTCGCGAGTTGATTATTTCACATTTCAAGCGTAAACTACCTTCAGACTGCTTCCAAAATATCAATAGTCAGGAGTGGATAAGGTGCGCTATAAAAAACTGGGCCATACCGGCTTGGAGGTCTCTTCCCTTTGTTTAGGAACGATGGCATTTGGCAGATGGATCGATGAAGAGGCTTCGATCTCGATTTTGGATACTGCACTCGCTCAAGGCATTAATTTTATCGATACGGCCAACTATTACGGCAAAGGCCAAGACACAGCGGTTCCTTACGGTACCGGAGAGTCGGAGGCGATCCTTGGACGTGCCCTTAAGGGAAGAAGAGATCAGGTCGTGCTGGCCACAAAGGTCGGCATACGGACAGGTCACGGGAACAATGATTCAGGGCTGTCACGTACTCATATCATGAGGGAAGTTGAAAACTCCCTGCGCCGCTTACAAACGGATTATATCGACCTCTACCAGGTGCATATTTTCGACCCCAATACGCCATTGGAAGAGACGCTGCAAACATTGGATGATCTGGTCCATCAAGGGAAAGTGCGATACATCGGCTGCTCGAACTACGCAGCATGGCAAATTGCGAAATCCCATGGTATAAGCGAGAAACTCAATCTCCAAAAATTTATTTCCGTTCAGCCGCAATATAACCTGCTGTCCCGCGAGATCGAACAGGAAATGCTGCCGTTTTGCCAGTCAGAGGGTGTTGGCGTCATGGTATATAGTCCGATGGCACGAGGCATGCTCTCAGGGAAGTACAAAAGCCATGAGGACGTACCGCCCGAAAGCCGCGCCGCACACGGAGAAAAGCTGCTGAAAAATTATTTTACCGCACGCAATTTCAGCTTGGTGGAGCAATATCGAGCGATCGCGGAGAGGCATGAGGTCAGTTTGTCCCAATTCGCTCTTTCATGGGTATTGAACCAGCCTGCGGTAACCTCTGCGATTATTGGTGCAAGCAAACTGCATCATGTTACAGAAGCTGTGGAGATCAGCGATTGGGCATGGCCTGCGGATCTGATAAAGGAAGTCAATCAAGCTGATGTTGAATAGCGCATAAGTCGGACCCTGCCGCTGAAGCAGGGTCTTTCTTCTTTTTTGGGACTTGGCAGCATAAGCTGGTGAAGAGAAGGACAGGAGGCGTGGCGTTGCAGTGCGGACATCGAGAAAGGAGGGAACAGGATGGCGAGGTGGGGAAGAAGAGGCTGGCGCAGCAGCAGGCGGCGCAGCGGAGGCAGTAGGATTAGATGGAGCAGGCGCAATCTTTTGGTCATCGTGCTGCTGATCTTCTTTATCTTTACCGTTCAGACCTTCATCTATATCGAGCGGAATTTACGTCCGCCTTTAATGCATGTTGCCCAGCTGCGGGTAAAACAGATTGCGACCCAAGCGATTAACAAAGCGATCAGCGAGCAAGTGGCCACGCATACCACCTCCGAGGATTTGATCGATTGGAAAACAAACGGTACCGGTAAAATCTCCGGGTTCATGATCAATTATGCCGAGCATATGCGGATAACGTCCGAAACGATCGGCACCGTTCAGGAGACACTTGAAGAAATCAAAAAAGTGCCCGAGCATATTCCTGTCGGCCAGGCGATTGGCAGCGCCGTAATCGCTTCTTTCGGACCGCGGGTGCCGGTAAAGTTCGAGCCGGTCGGAGCAGTGCAGGTGGATCTGAACACGCGGCAGAAGGATGCCGGAATCAATATGATTCTCGTTGAAGTGTTTATCCGGATCGTTGCTGAAGTGGCGATTATTATTCCCTTTGACACGAAGCCGGAAATTGTGGAAACCGAGATTCCAATTTCCTATCTGCTCGTCGTCGGTGACGTACCGATGTATTATTACGATAATAAAGGCAACCCTGTCGGGGAGTCCTCGTCCGGTGCCCCTAACATCACGCTGCCGATGCAGCAGCCCCGGAACGACGAAGAACCGCTCATTGAAGCGCCGGTTGAACCATCGCCCGGCGTCATGGAAAGCGGTTCTGCAAAAGAGTGAAGATAACGTACCCGAGTCAGTGTTTCTTTTTCTTGCGGCGTTCGTTTTGCTCCCACTGATGCAGCAGCGGATACGGATCAAACGGCCATTCGACAAGCCCGCGGTCTCGGTATACGCCATAGTGAAGATGCGGCGGAAATTTGCCTTGCGTGCCCGGTTTGCCGTAGCCTGAGCTGCCTACCCAACCGATGGTTTGGCCGGGCTTGACGACATCACCGACTTCGACTGTTTTTTCATAGCCGGAGAGGTGAGCGTAATAATGATAGATATTATCTAGATCGCGAATGCCGATCCGCCAGCCGCCGTATTTGTTCCAGCCTTTGATCTCGACGACGCCATAACAGGTGCTGCGAACCGGCAGCCCGTAATCGGCAAAGATGTCCGTCCCCTCGTGGATGCGGTAACCGCCCCAGCTCCGTCCCGAGCCCCAGGTGCTGCGATAAGAGTAGTCGTTACCGACAGGCACGGGGAAGGCATGCTCGAATAATTCGAGCTGGTCGAAGGTGGAATAGATTTTTGCGAACTGCGTGATCCTTTGCACGGCACGGGTATTATGATAATACTCCCACAATCCAATAGCAAAGTCCTGTTCCGAGGTTCCAAACTGCAGCAGATGATTGGCGATTGTGTAGAGCAGATCCGCATCGTCGCCGCGATCGGCTTTGCCGTCGCCGTTTCCATCCCGGCCGATGCCTCCAAACCAATGGATAGATGCAGGCACAGTATCCTCTGCATTCGGGTTCAGATGCCCGCTCCAATCCTCAGGCTTAATATAAATGCCGACCAGACCGGGTGATTTAGGCCTTTTTTTGGCATGCGCTTTTGTTAAGGTGCGCTCATATTGGTCGATTGCCGCCAAGTAATACCAAGCAATGCCTGTTACTGTGCTCATGTCGTCGAATAATTCGCGCCGCTGTGCGAACTGATTCTGCTCCGGAGTCGAAGCCATGGACATTAGTGTTCGGCCGGCATGGGCATGAAGCGGCGGTAATGGCAACGAAAGAAGCAATCCGGATACCATTGCGGCTGCTAATCCACTGCGAAGCAATTTGGGAATATTCAAATCCATACACCTCCTTACTTACCTGTTATCATTTGCAAATCATTGGTTTTTATCCGATTCATTGTTATAATAGGACGAGAAGAATAATGCAGGCAGGCCATGGCCTGTTGGAATAGAAAGAAGGTATGCCTTCATGAGTACAAAGCAAGTGAACAAAGAACCTAAGCCGGACTGGCTTCGAATAAAGCTGACGACAGGCGGCAACTATACAGAGCTCAAAGATATGATGCGTTCCAAAACGCTTCATACCGTTTGCGAGGAGGCGCGTTGTCCGAATATTTATGAATGTTGGGCGAATCGTACGGCCACGTTCATGATATTAGGGGATATTTGTACGCGGGCTTGCCGTTTCTGCGCGGTAAACACCGGCATGCCGACGGAGCTTGACCTTCAAGAGCCGCAGCGGGTGGCGGAAGCTGCCGAACAGATGGGATTACAGCATTGTGTCGTTACATCCGTGGCGCGTGACGATCTGGCGGATGGCGGTGCTTTAATCTTCGCCGAGACGATTCGTGAGATTCGCAAAAAATTGCCATTATGCAGTGTAGAAGTGCTGATTCCTGACTTTATGGGGAATTGGGATGCGTTGCAGACCGTAATGGATGCTAAACCCGATATCCTCAATCATAATATCGAAACAGTTGAGCGGTTGTCGGATCGGGTTCGCGCCAAGGCAAAGTATGAACGCTCGATTGAGCTTCTGCGCCGGGCAAAAGCGATGAAGCCGAATATTCCGACCAAATCAAGCATCATGCTTGGTGTCGGGGAGACATGGGATGAAATATTGCAGGCTATGGATGATTTAAGAGCTGTCGATTGCAATATATTGACGTTAGGCCAATATTTGCAGCCAACACCGAATCATCTGGCGATCGAACGGTATGTTCATCCGGATGAGTTTGCACAGCTTAAGCAGGAAGGACTGAAGCGCGGTTTCAGTCATGTGGAATCAGGACCTCTCGTGCGCAGCTCCTATCATGCACATGAGCAAGTGCAGTCTGCGGCAGAGTCCCAGGCTGCAACGAACTAAAGAGGAGTGGAAACGCCTTGATTCATATCGGTGGCAGGACATACGAGCTTATTCACGAGCATAAGGATGCATGGAATGCAGAAGTGTTTCGCGATCGGTACAGCGAAGTTCTGGAACGATACGATTATATTATCGGGGATTGGGGTTACAGCCAGCTTCGATTGAAAGGTTTTTTTAAAGAAAATCATCCTAAAGCAACGAAAGATTCGGCCTTTTCCAGTATTTCAGATTATATCAATGAATATTGCAATTTTGGCTGCGCCTACTTTGTCCTGCAAAAAGTGCCGGGCAAGAAGCAGGATTCCGATCCGAAAGACAAAGGAAAAGACAGCAGCCAGCCGCAAGAACCAGTCACAAGCAGTGAAGAAACAGTAAACGCCAGCGGCTCCTGATCGGAGCTGCTGGCGTTTGTTTTGTTAAGGACATTATTATAAATGCTGCACACTATAGAGTCTGGCATAAGCGCCGTTCTGTGCCATTAGCTGATCGTGGGTTCCCCGCTCAACGACTTCGCCTTGCTCAATTACGATAATCTGATCCGCATGCGTTATCGTGGACAGGCGATGCGCGACAATCAAGGTCGTTCGGGTTTCAGCCAAAACCTGCAGCGATTCTTGAATGAGATGCTCCGATTCCAGATCAAGCGCCGATGTCGCTTCATCCAGGATAAGAATTGCAGGATCTTTCAGGAATACCCTCCCGATGGCTACCCGCTGCTTTTGGCCGCCGGAGAGCTTAACGCCCCTCTCCCCGATTTCCGTATCGTAGCCATCCGGCAGGTTCATGATGAAATCATGAGCATTGGCTCTTTGCGCGGCATCGATCATTTGGGCTTCGGATGCATCTGGATTCCCAAGCATAATGTTTTCGCGTACGCTTCCACTGAATAGAATATTATCCTGCAGCACCATGCCGATCTGGGAACGCAGACTGTGCAGCGTAACGTCTTGGATCGAATGACCGTCAATCCGAATGTGGCCTTGCCCGATGTCATAGAATCGCGGGAGCAGGCTGATCAAGGTCGATTTCCCGCCGCCGCTCATGCCGACAAGGGCTACCGTCTGGCCGGGCTCGATCCTCAGGCTTGCAGAGCGCAGCACCCAGTCTGTATCTTCCTTGTATCGAAACCAGACATCCTCAAATTCAATGGCACCCCGGACTTTCGGCAGCGGCTTCGCTGACGGACCATCCTTCACATCCGACGGTTCATCGAACAGGTCCATCACACGCTCCAGCGAGGCGGAAGCCTGGGTTAACTCCGTCGAAGCATTAACAAGCCTGCGAAGCGGCGTATATAGCCGGTCGAGGTATCCGTAGAAAGCGACAAATTCACCGATCGATAATTGCTGATTAATGACTAAATACCCGCCATAAGCTAAAACGAGCAGCGGCGCAATTTCGGTTAGCGTGTTAATGATGGCATTGGTCAGCGCGTTCCACCGCGTAAGCGCGAGCGCGCGCTCAAGGAAATTGCCGTTTTTGCCGCCGAACTGTTTTTGCTCATGAGCTTCCAGGGTGAAGCTTTTGACGACCGGAATCCCGTTCACATGCTCATTCAAATAACCTTGCATATCCGCAAGCGCAGCAGATCGGGAACGTGAATAATTGCGCAGCCTTTTGTAGAGCTTTTTCACCGCAAATGCATAAAAAGGAAGAATAAGTACAGCAACCAAAGTGAGCGTCGCATTCATCTGGGACATAATAATCAGGGCGATCGACAGAGTGAAGATGTCCAGCCAAATGTTCATCATGCCCGTCTCGACAATGGATTTGGTCTGTTCAACATCGTTCATGACCCGCGAGATAATCTCGCCGGACTTGCGGTTTTGATAAAAGCGCAGGGACAATCGCTGCAGATGCGCGTACAGTTGATTTCTAAGGTCAAATAATATCCGGCTGGTTGTCAGCTGAGCGAAGTACTGGCGGAAATACTCGATCGGATACCGGACGATGACGAACAGGACAAAAGCGAATCCGATAACGGTCAGGAGCTTAGAAACTTTAGCATCCAATACAAGCTCAGGTGCAAGTAGAATGTCATCCACGACATATTTTAGAAACAGCGGCATCATTAACGGAATTGAAAATTTAACCATACCGATAACGAGCGTCAGCGCGACCAGCCATCGGTATGGCTTAACAAACCGGAAATACATTCGAAATTCTTTCATTATTTCACTTCATAGCCGAGGAATGCTTCCCGTACGCGATTCCAGAACGGAAACGGACGGTATCTTGCAAAACATACCCTGCGATCGGATACGCTGCAGCGGATCGAGTGAATATCCTCACGTTCGATATTGACGTGATCAATGGTCAGCAGCAATCTCTGCTCTTTCTTGGATATGATATCGCAATGATGGTGCTCCGGCAAAATGACGGAGGAACCAAGCGTTCGAAACACGCGGTTGTTGATGGATGCAATCTCGGCGATCTGCAACGAAGGAATGGACGGGTGGATGACAGCCCCGCCGACGCTTTTATTGTAAGCCGTGCTTCCGGTAGGGGTAGAGATCACGATCCCGTCCCCCCTGAACATTTCGAACATTTCATCATTGATGTTGATTTGGGCAACGAGTGTGCCGTCAACGCCTTTCAGTGTGAATTCGTTAAGCGCCAGATAGCTGGCAGGCCCTTCCTTTGTTTCCAGCTCAATCTGCGCCAGCGGATAGCGAACCCGCTTGGGCTCGGCAGATGCCATCACGGCAACCAGCTCGTCCAGCTCATCGGCTTTCCAGTCGGCATAGAACCCTAGATGGCCGGTATGTACACCGACGAAGGCAACGTCATGCATTTGATCCATGAACGTGTGAAAGGCATGTAAGAGTGTTCCGTCTCCGCCAATCGATATGACGGTCTCCGGAAATTGGTCATTTCTCTCGAAGCCTTGTGCGGCCGCCAATTCGTGAAATCGCTTGGCAAGCTCCTGGGAGAGGCTGTCTCCACGATCTAATACGGCATATTTCACGCCGGGTAGCTCCTTCCGCATCTTAATCTTAGTTTAGATGATATCGGAAAAAGAAGCGGAACACAATGTTACACCACCGGCCCGACCCAGCCCCACAATAAGTATACAAGCGCCAGCGACAGCAGGCTGTGAATCAAACGGGCAATAAGGAATGGCTTGTAGCGCATATCCGTGCGGCTGATTAAGCTGGCAACCTGCGCATGAACGGATAAACCGGCCCACGATAACACCCATGCGGCGATGGCAGCTTGATGGATGAGCATTCCGCCGCTCGCTCCAGCCTCTCTGGCTCCTAATGTAACCTCGAACAACCCGTTAATGATGGCATCCGATAGCCTCTCAGGCAGCCCGGCAGCGACAAACAGCGACTGGATGAAGGAGGAGAGAAAGCTGACCATGCCTGCATTGCTCAGCACCTCCATCACGACTGAGAAGAATACGACAAGCCCGCCGACAACCATCATCAATCGTAATGCGGATTGAATCGCATCTGTCATCAGCTTTCCGAAGGGGCGGTTATCGCGAAGCCGGGCTTCATGCATGGCTATCAGCGCGGCGGAAAAACGGTTATAACGGCTCCCGCTATCGGTTTTATGCTGGAGGGGCGTTGCCGGCGCGTGGCGGTCATGATAACGCATCAGCAGACCGACCAGCAGCGCGCTGCCGTAATGGGCAGCGGCAAGCACTGGCGCAAGGGCGGCATTGTGAAAGAAGCCAACCGAGACGGCGCCGATCAGAAAGATGGGATCGGACGTCGTCGTAAACGCGACGAGGCGTTCGCCTTCTGTACGGTTAATGAGTTTCTGTTCCCATATCTGCGAGGTTAGCCTGGCCCCTACCGGATAACCGGATGCAAAGCCCATCGTCATGACGAAACCGCCGATCCCCGGTATGCGGAAGAGGGGCCTCATCAGCGGGTCAAGCAGCGTACCAAAGAAATGAACGATGCCGAAGCCGAGCAAAAGCTCGGAAATGACAAAGAACGGAAACAATGCCGGGAACAGCACCTCCCACCATATCGATACCCCGCGTACCGCGGCCTGCAAGGCGGAGGCGGGGAATACGGAAAGCAGTAAAACCAATAATACGGTAGCCCATGCCGTAAGAAAAACGGGATGTATAAGGTAACGGAGCATGCCCTGTGCCTCCTGCTGTGAGCTCTTTCTATAGGTATATGTGCAAAGGGGACAAACATCCCTAATCTGTGTATAAAATTACCAATAAAGTTTTAGAAAACGCTTGCAAAAAAGTGCTGATTTTTTAATTCGGCTATGCTACAATAGACCTAAATCAAATGCAAGGAGTGATGGATATGAGTATTATTGCCGGCATCCTCGTTTGCTTGTTTGTATATGTGATCCGTCAGTCCTTGGTCGGATCCGGAGAAGAAGAGTGGAGCAGTTATTAATAAGTTAGGCCCGCCAGCCCCTGCTGCGGGCTTTTTTTTGTTGCTTAGCCATGACACAAGGATGACAACGTCTTTCCGTAAAGCTTATGGTATAATACATCTACACGCTGCACCGATTTATGTGCAAAATTTATTCAAATTGGAGAACAAAAATGACGATGAACTCTTATCATACTCTTTATGAAGCAATCGGCGGCGAAACAACGGTTCGCCGTATTGTGGAGGCCTTTTATCCTCGCGTACAGGCCCATCCGCTGATCGGTCCGTTATTTCCCGAAGACATCACACCGGTTATGGAAAAGCAATATTTATTCCTTACTCAATTTTTCGGCGGGCCTACCCTTTATTCGGACCAGAATGGACATCCGATGATGCGGGCGCGCCACCTGCCTTTTCCGATTAACAAGGAGCGGGCGGACGCATGGCTCTCCTGTATGCAAGGCGCGTTGAAAGAGATCGGGCTGAACGAGGAGCTGCAGGCCATTGTATTGGAGAGGCTGTCAGGTCCGGCCTATCATTTTATTAACACAGGGGAAGAGGAGATTTAACCGTGCTGGAACCATTGTATCAGACGAAGATTCAATGCGTATGCTGCGAAACGCCTTTCGAAACGTCACGGGTACGCACAAGCTTTAAAAAGGTCATCAAGCGGGATACCGATTTTTGCGCTTATTATAAAGAAGAGCACAATCCGGAGTACTATGTGGTACGCGTATGTCCAAGCTGCGGCTTTTCGTCAACGGAGAATTCCATCGAGCAATTGAATGACAAGCAAAAGAACAGCTATTTAACACGAATCGGAAGCAGCTGGTCTACGCGCGATTACGGGGGGACACGATCCTGGGAGCAGGCGATGGAAACCTATAAGCTGGCATTAATTTGTGCCCAGACCGTAGGGGAGAAGGATCGGGTGATATCCGGCCTTCTGCACCATATCGCCTGGTTATATCGCTATAAGGACAACAAGGAGCAGGAGATGCGGTTTCTGCGATTCGCGCTTGAATCGTACATCCGCGTCTATGAGGTTGAAGGCGGCTCGGTTAACAATGCCCGCTTGATGTATTTGATCGGAGAGCTGCATCGCCGTGTCGATGAACCGTACGAAGCGGTGAAATGGTTCGGACGGGTAATAAATGATAAGAAAATCGTGGACGCCGCGATGATTCGCGCTTCGCGTGAGCAATGGCAGCTGCTGCGGGAAGAGATGACATCCAAGAAGCTTGAACTGCCGGAGGAAATGCAGAGCTCCTGATTCGGAGCTCCTGTTCTGCAGTTATCTAATTTTCTGATTCGTTAGCAAATAATCGCGGTCGGTATCGATTACCGTCACTTTATTATGGCAGCAAGGAAAGATCAGCAGCCGCTTCTTGCCTTCATGAATTTCCGTCAGCTCCGAAGGGCGCAGAGCGAGAAGTACATTCTCTTGGCCGCAGAAGGGGCATGTCGGAATATAAATATCATTCATGATCCGGTCATACGGAAGGCAATTTTCGAATGGAATCATGAGGGGCTATCCTTTGATTCATCCGCTTTTTTTGCTTCGCCGGCAGTCAATTCTGCGAGCTTTTGCAGCAAAATATGGCGGGGCATATGCATAAGATGCTCGATCGGCACCTTCAATTGCTCGGCCAGCTTTATAGCGGTTTCCGGTGAGATTTGCAATGGTTTGGACATCTTAGTTCCTCCTCAAGAAAGGATTTCGGCAGGAAATCCGATTTGTAAGCATAATTTAATGATATGGCTATATTAAAGTTATACACTGCCGGCACGGATTGCGCAAACATTAGGCCCAGCGTCCGGCCGGCTATTTGGCATGGGAAAGGGGCGTTTGTCATGGAGAAAAATCTGAGGGTGAGCTGGGAGCTTGATGTGCTGTATAAGGGAGGCTCGGAATCGCAGGACTTCGCGGCTGAGCTGAATGGGATTGAACAGGATATCGCACAGCTTGGTGAATCGTTGTCTTCAGCAGCGGGTAAGGAAGACGGGACTCTGCTGTTAAGCTGGACAGAGCAGATGCAATCCATTCTGCTGCGACTTCGCCAATCGGAATCATTCGTATCCTGTTTGCTTGCCCAAAATGTGAAGGATAGCAAAGCGGTAGTGCTTGGCGATCGTGTAAAATCGATCAGCGCCCGTTTCCTTGGCGTGCTGACCCGCTTTGATGAAGCGCTTCGGGCAATTGACGATCCGGCATGGTCTGATTGGATGGCGAAGCCGGAGGCGGAAGCTGTAGCGTTCAATTTAAATGAACGGCGTGAAATTGCCAAAGAGAAGCTGCCGCCTGAACAAGAAGCGCTGGCGGGAGATCTGGCAGTGGATGGTTATCATGCATGGGGTGATTTGTACAATACGATTGTTTCGCGGGCCCGCTTTCGGGTTGTCACGAAGTCAGGAGAAGAAAAACTGCTCTCAGCAGGACAAATGCAGAATCGTCTGTCCGATGGTAACCGGGAGGTCCGCAGCACGGCGTTTGATGAGTGGGAGCGGGAATGGAGCGAACAGGCTGACCTGTGCGCAGATGCATTGAACAGGATCGCCGGCTTCAGGCTTAAGCTGTATGAGCGTAGAGGCTGGGACACGGTTATTAAAGAGCCGCTGCAGATCAACCGGATGAGTGAGGCGACGATCCATGCGATGTGGTCTGCAGTGGATGCGGGCAAGCCGGTTCTGGTCGCTTTTCTGGAGCGAAAAGCCAAGCTGCTCGGACTGCCGCGATTGGATTGGCATGATGTGGAGGCGCCGATCGGTACAGCCGCGAAAACCGTATCTTTTGACGATGCAGCCGCTTTTATTGTCGAACGGTTCCGCGCTTTCAACCCGGACCTCGCGGATTTTTCGGAGAAAGCGTTCCGGGAAGGCTGGATTGAAGCGGAGGATCGTCCAGGCAAACGTCCGGGCGGCTTCTGTACCGCATTCCCTAAAAGCCGGCAAACGCGGATTTTCATGACGTATTCCGGCACGGCGGATAATATTGCGACATTGGCCCATGAGCTGGGTCACGCCTATCATCAGCACTTAATGGACGATTTGCCGCCGCTTGCCCAGGAATATGCAATGAATGTCGCAGAGACCGCTTCAACGTTTGCAGAGATGATCGTGGCCGACTCGGCGCTGCAGCTATCAAGGGATCCGCAGGAGAAGCTGGCGCTGCTGGAGGACAAGATCGGGCGGTCTGTTGCGTTTTTTATGAACATTCATGCCCGGTATAAGTTTGAAACCGCATTTTACGAACGCCGCCGCAGCGGCATGCTGTCACCGGAAGAGATCAGCGCACTGATGGAGCAGGCCCAAGAGGAAGCGTTCAGCGGAGCGATCGGCCGCAAACACCCGCATTTCTGGGCCTCGAAGCTGCATTTTTATTTAACGGATGTTCCGTTCTATAATTTCCCTTATACATTTGGTTATTTGTTCAGCAGCGGCATATACGCCAGGGCGCTGGCCGAAGGTCCTTCATTTACGGAGAAATACGCCGCACTGCTGCGTGATACCGGACGGATGACCGTGGAGGAGCTGGCTTACAAACATCTGGGTGTGCGGCTTGAAGAGGAATCGTTCTGGAAGGACGCGGTGGAGAGAGCGACTGCGGATGTCCGCACTTTCCTGGAGCTGACTGCAGAGTAAGCTTCAGGCACAAGCCGAATTTGGTTTTACCGCATTCACTGCGCAGTCGAATGTTCTTCCGATCGCTGACGCTTCTCCAGAATCATTCGATCTGCTTCGTTTAGGCGTAACCGTTTCTTTCCTAAAAACAAACAAAAAAAAGCCTTTCCTTGTTAACATGTAAGTACGACCAAACATGAACAAAGGAGAGGCTTCTTTTGTACATCGAATATACCTGGACCACCTTACTTGCCCATGGACTTGCAGGAAGATATCCCCGATAACCATCTCGTCCGCGTCATCAATGATGCCGTCAAAGCATGGAGTATCTCCGCCATAAACAAATGGCAGGAGAGCGATTGAAGAGTGAAGAAGGCTACGCATTAAATAAGTCATATTAAACTATTAATGCTATTAATTAATCGATCGTATCTTTCATATATTGTACATCAAATATATATGTGATACATTAAAAAGGGATTATTGCCGAATTAATTATGTCTCAAACAGAAAGGGGTATTGATTATTGAACTTTCCGCACGACAACTTGAAATCATGAGTCTGGTTAAACAGAATGCCCCGATAACCGGTGAGCAGCTTGCCGAGCTGCTGGGTGTGAGCAGACCGACCCTGCGTTCCGATTTATCACTCTTGGTTATGCTGGGGCTGCTGGATGCGAAGCCAAAGGTAGGCTATTTTTTGGGCAATGCATACCGACAGGATAATGCCGCTCTGCAGAACCTCAAAACGATGCTGGTTCGCCATGTCCAAGGACTGCCGGTTAATATAGCGGATACTTTATCCGTACACGATGCTGTGGTCAACTTGTTCATTGAGAATGCTGATACGCTCTTGGTAGTTAATGAGCAAAAAAGGTTTGTAGGCATTGTTACGCCAAAGGACTTGTTGAAAGTGACACTGGGCAACCCGAATGCTGCCGGTATTCCTGTAAGCATGGTGATGACCCGTTATCCGAATACCGTCACCGTTACACCGGATGATCCCGTTACCGAAGCTGTTCGAAAGATGATCACCCATCAGGTGGATTGTCTGCCTGTCGTTATTGATGGACAGGACGGCCAAGGGCCGGAGGCGGTAGGATCGGTCACGAAAACGAATGTCATACATCTTCTTAAGGATCTGGTTAGGACCGCGGAATAGGGGGAGCAATCATTCATGGGACAGGAGAAAATCATCTATGTCTGTTCAGATGCCGTCGGTGAAACGTCAGAGGCCGTCGCAAGAGCAGCGATGCGTCAGTTTCCAGCCGGAGAAGTGAAGCTGAAACGGTATGGACATATCAAGAGTGAAGAAGAAATCGCTGCTATCGTCAAGGAAGCGGCGGCAACAGGCGGCTTTATCGCTTTCACGCTCGTGCAGCCGGAGCTGCGGGAGATGATGAAGGAGGAAGCGCAGCGATGCGGCGTTCGCGTTGTTGATGTGATGGGCCCGATGATGCAGGCCTATATTGATACCTTTAACGGCTTTCCGAAGCGTCAGCCTGGTCTGCTGCACGCACTGGATGAGGATTATTTCGAGCGGATCGAAGCGATCGAATTTGCCGTTAAATACGATGACGGCAAAGACGCCCGAGGGCTGCAGCAGGCGCAGGTCGTGCTGGTTGGCGTATCGAGGACATCTAAGACCCCGCTTAGCATTTTCTTGGCTCATAAAGGCATTAAAGTGGCGAATTTTCCGCTTATTCCCGAGGTTAAGGTGCCGCCTGAGCTGGTTCCGGTACCGGGCAGATTGATTGTCGGACTGACGATGCAGCCCGAGCATATGATTAAAGTCCGGAAGGAACGCCTGAAGACGATGGGACTGCCGCCGGTGTCCCAGTATGCATCGATCGCACGGATCGACGAGGAATTGTCCTATGCGGCCAAGGTCATGCAATCGCTGGATTGCCGGATCATCGATGTAACGGACCGGGCGATCGAAGAAACCGCAGGCATAGTAAGCGCCTGGTTGAATGAAATAAACCGATAAGGGATAAAACGGTAAAGAGGGGATGACCGATCATGGAACGTGAGCTGGCGCTGGAATTGGTGCGTGTGACTGAGCTGGCGGCACTGGCAGCATCGCCTTGGATGGGACGCGGCGATAAGAACAGTGCGGATGAAGCGGCAACGGAAGCGATGCGAAGAATGTTCGACTCCGTTTCCATGCAGGGAACCGTTGTGATCGGTGAAGGTGAAATGGACGAGGCGCCGATGCTTTATATCGGTGAGCAGGTCGGCAATATGCAAGGACCGCCTGTCGATGTAGCCGTTGATCCTCTGGAAGGAACGGAAATCGTTGCAAAGGGGCTCAACAATGCAATGTCGGTTTTGGCCATTGCACCGAAGGGACAGCTTTTGCATGCGCCTGACATGTACATGGAGAAGCTGGCGGTAGGTCCGGCGTTGGCGGGTAAGCTGAGCTTGCTCGACCCGATCCGCACTACGGTGGAGAAGGCTGCGTTGGCGCTTGGCAAACCGCTCTCCGATTTGACGGTAATTCTGCTCGATCGTGAGCGTCATAAACAAATCGTTACCGACCTGCGGCGAACAGGGGTACGAATCAAATTTCTGTCTGATGGCGATGTGGCTGGAGCGATGGCGCCGGCATTTCCCGAGACAGGGATCGATCTGTATGTCGGATCGGGCGGGGCGCCAGAAGGCGTTCTGGCTGCGGCGGCATTGAAGTGCTTGGGCGGGGAAATCCTAGGGCGCCTGATGCCGGAGGATCAGTCGCAGCATGACCGCTGCATCGAGATGGGGCTTGAAGACCCGCGCCGTCTGCTGACGATGGATGATATGGTCGGTACTGGCGATGTGATCTTTACGGCGACCGGCGTAACCCCCGGGGAGTTTCTCGGAGGCGTGAGATATTTGCCGGATCAACGGGCAGAGACCCACTCTGTTGTCATGCGTGCCAAAACGCGAACCATCCGTTACATAAAGTCATTGCATTATTTGCCAAACAAACCACTGCTGCGCAAATCATAAAAAGGGGATAATTAATATGGAGCGTACATTTGTCATGGTTAAACCGGATGGGGTCAAAAGAGCACTAATTGGTGAAATTGTTGCAAGGTTTGAAAAGAAAGGCTTTCAACTCATCGATGCAAAACTAATGAGCATCTCGACTGAGCTTGCGCAGGATCATTACGGCGAGCACAAAGAACGGCCATTTTTCGGAGAACTCGTTGATTTTATTACCTCAGGTCCGGTTTTTGCAATGATATGGGAAGGGCAAGATGCGGTGAAGAACGCACGTGCGATCATTGGCAAGACGAATCCGGCCGATGCAGCCCCAGGTACGATTCGCGGTGATTTTGCACTGGATGTCGCAAGCAACATCGTGCATGGCTCCGATTCCCCTGATAGTGCAGTCAGAGAGATTGGTTTGTTCTTTAAATAAAGGTAGTATATACTAAAATATATAAAAATTGAGAGGGGAATGCGATCAATGAAGTTTTTCTTAGATACAGCAAACGTTGAGGAAATTAAACGGATTGCCAAGCTTGGATTAGTAGACGGAGTGACGACGAATCCTTCTCTGATTTCTAGGGAAGGACGCGATTTTAAGCAGGTCATTCAGGAGATTAGCGGCATCGTCTCCGGTCCGGTAAGCGCTGAAGTCATCGGAACCAAAGCGGAGGACATGCTGAAGGAAGCCTATGAAATCGCGGAGTGGGCGCCCAATGTCGTCATTAAGCTGCCGATGACGGAAGATGGCTTGTATGCTACGCATGAGCTGTCCCAAAAAGGAATCAAAACAAATGTAACGCTTATCTTCTCTGCCGCTCAAGGCTTGATGGCCGCTAAAGCGGGAGCTACATTCATCAGTCCGTTCGTGGGCCGTTTGGATGATATTGCCGTTGAAGGGATGGGACTGATTCATCAGTTGAACGCGATCATTAATAATTATGGCTTTGATACGGAAATTATTGTGGCAAGCATTCGCCATATCGGCCATGTGGAGCAAGCTGCCGTTGCCGGAGCGCATATTGCGACCATTCCTGGCTCGCTGCTGCCTTCCCTGTGGAAGCATCCTTTGACCGATATTGGCATTGAGAAATTCTTGGCGGATTGGAACAAAATGCAAAGCAAATAAGTTGACGTATTGGAAATATTATGATACATTAACTCCAAATTCAACCAATTTACGAGCGGAAGCACCGCAAATCAGCGCATCATCATGCGCGGTTTGCGGTGTTTTTTTGCGTTCAAGGGGGAGAGCTGTATGAGGATCCATTCGCTTGTCATTGCCGCCAAAGAACAGGAATATGTAAAACGGCTGGCGGAGTACATCCGTGAATCTCCGGCCACAAGCAGCTGGCAGGTCACAGCATTTACGCATCCTCCGGCCTTAAAGCAGTATCTGCGAAGCGGGTATCCTGCGGATCTGCTGGCGCTGCAGCCGAACTTCCTTGAGGAGGCCAAGGAGGTTATGCCGGCCAAGGCCGTTGCCGCGGCGCTTGTGAGGCATCTGGGCGAAGCGGATGATTATGAGCAATTGCTGCAATATCAGCCGCTGCCTCAGCTTCTGAAGCAGTTGAATGAGATCTATACAAAAGCTAGCGGAGGTTCGCCTCTTGCGGGCGTTAAAGAGGGAACAACGCCCGTTGCCGCTATTTATTCAGCCATTGGAGGCATCGGCAAGACGACACTGGCCCTTAATTTGGCGAAGCAGGCGGCAGAAGGGGGCAAACGCGTATTTTATTTGAACTTAGAGATGTGGAACGCCACGGGGATGTACTTTGGCGGCGGGGCAGACGGCGAGGATGATTTTTCGAGAATGCTGTATATGCTGCAATCCGGGTCTGAGCAATCGGCGGCACAATTCGCGTCCATTCGCAAACATCATCCAGGTATGCAGATCGATTATTTCCAGCCTGCCCCAAGTCCCGATGAGCGGTTGGCCCTTACTTCAGAGCTTGCCTCTGCGATGGTAGACATGATTACTTCAAGCGGCCAGTATGATCTGCTGGTTATCGATCTGGATTGCAGAATGGATGATGTCTTCTTCCAGGTGCTTGAGGAATGCGGCCTGATGTTGTGGTTGAACGGCACCGACGTGACTGCAAAGCGCAAAACAGAGCTCGCTGTTCAATATGGCAGGCGGAAGCGGGGAGAAGCTTTTCGTGAGCTGGAGGCAAAGCTCAGAATAATACAGGTCGGAGTGCATGCGGCGGAAGAAGGCGGCCGACCCAGTGAGCAGAGCTTCCTATCCGCACATGGATTGCTGCCCTTCCATCCGCAATGGCATCAGGCAGAGCAGCCGGCGCAGCTTTTGTCATCTCCGCCTTACAGGGGGGCGGTAACGGGTTTGTTAAAGCAATGGATCTGGCCGGAAGGGGGGGCGGAAAGTGACAGAGGAGGTGGTGCTCGAGCTGCGGGACTTGGTGCGGGAGAGGATCGATCTGAGCGGATCCGTATCGGATGAGGCGTTAACCCGCATCATTGAACAGGCCGTGTTTGAGTGGAGCCGGGTCCATGCAATCACGGCGGGAGAGAAGCTGCAGTTGGTGCGGAGATTGTTTCATTCTTTCCGCGGGTTGGATGTGCTGCAGCCGCTGATGGAGGATCGGTCGGTTACGGAGATTATGATTAATGCGCATGATGAGGTGTTTATCGAACGCGCGGGAAAGTTAACGCGTTATCCGGTGGCGTTTGAGAGCAGGCAACGGTTGGAGGATATCATTCAGGCTGTAGTTGCCGGTGTCAATCGGGTCGTGAATGAATCAAGCCCCATCGTAGATGCCAGATTGAAGGATGGCTCCCGCGTGCATGTGGTGCTGCCTCCGATCGCATTGAAGGGACCGACAATGACAATTCGTAAATTTCCGGAGAACCCGCTGCTGATGGAAGATTTAATCCGGCTGGGCTCTTTAACCGAAGAGACGGCACAGCTGTTAAAAAAGCTTGTTATGGCAAAATACAATATCTTTATTAGCGGCGGAACCGGCTCCGGGAAAACGACATTTCTTAATGCGCTGTCGCAATACATACCATCCGATGAACGGATCGTGACGATTGAAGATTCGGCGGAGCTGAGAATACGCAATGTGTCCAATCTGGTTTCGCTGGAGACCCGCAATGCGAATACGGAAGGCAAGGGGGAGATCGCAATGCGTGAGCTCATTCGCGCATCGCTGAGAATGAGGCCAAGCCGCATTATCGTCGGTGAGGTTCGCGGCGGAGAAGCGCTTGACATGCTGCAGGCTATGAATACTGGTCATGACGGTGCCTTGTCTACCGGCCATGCCAACGGAGCGAAAGATATGCTGGGCCGTTTGGAGACGATGGTGTTAAGCGCTGCGGAGCTGCCTGTTCCGGTCATTCGCCAGCAAATATCATCGGCCATCGATGTGCTTATCCACCTCTCGCGACTGCGTGACCGCACCAGGCGGGTAACCGAAATTTGCGAGGTTGCGGGCATGAAAGACGGCGAGGTGGCGCTGAATCCTTTGTATCAGTTTGTGGAAGACGGCGAAGTCGAAGGGCGAATTGTCGGGAGTCTAAGAACGGCCGGAAGCCGCTTGCTGGATACAAGAAAGCTGAAGATGGCGGGCTTGAGCAGCGAAGAAGTGGAGGCGGTCTGATTGAACATCCGCCAAGGCGCTGTTCGGAGAAGGGTGTTGACCGATTACGCTGTCTACAACTTGTCCCGGCCTCAGTTTGTTTTATCTATTGCAGTTGGCGCCGCAATCAGCTTTTTGGCAGCGTATATATTTTATCACTCCGCAGCCGCAGCGATTGTCTTCTCGGCGGCTGGTTTGCTCGCTCCCCGCGTCTATCGGCAGGTGCTGCTTAAGAAACGCACAGAGCAGTTAAAGCAGCAATTTAAAGAAGCGTTGTTTTCATTGACTTCTTCGCTGGCGGCAGGCCGCTCGGTAGAAAATGCATTTCGGATGATTCCGGTCGACTTGAAGCTCATCTATCCCGATCCCGGGACGGATATTGTTCGTGAATTTGAAGTGATCCGATTCCGCCTGGAAAATGGAGAACCGCTCGAGCGCAGCCTTCGCGACTTTAGCGACCGAGCGGCCTTGGACGACATCAAACATTTTGTGGATGTGTTCTGTATCGGCAAACGATCGGGCGGAGACCTGATCGAGGTGATTCGCCAAACCTCATCCATTATCGGCGAGAAGCTGGAGATTCAACTTGAAATCGCTGTAATGATCGCACAGAAGCGGTTTGAGTCCAGGATTATGATGGCGGTGCCCTTTGTTTTTCTCGCTTTTTTATCCTATGCCGCTCCGGACTATATGGCCCCGTTATACGAAGGCGCCGGTTATGTGATGCTTACTCTTGCGCTGCTGCTGCTTGCGGGCTGTTACTGGTTCATCATCAAGTTAATGAATATTAAAACCTAGAAGGGAGGGACCTCAATGGCCGGAGCTGCGGCTTTTGCGCTGCTGCTTCTGTGGATGGGTGAAGCAGGCTGGCTTATCCTGAAAAGCAAGCAAAAGACAGGGAGCAGGGTACCGCCGAAGGGCACTGCTAAAGCCGCGCTGCTCGGCGATCCGTTTCTTCGAGCTTTTGAACGGCTGAAGCTGTGGAGCAGATCCCAAACCTTCATGACTGCTGTGCACCGCAATCTCGTTATTCTTAATGGTACGGCCCACACTGTTGATGATTCCAAGCATTATGTGGCGGAAACGATCGGGATCGGTTATTTGTCGCTTTGCGGCGGCCTGCTGTTATCCTGGGCAGCTAAAGAACCGGCGTTTTCAGTTATGGGATTGCTGCTGGCGGTTTTGCTGCCGACTGCCCGGATCAGGGATATTCACCGCAAGGTGGCCAGGCGAAAGCAGGACATGCTGCTGGCGCTTCCGGAGCTGCTCAGCAAGCTGATGCTGCTGGTTGGTGCTGGAGAAACAGTCGTTCGAGCGCTGATGCGCTGCCTTGAAAGCCATAATCGGCCTGAGAATGGAACGAACCCGCTCTATGTCGAGCTGGAGAGGATGTGTAATGAGCTTCATAACGGCACTGCCTTTCCAATTGCTCTGGAATCGTTCAGCAAACGCTGCTCCGTGCAGGAGGTGTCGATCTTTACAACTACGGTGCTGCTTAATTATCGGCGCGGCGGCGAACGGTTTACATTATCGTTACGGGAGCTTTCATACACGTTATGGGAAAAGCGCAAAGCGGTGGCACGTTCAAGAGGAGAGGAAGCTTCCTCCAAGCTGGTCTTTCCCTTGGTGATTATTTTTCTGGTATTGATGGTACTGGTCGCTTCGCCTGCTGTTCTTTTATTGGGATAATCATTGCCAACTATGTTACGAGAGAAGGAGAGCTGCAACATGTTGAAAATTAAGCAGGCTGTTAAACGATTCTGGCGTTCGGAGGAAGGCTTGGGTACATTGGAAATCATCCTGATCATATCCGTCGTCATTATAATCGCGCTGTTATTTAAAGATTGGATTATTGAGTTAATTGAGGATTTGATGGGAAAAGCCGACGGCGAGGCTGATAAAATTTTTGATTGATATGATGAAATCGCGTTGGCCGGCGTGGGTCAGGGATGAGAAAGGCAGTTTTTCATTAGAAGCATCGATGGTATTTCCGATTGTGTTTATTTTGACGTTAACAATGCTGTTGATGAGCATGTACGTGTATCAAAAAGTAATCCTCTATTATATTGCATCGACCACTGCGGAACGTACGGCATTTGGATGGGATAACAGCCATCGCTCCGCGGCCAGCGGTTTGGCACCGGCCGGCAAGCATGACGGATTGTATTGGCGTCTGCACGATGATCAAATGCTCGAAGCTTTGTTCGGCTTGGCTGTGGATGCTAAGGCGCCCTCAATTACGCTGCGGGACGCCGCGGGAAATGGCGAGACATCACTTCCGGAATCCAAGATGAGATCAGCTTCTGCTTGGATCCCGAGTCCGTATGACGGGAAGGTCATGTATGAACGGGAGATTTGGCAGCGGACGATCTCGGTTAAGCTGCGGCATGCGATATCGCTGGACCCGCTTGAAGCGTTGAATGGGCGATCAGAGCCAAGGGCAGCAGCTAACAGCGCAGTCGTAGATCCGGTAGAGTTCATTCGGAGCGTTGATCTGGTACGTTATTACACCGATAAATTCAACAATCGGTCTGATGGCGCTGCGGCTGCTGCAGAAGCGGCGACCATTCTTAAAGGAAGGAAAACAGCCGAGCGAGGAGGCTCTGCCAAGTGATGGGGGCAAATCGGGGAAGTGGGAAGAACCGTAAAATGCCGGTATCCGGTATCCGGATACGGTGGGCCCGGGAGAAAAGCGGGTCGGTGTCGGTCTATTTTATCGTCATTACAGCGGCAATCTTTTTGTTCAACGCGGTACTGATTGATTACGCAAGAGTGGCCTCGATGAATAATCAATTGGAAGCCGCTTCGCGCTCAGGTATCCGTTCGGTGTTATCCGCTTATGACGAGCAGCTCTATGATCGCTATGGCTTGTTCGCCAGAGGCGGGAGTGATGCCGGAGCTATCTTTGAACGCGTACTGGAAAACAGCATAACCTCGGGAGAATCAAGCTCTTTCAGGCTATTGGACATTCAAGTGGAGGCTTCACACGTGAACAGCTCGTCATATCTCGGTATTCATCCCGTATTTAAAAGACAAGTGCTGGAAGAAATGAAATATAAGGCGCCAATCGACTTTACGGTGGAGATGTTAAGCAAATTCAAGCCGCTGTCAAGCGCTCTGGAGGAAGCGGCCGCAACAGTTGACGTGCTTGAGAAGATGGAAAAGCTGTATGAAGCAAGAGAACGTCATCTTTCAAGTGCGATCATGCTGCAGAAGAAAGCGGCTGACGCGCTTGCATCCTCTGGAGTGCCGCTGCTCCTTCCTGCAGGCGGCAGCGGCGGCAGCGGATATGGAACGGTTAGCGGCATTGCGGAGAATTATGCTTCTTATGTGGATTGGGTGTTAAGCGATGAGGATCTTGAAGAAGATGAAAAGCCTCAATATACCATCGAAATCGCCAGCTTCCGGCAAAGCTCAACGATGACGGCCTTCAGCCTGCGCCGGTTAAGTGCGGGTTTGATAAGTGAGCACACACAGATGCAGCAACAAGCGCAGCACGAGGTCGAATCGGCAAAAAAATTGAATGAGCAGATGAGAGAGCTGGCGCAGCAAGCGGAATCGTCTTCATCGCATGCGGGCCAGTCCCGTCTTGATGGCGTTTCTGGCAGTAAAGGCGCCGTTCCGGATCAAGTGCCCCAGCAGTTAAAGGAAGTGCGCTTGATGTCAGAGGACTTGGTCATGGAAGCCGGATGGTTCGATGATTTTCAGGATGAGATCAATCGCCAAGCATCGGATTTCACAACGCTGGATATGGAAACGGTAACGTTTGAGGCGCAGTTGTCTGCTGCATTAAGCTCGGCTTCCTTACCTTCGACGCTGCCTGGGACCGCTGTTCGGCTTCAATCTGCTTATGCTGATTATCGTCAAAAATACATTCAACCCGCCTCAATATTAGCAGCGAGAGAAAACGGAATGTTATCGATGAGTGCAGGTGAAGCGGATCGAAAAGAGCAGCGGACAAAACAAGAAGCGAAGCTGAATGAGGCGCGCAAGCTGTTGCAGCGAATGAATACAATCCAGCCAACGGATGAACAGAAACAAGCTTTTGAAAAGCTGAAAGGGCATTTCGAGAAGAATAGGCTTGCCAATCAATCCGCTGAACCGGCTGAACCGGCTGAACCGGAGCATAACGGGAGCGGGGCGGGTCGAGGCGACGCGGCACAGCAGGCGGATCAATCATTGGACACAACTCGCGGGATGTTTGGCGGAATGGCTGAGATGCTTGTGTCGATCAGGGATCCGCTGTATCTGAATGAGTATGCGGTTAGCCGTTTCTCATCGTTAAGCCCGCAAAATCTGAGCGCAGTGGTTTTAGGAGAAGGGGAGGAAGTTGAGCTTTCCGGCGTATTGGATGTTAATCAGCAGGAAATCGAATATATTCTTTACGGCTTCCATCACCCCGCTTCGAATATCGCTGCGGCATATGCGGAAATATTCGCTTTTCGGCTGGCTATTCGAACGATGGAGGGACTGGTGCAAGCACGGACGTTGGGACATCCGCTCATGATTTTGTCCGCCGCGTTGCTGTACGGTTTAGAGAAATCGCTTGAAGATATCGTTCAGCTCGTCAAGCAGGGGTCCACTCCTTTATCCAAATATGCTGATGTAGATATTGCCTATAAAGATTATCTCCGTATGTTTCTGCTCATTCATGGCAGCCCGGAGACGAAGATTAGCCGCATGATTGCGTTAATCGAATTCAATACCGGTTATTCTCTCATACAGATGACGGCAGGCGTATCCGGCGAGGCAAGGGGATCGGTAAAGCTCTGGTTTCTGCCTGGTATTATGAAAAGCTTGACCCGCACTCGACTATTAAGCGGAAAGGTTGTCGGAAACCGTTATGAATCGACGAAAACGGCTGCTTGGTCGTATTCCTGATCCAGCGGGTGAGCAGGGCGGAATCGCGCTGGAGGCGGCTATAGTGGCGCCGGTGTTCTTATTCGTGCTTTTGTTTCTCGTAGTTATGGTCAGATTGGCTGCAGTCCAGATGGCGCTTCATGATACGGCTTCCCAAGCCGTGAGGCAGACAGCAGCGCATATTTATCCGATTGCGCTTGCAGCAGAGCAGTCGGGTTTCGAGCTGCCAACGGCATCCATCGGGGAACTGTCGCTCAGCGACATTGAAAGTGTCGCCGGGCAGCTTGCAGAGTGGATTCCCGAGCCGGCCGGCCCGCTGCTGGAATCGATTGGCGAGGGTGATTGGAGTCCGGTAGTCGATATGGCGGCAACAGAGATTGGACGCGGCGTAGTACAGCCGCTGCTTCGCCAATTTGCGGAGGCGTCGGTGCTCGATCCGGACGAGGTCCGGTTATACCGGCTCTCGATGCCGGATCTGAAAGAAAAGCAGGAGCCGTATTTTTCCATAACCGTAGAATACGAGCTGCCGCTCAATCTTCCGTTTACCCGTAAAACATTAACCCTGCGAGAGCGGGCAGAGGAAAGGGTATGGGTGAGTGACGCAATCGCCGCTCCTATCACTCCAGAAAGCTCAGAAGATGCAGCGGATCATCTTCAAATCCTGGCAATCGAGCCCTCTCCGGTCAGGCCAGGCAGGAAGGCACGGGTCATTGCGCTAACCGATCCAAACCGCAAGGTTTCTCTTACCGTTGAGTATAAAAGCGGCACAAGCAAAGCGAAGTTTCTGGGGGAACAAACCGCCGATGCAGACGGCATGGTGAGTTGGGAATGGCATGTATCCGGCAATACCACACCCGGGGTGTGGGAGCTGTACGTATCGACAGAGGATTCCAAACAGGTCGGGATGCATTTTTCCGTGGAAAAAGCGAAGTAGAGAGGAGGAAGATGATGACGTTTAGTTATGGTGCAGCCCTAATAGTGTTAGGAGTCGCTTTTTGGCATGATGTGAAATCCATGATCATTCCCAATTGGCTAACCGCCTCAGCATGCGCAGCCGCTTGGATATATTCCGTTTTTACAGGTGGGGTCGAGGGTGTCCTGAAAGTGCTGCTGGGAACGGCGATCGGGCTGCTGCCTATGCTTTTTCTGTATGTATTGAAGGGAATCGGAGCAGGCGATGTGAAGCTGTTCGCAGCGTTAGGAGCCTGGATCGGGGCGGAGTTGATTTTTCAGTTATTTATCTATTCCGTTTTGATTGCGGGAATGATTGGCGTTGTGTTTATGGTGGTTTACCGCCCCTTCTTCCAGCGCGTCTTTACGATGATTCTCAGCTCCGTTCTTCCAGCGGCGGCTGGACGAATGGGCTTTCCCCGTGTATGGCAGCAGGGAACAAAATTTCCGTTTATGCTTGCGGTAGCGCCTGGGGCTGCAGTGGCATGGTATTTTTATTAGCATGATTTCAACGGCATATTAACGCATGAAGGAGTGGGGATAATATGGAGCCATATCGTGTAGATTTCACCATGCATCGTGGTCACGAGATGATCCTGCAGCGGGAAGCCGGAATGGCACGGGATCAGCTCGAGGAGATTGAACTTCATATGCTGCAGGCTCAAAGTTTTCCGCGTCTGTTGAAGGTGGAATGGCTTGAACTGGACGGACAGATAAGCTTTCATTACAAGTTATCAGGCAAACGAATGCTCTCGCAGCGGATTCACCTTCGGCCGTTTACGATGAACGATTATTATGCGCTGCTGCTGGCTGTTGTCGAAGCGCTGGAAGATTGCAAGCATTACATGCTCCGCGCAGAAGGGGTGCTGCTGCATGAGAATTATATTTTTGTAGGTGAGGAATGGGAGGATATCGGACTGGTCTACGTACCGATTCGTAAGGAAGAAACTTCCCGAACCGTGCGTGAAGACCTGCTATCGCTTGCCGTGCGCTGGACTGCGCATGTTGAGCAGGTGGACGGAAACGGTCTGCAGATGGTTCTTCATGCTTTGGATGGAGAAGGCGGAGGGGGGTGGGCCGCCATGAGAAGTCTGCTGCTGGAAAAGCTATCTGAACCTTACCGGATCGAGACATCGTTCAGCAGCGCGCCAGTTGAAATGAAGGGCGATCCCATTCGGCCGTTCGAGCCGTTAGAATTTTATTCGATTCCAGAGGAAAGGCATGCTGATGCTTTTGTACCCGCTGTTAGTGTTATAGAGGACAAACCGGAGCGAGACCTTGGCCGGTTCAGGTGGTATGCGGCGGCTATCACTGTCGTTGCGATTGCTGCCTTGTGGCGTTATTTATATCTAGAAGCACCATCAGGCAGAACAGCTATGATCAGTGCCGGAAGCTCGTTGATTGTTCTCGGGACAGTATATGCGGCATGGCGCTGGATCCTGCACAGACAAGCAGCACCAGCAGAATTGGCGGCTGTGCCGGTACCGCAAGAAGAAATGGGTAGGGGACAGCAAGCGCCGCGCTGGAGCAGTTGGTCCGGTCAAGAGCCCCATCACGAGCTGGACGCGCCGGATTCGCAATTTCTACCTAAAGTACCGAAGGCTGCCGGGGCTGTTCAGATGGGATTTACAAAGCAGTCTTCAGAAGCCACTGTGATGTTGGCCGACAGCAATAAAGAAGCTAAAGGCATTGATCATGGTGCGGACAAGGAGAGCTTTTTTCTGGAACGCAGCGCGAATGGGAATGAGGAGCGGATAACATTGAACCAAGGCAAGCTGGTCATTGGGCGCTCCGCCGAATCGGCTGACTATGTTGATCTTGGCGAAGGCTTGTCCCGGGCGCATATTGAATTCGGCATGGATCGGCTGCTGTGCACGGCGAAGGATCTGGGCTCGAGAAACGGCAGTCTGCTGAATGGGCAGATGATGATTCCCTATAAGCTTTATTCGCTGGAAGCGGGGGACAGGCTGCAGCTTGCAGGGGGCGGCGGTCCGGTCTATCAACTGAAAAAAGCCTGAACCACCGCAATA
Source organism: Paenibacillus abyssi (assembly GCF_014640295.1). Classification (GTDB taxonomy): domain Bacteria; phylum Bacillota; class Bacilli; order Paenibacillales; family Paenibacillaceae; genus Paenibacillus_D; species Paenibacillus_D abyssi. The sequence goes on along the minus strand of NZ_BMGR01000006.1, from coordinate 271,584 downwards.
GAAAAAGGGAAACCCGAAAGGTCTCCCTTCTTAGCTATTTATTTACCTAGCAAATTTCTCATAGCTGAATCAATGTCCGGATATAGAAATTTAAAACCTGCATCCATTGCTTTGCGCGGTACGCCACGTTGGCCCTCTAGAAGCAGCACCGATAGTTCGCCGAACAAAGCTTTCATCAGGAATGCAGGAACGGGAAACCAATGCGGCCTTCCCATCGTCCGGCCGATCGCCCGGCCGAAATGGTCGTTGGTGACAGGCTCGGGAGCCGATGCGTTAACCGGTCCCTCAATGAGCTTGTTATCGATGCAAAAGGTGATTAACCGAACCATATCTTCGAGATGGATCCAGGAAATCCACTGTTTGCCGCTGCCAACCCTGCCCCCGCCGAAGAACCGGTAAGGCATGGCCATCTTAGGAAAGGCGCCTTCCTCATTGCCGAGGACAAGCCCGACACGCAGCTTTACAAGCCTTGGCACTTCAATCGCGTCAGCGGCTTTCTCCCATTTCTCCACAACAGAAGCGAGATAGTCAGTAATATGCGCGGGACTATTCTCATCAAATGTCGCTGTCTCTGAGATGCCGTAGATCGAGATGCCCGAAGCATTAACAACCACCGCAGGCTTGCGCTGCAGCGCACGGACAAGCTTGGCGATCCGGTCTGCGGCATCAAGCCTGGACTTCAGAATTCGCTCTTTTGCGTCGTCGGTCCAGCGCTGGTTAATGGACTCTCCAGCCAGATTGACGATTGCATCAACGCCTTCAAGGCGCTCCGGTTTTGACGCCATATCCTCCCATGTGATGACATGGAGCTTTGGATGCTTTTGCTCCACCCGACCGGTGGAGCGGCTTACGATCCAGACCTCATCATCACGATCCAGCAAATATTGTGCCAGGGCATTGCCTATAAATCCGGAGCCTCCTGTGATGGCTATGCGCATACAATCACCTCAATCGTTTCTAATCAAATCACTTTTTCAATCTTTGTCAGCCAGAGCTGTGTATACGTTTCACCGTCTGCTTCGTATTCTCTTTCCTCATACTCGTATTTGACCTTATCATTTTGCTCCAGACCGGATAAGGAATCAGCAAGCGTCTCGTCATGTTGATAAGCGACGGGGCCATTCGGTGTTTCCAATTCAACGGTATGTCCGTCTACGAGACCGTTAAAGGTTCCTTCCGCTTGGACAACACCAGTATCTCCGGGCTGCTCGCCCCCATTATTTGCCGGGGAATTCGGCTCCGCAACGCCTGGATCCGGAAGCTCAGCGGATGTATTGTCATCCGAAGGTGTATGGTCATTTGTCGGATTGTTAGCTTCGTTGTTCATCGAATTGTTAGCCGGATCATTGGTGCCGCTCTCGTTGTTTACTGCCGGCGGTGCGCTGTTAACGTCGTTATTGGCACAAGCCGTCGTTAACGAAACGGCAAGGACTAAAGCCAGAGCAAGATGGGTTTTTGCTTTTGATTTTTTCTTTGATGTATGGGTCATGTAGACCACCTCCTATATGTATAACGTATGTATACCCTGAGAGGTTCCAAATCAACTGTAATTTTTGCGAAAAAATGAAACAAGCCGCCCCAAATGGCGGCTTATTTATTGAGGAGATGTCTGTAAGGCGTATAGTCGATCTGCTGCTTCTCAAGGAACGAAACAAGGCTTTTGTAGTCACGGCGCGGAGTTGCCCGGATATAACCTTCGACGCAATGATCGCGGGTAACCTCTGATGCGCCGCTCTCAACGGCAACTTGCCCGATTTTCGCTGCAATTGTATGTTTGGCAATATCCCGGAAGGCTTGGGGAACAGGAGAGACAAGCTCGTCCAGAAATTTTTTGCTGTCCTCAGTCCACATCGGGCGGCTTCGTTCCACCCAATAATTTTGCCAATCCAGCTTGGACTTGCCGTCCTGCTTCGGCAGTACCTTCAGAAACTTGCGGAACATGAAATATCCGCCGATGGACATGAAGCCCAGCAGCACAATCGCCCAGAAAATAATAAAGTACATAAACCCATCGGACGCTTCATTCATGATTGTTTCACCTCTATGATGAATTATAGCGTATTCCTAGATTTATTTCGATATTCCCTGTAAAATAGGATGGAAAAGAAGCGAGAGGGGCATTAAAATCATGTTGAAGATCGGATCACACGTTTCATTTTCAGATAAAGGCCTATTGACTGCCGCGCAGGAAGCGGTAACCTACGGCTCCAGTTCTTTTATGATTTATACGGGCGCTCCGCAAAATACGCGGCGCAAGCCGATTGAGGATTTATACATTGAAGAAGGTAAAGCTGTCATGCAGGCCAGCGGGATCGACGAGATCGTCGTGCATGCGCCTTATATTGTCAATCTGGGTTCCTATAAGGAAGATACCTTCGAGCTCGCCGTCCGTTTTTTGCAGGAAGAGATTCGCCGCACGCACCGGATCGGGGTCAAAAATATCGTTCTTCACCCGGGCGCTTATACGGACAAGGATGCGGAATACGGCATTGCCCGGATCGCTGAGGGCTTGAATGAGGTGCTTGACGGCACGAAGGAAACCGATGTGAATATCGCATTGGAGACGATGGCCGGCAAGGGCACCGAGATCGGGCGCAGCTTCGAGGAAATCGCTTCGATTATCGAGAAGGTAGGAGAAAATGACCGGTTAACGGTTTGTATGGATACCTGCCATATGCATGATGCCGGTTATGATCTCATTGATGATCTGGACGGCGTATTGGAGCAGTTTGACCGGATCGTCGGATTGGACCGGGTAGCTGTCGTTCATATTAATGACACGAAGAACCCGCGCGGCGCCGGCAAAGACCGCCATGCACCGATTGGCGCAGGTTGGCTCGGCCATGAAGCGATCAAAAATATCGTGCACCATGAACGGCTTGCCGGACGGCCATTCATTCTTGAAACGCCATGGATCGGCAAAGACGGCAAAACGCAGCGGCCGATGTACGAAGCGGAGATCGCTTTGCTGCGCGGCGATGCGATGGACCGGTTCGGCGATTCGTTCTTCGATCATGTGGAGCGTTTGCATCATTTCTTCGGCAAAGAGTCGATTGACCCGCGCACCTTTGTGCTGGGAACATGGGATGTGCTGAAGAATGATGCGAAAGCGAAGAAAGCCGATCCGCGCGAGCCGATGGACAGGCTGTATGATTTGGTAGTGGAGCACAATGTGCTGCCCGACCTTAGCGAGGAAGCAGTGAACCATCGGATAACCGCATGGTTTGCCGGTAAGGCGCTGCTTGCCAATGCGTAAGAGACAGTAGATCAGGAAGCGAAGGGGCAAGGGTTCGTGTAGAGAATTCATCGAACGAATGCGCGAATGGAATGGACCCCCGTCGCAAAACGAGAATGGAAGGAAGTTATCATTACATGCAATCTAATTCTTATCAACCTCAACAATCCGGGCAATCGGAGAAGAAAAACCGTGCACGCATGCTGATTTCTTGCCCGGACCGTCCGGGAATTGTCGCTGCGGTATCGCACTTTTTGTACGAGCATGGCGCGAATATCGTGCAATCGGACCAATATACGATGGATCCGGAAGGCGGCATGTTCTTTATCCGCTTTGAGTTTGATCTCGCAGATCTGGACAAGGAGCTTCCTGTCCTGCAGGAAGACTTCGCTAGAGTGGCGGACCGCTTTGATATGAAGTGGCATACTTTCCGGGCCAGCCGGAAGAAAAGGCTGGCGATCTTCGTATCCAAGGAAGATCACTGTTTGCTGGAGCTGCTGTGGCAGTGGCAGGCAGGGGACCTGGACGCGGAAATCGCAATGGTCGTCAGCAATCATGATGATATGCGGGCCCTTGTCGAATCGTTCGGTATCCCATACCATCACATTCCGGTTACACCGGATACGAAGGCTGAAGTGGAGAAAAAACATCTGGAGATCGTTTCGGACAAAGCCGATCTGATTGTGCTTGCCCGTTATATGCAGATCATTCCACCGAAGTTTATCGAGCAGTACCCGAATCGGATTATTAATATCCATCATTCATTCTTACCAGCCTTCGTCGGCGGCAAGCCATATGCACAGGCCTACAAGCGCGGTGTGAAGATTATCGGCGCAACAGCCCATTATGTGACGGAGGAGCTGGACGGCGGTCCGATCATCGAACAGGACGTTCAGCGGGTCAGCCATCGTGACAATGTGGAAGATCTGAAACGGATTGGACGTACGATTGAACGGGTTGTGCTTGCCCGTGCGGTGAAATGGCATATCGAAGACAGAGTGCTCGTGCACCAGAACAAAACCGTTGTATTTAATTAATCAACAATGAAACCCGCCAATTCAAATGGCGGGTTTTCTTTTTCCCGGCGTTTACTCATAAATACGAATAGAATCGGGCGATCTGGAGATCGTATAAATGAAAAAAAATCCAAGAGCAGGGAGTGGTCCGTATGCCATTCGGCGCACATGAGACGTTAGAGGTTCATGAGATTTTAACAGAGAAGAAAAATGCGATTGAGCAATTTTCTTTTTATGCGGGCATGTGCCGCAATCCCCAGTTGAAGTCGGTGATCGAGCACCAATTGCAAAGCATGATTGCTTCATACAACCAGTTAGTATCCTACACGCATGATTATTCCGCCGCATTCGGGGGAATGCAGCCCTACAGCGCTCCACAGCTGCGGCCGCAGCAAATTCAATACGGCCTTCATCAGCCGATGATGCAGCAGGTGCAGATGCAGATGCAGATGAATGGTTCATTCACCGATGACCAGATTGCTTCGTATGCGTTAAGCTGCCACAAGAATGGAGCGAAAAATCAGATGCAAGCAGCGCTGGAATGCGCCGATCCGAATGTGCGGCAGATGCTGATGGACGGTGCGGTCAGCTGCGCTAATCAAGCTTATGAGCTGTTTGTTCTCATGAACAATCAAGGCACGTATCAAGTGCCGACAATGCATGATCATACAGCGAAAACTTACCTGCATATGTATCAGCCGATTCAATCGTCCTATCCGCACGCCTAATCGAAATAAACCGACCAAGCCATGATAGGCCTGGTCGGTTTATTTGATGAATACGCCGCCGAACGGGAGCACTTCCCGCAAAGTCCTGCGAATCAGGCTATCCTGGCGCATTTGCCTCTCCAGCTGGGGATCGGAGGAGCCGGTTTGGATGAGAACGGGCCCATTGCCTTTAATCTCCCACTGCACCTTCATATGCTGGCTGGCCAGAGAATTGCCGTAGACGCTTATTTTCAACGATGCATCCTCAGGGTAGGCGATAAGCGCACCTGCGTCGACATATAACGGCGTTTCCGGATGAAGGGTCAACGTCTCCATAAAGCCGGTGGAAATGATGCCAAGCTGGCCGGGTCCCGAAAATTTTATGCGTACCCACTCCTGGGTAATGACCGCGTTTTTGATCGATTGCAGCCGGTTCTTCATCGTCATGCCATCGGAGAAAAACAAGACGTTGCGAAAATCATAGAGCAGGCTGCTCTCGGCTTCGATCGGCACGACGTGCAGCCGGCATCCTGGGGGAAGACCCAACAGAAGCTCAGAGGGACCGGAGATTTTGGAGCGAATCCATCTTCGTTTGCGGTACATGCCGGCCAGGTCCATGAACCTGTCTTCCCGGCCTGAAGGATTGCCTTTGTAGGCTATAATCTGTCCTGGATGCAAAATGTGAAGCCTGTCCTCTTCTGTCAAAGAGATGAGGACATGTCCGTTCTGTGTTTGCTCATTGCCTCCGCTAAACTGCAATCGCTGTCCCTCCTATATGCTAGTTAAGGTTAATTTGCGAAGCTGTTATAGCGCGCGTTTTTCCCGCCGCCAGATTGTAATTCTAAGCAGGCGCATGGAAATGAAGTAGATCAGAATGAGTCCGATAATAGAAGATGTAATAAGAATGACTTTATGAATGAGAGCCTTTCTATTCTGTTGTTCTGTTTCCAGGTTTGCCAAGCGCTGCGTCAGTTCCTGATTGCGAGCGGCCAGCATTTGGTTCTGCTGGCGATAGGCTTCATTCTGCTCGATCCACTTGCGCTGCTCCTCCTCAAAGCGCATGGCGCTGTCGATGGCCTCCTGGCGGGTTGCATTGAGCTCGGCTTGCTGCTGCTCGATCGAATTTAAAAGATTGTTATACTCTTCGCGAACCTCGTCGAGCTTTTCCGGAGCGGTATAAATGTCCTTCACTCGGTCAAAAAAACCGGCATGGGCAGTGGAAGGGGAGTGAAATGCGTGAAACAAAAACGCAATGGACATGATGAAGGTAGCGTAAAAAAAAGATTTTTTTGTCATAAGGAAGCTTCACCTCTTTTCGGTATAGGCTTGTCCTTCGTACCGAAGTTCTATAGCTGCTTCTATTTTACAGTTTTTTTCGATCAAAGGTAAACATTTGGAACATTTTGTCGGCATATTATATATACGAAGTACGGCGCAATTTGTTCCAGCAAGCATCGTAATACATTTTCTGTGGAAAAGCTTGATCGCAAATGGTACAATATTTCAAAGCCATTGCGCCGAGAACTCGCGCTAAAGAAGGATAGAGAGAGATAATTAACAAAGTTAGATCAGAAAAGGTATGGGAGGAAGTAAAGAAAATGACAGTTACACAAAAGTCCATCGATCAGCTTTCGATCGATACAATCCGGACGCTTGCAATCGATGCAATCGAAAAAGCGAAATCCGGTCACCCCGGCATGCCTATGGGCGCAGCTCCAATGGGGTATCAATTGTTTGCCAAAAACATGAATCATAATCCATCCAATCCGACTTGGATCAACCGCGACCGGTTCGTATTGTCCGCAGGGCACGGTTCGATGCTGTTGTACAGCTTGCTTCACCTGTCCGGATATGATCTGCCGATGGAAGAGCTGAAAAATTTCCGCCAATGGGGTTCCCTGACGCCGGGCCATCCGGAGTTCGGGCATACAGCAGGTGTTGATGCAACAACAGGTCCTTTGGGACAAGGGGTCGCAATGGCCGTTGGTATGGCGATGGCGGAAGCGCAGCTTGCCGCTACATATAATAAAGAAGGCTTCAATGTCATTGACCACTTCACTTATTCCATCTGTGGAGACGGCGATCTGAGCGAAGGGATCTCCAGCGAAGCTGCATCGCTCGCAGGACACTACAAACTGGGTAAACTGGTTGTGCTGTATGATTCCAACGATATTTCGCTGGATGGCGAATTGAGCCTTTCATTCTCTGAAAATGTACAAAAACGGTTTGAAGCATACGGATGGCAAGTGCTTCGCGTTGAAGACGGCAACGACTTGGATGCCCTCTCCAAAGCGGTAGCTGAAGCGCAAGCGGAGCTGAGCAAGCCAACCCTGATCGAAGTGAAAACGGTGATCGGTTACGGCAGCCCGAACAAAGGCGGTAAAGGCGGACATGCCGGCCCGCACGGTTCTCCTCTGGGTGCGGAAGAAACGAAACTGACTAAGCAAGCTTACGGTTGGAGTGCTGAAGAAGATTTCTTCGTACCGGATGAAGTGCGTGCGCACTTTGCAGAAGTGAAGAAACAAGGCGAGCAAGCAAACGCCAAGTGGGATGCGTTGGTCGCTGAGTATAAGAAAGCTTATCCGGAGCTGGCTGCGAGGTTCGAAACGGCTCTCAATGGTGAGCTGCCAGAAGGCTGGGATCGCGATTTGCCGGTCTATTCGCCAGAAGACAAAGCGCTCTCGACCCGTGTCGCTTCAGGTAACGCATTGAACGGCTTAGCCAAAAACGTTCCGAATCTCGTAGGCGGCTCCGCCGACCTGGAAAGCTCCACGATGACGCATCTGAAAGGTCTTCCGGTCTATACAGCAGACAACTACGATGGCCGTAACATTTATTTCGGCGTTCGTGAATTCGGAATGGCTGCTGCAATGAACGGAATTATGCTGCACGGGGGCCTGAAAGTATACGGCGGTACGTTCTTCGTATTCACCGACTACCTGCGTCCGGCAGTTCGTCTTGCTGCGATTCAAAAGCTGCCAGTTGTTTATGTGTTTACCCATGACAGCATTGCGGTTGGGGAAGACGGTCCTACGCATGAGCCGATCGAGCAATTGGCTTCGATCCGCATCATCCCGGATCTGACGGTTCTGCGTCCGGCGGATGCAAACGAGACTTCCGCAGCTTGGGCATACGCTGTTGAGAATACGGCTAATCCTGTTGCGCTGGTACTGACGCGTCAGAACCTGCCTGTGCTTCAAGGAACAGCTGAAAATGCCCGTGAAGGCATCAAACGCGGTGCTTATGTTGTTGCTGATGCTGCTAACGGCAAGCCGCAAGCGCAGATCATCGCAACAGGCTCTGAAGTCCAATTGGCAGTCGCTGCACAAAAAGCGCTGGCTGAAGAAGGCATTCAAGTCCGCGTGATCAGCATGCCGAGCTGGGACCTGTTCGAGAAGCAATCCAAGGAATACAAAGATTCCGTATTGCTTCCGGATGTAAAAGCCCGTCTTGCTGTAGAAATGGCTTCCCCGTTCGGTTGGGAGCGTTATGTGGGCGATCAAGGCGCTGTTCTCGGTATCAATACCTTCGGCGCTTCCGCTCCTGGCGACCGTGTAATCAAAGAGTATGGCTTCACGGTAGAGAACGTAGTAAGCAAAGTTAAAGCGCTGCTGTAATTCGAAGCGGCTATTGTATAGTTAAAGGAGATTGCAGGAATCATGTCCCAATTCGACAATGTATCGATCGTCAAGAAAGCGAATGTCTATTTTGACGGTAAAGTAACCAGCCGCACGGTATTATTTGCAGACGGCACGAAAAAAACGCTCGGTATCATGCTTCCGGGCGAATATGAATTTGGCACGGATGTAAAGGAAATCATGGAAATTGTTGCCGGCGATCTGAAAGTTCTGCTGCCGGGTGAGACCGAGTGGCTTCACATCCAAGGCGAAGGCGAATTTATCGTTCCGGCCAACACCAAGTTCAAGCTGCAAGTATCGGTAACAACCGACTACTGCTGCTCTTACATCAGTGAGTAATACCAGGTATTACAGATAACATGAAAAAGCCGTCCTTATACAGCATGAAGCTGCTGGGGACGGCCTTTTGTATTGCGAATTAATCTAACTTGCTGTGTATATACTGTTCAAGCTGCAGACGCTGATACGGAGACAGACCTGTAAGCATGCAGCCGTAGTGGAAGATATCATCCTGCTGCTCGATACGGATGATCCGCGCTGTAATTGGCGGCAGGCCGGCCTCCTGCAGGAAGTGAATGACGACAAACATGTCTTTCTCAAGCCGGATCGAAGATGAGATCTGCAATCCGCTATCGGATAGATCCAGCAGCTTCCCTTCGATCGTCTGGCCGGAGAAGGAGCCGGCTTGCTCCCACTGATAAACGGACAGCATCAGTGGTATCTCCATTGCCAGCCGTGCGCTCCGCCTGCGCTCGGCACCGATTGGCGGCGTGTTCGCGGACTCGCTAGTCCGCTCAGCCGCCGCCGCATCCGCGCCGCCTTGGTAAGCCTCTGCAATCGGCCTGCCAATCCAACGCTCATAACATAAAGCGAGCGCTGACAGATCCAAGTTGCCGTAGCCCATGGCATCTCCGATCTGGAACTGGCTTTTCGCCGCCTCCAGCATTGGCGTAGGCACGTTCATGTTATCCGTCAGTACGGACGACAGGCGTAAATCTTTAAGCATCAACGCAAGTGAGAATTGGTTGCTGAATTCGTGCTCTATGATTTTCCGGCCCTTCAGATCGGCTTGCTTGCTGGCTGCCCCTCCGGACTGCACAAGTTCCAGAAATGATGAGGCATCGATCCCGCCGCGTGCGGCGATTGCCATGCCTTCGATCAGGCCGACCGCATTAATGCCAACAACTGTGTTGTGGGCAAGCTTGGCGATCGAACCGCTGCCGTTCCCGCCCATATGCAGCACCTTGCGTCCCATCGCCAGCAGCAATTCTTCATGCTCTTTGACCGCTTCAAGGCTGCCTCCAACCATGAACACGAGCGTGCCGTCTTCAGCAGCAGGTTTGCTGCCCGTGACCGGGGCATCAAGAAATTGAACCGATTTAGCCTCGCTTTCGAGCGCCAGATGTCTTGCCAGATCGGGAGATATCGTACTGCAATCAATGATGGCCTGTCCGGGTTTAAGGCCTTGAAAGATGCCGTTTGTCCCGTAATATACTTCTCGAATCGCTTGATCGTTGCTGATCATTGTAATGATGATATCAGAGTTTCTCGCAGCGTCCATCGGGGAGTCGGATAGATCGGCACCCATCTTGACCAGCTCTTCTGTCTTGCCCGGCGTGCGGTTGTAAACGGTCACTGCATATCCTTTGCGAAGTAAGTTTGCCGCCATGGGCGCACCCATGGTACCAAGGCCGATAAATCCAATCGTTGTCATGTTGATCCAATCCTCCCGTAAAGGCATAGTTAGTGAAGCAGCTTCATTCAACACGTGCCTATATTCTACCATAAACGGAAGATTCCAAACACGGCAACTTATTTACTGCGCGATGCATGGTTTTCCTGAAAAAGGGAAGATGTAATGTAAGCAGAGGAGTGTCTGGAAAGGATTGTTCCAGCAACAGAGGGCATTCCTTGTGTTTGATTAGGAAATCTATTATTCTAATCCTAGTGTCAATGAGTGAAGGTTGTGCCTTATACGCCATCCTCAATCGAAAATCAGGGAGGTTGTTGGTTTCATGAGTAAAGCCGTATCGTTTGATTACAGTAAAGCGTTGTCGTTTGTAGGGCAACACGAAGTCGATTATCTGGCAGGCGCGGTTCGTCTGGCGCATGAACAATTACATAACGGGACAGGTGCCGGTTCGGACTTTTTGGGCTGGATCGATCTGCCGACGAACTATGATAAGGAAGAGTTTGCACGTATCAAGCAAGCTGCTGAAAAAATTAAATCCGACTCCGAGGTACTGATCGTAATCGGTATTGGCGGATCATACCTGGGCGCGCGCGCTGCCATTGAGATGCTGACGCACTCCTTCTATAACGCGCTGCCTGAAGGCCAGCGCAAAACACCGCAAATTTTCTTTGCGGGCAACAACATCAGCTCCACTTACGTGACGCATCTGCTTCAAATGCTCGAAGGCAAAAACTGGTCGATCAACGTCATTTCCAAATCGGGTACGACGACAGAGCCTGCGATCGCCTTCCGCATTTTCCGTGAAGCTCTGGAGAAGAAGTACGGCAAGGAAGAAGCACGCAAACGGATCTATGCAACAACGGATAAATCGAAGGGCGCGCTGAAAACGCTGGCGACCGAAGAAGGCTATGAGTCCTTCATTATCCCTGACGATGTAGGCGGACGTTATTCCGTGCTGACAGCTGTCGGCTTGCTGCCGATTGCAGCTGCAGGCGTGGATATCGATGCGATCATGCAGGGCGCGGCTGATGCGTCGAAGGAGTACAGCAACCCGAATCTGGCGGAGAACGAGAGCTACCAATATGCCGCAGTTCGTAACGCGTTGTACCGTAAAGGCAAACAAACCGAAATCCTCGTGAATTATGAGCCGGCGCTGCACTTTGTTTCCGAATGGTGGAAGCAGCTGTACGGGGAGAGCGAGGGAAAAGATAACAAAGGCATCTATCCGGCTTCCGTTGACTTCTCCACCGATCTTCACTCGATGGGCCAATTCATCCAAGAGGGAACGCGCAACCTGTTTGAAACGGTTATTCAAGTGAAAGAAGTGTCCGAGCACCTGACGATTGGCCATGATGCCGATGATCTGGACGGGCTTAATTTCCTTACAGGCAAAACCATGGATTTCGTCAACAAAAAAGCATTTGAGGGTACACTGCTCGCGCATACCGACGGCAATGTGCCTAACCTTGTCGTTAACATCGCCGACATGACCCCTTATACCTTCGGATATTTGGTCTACTTCTTTGAAAAAGCATGCGGCATCAGCGGATATCTGCTGGGTGTGAATCCGTTCGATCAACCGGGCGTTGAAGCGTATAAGAAAAACATGTTCGCGCTGCTGGGCAAGCCAGGCTACGAGAAGGAAAAGGCTGAGCTGGAAGCCCGGTTATAACACGGCGGCAAGGAGCCGGGTGTGATGCTGGAACGTTATAAAACAGTAAGAGAACAAGGGAATAAGGAAATTGTCATTAAGAAATCGCGTTTCATCGGCCATGGCAAGCCGGTTCAGTCAGAGGAAGAAGCCGTTGCCTTTATCGAAGAAATCAAGAAGCTGCATTGGAACGCTACACATAACTGCTCGGCTTATATACTGGGTGAGCGCGATGAGATTCAGAAGCAGTCCGATGACGGCGAACCGAGCGGCACAGCCGGCAAACCGATTCTTGAAGTGATGAAGAACCAGCACCTCAAAAATGTGGCGATCGTCGTCACCCGCTACTTTGGAGGCATCATGCTGGGAGCGGGCGGACTGATCCGGGCCTATACGGACGGAGCAGTCGCCGCTATCGAAGCGGCGGATCCGATCATAAAGGTGCTGCACCGCGAGGTGTTGGTCGATGTGGATTATACGTGGTACGGCAAGCTCGAGAACGAGTTTCACCAGCGCGGTCTCCGCATCGGCGATACGGCGTTTACCGATCGTGTGACGATTACCTGTTTGCCGGAGGAGCCTGAGGCGGCGTTATTTGTAGAATGGATAACCGACCTCACGCAAGGCCAGGCTGAGATCATGCTTGGAGATACGCTGTATTTCATTGAAGGCGAATAGCATTTTTCCCCCTGTACATGCATAGGGTTCTGTATAGGGAGGCGGCCATCTGCCCCCCGACTTCAGACCAACAGGGAGGAATCGCTATGGCGGCAAGACGGTTTGCGGCTTTGGTCGGTATCGTATTTCTGCTTATCGGTGTGCTTGGCTTCTTTTATAACCATCTGTTTGGAATCTTTCATGTCGACACAACGCACAACATCATCCATTTGGTTGTTGGTGTGCTCGGAATTTTTGCAGCCTCGCATGAAGGGTATGCCTACCGTTTTGCGCAAGCGTTGGGAATCGTGTTTATGGCCATGGCGGTTTTGGGCTTTTTCATTAAAGACCTTTTCGGACTGATGCATGTCGCGCTTGCCGAGAATATCCTGCATTTTGTTGTTGGAGCCATTGCGCTGTATTTAGGCTATGTTGTGGCAGAAGCCTCGCCGCAGACCCGTTCGTCGAGAATGTGAAACGACGATCATATTTAAGCTTTAAAACCTGGCACTGTTTGCCGGGTTTTTGCTTTTTTCAGAACGAATTACACCGGATGAAAGTCAGCGGGAGCCCTTTTTGCATATATATTAAGGAGTTATATAGGAATCATTATTTTTTCTTATTTTGAGGATTGACTGAAAGGGTTAGATTCTGCTAAAGTAATAATACCAAGTAAATTAATAGGAATTGTACGAACTACGAAATTATAATCTAAAGCAGGTTGATCGGACATGCCGAAGGTCTAGGGGGTTTGACACGGTGAATTTGATGTTTCGCAGCCGCTGGTGGAGTTTCGGATTCCGGAGCACCATTATGCTGTATTTTGTCGTTTTGATTGTACTGCCGATCATCGGTGTATACACGCACTCATTCTCGTTAGGGTGGGAACCCTTCTGGTACAGTGTAAGCGATCCGCTCGCCTGGAAGGCCGTGCTGCTTACGATTCGTTTAGCGGTCATTGCCACATTAATTAATGTATTTATCGGTACGATGATTGCTTGGGTATTAATTCGCTACCGCTTCTTCGGCCGCCGGTTTTTGAACAGCCTGGTTGATTTGCCGTTTGCGCTGCCGACAGCGGTTGGCGGGCTTATGATCCTGCTGCTGCTCGGACCCAATAGCTGGATTGGAGAATTGTCCGAAAGGCTCGGTTTTGAAATTGTATTCCATGAGCCGGCTATTGTGATCGCGATGCTGTTTGTAACCTTTCCGTTTGTTATTCGCGCGGTACAGCCGCTGCTTGAGGAAATGGATCAATCGGAAGAGGAGGCTGCTTATACACTCGGCGCTTCCAAAGCCAAAACCTTCTTTCAGGTAATCTTTCCAACGATCCTGCCGGGTATATTAAGCGGCGCGATGCTGGCATTTTCACGGGGGCTCGCCGAATTCGGAGCCGTTGTGCTTGTTGCCGGCAATATTCCAGGCAAAACGCTGATCGCTTCGGTGTACATTTTCGGTGAGGTAGAAAGCGGTAACCCGCAGGGAGCGGCCGCAGTATCGGTGCTGCTGCTTACGTTCTCCTTCTTGATTCTGTGGACGGTTAACGTCATTCAGTCAAGGAGGGCAGGTAAATGAAAAAGCTGTGGATTTCGCTTACTTATTTAGTCTTTATCGTACTGCTTATTATACCGCTCATCCGTATATTTTCCGGTTCCTGGGCGGAGGGCTGGGAGGGGTTTGTAGAGGCGCTGACTCGCCCGCAATCCCTGCATGCGCTATGGATGACTACGATTATTGTCGTTAGCGTTACACTGCTTAATACGATTTTCGGCGTTATGCTTGCCTTATATCTTGTGCGTGCGACGTGGCTTGGGAAGCGGCTGAAGCAGCTGCTGAACAGCTTGGTGGATCTCCCGTTTGCGGTATCGCCGGTTATCGGCGGTTTGATGATCGTGCTCATCCTGGGTCCGAATACGATTATGGGCGTTTTCTTTGAGGATATCGGCTTTAAGGTCGTATACGCACTTCCAGGGATGATTCTGGCAACCTTGTTCGTAACCTTTCCTTTGATGGTTCGTGAAGTGATGCCTGTGCTGCAAGAGATTGGAACACAGCAGGAGGAAGCGGCGTCGACGCTAGGCGCGTACTCCTGGTATACGTTCTGGAAAGTGACCTGGCCTTCGATTCGCTGGGGCGTCATCTACGGTGTCGTGTTAACTGTCGCCAGATCGATGGGGGAATTTGGAGCGGTTCTTGTCGTTTCGGGCAATATTATGAATAAGACACAGACGGCAACAACGCTCGTCTATCAGGATGTCGAGAACTTTAACGTGCTGGCGGCCAACAGTGTGGCGCTTGTGCTGGCAGCCGTGTCGGTCGGATTGCTGCTGTTGATGGAATGGGCCAAAAAGCGAAAGGGGCATTGAGCCATGCATATTGAAGTAAGCAATTTGAATAAACATTTCGGTGATTTTCATGCTGTCAGGGACGTCAGCTTTACCATCGAAAAAGGTAGACTGATCGGTTTGCTTGGCCCAAGCGGCGGCGGTAAAACGTCGATATTGCGTATGCTGGCAGGGTTGGAATCCCCGACTTCGGGAGACATCGTGTTCCATGGGAAGAAAGTCAATGAGCTGCCGCCGCAGGAGCGCGGCATCGGCTTTGTTTTTCAAAACTATGCACTGTTCAAACATATGACCGTATATGATAATATCGCATTTGGCTTAAAGGTGAAGAAGCAATCGAAGGATCAAATCCGCGAGCGTGTCATGTCGCTGGTTGAGCTGACGGGGCTTAAGGGATTTGAGCATCGTTACCCGCATCAGCTGTCAGGCGGACAGCGGCAGCGGGTAGCCTTTGCAAGAGCGCTGGCGCCGGAGCCGCAGCTGCTGCTGTTAGATGAGCCGTTTGCCGCGATTGACGCGAAAATCCGGCATGAGCTGCGCACATGGTTGAAGGATATGATTGAACGCCTTGGCATAACATCCATCTTCGTCACGCATGACCAGGATGAGGCAATCGAGGTCGCGGACGAGATCATGATCATTAATAAAGGGCGTTTGGAGCAAAAAGGAAGCCCTTGGGATATTTATAAAAATCCGCAAACGCAATTCGTGGCAAGCTTTATCGGCGAATCGACAATTGTGGAGGATGTTTCGAAGCTCAAAGGCTTTGAGGACGCATCGGTGTGGCCGGGTACGAAAGCATTGATCCGGCCGGAGTATATCGAGGTGGGCAAACGCAGTGAGTTTCGCATCGCTTCGGCGACCGAGCCGGGCCGCGTGAAGCATATCCACTTCCGCGGCAGCGAGTGGATGGTAGAGGTCACAGTCGGCGATACCACATTGATTACGTACCGTTCCCTGGAGAAGGAAGTGCTGCAGCCGGGTGATGAGGTAAGCGTACTTGTTCATCGGGCTTATCTGTTTAATGACAATGACAGCTGGATCATGGAGAACAAATTGAAAGAGGATCCGATGCCGATTCATATTTAGACCGAATATTATTAGAGAAAGTGTTGTGTTCAGCCATGGAACCATCCTTGAAGATCAACAACCGCACCGATCGCAAAGGTCGCAAGGCAGGGCTCAAGGGCCGGGCTCTGCTGTGCCTGACGTATTTGCTGTTAGTGGCCCTATTTGCTGTTGGATGCAGCAGCAGCGATACACCGCCTGACGCAATTACGGAGCAGCAAGGCGATGTTACGCTCGTTATTGGCGCTTACTCCGTTGTTCGGGATGCGTTTGCCGAGCTGCTGCCGATGTTCCAGGCGCAATGGAAGGCCGAGACGGGCCAGACCGTTACGTTCCAGGAATCGTATGAAGCTTCCGGCACGCAAGCCAGAGCCATCGTCGGCGGGTTTGAAGCGGATGTGACGCTGCTTGCGATGGAAGGTGATGTCGAAAAAATCGAAAAGGCCGGTTTTATCACCCATGATTGGAAGGCCGCTGCAGGAGAAGGAATGGTCACCCGGTCGATTGTTGTGATGGGGACCCGTGAGGGAAATCCGCTTCATATTAAAGATTGGGAAGATCTGACCAAGCCGGGCGTAAAGGTATTATACCCGAATCCTAAGACATCAGGCGGCGCGCAGTGGGATATTAACGCGATCTACGGTGCGGGCCTAAAGATCTCTGAGGAGCGCGAAGGGGTTATGAATCCGGAATTCGCAAAGAGCTTCCTGGAACAAATTCACCAGAATGTACAATCGCTGGACAAGAGCGGACGCGCCTCGATGGCTGCTTTCGAATATGGGGTGGGCGATGTCATCGTTACGTATGAGAATGAATTGCTGGCCAGAATCAACCAGGGCGTTATGTATGATATCGTAATACCCAAGCATACAATCCTAATCGAAAATCCAGCCGCGGTTATCGATAAAAACGTGGATAAGCATGGCACTAGAGCGGTAGCTGAGGCTTTTGTTGAATTTTTACATGGTGACGAGGCTCAGCGGATATTTGCCGAGTATGGATTCCGGCCGGTTAATGAAGCGGTGGCAGACGAAGTGAAGAGCCGCTTTGCCCAGCCCGCAGGACTGTTCGACATCGAGTACCTCGGAGGCTGGGATGAGGTTCGTGAGAAGCTGTACTCGCAACGCGGGATCTGGTATCAGGTGTTGGCTGGAATATAAAGCTTCAATGGTAAAATAGAGCTGCAGCGGCGGAATGAGCGACTCACTCCGATACTGCAGCTCTTCATTTAAAATCCTACGTATCTTGACATCCGGTCCATCTCTGCCCATTCCTCAGCAAGCACGCTGTAAATGGTGAGATCAATGAAGCGGTTATCGTATTTCTTGGCTTGGCGGGCGATGCCTTCGAGCGTGTAGCCGAGCCGTTCAGGAACGAGCCGGCCTTTCTTATTATCCGCAGAGGCATGGATCTCCACCCGGTTTAACCCGCACTGATCAAAAGCGTAATCCGTTAAATGGCCGCATGCATGTGTCATTAATCCTTTTCCATGCTCATCTGCCGATAACCAGAATCCGATTCTGCCGCATCGATCCGGCGAATTGACATCGCGCAGCTCTGCTACTCCACACAATCGGCCTTCATAGAATACACCGTAACCATAACTTTCGCCTGCGCGCTGCCGACGGGATAATTCGTCGATGAAGGATCGGGTATCATATTCGCTGCGCACATGCTGCACCCATTTGAACCAATTTTGCAGGAATAACCGGTTTCGTTCTGTCATCTGGTAAAGCGCCTCTGAATGCTGCGGTTCGAGCAGTTTCATTTCCGTCTGTTCGGTCAGGGTGTAAGAAAACATAGGAGCACCTCCATTGTAAGCGTTTTCTAAAAAGATAAGATACATAGGTTTAACCGGATATCTTATCATTCACCGCGAACGGATCTTCCGCCCCCAAAGACGGCGTAAGCCGTTTCTGCTTGTCAATCCGTAAAAGCCAGTAACAAAGACGGTACCACATTATTATACTATGAAGGGGGTACCTGATGGTACCCCCAAAATGTCACTGCTTGTCTTAGGCCTTCTGTAGCACGAATTTTTCGATTACATGGCGCACGCCTTCATCGTTATTTGAGAGGGTCACAAAATCAGCGATTTCCTTCAATGCTGGGATTGCATTGCCCATTGCAACGCCAAGTCCGGCCACCTCCAGCATTTCGTGATCATTCCATGAATCGCCAATCGCGATGACCTGATCCATCGTACAGCCGATATGCTCAGCCAAGAATTGCACGGCATGTCCTTTTGTGCCTTCCTTGTGCATAAATTCAAGATAGTGAGGTTTGGATTTGGTGATATGCACGCGATCACCGATCAGCGGCTGCAGCTTTTCGGCCATTTGATCAAGTAGTGCCGGATCATCGATAATGAGCATTTTCGTCTGGGGCTGCTCGAGCAGCTGTTCATAATTCGGCTCAACAGTATAAGGAATGTTGGACAGCTTGGAATACGCGCGAATCTTGTCATTATCTTCTTTCGCATACAGCACATCATTGACGTACAGCTGCAAATGGAGCCCATGCTCTTCACAGAAATGATATAGTGTCTTGGCAGCATCGGTCGGAACGTAGCGTTCGTAAAGCACTTGTTCATCGAGCAGCGTTTTGACTAGTGCCCCTTGGTACGTAATAATCGGGACATTGAGCTCGACCTGCATGGCGATTTTTTTCGCTGAGGGAAACATCCGTCCGGTTGCCAACGTAACCGTTACCCCTTGGGCCACTGCTGCTGCGAGCACCGCTTTTGTAGCTTCCGTCACTTTGATTTCGTCGTTAAGCAGTGTATCGTCTACATCAATCGCAATCAGCTTGTAGTTCATTTTTCTCGTCCCCTTCTGGAATACTAGGATTGATTGTATCGAAAAAAAGAGTGCTGTACAAGTGTGGCTTGAAGCGGCATTACGAATAAGATAAAGTGATAATGTCAATCAGCGTATAGAACGGAGCGATTATCATGTATACATCACACTCGAAAACACGCCAGCAGCGGATCATTGTCATTATCATTGCTGTGGCTATTATAGCCGGATTAGGCGGCTTCGCAGGCGGACGCTGGTGGATGATGAACAGATACCCGATGCTTCAGGAGCCGGCTTTCGACAATTTGGACCGTTCCTACAAAGAAGTATTAAGTGACTACCTCAGCGGTGCGGATCCGGATGAACTCATCCATGGTGCGGCACAAGGACTCGTCTCCTCGTTAAAAGATCCTTATTCCGTTTATTATACGAAGGAGCAGGGAGCGGATTACTTGCAGCGGTATGAGGATCATTTTGTCGGTATTGGTGTGGAGCTCCGCGTAGAGAATGGCGAATTCGTCATTAGTTCTGCCATTAAGGGGGCGCCGGCGGAGCAAGCCGGCTTCCAGCCGGATGATGTGATTGCCGCGGTGGATGGAAAATCGCTTAAAGGCAAGACGCTGCCCGATCTTATCAAACTTACGCGGGGCAAGGAAGGCACGGAGGTAACCTTGACGATCGTAAGGGCAGGCTTGCCGGAGCCATTTGATATCACGCTGAAGCGCGCTTCCGTTCCGGTCACTACTGTATCGTCGGAACTGCTGGAAGGGGGAATCGGAACGATTCAGATCAGCCGGTTTGCAGAGAGCACTGCTGAGGAATTTAACCGCGCGGCCGATGCATTACTAAAACAGGGAATGAAGGGGCTTGTGCTCGATCTTCGTATGAACCCCGGTGGTCTGCTGAGTCCGGCGATTGACATTGCGAGCAGGCTGGTACCGAATAATAAGGTCATTGTGCAAGTCGTATATAAAGATGATAAACGGGAAATTACGCACCGTTCGAAACAAAAGGAACCTTGGGAAATCCCAGTTGTCGTATTGATTAATGAAAGCAGCGCGAGCTCGGCAGAAGTGCTTGCATCTGCGCTGAAATACTCTGCAGGTGCCGAGGTGGTTGGCGTCAAATCGTTTGGCAAGGGAATTGTACAGACTTTTCAACAGTTCCGCGATCAATCCGTTCTCAAGCTTACGGAAGCCCAGTGGCGCACGCCGGACGGCGGTTGGATTCAAAATGAAGGGATCGAACCGACCATTGAGGTGGAGATGCCTGAGTATGCATTTCTCCCAGCCCTTCCCTTGGAGACGGAGCTCGCGATAGGCGAATTCGGTCAAGAGGTTAAGACAGCGCAGCAGATGCTGGCGGCACTCGGTTTTTATGCAGGCGAGGCCAAAGGGATCTATGATGAAGCGACTGCAGCCGCGGTTGAGCGGTTTCAGCGAGAAGAAAAATTGCAGATTAACGGCATGCTAAGCGGCCGGACTTCCTACCGGCTTACACAGCGGCTGCGGGAGAAGATTGTGCAGGAGGATCCGCAAAAATGGCGTGCTATAACATTGCTGAAGGATGATATGGAATAGATATCCTAATTTACCACAACTAGACTCCGGTCCAGGTCAATTCCCGCCAAAAGACTGATTTTCCGCATCTTTACAGCAACTATGATAATAAGGAGCGTCAATCATTTAAGTTGCAGGTGGGGACATGTGATGAAGGAGAAAAAAATTTATATTTTATTATCCGATACGGGGACCTTGTTCACGCGAATGATCAGGCTCTACACCAAAGCGCCGCTTAATCATGCTTCAATCGCGTTCGATCCTCAGCTAAGCGAGGTATACAGCTTCGGCAGGAAAAGCCCGGGCAATCCGTTCATCGGCGGCTTTGTGAAGGAGGACCTGCGCGGAGAGCTGTTTAAGGATGCGCTGTGCGCTGTGTACAGCTGCAGCGTAAGCGAATCAAATTACCGGAAAATACACGCCTGTGTCAAGAAGTTTGAACAAGAATCCCATCGGTACAAATACAATCTGCTTGGTGTAATCGGAATTATGCTGAATATTAAAGTGAACCGGGAGAATGCTTTCTTCTGCTCCGAGTTTGTGGCAACGGTATTCGAACAAAGCGGGGCGAGCTTGGTTCCGAAGTGCGCTTCGCTTACGACCCCGGCGGATCTGGAGCAATCCGAAGCTTTGGAGCTGCTGTTCCGCGGAGCATTACGTGAGTTCGGGCATCATTCGTCCCGCTCTTTGGCAGCTGCTTGCAGTTAATGGCATAAAATAGACCGAGCTTGTCGATAAACTCCTTCATATGATGAAGTTCTAATTCTCATCATTCGGGTTTATCGACAAGCTCCAGACCGTCAGGGGATCCCTGACGGTCTGCTTATTTAATCTGGATGTGGGACGCTGCCGGCGTCGGCCGTTTTTGCTTGCGTGGCTTCCTCCTGCCTGATCCACAAAACGCCTTTCGACGTTTTAATCATAAACCATTCTCTCCAGCTTTCCAGCACCTGTACCGTTTGATCGGCTAACTGCAGCGAGGCAGGCTGCGGCGATAAGGGCGAGTCGAACATTTCCGTTTCAGGTCCCGGCGCAACGTAGAGAGATGCCGGCTGTTGATATTCGCCTTTTAACGCCATTCTTGATGGGATCCAGCGTATACCGTTCGCTGTTGCGATCTCCAGCCAGCCGCCTTTTTCTCTGAGCGCTGTATAGCGGCCTTTGTATAGGAGCTCCAGCTTACGGGATTTCAGGTTCGGCCATTGATAAGAACGTTCATCTGCCGTTAAGCGAACGGATTCGTTCACTTTAACGGCCTGCTGTCGATTCAGCCACAATTCGGCAGCTTCTGCCGCAAGCATCCAGCCGGTATTGCGGTGCTGTTTCCATATGCGCTCCCATTCCGAGAGCGGTACGTTAGTTCCACCGGCGGCGCGGGCCAGCTCTGGCGTCAGTCCCGGCCTTCCGAATTGAGAGATGAACCAGTCCGTGAATCCGCCGCCGGAAGGATTGGCTGAAGGCTTCACTAATCTGTAGCCTGTCATCGATGCGTATTGGTTTGCTATTTTACGGTCACGGGAGAGATGCTCCGCCGGGGTTTTATAGTTCCAGTACAGAATTTCACCCGACGAGTGATAAGCGACCGCAAGCTCCGCCCCGCTGCTGCGCGTAAATTCTATCATCGCCTGCGTTTCCTTGGCCTGCATTGGTTTGGCGCCCTTGTAGTTCATATAACTTGGGCCGGGAGCGGGGTTGCGAATGCCTTCCCAATCCACAGGATACTGGCGGTTGAGGTCAATGCCCTTCGCGTTGGCTTTCCACCTTTTAAAATTGGCGCTCCCACCGTTCATTTTCAGCAGCTTGGCGCGTTCCGCCTTGGGAAACGCAGCCAGCCCCTTCTGCTGCAATGTCACGCCGTCAGGATTCACCATCGGCACAAAACGGAAGGTGACCTGATCAAGCAGGTCCCTAACGGAATAAGCGCCCCATTTCGCATTTTGCACATAAGCAAGCGCGTACCGGTCGGCCATCGTCATCAGCAGGATTGTCGTTATCCATTCTCTTGCATGATGCGAGCCGTTAAGCAGAATAATTGCCGGGCCTTTGCCTACATCGATATGCCATAGCTCTCTGCCGTATTCGCTTGTGCCAATGGAGCCGGTGGCAATCAAGCCCGGGTACCGCTCCGACAGTGCTTGTAAATCACGAACCATGATATCGTACGTGTAGACTTGCTTGGGGCTAACGATGTAACCGCTTGCCGCTTTGGCGGCCGCGGCGGGTGATGCCGGAATTGTACTAAGGGTTAATAGAATGGCCATAAACATAATCATTGCAAACTTCAGCTTTTTCATGCAACTCATGTAAGACTACCTCGCTATCTATGAATTGACGACAGTTATTGTTACAATTCAACATAAAACGAGGAATTCCTTTAACATTCGCCAGACCGGGGTCGTGCGTTACGATTAATATGAATGCAAGCGGAACGGAAAGGAAGGGTTTCATGAAGGAAATAAACAAGTGGTTTATTACGGTTGTTTTGCTTATTGCCACGGGATTTCTGACACGGCTGCTGCCGTTCTCAACCTTTTTTCGTACCTTGGACACGATGATTCATGAATTCGGCCATGCAATCATGACTTTGCTGTCATCCGGCCGTGTACTGCGGATTGAATTGAATGCGGATCATAGCGGGGTTACCTATTCATTAATCAGTTCTTCCTGGAGCGTAGTCGCGGTTACGCTGATGGGTTACGTTACGGCTTCCTTGTTTGCTGTCCTGATGTTCTATCTGTATGCCAAGCGTAACGAAAAGCTGGGGCTGTGCCTGATCTCGCTGATGGGGCTGCTGATGCTTATCTTTTTTGTGCACGAAGGATTCGGTGTGCGGTGGCTTATCGGGTTTGTCCTATTAAACGGTATAGCCTACCTGCTTGGCAGGATGATTAGAAGCATCTATTATCTGCTGCTCGCCTTTATCACGTTGGAAGAGTCTGTACTGGGGCCAATTTGGCTGATGATTCTCTCCGTTGCGAGGACGCAGGAGGCAGGGGATGCATTCGGCCTACAGCAAGCCACAGGCATACCGGCATTCGTTTGGGCGATGCTGTTCATGTTCTTTTCGTTATTTTGCGCGAGGATCGCGCTTCGTTACTTTTTTGAGCGCCTCCGCAAGAGTGACATCCGCGGTTGAATCTCACTTCGCTTTGTATAAAAACAGCAAGGGACTGCCCATCGGCGTGAAACGCCTGGGAAGTCCCTTGCTGCTGTCTTGCAATAGGGCGGCTGCAGTCGGCACAGCTTGCTTAGCTGTCGCTTGTCATGGCTGTATCCGCCGGGTAAATAAGCCCTGTTTGCCGTCTTGCCTGATCCATAACCTCCATTACGGCGATGGAGTTGGCATGAGCGTTATTCACCGACTCGAGCTTTCCGCTCTTGATCAGGTTGATGAATTCCTCGGCCTCGTAAAACATCGTGCTGTTATTTTGCGGCTGTGAGATATCTTCTACGCTGCCGTCGCGGTAGCGGATTTCCACCTTGTCCGGTTCGCTGATTTTATTCATGATGATGCTTCCGTTCTCTCCCTGAATTTCGGAGGGGACATAGGAATTGGTGATTTTGGAGTACATAACGACCGCATCCATGCCTTCATATTTCAACAGGATACTGCCTTCTCCATCAACGCCGGAGTCAAGCATAACCGCATTGGCTTGCACAGTGTCCGGCTTGCCGAACAATCCAATCATTGGGTAGAGGCAGTAGATGCCCAGATCCATCAGAGCGCCATTAGAGTAGACCGGATTAAAGGCGTTTAGGATCGTCCCTTGCTTATAAGCGTCGTAACGTGAAGAATATTGGCAGTAGCTCGCGAAATAACGGCGGACAGGCCCTATTTTGTGCAGATGCTGCTGAATAGATATGAAGTTAGGCAGCAATGTCGATTTTAATGCCTCCATCAATACCACGTTATTGCTGTTGGCTGCCTTAATCATGGCTTGTACTTCGCGTGCATTCGATGCCAGTGGTTTCTCGCACAGAACATGCTTCCCGTGATTCATGTACATAATTGCTTGCGCTGCATGGTAGGAGTTCGGACTGGCGATATATACGGCATCGATCTGGTCGCTTGATGCCATCGCCTCCAAATCGGTGAAAATGTGTGTTATGCCGTGTTTGGCGGCAAATTCATTTGCCTTTTCCTCCGTGCGGGAATAAACCGCGGTAAGCTGAAAATCTGCAAGCTGCCGGGCAGCTTCGATAAATGCCTCGGTAATCCAATTCGTTCCGATGACGCCAAATCGTATCATACATCTATTCCTTTCTGATGAGCTTGTTCTTACTGTTCTGCTGATTTCACTATTATACCGATGAATGGGCCCGCCGTCATTTTTAACACGAGCTGCTGTGGTTGATTCATCCTTTTTTTTCGGGGGTAATTAGGGGTTGTCAACATTTTATTACGATAAGGAGGCATTCATATGTCAGAACACAATCATGTAATTCACAAGGACAAAGAAGCCGAGATCGGAAAAGTTGAAGATACGTTGAACCGGATGGGCAGCGAGCAAAAGGATGAAATTTTAGAAAACTTCGATCTGTTCACCCAATATCTCGGCAAGCGAATTGAGATGGCCAAGAAGCTGGGATTAGGCGAAGAACAGCTCGCTAAGGCTGCTGAGAAGGCGGCGAATTACTTGGCGGAGCATGAGGAGCCCAGAAACCGGGAAGAGAAGCTGCTGCAGGAGCTGTGGAAGGTCGGCAAAGAGGAAGAACGCCATATGCTGGCGCATATGCTCGTGCGTTTGTCGCAGCAGGCTGTCTCTTAATCATCACATCATATGGGAATCAAGAAAAGGGCAGGCTGCCGAAGGCAGGTGCCCTTTTCTTTTCATCGAGGATACATAGGCTTATTTGTTGGGAGAAGTTTCCCGGAAAGGTTTCAGAAACACTTTCGGAATATCCGATTCAAAACGAAGCAGCTCGCCTGTTCGGGGATGAACAAAGGCCAAGATGCGCGCATGCAGTCCGAGGCGTCCGATTGCTGTTGATTTGGAGCCGTATTTCTTATCGCCTACGATGGGATGCCCGATGTCTTCCATATGCACGCGAATTTGATTTTTTCGTCCGGTCTCAAGGTGAACCTCCAACAAGGAAAAATTTCGATTGGACTGGCTGACCTTATAATGGGTCACGGCATGCTGTCCGTCATTGGGGTGCGGACTGGAATACATTTTCAATGTTTTGCTTTCCTTCAGCCAGGATGAGACGGTCCCCTCCGGTTTCTTGACCTGTCCTTCCACAAGCGCAATATAAGTGCGCTCCCGCACAGTGTCCTGCCAAGAATTTTGCAGCGCTTGCTGCACGTTCTCGCTCTTGGCAAACATCATGACTCCCGAGGTGTCGCGATCAAGGCGATGCACGACAAAAATGCGGTTGCCGGGATGAGCCAGGCGGACATGCGCTGTAAGCTGGCGATAGGCCGTCAGTTCATCTTCTTGCGCAGAGGCAACGGACAACAGGCCGGCTTCCTTCTGCACAACGATGATATCCTCATCCTCAAACAGGATCTTGAGCCCGATCAGAGGAGGGGCTTCGCTTGTTTTGTCCATACGGATGGACACGGTCTGTCCGGGGAGCAGCGTGTGATTATATGCCGTCACAACATGGTTATTGACCGATACCTGCTTGCGGGACAGCAGTGATTTTACAGCGTTTCGACCCTTATTCGAAAGATTGTGAAGCAGAAAAGCGAGCAACTCTGATTGCTCTTCAACTTTGTACAATCTTTGTTTGGCTTGGGCCCGGCCCTGAGGTATTGATGAAGCCGCCGATTGTCTGCTCGATTTGTTATTCTTGCGCTGCTCGTCTGGCTTTTTAAAACGGTGTTTGTTCATTTTTTGTAAAGACCGCCCTTGCTCTTGTTTTTTACCACTATATCATGAGTGAAGCGGTTTATGCCATGCTGCAGGACGGCAGGTTTATCACAGCTCTCTAACCTTCTCTATCTATCATTTTCCGGAAGCTTTTTCCGTAGACAAACGTTTTAGAAGAATGGTACGATAGATTAGTATGGTAAAAAAGGGCAAATTCGGAGGAAGCGTAAACGTATGAGAAAACTCGCTCACAAGCTGTTGCTGTCGCTGTTAGCTGCTGGCCTGATGTTCGCTCCTGTCATGGGAGGACAGGTAAGTGCCGCCGCCGCTTCATCCACAGTCCAATCGGACATTCAGGTGTATGTAGATGGAAGCAAGATCTCGTTTAAACCGGCACCAATACAAGAAAAGGGCACGACGCTTGTGCCGATGCGCCCGATCTTTCAAGCTCTTGGCGCGCAAGTCACTTGGGAGCAGCAGAGCCGGACGGTCATCGCGCGAAAGGATTTTACGACGATCTCTTTGAAGGTTGGTTCACAGCAAGGTGTTGTCAACGGCAAGTCTGTGAAGCTGCAAGTGCCTGCGAAGCTGGTGCGGGGTACAACGATGGTACCGCTTAGATTTATTGGGGAAGCGCTCGGCGCGAAGCTATCATGGTCACAGGCGAAGCGTACGATAACGATCACTTCGTTAGAAGCGCAGCAGGAAGAGTTATCCAAACCGCCCGTGCTTGAGAAATACACGGCTGCGGAAATCGTAGCTATGAATGATGATAAAGTGGTTATGATTGAAACGGATTACGCGCAGGGCAGCGGCGTCGTAATCGGTGACCGCTGGATACTTACTAACTACCACGTAATGCTGCGTGCAACTGCAGGGACGGTATGGAAGCTTGATGGGACTTCGATGCAGATCAAAGGGTTGGTTGAATACGATGAGACAGCTGATCTGGCGATTATTGAAACCTCTGGGCCGCTGGGCATTAAACCGGTCGAGATCGGGAGAACCGATTATCTGGCCAAGGGAGATCGGGTAGTGGCGATCGGTAGTCCGCTGGGCATGCAGAATACCGTATCCGAAGGACTTATCAGTAATTTTCATTATGAAGGCTATATCGAATACTTACAGATTAATGCCCCGATTGACCATGGCAGCTCCGGTGGCGCTTTATTCAATGAAAACGGGCAGTTGATCGGCATAACAACTTCAAAGGTGGAAGGCTCGAGCGCAAATTTGAACTTTGCCGTTTCTTCCTATAATGTAGAGATGTTAATGGCTAGTTTGGCTGACAAAGGTGGAACCCAAACCGCTAAGTTTTTGCCGTCAACGCTTCCCGACAGCCTGGCGAATGCTTCCAATGACGAAATTGCCTCCGTTATGAAAGAGTCGTTTGGCAGCATACAAACGATGAGGGGCATAACAACGCTCAGGGATTGGAAGGTTACGCGGGATGCACAAGGCTGGCTCGTCATTACGGCCACTATAGATCCGACCTTCTACATGTATTATTCGGAGGCCGTTGCAGGGGATATGCGGCTGTGGACGGTAGATGCGGTCACCGAGTTAAAACGGATGCTGCCGGATCAACCGTTTGAGATGTTCGTCTATTATGAGCAGACGTTTGGTTATGAGCCGCGCGGCATTGCGGCTAATGAAAAAACGCTCATGGCTGACGGGAAGTGGAAGGTCAGTTATCCGGTTATCCATGCTCAAGCTAGCGACAGGGCGCATATTGATATTCGAAGTTAAGGTGTTGATGGGACTGAACCGCCTGCCGGTTCAGTCCCTCTTCTTTTTTACAGATGAATTCGGTACAATAGAATACAACTTTGCTTTATGAAAATGAGGGAACAGGAAATGAAAGTCGTATTGTCTACGCTGAATGCCAAATATATTCATACATCGCTCGCACTGCGGTGCCTAAAAGCCTATAGCGAAGGTGAATTTGATATCGATATTGCCGAATATACAATTAAGGATCCGGTGATGAACATCGTATCCGATCTATACGCCCGCAATCCGGATGTGGTCGGGTTTTCCTGTTACATCTGGAATATTGAAGAGACGATTACCGTCATCAATATGCTGCGCAAAATCAAACCGGAGCTGCGCATCGTGCTGGGCGGTCCGGAAGTCAGCTATGACATGGAATATTGGATGGGGCGTTTGCCTGAAGTCGATTTTATCGTCGTCGGCGAAGGGGAAGAGACCTTCCATCACCTGCTTACCGAGCTTCGGGATACGCAAAAGTTCCATCTTGTATTCGGATTGACGTACCGCAAGCAGAAGGAGGGGCTGTCCGAAGTGATCGTTAACCCGCCGCGGCCAAAGCTGGATCTGGCTAGGCTGCCTTCGCCGCACCGGTTCGAGGAAGATAAGCCGACTCTTGCGAATCGGGTGATCTATTTTGAGACGAGCCGCGGCTGTCCGTTTAGCTGCCAGTTCTGTTTATCCAGCATCGAGGTCGGCGTGCGGTATTTTGATATTGAACGGACAAAGTCCGATATTCTCTACTTGATCGCCTCTGGAGCCAAGCTGATTAAATTTGTCGATCGGACGTTCAACATTAAACGGGATTATGCGCTGGAGATGTTTCGTTTTCTGATTGAGAATCATCAAGGCTGTGTCTTCCAATTTGAGATTACCGCCGATATTATGCGTCCGGAGGTTCTGGATTATTTGGCTGAGCATGCCCCGCCGGGAATATTCCGATTTGAAATCGGCGTGCAATCGACAAACGATCCGACTAATGAAGCGGTACAGCGGCGCCAGAATTTTACCAAGCTCACCCGGACGGTGACAAAGGTCAAGGAAAGCGGAAAGATCGATCAGCATCTCGATTTGATCGCCGGTCTTCCGCATGAGGATTATACAACGTTCCGGAAAACCTTTAACGATGTATTCGCCCTCGGGCCGGAGGAGCTGCAGCTTGGTTTCTTGAAAATGCTGCGGGGAACGGGCATGCGGCATGATGCGCCAAAGCATGGTTACATCTACATGGATCGCGCGCCCTACGAAATATTGGGTAATGACCTGCTGCCATTTTCGGATATCGTAAGGATCAAGCGCGTTGAAGATGTGCTCGAGAAATATTGGAATGCGCACCGGATGGACCATACGCTGTTATATTTGATCGATCGCGTATTTGAATCGCCCTTTGACTTCTTCCAGCAGTTCGGCGATTACTGGGAGGAAAGGGGCTGGCAGAAGATTGGCCACCAGCTCGAGGATTTGTTCACCCGCTTGTGGTCTTTCTTAACGGAGCGGGCTTCGACAATAGAGGGCATCAAGGACCGTCTGCAGCTTGACGTGGCGCTCGGATTAATGAAATACGACTATTTCCGCAATCACAACTACAAGCCTCGCAAGATATGGTGGGATGTGGCGTTGGATAAGGACGAGTGGAGCAGCTGGATGAGAAAGCTGGCCGAGCGGCCTGAGAATGTTCCAGGCGGTTTCTCCAAGCTGGCAGTAGGAGAGAAAGAACTGCACAAGCATGCTGTTATTGAGAAGCTGCCGTTCGATCTGGACGCATATATATCATCAGGGACAATTGACCTGGAGACGGAATCGTTGTTAATCATGTATTACCGTCCGGATGCTGCCGGTTCGCGCAAAACCCCGGAGTCGTTTGTGTTAAAGCTTGATAAGGTTGTTTAACAAGTAGATAAGCCCGCTTGCAGGGCAGCCTAACATTTTCAAGATGAATCTAAGAGGAATGGGGAGCGATTTCTATCCGAGTGATTTTACGCAGGCTGCGATATAACCTTATTTTGCTTTTCCGCCAAAATAAAAGCGCGCATCAAATATCACTTGGCTTCGTGATCGGCTTCTTTCCCTGCTGGTACCCTACCTTTGGCGTAGGGCTTGCTTTATCGGTTGCTCTGGCTAAGTTTGTTCGGGGGAATATACTTGCTTCGGTTATCGCCGCTTCGATCGGTTCGTTTCTATGGCCTATGCTGTTCTTCCTGAATTATAAGGCCGGTATTTTGCTCAGAGGGTTGATGTCCGGAGAAACGGAGGAGATCGGAGACCATTTGAAGCTGGAGGAAATCTGGCCGGACGAGTATGAAGAGCCGGCAGAGCAGATCAATGCATGGGGGCAGGCCGGCATCGATTTCCTGTGGGGCGCTGTTCTCAATAGTATAGTACTGACAATTATCGGGTATCTGATCGTTAGGATATTAATTACGCGGTACAGGCTGGATATTCTGCGATTGATTCGAGGCAAGCGGACTGTGAAACGCCAGCGCGTAAGGAAATAAAACGCCATGTGAGAGGGGAAACCCTTTCGCATGGCGTTTTGTACAATATTAAGGCAGTTGGCTGCGCAGAACGGTAAGCTGTCCGTCAAGCTCGTATTCGCCTAAGCTGGCCGGCAGAAGGAAACATTCGCCGGCTTTGATGGTTTGTGAGCCGTTTTGCCACTTCACTGCGCCTTCTCCAGACGCAATGACTAAAATGACGAAGCTGTCTTGCGGTGTCGATAATGACCAAGGCCCGTCGACAATACCTTTTTCAACAATAAAATAAGGCGAGCGGGCAATTTCAAGCCATTCTCCGGCGGATATGCCGCCGGTCTCCATGCGGGAGGCGCCTGCGCCTTCATAGGCAATGACATTAAGCGAATCCTCGACATGCAGCTCGCGAAGCTGGCCGTCCAGGCCAGGACGGTTGTAATCGTATAACCGATAGGTCGTATCGGAGTTCTGCTGAATTTCTGCGACGACAACGCCAGCGCACAGAGCATGAACTGTCCCCGCTGGAATATAAAAGGCGTCACCGGCTTTTACCGGAACCTCCTGCAGGCATTCCATAATTCGACCTTCGTTTATCGCGGCTTCAAGCTCGCTGTGATCGACCCCTTCACGCAGTCCGTAGATGATTTTGGCATCGGGCTTGGCATCGAGAATATACCACATTTCCGTCTTGCCAAGCTCTCCTGCAGGCAGCTTCTCGTAGCTGTCAGTAGGATGCACTTGAACGGATAAATCATCATTGCAATCGAGGAGCTTGATGAGCAGCGGGAAGCGGCCGGTTTTTGCGGAGAACCCTTTGCTGCCGAACAATTCAGCGCCGTATAATTCACGAATCTCGTCGAGGCCTTTTCCAGCCAGTTCCCCGTTAATGACTTTTGTCGTGCCGTTTGGATGATCGCCGATCATCCAGCCTTCGCCGATCGAACCCTCGGGCAGTGCCAAGCCGAATTGTTCGAGCGCTCTTCCGCCCCAAATACGTTCTTTCATTTCCGGTTTGAACTGTAAAGGATATGGTGCTGCAGACATGTTTCTCGCTCCTCATCATTTTCTATTCTATATATGTATTAGACATGATGTATCAGATTTAGGATTTTACGGGTTGAAACAGCTCAAGCAGCTCTCCGTCGGGACCGTAAAAGAAGAAATATTGCGCGCCGTTTGGAAGCGTAGTGATCTCCGTATCGCGCAAAGGTATGTTCAGTGATTTGATCCGCTCCACTTCGGCATGCACGTCATCCACCGTAAATGCCATATGATGCACTTTGCCTTCTGCCGGAAGATCCGGATTATATCCCTCTACCAATTCGATCTGTGTTTCCGAAGCGCCCGGAAAGGCCAGGAAGCCAAGACGGATTACACCATTGGTATGTAACATTGTCCCCAGATGCTGCATACCAAGCACTTTTGTGTAGAATTCAATGGAAGCGTCGAGATCCTTTACCATTACACCAACGTGTTCGATTTTTGTGATTGCCATGTCAAATCCCTCCAGATCAATTTGTTTTGGATTGTTTTCTCTTCTCGACCGCAATTAAATAAGGCGCTTGCGGCTTTTGCATCATTCGGTACACCGCAGCTTGCGCGATGGCCGAAGGAAGCGAGGAGGCCCAGCTATCGACAGCGTCGGCCTCTTCATCTCCGCCCGGATGGCCGGGATAGACGACGATCGTAAGTATGCCGCCCGGTCGCAGCAGTGCGAGTGCGGCGTGCAGCGCTTCCAGCGTCGTATCCGGTTTGGTGATCAGGCTGTGGTCGGCAGCCGGATCAGGCAAATAACCTAAGTTGAACAGAACCGCAGCGACCTTCCCATGTTGTTCAGGGGGAAGGACCTGCAGCAAAGTATCATGGCTTTGCTGCAGCAGATTAAGGTGAGGCAGCGTACCTTTGGGGCCCAATACGGTTTCAAGCCTGTGGCGGGTGTTGGCGATGGCTTGAGCTTGAATGTCAAAGGCATAGACGGTTCCCCTCGGACCGACAGCCTCAGCAAGAAATAGCGTATCTACACCGTTGCCGGCTGTGGCGTCGATGACGATGTCGCCGGTGGACACGCGCTCGGAGACCCAACGGTGCGCCAGGCTAAGCACGGATAACAGCCCCATTTTAAGTCAGCTCCCATAACCGGCCTTGCCACGTGTTGCGCTGCTTCAGCTCATTGTCGATGGCATTGAGGACTTCCCACTTTTTGAGGCTCCACATTGGGCCGATCAACAGGTCGCGCGGCGCATCGCCTGTGAGCCGATGGACAATCATCTCCGGCGGCAGCAGCTCCAGCGTATCGACGATGAGCTTGACATACTCATCCCGCTCCAGGAAGCGCAGCAATCCCGCTTCATACTGCTTGACCATCGGGGTTTTGCGCATGAGGTGAAGCAGATGGATCTTAATCCCCTGCACATCCATCTGAGCCACTGCGCGTCCGGTGTCCATCATCATGTCATGAGTTTCCTGCGGAAGCCCGTAAATGATGTGGGCGCATACGCGGATCCCACGCGCCCGCAGCTTCGCGACGGCCTCGAGGTAGCATTGCGTATCATGTGCCCGGTTAATCAGCGTGGAGGTCGACTCATGAATCGTCTGCAATCCCATTTCCACCCATAGATAAGTGCGTTCGTTGAGCTCGGCGAGATAATCGATTACGTCATCCGGCAAACAGTCCGGGCGAGTGGCGATCGAAAGGCCGACAACGCCAGGCTGCTGCAAAATGACCTCATAATATTCCCGCAGCTCTTCCACGGGTGCATAGGTGTTGGTGTAGGCTTGAAAGTAGCCGATATATCGGGCATTTGGCCATTTTTGATGCTGCAGGTCGCGTATTTTATTGAACTGGGTGACCAAGTCGTCCCTGCGGCTTCCGGCAAAATCGCCGGAGCCTCTCGCACTGCAGAAGGTGCAGCCGCCTGTGGCGATGGAGCCGTCACGGTTCGGGCAGGTGAACCCGGCATCAAGCATAACCTTGAATACCTTGTCCCCAAATTGCTGCCGCATTTCGTAATTCCAGGTATGAAACCGTTTCTCTCCCCATTGAAGCGGGGGATGAACGGCGGTAGAATGTAAGCTTGCCATGAAAGGATACTCCTTTTATTTCTCTGATGTGCCAGATTCCTCCTAGCGAATCGATCCTTCCTATTGTAACTGAAATGGATACCTTCTGCCAGTCATATAGGCGTCTTTGCCTGGATATGGCGCTTATCGATCAGTGATTTTGGGTAATCAATATTAAAGCGGTTACATGTATTTTATTGTTGGAAATTATTTTATTGAAAATTTGATTTTAGGCTTGCTGTACCTTACATGATATGTTATATTAAAAGTGCGACAAATCAAGGAATAAGCAGCTTTCCACTAACTCGTTCCACTCGTCATAGCAGGTTGATTTTCTGGGAATACTGTGAATAAAATTTACGAGGTGATGAGGAATGAATACAATGGTCAAAATTCCACAAGGCGATGAGAAAGTAACCGTCCAATTAACAGTCAAAGAATTGATGGCGCTTGCAGGCGTTCGTTTCCATGGCAACCACAGTCTTGAGGTAGCGGCGCGCAAGAAATTAAATGAAGTGCTTGAGGAAACGTATCATATCGAGTCGACACGCAAGGATACGATTCCGTATGATATGTTGAGTTAACTAAGATACGTAAGCAGCCTGGAGCATCTTGCTCCGGCTGCTTTTTTTTTTATGCCCGGCATGGGGGCTGGCGAACACCTCCTGCTCGAGCTGCTGCTTAACGAGCCGGTTGTAAAACTCATGCAATTGGATTAAATCGCGTTTTGTATAAAAGCGCCGATGCAAAATTCATCCTTTAAGGCAAAAGAGGCGGGATGGGGCTTTACTTTCCGGTCTTTCTTCGTCACAATAAGTCTAGTTTAATTTTATTTGGAGGACGATGTTATGCGCTTAAGAGGAAGAAAAGGGATCCGTGAAAGCTTGGAGGCACAGCCGGAGCTTGTCGTGCTCGAAGCGGAGACGCACAAGGGACGTTGGCATACATTTTTCGGCAATGACAAACCGATTCATGTCGAATTGGGCATGGGGAAGGGACGTTTCATCAGCCAGATGAGCGGCCGCTATCCGGATATTAATTTTATTGGCGTTGATATGTACGATGAGCTGATCCGCCGTGCAAGCGAGAAGGCTAGAGCGGTTTGGGAGGAGCGCGGGGAAGACCGTCCGCCGAATTTGGCGCTGCTGCGCGCGAATATCGAGGGGATTGAAGCGATGTTTGAGCCCGGTGAGATTGAGCGGATTTACTTGAATTTCAGCGATCCATGGCCTAAAAGCAAACATGCCCGCCGCAGGCTCACGCATCCGCGTTTTCTCGCGAAATACTGTGAGCTGCTGAACGAGCATGGCGAAATTCATTTCAAGACGGATTCGACGTCGTTATTTGAGTTTTCCCTTAACAGCTTTGCGGAGATGGCGCTGCAGCTGCGCAACATCTCGCTGGATCTTCACAAGGACGGCTTGCGAGAGGATCTCGTGCTGACCGAATACGAGAGCAAATTCGTCGAGAAGGGTCAAAATATTTACCGTCTAGAGGCGGTTATTGGTGAAGCCACGCTGCGCCGCTACCGCGAGTGGATCCAGGCGGCTCACGCAGACCACCACCAAGCGGAAACGAGCAGTGCGGTTAATGAACCGATCGCGCCTCCCACGGCAACATCGGAAGGATAATGCAGGCCCAGATACATTCTGGACCACGCGACGGACAAGCCAATAAGTAGTGCGATCGGAAGCAGAAGCGGCAGCAATGCCGCTTCTGCCATGATCAGCGGGATCACCCAGGCGAAGACGGCCGTTGTATGCCCGGATGGAAAGGACGGATCACCCAACGGCCGCTTGCCGATATTCAAGTTCTCAAGCGCCTGATAAGGACGAAGCCGTTTGAATTTCCATTTGACAATCGCAACCGGAATATGGCTGACGGCAACGGCAGTTAAGCTCTGCCAGCCTGCAGTGCTCCACGGATATGGCGCTAATAAGCCGATTAACAGCGCTGTCACCAAGGTGAAGGTTGCCCCTCCCATATGCGTGATGGTGCCCAGCCACCTGCTAAGCCACTTGTTTAACGCCATGTTTATAGGTCTGCGGTTTGCCCACAGCAGCATTCGCTTTTCTCCGATTTGAAACCAAGTTCGAATTCGCCCCATGATGGTTTCTTCAATAGGTTTGTTCATGGTCACCTCCACAGTAGCACCCGAAGTTGTTTCGTTAATCCTCTATTTATCATCATACCACAATCACTTTGATTGGAACCTATCGTTTTATAATTGCAGTGAATGGGAATTATGTTTATGGAAGGCGCTTACGGAATCATTTTATTAGAACGGATTAGAAAAATTTAAGGATTTTATGGGGAAACACTGCGATATTTTTAACAAATTGGTTAATGGCGGGCTGTAACCTTTACTCGAATAGAGTCGTTTATAAGGTCGGAGGAATTAAAAAGGCCGCAATTGGATGAAAATAAGAACAAAGTGGTCCAAATGCATTGCTGGATGGTGTTAGCTTTCCAATATGGTCACATTCTAGCCGCTTCTGCCTTAATTGGCTGAAATTCAAGTTTTGACAAATAGGTAAAAAGCGAGCAAAATCAGGATTGCTGAGCAGAAGCAGAAAGCACCTACCCGCATGAAAAGAAATGAGAGAGAAAAACTGTAGAAAACGGAAAGTAAGCAAAAGCAAGGAAAAGAAAACAAACAGAAGCAAGACACAGATTACAGAGAGAGAATAAAAAAAATTAAAAATTGGGGTCGCAAGGGGGCAATACTGAATATGTTAAACACGGTCTTAGTCTGTCTTCAGTTATTTATCGCGTTGTTTAGTGCGTATCAAATGTTTTTAACGTTTTATGGCTGGCGCCGGAAAAAACACGGTCCAGTGCATGCGCCGCAAAAGTCATTTGCGGTACTGATCGCAGCGCACAATGAAGAGCAGGTCGTGGGGGCGCTAATCGAGAATTTACAGAAAATGAAATATCCTCGCCACATGTATGACATCTTTGTGATTTGCGATAACTGTACAGACCGTACGGCCGATATCGCCCGCAGCTATGATGGCGTGTATGCTTATGTCCGCCAGAATGCCAATGAGCGCGGCAAAGGTTTCGCGATTGAATGGATGCTCGAAGAGCTGTGGAAGCTTCCGAAATCATACGATGCCGTCGTGATGTTCGATGCCGACAACCTTGTCAGCACTGATTTCCTGCAGTACATGAACGATGACCTCTGCAATGGCGAGCGCGTCATTCAAGGTTATCTGGACACAAAGAACCCGCATGATTCGTGGGTCAGCGCAGCGAACGGAATCAACTATTGGTTCTGTAACCGTCTGTGGCAGGTTCCGCGCACCAATCTGGGCTTTTCAAACTTCCTGGGCGGAACAGGCATGTGCTTCGAGACGAAACTGCTCAAAGAGATGGGATGGGGCGCAACAAGCCTCGTTGAGGATTTGGAGTTTACTGTCCGCTGTATTATGCGAAATATTTACCCTAAATTTAATTATGACGCCCGTGTTTACGATGAAAAGCCGATTACGTTCAAAGCTTCGGCCAGACAGCGTTTGCGGTGGATGCAAGGGCACTTCGACGTCGCCCGGAAATATTTCTTCCCGCTGCTGTGGCAGGGGATCAAGGAGCGGAAAGCGGCTAAGATCGATGCGGCCTTCTATGTATTCAATGCTTATACGTTCCTGTTCGGTTTCATTGTGACCGTTGCGATGTGGACCGCGCTGGCGCTGCCGGGCGAGCCGTTGTTCTCGTCGATTTATAACTATGTGCCGCTGTGGATCATGATTCCCTATGTGGTTTACTCACTCGTACAGTTCCCGATTGTTATGTATATGGAGCGGGTGCATTGGAAGAGTTATATCCGGCTGGTTACCTTCCCGCTGTTTCTGCTTTCCTGGTGGCCGATTACGTTCTATGCCTTTTTCACGCAGAACAACAAGCAGTGGAGCCATACCGAGCATACGCGTGTGATCCGTTTAGAGGAAGTGCAGAGCAAGCAGGCGGGGTAACATTGAGCTGCTTATCGTAAATGCGTTGACACGTGTTATAGATTCATGGTATATTGTTCTGGTGACTTTTTGAAAAGTTTTTATACTTGCAGCACAAGTAGAAGCGCCCGCTTCTCACCTGCCCGGTAGTGCCGGCTGGTTACGCGATGAATCGAACAAGCGGCATGGGATAACCGATGTCACTTGCTAACGGTGAATGGTAATGGAATGCGGGTCCGCGAGTCGGCCCGCATTTTTTTGTTGCAACAAACGGCGCTTCGCGCTGCAAACCAAAAACGAACATAAGCATAACGCTATGGAGGTGGAAGGTTATTAGTAGGGAACATCAAATCAATGACGAAATCCGGGCAAGAGAAGTACGCTTGGTAGGTGCGGAAGGTGAACAAATCGGGATCACGCCGATTCGTGAAGCACTTCAGATGGCAATTGATCTTAACATGGATTTGGTTAATGTCGCTCCGACGGCCAAACCCCCGGTATGCCGGATTATGGATTATGGCAAGTTCCGTTACGAGCAGCAGAAGAAAGAGAAAGAAGCCCGCAAGAATCAAAAGATCGTCGACCTTAAGGAAGTTTGGTTCCGTGCGAACATCGATGAGCATGACTATCAGACGAAGTTCCGTAACGTTGTCAAGTTTCTGAACGAAGGCGACAAGGTGAAAGCTTCCGTCCGTTTCCGCGGCCGGGAAATCGCCCATGCTGCCATCGGACAACGGATCTTGGACCGT
The DNA here is from genome assembly GCF_014640295.1 of Paenibacillus abyssi. Classification (GTDB taxonomy): domain Bacteria; phylum Bacillota; class Bacilli; order Paenibacillales; family Paenibacillaceae; genus Paenibacillus_D; species Paenibacillus_D abyssi. The sequence goes on along the minus strand of NZ_BMGR01000006.1, from coordinate 233,398 downwards.
CTGGCTCAAGAGGTTGCCGATATTTGCGTCATGGAGCGCGCGCCTAAGCTTGAAGGACGAAGCATGATCATGATTCTCGCTCCCAAAACTAACTAATTGATACCAAGGAGGACCACACACAATGCCTAAGATGAAAACACATAGCAGTCTGAAAGACCGCTTCAAAATTACCGGCACTGGCAAAGTAAAACGTTACAAAGCTTACAAAAACCACTTGCTTTCCGGTAAATCCGGACGTCAAAAGCGCGTGCTGAATAACCAGCCATTGATGGCTGCTGGCGACGTAAGCCGCTTGAAGCAAGGCCTTGATCAACTGAGATAATTATAGACCGACCAAATAAAGCAAAAACTACAGGAGGTTTTAACACATGGCAAGAGTCAAAGGCGGTTTTGTCCGCACTCGTCGTCGTAAAAGAATTTTGAAGCTCGCAAAGGGTTATTTCGGTTCCAAACACCGTTTATTTAAAACAGCAAAAGAGCAAGTGATGAAATCCTTGCTGTACGCTTACCGTGACCGCCGTCAACGGAAGCGTGATTTCCGCAAGCTGTGGATTACACGTATCAACGCTGCAGCACGCCAAAACGGCTTGTCCTACAGCAAATTCATGTACGGCTTGAAATTGGCCGGCGTGGAAGTTAACCGTAAAATGCTTGCTGACCTGGCAGTGAACGACATCAACGCGTTCAACTCGCTTGCAGGCGTAGCAAAACAAAAAATCAACGCGTAGTCATTTATGCGCGATTAAAGACCGCCGGTTGGGTGTTGCTACCTTGTAGTTAGCGATGCCGATTCGGCGGTTTTTTTGCTGTGGAACGGGCTTGGCGGGATGGCATTGGCGTTGTCAGTCCAATTGAAAAATGGTATGATAAACGAAAGAAAAGGGATCGGCTGCAACCGACCCCTCACACACAGGCAGACCGCTGGAAGAGCGGCGGCAGTGCTATCGTATAAAAGTAGACCGATAACCTTGGCTGGGGCGGTCTACTTTTCTTTTTTGGAGAAAGTAAGAATGAGAAGGACCAATGTCGCAAAAGAAATCATTAACGACAACGCTTGGTACACATCCACCCGGCATCACCTCCTTCCCAGGCATGTCCGAGAAGTTAACTATGGAGGATCTGCCGCCGCTTTAGCCAGCCTTTCCGCTGTGGTATCCAAATTATAACACGACTATAAAGTAAAATATAGAACAAATGTTCCCCTTTTTGATCAAAATAAAACAGGTATTATTTCCTGCTTTCGATAAAAAGCCCCCTAGTCCATTTTTTTAGGCATTGGATAACTGTACATGCGAGACCTCTATATCCCGAATACAATGCAGGAAAACGGGAAAGGAGGATTCTTATATGACGAATGTGACGAAGCAGGAAGCCCGCAGGCTGATAGGTAAATCGATATATGCGGTAAGAAAAGACGGTTCAGTGGTGACCGGCAAGCTTGAAAGAATTGAAAAGGACCGTTTGATCATTAAATCCTTCTCGAAAGGCAAAGGCAAAAAAATGCGCACAAAAGCGATATTGCCGCTTGTTTTGTTTGATCTGCTGGCAATTGGGACGGCTCCTTTCGCCTTTGGCCCATACGGCTTCGGAGGTTACGGAGGTTACGGTTACGGCGGCTACCCAGGCTTCTATTATTGACGCCTTAAACCGGTATTAAAGGATCCACCAATTGCTTTCTCATCTCATAACAGCGAAGCTGCTGAAGGTAGCCAGCGGTTCCATAGCCGAGCCGGGCATAGAAACGCATTGCCCGGTCGTTGCCTTCATCAACGAACACAGTGGCATGCCGGCACTCCTTTGAGAGGCCGTAAGCTTCGGCAGTCCGCATAAGCGTACTGCCGAGCTGCCTGCCCTGCTGCTGCCGGTCGACAGCCAGCATATTAATTAACAAAGCTTGATCTTTTTTGAGAACTTGGACAAACCCCAGAGGCAGCGACGACTTGCTTTTTGACGCGACAAAGGTAACGCCCTGCTCGAGACGTTTGGGGATTTCCCGAATTATTTTTGCGTCCCTGGGTTTTACCGTGTGCGAGAGTGGGATGAGCTCTGTGCGGATCAGTCGGATAATTTCGTTCCTGTCCGTGCGGGGCCGATAGGGCCGAATCACCATAGACGTTGCCTCCCATTATGCGGATTGGTTCATTTATAGTATGCGTAACCCTGTTTCAAACGTGTTTATACATAACTTTTTGTTCCATGGGGGGATACTAGTCTTGACGAATGGATTGGCAATGCATATAATTAATGCTAAGCATATACGACATCGGCAATGATGAGGACGAAGTGTTAAGGGCTCTTTTGCTCAGAGAGTGGACGGATTAGCTGAGACCGTCGCCAAAACCCCTTTTCTACGAGCTCACCTCGGAGCTGTTTTCCTGAAAAACCATGAATGGGCTTATTAGGGGAAATCGCAGGGCACGCGTTACAGTGCCAAAGGTATGGACGACTCGCGCGCACGCCGTTCTTACCTACTGAGGTTATACATTGCGAAATGTATGACAAATTTGGGTGGTACCACGGAAGATTCAACCTTTCGTCCCTCAACACAGTCTGCTGTGTTAGGGATGAAAGGTTTTTTTGTTGCAGATTATGATCCAAAGCCTTACAAAGGGCTTGGAGAGGAGGAAGACGATGAACGCACACAGTGCAACGCTTAGGTCGAAAGAAGAAATTATGGAAAAGCTGATGAAGCCAGAGGTCATTACCGGTTCGGAAATGTTACTTCGCAGCTTGGTCCTTGAGGGTGCGGAATGTGTGTTCGGTTATCCGGGCGGAGCCGTATTATTTATTTACGATGCTATGCATGGGTTTTCCGATTTTAATCATTTGCTTACAAGGCATGAACAAGGAGCGATCCATGCGGCTGACGGCTATGCGCGGGCTAGCGGCAAGGTTGGGGTATGTATCGCTACTTCGGGTCCGGGGGCAACGAACCTTGTCACGGGAATTGCCACTGCCTACATGGATTCAGTGCCGCTTGTCGTTATTACCGGCAATGTAGCGACATCGTTCATTGGTACGGATGCATTCCAGGAAGCCGATATCACAGGCATTACGATGCCGATTACGAAACACAGCTACCTCGTGCGCAAAGTGGAAGACTTGCCGCGTATCATACATGAAGCATTCCATATTGCAAATACAGGCCGGAAGGGTCCGGTACTTGTCGATATTCCTAAGGATGTTTCGGCGCAGACGGCGCTATTCCAGCCGGTCAAAGAAGTCAATATTCGCGGTTATAATCCGACGGTTCATCCGAACAAGCTTCAGGTTGAGAAAATGCTCAAAGCGATTACCGAAGCCGAGCGTCCGGTCATTCTGGCAGGCGGAGGCGTTGTATACTCCGGTGGACATGAGGAATTGCTGGAGTTCGTTACGAAATCGGATATTCCGATTACAACAACACTGCTAGGCCTTGGAGCTTACCCAAGCGGCAATGAACTGTGGATGGGCATGCCGGGGATGCACGGAACCTATACAGCGAACACGGCGATTCAATCCGCTGACCTGCTTATTAATATCGGTGCACGGTTTGATGACCGCGTAACGATGAAGCTGCAGGGCTTTGCGCCGAAGGCGAAAATTGTCCATATCGATATCGACCCGGCAGAGATCGGCAAGAACGTGCCGACGGATATCCCGATTGTGGGTGATATCAAGACGGTGCTTCAGCTGGCGAACAAAGATGTGAAGCGTGCCGATCATGCTGACGCATGGCGCAAGCAGGTTCAAGCCTGGAAGCAGGAGCAGCCATTGCGGTATGTGGATTCCAATGAAGAGCTGAAGCCGCAATGGGTTATCGAGATGATTCATGAAGCGACGAAAGGTGAAGCAATTGTAACGACTGACGTTGGTCAGCATCAAATGTGGGCAGCTCAGTATTACAAGTTTAACCAGCCGCGCTCCTGGATCACCTCCGGCGGACTAGGAACGATGGGCTTCGGATTCCCTTCTGCGATCGGTGCACAGATGGCATGTCCGGACCGTGTGGTTGTTTCGATCAACGGAGATGGCGGCATGCAGATGTGTGCGCAGGAGCTTGCGATTTGCGCGATCAACAATATTCCGGTTAAGGTTGCGATCATTAACAACCAAGTGCTTGGAATGGTTCGCCAATGGCAGGAGATCATCTATGACAACCGCTACAGCCATATTGATCTGGCGGGCAGCCCTGATTTCGTGAAGCTTGCTGAAGCTTACGGAGTCAAAGGCTTCCGCGCTACGAACAAAGAAGAAGCTAATGCGGCATGGGAAGAAGCATTGAAACACCCCGGTCCTGCTGTTGTCGAGTTCGTCGTACGTAAAGGCGAGAACGTGTATCCGATGGTTACGCAAGGAAACACGATCGATTCGATGATATTGGGGGATGCCGAATGAAGAAACATACGATAGCTGTACTCGTAAACAATCAGCCCGGCGTCCTGCAGCGCGTATCCGGCTTGTTCGGCCGCCGCGGCTTTAATATCGAAAGCATTACCGTTGGTACGTCCGAAGAGCCAGGTTTGTCCCGGATGGTCATTGTGACCACCGGTGATGACCATACGCTGGAGCAGGTGACAAAGCAGCTTTATAAGCTGATCGATGTCATCAAGGTTGTCGACCTTAGCGCCAACCCGATGGTCGGACGCGAGCTCGCGTTGATCAAGGTCAATGCCGAGCCGACAGCCCGCCCGGAAATTCTGGGCGTGGTCGATACGTTCCGCGCCGCCGTGGTTGATATCGGGACCAGCACCTTGATGGTGCAGGTGGTTGGCGATACCGAGAAAATCGATGCGATGGTGGAACTGCTTAAGCCATACGGCATTCGTGAGCTGTCCCGCACAGGCGTAACAGCCATGATGCGCGGTAACGCAAAGTAAATTATGTTATGAACTTGTCAGCTCTTCTCCGAATCACGGACAGGAGCTGCAGCATCTAACCACCGCTCTTTTTGAGCGGGGGCTTGAGTGGGAAAACGCGATCGCGACAAAAGCGGCTTCATACCTGTTTTATAAGCGATAGGGTGGTTCGTTGCCTTTCAAGCACCCGTTCAAAAGGGTTCAAATTAAAGGAGGCTTTTATTCAAATGGCAGTCAAAATGTTCTATGAAAAAGACGCAGATCAAGGCGTTCTGCAAGGTAAAACAATCGCAGTAATCGGTTACGGAAGCCAAGGTCATGCTCAAGCGCAAAACCTTCGCGACAGCGGTCTGAAAGTAGTTATCGGACTTCGCGCCGGTAAATCCGCTGAGAAAGCAAAAAACGACGGCTTTGAAGTACTTTCTGTTGCAGAAGCGGTAAAAGTGGCAGACGTTGTGCAAATCTTGATGCCGGATGAAACACAAGCTAAAGTTTACAACGAAGAAATCGCACCGAACTTGAAAAAGGGCGCTGCGTTGATGTTCTCGCACGGATTTAACGTTCATTTCGGACAAATCATTCCTAACAAAGATACAGACGTATTGCTCGTTGCTCCTAAATCTCCTGGTCACATGGTTCGCCGTACGTATGTAGAAGGCTTCGGCGTGCCTGGCTTGATCGCGATCGAGCAGGATGCTACAGGCAACGCACAAGCAATCGGTCTTGCCTATGCTAAAGGTATCGGCTGCACACGTGCAGGCGTAATCGAAACATCGTTCCGCGAAGAAACGGAAACGGATCTGTTCGGTGAGCAAGCGGTTCTCTGCGGCGGTGCCAGCGCGCTTGTTAAAGCGGGCTTCGAAACGCTTGTTGAAGCTGGTTATGCGCCTGAGATGGCTTACTTCGAGTGCTTGCACGAGCTGAAGCTGATCGTTGACCTGATGTATGAAGGCGGCTTGGCTTCGATGCGTGATTCCATCAGTAACACAGCTGAGTACGGAGACTATGTAACTGGTCCTCGCGTTGTAACGGAAGAAACGAAAAAAGAAATGAAACGCGTTCTTGAAGACATCCAATCCGGACGTTTTGCACGTGATTTCATCCTTGAAAACCAATCCAACAAAGCGATGATGACGGCAACCCGCCGCCGTGAAGCTGAGCATCCAATCGAGCAAGTGGGCAGCCAACTGCGCGAATTGATGCACTGGATCAAGAAATAGGCTACGTCATCAATCGATATTTCATAGAGCCATAGGATCAATCCCGGAACGACCGGAGGTCTGCCTGCCGCTTATTCTCTCTGAAGGGCGCGGTGCAGGCTTTCCGGATGTCCGGGATGCTTCTGTTCTTAAAGGAACGGTGTTTAAGTAGAGGCCCGGAGGTGTTGGATATGCGCAAAATATATATTTTTGATACGACGCTGCGTGACGGGGAGCAGTCCCCGGGCGTCAATTTGAACATGAATGAGAAGGTCGAGATCGCGCTGCAGCTGGAGAAGCTTGGTGTCGATCGCATTGAAGCAGGCTTTCCTGCCGCTTCCCCTGGTGATTTGGCGGGTGTAGCCGCCGTTGCAGGCGCAGTGAAAAATGCTACGATTATCGGATTGTCGCGCTCCCGCGAACAGGACATCGATGCGGTACGTGAGGCTTTGAAGGCTGCACAGGACCCTTGTATTCATTTATTTCTTGCAACTTCCCCAATTCACCGTAAGCACAAGCTGCGGATGGAAAAGGAGCAGGTGCTTGAAGCGGCTGAGCGGGCGATTCGTTACGCAAAGCAATATTTCAGCAAAATTGAATTTTCTCCGGAGGATGCCGGACGCACCGAGCTTGATTTTCTCTGCGAAGTGACGGATATGGCGATCAAGGCAGGCGCTACGGTTGTAAATATTCCTGATACGGTCGGTTATATGACACCTGCTGAATTCGGCAACATCTTCAAAACGCTGAAGGAGCAGGTACCAGGCATTGAGAAGATTCAATTGAGTGCGCACTGCCACGATGATTTGGGTATGGCGACGGCAAACGCATTGGCTGCTATCGTCAATGGCGCCGATCAAGTGGAAGGTACGATCAACGGAATCGGGGAACGTGCGGGTAATACGGCGATCGAAGAAGTGGCGATGGCTCTTGCGACTCGCGCTGAATATTACGGGGCGCAAACAACGTTGAATCTGAAGGAGATCGCCAAAACGAGCCGTTTGGTCAGCAAGCTGACCGGTATGGTTGTACCTGGCAACAAAGCGATTGTCGGTGCGAACGCTTTCGCCCATGAGTCGGGCATTCACCAAGACGGGATGTTGAAGGAGAAGACGACTTATGAGATTATTTCTCCGGAAATAATCGGCTTGAAAGAGTCCAAATTAGTGCTTGGCAAACACTCCGGCCGCCATGCGTTCCGCGAGAAGCTCATCGATATGGGCTACGAGCTGGCGGATGAAGCGGTAAATGCCGCTTTCGCGAAGTTTAAAGAGCTGGCGGACAAGAAGAAGAATGTCAGCGATGAGGATATTCGCGCGATGCTGGAAGAGAAGCTCGTTAATACGCCGGAAGTATATAGCCTTGAAGCGATTCAAGTCAGCTACGGCAATGAGTCGACGCCGAGCGCAACCGTGCGTGTTCGCAATGCTGGGCAGCTGCAGGAGAAAACGGCTGAAGGGAACGGCTCGGTGGATGCGATCTACAATGCCATCGACCTGACGACGGATGAGACGGTTGAGCTTGAGGACTACTCGATTAAATCGGTCACGCAAGGAAAGGATGCGCTCGGCGAGGTACATGTTGTACTGAAGCAGGATGAAGTGTCCGCACAAGGACGCGGTCTAAGCACGGACATTCTCGAAGCGAGCGCAAGAGCCTACATCGATGCGCTGAATCGATTGATCGACAAACGCAAATCACCGGGACGCCGGGATAAAATGAGCTTGATCTAAATACAACAGGGCATAACAATGCCGCTTCCTAAGGGTCCACCCGCGGAAGCGGCTTTTTGTGTGTTATAATAATCCCAAACGAACCGGAAAGCGGTGGTGAGCTGCGCTTATGTTGTTTGTTTGGATTGTGCTTTGGACGACATCGGCATTGATGCTGATGATGAATCGGCGAAATGCATCGATGCGCTGGCTCAGTCTGGTAGCCTTCTGTGGGGGCATGGGGGCGTTAGCGGCGACGATCGGCGACGTCTTGCGTCCTTATCTTATGGCCCAGGAACCGACAAGTACAGTGCGTGACCTATGGCTGTATAGGATGCAGCTTATCTGTTCATGGACGAGTTATTACGGCCTGCCTTATGCTTACTTGCGCTTCACGGCAGCGTATCATTCGCAGTTGCTGCCTGAACGGCTGAGGACGAGACTTCTCTATCTGGCCGCCATACCGCCGCTTGTGATGCTGCTGCTGCCGCCTGAGACGACGGAGTTCCCCGTCCGTTATCCGCTGCTGGCACTGTGGGCGCTGCCTTACTTTGCCGTAGGGACGATTATCTTGCTGATGAAGAATGTCACTACGCGCAGCGAATGGCGGTCGCACGGGATTCTGCTGGCTGCGGTTGTGCCAGCGGTGCTGTTCGCCTGTGCAATGAATTATGTGCTGCCTCTGTTTGGCGTTTACGGGATGTGGCGTTATAATATTTGGCCGATTGCAATCGCTTTTATACTATTCGTCACTTCGCTGTTCACATTTGGCTTTTTAGGTGTACAGCTGCTCATCGAGCGGAGACAGTTGGATTCCTCCATTCGGATCATCACATCCGGTACATCTATTCTTAACCATGCTATCAAGAACGATCTGGGCAAGATGAAGCTGTTTGCAGATAAAATCCTTCGTCAGGCTGAGGAACAAGGAAATGCAGAACTTCAGCAGGATATAAAGGTCATGATGACGGCATCGGACCATATTGAGCAGATGATTCGGAAGGTTCACGAGCGGACGCAGGAACTGAAGCTGGTTCCGGAAAGGCTGCGCTTGTCGGAGCTGGTGTTAGGCTGCTTGGCGGAGATCCAGCCGGCGGTCGAAGGCAATATTGCCGTTCGGACGGAGTTGGATGTGCAAGCAGAAATTATCGCGGATCGTGTGCAGACGATGGAAGCGATCCGTAATGTTATTCAAAATGCGCTCGATGCAATGAAAGAGCAGGGGGAGCTGACCGTTCGCATACAGTCCACGAGGCGTGAAAGCATCGTGGAAATCCGCGATACAGGGCCAGGGATCCCCAAGCAGCATCTGCGTAAAGTGTTTGAGCCGTTCTATACGACAAAAGGCGGGGCAACGATGAATTTCGGGCTTGGCCTGGCGTACTGCTACCATCTGATGAAGCGGCAGGGAGGATCGATGCAGATCTCAAGCAGGCTTGGAGAGGGGACGGTGGTCGCTTTTCATTTTCCAAAAGCATCTTAAATGGGTAGGTGATGGATAGTTATGACCAAGCAGCCATACGAGGTTCCGATTCGTGTGATGCTCGTTGAGGATGATCCGGACTGGCGCAGAGGGCTTGCCCACTACATAAGCAAGGAAGCGGATCTGGAGCTGGTCGCCGAATCCGGGGAAGCGGAAGCGGCGATCAGGCTGGCGAAGCAGATGATGCCGGATGTGATATTGATGGATATTATGCTCGCTGACAGTCCCGAGGGGATTCGATTAACAGGTGAGCTGTCGGAATCGACCGGAGCGCGCATTATCATGCTTACTTCAATGGAGGATAAGTCGCTGATGGTGGAGGCGTTCCGTTCGGGCGCAGTGAATTATTTGATTAAATCGGATTTCAATGACATTCCGGACGCAGTCAGAAAAGCCGCCGTTGATCGCTCCGGCATAGATGCGGCGGCAGCCAGACAGGTGCTCGAGGAGTTTCGCCGCCTGAAGCGGATGGAACGCGAATACGAGGTGTACCGGTTCAAGGAGTCCATAACCAAAACCGAACTGGAAGTATTGTCTATGATCGATAAAGGCTTGACGCAAAGCCAGATTGCCGATCAATCCTTTATCTCGCTAAGAACCGTTAAAAACCATGTGAGCAATATTTTGCGTAAAATCGGGGGCAAGAGCAGTAAGGAGGCCGCACAAAAGGCGAAGGAAATGGGCCTTCTGCAGCCAGAGGATAAACAGTAGACTTCAGAGGCCAATGGGGGAGCCGGGACAACCGGAAATGGCGTGGGAAGTATAGTTATAATTTCAACCTATAAAAATCATAGATTTTATATCTTTGTCTTACGGCCTAAAATATGATACAACTGATATAGTTTAGTCAAAATAGAAGGAGTGTTTGAATCTCATGGCAGACGTAAAAAAAATCGCCGTTATCGCCGGCGACGGAATCGGCCCGGAAGTTGTGGCTGAAGCAATTAAAGTTATGAAAAAAACCGAGGAAATGTTCGGCTTACAGTTCGAATTCGAGCAGGGGCTGTTCGGCGGGATCGCGATTGATGAGAAAGGTACGCCGCTTCCGCAGGAAACGCTTGACATTTGTCAGCGCGCGGACGCTGTACTGCTCGGTGCGGTAGGCGGACCGAAATGGGATAACAATCCGAAGGAGCTTCGTCCGGAAACAGGATTGCTTGGCATTCGCAAAGCGCTCGGGCTATTCTCCAACATCCGTCCGGCTACTGTGTTCGATTGCCTGAAAGAAGCATCAACGCTGAAACCGGAAGTGCTTGAAGGCACCGATCTGATCGTAGTTCGCGAATTGACCGGGGGCATATACTTCGGCGAGAAGTTCCGCCGCGAGGGTGCAAACGGTGAAGAAGCGGTTGATACTTGCGTCTACAATGTCACCGAAGTGGAGCGGATCGTTCGCCAAGCGTTCGAAATTGCCCAAAAACGCAGCAAGCGCCTGGCTTCCGTTGATAAAGCGAATGTATTGGAAACATCCCGCCTCTGGCGTGAGGTTGTTAACCGGATCGCGCCTGAATATCCGGATGTAGAATTGGAGCATGTGCTCGTCGACAACTGCGCGATGCAGCTGCTTCGCCGTCCGTCCAGCTTCGATGTTATTGTAACCGAGAATATGTTCGGCGACATACTGAGCGACGAAGCTGCGATGCTGACAGGCTCCATCGGCATGCTGTCCTCCGCATCGCTTGGTGAAGGAAGCTTTGGATTGTACGAGCCTGTGCACGGCTCGGCGCCTGACATTGCAGGCCAAGGCATTTCCAATCCGATCGCGACGATTCTTTCAGTTGCGCTTATGTATCGCCTGACATTTGGTTACGATGCTGCAGCTCAATCCATTGAAGACGCAGTGAAGGAAGTATTGGATGCGGGCCACCGTACAGGTGACATTGCCGTAGATAAGAGCAAAGCAATCGGTACAGTTGAAATGGGCGATCTGATTGTTGCTGCATTAAAGAAGTAATTTATAATAATTATAAATAAATAATTATTCCAATATTGACATTATTCTTATTGAATGGTACGATTTTATACGTCAGTCACCCTTGTGATGACAGGGATGACAAAAATAAATAAACGCAAAGGCGTATAGGAGGTTCTTATTTCATGGCAGAACGTATGGTAGGTAGACCAGCTCCGGATTTTACAATGGAAACGGCTCTAGGTAACGGTCAAGAGTTTGGAACAGCATCGCTTTCTGATTATAGAGGCAAATGGCTCGTCCTTTTCTTCTATCCTTTGGACTTCACATTTGTATGCCCGACTGAAATTACTGCACTGAGCTCAGCTGCGGATGAATTTAAAAAGCTTAACACTGAAATTCTTGGTGTCAGCGTGGACAGCAAACACAGCCATCGCGCTTGGATCAATACGCCGGTTAACGACAACGGACTTGGCCAACTTAACTTCCCGCTTGCTGCAGACATCACGAAAAGCGTTGCTCGTGACTACGGCGTCCTGATCGAAGAAGAAGGTATCGCACTGCGCGGCCTGTACATCATCGATCCTGAAGGAGAACTGAAATACCAGGTTGTTAACCACAACGATGTAGGACGCAGTGTTGAAGAAACATTGCGCGTACTGCAAGCACTTCAATCCGGTGGACTTTGCCCTATGAACTGGAAACCGGGCGAGAAAACTTTGCTTGCGAAGTAAGAGTTTACTCTCTCTCAGTGATGTTGACCCGGCCACTTTGTGGTTCGGGTCTTTTATGTTGATCTGGTAAATATGCCTGCGGGGAATTGTTTTGTTTCTACAGCAGGAATTTGGGACATCCGAATCGAATAAGAATTAGTAATCTATAATTCATTTATTGATTCACTGCGTAGGCTCGAGGGTAAGATTTTCAATAAGATAATGAGTTCGACCATGCATTGACGGCTGTACTCCACCGAGGGCACGGTCCCCGAGTGAATTGCCTTATGCGTGAAGGTCGCACTATAGGAGGGGTCGAGATGAGCTTCTGTTGTGGCGCAAGCATGATCGGTACAAAGGGAACGTTAAAACATTTCCGTACACATATCCATAATGTTCCAATATTATTCTGTCCGGTATGTCATCAGGTTGATATTCATTATATGATAGAGAACGAATATGAAATTTTGGCAGAATATGCCCATGGCGATGGCGCTTCAGAAGTCGACTTCCACGATTATGTCGATCAAGAAGGCGGATCATTGCTGGAGAATTGCGTCAACCATGAAAATGAAGAACCGATGGACGTGGTCCATAATCAAATAGATATGGCGCTTGATCTGCTAAGCTTTGCCAAGCAGGTTGGCGATGCTGAGTGGGAAACCCAACTAAAACGCCGTCTAGGCGTCCTTAATCAACGCCGCAACAAATTGAATCAGCGGCGCACATCCGAAGGTTATTGTTAGAACGTTTATCCGCCTCCGATTCGGAGGCGTTTCTTTTTGTACCCCCACAATAACAACTGTAGATTCGAATGCTATAAATGTGAGGTGGAGTCGTTGTTACTCGTCTTGTTCAAACGATTCATGGGCAAATCCGGTAAAGCTGACCGGGTGGCAGAGCGGGAGAACGAAGCTCCTGAGATGATCGTGTCACGGATCCAAAAAGGGGATACAGCCCTTCAGGAATCGTTCATCGCCTCTTACCGGCCCTATATAGCAAAAGTAACAAGCCGGTTCTGCAAACGATATATCGATCCGTCACGCGATGATGAATTCAGCATTGCTTTAAGCGCATTTCATGAAGCGATTGGACAGTTTTCTGCGGAAGCGGGCAGATCGTTTCTTGGTTTTGCGGAAACCGTCATCAGACGCAGACTTATCGATTATGTACGCAAAGAACAGCGCCATTCCAAATCCGTTCCGTACAGTTCATTTGAATCCCAGGACGAAGAGGATACCGTTGTTAATCGAATCGAGCAGCAGCAGGCGTTACAGCAATTTAATATAGATTCTGAGGCTGATGAAAGACGTCTGGAGATCGGCGATTTCAACATGCTCTTATCCGGGTATGGGATCTCGTTCTCCGAGCTCGTCGATGTATCGCCTAAACATGCCGATTCAAGGCGGATGCTGATTGACATTGCAAGGCAGCTTGCGATGAATGAGACCTTATTCGAGCAGCTGCGGAGCAAAAAGCAGCTTCCGATCAAAGAACTCATCGCTCTGTGCGGCGTATCGCGCAAAACGCTGGAGCGAAATCGAAAGTATATCATTGCGCTTGCTAATGTATTAAATGGCAGTTTTCCTTATTTACAATCTTATCTGGAGCAATCTGATGACAATATTAAGGCAGAGGAAGGAGTAGGGACATGAATCGCGGAGTGGTCATGCAAATTGAAAAAAACCACCTTATCGTCATGACACCGGATGGTGAATTCAAAAAAGTGCCGAAGCAGCCCGGAAGTGAGATTGGCGATGAAATCCAGTTCCGTTCCTCATCTGCCCGCAGAAACCGGAGATTTGCTGTTCCATGGATGGTTGCAGCTGCTGCCGCGATCCTTATGATTATCATGCTCCCTCGGATGTTTACTTCCGGAACGGAGGTTGTGGCCTACTTAGCAATGGATATCAATCCAAGTGTTGAGCTGGGAGTTGACCGCCAGGAGCGGGTACGTGAGCTGAAAGCTTGGAATGATGACGGTGAATCTATAATCGTAGGGTTGACCTATTCGGGTCTGCCTGCGCAGCAGGTCGTTAAGTCGATTATGGAGCGGGTTCAAACGGGTCCTTATCTGGAATCCGGTGACGGAGATGTCGTCATTACCAGTGTTGTCGTTAATCAAAAGTTGGATTCGACATTCGAAGCAGTGTTAACGGAAAAGGTGAGCCAAGCAGTGACCGAATTACTCCAGCAGACGGAAAGTACTGCCACAGGGGTTCAGGTAACGGTATTGAGCGCACCGCAGGAGCTTCGCGAGGAGGCGCAGCAGCAAGGCGTTACTTCTGGCAAAATGGCAGTTTATTTGTTAGCGAAGAGTAAAGGGCAGGACATATCGCTCGAAGAACTGCGTCAGAATTCGATTCATAATGCGGCGAGATCAAACGGCGGACTGCAAAAGATCGTGGAGAATGAAACAACAGATCAAGCGCAGGAAAAGGCGAAACTGGGCGAGCTGCTGAAAGCGGAGAAAGAAAAAGGCAAAGAGCAGAAACCGGCTAAGCTGAACAATGGGCAGCAGAAACAAGACAATATTAAGGATAGTGACAAAGAGAGAAGCAGAGATACGGATAAGGAAAAAGATAGAGCAGAGGATCAAAAAGATAAGGATAAAGACAAAGACAAAGACAAAGACAAAGATAAAAATAAGGATAACAGAGAAAAGGTTAGGGAACGGGAAAGAGAACAAGAAAGAATAAGAAACCAAGACAAAGATAAAGATAAAGATAAAGATAAAGATAAAGACGAAGTCAGGGACCGGGACGAGGAAAGAGAAAATAGAGCAAGAGATAACGAAAGAAACAGAGTTAAAGAAAAAGAAAAAGAAAAAGAGGACAAGGAAGATAAAGAGAAAGATCGTATCAAGGATAGAGACAAGGATAAAAACAAGGTTAGTAATGAGGATGAAGCCGGGGATCGCGGCGCGGAAAAAGACAAAGATAAAAATAAAGATAACGAAGACAGGAATAAAGACCGGAAGAGAAACGGAGACAATAAAGACAATTCCGAGCGAGAGAAGAGAAATGATAGGGTAGATCAGAACAGAGACGATTAAGGCGGCTTAGGGGATGCGATGACCAGTTCCTAAAACCGTCCGAAGAACGTTGCGGACAAATAAAGCCGGCTCAACATGAGCAGGCTTTATTTGTCGTTTCTGTATCTACAGGATCAGACAATTAGGCTTCGCGGTTCGACATTATCTCTGATTGCGCCAATTATAAAAACTCTCTATGATTAAATAAGACTATTTATCCAATAAATTAAACAATAAAGACGATTGCAAGTTCAGCCCAGCTGATCTTGCTGCCGGGGAGGATTAAGATGCAAGCCATACGAAAGCATTATTTCCCGGCGCTTGCGGAATATGTTCGCAGCGGTAGTGATGTCTCACTTTACCAAGCAACGGAAATGGGTAAACTGCTTAATGGCGGCATTCATCCTGAAGATATAATTGGTATACATGAAGAGACGATTCAAATGCTGGTCGCGAATGTGGAATCCGAGGAAGCGCTGAAGCTCTATAATCGTTCGTTTTTATTTTTGATGGAATTAATGGTTGCTTACCGTTTTCGCATACAACCGGGTGAAACGACGGAGTTTAGCGAAATGAAAGAGTTATTATACAAGTCAAACCGTTCGACACAGTATGTCAAGAACAAGTACGAGAATGTGCTTCAGCATATGGATAGCGGTATCGCTATTTTCGATAGTGACGGAATTTTGTCGTTTGTTAACCTGCAGATGGCAAAAATGATGGATATTCCACGAAAGATGCTGCTTGGCTGTAATATATCCGGCATTTTAAGCCATCCCCAGCTTAAACGTTCAACGAAGCGAATGATACTGAGCCTGTATAAGGACATTGTAAGACGCCGCTGCCGTTATTACGAGATACAGGATGCAAGCGGCCGTCATTTGCTTATCACTGTTACCTTTGGCGATCAGTTGGATGGCGATTACTTGATCAGTGTAAAGGATGTTTCGGATTATAAGCTGATTGAGCAAACCGCTTACCAGAATGACAAGCTGGCGATGTTAGGTAAAATTTCCGCCGCGATTGCGCATGAAATCCGAAATCCGCTCACCTCGATCAGAGGTTTTATTCAGCTGCTGCGGCCGCATCTGCTGCAGTTGGGAAAAGAAGAATATGCCCGGATTATTCTGATGGAAATTGATCGGGCAAATGAAATCATAAATGAATTTCTCAATTCCTCGAAGCCTACCGCGCCTATGAAGCAAGAGGTATCTGTGGTCTCTTTATTAAAAGAGGTCATCCTGCTATCCGAAAGCGAAGCGTTAATGAAAGGCTGCGTTATTCAATTTGAATCTTATGATCAGCAGCCCAGGGTATCCATTGACGTTAAACAGGTGAAACAGGTCATATTGAATATTTTAAAAAATGCACTGGATGCAATAGCCGAGATGGCTGAACTGGACGGGGAACGAAAAGGGCGGATCGATCTGATCGTAAAACAAGATGTTTCCCATGCGATCATAACGATTCGCGACAATGGAAAAGGAATGGATCGCAATACGATGAATCGGTTGTTTGATCCGTTTTTTACGACAAAAGCATCGGGAACCGGATTGGGGTTAGCCGTAAGTTACCGTATAATTCGCAATCATGGCGGATTCATCAAATTGGATAGCTCGATCGGGGAAGGGACGGAATTTAATATCTATTTGCCATTAGTGACATAAAGCATTAGAATCGGGTTAGCACCCGATTTTTTTATTTTATAACGTTAAGGGAGAAGGGGTAACGTGTTGGATTATTCAGTGAATACGCAATTTACATATGGGATGAAAAAGCAGGGAGATACAGCGGCGGACTTGATTATAGTGTTCGTGTCGAAGGAGGATATGGCGGCATCGGGCGGAGAACGTCAATGGGTTCATCAACAAGTGGATGTTGCGTTGCGGGGATACTATGCAAAGTCGGTCTTTAAAGCAAAGCCGCAAGAAATTCAGCTGATACCGACTTTAGGGCTTATAGCGGCATCGCATGTTGCGTTTATCGGTGTGGATTCTGCGCCTCTGTCTGCGGGGCGGCTGCGTGATGCTGCAGCAGCGGCGGCCAAAGCAGCCGTACGGGTTAAAGCACAGCATGTCGATATTCAGCTGCGCCACGACATCGTGATCGGTGCAACGGGATGTGAACCCAAGCAAGCGGCGCAAGCTTTAACGGAAGGTTTCCTGCTTGGACTTTACCATCGCAAGCCGAGCAAACGTGAAGAAGAGGCTCGCCATGAAGTATCGGCTGTCACATGGATACCGGAGGACACGCTTAATGCAGCGGAGTCGGAGGCCCTTCAGGAGGAGTGGTCCGCTGGAATTCAACGCGGAGTCCGGTTTGCTGAAGCGACAGCTTTTGCAAGGGATCTGACTAACCTTCCCGGCAACCGCCTCACGCCTGAAGCGCTCGCGGAAGAAGCGGAGAAGCTCGCTGCCCGGCTGAATATGGATTGCGAGATCATCGATGAATGGACAGCCGCTGAGCAAGGGATGGGCGGTTTGCTAGGTGTTGGCCTTGGCAGTGCCAATCCACCGCGGATGATCGTCCTCCACTATCAAGGCGCTCCCGACAACGATGAAGTATGGGGCCTGGTCGGTAAGGGCATCACCTTTGATACAGGCGGCATTTCACTCAAGAAAGCCGACGGAATGGAAGAAATGATCTCCGATATGGGCGGGGCCGCAGCTGTGCTTGGAGCTATGCAGATTATCGGGGAACTGAAGCCTGCCGTCAATGTTGTTGCAGTCATACCGGCTGCGGAGAATATGCCTTCCGACCGTGCGCTGAAGCCGGGCGATGTCATCACGACAATGAGCGGACGGACGATCGAAATTGTCAATACGGATGCGGAGGGCCGTCTCGTGTTGGCCGATGGCTTAACGACGGCGATCCGGCGCGGCGCAACGAAGCTGATCGATGTTGCGACGTTAACCGGCGCGGTTATGGTTGCGCTTGGGGACCTTATTACCGGTGCGGTGACCAATGATGAAACCTTGATGCAGCGGGTTGTGCAAGCAGGATACCGTGCAGGGGAACGAATCTGGCCTTTGCCGTCTGATCCGTATTACCGCAAACAGTTGAACAGTGATGCCGCAGACATGAAGAACAGCGGCGGACGTTACGCGGGCACGATTACCGGCGGATTATTTATCGGGGTGTTCGCCGAGGAGAAGCCTTGGGTTCATCTGGATATTGGCGGAACCGCCTTTCTGAACAAAGAACGGGGCTGGGAGCCGAAGGGCGCTACGGGCGTTATGGTTCGGACGTTGGCCGAATTATTGACGTAATTGATTTACATTGTAATTGAGGATTGTGGGGAGCACATTAGCAAATGAATATCAGGCACCGAATTTTTATGAGCCGGCGTCCTTCCTCTGAGCAGCGAAAATCGCTGCGCATTGCAGTTGTAGAAGGCATTCCGGCGATGATCATTGCCAACTTGCTTGGCGGACCGATTTTAACGGCCTATGTATTATATTTAGGAGCAAATTCGGCAGAGGTGGGATTGGTGATGGCCATCCCTCCGCTTGCCAATCTCGCGCAAATTATTACTGCTTTTTACATGCAGCGGGTAAATAACAGAAAGTTCTTCCTCACCGCGTTCGGTGCCATTCATCGAACGATGTGGGTCGCAACCGGACTAATTCCATTCATGGTACCGGACCCTTTACAAATTCCTGTATTTATCGCAATGTTCATGATTTCCTTCCTATCGGCCTCGATCTGCGGCGTATTCTGGTCTTCGCTCGTAGCGGACTTCGTTCCGGCTCAGCTTCGCGGGCGTTATTTTGGCATTCGCAATACGATTCATTGGGCAGTCGGCAGCATCTCTTTGCTGGTTGGCGGACAGGTGCTCGAGAGAATGTCGGAAGGTGCGGGATTCACCGTGTTGTATATCATTAGCGCAGTTTTAACGGTATGGAACGCAATCGAGTTATGGCGGTATCCAAATCCTCCTTTTGAGAAATCGGGGGAGTCGAGCAAGAGCGGGTTGTTCCTGAAACCGGTCAAGGATCGCGCATTCATGAAAGCGACGCTGTTTATCGCGTTGTTTATTTTAATCCAAAATATCGCCGTCCCGTTATTTTCCTTCGTTATGTTGGACATTCTAAATATCAGCTATTGGCGAGTTACGGTCATCACGACCGTGCAAATGATTGTTATGATGATCAGTTATTATTACTGGGGCAATTTGAATACGAGATTCGCAACGAAGACGCTGCTGCTCTGGTCACTGCCAGTTATTGCGACGGCCTGCCTACTATGGATCGGGCTGGAATTTATGCCGGTATTTATCGTCCTTATTCTTGTTCATATCTTACTTGGCGTAGGGCTGGGCGGTTATAACCTGCTTGCATTCAATTTTATGATCGGCGACACACCCAAATCGGATCGTCCGATGTACATTGCGATGTTCTCTGCTTTGACGGGGATCACCGGCTTTATCGGCCCGCTTGTTGGCGGAATATTGTATAAACAGATTGAAGATGGACCGTTTTGGATGCAAAGCTACGGGGTATCTGTAGGGACAGGCATCGTCCTGCTGCTGCTTGCGCTTGGAATGGGACCGTTTGTGCTGGGCGGTTCAAAACCATTGCGAAGACAAACAGCTGAAGCCATCCAAAAATGAGCGGCATGATGTAAAATACACTTCAACTTAGAATATGGAGGGATATACATGTTATTCGGATCAACCAAACCGACTGAAGAAGAGGCTCGGCGCACACCACCGGGGCAGCGCCTGACGACAGGGTTCCCGGTGCTGCATCACGGCCAGGTGCCTTATTACCAGGATATGAGCAAATGGGATCTGCGGGTCTTCGGGCTGGTGGAGGAAGAAGCCGTCATCCCGTACAACGAGTTCATGGAGCTGCCGATGAAGGAGTTCCACAATGATATTCATTGTGTAACAACATGGTCGAAGCTGGACAATGTATGGGAAGGCGTAGCGGTGTCTACGATTATGGAGAAGGTTAAGCTGAAGCCGGAAGCCAAATATGTGATGCTGCATGCGGAGCATGGCTGGACGACGAACCTGCCGGTAGAGGACTTCCTCGCCGAAACTTCTTTCCTCGGCATCCGCCACAATGGGGAGATGTTAACGCCTGAACACGGTTATCCGGTGCGCATGGTCGTGCCGCATCTGTACTTCTGGAAAAGCGCGAAATGGCTGCGCGGCATCGAATTCATGGCTGCCGACAAGCCGGGCTTCTGGGAGCGCAATGGGTACCATATGTATGGAGACCCGTGGAAGTCACAAAGATACGATTTTGATTGACGCTGCGTAATCGAATACTAACAATTTTGACTCCATTACAGGAGTCTTTTTTAAGCCATTTACATCATTGGTGTGTCCATAATAAAGCGAACTGGGAGGCAGCTAAGCAGCCTCCCTTTTGAATGTGTTTATTCACTAAAAGTATATATTAGTATGACTAGTATACAAGTGTGTGATGTGGTATTCTGTAGTCAGTATATTCGATAGAACTAACATTACGGAGGTACAGCCATGCTAGAGCTCGAGATGATCAAGCCGGACGCGGGGCAGTCAGCCCGCGAGTATGCCTATCAATTGTTGCGCGACCATATCATTCGGCTGAAGCTGAAGCCCGGTCAACCGCTGTCGGAGAATGAACTCGCCGCCAAGCTGCAAATCAGCCGAACGCCGGTTCGAGAAGCGTTGATCCGGCTTTCCCAGGAACAACTGCTTGAAGTGCTGCCTCAACGGGGCACGTATGTCTCGCTGATCGATCTGGAGCAAGTGGAGGAGGCGCGCTTCGTCCGTGAGCAGCTGGAGCCTGCGGTCGTGAGGCTTGCCTGCGGGCGATTCACAGCCGACCAACGGATCCAGCTGGAGTCGAATTTGATTTTATTCGAGAAATATGTGGAGGAGAAGGATTACTCAAAGCTTTTTGATCTGGACATCCGGTTCCATGAAATCTTGTTCACTGGCAGCGGCAAAGAACGGACATGGGCGATCGTTCATTCCCTGAACGCCCATCTCAGTCGAATCCGCATGCTCAGTCTGGCATCGGAATATAACTGGACTACGATTATAGCCCAGCACAGGGAAGTTGTTGAGGCGATTAAAACCAAGGATGCCGATCGCGGTGAGCGGGTCATGAGGGAGCATGTATCCCTAATCGTGCTGGATCAGGAAGCGCTCATAAGAGCGCATCCGGATTATTTTAAGAATTCCCCACAAGGCGGTGACACGTAGATGAGAATGGTGTTTCGTTGGTTCGGCGAAGGCAATGACAACGTGTTACTGCAGCAGATTAAGCAGATCCCGGGTGTGGAAGGAATCGTGTGGGCGCTGCATGACGTTCCCGCAGGCGAGGAATGGCCGATGGACAAGATTGAGGCTGTCAAGCGTCAAGTGGAAGCGCACGGCTTTCACATTGAAGTTGTGGAAAGCGTTAACATCCATGAAGACATTAAGCTAGGTCTGCCTTCCAAGGATCAATACATCGAGAATTACAAGCGCACGATCGAGAAGCTCGGCCGGGTCGGCGTAAAGGTCATCTGTTACAATTTCATGCCCGTATTCGATTGGGTTCGCACCGATCTGTACCGGGAGCTGGAGGACGGTTCCACGGCGCTGTTTTACGAGAAGAGCATGCTGGAGCATATGGATCCGCTGGAACTGGTACAACGCATTGCGAGCAACCCCAAGTTCACGATTCCCGGCTGGGAGCCGCAGCGGCTCCAAACGCTGACTGAATTATTTCTGGCGTACCGGGAAGTGACGGAAGAGCAGCTGTGGAACAACTTGCGATACTTCCTGGAGGAGATCATCCCGGTCGCCGAGCGGAGCGGAATCAAGATGGCGATTCACCCGGACGATCCGCCTTGGTCCGTCTTCGGGCTGCCGCGCATCGTCACCAATGCGGATAACATCCGCAGGCTGCTGCAGATGGTGGACCATCCGGCCAACGGGGTTACGCTGTGCAGCGGCTCACTTGGCGCGAATCCGGCGAACGATATCCCGGCGATGATTCGGGAGTTCGCAGACCGGATACCGTTCGCCCATATTCGGAACGTGCGCGTATACGAGAATGGCGACTTTATCGAGACGTCACACCGCACGACCGATGGAACGGTCGATATTGCCGGCATCGTGAAAGCGTACCATGACATCGGATTTACGGGCTATGCGCGGCCGGATCACGGCCGGCATCTATGGGGTGAAGAATGCCGGCCCGGCTATGGACTATACGACCGTGCCATGGGGATTATGTACCTGTGGGGTCTATGGGATGCGATGCAACGGGAGCAAAAAGGAGGCGTGAGATAACATGCTGGGCATGAACGGAAATTTGAAGGGCAAGGTGGCCGTAGTCACCGGCGGAAGCGGCGTATTGTGCTCCGCGATGGCGGTTGAGCTGGGCAGACAAGGCGCTAAGGTAGCCGTCTTAAACCGCACGGCGGAGAAAGGGCAGCTTGTGGCCGATGCCATCTGCGCAGCCGGCGGAGAAGCGATCGCCGTCGCTTGCGACGTGCTTGACGAGGAAAGCGTCAGACGCGCGGATGAAGAAATCTTTGCGAGACTCGGACCTTGCGATCTGTTGATCAACGGCGCCGGAGGCAATCATCCGGACGGGACGACCACGAAGGAGACGCTGAAGCTGGAGGATCTGGGCAAAGCCGAACTCCGAAGCTTCTTCGACTTGAGTCCCGACGGATTCAGTTTCGTCTTTAACCTGAATCTTCTCGGCACCTTGATTCCTACGCAGGTGTTTACGAAACGGATGCTTGGCCGTGTAGGCTGTTCGATCATCAATATGTCCTCGATGAGCGCGCCGAGCCCGATGACCAAAGTTCCCGCGTACAGTGCCGCCAAGGCGGGGATCAACAATTTTACCCAATGGCTCGCCGTGCACATGGCCGATGCAGGCATTCGGGTGAATGCGATTGCGCCCGGATTTTTCTTAACGGAGCAAAATCGCAATCTGCTGACACAGCCGGACGGGAGCCTGACCGAGCGCGCGCACAAGATCATCGCGCATACCCCGATGAGGCGGTTCGGCAAACCCGAGGACCTGCTCGGCATCCTGTTGTGGCTGGCGGACGCGGAGCAGTCGGGATTCGTTACGGGCGTCACGATTCCCGTCGACGGCGGATTCATGGCGTACTCAGGGGTTTGAACCAGGACAGGACACGTCGAAAATTTGACCGAAGTGCAAATATCAATAAATATCCGAAGGAGTTCTTCATCATTGAAAACCACCATCCAGAACGTAATCAATCGGTTAATCGATCCGGTCGGACGCTTGACCGAAACGGTAGATTCGTTATATTACGGGAATCCGCAGGCTGAAGTGTCGGGGATCGTGACCGCGTTCATGCCGACGCAGCGTGTGCTGGAGAGAGCGCTCGAGTTGAACGCGAACCTGGTTATCGCCCACGAGGGGCCGTTCTTCCAACATAAACCGCCCCTGGACAGCACGTACGGGGACGACCCTGTCTTTGCTGCGAAGAAGAAGTTCATTCTCGATTCAGGGCTCTCGATATTTCGATTTCACGATTATTGGCATCGATATCCGCAGGACGGAATCATGCTGGGGCTGATCGAGGCGTTGGCATGGGATACTTATGTACAGAAGCATGAACCCGCCTATTCGGTGATGGAAATCCCTGCAACGAGCGTAATCGACATAGCGAACTACCTGAAAAAGACATTGGACATCCCATGTGTAAGGGTGGGAGGCGAAATGGACACCCTTTGCAGCAGGGTCGGTCTATTGGCAGGGTATAGAGGCGGAGGGCAGTTAGTGATTCCGCTCATGGAGCAGGAGAACCTCGATCTGGTGGTGTACGGCGAAGGCCCCGAATGGGAAACGCCGGAATACGTGCGGGATGCCGTTTGGCAGGGCCGGTCGAAGGCGTTGATCGTACTGGGCCATGCGGAAAGCGAAGAACCCGGTATGAAGCTGCTAGCCGACCTTCTGCAACGGCAATTCCCGGAGATCCCCGTGCATTTCGTAAGGGAGAAGCCGGTGTTTCAATGGATTTGACTTCGAATTCGAAAGAGGAAGGTAAGAGCAAGCAACAACACCGTTCGAAACTGAATGGTGTTTTTGTTTTCGAAATTAGAGGATTAAGGTTATAATCATCTAAGCTTGTACAATCTAAGTACAGATTATCCAATTCATAAACTAAAAGGACAACCACAATGATACAACATGCCGTTCTTCAATTTATAACGCGATTTGGGTATGCAGGACTTTTTGGATCGATGATGCTCGGTATGATCGGATTGCCATTGCCTGATGAACTATTAATGACGTTTGCGGGTTACTTGGTATTTAAAGGGGAAATGTTATACGGGATGACGCTTCTGGTCTCCAGCCTTGGCGCGATATTTGGCGTTTCCTTTAGTTATTTTGCCGGGAAAAAATTAGGTCTGCCGTTATTGGAGAAATATGGAAACAAACTATTTCTGACACCGGAAAAATTAATGAAATCGGAAAAATGGTTTCAGCGGTTTGGTAAAATAGCAGTGACGATCGGATTTTTTATTCCCGGGGTTCGTCACTTTACTGCCTTATCGGCGGGCATCAACAAATGGAGCTACCGTACTTTTTTGATCTATGCGATCCCGGGAGGCATTGCATGGGCTGTTACGTTTGTCACTATTGGTTGGTATTTGGGAGAGAAATGGAATCTGTATATTGAAAATGTCCATAATTACATGTTGTATATTGTTGCGGCAGTCCTAGCTCTCATTGTCATATGGCGTATTTTGCTGAAGCGAAAGAGTACTTAAGATCGATGGCTCGCATACATTAGAGAAAGAAAAACGATAAAGACAGGAGAAAGCCGGTAAGATGATAATCATTAAAACAGATGAAGAAATTGCCAAAATGAAAAAAGCCGGAGAGATCTTGGCCGCCTGCCACCGGGAGATTCGGGGTTTGATACGTCCTGGCATCACTACGCTTGAGATCGATCAGTTTGTGGAGAAGTTTCTGGAATCCCATCAAGCCATTCCTGAGCAAAAGGGCTACCATGGTTACCCATTTGCTACATGTGCTTCCGTTAATGATGTCATATGCCATGGGTTTCCGAACAATGAAGCTTTAAAAGACGGTGATATTGTTACGATAGACATGGTTGTGAATCTGGATGGCTGGCTTGCCGACTCCGCCTGGTCGTATGCGGTGGGCAATATATCGGATGAAGCAAACCATCTGCTGGATGTGACCAGAAAATCGCTATATTTAGGAATTGAGCAAGCTGTCGCAGGTAACCGGATCGGCGATATTTCACATGCTATTCAGAAGTTCGCGGAGTCCCATGGCTTGTCAGTGGTTCGGGAATTCGTCGGACATGCGATCGGGCAAGAGATGCATGAAGAGCCTAAAGTGCCTCATTATGGCCCGCCGCATAGAGGAACACGGTTGAAGGAAGGCATGGTTATAACGATAGAACCGATGTTAAATCTCGGATCATATGCTTGCAAGATCGATGCGGACGGGTGGACAGCCAGAACCGTCGACGGAAAATGGTCTGCACAGTATGAGCACACGATTGCCATCACGAAGGATGGGCCTCTCATTCTTACAGAGCAGTAACATAGAATAAACTCCGGGGAAATGGAAATTCCCGGAGTTTTTTTGTTGGGTGTACTAGCAGTATTGTCATTTGGGAAGGATCAACGTAACGGTGGTTCCTGCGCCGGGCTCGGACCGGATGGAGAACTTGCCATCCGCCGCCCGGGCTCTTTCTTCCATACTGAAAAGTCCCACACCCATTGTATCTGTTCCGCTGAAAAAGCCTTTTCCGTCATCTTCTACCTTGACCTCTACATAATCATCGTACTCGTTAACTTTCACCCGTGCCTCGGAGACCTCTGCGTATTTTGCGAGATTGGTTAACGATTCCTGAATGATCCGGTATATGGCCGTTTCTTTATGCGCTGTTAAACGTATGCGCAGATTGCAGGTAAACTTCACTTTGATGCCGTGATGATTGGAATAGCTGTCAATGTACGAACGTATTGCCGGCACGACGCCAAGATCGTCCAATACCGACGGGCGCAATTCCCATGCAAGCCCGCGTACGTCCTCGATAATCCGGGCGACATCGTTTCTCAGGCCGTCGAGCTGCTGCATGCCGGTGTCGTTAATAATACGGTCGATTTGAATGAGCAGGGAAAAGAGGCTTTGGCCGATGCCGTCATGGAGTTCACGCGAAAATCTTTTTCGCTCATCTTCCTGTACCTGCATGACATGGCTCATCATATGCTTCAGTTCTTCTTCTATATTTTTAAGCTGCGTAACTTCATTGCGAATGGCAAGATACTGATAGGGCCTTCCGTGATCATTCAGAAAAGGCACGATTGTTGTATTTACCCAATAATAGGTCCCGTCTTTCGCTCTGTTTTTAATGTCATCCCGCCAAACCTGTCCCGAGGAGATCGTTTTCCACAGATTGTTCATGAAGTCTTTGCCATGATAACCGGAATTGATAATCCGGTGATCCTGACCGATCAGCTCATCGCGGCCAAACTTCGAGATTTCGCAAAATTTATCATTTACGTATTGAATCGTCCCGCGATGATCGGTTACGGCAACGATCGAAGATTCATCGAGCGCAAATTTCACGTCCGCAAGCTGTTTTAACGATTGCTTCAAGCGGTCGCGAAACGGCTGATCGATAATATGGGAGTCAAGCTGTTCCTGTAATTGTTCGACATTCTGGCCGATTACTTCCGGATACGGCTTGTTTGTCTTGTCATCCAACGTGTGATCATCCTCTCGTTCCTGTATCCTCCCTATAGTAGCAAAAAGGAAAGAATCCCGGCAACGACTGAGAAGTAAAAAGACCGGGGAAGCTGCTGCTTCTCCAGTCTTCGAATGATCTTAGGATCAATATTCTGGCACCGTTATATTCATACGCGGCAGATGTGCTTCGGGCAATTTTCACAGTGACAGATCCCGCGGAGATACGCCAGATCCTTGATGATGAGGTGGCCGTTCTCCGTGTAGACGGCGCCCTCCTTTTTCATATCGCTTAACATACGGTTGACGCTTTCCCTGGTGGCGCCGATCATTTCAGCCAATTCCGTGTTGTTCAGCTTCACTGTAATGCGGCTGTAAGCTTGGTAAGGTTCCCCGTAGGAGTTGTTCAGACGGATAAGAAGGGAACAAAGCGCTCCGGGCTTGCCGAACATCATCAGATCACGGAGTTTAGTTTGTACCAACTGATGCATGGTCCCCTGCCAACGCATGAATTCTACGGCAAAGTCACCGTGCTGCCAGAGCAGAACCTCCAGATCCTTACACTGGATAACGCCCAATTCGCAGTCCTCGGTCACTTCGGCACCAAGGAAGTGCACAGATTCCGTCATCACATTCCCGTAGCCGAGCAAGTCTCCTTCATGGTGCAGATACAGCGTAAATGAGCTGCCTTCATCGGATGTTTTGGTCATTTTGAGGCGTCCTTTTTTGATGTAATATATATATTCAGCTTTATCGCCTTCCCAAAACAGGTTCGAGCCTTTCATTATCTTCCTTGGATACATGATCCCCGCAAGCCGCTCCATGTTTTCTTCCGTAAAGTACTGTCTCAACCCCTGTACCTGTGCCGTTTCCGATATAGGAGTAACCGAATCATAATTATTTATCACTTATATCCTCCTCTTCATTCTCCATGCTCCCATCATATCAATTCCTAAAGGATGAGGTTATCGGGGAATTCTCTGATCATCGGGGGAGATTATCCTGAAAAAAGTGAGAAAGATCACATTAGCAATTCTTATTGTAGCAGTGCTGTGTTTTTTATAAGATAAAGGGGAGGTGAGCACATGATAAAAATCATCGTGGTTGACGACCATGCGGTCGTAAGGTCCGGATTGAGCCTGCTGCTGCATGGCAAGCATGGCCTGGAAGTGGTGGGGGAAGCGGCGGATGGCAGCGAGGCGGTTCGCCTTGCCGGCGAGCTGAAGCCCGATGTCGTGCTGATGGATCTGAGCATGCCGCACGGTATGGACGGTTTAACGGCTGCCGGTGAGCTCAAGACAAAGCAGCCGGATACGTCCGTACTCATTTTGACGATGCATGATGACGAGGAATATTTATTCAGAGCGATCCAAGCCGGAGCGTCCGGCTATATTCTAAAAAGCGCGCCGCATGAAGAGCTCCTGGCAGCTATTCAATCTGTAGCGGACGGGGATGCATATTTGTATCCAAGCGCAACTAAGCGTCTCATGGGCGAGTATCTGGAGCGGGTGAAGCAGGGTGAAAATACGGGACCTTACGAGACGTTATCCGAGCGCGAGAAACAGGTATTGTCGCTGGTCGCAAAAGGATACGCAAACAAAGAGATTGCCGATCAGCTGATTATTAGCGTCAAGACAGTAGAATCGCACAAAAGCAATGTGATGGAGAAGCTTGGTTTAAAGACACGCCCGGAGCTCGTCAAGTTTGCGCTGAAGAAAGGGCTATTGAGTTTCGAATGAATGAGCGGCGGCTCCTGCCAAGAGCCGCCGCTTTTTTGATGTTCTGTGAGAAATATCACAGGCAAGCACCCCGGGAGTGCGGTATGCTTTTGTGATCCAACAGAGCGTGAGGGAAATAAAGAATGATCAACATGGGGGATGTATATATGATTGATTTATCAGAAGCGCGTAAAGAGCAGATTGCGTATATCGGCATAACGGAAGATGATTTACTGCTCCTGAAAAGCAAAAAAACAGCGTTCGCAGCGATTGTAAATATATTGGTCGATGAGCTTTATGAACGCATCATGCTTCGCCCGGATCTCCTGAAAATGATTGAAACACATAGTACCGTTGAGCGGCTTAAAGAGACGCAAAGGTGGTATTTTCTCTCTCTGACGGAAGGGAAAATCGATGAGTCTTTTATCGAAAAAAGGCTTTTTATCGGCAGCGTGCATTCCAGGATCGGCTTGACCACAGAGTGGTATTTGGGCACGTATATCTTGTATCTTAATCTGGCCGCAGCTCATTTACAGCGTGTTCTTCCGGACGAGTGGCTGCCAATCTACCATGCGATCACCAAGATGTTCAATTTGGATTCACAGCTCGTGCTTGAAGCTTACGAGGCAGATGAGAAGAGAAAGGTTCAGGCTCTTGCGGATGAACGGGGTCATCTTCTAAACGGCATTAATGCGGCTGTACAGGAGCTGGCCTCCATGATGGTTGAGCTGAGCAGCAGCACGCAAGCTGTGGCAGACACAGCCTTCTTTACAGCAGAAACGCAGGAAAAGTCACTTCAATCTGTGAAAGAGCTGTCCCAAGAAATAAAACATATTCAAGATATGGGCTCCCTTATGAATGAAATAGCTTCCCAAACCCATTTGTTGGGACTTAACGCGGCCATTGAAGCGGCCCATGTCGGCGACCAAGGGCGGGGCTTCGAGGTTGTGGCTAATGAAGTCCGCAAGCTTGCTTCAAGCTCCAAGGATGCTCTTACACAAATTCATGCCAAGCTCCAGGTTATTTCCCGGCTGCTGAATAAAGTGGAGAGTGAATCAAGACTGACGACCGCACAAGCGCAAACACAGGCTGCCAGCTCCCAGGAATTATCCTCCTTCGTTCAAATGATCGAGAAAGTAACCTCTGAGCTTGAGCAGTTAAAACAAGACGCTTAACAAGACTTGTTATCTTCAATGATGCTCTTTGATCTTCTTAGAATATTGAATTGGTGACATGCCTACATAGTTCTTGAATACTTTACTGAAGTAGTAAGGGTCGTTCAAACCGGTAAGGTACCCAATCTCGCCTATGCTTAGGTGAGTGGCCTGAATTAATTCCTTGGCATGATTAATGCGTATCAGGTTAACATAGCGGGTGATCGTATGGCCGGTCACCTGCTTGAAGATGCGATTGATATAATCAAAATTGCATTCAAATTCCTGTTCAATGTCTACACTGGTGATCTTTTGGGAGTAATGCTGATGGATATAATCCAATAAGGAATTCACCTTCATGAATGATTTTGTGTGCTTGCTGCTATTTTTTTGGAGTTTTGTTATGAGATGTTCCCTGGACACCTCAATCAAAAACCCGGAAAAGGTTAATGCGATCAGCATTTCGTTATAGTGCTTGCGACGGTACAATTGAACCATTTCATTCATGGTGTGAAAGGCATGGTGGAGGCTTGTTTTATGGGATAACGTAAAGTGCTTCGGAAAGTAGCAAATCGTGTTATCGTGCTGATCGCTGTGGGAGTCTTCCTCCAGAACAATGCGTTTGGCGAGCGTCAATAAGTCTGGAATATCCAGCGCTTGAATATCAGAGTGGGAAAAGTGGATGTAGTAATAATCGCAGGCGTGTTTCTCCAGGCCTTCATGGTCAAGGTTGGGCTCTAACATGAATACATCGCCTTTTCTCAACACATAAGGAACCCCGTTTTCTTCGATATGGAGCTCACCGCTCTTAATGAAATACAGAATATACTCATCGACATTTCGTTTGAAATGAATCCACGGACTTTTATACGATACAAATCCCATGAACCGAATCTTTGGAACAAGCTCCACATTAATCGCAAGCAAACCTATTCCTCCTCATGTATAAAAGTCGCTATTGTACAAAAAGAGTCTCGATCCGACATTCCCGTTCATTCTACCACAACCTATACTGGGAAAGAAGTTAAACAATCCAGTACACGAAATGGTGGGGAAAAAGATGCTGAAAATCGGCGTTATCGGATTAGGCGGAATTGCGAATTTTCACATTGCGGGGATAAAGGCAAGCCAGGACGCGGAAGTATGGGCGATCTGTGATTTTAATGAAGAGGCTCTTGCAGCGAGGGGAAATGAGTTAAATATCCCTGAGTCACGCCGTTACTTGAATCATGAATTAATGCTGCAGGATCCGGAAGTCGACGCGGTTATGATCGGCACGCCTAATTTCAATCACTTTACCATTGCTTATGATGCGATCAAGTACCGCAAGCCGTTTGCGCTTGAGAAGCCGATTGCTCTGAATACAAGGGAAGCGGAAATCTTAATGGAGGCATTGGAAGCGAATCCGGTCCGCCATATGGTCTGTTTTACTTATCGGTATAAGTCAGCTGTCCGGTACGCGAAATCGCTGATCGAGCAGGGCAAGCTGGGAAAAATCAATCACATCTACAGCCAATATTTGCAGGGGTGGGCCATTCAGGAGGATATTCCTCTCGTCTGGCGGTTCCAGAAGGAGCTTTCCGGATCGGGCGCGCTGGGCGACCTCGGCTCGCATATTCTGGACCTTCACCGATTCCTTGTAGGCAATACAGTGAAAGTCGTATCCCACGCTGAAACGATCGTCAGGGAGCGTAACCTCGTTGACGGCGAAGGAAAGGGAGAGGTGGATGTTGATGATTATTGCCATGTGCTGGCCGCGCTTGATGATGGGATCTCCTCCTCGATGGCCATCTCCAGGTTCGCTTACGGACGTGGCAACTATCAACAGATCGAGATTTACGGATCAAAGGGCGCGCTCGTCTATAACCTGGAGGAAGAAGATACACTGCAGGTGAATTTGACGCATGAGGGGGACAAGGGCTTCCGTAAAGTGGACCTTCCCGATGAATGTAAGGCAGACCAGATGCAAGCTTTCTTTGATCTGTTGAATGGCAGAGGCGACGGGATGGATGCGACAATTGCGGACGGCTATATTAACCAGAAAACGATAGATGCGATTATCGAATCGTTTACTGAGGAGCGGTGGATCCGGATTTGATGGGGGAAGACAGGTGATGGAAATGAAACCCGGCCTGCCAAGCGCCGAAGCCGACCGTTATGCATGGGGGGGCGAATATTTTATCGACGGGCCTCGTATCCATGAGTTCATGCGGGAAATGAATAGAGAGGTACTCTCGCAGCGTGAGGTCATGACGGTCGGGGAGATGCCCGGCGTAGGCGTGAAGGAAGCCAAGCTGTACACGGCAGATGACCGCAAGGAATTGAATATGGTTTTTCAATTCGAGCATATGGATGTTGATTCCGGGCCGGGTGGCAAATGGGATGTGAAGCCTTGGACGCTGGATGGCTTAAGGACGATCATGCACAAGTGGCAGGTGGACCTGGCGGAAAGCGGCTGGAACAGCTTGTACCTGAACAATCACGACCAGCCCCGGATGGTATCGCGCTTTGGCGATGACGGGGTATACCGGAAGCAATCGGCGAAGATGCTGGCAACCTTCCTGCACACGCTCAAAGGAACGCCGTACATTTATCAGGGCGAGGAGCTCGGGATGTTCATCGGCCATGTTTTCATCGCCACCCCCCTTCGCGCCCGCCGTTCAGACGCCTTGCTCGTTCCCCTTAGTCGCCAAAGCTTCCGCCTGCTCCAGCGTAGGCAAAGACGGAATGGTTCCTTTGCCCGGGTTCTCTAGCAATCTGGAAGGATGGCAGCTCCGCGAGCTCGGAGTAGCGGCGGCCGGGGCAAGCGGACTGACGCTGCGCTCGGAAGGTCATGCCGTGGCGCTTGCGTCGACCAACGGCAGCGATTCTTACGAGTCAGCGAAAAATCGATTGAGTATGCAGATTGTCCAAATTAGCTCCATTCGGATAAGGTGATGGCTTAAAGAGCATTAGTACTCCTCCTCATTTTTCGGTTATATCATCGCTCTATCCTTATTTCACAGTAAAATCACCTCAAAAATCTCCGCGCCATCAGTTGGCGGCTTGATTTTCCCATTTAGAAGCCCCCTCCCATGAAGACAAAAAGAGTGGATCATCACCACTCAATATTCGCCAATGCCATTTCCATATCCTGCTGTGTGGTTTTGCCACAGCATCCCGGCCTGTGCTTTGCGGCTTCGAGGCTGGTGCGCTTTGCTGCGTCGACGCTGTTTCGCCTGTTTGATGCCTTTTCCCAGTAAGATCCGCCGTACACTGGACGCACTCAACCGGATCGCCTCATGCTCCTCCAGCAGTTCCGTGAAGTGGCAGTTGTTGCTGCCGTGGTAGATCTGTGTATAACGTTCGGCAACGCGTTCCTTTATTTCATCCTTTAACGCGTGTGCCGGCTTTCGGCCTCTGTTCTTGTGGATAAGCGCTCTGGCCCCACCTTGATTGTATTTCTGTTTCAGACGGATGATCTGCCTCTTCGTCAATCCTAACGCTGCCGCCCCTTCATCGTTTGTCATGTGTCCACCGATAATTTTCTCCACCACGACTACCTTCTTCATCTCTGCTCTGGTCAATGTAATTGTCTCCTGTCCCATGGTGACATTATCTCAGAACAGTTATGGGGTGACATTATCACAGAACAACGACACCTCCGTTCAGAATGACTTGACATGGAGCTCCTCATCAACTATGATCTATAACAATAAATGACAGTAATAGCTTAGACCAAGGAGCACGTTATCGAATTCGGCGGCGCAAAGAGGGACCCTAGAGCTGCAAGGTCTCCCCCGAAAGATACATTTCCCGCCTTGTGAGCTGCAACGGCGAATTCAAGTAACCGTTGCCGGTGCCGACCGTTATTCGGATTGAGGATCGCCAAGAATAGGCGATCAAAACTAGGGTGGTACCACGACACATTCGTCCCTGACGAGTGTGTCTTTTTGTTTCTTTAGTGTATTAAAAGGAGGTATATTCATTTCGTCAAACCCAACTATTTGCCAACACCTTACGAGAGGCACCAGCGGAAGCGGAAGCGGAAGTCGCAAGTCACCGACTATTGCTGAGGGCGGGCTATATTCGCCAACTTGGCGCAGGCATTTACACATACTTGCCACTGGGTTGGCGCGTACTACGCAATGTAGAACGAATTCTACGCGAAGAGCTAGATGGCGCTGGCGCACAAGAGCTTCTCATGCCTGCACTTCAGCCTACGGAGTTGTGGAAGGAATCGGGCCGTTATAACGCGTATAGTCCAGAGCTAATCCGACTTACCGATCGGCATCAGCGGGAGTTTGCATTGGGACCGACGCACGAGGAAGTCGTTACGATGTTGGTGAAGAACGAAATCAATTCCTATCGTCGGTTGCCTGTAACACTATATCAAATCCAGACGAAATTCCGTGACGAACGTCGTCCACGTTCCGGTTTGCTTCGAGGTCGCGAATTTCTAATGAAAGACGCCTATTCCTTTGATGCCTCATGGGAAGGACTGGACCGATCTTACCGAGCAATGTACGATGCGTACCATCGTATTTTCGAACGATGTGGATTGACTTTCAGAGCGGTAGAAGCCGATGCAGGATCAATCGGTGGCGAAGGGGGCACCCATGAATTCATGGCTCTAGCCGACATTGGGGAAGATACAATAGCGGTTTGCTCTCATTGCGGGTATGCTGCCAACGTAGAGAAGGCAACGTCCATGGAGGATCGTTTTAAGAGCAGCGAAAGTGAAATACCAGTGTATGAGAAAATCCACACCCCCGGTGTGCAAACGATCGAGCAACTTACCCAGCACTTACAAATTAGGGCCATTGACGTCATGAAGACACTCATCTAAATTGCCGATGGAAATCCAATCGCAGTCCTTGTTCGCGGAGACCATGAAGTGAATGAAATAAAGGTAAAGAACGCATTAGGTGTCGACACGGTGGCGCTTGCAGATGCAGAGACGACAGTAGCGGTTACACGTGCATCAATAGGGTTTGCAGGTCCGATCGGGTTGTCGATTCCCCTTCTTGTAGATGAAGCTGTAGCCCGGATGGAGTGTGGCGTAGCTGGTGCAAACGAAAGCGAATTTCATATAAGAAACATTGTTCCAGGTCGGGATTTCACGGTTGAGCACGTCGGTGATTTCCGTAACGTCAAGGAAGGTGAATCATGCTCTCGTTGCGAAGCAGGCAAGCTACGCTTCGTGAAAGGAATTGAGGTAGGCCATGTATTCAAGCTTGGGACAAAATATAGTGAGGCACTAGGGGCCCGCTATTTGGACGCGAACGGAAGAGAGCAACTGATGATTATGGGCTGTTACGGCATTGGCGTGTCGCGCATCGTTTCAGCAATTGTGGAACAGCATCATGATGAGCGCGGGATTGCATGGCCAATTGCAATTGCTCCTTACAGAGTGCATCTCATTCCTATCTCTATTAAGGACGATACTCAGAGGAAAATAGCGAATGATATGTACGATGCATTAAGGCAAAGAGGTATTGAAGTGCTACTTGATGACAGGGACGAACGGGCAGGCGTGAAATTCAATGATTCCGATTTGATCGGTCTCCCTATTCGCATCGTCATTGGTAAGGACTCGGTCCATGGTAATGTAGAATACGTCGACCGCGGAACGAACGAGAAACAGCTACTTTCAATTGACGAAGCTCTTCTTCGAGTAAGCGCTAGTGTTTAGTAAGGCTTCAAGTAAATGGCCATCCTGCTAAAGAGTGGCCATAAAACTTGCCGTTACAGACATCGCGGAGAACGTAGACATATAGTTTGCACTATGAATGGCTACATTGAAACTATCCAAATAAAATAGTTTAACTGACAGATTTCATTAATACGCGAATGGGTAGTTAGACGAAGCGCATCACTATATTCACCGTCATAATTAGAAAATTATGGATGTATAAAGTGAATTGTCTAACTACCGCAGCGCACATTATTTTGTTATCAGAGTAAAATGCATAATCTATAGAGTCCTATATTTATCCATTCTGAAAAGCAATTCTCTAAGATCCTCTGGTATATCAGTCGGTGTAAATTCATCAATAATTCTAAAATCGGTGATACTTA
The DNA here is from genome assembly GCF_014640295.1 of Paenibacillus abyssi. GTDB lineage: Bacteria > Bacillota > Bacilli > Paenibacillales > Paenibacillaceae > Paenibacillus_D > Paenibacillus_D abyssi. Next base: position 197,867 of record NZ_BMGR01000006.1, on the reverse strand, counting down.
TAGAATATCGAGACTGAATTTCTGCTCGTAGCAAGGCTAGAACTTCTTTGCCTTTAACTATCTCCATGCGAGTCTCAATGTTATTCCAGGTATCTTCAAATAACTCTAAGGTTTCTTCTCCAATGGTAGCTCCATCCAACCCGCTACTTTTTAGATACTCAACGCGTTTTTGGACGTATTGTGCCTGAAGTTTGAATTTCATAGGATAAGTCACTTGTTCTAGAATCTGATGGATAGAGTCATATTCAGTGATTTCCAAGCCTGTTCGTTTGGCTCGTTCCCTGATCGCTCTTCTCAATGCCCGGTCCAATACATTTGGAACGAGTAGATAGTTCTCAATCTCTTTCCTGCGATGAATATGCGAGAAAACCAGGTGCTCATCTAACTCCTCTTTTATTTGTGACAATTGTTCATCACACCAGTAATCACGATCGAATATCGTACCAATGTGTAGCGAGGTCTCTAATGTGGATTTAAACCCCCATGCAAAGGATCTTATCCTATCCCAAAATGTAAATCCGCCGGACTCAAAGGCAGTTATTTCATTTCCTGATGCTAGTTCTTTTAAACCTAGTTGACGTGCAAATCTCCGCATTATTTTATAGTCATAGTCTCCCTCCACAAATACTAATCTCCCTGTTCTTGCCAAGTGTGTTAACGTTACATTTTGAATAGAACCGACTGCATCTAATGCTCTTTGAATTCCTTTTACATCCTTTAATCGCTCCGCTTTCATATAGGTCTTATTTACCAGTAGGATTTCTGATGCGTCAGCCTCACCCATTATCTCTGTAGAATGGGATGCTAGAATAATATCCGGACCACAATACCTTAAAATACCAAGTAATTGACGTTGCACATCTGGATGTAAATATACTTCAGGCTCATCAACAATTAATAATGATGCATCTTTACAACGGGAGATATGTGTGAGAAGTTGGCACCAGATCTGAAATCCAAAGCCTGACCAATATAATTCGCGTGGTATACGATTCTCTCGGCAGAACATGATTAATTCCGGGTTCATCATGTCCGGTTGTTTTGGAGGTTCAATCTCCATTCCTGGCCATGTAGTACTAACCAATTCAGCAAACTCTTCGAAGCCATGAGGATAATAACTCCAATAGTTTCTGAAGTGCCTAGATGCTCTATGAGTGGTTAATCCCTTCCGAACTGTTTCTTCAGTCACGATCTGTTCATTCTGTTCAATCGGTCCTAGGACCGGAATAATTTCCATACTTACAGGAAACGCATCTTTAAATTGTTTAGGAGTGATTATATTTCTTCCCCCAGCTTCTGAGAATAAATAACATCCACCTTGTTTCGGAAAATAAAGAATAATTTGATTGGAATTTGATAAAGAGAAGGTTACAGTAGTATCAACATCATCGTAATCAGTGTGCACGTTTTCTAAGGATATCGGCAATGTATCTTCCTTGATTTGATATCCATATCTGTCCTTACCTTCTGGACCATTTATTATCGTTGCCTTTTTAGATAATGCGTGTCTTAAGGCTACTCCCAAAGCGCGGAATGCACTCAAAATTGTTGATTTTCCGCTATTATTGGGTCCTACTAATATATTCATATGCTGAAGTCGGATGGAGTAGCTCTTAAGGGCCTTATAATTCTTAAAATCTACTTTAGTGAATGTCACTTCTTCGCTCATAAATATCCTCACTTTCTCGTTTTGCAATATTAAGTTGAATTATATTATCTAACATTAATACTACCATAAATAGGGAATTTGTAGACCTAATCTTTCAGTTGCCGATAAGTTAAATATGAGAAGACTTTCTCGCCAACAATGCGGCCAAAATACTACCATTAGTCAAGTAAAGGAAGAGCCTTAAAACCTCCCCCTTCCGTCCCCCTGCGGGGGAGACGCAGGGGGCTAGCCCCCTGCATCCCCACACTCGGCGTGTGCCATCCCCAGCCGTTCGGCTGGGGCATAACCGAGCGTGGGTGAAAGCAAAAAAGAGAGCCCGTCAAGGCGCAGATCATGCCTTGACGGGCTCTCTTTTTGCTTTTGAACCAGACAGGCTGCGTGGTGGTCTACCGCGCGGATTGTCGTGAACACGGAGTGTTCACTTTCTCCCGCCCGTTATGCCCTCGCAGCTGACCACTACTTAATCCAAACGACATCCTCGAAGTAATGAACGCTTTTGACTGCCAATCTCTTTTCCCAGGCTGCTCAAATGCTCCTGCACTTCATCTACGGAATGAAAGTATCCGTCAGCCGTTTGTAGTTTCATTCCATGGGAACAAAGGTAACTATGCCGCCCTTGTAACCGTTCGTCGCTGGAGTGCTTAGTAAGGTATTTAACAAGGTAATAATGGAGTGCTACGATAAAAATGCAGTGCACTCGGTTTTTTCGCAAAAGACCGGAAGCGGTAAAGGCATGCCAGCTCTATGCATATATCCGTGAACGACGGGATCGGTGGACCGTCAAGGAGATGTGCGAAGTACTTGCTGTCAGTGAATCGGGTTATTACCGTAGCTTGAAGCCCGCACCCAAACAGGAGCGGCAGCAACTTCTTCTGGTCAAAATCAAAGACATTATTGCAGAACATGAAGACAACAGGAATTACGGTGTCCAGCGCATTCTGCTGGCGCTGTCACAAATAGAGATCACGACCAGCTACAGCACCGTCTACCAAATTATGAAGAAGCACGGCCTGCTGAAGAAAGCCAAGCGTCATCCAAACGGCATTACACGTGAGGATGCCGCAGCTCAGAAGAGCGAAAACCTGAGCCGCAGAGACTTTAAATCCTCAGTACCCAACCAAAAGTGGCTATCGGATATCACCGAAGTCCCTTGTTCAGACGGCAAGCTATATCTGTCCGCGGTACTGGATTGTTTCAACGGAGAGATCGTGGGCGTCGCCATGGACGATAACATGCGCAAGCAACTCTGCATCCAATCCTCTGAGAATGCCTGTAAAGCAAGAAATGCCGAGGCAGGCCAATTCACGAGCTAGGCATTCCGAGAGTGTCTAGCTAAACGAGGTGCCAATTCAGAGCATGAGCGGCACAGGGCGTTGCTATGACAACGCAAGGATGGAGAGCTTTTTTGCTACGCTAAAGAAAGAGAAGCTGTACAAGATCAACACGGAGCGCTATCCGATGGCCTATATTAAATCGATCATCTTCAGATATATCATGGTCTACTACAACAGACGGCGGGTCTACACCTCTAATCCAGGGGGTCGGCCTCAACTATCTATCGCGAAAGAATGCTGTCACAAGCAGCTTAGCAACTGGATTTTTGTATGAGGGTGTTTTCAAACTGCACTTTTTTTGACAACTCCAGATTGTTAAAATAATAAGAAATAAAGAGTACCATGAACGCTTTCACGAACATAGTCATGATATGCTTAATGAGTGCTTTCTTGAATTATCACTTAGTTGATTAAGCATCTACATAGATGGGGTACCCTTTGAGGGTACCCTTTGCTTATTTCGTTTATTTCGATATTAAATGATTCACGAGCAGCTGGGTTGAAAAGAAAAGATGTTATATTTATTGTATGTGGATATAATTAGTAATAGGTTGGTCCTAAAGGGAACCCATCATTATATGTAAAAAATGCTTGGAGGAATATACAGTGATGAAGTTTGAATCATTTGATCCACTACAAGCTAAGCAAGTAGTAAGCTCAGATGTAGCTACACGTTCCTTAAAGAGAGAAATCAGTAATATTTTAAGTTCGTATGTTGGATGGTATGACCCTTTTGCTGAATTAATACAGAACTCATTAGACTCTGTAGAGGAACGGTCGCAACTAGAAAAAGGGGAGTATACTCCATCAATTTGGGTCACCATTAATATTCAGGAAAACTATTTAATCGTTACTGATAATGGGGTGGGACTTGATGAAACAAAATTCAAGTCTTTTTTGGCGCCGGACTTCTCATTCAAATCTGGAAAAACTCGTGGTCATAAAGGAGTAGGGGCAACGTATTTGGCATACGGATTTAATTTTATGCAGATATGCTCAAAAACAGAAGATTTTATGGCTGTTGGAAAAATGGTTGATGCCAGAAAGTGGTTAGCTGACGAGAATCCCTCGGGGAATCCGCAGGTTAAGTATGATGAAAATGGTGCGATTGATCCAGTCTTTCAAGATATCGATAAGGGTGTTTCAATATATTTAAAATTCGATAAGTATACTCATCCAAAAGAATTGGGTTGGATAAAAGCAGATACTGCAGATTCTTGGATGAAGATCTTATCTGTTAAAACTGGTTTGGGGGCTTTTTTTAATAATCAGAATATAAATGTAGTACTGTCCGTAATAAATAAAAATGGGAAGGTAGAAACAGTTAATCAAAAAGGTATTGAATATCTATGGCCACAAAAAATTGTTAGAAAGGCGGCTTCATTTAAGCAAATAGAATTAAAAAGGAAGGAGCTTTTTGATAAGGGTAAAGACCCATACAAATTACCGTCAACACTTAAGGATTTAGACGTTTTTTATGAGATGTGGACAACAAATGAGTTAATTGACTTGTTAGTTATTTCTGACGAAGATGAATTGGATGTATGCAATAAATTTTCACCGACTGTATATTTTGGTTATGCATACTCATTAAAAGTTTGGAACAGTTTTAATGAGTCTCTGAATATAAGAGGTAATTCTAAAATCTTATACGGCGGCATACAAATTGCTGCAAATAATATGCCTCAAGGGGAATTAATCCAAATTCCACTGAATAGGAACATTGGACGTCAAAATCAGGTACACATGGTTATCCACTTTGATAATTGTAGTGCTGACCTGGGCAGAAAGGGATTCCAAAACGAGATTGTAGAATTTGCAAAAGAAATATCAAAGAGATTAATTGATGGTCCCCTTCAAAAAGTTAAGTACTGCCTAAAAACTAATACAGGCATATCACCAGATTTGATGAGGGAAAAAGAAGTCGAGGATTGGAAAGAAGAAATGTCAGTTTATGAAAAGGAGCATCCTTTACAGTTAATAAGTGATCATTTTTTCCTGCCGCTGAGAAAAATCTCAATTACATCGATTCCAACAAGAGAACAAGATGTAATTGCACTATTTAATCAGATGGTTGCAGGTGGAGTGATCAGAGGAGTAAGAATTATGTCCACAAATGAAAGATTAACTTACGATGGTTTATACAAAATTGTGATCGAAGAACCGGCGGAGAATCACAAATATGATGAATACATTAATCCTCTGGGTGTTTTAAAGGAAAATGTAGAATCAATTTCTACTCTTCCATTTGTCAGTAAGCCAAAGATATTGGAGTACAAGTTTTCTTTGGATGGGCTGATTGAAAATATACAAGATGGCTCTAAAAACTCGAATGACATTGGCTTAGTTATTGTTTGGGAGACCGGAGAAAGCTATATCGGAAACTATAAAATCACATCTCTTTTAGATGAAAACAATTTATCTTTGAGGCAGTATCATGGATTAACACATATTATGACGAATCTGACCACTGGACAAAGAGAAATGGATTTAATCGTTCTAAGTGAGTTAATTGATTTTTTGAATAACCCTGGAGAAACCCAACAAATGCAAATTGAAAAATATGAAGATTAGTATTACAGAAGAGACACCAATGAGGTGTCTCTTCTGTAATAACAAAATTATTCGCCGTTAGAGTGATACGGTGAACCGTACCACAAATAGCGGTAAAGCGGAGAGTTGAGTTGAAGGTTGATGCGAAGTTGCTCAATTTGCTGATGGGAGCGTGAATATTCGACATATGTAGAGTGCTGTTCACTATTAGTCAGTAAAGACGATCACCCTTCTATTCAGCCACTCAGAGCGAATGACGCCTAAGTGACAAACGTCTTCGTATTTACCCCATTTAAATACTTCATGCCTTGCTATTCCTTCCACAATTAAGCCCGACTTTTCCATCACTCGCTTAGAGCCGATGTTTTTGGTCAAGCATCTTCCATGTATTCTTTCAAGATCTAGTTCTGTGAAACCGAACTCGATCAACGTTCGGCAAGCTTCTGTAGCATAGCCCGTAATCCAATAATCAGGATGGATAAAGTATCCTAGTTCACCGTTGTGATGTTCTTTTAAGATACTGACCCTTATCGATATTCTCATTTACAAAGTTGATCCACCAGTTGGCGGTCTGTCTTGGATAAGGATGGGGCAGCAATTCGTATGTGAATCTTTCCCAGGCGATCTCGCACAACAAGGGTGCATTATTATCCGCTGTTCGTAATATTAGACACCCCCGCAAGAAAGCGGACAGGGCTGCATGCCAGGGGGATAGAGATATAAAACACCCTAATGAGAATGTAAACGGTTACGATCCTTTCCATTTGGCGGCATAATCAAGAGGTATTCAACAACCGAATGGGGGATAAAGAAATGCGTAAGATGAAAAAAAGCTTTATCGGCATCATTGCATTAGTGCTGGTGTTCACTCTGGCTGCATGCGGGGGCAATAATGGTAATTCCGGCAGCACTGAAAACAGCGGCACCGGTAACTCAGGCGCTGCGGTCACGAAAACGACGATTGAGTACTGGCACACGTACAGCGATCAGGAAGAGAAGGTTCTGGTTGAACAAATCAAACCGGCGTTTGAAGCGGCTCATCCTAATATTGAATTGAACTTAACACGTATGCCGTACGAAGGTTTGAAGCAGCAGGTCATCGCAGGCGTAGCCGGCGATGCGGCTCCGGATTTGATGCGGATGGATATCGTATGGGTGCCTGAGTTCGCGGCGCAAGGCGCACTGCTCGAAATCAGCGGCCTTGAAGGCTTCGAAGATGTGAAGAACAGCGTATTCGAAGGACCAATGGCTACAAACTTCTATGACGGCGGCTACTACGGCGTGCCGGTCAACACAAACACGAAAATTGCGATTTACAACAAGGCAACCTTAGAAGAAGCGGGTCTGACTGAAGCACCGAAAACGATGGATGAGCTTGTGCAAGCCGCTCAAACGTTGAAAGGCAAAGGCAAATACGGCCTTGGCGTATCCGGCGTACATGCATGGGGTCTGACACCTTGGTTCTGGAGTCTTGGCGGTACCATTACAAACGACGATTACACGCAGGTTGAGGGCTTCCTCAACAGCCCGGAAAGCGTAAAAGCGCTGGAAACAATTGTAGGCTGGAACAATGAAGGACTGGTTCTTCCCGTTATGCTTGGCGGAGAACCCGGTACGTGGGACGGCATTAAAAGTGGAGACTATCTGATGACTGACGATGGTCCATGGTTCTACAGCTCGCTGATGAACGAGACGGAAAGCGGATTTGATCCGATGGCGCAAACGGTACGCGCTTTAATGCCTGAAGGGCCGGGCGGCAGCAAGTCTGTTATCGGCGGCGAAGACCTGGTAGTGTTCGTCAACTCCAAGCATCCGGAAGAAGCTTGGACGTTCGCGAAGTGGATGATGACGGAAGAGCCTCAGAAGATGATGGCCGCAACCGGACTTATCCCATCCAATAAAGCGGCTGCAGAGGCGATGACCGAGATGGATATTCCTTTCATTGCCGAGTATGTCCAGCAGCTTGAAACGGCGCTGCCGCGCACGCCGATCCCGCAATGGAGCGAAATGGAAGCGATCTTCAACCTTGCTTTCGAGAAAGCCATTCGCGGCGAGATGGAGCCGAAGGCGGCACTTGATGATGCAGCCAAGCAAATTCAAGCGATTCTTCAATAATTAGCGAAACAGATGGTGAAAATTGGCTGCTCTGCCTGAAGCAATCCGCTTTTAGGTAAAGCAGCCAATCCATTTCCCCAAGAAGGAGGATGCGCTCATGTCGAGCCGGGCAATGTTGTCCAGCGGAACTGCTGGACCTAAACAGAAGAAGAGCCGATTTGCGATCGGGCTGAAGCAATGGCTGACTGTGCTGCCCTTTGTGGTGCTTGGTATAGCCGGTACAGCCGTATTTGTCATTTATCCGATGATCAAAAATATTATGATCAGCTTTCAGGATTTCAGCATTATGCCGAATGCGAAGAATGAATGGGTCGGGTTCGAGAACTACATCAAAATATTTCAGGATCCCAATGACCGATTCCTAGTCGCGCTGCGCAACACCTTCCTTAACGTTGCCGCAACGGTGCCCGTGAACTGGTTTCTGGCGATTTTCTTCGCCGTATTGATTAATCAACGCTTTGTGAAGTTCAAAATTACGTTTCGGACCATCTACTATTTGCCGATCGTAACCTCATGGATTATCGTTGCCCTTCTCTTTAAGTATCTGTTTGCGGATGGAGACGGAGGTTTCGTTAACTTTATTTTGCATAAGCAGCTGGGGATCATTTCGGAACCGATCTCTTGGAGAAGCAATTACTGGTCGGCAATGATTATGATCTGGTTGTTCCACATTTGGAAAACCGTCGGCTGGGGCGTTGTCATCTACATGGCCGCACTGCAGGGTGTGCCCAGAGATCTGTATGAAGCGGCAGACATCGACGGAGCGGGCGGCGTACAGAAGTTTTGGAAAATTACCGTTCCTCTGCTTAAACCGATTACGGTCTTCGTCATCATTAATCTTGTTAACGGCGCATTTGGATTTTTCCCGCAGGTTTACTTCATCACCAAGGGCGGTCCAATGGACCAGACACAGGTTATCCCAAGCCTGATCTATATGCAGGCCTTTGAGCAGCTTAAGTTCGGTCCGGCTTCGGCGATGGGTGTCTTGATGGGGATCATGGTGTTCCTGCTCACCTACTCGCAGATGAAAAAAATCGGAAGACAGAGAATGTTCTAGGAGGGGCGCATGAAAACACCGTTAATCAATCAAATTGTCGTTTATACGATTATTATTTTGGGCGCTCTGCTGTTTGTCTTTCCTTTTATTTATATGATTCTGACCACATTCTTTCTAGGCACGAATACGCTGCCCAAACCGAATGAAGTGTTCTCGGTAACGCCCAACTTTAAGAACTATATTGCAGTTTGGAACAAAAATAACTTTACGACTTATTTCATGAACAGTGTGATCGTGACGTCCGTTGCGATGGTCGGGTCCTTGTTCCTTGGCGCGTTGACCGCTTACGGATTCTCCCGGTTTACCTTTCCAGGCAAAGAGCTGGTCTTCCGGGTCTTCTTATTGTCCATGATGATCCCGGGCGTCATTAACATCATTCCTCAATTCGTCATCGTTAAAGACCTCGGGCTTGTCAATACGTACTCCGGACTTTGGCTCGTGTACATCGCCGGGGGCGTGGTGGGAAATATGTTCTTCCTGCGCGGCTTCTTCGAGAGCATTCCGAAGGAGTACGAGGAATCGGTATTGATCGATGGAGGAGGCAACTGGCGCATATTCTGGCACATCTACCTGCCGCAGTCGCTGCCAGCCATGGGAACGCTCGCGATCTTCATTTTCCAAGGCACCTGGGAGGAATACTTCCTGGCACTGACGTTGATCAAGAGCGAGGCGCTGCGCACGCTGCCAATCGCCATCATGATGTTCAACGACAAATACGCGACGAACTACGGTCAGATCTTTGCCGCGTCGTTAATTGCACTGCTTCCGGTCATGGTGATTTATATGACCTTCCAGAAACGATTCGTCCAGTCCGGCTTTAACGAAGGCGGAGTAAAAGGATAATTAATCCGAAGGAGATCATTAAAAACATGAAATATCAATGGAAGAGGGCGGCCGCTCTTGGCGTTTCGGTGATGATGCTTACGACGGTGCTGACGGCATGTTTTAGCAAAGCGGCCATTGAGCCGCAGGATGCGGCTGATGGGAATCTGTTAAGCCATGTTATAACGGATAAAGCCAGGTATAATCCAGGCGACACGATTAATTACACCTTAACGTTGAACCAAGGCAGCCAGGAAGGGGAACTGGTCGTCCGCTACAAACATCTGGACCGCGTGATCGAGGAGAAAGAATTGGAGCGGGACGGCACAGAAGAGGTCAACTGGTCCTGGACGCCGCCTGCAGACGATTACCAAGGTTACATGACCGAGATTTTCTTCAAGGATGGTTCAGACGTATTGGATCATGCGAATATTGCGGTTGATGTCTCTTCGGATTGGGGGAAATTTCCCCGGTACGGGTATTTAGCGGACTTCATGGCGATGGAGGAATCCGAGCGGCAGGCTGTGGTCGACCGGTTGAACCGGTTCCGTATTAATGGCGTCCAATTCTACGATTGGCAGTGGAAGCACCATATTCCGTTGAAGCTGGAGAATGGACAGCCTGCGGCATCATGGCCGGAAATTGCCAACCGCGAAGTGTCTTTCGATACGGTGAAGGGTTATATCGATCTTCTTCACAAGCATAATATGAAAGCGATGAATTACAATCTGATCTTCGGCGCCTTTGAGGATGCAGAGGTTGATGGCGTGAAGAAGGAATGGGGGATTTTCAGAGATCCGCTCAGACAGAATCAAGATCGGCATCCTCTTCCGGACTCCTGGGCGAGCGATATTATGATGTATGACCCATCGAATGCAAAGTGGCGGGATTATTTGATCGCCTCCGAGAAGGAAGTGTTCGAGCATTTGCCGTTTGACGGCTGGCATGTCGATCAACTGGGAGACCGCGGATCGCTGTGGAATTATGAAGGGAAGAGCGTAAACCTGGCGCAGACATACGGACCGTTCCTTCAAGAGGCCAAAAAGGCCATCGATGTGGACTATGTGATGAATGCGGTCGGCCAATTCGCCCAAGCCTTCATCGCGACCACGGCGCCCGTGAAGTTCCTGTATACCGAAGTATGGGATGGGCATCCGACGTACAGAGATTTGAAAGGGATCATCGATCAGAACCTTAAATTCAGCAAGGGCGAATTAAGCACGGTCATTGCAGGTTACCTCAACTACAATCATGCCGAATCGACAGGCGAATTCAATGCGCCGGGCGTTCTGCTGACCAAGGCTGTGATCTTCGCATCCGGCGGTTCGCAGATTGCGCTCGGGGAAAATATGCTGGCCAAAGAATATTTCCCGAATAAAAATCTGTCCATTCCGGCTGAGCTGGAGCAGCAGATGATCGTATATTATGATTTTCTGACTGCGTACCAGAATGTGCTGCGCGATCAGGTGCAGGAGACCGAATTGGAGGTCACCTCGGCGGATGTTGAATTGTCCGCTCAAGCGGACAAGGGCAAAGTATGGACCATTGCGAAGCAAAAAGAAGGCATGGATATGATTCACCTGATTAACTTCAGTGATGCTGTGCATATGAACTGGAACGATACCGACGCCAATCAGGCAGAGCCAACCCTGAAGGAAAATATTCAGCTGCAGGTGCAAACTGGCAAAAAGGTGGAGAAGGTGTGGATGGCAACGCCGGACTTTTATAACGGTTCCGCAATTGAACTGGAATTCAAACAAGCTGACGGAGCAGTAGAGCTGATCCTGCCGAAGCTGAAGTACTGGGATATGGTTGTCATTGAATACACACAGGATTAATCGTATAGTTAGATAGACAACAAGGCGCCGGGTTCTGGCGTCTTTCTGTCATGTTATCCAAAGGCGGGAAGGAGTGCTTGTTATGATCGGCAGCATTAAATTGTTCAACCGTTTTGCGACAAAGATGATCATTGCGTTTGTGGTTGTCATCCTTATTCCCGCCTTGTTTACAAGCGCTTCATTCTATATGGTCGCCAACCGGACTGTGAAAGATAATGTAAGAGAATCTTCGATTCAAATTGCGAAGCAGGCGGCGGATTCGCTGTCCTTCATTCTTAATGCAGGCAGTGACGTATCGGACCAGATTTACAGCGATATGCGGATTCAGCATGCCGTCTCGAGCAGTGCGCTCAACAATCGGAATGACCGGTTATGGCGGGAGAATGAGGAATATCTCAAGAGCGCTTTGAACAATATGGTATACTCGAGCTCTTTCGTTAATATCGTCTATGTATTGAAAAGCAAGAATAATAGCTGGGGAAGCGGAACGTTCTCGAAGGTGAAGCTTTCGCGTTATGAAATCCACAGGCAGGACTGGGTCAAGGAAGCGTTGATCAAAAACGGCAGTCTGGTCTGGATGCCGCTCCAAAACGATCAGCTCAGCGGCGGCGGCGATAATACAGAGCTGGTGCTGCCGCTCGGACGGGTATTGAAGGATTTTGAAACGATGGAAAACATCGGTTATATCCACGTTAATATTAACGGCAAGAAAATCATACAAAATCTTCAGCAGATGGTACTGGGGGAGACAGGGGGATTCTTCGTTGTGAACGAAGAAGGCCGGATTATGGTCGATCCGAATCCCGAGCGGATTAATACCGTTGTAAGCAACGGAGATCTGCTCCGCAATATTACGGAAAATGACGCCATCGAGTTTGAATATGCGGAGGGACTGGTCCCTCACTATGGGGTCAAACAACGCCTTAGCAATGGCTGGCTTATTGTGGGGACAGTTCCGATCCACGAGATTACAGATAAGCTGGATGCGCTGCATCATAATATTCTTCTCTCCTTTGCTGTATTTACACTGGGAGGCATCTTGATTGGGTTCGTGATCGCAAGTCGGGTGACAAGGCCAATCAAGCAGCTGACACGGCAGATGAAATTAGCCCAGCAAGGGGATCTGTCCGTCCGCACAGAGGTCCACTCCAAGGATGAATTCGGCCTCATGAGCCGGCAGTTTAACCGCATGATGTCCGATATCGATCTGCTGATGAATCAGGTTGCATTAGAGCAAAGGCAGAAGCAGGATGCCGAATTGCGCGTCGTTACCCACCGGATCAATCCCCATTTTCTGTTTAATACGCTGAGCACGCTGCGATGGCTTATCAAGTATAATCAGACAGACAAAGCAAACGAAGGCATCTCGGCACTTATTCGCCTGTTGGATGCGAATATGGGGAAGAAAGGCCATTTTGTTACGATTGAAGAGGAATTGGACATTATCGAGAAGTATTTGGCTATTTTAGAGCTTCGTTATAATAATAAATTCAATCTGAATATCAAGCTCGATCCCGACGCTTCCCAATTTTTAATTCCTCGCATGATGATTCAACCGATTGTGGAGAATTCCATCTTTCATGGCATCGTCCCCAAAGGAACGGATGGTGAGATCGATATCGAGGTTCAAAGGCAAGAGGGTAAGATCATCATTATTGTAAAGGACAACGGGATCGGTATCCTTCCCGAGAAGCAGTTAGTCGAGAAATCGATAAGGGAAGCTATCGGAGCCGGACAAACCGGAATCGGGCTGCGTCATGTGTTTGAAAGCATCGAGCTGTATTTTGACCGGGGTTCTGAATTCACGTTAACAAGCGCTGATGATGAAGGAACGACTGCTCGATTAATTTTGTACTCAAAGGCTGTTGCACAGGGGGGTGAACCATATGATACGAGTCGTGATCGTCGATGATGAGCCGTTCATCCGGTTTGGGATCAAGGCATCGATTGATTGGAAGAAAGAAGGCCTTCTAGTCACGGGTGAATTCGCCAATGGTGCGGAGGCGCTTGAATTTTTGCAATCGGAGCCTGCCGAAATTCTGATTACCGATATCAAAATGCCGGTCATGGATGGACTTCAGCTGATTCGTCAAGCGTTAGCTGTTTACCCTCATCTGAAAATCATTCTTGTCAGCAGTCATAATGACTTCGTCTATGTGCGGGAAGGATTGAAGCTGGGTGTGGTGGATTATATCCTCAAGCATACGCTGGAACCGGAAGAACTGCTGCAGGTTGTACGGAATTGCCGGGAACTGATTGTAGAGGAGGAGCAGCTCCAGGAACGGCTGCAGAGTGCCCGGGATGTGGAGTTATTACGCAAGAGGAAGCTTTATGAGCAGGAGCTGAAACGATTTTTAATCGATAAGACCGATACCTTATTCAAGGATCATATTCCAGGGTGGATTGAGCATACGTACACGGCGGTTTATGTGACCTTAAACCGGGTTCGTGCGATTGAAGAAATGTATGGTTTTCTGCACAAATCGATCGTGTTAGAGCAATTTATGGATGAATTTTATAAACGATTCCCGCTATGCATTGCATTGTCGACTGCTGAGAGTGAATTGTTCTTCTTAATCCCGACCGGTGAGCTGGAAGTGGAACAGCTAAGCACGATTCGCAGCAAGCTGGAACAAGAGACGGGAGCCAGTGCGACCTTCGGATATGAATGCGGAGCGGGCAGCGGAGCGATCAAGGCTTGCTTTAACCGCAGCAAAGAAGCGTGCTGGCGCGGATTTTTTGAAGGGGAAGGTGTCTTTCCATATAAGCAGGAACAGCCATGGACGAGTGAGGGAGCGCATCTTCCGGGCATTGTGCAAGCATCGCCTTATTTGAATGATGAACAGTTAGACGAGATGATAGAGAGATGGAAGGCTGGCTGGATTTTTGGCGGCGCATCTCCGGCCGTACTGAAGGAGCAGGCCAATCGGGTCCTATCGAACCTGTTCAAACATTACGTGGATCCTTACCTGCTTGTAGAATCTTTTGACCGGTTAGTGAAATCGGAAAGTCTGGATGAGCTGTGCGTGTTGTTGAAGGAGCAAATTGCGGAGCTTCAAAAACAAACAGCCGAGCATACGGATGCCCAGCCTTCAGATAACCCGGTTGACAAAGCATTGGAATATATCCGGCTGCATTACGCCGAGAGCCTGACACTGCAGCAGGTGGCCGATGTGGTCCATGTCAGTAAAAATTACTTTTCCATCTTGTTCAAAAAGACGACAGGCCATAATTTTATTGACTATGTCATTCAACTGAGGGTTCAGAAGGCCAAAGAGCTTTTAGCAGACACAGCGTTGAAAATCTATGAGGTAGCCGAGCAATCGGGGTTCAATGATGTGAAGTATTTCAGCAAGCTGTTCAAGAAAATATCCGGCCTTTCTCCGGTCGATTACAGAGAGTATTATCGTTCGAATCGAGACGATCCGAAAAGGGGCGAATCGTAAAAGATGAGAATCAGGTTTGCTGGAATTGTACTGGTTATGATTATGCTGACCACAGGCTGTAATAATGCCGGTATTATTGAAAATGAGAATGAGGTTCCCAGCTTGGAAGAGCAGCCTGTGAAGACGGTCGTCATCTGGCATACGTACAGCGATGAGGAAACAAGAGTATTTGAGAGTGAGGTAATCCCGGCCTTTGAGGCGGAATTTCCGAATATTCACATTGAATCGGTCAGACAGGCTCATAATCAGGAGTATCAGACCGCACTAATGGCAAGAGCATCAGCCGACAAAACGCCGGATGTCATTCGGATGGACTATACCTGGGTGCCGAGATTTGCCCATCATGGGCTGTTGTATCCGCTCGATCTTTTTTCTGACTACAAGGAAGCGGCGGCAGAGCTTCGAAGCCGTATGCTCGACACGAACCGATATGGCGAGCATATATACGGGCTGCCTCTTAACATGAATACGAAGGCAGCGATCTATAACCGGATGCTGCTGCGGGAAGCCGGTATTACTGAGCCGCCCGATTCGTTGTCGGAGGTCATACAGCTTGCCAGGGAGCATCATTATACGATTGGGATGTCAGGTCTCGAGTTATGGAACAGCCTGCCCTACTTTTTTGGGCTGGGGGGACATTTCGCAGATGAATCATTTTCGATGACGGACGGGTATTTGAACAGTGAAGAGAGCATTCAAGCGGTTCAGGCTCTACTGGATTTGTATGATGAAGGCATCCTGAACCCGGATTTAATCGAAGGAAGCGGGGATCTATGGACCGCTGTGTATTCAAGCAAGAGAACGCTGATGATCGACGAAGGCCCTTGGTATTACAGTATATTATTGAACTCCTCAAGCTTAAAGGTCGATATATTAAGGCAAACGCATCCCGTCCCGTTCCCATCGGGTGGCGATTATGAATCGATTATCGGCGGAGAAAGCCTCGTGTTGACCAAAGGCAGTAAGGTAAAAGAGGAAGCGTGGACGTTTATCCGTTGGATGATGCAGAAGGAAACGCAGAGAAAGCTGTTCAAAACCGGTTTAATTCCTACAAATATGGAAGCGTTTCAAGGGGGCAACGGTGGAGGGGGCGGTGCGGAGAATCAGTATATTGAAGCATACATCAATGGGATCGAGGAAGCCTTTTACCGTCCGGCGCTTCCGCGGTGGAATGAGATCGAGCTGATCTATAATGAGATGATGGAGGATGTTTTCCTGAATGAACGGGATGTGAAAGAGGCGTTAGATGAAGCTTCTTCGTTGATTGATGCATTGATAGAGTAAATGTCTTTCTTGAATTATAGTATACTTAGAAGGACAGAACATTTTGAAAGGGGCTGTGCCGTCATGCGTGCTGCCAGCGAGATGACAACAGGGGTGTTTCCATCCGTATGTTCACTGGATTGCCCGGACCAATGCGGGTTGCTCATTCATAAAGAAGACGGAAAGATTGTAAAAATAGATGGAGATCCCGCGCATCCCGTCACAAAAGGCAAGATATGCAACAAGGTTCGCCATATGGCTGAGCGGATCTATGATGCCGAGCGTCTGCAGTATCCTCTTAAGCGCATCGGGAAAAAGGGAGAGAACCGGTTTGAAAGGATCTCCTGGGAAGAAGCGATGGACACGATATCGTCCAAATGGAAAACGCTCATAACGGCAGAGGGCGCTGAAAGCATCCTGCCTTACAGCTTTTACGGAAACATGGGCAGGATCGGAACCGAAGGCATGGACCGGCGCTTTTTTAACCGGTTGGGCGCGAGCCGCTTGCAGTATACAATCTGTGAAGCCGCGGGCACGGAAGGTTACAAATATACGATGGGCGGCAGCTTCGGGACAGATCCCGAGGATACGGTCCACGCCAAGCTGCATATCTTCTGGGGCATCAATGCGGTGAGCACGAATATGCATCAGGTGGTGCTCTCCGAGCAGGCCCGCAAGGACGGCGCTCAGATAGTAGTCATTGACGTTCATAAGAACCAAACCGGGCGATGGGCGGACTGGTTTATTCCGATCAAGCCGGGTACGGACGCCGCGCTTGCGCTCGGATTGATGCATATCCTGTTTGCGGAAAACATGGTCGACGAAGCCTTCCTTCAGCAATACACCGTGGGACATGAAGAGCTCCGGCAGCATGTGCGGCAGTATGATCCGGAGACCGTTTCTTCCATTACCGGGGTTCCGGCAGCGGATATTTACCGGCTTGCGCGTCTATATGGACGAACCAACCCTTCCTTCATCCGGATCGGTAACGGGATCCAGCACCATGATAATGGCGGCATGTGCGTACGGACGATCGCTTGTTTGCCTGCGTTGACAGGCCAATGGATGCATCAGGGCGGCGGCGCCATCAAAGGGAACGGCTCTTATGTGGAGCATAATACGGCTGCGCTTCAGCGGCCGGACTTACGGCAGGAGCATACCCGTTACATTAATATGAATCTGCTGGGCAGTGCATTGCTTGAACTGGATCCTCCGATCCGATCGTTATATGTCTATAACTCGAACCCCGCCCTCGTAGCTCCGAATGCCGGCAAAGTGAGGCAGGGGCTTGAGAGGGAAGATTTATTCACGATTGTGCACGATCTGTTCCTGACCGAAACGGCCCGTTATGCGGATATTGTGCTGCCTGCGACGTCTTCTTTCGAAAATACGGACCTGTACCATTCTTATTGGCATCATTATGTGCAAATACAGCAGCCCGTAATTGCACCTTACGCAGAGAGCAAGTCGAATGTGGAGGTGTTCCGTTTGCTGGCGCAAGCCATGGGATTTGAAGAGCCGGCATTTCAGGATACGGAGGCGGACATGATCCGCCAAGCATTGGATTACCCAAGCAATCCGAATATGGCGGGAATTACCTATGAAAGACTGGCAGAGGAACAATTCGTTAAAGCGAACACACAACCATTATTGCCGGGGAAATTACGAACGCCAAGCGGTAAAATTGAGCTTTATTCAAAATCGATGGAACGCAGAGGATACCCGCCTTTGCCTACCTATACACCGTTGAGCGAAAATGAGGACCTGCCATTCCTGTTTATTCCCGCTCCTAACCATAATTTCCTGAATTCCACATTCTCCAATAACGGCAAGCATGTAAGGATGGAGAAAAAACAGAGGCTGCATATGAATGCAGCGGATGCCTCGATCCTCGGGATAACGGATGGGAAAGACGTCCGGGTATGGAATGCGCGAGGAGAATGTGTACTTGAAGCTGCGGTGGGCGAGGATGTACTGCCGGGCGTCGTCGTAAGCCAAGGCCTGTGGGCCGACTCCCCTGGAAGCAAAAACGTAGTCAATGCGCTGACCCCTGACCGAATTGCCGATATGGGCGGAGGGGCAACCTTTTTTTCGGGTAGAGTACAGATCGAGAAAGTTTGAATTTTTATTCGCCAAATCGTTCTGCGCAGCATTTATCATTTTTTAGACACTTATGATGGGGATGTTTTACCTCTTGTTAGCTATAATAGATTTCATGCAACCAGATATGCAGAGGAGGGCTGTTATGAACATTACAGATCAGAAAGTACAAGAGTTAGTGGACATGCTGCATGATGAAGATGAGGAGATTTTAAAAAAGTTCAAATTTACAATAGATGATCAATTCATGTCGGAAACCGAATCGATAAGCTTTATCCGGTTCATAAGAAGTGAATTGTCCAAACGCAACTAAAGCCGAGCCGCTGATATAGCGGCTCTTTTTATATTGTCTAAAGCTGCGTCCATGTCCGTTACCTGTGAGGCGGTACCCGTGAATTCCCCGCTGTTGCATGCATCCCTAGCTATTACACTCCCTTCCGCCAAAAAGTCATATGCCGTTTCACATGCTATTAACAGACATACTATATAGAAGTAGACTGGCGGTAAAGCTGATAATCTTGGACAAAATGATAGGCGAAAGGAGTTGAGAACGGGGATGGTCAAGGAAAAGGTAACGGTCATTTTACCTGTCTATAATAGAGAACATTACATTGAAAATGCAATTGTCAGCATTGTAAATCAGACTCTGCAGGATTGGAAAATGCTGATCATAAATGATGGTTCGACGGATGGGACGGCAGATGTCATCGACAACTATGTATCGGAAAAAATTAGCCATGTAAAGCTTTCCAAAAATCAAGGCACCGGAAAAGCATTGCAAATTGCGTTAGACCTGATCGGTACGCCGTATTTTATGATCGTTGATTCCGATGATTGGATCGAACCGCAAACCTTAGAGGTGCTCCTGCATGAAATGGAGAAACAGCCCAAGAATACATCGCTGGTATACGCAAACACGGTGATTTGGCGAAAAAACAAGGGAATACCCGAATATTCAATTGAAAAACATCGTTCCTTTCAAGACAAATACGATTTCATCATGTACCGGCCAATGGTATATCCCAGGTTTTTCCGGACAGAGACCGTGCGGCGCGTCAACGGATTTGAAACGGATGATCCTTACCGGGGACGTTATGCCGAGGACCGGTATCTATTGCTTAAATTGATTGCAATCAGCGATTTTCACTGGGTGAATGCAAATCTTTATAATCTTCGAAGAAGCCATACGGATTACATTACAAACGGGAAACATCAAAAATGCTTTACGGCCGTTCTGCGATATGTCTATCTGAAAATGCTGAAACAATGGGGAGACAAATATGAGCCTGAATTTGGAATGGACCGTTATGGCTGGTTATATCTCAAAAAATTAAAAAAGAAGAAAAAATAGATGTTTCGAACATCATGGAGGGATGACTCGATGGCAAAGGAAAAAGTCACAGTCGTAATACCTGTCTATAATCGGCAGCATTATATTGAAACCACGATTGCCAGTGTATTGAAACAAACGCTAAAAGATTGGAAAATGATTATCGTGGATGATGCTTCAACGGACAAGACGCCGGATATTATCGAAAAATATAAATCAAAAAAAATTAAAACGGTCAGACTTTCCAAAAATAAAGGAACGGCCGTTGCGCTACAAACGGCATTAGACATGATCGATACGCCCTATTTTGTCGTTGTCGATTCTGATGACTGGATTGAGCCGAAAGCTTTAGAAATACTCTTAAATGAAATGGAAAAACAACCGATAAAAACTTCATTGATCTATGCAAACACGATCGTGTGGACTGATTTTGGGGGGAAGTTAAATAAAGTTGTCGTCGAAAAGCACCGGTCTTTTCAGGATAAATATGATTTTCTCCGATATGGATCGATGGTATATCCCCGTTTCTTTAGGACGGAAACCGTCCGCAGAGTCAACGGATTTGAAACCGATGATCCGCATCAAGGGCGTTATGAGCAAGACCGGTATCTATTGCTTAAGTTGATTGGTATCAGCCAATTTCACTGGGTGGATGCGGATCTGTACAATTGCCGGTCTCATGGCAGTAATTCTACGCAGCCTAAAAACAGAAAATATTTTGCGGAAGTAAAACGTTATATTTTCACGAAAATGTTGAAACAATGGGGAGACGAGTACGAAGCCGAATTTGCAATTGCCAGTGACGGATGGCTGTATATAAAGAAATTAAAGAAGCGCGATCAAGGTTGACTATTGTAATTGTAATTGTATACGATATAATTTCTAGATTTCTTTGATGTATTTGAGAAAGCACGGTGAAACGCTTGTGAAACGCTTGAAGGAACGATGGATGAATGTAACATTAAGACATAAGCTGATATGGGCCTTTTCCTGTTTTATTATTATCCCTTTTGTTATTGTCGGCGGTACGTTGTCTTGGCTGTATGTCGAATCGAACCGGAGCATGATATTGGATGCGGCTGTTGAAAACAATCAACAAATCGTTAGAAATATCGATACCTCGATCAATCCGATTCTGCGATTATCGATGTATCCCAATCAGGACCGAGAGCTGTTCCACATGATGCAAAAGGATTATGCCGCTTTGCCTTATCCCCTGTACGAGCGGCAAAAGGATTTCGATACGGTGGGCGGAATTATCCGCAGCAGCATGCTGTTATATACCGATTTGGTCGACTCGGTCGTCATTTATCAACGGAAGAGCCACATCATTCTCGGAAGAAGCAACACGAATTATATGGACCATCATTATTTGGAAAATGGTTTTTATGACGAACCGTTTATCCAGGCCATAGCCAAGGAAAACGGAAGGTATGTGCTGATCGGGGTTCATCCTGAAAAGCTGATGTCTTTTCAGGATGAGCCTGTCGTTTCGGTCGGACGGGCGATCGTGGATCCGTATTCCAAAAAAAATCTCGGTTTTATATTATTAAATATCGGAGTTGAAAAGCTTAAAACATTATGGAGCGACATTCACTTCACTGACAACACCCGATTCTATCTGGTA
This sequence comes from Paenibacillus abyssi, assembly GCF_014640295.1. GTDB lineage: Bacteria > Bacillota > Bacilli > Paenibacillales > Paenibacillaceae > Paenibacillus_D > Paenibacillus_D abyssi. Next base: position 176,713 of record NZ_BMGR01000006.1, on the reverse strand, counting down.
GATGAAAATGATAATATCATCTACAGCAAAGCGGGCAGTGAAATCGGACAAGCCGCTGCCGATATAATAGGTGACGATTATGATAGAGGTCACTATGTGATCTCGGCTGCTTCAGACTTGTCGGGATGGAAAGCGGTTACGATTATTCCGAAAAACGAGCTGTTTGGTTTTGTGGATACGATCGTTAGAACGATCGTAATCACGCTGCTCGTATTGCTGGGTCTGTCGATCATCACCTCGATCTACATCGCTACAGGCATCACGAAGCCGTTATTGATTCTGGAGCGGAAGATGAAGCTGGTATCGCAAGGCAATCTGGACGTGGACATCGATATTCAGCAAGGCGAAATCGGTAAGATAAGCATAACGATTGACAAAATGCTGAAAGAAATTCGAAGATTAATTCAGAAAATCGTGCATGAAGAACAGGAAAAGAGGAAGCTGGAGCTGCTCGCGCTGCAATCGCAGATCAAACCCCACTTCATGTACAACACGCTTAACGTCATTAAATGGATGGCTAAAATTCAAGGCGCTTCCGGAATCGAAGAGGCGCTGACGGCCTTTTCATCCGTGATTAAGTTCACGGCCAAAACGGAAACCGACGAGGTTCTGATCAAGGACGAGGTTATATTCATTCAAAATTACACAAAAATTTTGGACTTCCGTTATTTAAATAAATTTGAAGTATTGTATGATATTGAACCGGCTGTGCTGGAATACAAGACATTAAAGTTTATACTGCAGCCCCTGGTTGAAAATGCAATTTTCCATGGCTTTGATGAAATCGATTATAAAGGAAAGCTGACGATTCGGATTTACGAGCAATCGGGCCATGTCATTATGATCGTCGCGGACAACGGCAGAGGCATGACGGGCACTGAGCAACAAGATCTGGCACAGAGCGAACCGGCCGATCATTTGAATGCAATCGGCATTAATAATATCCGCAAACGAATCGAGCTCAACTATGGGGACGGGTGCGGCTTGTGGATTACAAGCGGGCAGAACAACGGAACGGTTGCTAAAATCGTAATTCCTGTGATGAAAAAATGAGAATGCAGGTGAGACGTGATGAGAATACTTATCGTGGATGATGAACCGCTCGTGCGGATCGGAATTAAATCGGCGATCGATTGGGAAGCGGAAGGCATGGAAATCGTGGGCGAAGCGGGGGATGGAGAAGAGGCCGTCAGGCTGATGCTCGAACGCAAGCCCGACGTCGTCATGCTCGATATTAAAATGCCGAAAAAAGACGGCCTGGATGTGCTTGCGGAAATGAAAGAAAAAGGCATAACGGCCAAGGCCATTATATTAAGCAGCTTTGATGACTTCATGCATGTTAAAGAAGCGATGAAATTAGGTGCCGTGGACTACTTTCATAAACCGGGCATGAATGAGCAAGAGATCAAAAAAGCACTAAAACATGTGAAAGAGAATCTGAATCCCATTCAGCAGACAGGGGCCGCCGAGTTGAATCATCGTGTAAAGGCAGCGACGCTTGAAGATATGCTCAGCGGCGCTGTGGACGGTGCACTGGAAACAAAGCTGAAGGAAAACAATATTTTTATCGTGCTGTTTACGGTAAAGAAATATACGGCGGTCGTCAAACGGTATACGGGGCAAAACACAGCCATACTGCCCAATACGATAGCAAACATCCTATTCGAGCTGTTGTCTAAAGAGAAAGAGTCGGAGTTTGTGCAGCTGGAGGACAATTTATATACGATTTGTGTCAGTCACAGCGAATCAAAAAGCGTACAAGCTGCGTTCTCGCATGTTAACGATCTCGTCTATACGATCAGTTCTTCGCTTAAGCGGTTTTTAAACATCGAAACGGTGTTTGGAGTCAGCAGAGTATTTCACTCCTTCGGCGGCTTCAAGCAGGCGGCAGGGGAAGCAAAGCAGGCGCTGGAGCAGCGGTTCTATCATCCCAACGATCCGTTGTTTTATTATGAGCCCCGCAAGATCGAAGAAGAGCAGGCGATGGAACGGATCAATGATTTAATCGTGCTGATGAAAAACAGGCTGAAGGCGGAAAAGTATGACGAGTTTGCCGTTCATTTGGCGCAGTGGGAGCAATATGTGCAGGACACTGAGTTCATGAGTGAGCGGGATGTCAAAAAAATTTATGAAGGCTTGCTGTTCATGATGCAGGACGGGGAGGAATATCTGGAGGGAGGAGGCGACGCGGAGCATATTGAAGAGTTCAATGAATTGTCAGCTTATTACCATGCCGTATTTAACGAGAAGCTGACCGCCAGGATCGCCGGGAAAAACAAAGACTACAGTCCCCTCACCCGCAATATTATTCAGTTCATCGATAAACACTATAACGAGAATATTTCCTTGAAGATGCTGGGCGAACAATTCCATGCCAGCCCGAACTATATCAGCAGGCTTTTTAAACAGGAAACGGAGCGGGGATTATTCGATTACATTAACGAAGTCCGCATCCATAACGCAAAAGAGCTGCTCAAGGATTACAAATACAAAATTTATGAGGTCGCTGAGATGGTAGGTTATAACAGCCAGGCTCACTTTGCGATCGTCTTTCATAAATATGCGGGAGTCTCGCCAAAAGAATACCGCAAGGAAAAAGGTTGATTGAATGAAAGAAAGGTAAACAATATTAAAAAAATAACGATCAAGCCGGAATGAATAAAAAAATAAGGATATCTTATGAAATTAATCATCATTTGATTAATTTTTTTTGTGTGCGGATGCCTTTAACATAGCTATAGAAAGTTAAATTATATACATCTAGGGGGATGACCATGAAAAAGACGAAAAGGCTTACGGGAATGTTGATCGTTTCCTTGATTTTATTGGTTGCCTTGGCGGCATGCGGTGGCAACGCCAACAACAACGCTAACAACGGCAGCAGCCAAGCCGGCGAAGCGGGCGCGGAAAAAGCAACTGTTACGATGGGCTTCTGGGGAACGGCGCAGGATCTGCAAATTTATCAGGCTGCGGCGGACGCGATTTCCGAGCAGTACCCGAATATTGAACTGAAAATCAAGCAGTATCCGAGCAGCGATCAATTCTGGAACACGCTTCCTGGTGAGATTGCGGCAGGCGTAGCACCGGATTTTATCAAAATTTCCAATGAAGGTTCGTTCGAATATATCAATAAAGGCTTGTTCGCTCCACTGGACGAGCACATCGGGCCTTCCGGTGTGGATATGAGCCGCTTCTCCGAATCCGCGATGGATATTTGGAAGGTGGACGGCAAGCAATATGGCGTTCCAAACACGGCGATGCCGGCGATGTTCTTCATCAACGAAGATCTGTGGAAAGAAGCCGGACTTGGCGAGTACCCGAAAACGTGGGATGAAGTAGAAGCAGCGGCGAAAGAGCTGACGAACAAAGACCGTTACGGCATCGCGATCAATATTGATGCTTACCACATTACGAATATTGCAAAAAGCTATGGCGGTGACTGGGGCAACGGCGCAACGATCAACTCCCCGGAGAACGTCCAAGCGCTGCAAAAAATCTTTGACATGTACGAAGAAGGCATTGCGGTAACACCGAAATCCCTTGGATACGGTTGGGACGGAGAAGTGTTCGCTAACGGTAAAGCGGTTATGACAACCGGCGGATACTGGTATAAAGGCTACTTGAAGGATGCTGCTCCTGATCTGAAATATGTTGCTTTCCCGGTACCTGAAGGTACAACGGCTGGCAGCACAATGATCGCTGACGGTTATGTCGTATTGAAAGATGCGAAGAACAAGGAAGCGGCGCTTCAAGCAGCGTATTTCATGACGAATGATACAGTCCTGACGGAATTCTTGAAGCTGGGCGCTAACCCGGCGGTTCCTGGCCTCTCTTCCCAGTACTTCGAAGAAAATCCGGAGTTCGCGAATGTTCAGCCTGCACTGGAATACAGCACAGACTTTGCGTATCCGGCTGAGACGAAGAGGTTCAGAGACGAATTGGTCAACCAGATCGAATCCGTTGTGCTCGGCGGAGTGAAGAAATCGCCGCAAGAAATACTCGACGGCATTCAAGAACAATTTAAATAAAACCAGCCGTTCCCGTTTCCGCCGCGCGGAGGCGGGAACGACTTTGTTTCGAGGGATTTTAAACTAAATTATGGAATTCAGGACAGGAGGTATATGATGGCTGCCTATGGGAATGAAAACGCAGAAATGCGGCTGAATAACGGAAAAAAGCAATCCTGGCTCCGCAGCTTGGCGGATTCGGATCTGGCTGTCGGGTGGCTGTTCACCTTGCCTTTTTTGGTGTTATGGGCATGGTGGTTCTTTTATCCTTTCTTACAATCGTTTATTAGAAGCTTTCAAGATGCCAACTTCGCTTCGCTCGGCGATGCGAAATTTATCGGTTTGCAGAACTATGTTCAAATTTTGAATGATTCCGAGTTTTACCGGGCTGTTATCCATTCCCTGCAGATTGTCGTCATTGCGGTTCCGCTGCAAACCATCTTGGGATTGATCATGGCGATTCTCGTGAATCAAAAACTCAAGGGAAAGGGCATGTTCAGAACGCTCTTCTTTATCCCGTACATTACTTCGCAGATCGCGATTACAACCGTTTTTATGATGCTGTTTAAGCAGGGGACGTTTGTAACGGAGTTTTTCACGTTCTTCGGCTTCGATAATGCGACCTGGTTTGCCGATACGCGTTATGCGCTGTTATTTGTAGCGATTTTGTTTATTTTCCAGCAAGCGGGCTTCAGCATGATTGTGTATTTATCTGCGCTGCAGGAGGTTCCCAAGGATTTGTACGAGGCTGGCCAGATGGACGGCGCGTCCAAATGGGCGCAATTCCGTTATATTACGGTGCCTTATGTGAAGCCGATTACGTTCTTTGTGGTTTCCGTGGCGACGATATTGGGCTTTCAAATTTATGACCAGATTGCCGCGATTTCACGTTACGGCGCGCTCGGCTCGCCGGCCGGAGCGACAAGTACGGTTGTCACGTATTTCTACCAGCACGGTATCCGGTACATGGAGATCGGTTATGGCAGCGCGGCTGTCGTCTTGTTCTTCTTCATCATTATGATTATTACTTTCCTTCAAAAGAAACTGTTGGACGATAAGGGGTGACAAATATGAACGCGAAAAAAAGCATTCAGCTGCTTGGCAATTATTCTCTCCTTACTATACTCGGGTTCGTGTTTGCACTCCCTTTTCTATATACGCTGTATACCTCGTTTATTACGATGAGGGATGTTAACACGTTTACCTGGATAACGAACTGGACAGTGGATAACTATAAGCTGTTTTTTACCAATGAAGCCTATAACGTTCCGAAATGGCTGATGAACACCGTTATTATGACGGGCATAGTCATTCTCGGGAACTTGATAATCAATCCGATGGCCGGATTTGCGCTTGCGAAGCTGGATTTCAAGGGGAAAAAGCTGATTTACTGGATTGTCGTCGCTTCGATGATGGTTCCTTATCACATGATCTTGATTCCGGTGTATGTCAACGTGGCGCAGATCGGATGGTTGAACACGTTCTATGCATTGACCGTGCCATTCCTCTATCAATGTCTGTATATTTTCATGCTGCGGCAGTTTTTCATCAGCGTGCCGACTGAATTCATTGAAGCGGCAAGGCTGGATGGTCTAACAAAAATGGGCGCCTTCTGGCGGATCGTCTACCCTTTGGCGAAATCATCGCTGATCACGATGTCGATCCTTGCGTTCGCGGGCACATGGAACAGTTACCTGATTCCGAGTACGCTCGCCAACGATCCGGAGAAATATGTGCTTGTGGTCGGACTGAACAGCGTAAAGGATATGTTCTTTGAGAATACGCCGCTCATTATGGCCGGGGTTGTGTTGTCCACGCTGCCGATCTTGATTTTCTTCTTCCTTTTCCAACGGCAGTATATCGAAGGCATATCCAGCTCAGGGGTTAAAGGGTGATATCATTTCACAGGAATGAGGGTTAAACGATGGATTACCGTGTCATCAAAGAAGGCGACATCTTCTTGCTTACCGAACCGAATGGGGATATTACAGAAAATAATGAAGCAGGCCATGGATTGTACACGAAGGATACCCGGTTTTTGAGCCGGTTGGAGCTGTTAATTGACGGCGAAAAGCCTTCGGTGTTATCTTCCAACGCCGATAAAAGCTATTTTGCATCGATTCGCCTGATGAAGGTACGTCAAGACGAAGGCGCTATTGAGCTGCTGAGGGAACGGTTTATCTATCAGGGCGTTTTATACGAACGGATCACGTTGACGAATTTTTTTCCGGACAGCAGGACGTTTGATTTCTCTGCCGGCTTTGACGCTGATTTCCAAGATATGTTCCTTGTCCGGAAATACCGCACGGGAGAAACCGGCGAGATCACCGGACGGGAAGCGGGCGAGCGGCAGCTGTCGATCCGTTATCAAGGCAAGGACGACATTGTAAGGGAGACCGTGATTGAGTGGAATCAAGACGAGAGCGGTATCGATCCGCAAGGGATCGTTCATTTTACGATGACGCTCCAGCCGCAAGAGTCACAGCAGATCTGCTTTGTCATCACGCCGGTACTGGCAGGGGAGAAAGCGGAGCCGCTCGCGTACGAAGAAGCTCTCCGTCTCCTTGAGCAGTCCTATGACAGCTGGTATGGCGAAACAACGCGCGTCACATCAAATATGGAAGTGTTTGACGGCTTGTACCGCCGCGGTGTTCAGGATCTGCGCATGCTGATGACGGATGTGGGATACGGTGATACGCCGGTAGCCGGATTGCCATGGTTCGCGGTGCCATTCGGACGGGACAGCCTGATTACCTCCTTGTTCATGCTGCCGTTAAATCCTGAGAAAGCCAAAGGCACGTTAAGAACGCTGGCGGCCTACCAAGGCACGAAAGTCGATGCCTGGCGGGACGAGCAGCCCGGCAAGATTATGCATGAGATTCGTTTTGGCGAATTGGTGAATACGAATCAATCTCCATTCTCCCCTTACTACGGGACGGTGGATTCTACACCGCTGTTTCTCGTCTTAATCGCGGAATATGTCCGCTGGACAGGAGATCTGGCGCTTGTGGAAGAATTAAAGCCCAACATCGAACGGGCGCTGGGCTGGATAGATGGTATCATTGAAGGAACGGGAGCCGGCTTCCTGACCTACCATCAGGAAGCCGAGAAGGGCTTCCCGAACCAAGGCTGGAAAGATTCGAGCAATTCGATCGTGCATCAAACGGGCCAGTATGCGGCAACACCGATCGCATTATCCGAGGTGCAGGGTTATGTCTATCAAGCCAAGAAAGGCTTAGCGCCGATTATGGCCGTGCTGGGCGACCAAGCGCTTGCAGACAAGCTGGAGCTGGAAGCGGAAGCATTCAAGGCCCGGTTCGAAGAAGCCTTTTGGATGGAGGACGAGCAGTTCTATGCCGTTGCGCTCGACCGTGAGCAGCAGCAGGTCCGTTCCGTGACCTCCAATCCGGGCCATTTGTTAATGACTGGATTACCGGATGCCGCACGTGCGGAGCAGGTCGCAGAGCGATTGACTGCGAAAGACATGTTCAACGGCTATGGAGTGCGCACGATGAGCACCGAAGCGGCAGGCTATTATCCGATGAGCTATCACAACGGAAGCGTATGGCCGCATGACAATGGAATGATTCTGCTTGGTCTGAGCCGCTTGGGCTTTAAACGGGAAGCAAACCAGATGATTTCCGGCTTGCTGGAGGCATCCAAATCGTTTGAATATCAACGGCTGCCGGAATTGTTCTGCGGTTACGGATCCGAACTCGGGGGTCCTGTGCCTTATCCGACAACCTGTTCTCCGCAAGCATGGTCAGGCGCGACGTCATTTGTCTTCCTGCAGGCCATGCTGGGACTGGCGCCGGATGCAATTGCAAGAAAGATTGTGATGAATCCGTTTCTTCCCGATTTGTTCAATGAATTGACTGCCGAACGGGTCCGGATCGGTGACGGGCATTTATCGGTCAAATTAACGCGCACGCCTGATTCCGTTCAGGTGGATATTATAGAAAATACAACCGGTTATGAGCTGGTGCTGTAGGGAGGCGTAACGCCATGAAGAAAACGTGGTGGAAAGAAGCCGTAGTCTATCAAGTGTATTGGAGAAGCTTCTATGATACCGATGGAGACGGGTACGGGGATTTGGAAGGCGTCATCCGCAAGCTGGACTATATTAAGGAACTGGGCGCAGACGTTGTGTGGCTGAATCCTTGCTACGGATCTCCTGATGTGGATAACGGATATGATATTTCCGATTACCGTTCCATTATGCCAAAAGCGGGGACGATGGATGATTTTGAGCGTCTTCTTCAGGAGGTTCACGCACGCGGGATGAAGCTCATTATGGATTTGGTCGTTAACCATACGTCCGATCAGCATCCATGGTTCGTGGAATCCCGTTCATCCAAGGACAATCCGTACCGTGACTATTACATTTGGCGTAAGGAGGCGAATAACTGGCGGTCGTATTTTACACCGTCGACATGGGAATATGACGAGACGACCGGAGAATATTATTTCCACTCCTTCGCGACTGAGCAGCCGGATTTGAACTGGGAAAACCCGAAGGTACGGGAAGAAATTTTCGATATGATGCGTTTCTGGCTGGATAAAGGCATCGACGGCTTCCGCATGGATGTCATTAATCTGCTGGCCAAGCAAGCGGGCTTCCCGGATGCGGAACATCCGGACGTCATCTCCTACCTGGGCAACAATCCCGGCATTCATGACTATCTTCAGGAAATGCATGAGAAGGTATTAAAGCATTATGATGTGTTTACTGTCGGTGAAATTCCGTTCGTTACGCCTGAAGATGGACTTCTGTATGTCGGCGAAGACCGCGGCGAGCTCAATACGCTGTTCCATTTTGAAGTATGCGATTATATGGCGCATTGGGATATGGCGCGGTTCAAAGAGATTCAAAAGAGATGGTACGAGGGTATGTGGGGCAGAGGCTGGAATTCGCAGTTCTTGAACAACCATGACCATACCCGTCTTGTGACAAGGTTCGGAAATGACACCACGTTCCGCACGGAATCGGCAACCTGCTTTGCAACGCTGCTTCATACGCTGCCGGGCATGCCATATGTCTACCAAGGCGAAGAGATTGGGATGACGGGCGTACGGTTTGATACGATCGACGACTATAACGATATCGCGATGAAAAACAAGTATAAAGAAGAAACGGGGAAAGGCAGAGATCCGCAGGAAGTGTTCGAGAGCCTGCTCCATCTTGCACGGGACAACTCCAGAACGCCGATGCACTGGGACGATTCGAGCATGGCCGGCTTTACCGGCGGCACGCCATGGATCAAGGTGAACCCGAACTACAAGGAAATCAACGTGGCCGCGGCGCTGGCTGATCCGAATTCCGTATTCTATTACTATAAGAAGCTTATTCAGCTTCGCAAGGAACACGAGGTCATGGTATACGGAAGCTACGAACCGGTTCTGGAGGATCATCCGCAGCTGTATGCATATTTCCGTACGCTCGGAACCGAGAAATGGCTTATCGTGCTAAATATTTCCGAGCAGTCCGTATCGTTCGAGCTGCCGGAATCGGCCGCATCCGTCTCCCGGGAAACTGTAATTACGAACTATCCGGATGATCATGCAGGCGGCAGCGGCGCTTTGACGATGAGACCTTTTGAGGCTGTCATCTACCGGTTTTAAATTAAGCTCAGTCAGCCGCCGTTCACTGTATGCTCCGATCGGGGAGCGGCGGTTCCTGTCCATCCGGAACTGCGCCCCTCCCAATAGTTAGACTTCTCAATAGGCTTCGCAGGCTGCTTTGCACCCTGTGGAGCCTATTCTATTTTGTAAGTCCGACCAGATGCTTGCAGTATCCGTTTCTTTCTTCCTACTTCGCAGTTCAGCCCTCGTGTGCCTTGTTTTCACACTTCTCACCGAATTTAACAGGAATTCCTCCCGCAGATGTAGTTCGATTATCGCGGGAAATCAGATTAGATGGAAAAGCTCCATCAAAATTCATACTTTATTCCGGGAATGGACCGTTATCGATGGGTTAGCTCCGGGTTTTCCAGTTAGTGAAGGTGCTGCAGAGTGGTTCAGGAGAATTAGATGGATGTTTTCCGGCTAATTGTGCCAATCAGCAGCAGTGGTTTAGCTAACGGCGGCAAGGAATAGGATTGCTGGGAATGGAAACCATAACGAAATGAGCAAAGTGATTTGCCTCTGAAAAACTTAACGTTGCAAGGAGGTATGCATATGAGTGAGCAAACAATCAATATACAAATCAACGACAGGACGTACAGCTGCTCACCGGATCAAAGCATTCTGCAGGTCGCAGAATCTCACGATTTCTACATTCCTCATATCTGTTATCACGGCAACCTCGGCGCGATTCAATCCTGCGATACCTGTATGGTAGAAGTCGATGGCGTGCTGCAGCGGTCATGCTCCACGTCGGTTAAGCCGGGCATGAAGGTTGACAGTATATCACCCAGGGCCAAAGCCGCTCAAATGGAGGCCATGCAGCGTATTTTGCAAAATCACGAGCTGTATTGCACGGTGTGTGACAATAATAACGGTAACTGCACAGTGCATAATACAGCGGAATATTTGCAGGTCGAGCATCAGAAATACGAGTTTGCGCCTAAGCCTTACCCGCCGGACAACTCGCATCCATTTTACCGTTATGAGCCGGACCAGTGTATTCTGTGCGGACGCTGCGTGGAAGCCTGCCAGGATCTGCAGGTGAATGAAACGCTGACGATTGACTGGAGCCTTGAGCGGCCCAGAGTGTTATGGGATAACGGGGTACCTATCGATGAATCGTCCTGCGTCTCCTGCGGACACTGCGTTAACGTATGCCCTTGCAATGCATTAATGGAAAAGTCGATGCTCGGAGAGGCCGGGTACCTGACAAGCATTCCGAATAATGTGCTGCTGCCGATGATTGATCTGACGAAGGAAGTGGAACCGGGGTATCAGGAAATATTCGCGATATCGGAAGTCGAAGCGGCAATGCGAAAATCCCGGATCAAACGGACCAAGACCGTATGTACCTATTGCGGCGTCGGCTGCAGCTTTGAGGTGTGGACCAAAGACCGTAAAATCCTCAAGATCGAACCGCAAGAAGCAGCGCCGGTAAACGGAATTTCAACCTGTATCAAAGGCAAATTCGGCTGGGACTTTGTCAACAGCGAGGAGCGTTTGACCAAGCCGCTGATCCGTAAAGGGGACCGGTTTGTTGAGGCGACATGGGATGAGGCGCTTACCTTGGTGGCCAGCAAATTGAAGGAGATCAGGGACACACACGGCCCGGAATCGATAGGTTATATCTCTTCTTCAAAGTGCAGCAATGAAGAAAACTTCATTTTCCAAAAGTTTGCACGGGCCATTATGGGAAGCAATAACGTGGATAACTGCTCCCGGTACTGCCAGTCCCCGGCAACGGCAGGTTTGATGCGGACAGTTGGAATCGGCGGGGATTCGGGGACGATCCGCGATATTGCCGCGTCGGAATTGGTCGTTGTCATCGGAGCGAACCCGGCTGAATCCCATCCGGTATTAGCGACGCGTGTCAAACGGGCCCACAAACTGCATGGCCAAAAATTGGCGGTTATCGACCTTAGAAAACATGAGCTGGCGGAAAGAGCGGACCTGTTCCTGCAGCCTAAGCCGGGAAGCGATCTGATCTGGTTGTCCGCGGTTACGAAATACATTCTCGATCAAGGCTGGGAAGATCGAGCGTTCTTGAACCAGCGGGTTAATGGTGTAGACCAGTACATTCAATCCCTGGAGAAGTATACGCTGGAGTATGCGGAGAAAACAACGGGCTTGAGCAAAGAAAACCTTATTCGGCTCGCAACGATGATTCACGAAGCCCAATCCGTCTGCGCCTTGTGGGCAATGGGGGTTACACAGCATATCGGCGCCACCGATACAAGCACGGCAATCAGCAATCTGTTATTAATTACTGGGAATTATGGCCGACCGGGAACAGGGGCTTATCCGCTGCGGGGGCATAACAATGTCCAGGGAGCATGTGATTTCGGGACGATGCCTGCCTGGTTCCCAGGCTATGAAGCAGTGCAGGACGAGAAGGTTCGGGCGAAATATGAAAAGGCTTGGGGCGTGAAGCTGCCTGAGAAGCCGGGCTTCAATAACCATCAAATGGTGGAAGGTGTGCATGACGGAAAATTAAAAGCGATGTACCTGTTCGGGGAAGAAATGGCGCTTGTCGATTCGAACTCCAACCATGTGCAGGCTGCATTCGATAAACTCCAATTTTTCGTGGTACAGGATATTTTCTTCTCGAAAACGGCCCAGTTCGCCGATGTGGTTCTGCCTGCGGCGCCAAGCCTGGAAAAGGACGGAACCTTTACGAATACGGAAAGACGGATCCAACGGTTCTACAAAGTTTTCGAGCCGCTTGGGGAATCCAAGCCGGATTGGATGATTATTCAGGAGGTCGCTAATCGGCTGGGCGCGAATTGGAGCTACAAGCATCCGAGCGAGCTGATGGCAGAAGCGGCAAGCCTTGCCCCTGTTTTTGCCGGGGTTAGCTATGAACGGCTGGAGCAGTGGGACAGTCTCGTATGGCCTGTTGCGCCAAATGGCGAGGATTCCCCTCTCTTGTATCAGGAACGGTTTGCTTTTCCGGATGGAAAGGCCAAGCTATTCCCGGTAGAGTGGACCCCTCCGTACGAACCGGGAGTGGAGTACGATCTGCATTTGAACAACGGCCGGCTGCTGGAGCATTTCCACGAGGGCAACATGACGTACAAATCAAAAGGCATTACGCATAAGGTGCCAAGCGAATGGTTAGAAGTGTCGCCTGAACTGGCGAAAGAACGGGGAATCGAAAGCGGTGCATTGGTTCGCCTCACCTCGCCTTATGGGGTGGTTAAAGTGCGGGTGGAGGTGACAGATCGGGTGAGGGGGAACGAGCTATATCTCACGATGAATTCATTTGATGACGGATCTGCGGTGAATTACTTGACGAGCAGCTACCATGATCGGATTACCCATACGCCGAACTTCAAAGAAATGAGCGTGAAAATGGAGATACTGGAGCCCACAGGAGATCGGCCGCTTCCCCGCGTCAATCACCGCTTTGGGAATCGTGTGCCGCAAATCGGTGTCAAGGTGCAAGAGAAATGGGATCGTCCGGACTATGTGCCGATTCCTGAATTGATCGACGGAGGGGAGCAACATGGCCAAAGCGATTACCAGCATTGAGAAGAACCGACCCACTCAGGCGGAAGCGGATGCCGAAGCAGTAGAGCAGATCCTGCAAAGCGCAGCGAAAGAGCGTGAACCTTTGCTGAAATTAATAGATATTCTCGGTGATCTGAATCGTTTAGGAATATTGGATGCTGTACAAGGGATTCTGAAAAACAGTGAGCAGATCGCTCTGATCGGGATCAATCAGATGAATAAGCCCGGTGCGCATCAAATGATTAAGAATGGCATGGGAGCGGTGCAATTTCTGAGCCAGATCGACCCGTCCAAGCTCCAAACACTGCTGCAAGGGGTATCCGCCGGCATCGACCATGCGGTTGCCGCAGAGCCGGACAGACGACAAGGATTGTGGGGCATGCTTGGGTCATTGCGCAATCCGGATGTGTCCGCGGCTTTGTCTGTGATGATGAAGTTTTTGCAGGGGATGGGTAAAGGATTGAACAAATCTCGCTGACTGACAGGAACGGGAGTGCCGACATGATTACGAAAACCATTGTCGTACAAGGAATGGACGATCAGGAAGATGTCAATAAAGTAAGGCGGGCATTGCATGAGGTATGGGGAGTAAATAAGGTCGAGATCAGCTTGAACCGCAGGGAGGCAACGTTCACTTATGACGAGACAGCAGCTTCCTTCCAGGATTTTCAGCAAGCTGTTCTGGATCAAGGCTTTGTGATTGATGAAACAGGAGGAAATCCGAATGCCCATGATATGTGAAGTATGCGGAGGAACCGAGGAAGAAGCCGAAATAGAAGCTCAGGCTGACCATCTTCATATTTGCTCTGACTGTATCGGGGATCGGCAGCAGGCGGAGCTTACAGAGTAGGAAAAGTAACATCCAGCTTCAGAATTTTTTTAATCGCTATGCTGTTCATGGTAAGAAATAACCATGTGCAGTGTAGCTTTTTTATTTTATTATAATGGCAGATAAACTGACACAAAAATATAGTACACAAAAATAATTTGTTAAAAAACAAAAAGAAAACGCTTAATAAAAGGGTTTTTCGAAATTAAGAAATACGGAGTGAGGTATTCTGACAAAAAAGTGTTTGACAAAGCAAGCATTCTCATTTAATCTATCCTTACTGGAACCGGTTCCGTAAACCGGTACCATTAACTTTCAAAGGAGAATGCTTATGAGACTGAAAGGGAAAATCGCAGTGATTACAGGGGCGGGCCCTGTTCATGGAATCGGTAAAGGAATTGCGCTTGCATATGCAAGGGAAGGCGCCGATCTTTCACTGAATTATTACGGCCATAAACTTGATGACATGGAGCAGTTTAAGAATGAGCTGGAGAGCTTCGGTGGGCGTGTAATCCTCACCGAGGGTGATATATCTCAGGTAGAGACGGCCGAGCGTCTGATAACATCAACGGTAAGTGCGTTCGGGCGCATCGATATATTGGTCAACAATGCTTATATTTCCACGCAGAGCCTGATTCAGGATATGACAGTCGAAGCATGGGATAACATGATGTCCGTCAATCTCAGAAGCGTATTTTTAACAACCAGATTTGCTGTGCCGCACATGATCGAGCAAAAGTTTGGAAGGATTATTAATATGGCTTCCCAGATTGGCCAGAAGGGCGGCGTGGAGCACAGTCATTATGCGGCTTCCAAAGCAGGAATAATCGGATTCACGAAGTCGATCGCGATGGAGCTCGGCCGTCACGGGATTACGGCGAACTGTATCGCTCCGGGGCCGATCGAAACCCATGTGATGCACACCGTCAATCAGGAATGGAGGGATAAGAAGCTGGCTGAGCTTGTCATTCCGCGATTCGGAGAAGTCGATGAGGTGTCTCCGACGGCTGTATTCCTCGCTGCCGAACCGGACGGCAACCTGTTCACAGGCCAGACGCTGGGACCTAACCTGGGAGATGTCATGCTGTAACAAAACGAACATGGGGGTGAGACGCATGGGAGAAATGCTGCTGGAAGCGGTCGATATTTATAAATCCTATTCAGGGGTCAGCGTACTCCGGAATGTTCAACTTCATATCAGGCGCGGGGAAGTTCATGCCCTCATGGGGGAGAACGGAGCTGGAAAGTCGACGCTGATGAAAATTTTGACCGGGGTCGTCAAACAGGATTCAGGTCAGGTGAGGTATAAAGGACAGCCTCTGCGAATTCAACATCCGAAGGAAATCCAGCGTCTGGGCATTGGTATCGTGTATCAGGAATTCAATCTCCTTCCGGATCTGACTGTCGCACAAAATATTTTTATCGGAAGAGAACCCGGCGCCAGACTGCGGGGATTCATAAGCGAGCGTCAGTTGAATGAGGATGCCGCAAAAATTTTGCAGCAGCTAAAGCTGAAGATCAATCCGCGAATGAAAGTGTCCGAGCTCAGCGTAGCGGAGCAGCAAATGGTAGAAATCGCAAAAACGCTGTCATACAACTGTGAGCTATTAATTCTGGATGAACCAACGGCGGCTTTGACCGAATCTGAAATCGACACGCTTTTTGACGTCATTCACGATCTCAAGGCCCAAGGGGTGGCAATCATCTACATCTCGCACCGCATGAATGAGCTGAAGCGGATTGTAGATCGCGTGACGGTACTAAGGGACGGCCAATACATTTCCGAGCATCTGTTTCAAGATACGACAGTGGATAAGCTGATCCAGGAAATGGTCGGCCGCGAGCTTACTTCCAAGTTCCCTGGCAAACCGGATTACTCCCGGGGCAAGAAGACGTTGGAGGTTAAGAATGTTTCCACCAAGCAGCTGTTAAGGAACATCAGCTTTGAGGCCTATGAAGGAGAAATACTCGGCATTGCGGGTTTGATGGGTGCCGGAAGGACGGAGCTTGCTCGGGCAATATTCGGTGCGGACCGTATGGTAACGGGCGAGATTTGGATTCAAGGCAAGAAGGTTGCCATCCAAACCCCCGCAGAGGGAATCCGCCACGGGATTGGTTATATTACGGAAGACCGTAAAAAGGACGGGCTGATGCTCTCCATCAATATTAAGGATAACATCATGATCAGCAACTATGACAAATATTCAACCGCCGGATGGGTTAAAGAAAATGAAGCCAAGCGGGTCACGGATCACTATATCACACGACTTGGCATCAAAGCCGTAAACCGGAATCAGGAGGTCGGCAATCTCAGTGGAGGCAACCAGCAGAAGGTTGTTCTTGCCAAATGGCTATGTCGCCATACAAACATACTCATCTTTGATGAACCGACCAGAGGAATTGACGTTGGGGCAAAATATGAAGTGTATGAGCTCATGTACGAGCTGGTGTTAAACGGTGTAACGGTCATTATGATCTCCTCCGAGCTGCCTGAAATTCTGGGTATGAGCGACCGGATTCTGGTCATGGCAGAAGGGCGAATAACCGCCGATCTGTCAGCGGAGGATGCCGATCAGGAGAAGATCACTCATTATGCGATGAATCAATGAGAGGAGCGGTCATGTTGCTGGAAAACATCATGAAGAGAAAATCCGAACTCCCCGATTCCGGAGCAAAGCCAACCGGGAATCGTTCGGTAAACTTTCAAAAGTTAGGGGCATTCCTGGGACTCATTTTGCTGGGACTATTTTTCTCGTTTGCAAGCAGCAGTTTTCTACAGGTAAACAATCTATTAAACATCGCGCTGCAAACGTCTATCGTAGCGATAGTGGCAATCGGACAAACGTACGTCATTATTAAGGGCGGCATAGACCTGTCCGTTGGTTCGATCGCAGCGCTCTCAGGCGTTATTGCCGCGCAGATGATGACCTCAGGGAGTCCGATCTGGATAGCCGTTATTGTCGGTATAGTGGGCGGTATCGTCTGCGGACTATTAAATGGAGCGATCATTTCCTATGGGAATATTCCTCCCTTTATCGCCACGCTGGGGATGATGGGGATTGCTAGAGGAGCCGTGCTCGTGATCACTGACGGCACACCGGTATCCGGATTGCCGCGATCATATGGCGTGCTGGGCGGGGGAACCGTGTTCGGCATCCCGATGCCGGTCATATTGATGGTCATTATCTCCATCATTATGGCGGTAATCTTGTCCAGAAGCCGCTTCGGACGCAGTGTATATGCCATCGGAAGCAATGAGAAAGCGGCCTTTTTATCCGGAATAAACGTCAATAAAACAAAGCTTGGCGTGTATGCGCTGAGCGGTATGTTAGCGGGGATAGCTGGTATCATCCTCACATCACGGCTGATCTCGGCGGCGCCTACGGCAGGACAAAACTATGAGCTCGATGCGATTGCGGCGGCCGTTATCGGCGGCGCGAGCTTATCCGGCGGAGTAGGGACGATTGTAGGAACGCTGATTGGAGCCTTCATTATGGGGATCCTTCGCAATGGTCTCAATCTGCTGGGGGTTTCCTACTATTGGCAGCAAATTGCAATCGGTATCGTCATCGTCGGTGCTGTCTATATCGATACGTTGAGGCAAAAAGCAAAGTAATCTTGACCAGGATGCACTTGCAAGGCTGACCCTGTGTCTAGCGGCAGTTCATTATAAACGTATATCGAGGGAGAGGTTAACGTGAGGAATAAGCTGGGTATGACTTTCATGTTATTGATGCTTGTCGGGTTGGTATTGGCTGGTTGTGGAGCAAACGGAAATGCTGGGAATGGAAATGAAGCTGCGGCAGGCGGGAATAATGCAGCAGCTGATGAGAGCGGCGGCGTGATTGGCGTCATTCCAAAATCTACGCTCTACGATTATTGGAAATCGGTCCGAGTAGGTGCTGAACAAGCCGCTGAAGAAGCGGGTTACACCATTGTGTTTCAAGGTACGGCCAAGGACACCGATGTAGAAGGCCAAGTTAAAATCATCGAAGACTTTATCACCCAAGGCGTTAAGGCGATTGTTATTTCTCCGACCAATGCGGATGCGATGGTCCCGGCTCTGGAAAAGGCGGATGCGGCAGGCATCACGGTCATTATTATCGATGGCGATCTAAACTCGGATATTCCACACTCATTCGTCAGCACGGATAATGTGGCGGCATCGGCCATGGCAGCGGAAAAAATGAACGAGCTGATCGGCGGAGAAGGCAAGATTGCTGTTGTAAGTGAAGTAGCGGGATCCATTCAAGGGGCTGCGCGAGAAAAAGGCTTCATCGATACAATGAATTCCTTTGGCGGGTATTCACTGCTTAATACATTCTACAGTGAAGGCGACCGGAACCTGGCATTCAACATTACACAGGACATCTTTACCTCGAATCCGGACATTAAGGGGATATTCGCAACCAACGAAGGCGCTTCGATTGGTGTATCCTTGGGCGTTGAAGCATCCGGCAAAAAGGACGATGTTGCGGTAATCGGCTATGACAGCTCCGAAGATCTGCTCAAAGCCATTCGCGACGGCGTCATTGACGGTACCATTTCACAGGATCCTGCAGCGATCGGATATATGGGCGTGGAGAATGCGATCAAGGTCATCAATGGCGAGGAAGTCGAGAAGAAGACGGATGTGCCAGCCGTATACGTGGATAATAGCAACATCGATGATGAGGATATCCAAAAAATTCTTTATCCTTTGGGAAAACAATAGGAGG
Organism: Paenibacillus abyssi; assembly: GCF_014640295.1. Lineage (GTDB taxonomy): Bacteria > Bacillota > Bacilli > Paenibacillales > Paenibacillaceae > Paenibacillus_D > Paenibacillus_D abyssi. The sequence continues at coordinate 158,024 of NZ_BMGR01000006.1, read as the reverse complement.
AAATAAAGCATGGCGCAACGCATCATTGATCTAACACTTACGATAACCGATAATATGCCGGTACAAAGCGCATTCCAGAGCAATGTTTATGTCAGGCTCGCAACACATGAAAGCACATTGAAGATGGGTTCGGGAACACCGGAGGATCCGCACACCTCCGCTTGGAACTATATCGGCATGATCGAACATATTGGAACTCATGTGGATGCCTTTTACCATATGAATCCGAATGGGCAGACGATCGACCAGATGCCGCTTGAGATGTTTTTTGGCAAGGCTGTGTGCTTTGATATGACCCATATTCCCGATCTGGGGGAAATTCAAGTCGCGGATCTGGAAGAGGCGGAACGCAAGACTGGCATTACGGTCGATGGGCATATCGTGCTTCTGAATACGGGTCTTCATAATCGTCATTTTCCGAATCCGATCATTTTTGATGTGAATCCGGGGTTATCGGTGGAGGCTACGCATTGGCTTGCTGATCGGGGTTCGAAGCTTCACGGAGTGGAGGGACCTTCAACAGATATTATGAGCACGAATCTGTTTCCGAGCCACCGTGTTTGCCGGGACAGGGGCATTACCCACTACGAATGGCTGGTCAATCTGGATCAGCTCGTCGGCAAGGGAGAATTTACGTTCTATGGCGTTCCTCTTTTGCTGCATGAAGGAACCGGGTCGCCTGTCCGCGCATTTGCGATTGTGGAGGAATGAGCCGATCTTAAGCGAACCGGGCCGATATATCAGGGCCCGGTTCGCTGTTTGAATCGCTACTTTTATGTGAGGGGAAGGACGTTTATGAAAGTTTTGCTAACAGGCGGGACTGGATTTGTCGGGCTCAATATCGCCGAGGCATTGCTGGAGGAAGGTATCGATATCGTGATGTATGCGACTTCACCGCCGCGTCCTGAGGCGTTGACTGAGCTGCAGAAAAAGAAGGGACATCTTCATTTTTTTGAAGGGAACGTACTGGATAAGGCCGGACTTGATGCTGCGTTCTCAACGTTTGGTATCAATGCGGTCATTCATGGCGCAGCTATCACACCGGATGAACTGCGGGAGGCGAGCGAAGGAGCGTTGGTCCTGCAGGTAAACTGTGTCGGAACGATAGAAGTGCTGGAGGCCGCCCGCAGACATGCCGTTCATAAATTCATTTACTTGAGCTCCATTGCAGCGTACGGCTCAGCGACTAAAACCGCTGAGCTGCTGCAGGAAGAGACGACGGTAATGGAACCGGTTAATCTCTATGAAATTACGAAGTTTGCGGCAGAGCGGATCGCCCTTCGTTATCGGGAGCTAACGGGGATGAATGTGATCGCCGCCAGACTCGGCGACATCTTCGGGCCTTGGGAACATAAGACAGGAGTACGGGACGTCATGAGCGCTCCATTCCAGACGACTCGATTGGCGATGCTTGGACAGGAAGCGCTGCTTCCGCGAAGCGGGTTCAAGCACTGGGTTTACAGCAGGGATGTAGCTGCGTCGGTTGTCTCGCTGTTGAAGGCGGAAAGATTAAACCATCCGATCTATAACGTTAGCTCGCCTTACGCATGGTCTGTGGAGGATTGGTGCGCACTGCTTGCAGGAAAATATCCGGATTTTCGTTACCGCATTCAGACATCACCGGACCTGGCGAATGTACGCCTGTTTGATGATAACGCACCGATGGAAATAACGCGCCTTACGGAAGATACCGGCTATGAGGCCCAATTCGATCTGTACAAATCTTTCGCTGACTATAAAGCTTGGTTGGAAAAGCATGGCGCCTTGCTGAGCGAATAGCCAGTAGGGCATGAATTCTGTTAATAGGAAGGGGAGCGCTTCGGATGCGTGAATTTGCTTTTAAGAGCGCGTTGGAATTAAGAAATGGGCTACTGAAAAAAGAGTTTTCTGCCGTGGAAGTTGTTAGCGCATCGATTGAGGCCATGGAAAGGACCGAGCCTGTTCTGAACGCGTTTGTCACACGAACTCCTGAGCTGGCCCTTGAGGCAGCAAGAGCATGTGATATGGCGCAAGCTAATAATGAACCATTGGGTCCGCTTCACGGGCTGCCGATATCGATCAAGGATTTGATTCCGGTCGGCGGAGTCAGACACACCTCCGGTTCACTCATTACGAAGGATAATATAGCGGAGTTCGATGCCCCTGTGGTAGAACGGCTGAGAAAGGCAGGCGCCTGTATTATCGGCAAGACGACAACTTCCGAATTCGGATGCAAAGCCGTAGGAGACAGCCCATTGACCGGTATCACCCGCAATCCATGGAACACCGGCAAAACGACGGGAGGTTCAAGCGCAGGAGCGGCAGCTTCCGTGGCTGCCGGAGTCACCCCATTTGCGATTGGGACCGATGGCGGTGGTTCTGCGCGTATTCCAGCTTCATTCTGCGGGATCTTTGGATTCAAGGGGCAGTTCGGAAGGGCGCCTGTATATCCGACAGCAGCGACACCAACCTTGGCACATATCGGTCCGATGGCTCGAACAGTTAGAGATGCTGCGCTGCTCATGGGGGCGATTGCAGGCTTTGATGGCCGTGATCCTGGCAGTGTGTCCGCACCGATCCCGGATTTTCTGGCGGCCTGCGATGTACCGGTCGCGGGCATGCGGATCGCTTGGAGTCCAACGTTAGGGTATGGGCGCACCTTGCCGGAAGTAGCTGAGATTACGGAAGCTGCTGCCAAAGCTTTTCAAGCCTTGGGATGCCAAGTAGAACAGGTGGACGATATTTTCGATAAAGACCCTGTCGAATTGATGCAGGCGGAATACTATGCGGGCGTGGGTACCAGGCTCAATAATTATCTTGTGAATTCGCGTGAGCGGTTTGATCCTGCCGTAGCGGGCTCCCTTGATCATGCGATGGAGCAGCGGATCGATGATTATTACAATAAAGTATTTGCCAGATATGCATTGAGGGAGAGACTCCGGCGCTTTTTCGAGCAATATGATCTAATCCTCTGTCCTACGCTGCCGGTAGCGGCATTCGATACAGGATTGAACCATCCGCCTGAATTGCCTGAACGCGATATGGTCTCATGGGTTTCCTATACTTATCCTTTCAATCTGACCGGTCAGCCTGCTGCTTCGATTCCTTGCGGATTTACTAAAGAAGGCCTGCCTGTCGGCCTGCAAATCGTAGGACGGACAAACTGTGAAACCGATGTGTTCCGCGCCGCCTCGGCCTTTGAAGCGATTCAGCCTTGGTCGCAGCACCAGCCGCAGCTTCCGTCTATATAATATAAAAAGTAATATAAATAGCCTGTCAGACTGGGATTTGTCCCCTGTTGCCTGGACAGGCTATTTATGCATGGAATCAAAGTATAGTTCTGAGTATCGTTAGCACCGAATGGAACCGTGCGGCAGAACGGCATGAACGCCGCATACCCCGTTTACGATTTGCGTGATGCGCAAATCGACGGTATAGCTGCATAGAGCGAGTGCTTCTTTGCGGTGAAATCCGAATACCTCCTGCAGCAAATCGACCATTCCATTTAATGCCGTATATGTCGCTTCTTTTAAATCCTCATGGAACCCGAAGGTCAACCAGCCGGCTGGCGTATTCGCTCTCGGCATGGCAAGCTTCATATCAGGGAGAAGGGTGAACGTTAGATCGACCTTATCCATCGGACATTCGATCGCGGTCGAACCAACCTCGCCGTCGCCTTGTGCGGCATGTCCATCCCCGACAGAGAACAGCCCGCCCTTGACGGCAATCGGCAGATACAAAGTCGTGCCGGGAACTAATTCTTTGCAATCCATGTTTCCTCCACAGAACCGGGGTGGATGCGTGGAGTGGAGCCCGGGCTCATCCGGCGGCATCCCGAGCACGCCCATGAAAGGCTGCATTCGTACGGAATGTCCCAGATGACTGGTCGCGAGCATGCGCTCATTGTTGAGCTCCCAGCTTAAATAATAAGGTTCTCCTTCGCTTACGCCAAGCCGCAGGTCATGCTCTGTCTGTCTGCCCCCAACACGGCTCCAGCCCCAAGAGGCGGGCCGGTTCTCATTGATTCGGACAGCCAGCGTCATTCCCGGCATCGCCCCTTCAATGGCAATAGGCCCGCACATCGCATGGCCGGCATCGCGGATCGGATCGCGGAGCTCGAATTCTGGGCCGTGTCCTGGATTGGGAGCAGGCTTTAGTTCCTTCAGCCAATCGCCGTCCAGGGTGGAATAGCTCACGGAGTCGCCGGACTGGATGGTAAGAATGGGCTCATTATCACGGGAAAAAGAGCCGTGAAGAGTACCGCTTTGGGGCAGAATCGTATGCTTCGTCATAGAAGTTCCTCCTTTGTTATAGTGAAGGGTGACTTACAAATTGGTGTGTCTGTTAAACGCTTCGGAGTGGGCGACTTGAAGCTCGGAAGCATATCGCAGGCAAATGGCATCGAACACAATATGGCAGCATTGGTCAAAGAGTGAGCCGAGCGGTTGCACCGATTTCGACTCATGCTCTTTTCTATAACGGGTCGCTGCTTCCACATGCAATATTTCATTCGCAGTTTGTGCCAGAGGCGACTCGGCATTGGCCGTAACCGCCCATACTTCTGCCTTTGCTTCAATGGATTTCTTGGCTGCTGAGAGGACGGCAGCAGATGTGCCCGATCCCGATACGGCGATCAGGACATCACCTTCTTTAATAGAAGGAGTGATGGTTTCTCCCACGACAAAAACGCTCACGCCCAAATGGTGAAGCCGCATTGCAAACGACTTGGCCATGAAGCCGGAGCGGCCTTCTCCGACCAGGAACACCGTCCTGCCGCTTTGCAGCATGGAGATCAGCTTCAGTGCCGCCTCGGGCTGTACCTTCTGCAAAACCGATTGAATTTCACTGAGTATATGGTCAAACTCTTTCATCTCTTGCCACCTCCAATTTTAGGAATGCGAATGAACGGATTGGTATAAAGCTTTTGCTGCTGCGAGCGGATCAACTGCTTGGGTAATGCCTGTTCCGACGATAACAACATCGGGCCTTAATGTTTGCAGCAGGGGAAGGGAATCGGAAGTGATGCCTCCTGCCACCGCCAATTTTGGTCCGCCTGATGATAAGAATGGTGTGTATGCTTCAATGGAATGTTCAAAGCTGCCATGACCGCCCTGTTCCTGCTGGTCTTTGCTTATGTGGATGCAGACAGCGGTATGAGGAGAATCAAACAGGAATGGCAGCTGCTTGGAAGGGGCATTCAATAAATCAATCATGCACAGCCGCTCCCTCTCGGCGGCAATCCTTTTGCAGGTTTCGATCGTCACTAGCGGGGCTGCTCCGATCACGGTTGCCGCATCTGCGCCATAGTCGAAGCATAAGCTGAATTCGTAAGCGGCATTGTCAAAGGTTTTGATGTCCGCGACGATGAATTTGTCAGGAAAAGCTTGGCGGAACTGCCGCAGGCTTTCCATCCCAAACTCCTTTATCAGGGAAGTGCCGACTTCTAACCAATCGACGTAAGGCCGGACAATCTCCGCAATCGCGATGGCCTCGTGGATGGTCATTCTGTCGAGTGCCAGCTGAAGTTTCATTGTTGAGCGCTCCTCTCGCTATTCATAAATTCCAGCAGCTGCTGCATAGCAGGCAGTCCGTCTGAATCACCGGTTGACGTAACCGCGAGCGCGCCCATCGCATTTCCGCGTCTGACCGCCTCCATCAAGCTTAGGCCAGACAGCAGTCCGCTGATGAAGCCGGCGGCAAAGGCGTCTCCAGCGCCTACTGTATCCAATACTTGTGCGATTTTAAATCCGGGTACTGTACAGGCTTCCTCCCGCGTGCGGCAATAAGCGCCTTCAGGTCCCAGCTTGATGCATACGCCTTTGGCGCCTTGATCGAGATAAAAAGCGGCAATATCAGAAGGAGCTGTAAAGCCCGTCAAGAAAGTGCCTTCCGAAAGACCAGGAAGCACCCAGTCAGCCTGCGCGGCAAGGCGGTTTATGCCTTTTTTCATCGCTTCCTCGCCAGGCCATAAGGTCGGACGAAGATTAGGGTCGAACGTGATCGGTATACCGGCCGCTCCAGCTTGTTTCATTATGGATTCCGCCATATGATAACAAGAATCGGAGAGAGCCGGAGCGATGCCGGTCAGATGGATGTGCCTTGCTCCTAAATAGTAGGAGGCATCGAAATCATCGATACTCATCGTGCTGGCAGCAGAAAATCTTCGGAAATATTGCACCTGAGGATCGCCACCTGATACAGCTTTAGCTTTCAATTGAAAGCCCGTTGAACGATCGTCCTGAATAAGAACCGCCTGCATATTGACCTGCTCGCTGTTCAGTACACTGGAAATGTATTTTCCCAGCGGATCCCGGCCCAGCTTGCTCATCCATCCGACCTTAAACCCGAGCCGGGACAGCCCTACGGCAACATTCGCTTCGGCTCCCGCCATTTTTCGTGAAAAATGCTCGATTTGGTGCAGCTCCCCGGGCTCATCAGCGACAAACATAACCATTGCTTCTCCGAATGTGACAACATCAAAATGGGGATTCATAAGGATTCTCCTTTTGTATTTTTTTATGGAACCGATTAACGGTATCGGTTCCATAATATTGTAAAAGCAACGCCGATATCCATATAATGCTATCGGCGAGTAGGTTGTTGTTGAATAAAACTATTTTGCAATTGTCGATCTTCTAATAAGCAGAGAAGCGGGAAGCTCCATTGTCTGAGGCGGCGACGTGTCGCCGTTGATTCTTTTGAGCATCTGTTCCATAGCTGCGGCTCCAATATCAAAGGTAGGCTGTGATATGGTTGTGATGCCTGGGTCAACGTATGGCGCCCATTCCGGATCGTCAAATCCAATTAGCGATACGTCATCGGGTATCTGTAAATTTCTTTGTTTGAGCGCGCCGACTAACTTGAGCAGGACAACGGCATTGCCTGCAAAAACAGCACGATATTGTCCGGTCGACGATTCAAGATAACGATCCAAGCTGCTCTCTAAGGCATTGGTGTCCTTCATATCTACTTCGAAAAAATCGTCGGCGCTCGCATGCCCGCGCTCGCGAAGGATCGAACGGAATACCTCCGCACGTTCGTAACGGGGGCTTGTGATCCCGATCATTTCACTGAAAAAGGCGATCCGTTCGTAACCGCATGCCAGCAAATGGGTTAAGGCTTCACCTGTCGCTTTCCGATTGTCGGTTCCGACCATGTCGAAGTCGAGCTCGGGAACTTTGCGGTCTACGAGCACAATCGGCATATCGTCCTTGGACATTTCTTGCAAAATGGAATTGTTGTATCCCGTCGTGTTGATCAGGAGACCATCGATCCGGTGGGTCTGGAGAAGATCGAAATACCGTCGTTCCTTTTCCGGATCCTTGTCCGTATTGCAAACGAGCAGGTTATAGCCATGTTTCTCGCACACCTCTTCAGCCCCGCGCATGATGCTTGTCGCGTAAGGATTCGTAATGTCCGCAACGACGAAGCCGATCAAATAGCTTCGGTCCTGCTTCAATCCCCGCGCCATACGGTTGGGCCGATAGTTAAGCTCGGCAATGGTTTCTTCAATCCGCTTCAGGGTGCTGGCCGATATCGAATCAAACTGTTTGCTTAAAAATCGGGATATGGTTGTTTTGGAGACACCAGCCGCACGCGCTACATCAGCAATCGTTGCTCGTGATTTTGGATTTTTTGGTTGTAAATCTTCATTCATTTCAATCAACCTTTACAGAAAGGAGTAGGTTTAAGAATGGTTAGTGGAACCGATACCATTCCAATGTAAGGTAATTTTAAAGTTTTGTCAATGCTGTGTCGAGCACAGCGTTAGAAATAGTAACATTTGCTTATATACAAGTTTCTGTTAAAGCTTAGTGTTGTTTTCTATTGTTAAACTCCCTCGGGACAATAGAGCAATAGCGCAATTGCAACTTATAACGGATGGGAAACGTATCTTACAATGGTGAGTTTAATTTTTACAGAGCAGTAGAAAGAAGGTAAAGGTATGAAGATTAAAAAACGATTTTTCATTCTGTTCCTTGTGTCGTTCTCTTTGACGGTATTCATTATACTAGTTTGGATAGGTTTTAATTGGTTGAAAAATATAACTGAGCCATTCCAAAGCTTTTCCGTGACAATAAATAATAACTCAGACTATAACATCGAATCAGTAGAGGTAGGCATTATAAAAGGGACTTCAAAAGATATCTATACCGAGCCTATTAAGAGCGGAGAAACCGTGAAAATCAAGCCTAAACTAAGTTTAAACGGAGAAGGGGCAATCTATATAAAATATATCGATTCAAGAGGAGGCACCAGAGAAAAAACGGTATGCGGGTATACAGAATATCTGTCCGGATATTCAAAGGTGACAATTAGTAATGTTAAAGCAACTGTCGAAGAGAAGTGTATGTAAGTTTAAGCGTGGCAATAATTGCAGTCATTTCAACGGACTTGTACCAATGTTTATGAACGAGACAAAGGCTGTCCCAAAAGGGATCTTCAATGAGATATTGGAAGCTTGTGCTTCGGTAATGACGTAGCTTTGTTCCGCGAGGAACGGAAGAACGGCCGTAAATACCGTTTCGAGGACGTCCTTCATGCGCTCTGACCGAGTGGTAGCGATCTCGACAGCCGCCGGGATAAGCTGGAGTGAAGATCTTCATAGGTAGGCGATTAACGGCATCATTGATGACGCGGACGAGATGGTTTTCGGGGATATCTTCCTGCAAGTCCATGTGCAAATTAAGCGGGTCCATGGTATATTCGATGTACAAAAGAAGCCTCTCTTTGTTAATGTTTGGTCGTACTTGCATTTTAACAAGGGAAGGCTCCTTTTTTGTTTGTTTTTATGAAAGAAACGGTTACGCCTAAACGAAGCAGATCGAATGATTCTGGAGAAGCGTCAGCGATCGGAAGAACATTCGACTGCGCAGTGAATGCGTTACAACCAAAGCTTCTAAGAGAAAGGTGCTATCCCATCGTCATCATCGATGACTTGATGGGACAGCACCTTCTTTTTTCATAAATGCTTTAGATATTGGAGGCGGTCATCTGGATTATTGGGATATTAATAACCAGTCAAGCTATCCCGTCAAAGGCCAGTGATAGCCGCCTCTGCATGTATTATCGGCGCTTCACAATAAGATCAAAGGTTTTAACCTCGCTGCTGCCATTACTCACGATGATTGCGGTCATCTTCACTTGTGCATCCGTGCTTGTGGAAGCAGGACGATTGACGGTTTTGCCGTCATTTGAAATCACGCTCGGCGAATCGGAGATCCATAGAATCGTAGAGCCATGAATACCGAGCGTTGGCAATGTAATGGTGCCGGTTACCCGTGAGGCCGTATCCCCTCCCGAGAAGCCGATCGCTAAGACTTGCTTGTCGGCAGCTACCTTCTGAGCATCTGTAAGCTGCGCTTTCAACGTAACGGTAAACGTCTTCGTTTCGCTATGGCCGCCATTTTGGATAATCGCCGTTAGTATGACCTGCGCATCGCCAGAGGCGGCAGGTGGACGGCTGACAATCGCGCCTTCATTCGAGATATAGCCGGGATGACTGGAGAACCAAGTAATGGTGGAGCCATTCGCGCCGGTTTTGCGGAGCGTTATCGGACCGATAACACTGGATGCTGTATCGCTGCCGCTAAAAGTGAGCGTCAGGGCATCCCGGTCGGCGATTGCTCTTTGAACGTTGGATAGCTGCTGCTTGACTGTCACGGTGAACAGCTTGCTGTCCGTAACCCCCTGATTGGTTATAATGGCAGTCATAACTACCGCTGCATCATTGGCACCTGAGGCAGGGAGGATGACGGTTTTGCCGTCATGCGAGATGACGGATGTATTGCTGGAGAACCAAGTAATCGTAGAGCCGTTCACGCCTTTAGCAGGCAAACGGAGCGGACTGGTAACATTGGCGGCCGTATCGTTACCGCTGAAGGTGATTTGAAGCGCCGCTTTGTCGGCTGCGACGATCTGCTGGGCATTCATCTGCTGCTTTTTCACCGTAAGGATGAATTTTTTCTTTGTCACCGCTTTGTTGTATTTGACGGTTGCCGTTAACGTAACGTTGACATCACGCTGAGCAGGGCGGTTTAAGGTCTTGCCGTCGCTTGACAGGATCGAAGGATGGCTTGAGGACCAGGTGATCGTAGAGCCCCGCTTGCCTTTAGCGGGCAGTGCATCAAGCGGCTGTGTCACACTTTTGCGATGGTCATTGCCGCCAAAATCAATGCTCAGCTGCTTTCTGTCGGCGGCTGCAATTTTCGCATCGCCTTTCTTCCCGCGTTCTTTCTTATCATCATCGTCGTCATCATAATCATCATCATCGTCATCATAATCATCGTCATCGTCATCATCATCATCATGATATCTTTGCTCTTTCCATTTCCAATTGTACTTTTGTGATTCCTTTTCCTTCTTGTCATCGAGTTCCTTATGTGCGTATGTGGCAGTCGGCAAGGCGATAGATGAAATCAAAAGCGCTGCTGTTAGGGTGACTAGCGATTTTTTCATGTTCCATCCTCCATCACTCAGATAATTAACAAAATATTCCTCACATTACAACAGTTCGGCAGGGAATGGAAATTTGAGGGAGTCGGGAGATTTAATTTTTTTAATCATTTCAACTTGCAATCCCTCTGTTTTTTAATCAAAAAAGTCTGTTTTTTGAATTCTATAATTGGAATGGTTGCCTAATAATAGACTTCATGTCCACCTGTTAAGCAGTCAAATAGTTGGACCGAGTTTGTGTAGAGGAAGTCATTCTCTATTTTGCAAGCGCTTTAAAAAATGAGGGGAGGAGGTAAAACATCAACTAGAACTGCTTACATCAGCCAATGAAAAATTATTTCATTTTTCAAGGAGGTTATACGTAATGTTGAAAAGGAAGAAAAGTCATGTTCTCGTTTCCAAGCTCTTAACGGCAGTGCTCATCATGACCCTTATTATGCCCGTGAACTTCTCTACGCCAGCCGCTGCTGCTGACACGATCCTTATCTCGGATGACTTTAGCAGTTATAGTGCAGGGCCATTAACGATCGGAAGCGGGAATAGCTGGGCGAGGGAAGGAACGGCTCCGATCGTGAATATTGTCCAAGACGCGGAGGCGGGCGGTGCCCATGCGGAAATAAGTCATGATGGAACCGGCTCGTCCTATTTCGGACAGCGGTTTGCGGCACAAAACGGAGGACTGATCCTTGAATTTGATGTGAATCTTCCGACAAATAAAGGCGGGACCTTCTGGGTGATGGACGGGAGGATCAATGCTACCTCTGCAGGCATTTTGCGTTATCAAATGGATAACGGCGTGATCAAGCGGCACGGAGGGACGGAACAAATCAACTATGATCCATCCCATTGGTATCGATTTAAAATTATATTCAATATCCCGCAAAGAAAGTATACGGTTAACATTCTCAATCTGAACGACGGCAGCACGGTGACCTGGCCGGCGGCCTTTTACAGCGACAGGGCGCGTATCAGCAGCTTCGGATTTTTCGTTAATGCGGGCGGGGGGAAATTCAATCTGGCCAATGTACGTTTAACCGCGCTGGATCTGGCGTTGAATGATCTGAAACTCAGCAGTGATAATGCGGGCTTTACTCCGTCCATGATTCCGCCGTTCGATCCGAAGGTGGAGAATTACACGGTTGATGTGCCTCATTCTGTGGACAGTCTGTTTGTTACCCCGGAGGCAAGCAATCCGGATGGCGTACAGGTTAAGGTGGGCGATGAGACGGCTGCCAGCGGGACTTCGATTCCGGTCGCCGTATCAGGCATGTCTACTGACATCGGGGTTACGGTCGCTTCCTCTGTTTATACGGATGTTTACAGGACCTACAGGATTCAGGTTAACAAGCTTGAAAAATCCCCAAATCTAAACTTTGTTACATCAGAAGCAAGAAATGAAAAGGTGCTTATCGGTTGGGAAGAGACCGTAGATCCTTCATATATGCAGGCGAATATTTATATGCAGAATCCGGATCAGTCGCTCAACCTGGTGGACAGTGTACCGAAAGGCAAATATAGATCCTCCATTACGGGACTGACAAATGGGACGACATACACGTTTATTGTTAAGGGATTGTACGATGATATGACGGAATCATCCGGTGTGACGGTCAGTGCGACGCCTGCGTATCAGCCGTCAAGGCAGATGGAGAGCCTGAATCGCGGGATGGTTGCGATAAAAGAGGGCGGCGGCGTCTATGTGGGATGGCGGATGTTCGGCACCGATCCGGAGAGTATCGCTTTCAATCTGTACCGCGACGGGGTCAAAGTCAACGCTGAACCTATTACAGGCAGCACCAATTATCTGGATGCTGACGGTACTTCAGAGTCGTCTTACTATGTCCGTCCGATTATCGGGGAAATCGAGCAGCGCCGATCCGAGACGGTAAAGGTATGGGATATGAACTATCTGGAGGTTCCGCTCCAAAAGCCTGCGGACGGTGTCTCTATGACCGGGGAATCTTATACCTATCGTGCAAATGATGCCAGTGCCGGCGATCTGGATGGCGATGGCGAATACGAAATCATCTTGAAATGGGATCCCAGCAATTCAAAAGATAATTCGCAAAGCGGCTACACCGGAAATACGTACATCGACGCCTATAAGCAGGACGGGACATTGATGTGGAGGATCAATCTGGGCAGAAATATCCGTTCAGGCGCCCATTATACACAATTTATGGTTTATGATCTGGACGGGGACGGAAAGGCCGAGTTCGCCTTCAAGACTGCGGATGGCACGATTGATGGCAAAGGTAATGTAATTGGCGATCCGAATGCGGATTATCGCAACAGCGGCGGTTATGTGCTGGCCGGTCCGGAATATTTTACGGTCTTTGAAGGCGCGACCGGTAAGGCGCTTGCCACCGACTCGTATGAACCGCCAAGAGGCAATGTAGGGGATTGGGGAGACACTTACGGAAACCGCGTAGACCGTTTCCTCGCCGGGGTGGCCTATTTGGACGGTGAAAGGCCAAGTGTCGTCATGCAGCGCGGATACTACACACGTATGGTATTGGTCGCTTATAACTGGAGAGACGGCCAACTTACTAAGCAGTGGACGTTTGATTCGAACACACCTGGCAATGAATCCTATTACGGGCAGGGCAATCATCAGCTAAGCATAGCCGATGTTGATGGGGACGGCAGGGATGAGATCATTACCGGACCTGCGGCGATCGATGATAATGGGCAGGGTCTGTGGAACAGCCGCCTTGGTCATGGCGATGCGATGCATCTGGGCGACCTGGACCCTGACAGGCTCGGGCTGGAGCTGTATGCCGTACAGGAAGATACGAATGCCCGATATTCAGCATCGGTGAAGGACGCGAAGACCGGCAGAGTACTGTGGGGCCAGCCTCAGATCGGCATCGACGTTGGACGCGGACTGTCGGCGGATATCGATCCGCGGTACAAGGGAAATGAAGTCTGGTCAATCAGCGGCGCATGGAACAGCTCGACCGGCGGACTGTACAGCGCGCAAGGGGAGAAAATCTCTACCAGCATCCCTACGTCTAACTTTGCAATCTGGTGGGACGGCGATTTAAGCCGCGAGCTTCTCGATCATGATTGGCTCGGCGATCCGCTGCGCGTGGGAATTCCAAAGATCGATAAGTGGGATTATGAGAATAATCAACTGGTGAATATTGAGAGGTTTACCGGAACCTACTCCAACAATGATACGAAAGGTAATCCTTCTTTGCAGGCGGATCTATTCGGGGACTGGAGGGAAGAGGTTATTGTCAGGACAGAAGATAGCAGCGCTTTGCGCATCTATTCGACCACTGACCTTACCGATCACCGGATTTATACGCTGATGCATGATCCGGTCTACAGGCTTGGTATTGCATGGCAGAATACGGCTTACAATCAACCGCCGCACACAAGCTTCTATTTGGGCAATGATATGGAGGCACCGCCGAAGCCTAATATCCGCACGACCCCTGTTCTTGCTTCCGGCATAGCGGTGTCAAGTGCGGCGAATGTAACAGTGGCCGGGGAGCAATTGCAATTCGATGCCGTATTCACGCCGGCTGCGGCGACGGATCAATCCGTCACTTGGTCTGTTGTTAACGAAGACGGAACGACAGCGTCTGTGGCGGCGATTGATCATAACGGACTTCTGACCGCTTATGCTGCAGGTAAAGTAATCGTTACGGCAATGGCAGGAGACGGTTCAGGCGTTACGGGCGAAGCCCATGTTACGATCAAAGCGGCATATGTATCTCCGGGTAAAGTCACGCAAGCCGTAAAGGCCGATGCGGACGGGAGAGCGCTGGCCAGCGTAGCCGCTGAGGATCTTCGGCACGCAATCGATACGGCTTCCGGAAGGACGCTGACGATTGAGATCCTGCCGCCGGCAGAAGCGATCGGCGTGCAGGTATCGCTGCCGGCACAGGAGTTGAAGGCTGCGGAGAAAAAGCGGATAAGAACGATCGAAGTTCAGTTGGGGCCGGCGTCATACACGATGGATTTGGATACCATAGAGGAAGCGGTCGGCAAACAATCCTCCAAGGTTGAATGGGGCGTGAGTATCGTGGAACCTTCTACGCTTTCAGCGAAGGAGAAAAAACAGGTCGGCTCGAGCAAGGTGTATGATTTTGACTTTACAATAGACGGTAAGAAAGTCAAAGACCTCGATGATGATGTAAAAGTAGAGGTGGATTATACATTAAAACCAGATGAGAACGCCAAGAAGATCATCATTTATTATGTAGATGACAAAGGAAAGCTTAAGACGGTGAAGAATGGCAAGTATAATGCTTCGACGGGTAAGGCAGAGTTTGAGCTCGAAAACTTTTAGGGTTTGAGCAGCGGGAGTACCACCAGAAATAACTAGTTATATACGGCAGCGGAAACCACATCGCAGGATGTGGTTTTTCGTTTTTTTCTGAAGCGGATTACGACTCTCCCCTCAATAGGAACAATTCTCCCAAAAGAAAATTTCTCCCAAATGGAAACTCCATTTCCCGGTTCTAAAATTATAATGTTATATAACAGATAAAAAATTTAAAAACAGTATTGCACAGTTTGGGGTGTTCGTTATATAATACAAACAAGAAATCAAACATGTTATATAACAGATTGAGGAACAACGAAAGAAGGGAGATGATCGTATGGACTGTCCGACTTGTCAAGGCAATGGTGAACTTGAATGCCCAAGATGCGACAGCATGGCAGGAAACATGCAGGCGGGAGAATGTCCGAGCTGCGACGGGTTGGAATATACGCCCTGCAGCCGGTGCTCCGGAACCGGGTACCTCGAGCAGTATGCATAACAAACATTTTGAATCGATGGGGGAATGAACGTCATGATGATGCGAACAGGGAATAGCGAAATCCGGCAAATGCAAGAAAACTGGCAGACACGGCGGTATGAAGGCGTTGTTCGTCCATACACAGCAGAAGATGTTATCCGTCTAAGAGGTTCTTTGAAAGTGGAGCATACGCTGGCGCAGCGGGGAGCGGAGCGGCTGTGGAGCCTGCTCCACTCCGAGGATTACATCCATGCACTTGGCGCCTTAACCGGTAACCAGGCCGTTCAGCAGGTAAAAGCCGGACTGAAGGCGATTTACTTAAGCGGCTGGCAGGTCGCCGCGGATGCGAACCTATCGGGCCATATGTATCCGGACCAAAGCTTATACCCGGCCAACAGCGTTCCGCAAGTGGTAAAGCGAATCAATCAGGCGCTGCAGCGCGCGGATCAGATCCAGCATGCTGAAGGCAGCGGAGAGATCGATTTCTATGCCCCAATCGTAGCCGATGCGGAAGCTGGATTTGGCGGACCGCTCAACGTCTTTGAATTAATGAAATCGATGATCGAAGCGGGAGCATCGGGCGTGCATTTCGAGGATCAGCTGTCCTCCGAGAAAAAATGCGGCCATCTGGGAGGAAAGGTGCTTTTGCCAACGCAGCAAGCGGTACGGAATTTGGTCGCTGCAAGGCTGGCCGCGGATGTTATGGGCGTTGATACAGTCCTGATCGCTAGGACGGATGCCAATGCCGCCAGACTGTTGACCAGCGATATTGATGAGAATGACCGTCCGTTCTTAACGGGGGAGCGTTCTCCGGAAGGCTTCTTCTATGTCAACGAGGGACTCGATCAAGCGATTTCCCGCGGTCTTGCCTATGCGCCATATGCAGATTTGATCTGGTGTGAAACATCCGAGCCGAATATCGAGGAAGCCAGGCGGTTTGCAGAAGCCATTCATGCGAAATATCCAGGCAAGCTGCTTGCCTACAACTGCTCACCTTCCTTCAATTGGAAAAAGAAACTAAGCGATGCGGAGATCGCAAGCTTCCAGCAGAAGCTGGGTGAAATGGGATACAAGTTCCAATTCGTAACGCTTGCCGGGTTCCATGCTTTGAATCACAGCATGTTTACATTGGCCAGAGGGTACAGGGATCGCGGCATGGCAGCGTATTCGGAGCTGCAGCAGGCAGAATTCGCGATGGAGACGCAAGGATATGAAGCGACCCGCCATCAACGGGAAGTAGGAACGGGATATTTTGACGAGGTAACGCAAGTCATCTCGGGCGGAACTTCGACGACAACTGCTTTGGCCGGCTCCACAGAAAAGGAACAGTTCGCCCACTGACCGTTGAAATCTTGAAGGAAGGAGAGGATCGAGAATATGGCGAATCGGATGATGGTATCAGGTTTGGAAATTACCGGGGAAATGACGGAGAGCGCCTATCACGACATTTTAACGCCAGACGCATTGGGATTCATCATGAAGCTGGAGAGGACTTTTGGCGCAAGGCGCAGGGAGCTTCTGGCGGAGAGAGAGAAGGCTCAACAAAAAATCGATAGCGGCCAGCTTCCGGATTTTCCGACGGAAACATCAAGCATTCGTAATAGTGAATGGACGGTGAGCAGGGTGCCGGACGACTTGCAGGATCGCAGAGTGGAAATTACGGGACCTGCAGGCGATCGGAAAATGGTCATTAACGCGTTTAATTCCGGCGCAAAAGTATACATGTCGGACTTCGAGGACGCGAATTCCCCGACATGGTCCAATACGATCGAAGGCCAGATAAACCTGCGGGATGCCGTCATAGGGACGATCTCCTACATGAATCCGGATGGCAGAACGTACGCGCTGGGCAAGACGGCAGCGGTACTTAAGGTTCGCCCGCGCGGCTGGCATATGGAGGAGAAGCATGTGTTGGTGGACGGTTCTCCGATATCAGCGGGGTTGTTCGATTTCGGTTTGTTTTTCTTCCATAATGCAGAGGTTTTGCGGCAAAAAGGCAGCGGCCCTTATTTCTATCTTCCGAAGATCGAAAGTTATCTGGAGGCGCGGTTGTGGGACGATGTATTCGTATTCGCGCAGAATGAACTGGGCATTCCGCAAGGCACAATTAAAGTCACTGTTCTTATTGAAACAATAATAGCCGCTTTCCAGATGGATGAGATTCTCTATGAGCTGCGGAATCATATCGCCGGACTGAACTGCGGCCGCTGGGATTATATCTTCAGCTTCATCAAAAAGCTGCGCAATCAGCCGCATGTCATTCTGCCGGACCGCAGCCTGGTTACGATGGCATCACCGTTTATGACGGCATACTCCTTGCTGGCGATCAAAACCTGCCACAGGCGAAAAGCGCACTGCATCGGCGGCATGGCCGCGCAAATCCCGGTCAAGCATGATGCGGCAGCCAATGAAGCGGCGATGGATAAGGTACGGGCGGATAAGCTGCGGGAGGTCCGCAATGGCCATGACGGCACTTGGGTCGCCCATCCCGCACTCGTTCCCGTCGCGATGGATGTGTTTGATACCCATATGAAAACGCCCAATCAAGTTGAACGGCAGCGGGATGATGTGTTTATCACGGCTGCGGATCTGCTGGAGATCCCGCAAGGGCCGATTACTGAAGCCGGCGTAAGGATGAATGTGTCGGTAGGCGTTCAATATTTGGAGGCTTGGCTTCGCGGCTTCGGTGCAGTTCCGATCAACAACCTGATGGAGGACGTGGCGACGGCGGAGATATCAAGAGCCCAGCTGTGGCAGTGGATTCATCATCCCAAGGGGATGCTTGAGGATGGGCGCAAGGTGACGAGCGAGCTGTTCGATACAATTCTGCAGGAGGAATTGGCAAAGCTGAAGCAGCAGCTTGGTGAAAGCCGTTACGGTGAACAAAAATTTGAGCTCGCAGCCCGTTTATTTCGAGAGATGACAGTGTCCGATTCTTTCGAGGAGTTTCTGACGAAGCCCGGTTACGAACATGTAACGTAGAAGAGGCGGGCTTCCCTCTCTTCTGCATAAATAAGGAGGCTGAATGACATGTTAAAAAATGCTATGAGCGTGAATGCACAAGAGATGAAACGTTATGATGGGTCATCTGAAGGTGGCGAGGCACAGGCGTCAGCTTTGGCTGACAGAGGCAGCGACGCAGTGTGTCCCAGCTTTTCGGAAACGGTGTTCTACCCGATGTCACCCGTTTTTCTGGAGATGTATTATACCCATGTCGTAAACTGACGGTTTCGTCTTATTAGATGCCCAATCAAAAATTTAAAAGGAGCTGGTAATAATGTCAATTTCAATGTCAACGGATTCCCTGCGTACCCACCCGGGCGGAAAACAGCAGACGTGCTTCGTATGTGAGCAAACCATGGCTGTAAGCGATAAGAAGGAGCTGTTGTGCACGACATGTTCTGAAACGTCCGTTTTTCCGGTCTCGCATTATTATATGATGAGATATTATTACGATCTGAATGATTAAAAGGCTGATTTTGATGTCCGATGCTTTCCTTATGGCCTGTTTCTTTCATGAACAGGATATGAGGAAAGCTTTTTTGTGTTTATTCACAGTTTTCTTTCCTCCGCTGTTGGATTAAACTAGATGTAACAGATGATAACAGTTTGGAGTGGTGGACGGGCATGGATTCTCAAGAGTTTACAACAAAGCACGAACAAATCATCCGTTATATTGAAGATCTGGATATCGGTACGCGAATCTCCGTCCGCAAAATCGCGCAGGCGCTGGAGGTCAGCGAAGGCACGGCCTACCGGGCGATCAAGGATGCCGAAAATCGGGGAATCGTCAGCACCAAGGAACGGACGGGTACGGTTCGAATCGAGAAAAAACAGCGGCAGCATATCGACAAGCTTACCTTCGAGGAAATTGCCAACCTGGTTGATGGAGAAGTGCTGGGCGGCGAAGCCGGATTACATAAAACATTGAATAAATTCGTGATCGGCGCGATGCAGTTGGAAGCGATGATTCGTTATATCGAGCCGGGCAATCTGCTCATTGTCGGCAACCGGAACAAAGCGCATGAAAGTGCGTTGACGTTAGGAGCCGGCGTGCTCATTACCGGAGGTTTCGAAGCAACCCCGGAGGTGAAGAAATTGGCAGACGAGCTGGAGCTTCCGATCATCCGGTGCAGCTACGATACCTTTACGGTCGCCACGTTGATAAACCGGGCGATCTATGACCGGATGATCAAAAAACAGATTATTTTGGTGGGCGATATCGTTCGGGATGATATTCCCGCAGTTACATTGAGAGGTTATCAAACGGTAGAGGATTTTATGAATTGCGTGGAAGAGACGAATCACAACCGGTTTCCTGTTGTCGATGACGCCAACCGGCCGATCGGCATGATTACGACGAAGGATGTGATCGGAGCAGCGGCCGATCTGAAGATCGATAAGCTGATGACGCGCAATCCATTGACGGTAACCGCCCAGACTTCCATAGCGACCGCAGGTCATATGATGGTCTGGGAAGGGATCGAGCTGCTGCCGGTTATTGACGATAAACGCAAGCTGATTGGCGTGATCAGCCGCAAAGACGTGTTAAAGGCAATGCAGGAGATTCAAGTGCAGCCTCAGAATGGGGAAACCTTCGAGGATCAGATCGGTTCTTCCTTCGAGGAAGCGCGTGATGACCAAGGAAAGCTGTATTTCCGCACGCAGATTACGGCGCAGATGAGCAATCAGGTTGGCAACTTGTCTGAAGGCATACTATCCAGCATGATCGCCCAGGTCGCCAATCGGACAGTGAAGGATTTGAGAAAAGGAGATCTGCTAATCGACAGCTCATCCGCTTATTATCTTGCTCCGATTGAGATTGACAGCGTTGTGGATCTGGTGCCGACGGTGATTGAGTCAAGCCGCAGATTCTGCAAAATCGAGGTCGAGGTATTTTCCGGCGGGAAACGGGTCGTCAAGTCGATGGTGACCGCACGGCTGTTCGATCCGTCCTGATGAACGGCGTTGAAGCACAATCTTCAGAAAATTACGGACCGGTTTGTCATGGAGTAATGAAAAGAGATTACGTTGCTTTTAAAGGTTTGTTGTCCAAGCGTTTAAGCAGAAAAATCCTGAGCCGAATATACGGCTTCAGGATTTTTTTTTAGCTTTTCTGCTGCGTGTGCTGGACCTGCGGGGCTGGATACAGGCGTTTGGCAAGCCAGCTTTGAAAGATCAGGAAGCATCCGCCGACTGTCCAGTATAAGGGCAGGGCGGCAGGAGCGGTGAAGGAGAACAGCCCCATCATAATGGGTGACAGTAGCCCGATGAAGGCCATTTGCTTCTGCTGCTCAGGCGTGCTTCCTTGCTGTGAGATTTTGAATTGAACAAAGTATATGATTGCGGCAGCTATAGGCAGGATGTGATCAGGGTGTCCTAAGTTAAACCAGAGAAAGGAATGCGAAGCGATCTCCGGTGTCCTGCGAATGGCGTAATAGAATGCATAAAGAAATGGAAGCTGGATCAACAGCGGAAGGCAGCCCATTCCCAAAGGGTTAATCTGATGCTTCTGATATAGCTGCATCATTTCCGTTTGCATGTTCTTCTGAGCCTCGCTGCCTTTGACGGCATCCTTGTATTTATCCTTCAATGCTTGCAGTTCAGGCTGCAGTTCCATCATTTTGGCGCGCATGTTTGCTTGAGCCCGGTATTGACGCAACATGAGCGGCAGCAGCGCTCCGCGTACCAACAGGGTAACGAGAATGATGGACAGCCCGTAATTGCCGTTGAACAAGCCGGCTAAGAACGTGATCAGACGGGAGAAGCTATAAATGAAGTAATGGTTGAACCATCCGGTTGTCTGTGCATCGATCGGTTCTGTTACAGAGCCGCAGCCGCTAAGCAGCAGTAAAAGCGACAGAGGAATTAGTTTCCATGCATGTTTGTTTAAAGAGGCGAATACGGAACGATTGATCATTTGTGCCCTCCTCGGCGATTATATTTAATCGAAATGCCGGGGAGGCTCCGTAGTCCGTATCGTCTTCAGGCGACTCTTTTCGTGACACTGTACTGGCCATCCATCGCCGGTCCTTTCGATTCCCTAACGGGAAATACCGCTTGGGGATGGAGAGGAGAGGCGGCTGCCTGTCGTGGATCCCTTGTATGGGAGTATCATTGCTTATCTCAAAGAGTAAGGGAACCCGAATCAGTGTCAGGGTGAGACCGAGCGAGCCGAGCAATGGCAGGAAATCGTAGAGAAAATCAAACCACATCCGTATTCACCTCCTTCATATGAATCGTGCTGATCCTATTCATTATAATCCGTACTCCTAACTATAGTCCGATCCCGATTAGAAGTAAAACAAAGCGGGTTAGTGAATTGATTCCAGTGTCGGCAACAAACCCATCGTCGTCTTCATCGATGTCCACAGATAGGATTTGGCCCGCAGCCGCGTGTATTTTTATTTCCGCCTCGCCACGGTTCGTTTTCAGCTCCGCCTCTAAGATGCGTCTGCCGTCCTCAAGCTCAGCCCGCATCTTGCGGGGCATTGTTTTGGAGTCTGAAGGTTAGGGTATTAAAACATTTAAGGTTGAAGCAATGCATGCATGATCGGCAACAGGCACATGATAAGGGAAAATTAGCAATTCACCATTAGTATGAAGTAAAGGGGAAATGAATGATGAGTCTGACAAAGGAAGAGCGGATCACATTACACGGCTTTAACAATCTCACCAAATCGCTCAGTTTCAATATGTATGATATCTGTTATACCCGGACAAAAGAAGAGCGTGAAGCTTATATCGAATATATCGATGAACAATATAATGCGGACAGGCTGACCAAAATTTTAGAGGCAGTGTCAGACATCATTGGCGCTCACGTACTCAATATTGCAAAGCAGGATTATGACCCGCAAGGAGCAAGCGTCACCTTATTGGTGTCTGAAGGCCCGGTTGCCGGGGCGCCGACCGAATCGTTCGAGGAATCGCCCGGTCCGCTTCCGGAATCTGTTGTCATTCATCTGGATAAAAGCCATATTACGGTACATACCTATCCCGAGTACCATCCGGATGAAGGGATCAGCACATTTCGGGCGGATATCGATGTGTCTACCTGCGGAGAAATTTCACCGCTTAAAGCGTTGAATTATCTTATTCATTCCTTCGATACCGACATCATGACGATGGATTACCGGGTGCGCGGTTTCACAAGAGACATCAACGGCCATAAGCTATTCATTGACCACGACATCAGCTCGATCCAAAATTATATTCCAAAGGAAGTCAAAGAGCTGTTTGATATGATCGATGTGAATGTATACGCGGAAAATATTTTTCATACCAAGTGTAAACTGAGGAAATTTGATCTCAACAATTATTTATTCGGTTATACGAAGGATAAGCTGACGCAGGAGGAACAGAAGGAAATTACAGAAAGCTTAAAGTGGGAAATGGATGAAATTTTTTATGGGAAAAATATATACGAGGGTTCGTTGGAAAGTGTGTAATAAAAAATGATATCAACGTTTTGGGACGGCTATCCGATATATGGGTTTAGAACAACCATACATGGGCAGCCGTTTTTATATGCCCATACCTATGCTTGAATCCGTTTTCTTTCCGTTGATTTTAAGAAGGGTTTTGCTGTTATAATAGAACAAACAGTTGGAGCGGATCGGGGAGGAATGCCGGTGCAGCAGTTAACGCTTCTGCTCTTTGAACGAATGGGCCTGTTATTGTTGATTACGTTCATCCTTACCCGTCTGCCGCAGTTTCGTTACCTGCTCGATCGGAGGATGGACTGGAAGACAGGGGTCACGTTTTCTTTGTTTTTCGGTTTGGTCAGTATTGGAGGGACATATTCCGGCGTAACCGTCGGACCTGGAGGAATCGATTCCTCTATTCTTGCGGTGTCGCTTGATCCCGGAGAGGCGATGGCGGATTCGGCATTGATCGGTATTGTGATGGCCGGATTGCTGGGCGGTGTCGCTGTAGGAACGGGGGCCGGCATCTTATCCGGGGTTCATGCCTTATGGATGGGCGGAATGACAGGCATGGCCGAAGTATGGTCAACGCCGATCATCGGATTGCTTGCCGGGCTGGTGGCCCGTTTTTTTGCGGAGGAAAGAGTCATCGCTCCGGTGAAAGCATTGTTTATCAGCGTGTTTGCGCCGATCCTGCAGATGGGAGTCATCCTGATTGTGCACGAATCGTCACCTGCCGCGATCGAGATGGTGAACATCATCGGTGTCCCAATGGTCATCGCCAACAGCATAGGGGTCGGTGTCTTCGTTACGATGATCCTGGCCGCCTTGCGGGAGGAAGAGCGGGCCGCCGCTTCGGAAACGCAGCGCGCGCTTCATATTGCGGAGATGGCGCTTCCCTATCTTAAACAGGGTTTAACGTTCCAAACAGCGGAAGCGACCGCGTACATCCTCCGCCGCGAGCTGCGGGCCAGCGCTGTGGCGGTTACGGATACGGAAGAGATACTGGCGCATGTCGGCATCGGCACGAAACGCCATGTCCCGGGAGAGCGCATCAGGACAGAATTGTCCCGGAAAGCGATCGAGTCAGGGGACATTCAAATCGCCAGAGTGAAAGAGCAAATCCAGCCTCATCACCCATCCCTCGGGGCTGCGATTATCGTGCCGTTTCGCAGCGGGGGACAGGTCGCCGGATTGATCAAATTGTATTATCAGAGCGTGAGGCAAATTCGTCCGGTGGAGGAGGCGTTTGCCAAGGGGCTCAGCAAGCTGATCTCGATACAGCTCGATATCGCGATGGCGGAGCAACTGAGGGATTTGATGAAGGATGCGGAGCTTAAAGCGCTGCAAGCGCAGATTAATCCTCATTTTTTGTTCAACACACTCAATGCCATCGTCACGCTGATCCGTGTGAATCCTGACGCAGCCAGAAGGGTCACTGTGCAGCTTGGCAGTTACATGCGCATGAATCTGACGATGACCCAATCTCCGCTTGTGCCGTTATATAAGGAATTGGAGCATTTACATACCTATCTGGGAATCGTTAAGATCCGGTTTGAGGAGCAGCTCGCTATAACATGCGTATGTGATCCGGGACTGGAGTCCGTATCCATCCCGCCTTCCACGCTCCAGCCGCTGGTGGAGAACAGCATTAATCATGGATTAAAGGGAAAGACGGACCGGGGCGAAATTCGTGTTGAGCTTAGGCGCAGCGGGGATGTTGTTATTGTCACGGTAGACGATAACGGAAGCGGATTTTCTGCCCCGCTGCTGGATAAGCTGGGCGATTCTCCTGCGGATGGTTCGGAGAGTACCGGCCTTGGCATCTATAATGTGAACAGACGGCTGATCAACTTATTCGGCCCTGCAGCCAGGCTGAGATTGACGAATCCGCCCGAAGGCGGCGCGCGTATTGCATTTACGATTCCATATCAAGCGGATGAAAGGCGTGAGACGATCGATGAAGGTCATGATAGCTGAAGATGAACGGCTGGCGCGCGAGGAGCTGCTCTATTTATTGTCGCAAGAACAGGATGTGGAGCTGCTTCCGTTTGCCGTCAATGGCGCCGAGCTGCTTGAGCTGGCGGACATCCATAAGCCGGACGTCGTATTTCTCGATATCCAGATGCCGGGGCTGGATGGGGTACAGACGGCACAGCAGCTTATGAATATCGAGCCGCAGCCTTTAATCGTCTTTGCGACTGCTTATGAACAATATGCGGTAGAAGCCTTCCGGATCGAGGCCGTCGATTACTTGCTGAAGCCCTATGACGAGGACCGCCTTCGTGAAGCTTTGCAGCGAATACGTAAATTGCTGGCATCATCGGAAGGGGCATCGCCTTCGCCGGCATCAGCTGCTCCTGCAGCGTTGAAAGCATCAGGCTCAAAGGTACTCCAGCCTCCGATCAAACCAAAGCTGCTGGTCGATGACGGGAGCAGGATGATTGTGATCGAGCCGGTAAAGATCGGATTTGCAGTGAAAGAAGAGAAGCAGACGCATATCCATATGGCAGACGGACAGGTACATGCGACGAGGCAGACGCTGCAGGAATTGGAAGAGAAATTGACGGGTTACGCCTTTTTTCGGCCCCACCGCAGCTATCTGGTCAATGTCGACTTCATCGATGAGATTGAGCCGTGGTTTAACGGCGCTTACAATATCATCCTGAAGGATGCCAAGCGAAGCCGGATTCCGGTATCGCGGAGTGCGGGGAAAGAGCTGATCAGACGATTGCAGGGGGAATGAACAAAAGGCTCGGTTTCAATGCTGAAATCGGACCTCGGCCAATAGATATTCACCTTTCAGACCGGCTGCAGCCGCTGCAGCTTAGGTCTGTTTTTTTGTATTTGAGGCAGCGAATTTGACGTTTCACGCCGAAAAGCGCTGAATGGAAGCTTTCCATGCTAAAATAATAAAGCGCTTACAAAACAGCCAAAAATAATGTTATGGGGGCGATCCAGTCATGGAGAAACTAGAAATAAAAGAAAGCCTACCTCCGGGTGGAGGAAAGCATAACCTGAATGATTATGAATCCGTTTATGAAACCTTTCGGTTTGAGGAAGTGTTTGCAGATTTTAGCTGGCACACGACCGGTAAAGTCAATATGGCCCATGAGTTGATTGACCGGCATGTTATGGGTCCTAAGAAAGATAAAACTGCGCTTATTTATGTCGATGATAACCGCCGTGAAACGTACACGTTTGATGACCTTCGAAGGTTGTCGGGCCAATTTGGCAATCTGCTTCTGAAGCTGGGAGTAAAAAAAGGAGACCGCGTCTTTTTCTTCATGCCGCGTTCACCCGAGATCTACGTTGGCATGTTAGGCGCGCTCAAGATCGGAGCGATTGTCGGCCCGTTGTTTGAAGCTTTTATGGAAAGCGCGGTGACCGACCGGCTGGCGGATGCAGAGGCTTCGGTACTGGTCACGACATCAGTCCTGAAGGGTCGTGTGCCGCGTGAGAAGCTGCCGAAGCTGCGGCATTTGATCATCGTGGATGAACAGCCGGATTATGCCGAGGGAGAAGTGGATTTTGCCAGAGCGATGGCGGAGTCGAAGGAGGAGCTGGAGCCGGCATGGGGTACGCTCGAAGACCCGATGATTTTGCATTATACGTCCGGTTCCACAGGAAAGCCAAAAGGCGTGCTGCATGTTCAGGGCGCGATGATTCAACAGTATATAACAGGCAAATGGGTGCTTGATCTGCAGGAGGATGACATCTACTGGTGCACGGCTGACCCAGGCTGGGTAACGGGGACCTCCTACGGTATCTTTGCCCCATGGCTGAACGGGGCGACGAACCTGGTTCGCGGCGGGAGATTTTCTGCAGACGGCTGGTATCGGACGTTACAAGATGAACATGTTACGGTCTGGTACAGCGCTCCGACAGCGTTTCGCATGCTGATGTCAGCCGGGGACGGGATGACGGATAAGTATGATTTCAGCAGTCTCCGCCATGTGCTTTCGGTAGGCGAGCCTCTGAATCCGGAAGTCATCCGCTGGGGATTCAAAGCATATGGCAAGCGAATCCATGATACGTGGTGGATGACAGAAACCGGAGCTCATATGATCGTCAACCTGCCCTGCATGGATATCCGGCCCGGCTCAATGGGCAAACCCTTTCCAGGTATCGTGGCGGCTATCGTTGACAATATGGGCAATGAGCTTCCTCCTTATTCTCTCGGGAACCTGGCCATCAAAACAGGATGGCCGTCCATGATGCGCCAGATCTGGAATAACCCCGCAAAGTATCAAGAGTATTTTGCCGTTCCGGGATGGTATGTATCGGGTGATTCGGCGTATATGGACGAGGATGGCTATTTCTGGTTCCAGGGGCGGGTGGACGATGTCATCAATACATCCGGTGAACGTGTCGGGCCATTCGAGGTGGAAAGCAAGCTCGTCGAACACTCCGCAGTGGCGGAAGCGGGCGTGATCGGCAAGCCTGATCCGGTGCGGGGTGAGATTATCAAGGCGTTTATCTCGCTGCGGGAGGGATATACTGCATCTGAGGCGTTAATGGAAGAAATTCGGTTGTTTGTGAAAACGGGCTTGTCCGCGCATGCGGCCCCGCGTGAGATCGAGGTGCTGGAGAAGCTGCCGAAAACCCGTTCCGGAAAAATTATGCGCCGGGTTCTAAAAGCCCAGGAGCTGGGGCTTCCGGTGGGCGATTTGTCTACGATTGAGGACTGAGCTATAGGAGGGGAAAACATGAAAGAGCAATCTCGAAGCAACGCTTATACCGAAATTGTACAATCCGATTCATTTCGCAGGCTGATGGCAATGAAAAAACGGTTTATTCTGCCGCTGTCGATCTTCTTCCTGGTGTTTTATTTCGTTCTTCCCGTTATGACAGCGTTCTCTGATACGTTGAACCAGAGGGCGATCGGCTCGATTACCTGGGCGTGGCTATTCGCTTTTGCGCAATTTATTATGACCTGGGTGTTGTGTTCGTTGTATTCACGCAAGGCCGTCCAGTTTGACGAAATAGCGGAACAAATTAAGGCGGAATCGAAAATTTAACCGATGAAAGATGGGATAATCGATGATGAATACAGCATTTCTCCTTTTTTTGGTTATCGTGGCAGGGACACTGGTCATTACGTATTACGCTTCCAAAAAGACGAAAACCGCCAGTGAGTTTTATACCGCTGGAGGCGGGTTGACTGGTTGGCAGAATGGCTTGGCTATTGCTGGAGACTATATGTCCGCGGCATCATTCCTTGGTATTGCCGGGATGGTGGCATTGTTCGGATTTGACGGATTCTTTTACAGTATCGGATTCCTCGTCGCTTATCTGGTTGTCTTGTATTTAATTGCGGAGCCGCTGCGCAACTTAGGTAAATTCACAATGGCGGATATGATTGCGGCCCGTTTCGACAACATGAAGGTACGGGGGGTCGCAGCGCTCAATTCCATTACGATCTCTATTTTCTATATGATCGCGCAATTGGTGGGAGCGGGGGCGCTGATCAAGCTGCTGTTAGGAATCGAATATACGACTTCCGTCCTTATTGTGGGCGCGCTGATGACCGTCTATGTCGTGTTCGGCGGAATGACGGCAACGAGTTGGGTTCAGATTATCAAATGCGTCCTGCTCGTAGTCGGGACATTTATTATCTCCCTGATCGTGTTCGCCAAATTCGATTTCAATGTGCTTCATATGTTTGAACAGATGCGGACGGCAACGCCGCTGCAGGACGCCTTCCTGAATCCGGGCAACAAGTTTACGAACGGGCTGGATATGATCTCGCTTAATCTGGCGCTTGTGCTTGGAACCGCAGGTTTACCGCATATTCTAATCCGTTTCTTCACCGTGAAGGATGCGCCGACGGCGAGGAAATCGGTCGTTGTAGCTACTTGGATTATCGGAATATTTTACGTGATGACGATTTTCCTCGGTTTCGGAGCAGCGGCGTTTGTCGGGCATGCGGCGATCGTGGAGGCGAATGCGGCAGGCAATATGGCGGCTCCGCTGCTTGCCAAGGTGCTGGGAGGGGATTTCCTGTTCGCCTTCGTATCGGCTGTGGCATTCGCTACGATCCTTGCTGTCGTAGCCGGACTTGTTCTATCTGCGGCCTCCGCGTTCGCGCATGACTTCTACGGCCATATTATCCGCAAAGGTAAAGCGACGGAGAAGGAGCAGGTCATGTCCGCGAAGCTGGCATCCGTCGGCGTGGCGCTGATTTCCATTGCGCTTGCATTGTTCGCCCAGAAGATGAATGTTGCGTTCTTGGTTGCGCTCGCATTCGCCGTCGCTGCCAGCGCTAACCTGCCGGTCTTAGTATTCACTGTGTTCTGGCGCAGATTCAATACAGCTGGCGCGGTGACAGGGATGCTCGTAGGTTTGTTCAGCGCTCTGCTGTTAGTGGTGATCAGTCCCAATGTGTGGAATCCTGTAGCCGGAAAAGCGATTCTTGTCGGGGAGCCGCTTATTATGCTTACGAATCCGGGTATTATCTCGATCCCTCTCGGTTTCCTGGGTGCTATCATCGGAACGCTGCTCTCCTCCAGGCGGGACGACGCGAAGTATGATGAGATTTTGGTCAAGGCTAATACAGGCATGGGACTTGGAAAATAAAAACTGGAGCAATCTCCGGCACCGTTATGGTGCCGGAGATTGCTCTCTTTTTATCGTATCGTTACTGCCGCACGGCTTTCACCCTGAAGCCGTTCATAATATTGTCCCATGCCTGGTTGGAGCCCCTCCAATCATTGCCTACGGGCACTGTTACCGAGCCAATGCCGGCAAGCCCCCAATCCTCATGTGTAATCTCTTGGCTATGATCCAAATGATGATTCACGATTAACAGCCGGAATTTACCCCGGACCAGCGTATTTAATGCAGCCTTCAGCTGTACTGCTTCTGTCTTAGATGCTTGGACTCGAATAAAACAGATGGGGCTGTTTGATGTATTTTTTACGGTTTTCATAAAATACTCGATTCGCCGGTTGATCTTTTCCTTAAATGGAGGGTAAGCCTCCGCCCATAGCTCCACCGGCACGTAATTGGAAAAGTCATGATAGGAAACCACAGCATAGGCGTTGTCCTTCACAATATAACAATCCGCCGTGCTGCCCTGAAGCTGGAGCTGATCGAATGCCATGAATCCGTTAAAGCGGCTGCGGATCAGACGGCTTAAATCGGGCGTCGACGGGGACATAAACCAATCGAGCGGACCGGCAAATTGCCGCAGGCCCAGTCTTTTTAATTGATAAGCCGTTTGACAAGTAGAACCCAAGCTAATGTAGCTTCTGTAGGTACCGATACAGTCCTTCCATCTCATAGGCTCACTCCCGGGATTAGAAATATTCCATACGGACGATGCTTGCCCCTTCGTCGTATCCTATTCTATACAGGTGCTTTTGGTTACGAGGAACAACCAGGCATCCCGGAAGTAGATGACAGCCGATGGTCTCTCGCTCTTTACTTTAGGGATTGCTGACGTTAGTATTAAGTCATCATCATAATTTCAAATTCCTACTAGGGGTGCCCATGCGCGGGCTGAGAAAAAAACGTTTCGTTTTTTAACCCTTTGGACCTGATCTGGTTAATGCCAGCGGAGGAAAGTAGCGGAAGGTTTTATCGTACTTTTTAAGCCGGGTCCTATTAGGATTTGGCTTTTTTCAATTGAAAGGAGAAAAAACATGGAACTCAAAGATCAAGTTGTACTCGTAACAGGCGGCAGCCGCGGGCTCGGAAGCGATATTGTAAGGGCATTTGCAAGAGAAGGGGCAAAAGTAGTCATCAATTATCTGAACAGCGAAGAAAGGGCAGCACAGCTGCAGCAGTCGATCGGCGATCAGGCGGTTGCCATTCAGGCGGACGTTACGAATGCAGAACAGGTTCGCGATTTGTTCAAGCGGGCAGAAAGCCATTTCGGCAAGCCGGTGACGACGATCGTGAACAATGCGCTAGTGAACTTCAAATTCGATCCCATTGCTAAAAAGGATGCGGCGAGCATCGAGTGGGCCGATTATCAAGCCCAGCTTGAGGGTGCGGTGCACGGTGCTTTGAACACGATTCAGGCTGGATTGGGGCAAATGAAGCAGCTTGGATTTGGACGGGTAATTAATATCGGAACAAATCTGTTTCAAAATCCGGTGGTCGCTTATCATGATTACACAACAAGCAAAGCGGCACTGCTGGGCTTTACAAGGAATATGGCGAATGAATTAGGGCAGCATGGCATCACGGTGAACATGGTCTCCGGCGGATTGCTGAAAGTAACGGACGCCAGCTCCGCTACCTCGGAGGAAGTATTCAAAATCATTGAATCCTCCACACCGCTTCGGAGAGTGACGGACCCGACAGAGGTTGCCGATACGATTGTGTTCTTTGCTTCACCATGGGCGAGAGCCGTCACAGGTCAAAATCTGGTCGTCGATGGCGGTTTGGTAATGAACTGATCACGGGGGGATTCAAGTGAATAATACGAAAATTGCGGCGCTGCTTCACAGAGTAAGGGAAACCAATCCGCTTGTGCACAACATAACTAATGTGGTTGTTACCAACTTTACAGCCAATGGTCTCCTGTCTCTTGGAGCATCTCCTGTAATGGCTTACGCCGCAGAAGAGGTGGCCGATATGGCCAAAATAGCAGGGGCGCTGGTATTGAATATCGGCACTTTAAATGAAACCGAGGTTAATGCCATGCTTCTCGCAGGGAAAGCTGCTAACCAGCATGGAGTGCCTGTCATATTTGATCCCGTCGGCGCCGGCGCGACGAATTACCGGACCGATACTTCCGCAAAAATCATCCGTGAGCTTGCTGTTTCCGTGATTAGAGGGAATGCAGCAGAGATAGCAAATGTGGCCGGCGAGAAATCGGAGATTAAAGGGGTAGATGCGGTTCAAGCGCAAGGAAACGTGGTTGAGCTTGCCCAATCTACAGCGAAGAAGCTGAACACTGTTGTGGTCATTACAGGGAAGGACGATGTGATTTCTGACGGGAGCACGACTTATATCGTCCGTAATGGACACGCGCTGCTTACGAAGGTAACAGGCGCAGGCTGCTTGTTAACCTCTGTCATTGGCGCATTTGCTGCCGTTGAACATAATCTGCTTGAAGCTTCGGCGGCTGCTGTGAGTGCCTATGGCGTGGCGGCCGAGATCGCTGCCGCCAAAACGGCAGGGAGCGGACCGGGAACCTTTCAGATCGAATTTTTAAATGAGCTTTTCCTGCTTTCGTCTAATGAAATTGAA
Organism: Paenibacillus abyssi; assembly: GCF_014640295.1. Classification (GTDB taxonomy): domain Bacteria; phylum Bacillota; class Bacilli; order Paenibacillales; family Paenibacillaceae; genus Paenibacillus_D; species Paenibacillus_D abyssi. Next base: position 126,202 of record NZ_BMGR01000006.1, on the reverse strand, counting down.
CAATATAGCCGTATAGAAAAACTGGGCTGAAAGAGGTAATTATGCGTATAAAGAAGGCACTGACAATTGCAGGTTCGGACAGCGGCGGCGGAGCGGGCATTCAGGCCGATTTGAAAACCTTTCAAGAACTGGGCGTGTTCGGCATGTCCGCATTGACAGCTGTCACCGCGCAAAACACATTAGGCGTTCAGGCTGTATTTCCTATGACAGCGGAGGCCGTCAAGCGGCAAATTCAATCGGTAGGCGATGATATGGGTGCCGATGCAGTTAAAACAGGGATGCTCTTTAACGCCGAGATTATTCAGACCGTTGCAGCGCAAATCAAGTTATACAATTGGAGGAGCGTTGTTGTTGATCCGGTCATGATTGCTAAAGGCGGCGCTTCTCTATTGCAGGAGGAGGCAATATCCGCATTAAAAAGCGATCTGCTGCCGGTTGCTCTTGTCGTTACGCCAAACATCCCGGAGGCTGAAGTGCTGACGCAGCTTTCCATACAAACCGCTGATGATAAAAAGCAGGCAGCAAGAAAACTGGCGGAGTTAGGGACGAAATACGTGCTGATCAAAGGCGGACATGATGAACATACGGATGAAGCGGTAGATTTGTTGTACGATGGCAGTGAGTTTCATTTCTTTAGCAGCAAAAGAATTCAGACCAAGCATACCCATGGCACCGGCTGTACGTTCTCTGCTGCCATTGCCGCAGGGCTGGCGCAGGGCGGCAGCGTATACGATGCAGTGTCCGAAGCGAAACGTTTTATTCAAGCGGCCGTTGAGGATCAGCTTCTTATTGGAGGCGGACATGGCCCGACGAACCATTGGGCATACGGACGCCGCAAAGGCGATGATGCTCAATGAGTGAGAGGAAGAGAATTGACGCGCGATCCACGCAGGAGCTTTTAAAGGTCTATTTGGTCATGGGCAGTCCTAACTGCACAAAAAATCCGGTGTTTGTGCTCGAGGAAGCGATTAAAGGCGGCATCACTCTCTTCCAATTTCGTGAGAAGGGCGAAGGCTCGCTGGCAGATCGCAGCAAGTATGCGCTGGGTAAAGAGCTCATGCAGCTGTGCAGACAGCATCGCATTCCATTTATCGTCAATGATGATGTGGACCTGGCTGTCGCACTGGATGCCGACGGCGTGCACATCGGACAAGAAGACGAACCGGTGGAGGCTGTACGGTGTAAAATCGGAAATAAAATGCTAGGCGTATCTGCGCATACGTATGAAGAAGCATTGTCTGCCGCACAGCAGGGTGCGGATTATTTGGGGCTCGGCCCGATTTACCCTACGCAAACCAAGTCGGATGCCAAGTCCGTGCAAGGTCTATCGCTTATTCAGGAGCTGAGGGGCAGAGGCCTTATGATTCCAATTGTCGGTATTGGAGGCATTACAGCAGAAAACGCAGGGGCAGTCATGAAAGCCGGCGCAGACGGTGTTGCCGTCGTGACGGCGATCAGCCAGTCGGAGCGTATTGAAGAGAGCACAAAGCTGTTGAGAGACAGCGTAATATTTTGTTAATGTAAAATAAGGGCCGTCCCAAAAGTAGTTTTTAACTACACAGGAACGGCCTTGATTTTTTGAGCTGCCAACACGCATAGGATCTTGAGGGATCAATCTAGCCGGCAGGTAATTTTGTATAGAGTGCCGCAGCGCGAGCAGGGAGCCTCATGTTATTCATACAAATGACATGCCACATGATGGCCGGGCTCCGTTTCCTTCATCTCCGGCATCCGCTCGGCACAAACGTCCATTGCATGCGGGCAGCGCGTGCGGAATGGACAGCCGCTTGGCGGTGCGAGCGGGCTTGGCACCTCGCCTTTCAGAAGGATGCGTTCCCGCCGGCGTTCCACATCCGGATCCGGTATCGGTATGGCCGACAGCAAGGACTGGGTATACGGATGCTGCGGATTCGAGTACAGCATTTCCGATGTGGTGACTTCTACTAGTTTACCCAAATACATGACGCCGATTCGGTCCGAAATATGCTTGACCATAGCCAAATCATGGGCAATGAACAAGTACGTCAAGCCGAGTTCTCTTTGCAGCTTTTTAAACAGATTGACCACCTGTGCCTGTACCGAAACGTCGAGCGCGGATATTGGCTCGTCCGCAATGATAAATTCCGGTTCAATAGCCAGCGCGCGGGCGATACCGATCCGCTGCCTTTGGCCTCCCGAGAATTCATGGGGAAACCGGTTGGCATGCTCCTGATTGAGTCCGACTGCCTCAAGCAGGCTGTGTACACGTTCCATTCGCGCTTTGCCCCGATGAAGGCCATGGATGTCCATTCCTTCGGCGATAATATTGGCGATGGTCATCCTTGGATTCAGAGAAGCGTACGGATCCTGAAATACCATTTGTATTTTTCGGGAATATTGCTTCAAGCCTTTTCCTTTGAGCCTGCTGATATCCTGCCCGTCAAAGAGCACTTGTCCTTCTGTCGCATCATAAAGCCCGATGATCGTCCGCCCGGCTGTCGATTTGCCGCATCCGGATTCGCCGACCAAGCCGAAGGTTTCTCCGCGCTTTATGTGAAACGTGACGCCGTCTACAGCCTTCAGCGTCTGATTCCCGGCCAGGTGAAAGTGCTTCTTCATATTGTTTACTTCTAATAATGCGTCACTCATGCTCGTATACCTCCTGCAATTGCTGGTCGTTCCACTTTGGGCGCATCGGGATGAAGCAGCCAGCAAGCCGCACTATGCTCTCCGGATACAGTGAATTGCTCCGGCATTTCTTCGGTACAGATGCTCATGGCGTAGGGGCATCTCGCCGCGAACGGGCACCCTTTCGGCGGAGCGAACAAATCCGGCGGCGTGCCCGGTATCGGCACCAACTCCTCGCTGCTATTGGAGTCAAGGCGCGGAACCGAGCGGTGGAGCCCCCAGGTGTAGGGATGCTGCGAGTTATAGAAGATCTCATCCACTGTTCCTTGTTCAACGACCATGCCTGCATACATCACGGCGACCCGTTCAGCCATTTCAGCAACGACACCAAGATCATGCGTGATCAGGATGATCGAAGCCCCGGTCTTTTCCTGCAGGCTTTTCATCAGCTCGATGATCTGCGCCTGAATGGTCACATCAAGAGCGGTTGTCGGTTCGTCCGCAATAAGCAGCTTGGGCCTGCAGGAGAGGGCCATGGCGATCATCACGCGCTGGCGCATCCCGCCGGACAACTCGTGCGGATATTGATCCATGCGTCCTTCCGGATTGGAGATGCCCACCAGCTTCAACATTTCGACAGCCTGCTTGTTCGCCTCATTTTTGCTCAATCCTTGATGCTTGAGCAGACCCTCTGTAATCTGCTTGCCGATGGTCATGGTCGGATTCAGTGCGGTCATCGGGTCCTGAAAGATCATCCCCATCTCAGCACCGCGAATGCTTTCCATTTGTTTGTCACTCATCTTCGTTATATCAACGACCCCATCTTTGCCTTCAAAGAGGATGGAGCCGTACTTGATGACGCTTGGGGGAGAAGGGTTAAGGCGCATAATCGTCTGGGCGGTAACGGATTTGCCGCATCCGGATTCGCCGACTATGGCCAGCACCTCTCCCTTTTTTACAGAGAAGGTTACTCCGCGCACGGATTGGATTTCGCCAACATACGTACGGAAGGAAACCTGAAGATCACGTACTTCCAGAAGATTTCCGCTCATAATATTCCCTCCTTATTTCCTCATTTTTGGATCAAGGGCGTCGCGGAGACCGTCACCCAGCAGGTTAAAGCTAAGCAGAATCAAGCTGAACACGAGCGTCGGGAAAATCAGGCGGTGCGGATGGTCAAGCAGTACGTTCGCGCCGTCTGACAGCAGGTAGCCAAGTGATGCCATAGGCACCCGGATTCCGAGGCCGAGAAAGCTTAAGAACGATTCGAAGAAAATGGCGTTCGGCACGGTAAACGTAATTTGCACGATGATAATGCCAAGCGCGTTAGGGATGAGATGCTTCAGGATCAGCCTTGCAGGGCTCCCTCCCAAGGTGCGGGCTGCCAGGACGAATTCCTGTTCCTTCAAGGCAAGCACCTGCCCGCGGACAAGCCGGGCCATATTGACCCATCCCGTGACCGCATAAGCCAATACGATTGTAAATATCCCAGGCCCCATAATCATGAGCAGCAGGATTGCCACGAGCAGAAATGGAATGGAATAGATAATCTCAATAATTCGCTGCATCACATCATCGACCTTCCCGCCGTAATAAGCGGAAATCCCGCCGTAAAGAACGCCGATGACAAGATCCATAGCCGCTGCGACGAAGCCGATCAGCAGGGAAATGCGGGCGCCCCACCAGACTCGTGTCCACAGGTCACGGCCGAATTCATCTGTGCCGAAGAAGTTCACGCCGTTCGGTCGTACATTTCGATCATCCAAATACTGCGTATAATAACTGAATTTAGAGAATAATGGAGCAAAGATGGCCATAAGCAGCAGCAGCACCAAGATGATCAAGCCGGCCATCGCAAGCTTATTTTTTTTGAGCCGACGCCATGCATCCTGCCAGAAATTAATAGAGGGCCGGACGACGACATCCATGGATTGAGAGTCTTTGGCAAGCGGTTGAAACCGCTCCTTTGCAATGCTCATCGGTGATTAGCCCCCTTTTCTAAGCCGAATTCGAGGATCGACCAATCCGTATATAATATCCGTTAAGAACAACACGACGACAAGGACAATCGAATAAAAAATCGTAAGGCCGCCGATCATCGTGTAGTCGTTGGAATAGATGGATTCCACAAACTTCGTGCCGAGCCCCGGGACGGAGAACACCTTTTCGACGACAAAGGTTCCGGTTATGATGTTAACAAAGATCGGTCCGAGAATCGTGATGACCGGCAGAATGGCATTGCGCACCGTATGGCGCCAGATGATCGCGCTGGAGCTTAGGCCTTTTGCTTTTGCTGTCTTTACGAAATCCTGATTCAACACGTCGAGCATCGAAGTTCGCATCAAGCGCGCCAGAATAGCAATGGTGCCCAGGGAAAGGGCAAGCGCGGGCAGTATCATGTATTGCGGGCCTTCCCAAAGCCCTGCGGGCAAGATGCCCCATTCGACGCCTACATAATAGGACAAGAGGGGCGCCAGGACGAACGAAGGAATGGAAATTCCTACGATCGCGGTAAACATAGCGGAATAATCCTGCCATTTGTTATGCCTTAATGCGGCGATCATGCCAAGCGCAAGACCGACGATTACGGCGATGCAGAGGGAGACGACCCCAAGCTGCAGTGAAACGGGAAACCCCTGCTGGATGATTTGCGTGACGGTCTGCGCCGGAAACGAAAATGAACGCCCGAAATCTCCGTGCAGCAGGTTGCCAAAGTATTTTAAATATTGCTCCCATAACGGCTTGTCCAGTCCATATTGGGCCATCAAAAGCGCTCTGTTCTCAGGGGTCAGCTTCTGGGAGGATTCACCGAAAGGATCACCCGGCAGGTTTTTCATCATCACGAATGTCAGTGTAATAATCAGCCATAACGTGATGAGCATATAGATCAGCCGGTGGAAAATGAATTTTAACACAAGAGCACCTCCTTAAAGGTCTTCTAGCGGAAGGACCGTTCCAACCTAAGTTGGAACGGTCCAAGGATCAATATTTACAAGATTCAAGGTGTTCCGTTACTTCAGCGAAGCCCATCTCAGCTCGAATTCGTAGCCGAGGCTCTGAAGGAAAAAGCCTTCCAGACGCGGGTTCACCAGATAAGTGGAAGTGCGGAAGTACAATGGAATAATTGCCGCGTCATCCATTAGTATTTTCTCAGCTTTTACGAAGTTTTGAGAACGCGTGACGGTATCCGGCATAAAGTCCGATGTTTTCATGAGCTCGTCGAATTCCTTGTTCGAATAATCAGAAGCGTTGAACGGGCTGTCCGTTGTGAGCAGATCAAGGAATGTCATCGGATCGTTATAGTCGGCACCCCAAAGCGTCAGTGAAGCTTGTATGGTCTTGTCAAGTTCGTTTTGAACCCGGTTTTTATGCGGCAGCGGAACGGCTTCGACTTCAATTCCGAGGTTGTCTTTCCACTGGCCAACGATAAATTCAAGGGATTTCTTGCCGGTTTCGATATCGTCACCTTGAAGCTGGAACTTCGGCAGGGAAGTCAGGTTCAGTTCCTTCAAGCCTTCCGCAAGCAGCTGCTTCGCTTGGGCTGGATCATACTTCAGCTGCGTATCTCCGGCGACGGTTCTGAATTCCTGATTGTTGCCGTCCTGCTGGGTTGCCGGAACAAAGCCGTTCGATGGTTTTGTGCCGTTATTAAGCACGACGTCCACATGCTTTTGCAGGTCGATCGACATGCTCAGCGCTTGGCGAATTTTCTTATTCGCAAACGGCGGGAAGTTTTTCTGATTCAAATGGATATAAGTCGTCGTTTGCTCAACATTCGATACCAGATCCGGCTTGCCTTTCCATTCGGTTACTCTGTCGCCGGATACTGTCGTTACGTCGGTTGCTTTGGTTTTATAAAGGTTGACGGCGGTACCGCCATCCTTCACGATATTCAATTTAAAATTTTCTAATTTAATATTTTCAGCATCCCAGTAATTCTCGTTTTTCACGAATTCCAGGCTTTGGCCATGATTCCACTTCTCAAGCTTAAACGGACCGGCTCCGATGACTTTGTCCGGGTCACCGCCGTAGCTCTCACCGGCTTTCTCCACCATGTCTTGCTTCTGCGGGAAGAAGGTAGAGAATCCGAGAAGCTGAGTGAAGAACGCGACCGGCTTCTCCAGGGTGATTTCCAACGTGGTATCACCTACAGCTTTGGCTCCAAAGTTTGCCTTGGCTGCTTCGGCTTCTTCTGGCGTCTTAGCATTAAGAATGTCATTGCCGCCTTTGATCCATCCGAGAAGGAAGGCGTATGGCGCCTTTGTAGCGGGATCAAGGGTCCGAAGGAAGGAGTAGATGAAATCATTGGCAGTAAGCGCAGAGCCGTCAGCCCATTTCAGTCCTTCGCGCAGTTCAATGGTGTAGGTCAGTTTGTCTTCGGAAACTTTCGGCATGTCTTTCGCCAGGCCGGGAACAGGATTTCCTTCTTTGTCAATCCGGTACAGCCCCTCGTTCAGTTCGTTGAGCAGTGTAAATGCCGCCTGGGCTTCCGCTTTCGATACGTCGAGCACGGGAGGCTCCGCTCTGTAGTTAATTGTCAGTTCTTTTTCCTTGCCTGCGCATCCCAAAAGAGCGGTTGAAACTAAAATGAATACCATGGCAACGGATACAATTTTGTGAAATCTAATTGACATATTAATCCTCCCATTTTTACAGTGAGTCAGCATTCAAATGCAAATTTATGAACCCTGTGCTTTGAAGCTTCCTACTGGTCTAATTATAAGAATTATATAAATGTAAACAATGACAAAAAATAACCATAAAACTTAAATATAGGGTTTTAACTGTTCGCCGCGGCGCGAATCAGAAGTATTCTATAGGGTTTGAATCCGTTTTCAAAAAATAATAATAATCAAAATAAGATAAAATATGGGTATATTTACTAATAAAATAATGAAAAAGAATAATGTTGAATATAAACGTTTTTTCAGAACATTTAAAGCTTTTTGGAATGAAATGATCGTTATACGAATTGAACGGCTTGTTTCAGGTCTTAAAATGTCGCGGGGATCCTTCGCGGTGAATTAAAAAAAGCTGGCCCCGGTTGCGTACCGGGGCCAGCTTGGATAATGGTTATGGTTGGAGAGAAACATCATGAAGCTGCATGATTCCATTCGGATGCCGCCAGAAACCCTGCACTTTATCGCTAACGCCATTCAGGTCTTCCTTGTGGTGAAGGTAAAGCATCGGTGCCAGCTCAACCAGCTTCTCCTGCGCTTGCTTGTAGAGTGCTTTGCGCGCATCGGGATCGCTCTCCACGCGGGCATCGGTCAGAAGCTTGTCCAGTTCTGCATCCTTTGTGAAGGTACGATTCCCCGGCTCGCCTACATTCTCGGAATGGAATACCGGGTACAAGCCATAATCGGCGTCAGCGGTCACCGTTGACCAGCCCAGAATGAACATATCATGCTCTCCGGCAGCAGTCTGCGCGAGGTATGCGCCCCATTCCAGCACTTCAATTTTTACATCAACGTTGATTTCACTTAATTTGGACTGCACATATTCAGCGATTCTAATCCGCTCAGTGTTGTCATTTGTCCAGATCGTCGTGGATAATCCGCCCTCATGCCCTGCTTCCGCAAGAAGCTCTCTCGCCCGATCCTGATCATAAGGTATCGGAGAAACGGAATCGTCATATCCGAAAACATCCGGTGCCAGCGGACCCACTGCAGGAACCCCAGTGCCTTCATAAATCCCTTGCACAATGTCCTCTTTGTTGATCGCCATGGAAAGCGCTTGGCGCACGCGTACATCATTAAACGGTTCTTTGTCCATATTGAATCCGATATAGGTCAGGCTCAGCGTTGACTGTCGATTGACGGATATACCATCGAGACTATCGACACGATTCAAGTCGCCCGGGCTAACCGGGTCAATAATATGGGCAAAGCCGGTTTCGATCTCAGCAATCCGTGTACCGTCCTCACTAACCACTTTGAAGGTTATGCTGTTTACTTTGGCTTTGTCTCCCCAATGCGATTCATTAGGTACAAGCTTTACCTCTTGGCCGGGATTCCAGCTCTCCAGCTTGAAGATACCGGTTCCGACAGGATTTTGGGAGAGATAGGTGCCGGCTTTTTGACCGGCCTCAACCTGCTCGTAATCCAGTTTTATCGCTTCTGCGCTCACCATGCTGACACCGGAATGGGCAAGATGCGCCAGCAGCGGAGAAAATGGAAACGCCGTAATTAATTGCACGGTATTCTCATCGACCACGTTCACTTCGCTGATCATATTAACGAGAAACGCCCGCGGCGATGCTACATCCGGGTCCAGCATCCGGTCGATGTTGGACTTGACCACGTCAGCGTTGAAGTCGGAGCCATCCGTATATTTGACCCCTTGCCGAAGCTTGAATTCCCAGGTTACCTCATCGACTTGCTCCCAGCTTTCAGCCAGACCCGCTACGATATTGAGGTCCTTGTCATGAACGACCAGCGTATCATACAGATGAGTAGTCATGACGCTCGATGGCTGATCGGTAGACATGTGTGGGTCCATAGAAGGGGGATCCGATAACCAGGCAACAACCAGGTCTCCGCTGCTTTCTCCAGTGCCTTCGGTCACATTGTTCGAATTCTCAGGTGTGCCATTGCCGTTCGTGCTGCCGACATTACCATTTGAATTGCCGGGAGTGTTGCTGCCGTTGTTGCTGCACGCGGACAGAAACACAGCTAGGACAAGCACTGAAGAAATGATCCATAACAGCCTTCTACTTCTTTTCATCACTCATTCCCCTCTCAATTATTATATAATTTGACAGAATTTTATTTTTACTATAAAAATCCGTCAAAATTTATTATACTAGAATTATCCAGATAAAGAAATTGATTATTGTAATAATTCAGAATATTCGGAAAGAGAGGATGGGATGCATGAACGAGATTTTACCTGAAACAAGAGGCACAAGTTTTGCTCCGAGTACAAACAGGCATGGAAGGTGGAGATCATTTTATAATCGGTTAAGCAAAAATAAAGCGGCTTTAGTCGGCGGTTACCTCGTTGTACTATGTGTGATTACGGCAATCATAGGCCCTTATCTGACGCAGTACGATCCAGCCAAAGTCGATTATTCCATCCGGCTGCTGAAGCCTTCAGCAGAGCATTGGTTCGGTACGGACCATAACGGAAGGGATATATTTACGCGGATTATTCACGGGATGCCGCTTACGTTATCAGTCGGATTTTTCTCCGTGCTGGTAGGAGCCGTGTTCGGTATCATTCTCGGTGTCTTTTCCGGATATTATGGGGGGAAATGGGATGCGGTCATTATGAGGGTCGTGGACGTTATGCTCGCATTTCCAGGTATTTTGCTGGCACTGGCGATTGTAAGCGTTTTAGGGAAAAGTCTGGTCATGGTGGTGATCGCCGTCGGCATATTCTCTGTTCCTACCTTTGCCAGAATTGTGAGAGGATCCACCTTAGCCGTACGCAAGCTGGAATATATCGACGCTATGCGTGCACTCGGCGCCAGCGACAGAAGGATTATTTTCAAGCACATTCTGCCTAATATTTCATCTCCTATTATTGTCCAGGCCACGCTGCGGATTGCGATAGCGATCTTGACCGCAAGCGGTCTTTCCTTTCTCGGACTGGGAGCCCAGCCTCCGACGCCGGAGTGGGGGGCCATGCTCAATGACGGCCGGAACTATATGCAGGAGCATCCCCATATCGCACTGATCCCGGGGATTGCCATCGTCGTTGTCGTTTTGGCATTCAATCTTTTCGGAGATGGATTGAGAGACGCCCTTGATCCAAAGGCCAACAAATAAGAAGGGGGGGCAGCATATTGTTCCAATATATCATTCGCAGGCTGCTGCAGACGATTCCCGTAATCATCGGGGTAACGATCATTGTATTTTTGTTGATGCATCTTATACCCGGGGATGCGGCACAAGTGATCGTCGGCGAGGGCGTGCCTCAGGAGCAGGTAGATCAAATCAGGGAAAACCTTGGATTAAACGAACCTATACCGGTGCAGTACTTTAATTATATCGGCGGTCTGTTGCAGGGCGACTTGGGAGATTCCATCCGAAGCAGCCGCCCGATCACGGATGAAATTTTCACAAGCAGGTTTTGGATTACGATGGAGCTGGCCGTTTACAGTACGATTCTGGCAGTCTTTCTTGGACTTACCGCTGGGATTATATCGGCCGTGAAGCGAAATTCGGCTGCTGATGTCGGGATTATGATCATTGCTCTATTTGGCCTGTCCATGCCGAACTTTTGGCTGGGGCTCATCCTGATCCAATATTTTGCGGTCGATCTCGGCTGGTTTCGTCCTTCTGGATGGGGGACGTGGTCGCAGAACGTTCTTCCGGTGATCACACTGGGAACAGGCGGAGCGGCAATTATAGCCCGCATGACCCGTTCGAGCATGCTGGAGGTGATTGGCCAGGATTACATCCGCACTGCAAGGGCTAAAGGCGTACGTGAGCGCGTCGTCATCTACAGGCATGCACTGAAGAATGCGATGATCCCGGTCATTACCGTCATTGGCCTGGAATTTGGCGGATTTCTCGGCGGGGCCGTCTTAACGGAAACGGTCTTCGCCGTCAATGGGATGGGAAGATACGTCATTGACTCTATCCGCGCCAGAGACTTTCCGGTCGTGCAGGGAACCGTGCTGGTTCTCTCCTTGATGTTTGTATTCGTCAATTTGTTGGTAGACATCTCCTATAGATATTTCAATAAACGTATCGATCTCAACTAATCACCATGCCAGAAGAGAGGAGAGATATGACATTGGTTAATAAAACAGCGGTACTGGAAATCCGGGATTTGCGGACCTCTTATTTTACGGAAGGCGGAGAAGTGAAGGCTGTAGACGGAATCAGCTTGAACGTTCCTAAAGGGAAAACACTGGGTATCGTAGGCGAATCAGGTTCGGGGAAGAGCATCATGGCACTGTCGATTCTCCGGTTGATTTTCAATCCGGGAAGGATCGTGGCCGGCGAACTGCTGTACAACGGAGCAGACCTGCTCAAAAAATCCGAGAAGCAAATGCGCAGCATACGGGGCAACAATATATCGATGATTTTCCAGGAACCGATGACATCCCTCAATCCGGTCTACACCGTTGGCGAACAAATTGCCGAGGTTTATCAAATTCACGAAAACATGAACAAAAAACAGGCGATGTCAAAAGCGGTGGACATGCTCAGGCTGGTCGGCATCCCATCCCCGGAAAAAAGGGTTCATCAGTATCCATTCGAGCTGTCAGGGGGCATGAGACAGCGGATTATGATCGCCATTGCTCTAGCCTGCAATCCCGATGTACTGATCGCAGATGAACCGACGACTGCGCTGGACGTTACGATTCAAGCGCAGATCTTGGAGCTGATCAAAGATTTGCAGCAAAAATTGCACATGTCCGTTATTATTATCACGCACGATCTTGGCGTTGTTGCCGAAACATGCGATGATGTCGCGGTTATGTACTGTGGGAAGGTCGTTGAATATGCCGATGTGAGAACCTTGTTCACAGCGCCAAAACACCCGTATACAGTAGGCCTGTTGAATTCACTGCCGCGCCACGACGTCGATAAAGAGGAGCTGGAAGCGATCAAAGGTTCCGTGCCCAGCCCCTTCGAGCTGCCGGAAGGCTGCCGGTTTGCGCCGCGTTGTCCGCACGCGGCGAAAATCTGCTTTGAACAGCTGCCGGAGTTGAATAAACTGGAGGACCGTAGTCAAGTTCGATGCTGGATTTATACCGATAAGTGGGGACAGCAGCCGGAGGTGAATCGAACACCGTGAAGACAGAACTGCTGAATGTCAAACATTTAAAACAGCATTTTCCGATCAAGGGCGGTTTTCTCGGACGCATCGTCAATCATGTTAAAGCAGTGGATGATATTTCCTTCACGATCTACGAGGGTGAAACGGTCAGCATCGTGGGAGAATCGGGCTGCGGCAAATCGACTACGGGAAGAGCGATTATGCGGCTGGATGAACCAACATCGGGGGAGATTATCTTTGAGGGCAGCAACCTGCTGGCTTTGAACAAGCGGCAAATGAATAAGAAACGCAAAGATTTGCAGATCATTTTTCAGGATCCCTATGCCTCCTTGAATCCCAGGCAGACCGCTGGCGAGATTCTCGAAGAGGCGATGGAGATTCAAAACGTCGTACCGAAGAGCAAGCGCCGGCACCGGGTGATCGAGCTTCTGGAGACCGTAGGTTTAGCCGCTTATCAAGCGGATCGTTATCCTCACGAATTCAGCGGTGGTCAACGGCAGCGGATCGGCATCGCCCGGGCTCTGTCGGTCAACCCGAAGCTCATCATTTGCGATGAAGCCGTGTCGGCGCTGGATGTTTCTATCCAGGCACAGGTGCTTAATCTGTTAAAAAGGCTGCAGAGGGAATTCAAGCTGACCTACTTGTTCATTTCCCATGACCTTGGCGTCGTGCGCCATATTTCCGACCGGATCATCGTCATGTATGTGGGACGCATCGTGGAAGTTGCGGATAAGACCTCTTTATTCGAACATCCGCAGCATCCTTATACCCGTGCGCTGTTATCTGCGATCCCCGTCCTTGACCCGGATCGAAAAAAGGAGAGAATCATCCTGAAGGGCGATGTACCGTCGCCCATTGATCCTCCGCCAGGCTGCGTATTTCATACCCGCTGTCCCTATGCGACGGACCGCTGCAAGGAGGAGATCCCCCAGCTTCGCACAGCGGAAGGTGCAGCCGGGGGCCATCAAGCGGCTTGCCACTACATGGAAGAGATTCAAAACGGCTCGATGGAGCGGGCGTATTCGTGAAGTGAAGTAGGAAACTGTCGAGACTAAGCTGTTTACAGTAGCTTTATGGTACCCGTCAACTTTGGGTATCTTTTTTTTGCGCGCCACCGGACCTAATCGGGTTAATTATACTGCCGAATATGGAAGATCCGCTGTGATGTCAATTTATGCCGCTCCGGTAGCTCCCCGGCGTTACGCCTTTATATTTCTGAAAAGCTTTGTACAGCGTATTGGAGGAACCGTAGCCGATCTCGTAGGCGATGTCCGACACTGTCATTTCCGTGGAGACGAGCAGAGAGCAAGCATGGCGGAGACGGATCTCATGAAGCAGGTCGATGAAGTTTACGCCGGCGTGGCGTTTGATTTGTTCGCTCAGGTAAGTCTCGTTGAAGTGGAAGGTCTCGGCGAGCCCGGACAGGGTGAGGGCGTCCCTGTAATGGACATGCATGTAACGGATCACCTTCCAGATTGAATCTGGCAGCTCCCCGCGTTTTGGCACGGGGATGGATGCCTGCTGATGGAAGTCGCTGCGAAGACGGTCTACCCGGATCATGGTTTCCATAAGTTTTGCCTTTAGAATAGCGATTCGCCAGGTCCGCCTGCCTTCAAATTCTTCGAGCATTTCCTGGAAGATGCGAGCCATATCCGTTGCATGTTTATCAGTGAGCTGAAAGAAGGTCGGACGGTCGTCCTCTCCGCCAAGCAGCAGCTCGGCGAAGCCCGCTGCGGATTCACGGGTGTCTGTAAGCAGCTCCACGCTGAACATGCAATTATAGAGCTTCAGCGTCGAACCCGGATCGGCGCGAAGCTCGTGGAATTGAAAAGGGAGCACCAGTGTAAGGGTGCCCGGCTCCATAGGATGCTCAACGCCGTTCACGATTTCTTTGCCGCTTCCTTCGATGACAAGCGAAATTTCCAGGAAATCGTGGCGGTGCGCCGGGAATCTGTCAATCAGATGGATATCGATCGTAAAGGGCATATCCGGATGAACCCTGTGATAGTCGGTAAAGTAATAGGGATAAATCGAGGTCATCTCTAGCCTCCCGAAGAATGGAGATAAGAACCCGAAAAACGGTTATGATTTTCGCGTGAATTCATCTTACCATAGGTGTATCCCTAAAGATACAAGGAGATGACAGCATGATTACCATTGATTTGAACGGCCGCTGGCAGATGAAGCGGACTCAGGATACAGAATGGATGGAGGCCGTTGTTCCCGGCTCGGTCTATGCGGACTTGCTGCGCAGCGGCAGAATGGAGGATCCGTTTTACCGTGATAACGAAGATGCGGCTCTCGCATTGATGGATGACGATTACGAGTATACGAGGACATTTGAGCTTACCTCCGAGGCGCTTGCCGGAGACCAATTGCTGCTCCGCTGCGAAGGTCTCGATACATTGGCCCGGATTATTCTCAATGGGCAAACGCTTGCTTCTACGGATAATATGCACCGTACCTATGAATTTGATATCAAAGGGCGGGTTGTCGAAGGAGAGAACGAGCTGCGAATCGTATTTTCCTCACCGAACCGGTTCGTAGCCGAGCGTCATGCCGCCAACCCACTGTATGGCGTATCCGATGCGCTGCCGGGTTTCCCCCACCTCCGTAAGGTACACTCCATGTTCGGCTGGGACTGGGGCCCGAAGCTTCCGGATGCCGGAATCTGGCGCAACATTTCGATTGTATCGCATACTGCGGCACGGCTTCATGATGTGTATATCGCCCAGGAGCACCGTAACGGTTCAGTAAAGCTGAGCGTCGATGTCTCCGCTCTTGTGTGGACTGAGGAGCAGGCAGAAGCGGAATTGATCGTCAAGGGGACGGACGGAAGCAGGGTCGTGTACACGGGTAAAGCTGTGCTGAACAAGGACAGACTGGATAGGGCGGCGGTTCAATTCCAGGTCGAAATCGCCGATCCCGAGCTTTGGTGGCCGAACGGATACGGAGAGCAGCCGCTGTATACGGTGGAAGTGCGTATTGTGCAGGAAGGCAGCTTGCTGGAGGGGAAGCAATACACTATCGGCCTTCGCACGCTCCGTGTGAACCGGGAGCCGGACCAATGGGGCGAGAGCTTTGCGTTCGAGGTAAACGGTGTGGAAATTTTCGCTCAAGGCGCCAATTATATTCCGGAAGATAATGTGTTGACCCGGGTATCGATCGAGCAGACGGAAAGGCTTCTGCTGGACTGCATCGAAGCGAATTTCAATTGTATCCGCATATGGGGCGGCGGATTTTATCCAAGTAATGAATTCTATGCGCTGTGCGACAAATACGGTCTGATCGTGTGGCAGGATTTCCTGTTCGCGTGTGCTGTCTATGAGATGACTGACGCCTTTACCGAGAACATCCGCCAAGAGGCAATCGACAACGTCAAGCGTCTCCGCCATCATGCAAGTCTGGCGCTGTGGTGCGGAAACAACGAGATGGAATGGGGATGGGAGGAGTGGGATTTCTTCGAGAAAATCCCGAGACTACGCGCGGATTATATCAAGCAGTTCGAGGTTGTCCTCTCCGACGTAGTAAAGAAATACGATCCGCAGCGCTTCTATTGGCCGTCGTCTCCTTCCTCCGGCGGAAGCTTCGACAAGCCAAACAGCGAGAACTACGGCGACGTTCATTACTGGGATGTCTGGCATGGTCTGAAGCCGTTCACCGATTACCGCAATTTCTATTTCCGCTTCTGTTCGGAGTTCGGCTTCCAGTCGTTCCCCGATATGAAGACGATCGAATCGTTCACGCTGCCGCAAGACCGGAATATCTTTTCTTATGTGATGGAGAAGCATCAGAAGAACGGTGCGGCAAACGGCAAAATTCTGTATTATCTGTCGGAGAACTTTAAGTATCCTAAGGATTTTGAATCGATGGTGTATGCATCCCAACTGCTGCAGGCGGAAGCGATTAAATACGGTGTCGAGCACTGGCGCCGCAACCGAGGCCGCTGTATGGGTTCGATTTATTGGCAGCTCAACGATTGCTGGCCGGTCGCTTCGTGGTCCAGCATTGATTACTACGGACGCTGGAAGGCGCTGCATTATTTTGCGAAGCGGTTCTACGCGCCGGTTCTTTTATCCGCATGCGAGGAGGGCACAGGCGTAACGCTTCATGTAACGAATGAAACGATGTCTTTGGTCAGCGGGACGATTCACTGGAAGCTGAGAGACCACAGAAGCGGCATCGTGAAAGAAGGCAGCGCGGAAATTACCGTCGATGCGCTTCAGGCAAAGCAGGGAATTGCATTGGATTTCAGGGAAGAGCTGAGCACCGGCCTTGCCATGAGACAATCGTACCTGGAATTTATGTTCGTCGCAGACGGCAGAGAAGTGAGCGGCGGCACCGTACTGTTCACGAAGGCCAAACATTTTGATTTCCTTGACCCGCAGATCGCAGTTGAGGTCAGCGAGACGAAAGATGGGTTCGTCATTGGCCTGCGTGCGGAAGCGTTCGCCAAGTACGTCGGACTGCAGCTGGCGGAAGCGGACGGCCGGTTCGACGATAACTTCTTTGATCTGTCGGGCAGCGCCTCCAGGGAGGTTGTGCTTGATAAATCCAGCTTGTCCGAGGCACTGACGCTGGAGCAGCTGAAGCAGCAGCTGCGTGTGACCTCCTTGTACGACCTTGCTTGATCTATATTCGTTGACGGGGCTGCCCGAGTCATTGTATGACTTATGGGACAGCTCCTTCTTTTATGGTATGATCGGATGCATCCTGTAATTCGGTGGTGTATGTATGCACAGAAAGAGATTTTTCGGCTTAAGGTCCAAAATTTTGATGTTTTCCCTGATCATTACGCTGCTTCCGCTGCTTCTGGTCAGTACCTTCTCTTATAGAGAATCGATTCAGATGGTGCGGAGCCAAGTTATCGATTTGAATCTCGTCAATGCCGAGCAAATCGCGAACAACCTGACGTTTATAATGAATGATGTGGAGACGATATCGCTGAATCTGATTCAGAACAATGTGTTAAACGACTATTTGCTGTTGTCGAATACAGAGAACAGGCACCAGCGGGAGCCGGAAATTCTGAGCCTTCTCAATGACCAGCTTTTTAACAAAAGATACATATATTCCATTTATATTGAGGACGCTTACGGCAACGGATTGGATGTCAGAGGGGCCGGCAACACCGTAGACGGCGAGCGGACCCTTCAGCTGCAGCAGCTTAGAGGGAAAGAAATGTGGTATTTTAACAGCATAGCAATCGGCGCCAGGCAGGTTAACGCCATCTCCATGGTTAGGGAAATTCGGGATGTCAACAACCTGAGCCGGCCGCTCGGCTTCATGAAAATCAATATTCTGGAGAGCGACATCCGGGATCTGTACCGGACACAAGTGCAGGATAAGGGACAGTTTTATTTGCTGGACCGTGACGGTACGATTCTGTCCACGATCTCAGGCAAAGAAGCGGGCACACGGCTGGACACAGCCTCTCACTATCCGAATATGGCAGGCGCGGCGGCCGGGCACTTCAACACGACAATCGAAGGAGAGAGATATTTGGCCATATTCGACCGGATGCAGCCGATCGGATGGCAAATTGTTCAGTTGATCCCGTATGACTATATTTCTCAATCCGGCGATGTCATTGGTAGAGTGACTGCGATCACGATTGCGGCCAGTCTTGTCATTTGTATTGGGTTTATCCTGTTGTTCGCGGCAAGGGTGCTGAAGCCGCTCAAGCAGATCCGTATCTTGATGAAACAGGTGGAGAATGAGAACTTCAATATGCGGATGGAAGAGCGGGGCAACGATGAAATGACGCTGCTTGCCCGGAGCTTTAACCGGATGTCCAATAAACTGGACGAATTGGTCAACGAAGTGCATGTATCGAAGATCAAGCAGAAGGAAGCCGAGCTCAAGGCGCTTGAGGAACAGATAAACCCGCATTTCCTCTATAATACGCTGGATTTGATCTATTGGATGAGCCGTATGGAAAAAGCGTTCGAGACATCTGTTATGATCAATGCGCTGTCGCAGCTGTTCCGGATCGGACTCAACAGCGGCAGCGGCTTTACCACCGTAAGCCGGGAAGTCGACCATCTGCACTATTATATGCTTATTCAGCAGAAACGATATGAAGAGGAGATCCTATTCACGATCGATATGGAGGAGGAAGCCATGGATTGCAAAGTGACAAAAATCATACTGCAGCCTCTGGTGGAGAATGCAATCAGCCACGGTATCGAGCAAAAGGGAGGCTCAGGTTCGATCCGCATCCGGATTTTCCGGGAAGGCGGCGACCTGGTTTACACGGTTACCGACAACGGCGCAGGCGCAGACGAAGCGGCGGTCAACGCGTTATTGCATCAGACAGGGGAGGACAACCGGGGCCTTGCGCTTAAAAATATCAACGACCGCATCCAGTTGAATTTCGGCGGCTCCTACGGCATTGACTTCCACAGCGTACCCATGGAAGGAACGACGGTGACTGTCAGACAACCGTGGCTCAAAGGAACGAACGCCCATGTTTAACGTGATGCTCGTAGATGATGAACTGGTTGTTCGGCGCGGGATTACAACCTCGATCGAATGGGGTGAGCATGGCATCGCGTTCGTTGCCCAGGCGAGGAACGGGAGGGAAGCGCTTGATCTGCTGCAGGAGCATGCTGTAGATCTTATCCTGACCGATATCCGTATGCCGGTGATGACCGGTATCGAGCTGGCGCACGCGGTGAAGGCGCAGTATCCGGATATAGAAATCGTGATGCTCAGCGGTTACGAGGATTTTCAATATGCGAAGGAAGCGATGTCGATCGGCATTCGCCATTACCTGCTGAAACCGATTATGGCCGAGAAGCTGGTGGAGCTGTTGACGCAGCTGCGGGACGAGCAGCGCAGGATACGCTCGGATCGGCAGGGAGAGATTATCAAAAATAAAATATTTAATGAGAATCTGCCGGCAATTAAATTGGCGCTCATGAACAGCCTGATCCATCTCAAGCCGGACAGTGGCGAGGTCATTGATCAAGCCAGAACGCTTAACATCGAGCTGGTCGGGCCGGCCTATCAGGTTTTTGTCATCGAAATCGACGATTATGCCATGTTCACAGAAGGGTTGTCACGCAAAGAGCAGGAGGCTTATTCGTTTGCCGTTATGAATATTGCTGAGGAGACGCTGGTCTCCCGCATTCCGGGCTTCGTATGTTATGGAGAGTCCGACAAAATGATCGGACTTGTCAATACGAGAGAAGGTCTTGATATTCGGGACAATTGTAAGGAAATTCAGGAAAATATCAGGAAATACCTAAAGCTATCCATTAGTATCGGCATCGGCACCCAAAGAGCGGACATGATGGATCTGCATGCGTCGTATAAGGAAGCAGTGACTGCACTCCGGCGTAAAGGAATCAATGGGAAAGGCGCCATCCTCATGTTCAGCGATGCATACAGCTTGCCGGACGGCTCGCAGCAGGGCATGTCCGAGGAGGATCCGGCACGAAACGCCAAAAAATTGGTCAAAGAGGCGATCCAGTATATCGCAGAACATTACGACAAGCAGATCGGCCTTAACGATCTTGCCCGGCATGTATACGTCACACCGGCCCATTTCAGCAAGGTGTTTAAGGAAGAGATGGGGATCACATTCGTGAAATGGCTTAATCAATATCGGGTGGCGGAGGCAAAAAAGCTGTTGAAAACGACCTGGCTCAAAACCTATGAAATTGCAGAGAAGGTCGGCTTTCAAGATTATAAGTATTTCTCGATGATCTTCAAGAAATATACGGATTATTCTCCCCGTGATTACCGCAATCATGAGTAAAACCGCAGGACAACGGAACCGGCCGCTGGGCCGGTTTTGTGTTTTATCCCTGAAGTTTTCATTGAATAACACAAAACATTCGATGTTTTAACGAAAATGCCACCTGTTTTTCGATGTCGAGAACCGTCAAAATAAATACAAGCAGGACGCAATCTTATACCAAAGGGGAGAAAAAAAGATGAAAAGAACGTACAAAATGTTATCTGCTGTACTTATTGGCGCATCCATGCTGTTATCCGCCTGTGGCGGAAATAACGCGGCTCCAAGCGGCAATGCTGCAGCCGGTTCAGGCGAAAAAACGATTGAGCTGACACTGACGAATTCCTGGTCGTCGACATCTACGCAGGCGGTGGATGTGGTGCGCCGGAAATTGATCGATGAGTACAAGGCCGAAAATCCGAACGTGAAAATTTCCGAGGAGACCCTTGATAACGCTTCACTTAAAACAAAAATCAAAACGCTCGCAGCGGGCAATAATCTGCCTGACGTATTCATGCTGCTGGGCTCGGACGCCAGGATGTTCCTCGATAACGGCTTGATTATGCCGCTCAACGACATCCTGGATGAGGATAAAGAATGGAAGGACGGCTTTATTCCCGCCGCTTTCAACGACTTCGACGTCGATGGTCAAATCGCGGGCGCTCCGATACAAATGACGTCGACCTCCTTCGTGTATTATAATGCCGAGATTTTCAAAAATGTCGGCTACGAAACATTCCCTGCTACATGGGATGAATTGATCGACGCACTTGCGAAATTCAAGGAAATGGGCATTACGCCGATCTCTATGGGCAATAAGGATCAATGGGTGGCTGGTTCCTCCCTGCTTAGCGCCCTTGGCGACCGTTTCACGGGAACCGACTGGTTCAACAGCATCCGCGACAGGCAGGGGGCGAGCTTCACGGATCAGCCGTTTATCGACGCGCTGACGGCCATCAAGCAATTGTCCGACATGGGCGCGTTCAATTCCGACATCAACAGCATTGATCATACACAGCAGAGAACTGCTTTCTACAACGGTCAAGCGGCAATGTTCCTGGAGGGAGGCTGGGCGGTATCCTCTGTCGTCAACGACGCGCCGAAGGAAGTTCTCGACAACACGCATCTTGCGCTGCTGCCAAGCGTGAACGGCGGCGCCGGCGAAGCTTGGGCAACGGCCGGCGGTTCCGGCTGGGCAATCGCGCTCAACTCGAATCTGGAAGGGGAAGAGCTCGAAGCGGCGGTTAAGCTGGTCAAGCTGCTGTCCGGCGAGAAAGCAGCCAACATGTCCGCCGAGCTGGGCGATTCATCCGGTTCCATTGCAACGGACTATGACAAGAGCAAATCAACGCCTCTCTTCCTGGAGTATCTGGATCTGTTGGAGAAGTCCAAGATGACACCGGTATATGACATCCATCTGGCGCCATCTATTATCCAGGTCATGAACAAAGGACTTCAGGAGCTTCTGATCCCGAGCTCCGGCAAGACGCCTGAGAAGCTGGCGGAAGAAATCCAGGAAGCCTACGAGAATTCTTAAGCTATAATTGTCGTTTTCTTCTCCGAAACCGCAAGGTTTCGGAGAAAATACTGTTAAGGGGATGGATCTGTGGAGAGAACATTACCGAAACCGAAAGGGATCGTTATATTCGGATTCTTGCTGCCGGGAATATTGATCAACCTTTTCATCATTGTCATTCCGCTTATTCTAGCGATTTACTTCAGCCTATATAAATTTACAGGCGGCATTATGGGAGATTTCGTCGGATTGAGCAATTATGCCCAACTTGTAAAGGACGGGAAGTTTTGGAACTCATTCAAAAACAACCTTGTGATTACCGGACTCAGCATTGTGGGCCAGCTAGGTTTTGCTTTTGTTCTGGCGATTGTACTGCAGTCCAAATGGGTGAAATTCAGGGAGTTCCACCGCACCGTCATCTTCCTGCCGGTTGTGCTGCCGGCCGTTGTGGTCGGCTTTGTGTGGACGCTGATGTATAACAAAGATTACGGCATATTGAACAAGCTGTTGTCCAGTATAGGGCTTAGCTCCTGGATCCAGCCATGGCTCGATGATCCCGGCATCGTGCTTTATTCCGTCACGGCTCCGATCATCTGGCAGTTTATCGGTCTCTACCTCATTATTTTCATGTCCGCCATTCAGAACATTTCCTCTGAAATTTATGAGGTAGCGGAAATCGACGGAGCGACAGGACTGCGCAAGGCGATTTACATTACGCTTCCGATGCTTGCCGATACAATCAAGGTTGCGCTTATGCTTTGTATTGCAGGCAATATGAAAATATTCGATAACATTTTCGTTATGACTGGCGGCGGACCGGGAGACAGCTCGACCGTTATGGCGCAGTATGCATACAACGTATCGTTCGGTCAATTCCGTCTGGGCTACGGAAGCGCGGTATCGATCGGCATGATCATCCTGAGCCTCTTGCTTGTTCTGGTCATCCGCAGATTGATGGGGGGGACGAACCGATGAAGCAAAACACCGTCATCCCGAATGTGTTCAAAGGGCTGTTTAATATCGTGCTGCTGCTGGTTTCCGTCGCTTGCGTATTCCCTATCCTATGGATATTGTATTCTTCTTTAAAAACCCATCAGGAATTCAGCTTAAGCATTTTATCCCTGCCGACATCGTTTCATTTTGAGAACTATGTGACGGTATTCTGGGAAGCGAAGCTGTATCAATACTTTTTAAACAGTGTATTTCTCGGTGTCGTCGCAACGATTTTAACGATCATGATCGGATTTGTCAGCGGTTATTTTCTCGCACGATTTCAATTCCGGGGCCGAAATGCGCTGTACGCGATGTTCTTGTTCGGCATGCTGATACCGGTATACGGCCTGCTTGTGCCGGTCTTTATTGAATACAAATACGTAGGATTCCTGGATAATCGTTTCTCGCTCGTTCTGCCTGCGGTTACGTTTGCGCTGCCTATTGTCATTTTTCTTATCGAAAGCTTTGTCAAGAGCATTCCGCTTGAGATTGAGGAAGCTTCTTATGTGGACGGAACGAATATCTTTACTTCGCTGATCAAGATCGTATACCCGATGTGCCGTCCGATCATCTCGACCTGTATCATTCTGAGCTTCCTTAACGTGTGGAATGAATTTCCATTCTCGCTTATTTTGATCAGTTCCCAGGAGCTGAAGACGCTGCCTGTCGGCTTGACCAATTTCGTCGGACAATATTCGGTGAATTACCCGCAGCTAATGTCAGGCATCAACGTGGCCGTACTGCCGGTTATCGCAGTGTATCTCGCCATGCACAAACGGATCATTCAAGGAATGGTGGCTGGAGCGGTCAAAGGTTGATCGCGGCAATCCAATCTATTAATTGGGAGGAATTGATTATGACAGCAACGATGAAGGGCGTCGTTTTTCCAGGCGACAAGAAGGTGGAGGTGCGCGACTTTCCGGTACCTGTACCGGGCCAGGGAGAAGTGCTGATCAAAATGAAAGCTTCGGCAATCTGCCGCAGCGATATGAGCTTATATTACGGAAACGCCGGTGTCGTCGGAAGCGCGGATAAGGCAGGTGCGGTCATTCCGGGACATGAGCCGGCAGGCGTTGTGGAGTCCGTCGGGGACGGTGTCAAGAATATCCGGCAAGGCGACCGCGTTGCGGTGTATCTGGCTCTGGGCTGCGGCGAATGCCCTAGCTGCAAGAGCGGCTATATCATGTTCTGTCCGACCTGGCAGTGCGTGGGCTTCGACCAGCACGGCGGAGATGCGGACTATATCGTGGTGCCGGAAGTGAACTGCATGAAGCTGCCGGACGGCATCGATTTCGTCACTGCGGCGGTTTCCACCGATGCCGTAGGCACACTCTACCATGCGCAGAAACGACTGGGGATCTCCGGCTGCGATACTCTGGTCATTTTCGGGCTTGGGCCGATGGGAGGCGCCGGCATTCTCGTCGCAAAGGCGCTCGGTGCGACTGTTATTGCCGTGGACATGATTGAGGAGCGGTTGGAACTCGCGATGGAGCTTGGCGCGGATCACGTATTGGACGGCCGCGAGGGCAATGTGGTGGAAAGAATCCGCCAGTTGACCGGCGGCAAAGGGGCGGATGCCGCCGTGGACTGCTCGGGCAATACCCATGCGGAGAATCAAGCGCTCGATTGCATCAGGCCGCACGGCCGCGCAGCTTTCGTCGGCGAATGCCGCGAATCGACGATCAAGCCGAGTGAGCAGTTGATTCGCAAACAGGTGACGCTGATCGGATCCTGGTATTTCCCGATTCAGGAATTTGCCGAGATCACCGATTTTATCGTCCGTAAATCGATTCCGGTGGAGAAGCTGGTTACCCATAAATTCCCGCTCTCGGAAGCGGAGACTGCCTTTAGGATGTTTGATGAGCGGAAAACCGAAAAGGCTGTATTCGTGTGGGAATAGAATAGCGTGAGGAGAGGATTTTCTTGAAAATTTCATTTAACACTTGGGTTTACAGCAGCTTTCCGTCATGGCTGCCTTCTTATCCGCTTGAGGAAGTGATCAAGCGGTTGTCCCGCATGGGATATGATGGCATCGAGATCGGCTGCGCCAGTCCGCATGCCTGGCCGGATCACCTGACGCCGGAGCGCCGTAAGGCCGTGCTGCAATGCCTGCGGAATCACAAGCTTGCGGTATCCAGCATGCTGCCCGCGCCGGGCGGCGGTCCCGGCAATAATCCAAGCGCGCCGACTAAGGAGGAGCGGAGGTTTACGATCCAGCATTACAAGGATATCGCGCGCCTCGCCCATGAATGGGAATGTCCGACCGTGCTGTATATTGCCGGTTGGGCCATATTCGGCACGTCTCAAATTGATGCCTGGAATTATTCGCTTGAAGGGCTGACAGAAATCGCTCGTTATGCGCAGGAGCTCGGCGTAACGATCGCTGTTGAGCCGACCCCAACCGACAGCAACCTGGTCGAGACGGCGGACGATGCGCTCCTCATGGCCGAGCAGTCCGGCGAATCCAACGTTAAGGTGATGTTCGATACATTCCATGCTTTGTATCGGAACGAGGTGCCGAGCGATTACGTCTACCGGATGAAGGATAAGCTTCACCACGTCCATATTGCAGACAGCGACCGTCTGCCTCCGGGGCAAGGCACAGGCAACTTTGAGGCTGTCCTGAAGGCGTTGAAGGATATCGATTACAGCGGATATCTGACAATGGAGGTTGGTTTCCACACACGCAAGGCGGATCCGGATTGGTATGCGGAAACATCGATTCTATATTTGAAGGATACACTCAAGAAGCTGGACTGAATGAGGACGTTCGATACTCAAGGGATATCTGTGAGAAATAACAGGAGAGAGATTAATAGGCGAGTAAAATAGAGGCTGTCCAATCGGGCAGCCTCTTGTGCGCTTGGCAGTCCAATCGACTAAGGAGTTTTTAAATTAATTTCATATTATCCCTACCAATTTAATATGTTATTGTGTAAAATAATAAGTAACGAAGGAGGTTGTTATAAATGAAACGTCAACCATCGACGACGATCTATAGCTGCGCAATATCAGTACCCATGCACTGGGTCAGGGCGAATCAGCTTGGGATATTGCTAAGCATTATTGTGACCGTTGTCACACAACAGTATTGGGTGCTGGCGATCCCGTTGGCCGTTCAGCTCATTAGCCGCCAGTTCGGTATTAAGTATAATGCATTTGTCCGCTTATTCGCGCCGTGGCTTCCGGCTAGCGAGCATACAGAAGAACGTGTATTACTGCGCTTTAACAACCTGCTGGCAATCTTGTTCATGAGCGGTTCATTAATTACTTTTGCTCTGGGTGCTGCGGTTATCGGCTACATTTTCCTAGGGATGCTAACCATTGCCGTGGTCATGGCCCTTTCCGGTTTTTGCCTGGGCTGCTTCATGTATTTTCAGTGGAGACAGTTTTTGGCGCGCCGCCGGATGAATCAAAAAGCTTAATCCAATTATCTTATTCGAATTAAACCGTATGCCGCTGGCTGCGGTTTTTTGTATAAAATTTAGATATTAATTAATGTTCATGAATACGCATGCGATGCTTGTATAAACACTATTTAAGTAAAAGTGAAGTGAAAATCGGCGATTCCTTATCATTCAAAAAATGGCTTCGCAAGTAGATAGTCAGCTTGCGAAGCCATGACAGGAATAATTTCTAATTGCCATGCAGGTGAAGATGTAACACCACGCCTTCCCGGCCGGTGTCATTTTTGCTCGCTGCGGTCTTTTTGCCCCGTAATCTCAGCCAGAATTTCAAAGGACTGTACACGGGCCTTATGGTCGAATACTTGGGCAATGGCCATAATTTCATCTGCGCCGGTGTCATTCACGAATTTTTGCAATTTATCTTTAACCGTCTCTTTGCTGCCGATGATTGACGAGCCCAATTGCTGCTGCAGCGCCGCCAGCTCGTACGCGCTTGCCAGCTCTTTAATGTCATCCACCGGCGGCTGCAGCTGCACTTCGTTACCCCGGATCAGGTTCAGGAATTGCTGCTGCAGCGTCGTAGCCAAGCGGGTCGCTTCTTCATCTGTATCCGCCGCGATAATGTTAACGCCAACCATTGCATATGGCTTATCCAGCACCTTGGAAGGCTGGAAGGAGCGGCGGTACAAATCCATTGCCGGCAAGGTGTTGTTAGGTGAGAAATGGCTGGCAAAGGCAAACGGCAGACCGAGCTGGCCGGCAAGCTGGGCGCTGAAGCCGCTGGAGCCAAGCAGCCAGATTGGCACATTCAGTCCCTCGCCTGGAATGGCTCTCACCTGTGCTTTGCCTTCTGCCAAAGACGGATCAAAGTAAGCGCGAAGCTCGTCCAATTGTTCGGGAAAATCATCGCCATTTCTGCCGGTATCGCGTCTTAAAGCACGCGCTGTCCGTTGATCAGAGCCGGGCGCGCGGCCCAGGCCAAGATCGATTCGTCCAGGGAACAGGGATTCAAGCGTCCCGAACTGCTCTGCAATAACGAGGGAAGAGTGGTTAGGCAGCATGATTCCGCCTGATCCGACCCGGATTTTTGAAGTTCCATTTGCTACATGGGCAATCACGACCGAAGTAGCCGAGCTGGCGATAAAAGGCATATTATGGTGTTCCGCCAGCCAGTAGCGGTTATAATTCCATTTCTCGGCATGCTGAGCAAGATCCAGCGTATTGCGGAACGATTCAGCGGCACTTCCGCCGAGCACAATCGGAGAAAGATCAAGCACCGAATATTTAATTTCATTTAGTTGTTTGCCGTTGTTATGGTCTGACATAGTATCATCCTCTTTCTGATAATAATGTATATAATAATGATTATTAATTGTTCTTCGCAGCTTCAGCTAAAATTTCGTATGAACGCAAGCGGGCTTCATGGTCGAAAATTTCGGTGTGAGCCATGATCTCATCTGCCTCTGTTTTATGGATGAGCTCCTTCAGCTGCTGTTTCACTGCGGACGGGTCGCCGATGATGGAGGTAAAGAGCTGATCTTCCACTGCTTTGCGTTCATCCTCACTCCATACCGTATCCATGCTGTCAACAGGAGGCTGCAAGGGTGCGGCATGGCCGCGGGTGAGCAATAAAAACTTCTGATACATGGAGGTAGCCAGACGCTGTGCTTCCTTCTCCGTATCTGCCGCTGACACCTGTACGGATAATAGAACATATGGCTTATCAAGCACCTCTGACGAACGGAAGCTTTCCCTGTAGATCGCCAGTGCCTCCATCATATTGCCCGGCGCAAAATGGCCGGCAAACGAGAAGGGCAGGCCAAGCTGTCCAGCCAGCTCCGCGCTGTAAAATGCCGAACCCAGCAGCCAGATCGGTACCTTGGTATTTTCACCGGGAATCGCGTGAAAGCTGTGCACCCCGTTGGATGCTTGCGTGCCGTTCCCATGCAGATAAGCGATTAGCTCCTGCAGCCGCTCCGCAAATTCAGGCTCCCCGGCGACCCGCTGGCGCAATACCTGAGCGGTGAAGCGGTCTGTTCCCGGCGCGCGCCCCAGTCCAAGATCAATCCGCCCTGGAAAGAAAACCTCTAACGTGCCGAACTGCTCTGCTACAGATAGAGGAGAATAATGGGAGAGCAGCATAGCGCCGGAACCAACGCGAATCTTTTCCGTAACAGCTGCGACTCTTCCTATGACTACAGGGGAGGCGGAGCTGGCCATGCCTGCCCAATTGTGATGCTCAGCCAGCCAAAACCGTTTGTATCCCCACTGTTCCGCTTTTTTAGCCAAATCCAGCGTGTTGCGAAGAGACAGCTCCGGTGAACCTCCTGCGATAATCGGAGAAGGATCTAACACCGAAATCGGCGTACTCCTTAAGTTTTCCATGTTTATGATGTCCTTTCGTGCTGTTGTGTTATTTTTACGCTTCCACCGGAATTTGATGTGAAGGGAAGTGTGGTAAAATTTCTTCGCCAAGCTCCTGAATGACATCTTCAGGAGGGCGATGGGAAAAGTACAATACAAATGCGATATGATTGACGCCTATGGCTTGGAACCGCTGAAGCAGCTCCAATAAATGATATCGCCCGAGGCGATAGCCTAACGGTATACTCTGCGGCCTTTCATCGGGATTTTCCGATAAGTCGATGAATAAACTGTTCGAAAAAGGCTTGAATATGCCTGGTTCATACCGTTCAGTCAGCTCGCGGTAATCCTTGACGAGCAGCTCCTGCTGTTCAATGCTTCGCGGATATTGGAACCAACCGTCTCCATGGCGGGCGATCCATTCAAGCGATTGTTGGCTGAAGCCCGTCACCATCGTGGGAATCGCGGTCTCAGGTTTTGGAATTAAGCCCATCGTGCTGCCGTCTATATCGCCCAGGTTGGATTGAATGGTCGGGTTGTCCTCCTTCAATAACCGATCAAGAAACTCGTAGGTCTCCCGGAAGATTTCGCCCCTTTGCGGCCTGTCCACCCCCAGCGCTGTAAAATCCAGCTCCCGGTCGCCTGAAGCGACGCCCATGATCAAGCGACCCGGAAACAACCGGTCAATGGATGCTGCTTCCTTGGCGATTCGGACCGGATGCCGCAGCGGCAGGACAACACCAGCCGTGCCTAATGCGATCTGCTTTGTCTTCGCGGCAAGGTACGTTAAATAAATCCATAGATCATACATTTGTCCATTGTCATCAATATCAAGATTCTGTATCGTCACATCCCGCAGCCACATGGCGGCGAATCCGTAATGTTCGATCATTTGCGCGAGCTGCAGCTGATTTTCCATGATTGGGTATTTCGCCATTCGTTCGGTTGGAAGCACAAAGCCAAGTGTCAGTTTGTCTTGTTGATACAGCCTTTGAAATGCACCATGCTTTTGTTGGTACATGCTCACCCCACCTTATCTAAACATTTATAAATGTGAACCGATATATCGTTCAAATTGTTTGATCGTCTCTTCATTGCGCCGGTAATAGGTCCATTGCCCGATGCGTTTCATCTCCACCAAGCCGCTCTGCTGCAAAATGGACAAGTATTGGGAGGTTGTGGATTGGGATATGCCTGTCTTGCTGCGGATATCACTTACACACACACCGCCATCAAACCCATCCTCTTTGGTAATATGGATTTGTGGTGAAAAATATACTGCGGGCTCTCTCAGCATTTGGAGAATACGCACTCTTGTCTGGTTAGATAGCGCCTTAAAGATCTCTACCGCTTGCCCGTCATCCATCCCAACGATTTCTTTGCCCAATCGTATCTTCTCCTCTCTTTGTCATTATTCTCGTATCCCGTTAGTGTTAGTCACAGATTTATACGATTCACTTAGCGAGCAACAAGTCATCTATCAATCATGGCGCATCATTTAGTTGCTCAGATATATTTTATTCATATATCGAGAAATATCGATATCTAAATATTATTCATTTATGACCATCATGTCAACTCATGATCAAATGTCTTTATTTGAAAAATTATCCGGATATGGTGCAAGGCAGCAGGGAAACAGAACTAAAAATAGAAGTTAAACAGAATGGATTGACGACAATAACCCACTTTATTTTTAGGGAGACATTATTATGATGCTTGGTATTAAGGATAAAGTGATATTATGTATGATCCTGATCTTCGTTCATTTGGGCATATTAGCCGTCTACCGGATGGAAGGGAAATGGACGGATTATCCGCTATCTTGGTCCTATCCATACACCATCATCGTCCTTCTCATGATGTGTTTATCCGCTTATATGCTGTTTAACCGGCGGCACCATGCGAGACTATGGCTGTTTTCATTCCGAATGCTGATGGCTGCTGTGCTGTGCGTGCCTTCCTCCAGCGACATGCTGAGCTTTGCCTTTATCTTTGCCATTATGATCTTTGAGGGCTTTCTTTATTTACCGAGTATGCTTGCTTTGATCATAAGCGGTCTATGTACCGGCTATACTATCTTGCTGGTAAATCTAAATGTATCGCTGTGGTTCATGCCGGTGGAGCCGGTCGATGTGAAAAGTCTGACGGCAACCCTTACACTATATGTGTTATGTGGAGTGTCCGGCTATTATTTGGCCAGGGAGGCAAGACTGCGTGCGAAGGAGTTGAAAACGCTTAAGGAGTTGCGGGATTCCAATGAATCCCTTGCGCAAATCAATATTTCGCTCCAGAACGTGGCGGCTGAAGAGAAAGTAAAAACGCTGACGATGGAGCGAAACAGAATTGCCCGGGAAATTCATGACACGGTCGCTTATACGCTGACGAATCTGCTATCGCTATTAGAGGCTTATAAAGAAAGATTACAAGCGGATTCCCGGGAGGTGCCCGAGAACATCATGCAGGCCCGCAGCTTGGTCCGCGAAGGCTTGGGTGATATCCGTCAGGTATTGCGCGGCTTACGTCCGGGGGTAAGAGAAGGCTACAACGGCTTGGGAGGCATCAAGCATCTTGTCGAAGTTTTTACGAAAGCCTCCGGTATAAAAGTTTATTTGAGCTACGGGGATGTGCTGCAGTTTCCCGGCAAATCGATTGAAGACGTATTCTATCGGGTTGTGCAGGAGGGGCTTACGAACGCCTTCCGGCATGGACGGGCGACAGAGGTGTTTGTCAGTTTTCAAAGCGATCGAACGGGCATCAGGCTAACGGTCAGGGATAATGGACATGGTGCGGAAACGATAAACGAAGGTTACGGTTTAATCGGTATCGGCGAACGCGTAAAGGCGATGAATGGCACGGTGGATCCTTTTTCAAAGCCGGGGCTTGGATTTACATTGCGGGTTTGGCTGCCGATGGGAGAGGAGGAGAAGGAGAATGGAACCGCTGCGGTTAGTCATAGTGGATGATCAAAGGCTGTTTCGGGAAAATTTGAAAACGGTGATCGAAATCCGCATTAAAGCGGCGAAAGTGGTCGGCATAGCGGGA
Source organism: Paenibacillus abyssi (assembly GCF_014640295.1). Taxonomy (GTDB): domain Bacteria; phylum Bacillota; class Bacilli; order Paenibacillales; family Paenibacillaceae; genus Paenibacillus_D; species Paenibacillus_D abyssi. The sequence goes on along the minus strand of NZ_BMGR01000006.1, from coordinate 94,788 downwards.
AATGGCATTGAAGCGCTGAGAGTGATCAAGGAAACACAGCCCAATCTTATTCTCATGGATATGCGCATGCCGATGATGGATGGTGTGGAATGCATCAAACATCTGAGAGCGGATGGCAACGAAACGAAAGTTATCGTACTGACGACGTTCGATGACGATCAGTATTTATTTGAAGCGCTGCAATACGGGGTGGCCGGTTATTTATTGAAGGATATTGAACCGGAGGAATTAACGAACGCAATTCTGCAGGTACAGGAGGGAGGGACGTTAATCTCTCCTCAGATGACCACGAAAATCGTGGATGAGGTAACCCGGCGCAGAAGAGCGGATAGGGCGGTATCCAAGAACGACTTGTCCCGCCTGACCCAGCGGGAGCTCGAGGTGCTGAAGCATCTGGGACTTGGGGAAGATAACCGGGAGATCGCCCGCAGCCTTCATCTGGCAGAAGGCACTGTACGGAATCATGTCAGCAGCATTTATGAGAAGCTGGAATTAAAGGATCGGGCTCACGCCATTCGTTATGCGATTCTATCCGGTGTGATAGGATAGGCTGCCGGCCATGACAACAAGGATGCCTGACCATGACAATTGTCATGGCCGGACATCCTATTTTCATGACAATAAATAGGTGGGGGTTCAGTATTACCTTGGCCGGGGATGAGATAAGATGGGTACTGTAAGAAAATCCAAGATAAAAAAAGGATGTGGGTCGACATGTTAAAATTGGGTCGTGCTTTGTGCTTGATAGGTATCATTGCTCTGTTCGCCGGGCTTGTTGCAGCTTGCGGATCAGGCAATAATGCCGAAACAAGCGGAAATAATGGAAGCGCTTCTAAAGGCGATAGCAGCACACAGAAGCAATCATTATCCATTCTGTATCAATATGCGAACGATGAGAACAAAGCGGGTATTGATGAGATCATCAATCAGTACAAAGAACAAAATCCTACGATTACTGTCAATACGCAGGGGGTACCGCTCAGCCAGTTCTATCAAGTGCTGCAGACCCGTGTATCGGCAAATGATTTGCCAGACGTCGTATTTGCTCCAACTGCGATTATTCCAAGCTATGCGGCACTTGGCGTACTTGGAGATCTGACGCCATACCTTCCGGAAGACTTTTTCAGCACCTTCTCGGAAGTGCGTACCTCAATCAACCACCAGAACGGGATGATCGTGGGCGTGCCGATTGCCGACTCGATTCGCGGTGTGATCTACAACAAAACGGCGTTTGACAAAGCCGGCATTGAAGCCCCGGGACTTGAGGACGAGCCATGGACTTGGGATCAGCTGACGGAAGCGGCCAAAAAGCTGCAGGAGGCTGAAGCTGTTCGATATGGCCTTATGTTTGAGAAGCCCAGCTTTGACGGGTGGCTGCCATTCCTCTTTCAGAACGGCGGTGCTTTAGTAGATGAACAAGGACAGCCGGCAATCAACAATGCGGCAGGCGTTGAAGCGATCGAATGGACAGTTAATCTTCACAAAGAAGGCATAGCCGCACCAGGCATTATCGAAGGCACGGATGATCCGCTTCGTCTGTTCGTTTCCGGCCAGGTGGGAATGTGGCTGAGTTCAGGAACATGGAATATTCCTACATTGGAAGAACAGGTTCAGGATTTTGAGTATTCGGTCACGTATATGCCGCAGCAGGCGAAGAACACAACGATTATCGGCGGGAATGATCTTGTTGCCTTCAAAACACAGAATGTCGAAACAGCCGCGCACTTCATTGAATTTGCGGTCAGCCCGGATATCATCTCGATCTTCACGAACTCGACGGCCAGCTTTCCTCCTAGAACCGATGCAAATAATATTGTGAATGCCCGAGAAGATCTGGTTCCGATCTTCTCGCAGCAAGGTCAATTTCTGGACGGTACGTTGAATGATCAATATTTCAAAGATTTCTATGGAAAGACAAAGGACCAAATGCTCCGGGAGCTTCAATCGGCTGTAATCGGTCAGCAGTCACCACAGGAAACAGCAGACAAAATGGCGGCTATTATCGCACAGGAACTGAAATAGAAACCACGTCTTTATAACACGGGCAGCTGGAAGACGGGGAGGCAGGGTCAGCAGTTTCCAGGCCTCCTCTCCGCTATCCCTTCCCCATGGATGGGGCTTTAAGGAGAGGAACGAGAATGAATTCGAGATTCAATCGAATCGCACCCTATGTATTTGTATTGCCGAATATACTAGTCGTCGTATTATTTGCGATTTATCCGTTAATCGCGAATTTTGTGCTGAGCTTTACAGAAGGGTCGTTTGAAGAAACGACGTTCGTTGGATTCGATAATTATATCCTGGCGTTCAAAGATGAATCGTTCTGGATTTCACTGCGAAATACGTTGTATTACACGCTCCTGCTTGTGCCGCCGACAATCGTGCTCAGCTTGGTCATTGCCGTCGGATTGAACAGGGCGATGCCGCTCAAAAACACGATCCGGGCCGTCTACTTGCTTCCTTACTTGCTTTCCTGGTCCGTTATCGGTTTGATTTGGCGCTGGATCTATAGCTCGAACTACGGCATTCTGAACAATCTGCTGGCCAGTGTGGGATTGCCTCCGCTGCGCTGGATTCTCGATCCGAATTTAACCATTCCTTCGTTAGCGTTTGTTGGGATATGGGCGGGCGTCGGTTATTACATGATGATTTATTTGGCCGGTCTGCAGGGCATATCGGGAACGTATTATGAAGCTGCCAAAATTGATGGCGCCAACAAATGGCAGCAATTTATTTATATCACGGTCCCTTCCTTGCGGCCGATTACGACGCTGATCGTCATCCTGGCGGTCACCTCCTCCTTCCGGGTATTCGAGCAAATTTATGTAATGACCGGGGGAGGGCCGGGAAGAGCATCGTTTGTATTGGTTTTATACATTTTCATTAAGGGCTTCAATGAATTCTCCATCGGTTACGCAGCAGCGCTTTCGGTCATCCTGTTTCTAATCCTGCTCGTTATAACCATACTGCAGCAAAAATTACTCAATCGCGATGAATAGTGTGTGTTCACGGAAAGGATGGATGCAAGGTGGCAGAAGTAAGAATGATGCCTGTTGGCCGCAAAGGCATGAAAAGAACCGTTGTACTTTCAACCATTTTTCGTTACGGCGTCTTTGTTATGCTTCTCTTGGGCGCCCTGGTAATGCTGTTCCCAATTGCTTGGATGGTTTCCATGTCCTTGAAGGAGCAGAACGAAATCTATACGCAGTTCCCGAAGCTGATTCCCGATAAAATAACGCTGCAAAACTTTTCGGAAGGCTGGGTCAAAGGGGGATTCTACGATTATTACGTGAATTCCACAATCGTGACCACGATCAGAGTGCTGCTTACCGTTGCCATTAATGCAATGGCCGGCTACGCCTTTGGGAAATACCGTTTCAGAGGGAAAGGCTTCTTGTTCCTGCTTGTCCTCTCCGCGATGATGATACCCGATCAGGTCCGCATGATACCGCTTTACTCGATGATCAATTCGCTCGGCTTTATGGATACCTTTGCGAGTGTCATTTTCCCGGGGCTTGGGGCGACATTCGGAACCTTCCTCATGACCCAGTACGTCAAGACGGTGCCGGACGAATTGATGGAAGCCGCGCGAATCGACGGCTGCTCCGAATACCGGATATTCAGCCAGATTATTATGCCGCTTGTCAAACCTGCTCTGGTGACGAATCTGATCTTCCAATTCATGTGGGGGTGGAATGATCTGCTGTACCCGCTTCTGTTCTTGCAGAGCCAAGAGAAGTATACGCTGCAGCTGGCATTGGCCTTCTTCAGGGATAGCGATACAGTTACAGCAGGGCCGATAATGGCGATGTCGCTTGCATCGATCATCCCGATTCTTATTATCTTTTTCCTGCTGCAGCGTTATTTTGTCGAAGGTATTGCGGTACATGGAGTGAAAGGCTAAAACAGGAGAGAGGAGTGGATAAACTATGGAAACCTTTGATTTGCGGGGGCTTGAAATACACAACAACCGGATGTGGCGCTGGTCTGCAGTTGAACGCGCACTGGATTTTATGTCGACGAACGGATTAAACGCACTCATTTTTCACCAAAATGATCTAATCGACAATCTCGTATTTCCTAAAGCCTATTTTACGCAGGACATGATGTATAAACGTTGGCCGATCCGCAGATCCACGATTGTCTCTAATCAGCTGTATATCCGCCAAGTTATACGCAAAGCGCGCAGCATGGGGATCGGTTTTTACCTCGAAGTGAAAGAGATCTGGTATCCGGAACAGCTCCTTGAGCTGTTCCCTCAGCTTAGGACGGCTGAGGGCGTCATATGTCCGACCAATCCGTTCTGGTTCGAGTTCCTGGGTACAAAAATCCGGGAGCTGCTTGAGGTGATGCCGGAAATCGCGGGAATCATCATGAGTCCGGCAACGCGGGAAAGCAAAGTATCCATCTCGACGAATCCATGCCAGTGCGAGCGCTGTAAACAGACGGAAAACGGACAATGGTATGAGCAGCTGCTTCAAGCCATGTTTACCCCCCTTTCCGAGAAGGGGAAGAATTTGGTGGTCCGGGATTTCACCTATACGATCGGCGAGCAGAGCGCGGTTGTCGATGCCGCCGCTGCGGTATCGACAGATATTATCGTGGCGCTTAAGAATGTCCCGCATGATTTCTGGCCAACCTTCCCTCACAATGTGAAGATCGGTGATACGAACGGCCTCCGTCAGTGGGTAGAGTTCGATGTGTGGGGACAGTATTGCGGGTTCGGCGTGTTTCCGGTCAGTCTTGTAGAGGATCTGCAGGATCGGATCCGTTATTGCAGGGAGAAGGGCGTATCCGGCGTCTGGTTCCGTACGGATTGGGAATTGATGAACGAGACGAGTGTGTTCAATAGCCTGAATATGTTGAATTTATACGGCGGGGCTCTGCTTGCCGGCAATCCGGATATCGATCTGGATGCCGTTTATCAAGCATGGGTAGAAAACGGACTATATACTTCCATGTATCCTGAATCGACTGCGAGAGTGCCGGTCATTTCTGAGGCTTCCAACGCTGTGGAGCGGTGGAAGGCCTTTATGAAGGCTTCATGGTCCGTCATCGAAAAAACGCTGTACACGAGAGGACATGTATTTCAATACAGCAGTAAAATCTCGCCGACACTGGAAGACTTCTTTTATGTCGTTACCTCCTATCACAGCCGGGATCAATGGGAGCCGGGAGCATCGGAGCGGATTGCCCGCACAGATGAGAATATTTGGGGGATCATTGCCGAGAAGCAAGCGGCAGTAGAGGAAGTGAGCAAGCTTCGTTCGATTCTTGAACCGGAAACGCTCGGCGTCCCGCAGCTGTTTATAAGGGAATTAGATATCACGCTCGACCTTTACCTGTATTACGTGAAAAATTTCTATTTCGCCGTCTCCGCCAGCTTCTGGGCGAAGAAAGCGCTGGAGACCGGAGAGGCTGCCGATATCAGGCTGGCCCGCGTTGCAGTGGATGAACTTTCCGCATTCCGCATAGAGCTTACGGAGAGGATGGCGGATACTTACTATCCTTTCTATATGTATTGGATGCTGGACGGAGAATTGCTGCAGTCGTTGGAGAACGACATCAAGAAACAGCTTGACAAGATTAGGGCTAAACTTCTTTGATTCTGATAATATTGCGCAGCGGAGCTGCCTGGGTTAGTCGGGGATTTTCATTCCCATCATTTGGTTTTTACCGACAGCTTGGGGCAGCCGCGTGCGCTTGACCGGAGGCCAAGATGGAAAATAAAATTGATCGCCGCGCGCTCGTCAAAAGGCATAATCCCGTCCTGAACCGGCTTGATCCGTTGTCACCGTTGTCAGTGGGTAACGGGCAATTTGCATTTACTGCGGATTTGACAGGTCTGCAAAGCTTTCCGCAGCACTACGAGGTTCCGCTTGGCACTCAGTCTGAATGGGGCTGGCACAGCTCCGGAGGGCCGGGGAAGTACAGTCTTCGGAACTTGCGGCTGCAGCCGTATGAATCACACGGACGTCAGGTCGGATATGCAATAGATGACAAAGGGCAGGAGGAGCCGTTTCATTGGCTGCGTCAGAATCCGCATCGCCTGCAGTTAGGGCAAATTGGTCTAAGGCTCTTTGCCGCAAATGGGCATTCGGTAGAGCTTAGGGAGCTTCACGAAATCGAGCAGCGGCTTGACATGTGGAATGGCGTGCTGGTCAGCCGCTTCAAGGTCGATGGCATTCAGGTCTGCGTGCGTACGGTTTGTCATCCTGAAATGGACAAGCTCGGTGTTCGGATCGAATCGGAGCTGCTTACTAGCGGCAGGCTTGAAGTGACGATCGGTTTTCCTTCCCCTCTTCCAACCTCCAGAGAATGGGCAAATTCGGTAGGGTTGAATTGGGGAGATTCCAGTGCGCATGAGACTCGATTTATTCAGGGAGCGCCGGGCCAAGGGGTTTTTGAACGTTCGATGGATCAGGACGGGTACAGCGTGAATGTGGTGTGGAGCCATGGCCAGATGGCCAAAGAAGAAGCCCACCGGTTTCGGCTGATTCCCGGCGGAGCAGAAACCTCTTTTGATTTTACGCTGCAGTTCGCACCAGGGAGTATACCTGCTGAAATGGCTGTATCCAATCATCCGGCACCTTTACCCCATTATGTGGATATCGAGCGCGCCAGCGCAGCGCATTGGGAACGTTTCTGGCTGCAAGGCGGCGCGGTCGAATTGGCGGGAAGCCGGGATACTCGCGCATGGGAGCTGGAACGCAGAATTGTCCTGTCCCAGTTTCTGACGGCAATTCACTGTGCGGGAACGCTTCCGCCGCAGGAAACCGGACTTCTCTACAGCAGCTGGTTCGGTAAATTCCATCTGGAGATGCATTGGTGGCATGCGGTGCATTTTGCCTTGTGGGGGAGAACCCATCTGCTGAGAAAAAGTCTGGATTGGTATATTCATATTTTACCTGAAGCGAGGAAATTAGCGGGATCGCAAGGCTACGACGGGGCAAGATGGCCAAAGATGGTTGGTCCCGAGGGGCGTGACAGCCCATCGCCGATTGGCCCGCTGCTGATCTGGCAGCAGCCGCACCCGATTGTATATGCGGAATTATGCTATTTGGCTGAACCTGCTAAGGCAACCCTGGACTATTTTCACGACGTGGTTATGGAGACGGCAGCCTTCATGGCTTCCTTTGCCGTCTGGCAGCCGGAGGAGAAGCGCTATGTGCTCGGGCCTCCTGTGATTCCTGCACAGGAGGAGCACCCGGCTGGGGAAACGCTGAATCCCGCCTTTGAGCTTGAATATTGGCGGCACGGTCTGATTCTGGCACAGCAATGGAGAATGCGGCTGGGGCTGTTTCCTGAGCCGAAATGGCAGCATATCTGCGATCATCTATCAGAGCTGCCGACAGCAGACGGCGTGTATATAGCTCATGAGAATGCACCGGATACATTCAGGAAGACCAATACGGATCATCCCTCCATGCTCGGGGCGTTAGGAATGCTTCCGGGAGGACTCGTCGACCGGGTAACGATGAATAACACGCTGCACAAAGTCATGAATGAGTGGCAGTGGGATACGTCATGGGGCTGGGATTTCCCGATGACGGCCATGACAGCCGCCCGGCTCGGAGACGGAGCGGCCGCGGTTGACGCTTTGTTAATGGACGCACAGAAGAATACGTATTTGCCCAGCGGGCACAATTATCAGCGTGAAGGCTTGACTGCTTATCTGCCGGGCAACGGGGGATTGCTTACGGCAGTTGCTCTTATGGCCTGCGGATGGCAGGGGCGAGCCGAACAAGCTGAAGCCGATCAAGCTGATGCCCCCGGGTTTCCCCGCGACGGCTCATGGTCGGTGAAATGGGAAGGCTTGAACGCCTGGTTGTGAAAGCTGCCTCTTAAACGCCTAACAATTAAACTGCCTTTAGAAGCAACCACCTTCTTGTCATCTAAGCGAGCGGGTGGTTGTTTGTATGGGTGAAATTCCGGGCGGCGAGGCTCTCGTTCCTTCACCTATATTGCGCGGGAAGCTCGATCGTTACGGTAGTTCCTTGCCCCGCTGCGCTGTCGATCCGGATCGAGGATTGGCCGCCGAACAAATGCTCCAGCCTTTTTCTTGTATTGAACAGTCCGATATGCCGCAAACCCGGGCTTTTTTTGTTCTCCACTTTGTCCCAGATCGTTGCAAGCTGGCCGGCTTCCATGCCGATGCCGTCGTCCGCGACCGAAATGATGAGCGTTCCCTCCCGCACTGCCGCCGTTAAGCGGATGATCCCATGCTCGTCCTTCGGACAAATCCCGTGAAAGATCGCATTCTCGACAAAGGGCTGGATCACATACCGCGGTACCAGGCAGTCTAAAGCTTCATCCGCCACATCCCACTCGACATCAAACATGTTCACATACCGGTAGGACTGCACGGCAATGTAATCCCGCAGAATCCCGAGGTCGCCGCGAAGCGGGATCAGCGACTGCCGGTCGCCCATCTTCGCGGCATCCTGCAAAATGCGGATGAAAGAGCCCACCATGCGGACGATGTCTTCATTGCCTTGCTTCTGAGCCATATAGATGACGGCATTTAACGTGTTGTATACAAAATGGGGGTTGAACTGCGAAAGCAAAAGCTCCAGTTCCATCTCCCGCTTTTCCTTCTCGTAACGAATGGATTCATCCAAGTGAACGCGCAGCTGCTCGATCATCCGGTTAAAGCCTTGCCCGAGCTTCTCAAGCTCGTCTCCGGTCCGGATGGAAACGGAAGTATTCAGGTTTCCGCTCGAAGCGGCGTTCATGGCATAGTATAGGCGCATAATCGGTCTTGTAATCCGGAAAATCGCCGGCATCATCAGCAGCAGGATCAGAATCGTACTGGTGAGTGAAAAGACGCCGAGCAAATAAATGACGATTCGGCCGCGCTCCAGCAAGGTCTGTTGGGAGATATAAGATACGAGCGTCCAGTTGTTCCCTGCAAACCGGTCGATTATCATATACCCCCCTTTAATTTTATGAACCCCGTCCCCATGCCGGGCAGCTTTTTCCGCCAGCGAAGCGGCTTCCAGTTTGCCGGGATGGCCCTGAATTTTCTCATATAACAAATAATTGCCGCTGTTGATCCATAGAAAATCGTCGAAGTCACTGCTCCCGAATTCCAGCAGCGATTCGAAGCTGCTGTAGTCGAGGTTGAGAATCAGCTCCCCGATTTCTTGTCCGGACTGCTCGATATCTTTTACCTTAACGATGAAGCTGATCGTTTTGTTCTCCGTCAACGCATTGAAGAAGATTGTATATGGTTCTGTAAAAGCATACGGCTGGCCTGACTTTGCATAATTCTGATACCACTCTTCTTTCATGCGTTCCTGAAAGTAGGAATCGTTTTTGGCTACGCTCCAGAACGTTTCTCCATCCGGCATCACGAGCGCGAAGCTGGTCACTTCCTTACGAAGCCCCTTGTTGTTGTTTAAATAACGGAAGGTATCCTCCTGCATGGCGAATTTCCCGAAGATATCCGCTTGGTCGTAATCTTTGAAAAAGGATTGCAGCTGGTCGGAAATAATGAGGGAAAACGAAAATTTGGCGATATCGTCGGACATGTACTGCAGCTGCCTTGAAGTCTGCCTTAGCTTGGTTTCATCATTATGGAGCATTTGATCGACGAGAATTTTCTCGTAATAGTAATACGTGAAGCCCGCAGACAGCAGGAAGCTCACGGCCGCGACAATGATAATGCGCTGCAAAATGGTCGTGCGAAGGCTTTTCATGGCCGGTATCCGCCTCCGCCGTCCCGGTATTGATGGGGGAGCTCCCCGGTCATACGTTTGAATACCTGGCTGAAATGCTGAGGCGACCGGTAGCCGACCCTGGCCGCAACCTCGGTCATTTTAATATTTTCCTGGCGGAGAATGCGTTTGGCTTGATTAATCCGATGTGCTGTTAAATAATCAAGAAATGTGCGTCTCAGCTCCCGTTTGAACAATTGATGAAGATAGGAAGGGCTGATTCCGGTTGCATAGGAAACGTCTTCAATATTGATATCGTTGTGGAATTGCTCGTGAATGTAGCGCAAAGCAGCGGACAGTTTACTGGAAATATGGTGTTGGCCGGCGTCCCCGCAGAGATCGCCAAGCATAGCGGCAAACCGCCGGGCAATCTCGTCGATACGGTAGACGGGCGAGTATTCCGCGGGATCAAAAGGATCGATGTCGGGCATGCCCTTCTTCACGCGGATATCGTTCACTGTCGAGGCTAACAGGCTGACCAAATCATATAGCCCCCGAAGATCCCAAACGGGCCGGCAGACCTGGGCGAAAAGATCGTTTACGGCATGCTGAGTACGTTCGCAGCTGTTCTGCGCCAAGCCTTCATGGAGCCTGTCGGGCTGGATGCTGCGGCTTTGGTGCACAGCGTTGTCTCCCGGAAGCGGGAGACTGTCCGCATCGAGCAAGGCGCCGCGGCCGCAGAAAACGGCATGAAGCGCAGCTGCGCTTAGCTGGTGAAAGGTGGAGGTCAGACAGGTGGAATCGGCTGTCTGGCAGGCATAGAAGACGGAAAACGACCGCTCATACTTGCGGTTTAAATGCGACTGCACCGCCGCCGCCAGCTCATGCAGCGCTTCACGCATCAGCGCTGCAGCCTTATTCTTCTGGGAGAACAATAAGGCAAATTGGCTCCCGGTGACGGGGAATTCACCGATCAGCTGCCAGGCTTCGTGTGCGGAGAAGCGTTTCGTTTCTTCCGCCGTCCATCTGGCCGAAAGCGCAGCCGCAGGCTGTATTGAGCCCGCGGGCACCGCTGAGAAAGGGCTGTCTGCATGAATGAACATCATGGCATAGGGAGGCTTCATGCCGCTTGCCTGGCATAAAGCAGCCCGGCCGATAACCGCATCCTTGATCAGCTCGCTGCGCTGCTGCCGGCGCTGTATTTCTTCGGTTTCCCACGCTTGCCTGGCTTTGTTAAGCTCATGCAGCAATTTATGGCTGTCCACCTCGTGCTTGATCAAATAGCTGGATACGCTGCCCAGTGAAATCGCCTGCCTGGCGTAATCAAAATCTTCATAGGCGCTCATAACGATAAATTTGACGCCATACTGCTTATCAGAGACGCAGCGGATCAGCTCAAGGCCGTCCATGACGGGCATGCGGATATCCACAATCATGATCTGAGGGCGGTGCTCTTCGCATAACCGCAGGGCGCTTCTGCCGTTTGTCGCAGTGGCCGCGATCTCAAATCCGTGCTTGTCCCATGGAATAAGATGTTTAATATGTTCGATGGCAAGACGCTCGTCATCGACCAATACGACCTTCATGCCCCATCCTCCTCTACCGAATCTACAGATGTATTATGATTAACGCACAGTTCAGGTGCTCGGGCAAGAGGCAGTATAGAATCGCGACCAAAAATGTAGGATTGTGATGTTTACGCTTACATTTTTGGCGGGATATCATTGTAAGCGGATACAATAAACTATGATGAAAAGGGAGGATCTTCGATGCTTAGACAAAAATGGATGAAGCGAATCGGCAGCTTTACGGCGATCATCATGCTGGCCGGCTTATTGGCGGCCTGCTCAGGCGGAGGCGGTTCAAACGGCAATTCAGCGGGCTCGGGCGGCAATTCAGGCGGTGAAAGCGCCGGCACAGGCGGGACAAGCGGCAGCGGCGATAAGGGCGAATTCGTGCTGTGGACCTGGGAGCCGGAGCATCCGACCGCATTGGCGGCGTTTAACGAAAAATATCCCGACATCAAAATGAAACGCGTGAATGTTGCGGCGGAGGATGTGACGATGAAGCTGCAAACCACGATTGCCTCGGGAGGCGAGCTGCCGGATGTCATCCGGATTGAGCGCGGACAGCGTGCGAAGATTTTTGACATGGATATACTGGAAAACTTAGAGGCGCCTCCTTATGACGCAGACCGTTCACTGCTGTTCGATTACGACCACGAATCCTTTGCGGTTAACGGCTCACTCGTTGCGATTCCCGATGATATGAGCGTTGCCGGGATGGCGTACTTGAAGCCTCTGACATTGGAATATCTCGGTACGGATAATCCCGAGGAGCTGGAAGCGATGCTGCCGGACTGGGAAACGTTCATTGAGAAGGGCAAAGAAGTGGTTCAAAAAAGCGGTGGGCAAGTGAAGATGTTCCCAAGCCTGGGCGACGCCTACACCTTCATCCGCGGCCAGCGCCCCGGCCCGTTCTTTGACGGCGACAATGTCAACATGGACGTGCTGCAAGAGGTGGTCGCCGATCTGGTCAGCTTCCGGGATACCGGCATTGTGGATAAGCTGGATCAATGGACGCCGGCGTGGAATGCAACATTCGGACAATCCAAATATATGTTTGCGATGTCACCGGTATGGATGCCGCAGTATGTCATTGGCGCCAATGACAAAGCCGAAGGGCGCTGGGGCCTCATGGTCGCTCCGGGCGGCGGATTTATTGCCGGCGGTTCCTCGCACGGTATTCCGAAGGGCGCCAAAAATGCGGAGCTCGCCTGGAAATGGATCGAGTTCACCTCGATGACGCAGGAAGGCGCCGAAGCGCAGAAGGCGGACGGCGTATTCACGCATTACAAGCAGGCTTATGAAGACCCGGCGTTCACCAATTGGACGTGGCCGAGCTTCGGCGATCAGGACATCGGCGAGAAATACTTTGTCGACATCTCGGAGACCACAAGAGACGTGCCTGAAAATGTGAACGACCTGGTGCTTAACGAGGTGATGAATATCGTGCTTCAAACGCTTGCCAAAGACCCTTCTTTTGGCGTAGAGCAAGCCATGGAGCGCATCAAAAAAGAAATGAAGGCCAAGGCGCCAAGCGTTGTCATGGAGTAGCCAAAGGCTTGGAGAGCGGCCGGTATCCGGCGGCTCTCCGGTTTTATAACAAGCATTGCGGGAGTGTGAGCGCTAAAGATGGTCAAAAAAAGCTGGGTGCCCTATTTCTTTCTGTCACCGTATATTTTGTTTTATCTCGCTTTCGGCCTCATTCCGATTCTCTTCTCCTTCTATGTCAGCTTGACGAGCTGGGACGGCATCAGCAGCCGGACGTTCGTCGGGCTGGACAATTATAAGTTTCTATTTAATCAGGACTCCTATTTTTTATTATCCGTTGGCAATACGCTGCTCTTTGTCGTGCTGACCCTTCCGCTGCAAATTATTTTCGGCCTGATTATCGCTTCGCTGCTGTACAGCCGCTGGGTCAAGTGGAAAGGCTTCTTTCAGCTCGTCAACTTCCTTCCTTATATTGTTACGCCGGTAGCCGTAGGGCTGATGTTCAATCTGCTGTTTGACTGGCAGGCCGGCTTTGTCAACAAGCTGCTTCTTCATCTGGGCCTCGTCGATGAGGCGGTCTACTGGCTGGGCGACCCGTTATATGCGCGGATGGTCATCGTGCTGATGCTGTTTTGGAAAGGTTTCGGCTATACGATGATTTTCTATCTGGCCGGCCTTGCCAACATTCCGAAGGATTTGAATGAAGCGGCCCAAGTGGACGGGGCATCGTTCCTTAGGATCTTTATGTCCATCACGCTTCCGCTGCTCAAGCCGGTTACCGTGTTTATTGTAATTACGGGAATCATTGGCGGCTTTCAGCTGCTGGAAGAACCGATGATGCTGCTCGGCGGCTCCGGCATGGGCTCAAGCGCGGCAGTAATCGGGGGGCCTGACAGATGCTGTCTGACCACCGTTTGGAATATGTATGATACCGCATACGGCAGTACCACCCGTTATGGCCTTGGGGCTGCTATCGCATACGGCCTCTGCGTCATCATCGCGGTGTTCTCGTTTATCGGCGCAAGATTCTATAGGGGGGAGCAACAATGACAAATTCGCTGCGTACGACGCTTGGAACGGTGGCCATTGCCCTGCTTTCTTTGTTCGCGCTGCTGCCGTTCTATATTATGACGATCATGGGCACCTACCAGAATGAAGAGCTGTTCAGCAAAATCGTGCTCGTTCCCGGCAACTACCTGCTTGAAAATTTCAAAACCGTAGCTGCTAGCCGCTTCGATCTCGTTTACCTCAACAGCTTGATCGTATCGCTCTCCAGCACGGTGCTGTCCGTGCTTGTCAGCGCATTTGCCGGCTTTGCTTTTGCCAAGCACGAGTTTAAGCACAAAAATAAAATCTTTGCCGCCGTCCTGCTGACGATGATGATCCCAGGCCAGCTCGGCCTGGTCGCTTATGTCATCGAGATGCGCTACCTCGGCATGTCCGGGACGCTGCTTCCCCTCATCCTGCCATGGGTCGCCAACGCTTTCGGCGTCTTCTGGATGACGCAGTTTATTAAAAGCGCGGTGCCGACAGAAGTGCTCGAAAGCGCGCGGATTGACGGCTCTTCCGATATCGGCGTATTTTTCCGGATCGTCATTCCGTTTATTTACCCGGCGATTACGACGCTGTCCCTGCTCGTTTTTCTCTGGTCGTGGAACAATTACCTGCTTCCGCTCATTATTATCAATAAGCCTGAACTGTACACCATTCCGCTTGGCATTACCTCGCTCGGCGGCGCATACCGGACCGACCTGGCCGCGCAAATCCTCGGCCTTACGATCGGAACGTTTCCGGTGCTGCTCCTGTTCGCGATCGGCTCCAAAAGCTTTATCCGGGGATTGACGGCCGGCTCGGTGAAGGGATAAGCGGGTAGCGGGAAACTTCGTTATCCTGACCGCAGTTTTACCGAAGCGGACCGGAAGCTGCCCGCTTTGATATCATCCGCCCAACCGATCAAGATTGGGGCCCGCGGCCGCAGTTGTTTTTATCGGATGCGGATGCCGTTACATGTATCACACTTAAAAAAAGGATGTGGTTGCAGATGACAAAATCAGCGGCGAAATCAATCGGGTTGAATCAACTGCAGTTAGGGGTCTGTTATTACCCGGAGCATTGGCCGGAATCGATGTGGGAGGATGATTTCCGCAGAATGCGCGAGCTGAATCTTTCCATCATCCGCGTTGCGGAATTTGCCTGGTCGATATTTGAACCGGAGGAAGGGGAATTTCGCTTCGAGCTGTTTGACCGGGTGCTGGATTTGGCGGGCAAATACGGGCTGAAGGTGATCATGGGAACGCCGACGGCAACACCGCCCGCTTGGCTGACGCAGCGGTACCCCGAGGTGCTGAACATGTCTTTGGAGGGTGTGACGTACCAGCACGGCGCACGGCGGCATTACAATTACAGCAGCCCTAAATACCGCGAGCTGTGCGCCCGCATCACGGAGCGGATGGCGGAGCACTACAGGGATCATCCCGCCGTCGTCGGCTGGCAGATTGATAATGAACTGAACTGTGAGATTAACATATTCTACTCCGATGCGGATCATGCCGCCTTCCGTGAATGGCTGAAGGTGAAATACGGCAGCCTGGCGAAACTTAACGAGGCCTGGGGAGCGGTATTCTGGAACCAGACCTACACGGACTGGCAGCAGGTTCACTTAACCCGCCCGACCGTGTCGAATAGTCCGAATCCGCATCAGGCTTTGGATGAGAAACGCTTTATCTCGGATAATGCGATCTCCTTCGCCAAGCTCCAAGCGGATATTTTGCGCGAGAAGGCGCCGAATCATTGGGTGACGACGAACGGCATGTTCGGACATCTGGACAGCCATGAGCTTACGGATCGGACGCTGGATTTCTTCTCTTATGATTCGTACCCGCAATTTTCCACAATCTTTCCGGGGAATGACGAGAATCCGCTGCTGGACCGGGCATGGAGCCTGAATTTGACGCATACGCGCTCGGTATCGCCGAATTTCTGTGTTATGGAGCAGCAGTCCGGACCCGGCGGCTGGGTGAACCGGATCGAAATGGCGTCCCCCCGCCCCGGACAAATGAGGCTGTGGACGTATCAATCGATCATGCATGGAACCGACATGCTGCTTTATTTCCGGTGGCGGACGGCGACGGTCGGAACGGAAATTTATTGGCACGGCATTAATGATTACCATAACCGGCCGAACCGCAGGGTCCGCGAGCTGCGCCAGATCAGCCAAGAGCTGGCTTCCCTGGGCAGCTCGATCGCCGGAACCAAGTATCGGGCGGAAATCGCGATTTTGCGTGATTACGACAATTTGTGGGACGGCGAGCTGGACAACTGGCATGGTCCGCTCGACAAGCAAAGCGTGCGTTCCTGGTTCAAGCAGCTGCAGTACCGGCATATTCCGGTCGATGTACTCTACCTGCGCAAGCATACTGCAGTTGAAGATTTACTGGCTTACAAGACGCTAATATACCCGCACGCGGCGATCATGACCGATCAAACAGCGCAGCTGCTCACGGAGTTTGCCCGTCGCGGCGGCAAAATTATCTTCGGAGCGCGCACCGGATACAAAAATACGGATGGGCACTGCAATATGGCTCCGTTCCCGGGGCCGGTCGCGGACTTATGCGGCATCACGGTAACGGATTTCACGTTGATTAAAGGAACCGTTCAGCCTGCGCTGCTGAAATGGAGTGCTGCGCCTGAGGTTTCCTGGAATGTGGAAATGTCAGAGATGAAGGCTGAAGGGTTCAACGATATTCTGCAGGTGGAGGATCCATCGGTTGAAATTGTTGCAGCATATGCCTCTGATTATTATGCCGGCGCGCCTGCACTGACCAGACGCAAACAGGGCCAAGGTGAGGCTTGGTATTACGGAGCAGCCTTCAGTGAACCGGTCGTCGATGCGCTGATCGGATTGCTGGGCTTGCAATCTCCTTTGGCGGGCTGGGTGCTGCTTCCCCCACAGGTAGAGACAGGCATCCGTTCCTCCGGAGAGACGGACTATATATTCCTGCTTAATTACGGCGCCAATCCCGCTGAGATTAAGCTGGCGCAGGAAACAAACGAGCTGCTTGGCGGTGAAACGTTAAACGGTCATGTCGAGATGCCGCCCTACGGTGTTTTGATACTGCAGCGGAAAAAGTAGCCGGTCGATTGTTGCAGGCTATTGCCGCCTTGCTGCTATTGAGGCGATCGGTGACCGGTTTCTGACATCAACCGTTCCAACTAAACAGATTAACGCTGAAAAACAACGCTAAAGCTGAAAAGCTTAAAGGATTCGACGGTGTTTGTTTTTCCGCGATCCTTCAATTTGCCTTTTTTGTTTGCCTGTAGGATGGGAGAAAGAACAGGCAAAGATCCCAAAACCCTCTCTTCTTCTGCGATGGATGGCGCTCGGAACGCGAGATGAAGATGCTGTACGGTGCGGCGGATACCCACTGTGCCGCTGCGGCATTCACTTCGGACGCAGAAGAAACGGATGTGTACAGGGAAACCGTCGTAACTTCGGCAGCCTGTCCGTTTGTCATCGTTGACTGTTCTTGCGCTGCCGGGAGTTCCGGGGAAACTTCGGAAGTGTGCTTGTCCGGCGATACGGGCCGCTCTTCCGCAGCTTGCGGACTCATCGAAACCGGCAGCTCCTCCCCAGCCTGCGGACTCATCAAGACGGGCCGTTCCTCTGAAGCCTGGAGTCCTTCCGCCGCTAATTTTTCCTCTGTGATTGTTGAATCTAACGCCATCGTTTGTTCTTGCGGAGCCTGTGTGCCTTCCGATGCGAACAGCACTTCCTTGACCAGTGAATTTAGCGCCATACGCTGCTTTTCGGAGACCTGCGGGCGAAATAAAACGACTTGCGATTCGGTAGATGGATTCTCGTTTGGCAGGATCAATTGCGGCGCGTCGAGCTGCTCGCCATTCTCGGACGATTTCGTGCCGGATGCGTCATGAGCGGCGGTCTGCTCACTTGAATTCGGAATCTCTACCGGTGTATCCGCATCACTCGCCGGGTGCAGCTCTGTGGCGGCGGCAATCTCTTCTCCACAATGATGAAGCAGCTCGTTCAACTGCTGCTCCAGTTCCTCCACCCGCCGGGCGAGCAATAGATTCTCATGCTGAAGCTCTTTAACCAGTCCATGTACATATCTTATCGTTAATCTGGATTTCCTCGTCGGGTGCTCCTTCTCTTTCTCGTGGCAATCGGACGACAGCGGCAGCTTGGGCTCTGTTTCACCGGTTTCCTTTTGGTACACGATAAAGCCTCCTTTAATCATTCATATGATAGTTTCATAAGCTATATTCATAGTAATTTAAAACCGCTAAAGATACTGTCGAAGCCCCCTGTCAAAATAAAGGAAAGCCCACCGGCCATAACGGCCTAGCGGGCTGAACTTGTCGATATGCTAAAAATGATGGCTGATGAACAACGGGACCGAGGTTGCAGCAGCGCTTGTTATCCCAGTACTTTCCGAAACTCCCGGGTGAGCAGGGGGACGACCTCGAACAGATCTCCAACAATACCGTAATCTGCGATTTTAAAGATCGGAGCCTCGGGATCTTTGTTGATGGCGATAATAATGCGTGATTGACTCATCCCGGCCAGATGCTGAATGGCGCCGCTGATCCCGCAGGCGATATAGATCTCCGGTGTCACCACTTTGCCGGTCTGGCCGATCTGCAAGCCATAGTCGCAGTAACCGGCATCACAAGCGCCGCGCGATGCGCCGACCGCCCCGCCAAGCAGTCCGGCGAGTTCCTCGAGCGGCTTGAAGCCGTCGGCGCTCTTCACGCCTCGGCCGCCCGATACGATAATCTTCGCTTCGGTCAGATCGACCTTGCCGGATGTTTTCCGAACGACCTCCTTCACGACCGTTCGAAGAGAATTGGCGGGGGTATCGACCTTTATGATCCGGGCCTGATGCCCTTCGGTAGGCTGGGCCGCAGGAATATTGTTCGGCCTCACCGTAACGACTGACCGCGAATCCTGAACTATTTTTTTCTCAAACGCTTTGCCTGCATACAGCGGTCTTGTATACACAATTTGCCCGTCGGATGGCTCGATTGCAATGACATCGGATAGCTGGCCGGCCTGCAGCTTGGCTGCAATCGCAGGTGCCAGATCACGTCCGATCGCTGTATGTCCCGTGAACACGGCGTCAGGCTGCACGGAATCGAGCACTGGCGACAGCGCAGCGAGATAAGCTTCAGCATTGTAATGGATTAAGCTGTCATGTTCAATGACATGAATGTCCGATAGGGGATAGGACGAAAGCTCGCCAGCCAACGAATCGAGCTGGCTGCCTAACACGACCGCCGATAGGCTGTCGCCGTCCCCAGAAGCGATAACGGCTGCTTGAAGCGCTTCCAAAGCAACCTGACGCAGCTTGCCGTCACGATGTTCTGCAATGATCAGATACGTTCTGCTCATCAATCGTTACCTCCTTCGTCGTCTATTATATCGCTTTCGATTGGGTGCGAAGCAGCTCTACGAGCTTGGCCGCTTGCGCGGGAATATCGCCCTGCAAAATTTGGCCCGCCTGTCTTGCCGGCGGCAGGAACAGCTCAACCTGCGAGGTTTTTGGCTCTAAAGCACCTGTATGAACGTCCAGATCGTCAAGCGACAGCTGCTGAAACGGCTTTTTCTTCGCTTTCATAATGCCGGGGAGGGAAGGATACCGCGGTTCATTAAGCCCCTGCTGGGCGGTGAACAAGGCGGGAAGGGAAACCTCGAGCACCTCCAGGTCGCCTTCGGCATCGCGGCGCACGGCAGCGCTGCCGCCGGACGGCTCCAGCTTGATAATAGAGGAGATGTGGGGAATGCCAAGCAGCTCCGCCAAGCGAACGGCGACCTGGCCTGCGCCGTTGTCTACGGAGAAATTGCCGCCAAGGATCAAGTCATAGGATTTGTCCGTGAAATAAGCGGCAAGCACGCCCGATACGACAAATTCATCCGCCGGGATGCGGTCGTCAGAGATGAGCACAGCTTCATCGGCTCCCATAGCAAGCGCAGTTCGCAGCGCCTCGGCGCTTCGCTCAGGCCCGACAGAGACGACGGTCACAATGCCGCCGGACTGCTCCTTCAAGCGGATCGCCTCCTCCACGGCATATTCGTCGTAGGGATTAATGACGAATTTGACGCCGTCCTCGGCAACTTTACCATTCTGAATGACGATTTTCTCCTCGGTGTCGAACGTTTGCTTCAGAATCACATACACATTCATTGTTATTTCTCCTTTCCCATATTAGAGATGGTATGGTGATCAAGGCTTGAGAGCCTTAAGGAAAAACTCGGCGGTACGGTCAATCTGCGCGCTTAATGAATATTTCTGTCCTGAAATGAGCCATGAAGTAACCACTTCGTCCATTGCCCCAAAAATGAGCAGCCGGGTTAACTTCACATCCAGGTCTTTGCGGAACGTTCCTTCCTCCATGCCTTTAACCAAAACGGCTTCTATTAATTGAATATATGGTTTAACCGCTTGGCCGATTGCTTTTCTTAGCTCCAAAGAGCTTTGACGAAGCTCAATCTGGGTCACGTAAGCGAGATTGCTGTTGTTCTCCAGCTCGGTGTAATGAATTTCGCAAATTTTGCGCAGCGCCTCCTCGGCGGTTGCTGAAGCTTCGACACTGGCTGTGAACTTGCCCACCAGTTCGCCAAGGCGCTCCCGGAACAGGGAAACGAGAATATCCTCTTTATTTTTGAAATATAAATAAATCGTTCCGTCTGCGACGCCGGCCTCGCGCGCGATTTTCGACACTTGGGATCCATGATAGCCTGTCTCGGCGAATACTTTGACGGCTGCATCAAGAATTAATTCGAATTTGTTTATTTTTTTACTTGTCATTTTTTCACCCCGATGATAAAATCCAATTAAAGATGAATGAATACTCATTCATTTTTATAACTCCATCTTATGAAATTTGTTAAGCGTTGTCAACGTTTCCGTTCATAAGATTTTTTAAGAATTAAATATGTAAGGGTTTACATTAAGACTTGCGAAAGGATGGGTGTTCATGCTCTGGCCGTGGATTCATTATCTCTTGTTCCTGCTCGTTTTGGGGTATGCCCTTTTCTTGTTTTACCGGGCCGTTTACCACCGCTATCTATATATAAAGCTGGGACAGACAAGCGGTACGCCTGTTGATTGGAATATGAGAGCGGGGGAACTGGTCTCCCAAATGCTGGGCCACCGAAAGCTGCTGAAGGATAGGAAAAGCGGCATCATGCATATTGTGATCTTTTACGGCTTTATCATTTTGCAGTTTGGGGCGCTTGATCTGATCTATATGGGATTATCAGGAGGCGCTCCGCTGCCGATTCCCGGCTATCAAGTATTTGGGCTCTCGCAGGAAATTACGGTCGTCCTTGTGCTTCTCGCCATCGGTTATGCCGCATACCGGCGCTACGGAGAAAAGCTGAAGCGGCTGAAAAAAGGCTGGAAACCCAGCATCGTAGTCTTCTTCATTACCTTTCTTATGCTCTCCGTACTATTCTCGCTAGCCTTTCACCGGATTTGGATGGGGCATGAGGTATCCGCCTACGCGCCATTCTCCTCCCTTATTGTTCTATTGTTCGCGGGCATTTCCGTCACGGCAGCTAAAGTATTATTCTTTGTCTCCTGGTGGGCGCATCTCGTGATTTTGCTCTCTTTTCTGGTGTATATTCCGCAGTCTAAGCATTTCCATATCATCACAGCTCCGATCAATATCTTCTTAAGCCGCAAGGAGCCGGCCGGCCGTCTGCGCAAGCTTGATCTGGAGAATGAGGAGGCCGAATCGTTCGGCGTCGGCAGAGTTGAAGATTTTACGCAAAAGCAAATGCTCGATTTCTACGCTTGTGTAGAATGCGGGCGCTGCACCAATGTATGTCCGGCATCGGGCACGGGCAAAGCGCTCTCCCCGATGCATCTGATCGTGAAGCTGCGCGATCATCTGACGGAGAAGGGGGCAGCCATCACTTCCAAATCGCCATGGGTACCGGCATTCGCTTTTGCAGACGGCCATGCGCACAGCCTTGTGAATACAGCGGAGGAGAGGCCGGATTGGAAGGCGCAGGGGATTACAGATATCGGGCCGACGCTCGAATGGCAGAAATCGACCTGGCAGCCGGCGGAGAAAAGGCCGGAGGACATGCAGCTGATCGGCGATGTGATGAGCGAGGAGGAGATTTGGGCATGTACGACCTGCCGCAATTGTGAAGACCAATGTCCGGTGGCTAACGAGCATGTCGATAAAATCATCGACCTTCGCAGACATCTCGTGCTGATGGAGGGCAGCGTTCCGCAGGAGGGACAGCGGGCGATGCAGAACATCGAGCGGCAGAGCAATCCATGGGGGATCAACCGCAATGACCGCAGCAAATGGATGGAGGACATCGGCGGCATTCCTGTCCCTACGGTCAAAGAAAACCCGAATTTCGACGTGTTGTTCTTTATTGGCTCGATGGGTTCTTATGACAACCGTACACGTAAAGTCTCGCGGGCGCTTGTCCGACTGTTGAACGAAGCGGGCGTCAGCTTTGCGATCCTGGGTAACGAGGAGAAAAACTCGGGCGATACGCCGCGCCGTATGGGCAATGAGCTGCTGTTTCAGCAGCTGTGCCAGGAGAATATCGAAATCTTTCAAAAATATGGTGTGAGTAAGATTGTAACCGCTTGTCCGCATACATTCAATACGTTGAAAAACGAATATCCTGAATTCGGGCTGGAGGGGGTGGAAGTGCTTCACCATACGCAGCTGCTGGAGCAGCTTGTCCGCGAAGGACGGCTGAAGCCCAAGCATGCTGTCAACGAACGCATCACCTATCACGATTCCTGTTATCTTGGGCGCTATAACGATGTATACGACCAGCCGCGCAATATTCTGCGGGCCATCGACGGGGTTGAGCTGGTGGAGATGGAGCGCACGCGGGAAAACGGCATGTGCTGCGGCGCCGGAGGCGGCATGATGTGGATGGAAGAAACGTCGGGCAAGCGCGTCAATCTGGCGCGCACGGAGCAGGCGCTGCAGACAAAACCGACCGTCATCAGCAGCGCTTGTCCCTACTGCCTGACGATGATGGAAGACGGCACCAAGCTCAAGGAGGTCGAGGATCGCGTCAAAGCGCGGGATATCGCGGAAATTTTGGAGCAGGCTGTATTCGGCCATGTGAAAGCTGAAGACCAAAAAACGATGCAGGAGGTATAAGGCAAATGGCAACGACAATAAGGAAAGCCGCCGTTATCGGCTCAGGTGTAATGGGCGCCAGTATTGCCGCCCACCTCGCTAATGCAGGCATTTCCAGCCTGCTGCTGGATATTATTCCGGCAGCCCTTACTCCGGAAGAGGAAGCGAAAGGTTGGACACGGGATCATCCGTCGGTCCGCAATCGGCTGGCGGCGGGCGCGCTTGCCAGATTGTCCAGGATCAAGCCGTCACCTCTTTACGATGAAACGTTCGTCAGCCGGATTACACCGGGGAACCTGGAGGATGATCTGGGCAAGCTCAAGGATGTTGACTGGGTTATTGAGGTTGTAGTAGAGAATCTGGAGGTCAAGCGGGAGCTGCTGCGCAAAATAGAGGGCCATTGGAAACCGGGCACGATCGTCAGCTCCAATACATCGGGGATTTCCATCCAGGCGATGGCGGATGGGTGCAGTGAACCGTTCAAACGTCATTTTCTCGGGACGCACTTTTTTAATCCGCCGCGTTATATGAAGCTGCTGGAGATTATTCCAGGCGATGCCACCGACCCGGCAATCGTCACTCAGATGGCGGCGTTTTGCCGGCGCACGCTTGGCAAGGGCGTTGTCATCGCGAAGGATACGCCGAATTTCATAGCGAACCGCATTGGCACGTACGGCCTGCTTGTTACGCTGCAGGCGATGATGGATAACGGTCTGACCGTGGACGAGGCGGATGCCGTTACCGGGCCGGCGATGGGCCGCCCGAAAAGCGCCACCTTCCGCACGCTCGATCTGGTCGGATTGGACACCTTCGTGCATGTGGCCAATAATGTGTACGAGAAAGTGGACAGCGGGGGAGAGAAGGATGCTTTCGAGGTTCCGCAGGTGCTGAAGGATATGGTATCACGCGGCTGGATCGGCGAGAAGTCCGGACAGGGCTTTTATAAAAAAATCAAAGGCGAGCAGGGCAGCGAAATTTTGTCGCTGGATCTGAGTACGTTGGAATACAGCAAAAATAAGAAACCTGTATCCGCTTCATTAGAAGCCGCAAAAACGGCCAAAGGCGCGAAGGCGAAGACAAAGGCGCTGCTGGGCGCCCAGGATCGTTATTCCGCATTTGCATGGGATATTCTGAAAAAAGTGCTTGTCTATTCCGCCGAGAAGGTCGGTGAAATTGCCGATTCGATCGCGGATATCGATCAAGCGATGAAATGGGGCTTTAATTGGGAGCTCGGTCCTTTTGAAACCTGGGATGCGATCGGGCTCGTGAGGTCGGTCGAACGGATGGAAGCGGAAGGGATGGCCGTTCCGCCCTGGGTCAAGGAATGGATTTCCGCAGGCAACCAGTCGTTCTATCAGAAGGCAGAGGGCAAGGCTTCGTATGCCTATCAAGGAGAATACAGGGCCATAGAGCAGCCTGTGGAAATGATCTCGCTGCGCAGCTTGAAGGAGCAGAACAAAGTGATTCGCTCGAACAGCGGCGCCAGCCTCATTGATGTAGGGGACGGAATCGCCTGCCTGGAATTCCATTCGCCGAATAATGCCATCGGCGCGGATATTCTCATGATGATTCAGCAGAGCGTAGAGGAGGTCCGTAAAAATTATGAAGGACTGATTATCGCTAACGAGGGCCGAAACTTCTGTGTAGGCGCCAATATTATGCTGCTGCTGATGGAGGCGCAGGACGAGGAATGGGATGAGGTCGACAATATCATCCGCCTGTTCCAGAACACGATGATGACGCTCAAGCATTTCGAGAAGCCGGTCATTGCCGCCCCGCACCGCATGACGCTTGGCGGAGGCGTGGAGGTGTGCCTGCCGGCCGACGAGATTAACGCTTACGCCGAAACCTATTACGGACTGGTCGAGGTTGGCGTCGGATTGATCCCGGCAGGCGGAGGCTGTAAGGAGATGGCGCTGCGCATTAGCCGGGCGAACCCGAATCCGGAGGTCGATCTGCAGCCGCATATTAATCAAGCCTTCATGAATATTGGAATGGCAAAAGTGTCGACCAGTGCCCACGATGCGAAGAAGCTCGGGTATTTCCGTTCCACCGACCGCGTGATCATGAATCAGGACCATCTGATCCATGAAGCGAAACAGTCCGCGCTGCGGCTCGTCCAGGCCGGCTATGAGCCCCAGCCGCAAGAAAAGATCCGGGTCGTTGGAGCCGATGGCAAAGCCGTGCTGAAGCTGGGCGCTTATTCGATGAAGCAAAGCGGCTATATCAGCGACCACGATTTGCATATTGCAGGTAAGCTGGCCCACGTAATGGCCGGAGGCGATATACCGGCGGGCACGATGGTGACCGAGCAGTACATGCTGGATCTGGAGCGCGAGGCGTTCCTGAGCCTGTGCGGCGAACCGAAGACCCAGCAGCGGATGCAGCACATGCTTTCCAAAGGCAAGCCGCTGCGCAACTAAGCCAAAGAGAGGTGAACATGCATGAGAGAAGCAGTAATCGTATCTGCTGTGCGCACGCCGGTCGCCCGGGCCAAAAAGGGCAGCTTCGCCCATACCAGGGCGGAGGACCTGGGGAAAACGGTGCTTCAGGCTGTGATTGACCGTGCGCCCGGCGTCCGAAAAGAGGATGTGGAAGACATCATTATCGGCTGTGCGATGCCGGAAGGGGAACAGGGCTTGAACTTTGCCCGCATCATGTCGCTTTACTCAGGGTTCCCTTCGACCGTGCCGGCGCTTACGATCAACCGGTTCTGTTCATCGGGACTGCAATCGATCGCCTTCGCGGCGGAACGCATTATGACAGGCGGAGCGGACACGATCATCGCCGGAGGCGTGGAGAGCATGAGCCATGTCCCGATGACCGGCTTCAAGCCTTCCCCGCATCCAGCGATTGTGGAGGAGATGCCGCAGATTTACATTGGCATGGGGCATACGGCGGAAAATGTGGCCGACCGGTTCGGTATTTCACGTGAGGATCAGGACCGGTTCGCCGTATCGAGTCATCAGAAAGCGGCAAAGGCTGTGCAATCGGGGATATTTGCCGACGAGATTGTGTCGGTCAACACGTCGCTCAAAGGACTGGACGATAACGGAAAGCTATGGGAGAAGCCGGTCGTGCTGGAAGCCGATGAAGGCGTAAGAGCGGACACTTCCATGGAAGGGCTCGCCAAGCTGAAGCCGGCATTCAAGGAGGGAGGCAGCGTTACAGCCGGCAACACCTCGCAGATGAGCGACGGCGCCGCAGCTATGATGGTCATGAGCAGAGAGAAGGCAGAGGAGCTTGGATTAAAGCCGCTGGCATGCTTCCGGTCATTCGCGCTGGCTGGCGTTGATCCCGAAATTATGGGCGTAGGACCGGTCGAGGCGATTCCAAAAGCGGTGGAGCGGGCTGGACTTCGCATGAATGATATCAGCCTCTTCGAAATTAACGAAGCCTTCGCTTCCCAATGCTTGCATATAATCCGGGAGCTAAAATTAGATGAAAGCCTCGTCAATGTCAATGGCGGCGCGATTGCGCTGGGTCATCCGCTCGGCTGCACAGGCACCAAGCTGGCAGCCAGCCTGATCTACGAGCTTCGCCGCAGAGGTGGCGGGTATGGCGTTGTCTCCATGTGCATCGGAGGAGGGATGGGCGCAGCCGGCGTGTTCGAAGTGTATCCGGAATAGCAGGACCGAATAACGAGAACGAAGGAGAGATGGAAATGGCGGAAAAAGTGAAAGTGATTGGCGGCAGCTTTGTCATTGACGACCTGGATTTTCAATCGGTTGTCACACCGGACGATTTGACCGAGGAACAGCGCATGATTGCGGATACGACTGCAGATTTCGTGGAAGAAGATGTGCTGCCGGTCGATGAGGAAGTCGAAAAGCTGAACTATGATCTAACCTTGAAGCTGTTGAAAAAGGCCGGCGATGTCGGACTGCTAGGCGCGGATGTGCCGGAAGCGCTTGGCGGTCTCGGACTTGATAAGGTCAGCTCTACGTTAATCAGCGAGCGGCTGTCCAAGGCGGGGTCCTTCGCCCTGTCTGTCGGTGCCCACGTCGGTATCGGCACGCTCCCGATCGTTTATTTCGGGACATCGGAACAGAAGAAGAAATATTTGCCGGATCTGTCGAGCGGCACCCAAATCGCCGCCTACTGCCTCACGGAGCCCTCTTCCGGCTCGGACGCGCTTGGTGCAAAGACAACGGCGAAGCTGTCGGAGGATGGAAGCCACTATATCCTGAATGGATCGAAGCAGTTTATTACCAATGCAGGGTTTGCGGATATCTTCATCGTCTATGCGAAGGTGGACGGAAAAGACTTCAGTACTTTCATTGTAGAGAGGACGATGGACGGCGTCAGTATCGGCCCGGAAGAGAAAAAGATGGGCATCAAGGGCTCCTCGACCTGTCCGCTTATTCTGGAGGATGTCAAGGTGCCTGCGGAAAATCTGTTGTGGGAGGTCGGCAAAGGCCATTTGATCGCCTTCAATATTCTGAACATCGGCCGCTTCAAGCTGGCATCGGGCTGTCTGGGCGCTTCCAAGGAAGCGATTGGGCTGTCGGCTCAATATGCCAATGAACGCACCCAGTTCGGCAAGCCGATCTCCTCCTTTCCGCTGGTGGGGAAGAAGCTGGCCGAGATGAATATCCGCACCTATGTGCTCGAGAGCATGGTCTACCGGACGGCGGGCTTAATGGATGAGGGGCTCAGCGATATCGACCACAGCAGTCCGGAAGCGGGTGTCCAGTCGGCCAAGGCGATCGCCGAATATGCGTTGGAATGCTCAATCAATAAGGTATTCGGATCGGAGGTGCTGGATTTCGTAGCCGATGAAGGCGTGCAGATCCATGGCGGGTACGGATTTATTCAGGAATACAAAATTGAGCGCATTTACCGCGACTCGCGGATCAACCGGATCTTCGAGGGAACCAATGAGATCAACCGCCTCTTGATTCCCGGCACACTGATCAAACGGGCGGTGAAGGGCGAGCTGCCGCTGCTGCAAAAAGCGCAGGCGCTGCAATCGGAGCTGCTGCAGTTGGTACCGGGCCAGCAGTTTGAAGGGGTGCTGGAGGAAGAGACGCATCTGGTATCGATGGCGAAGAAAATTTTCCTGATGGCCGGCGGCTCTGCCGTTCAGAAGTATCAAATGAAGCTTGAACAGGAACAGGAGGTGCTGAGCCAGCTTGCCGACATGATGATTCAAATCTATGCGATGGAAAGTGCACTGTTAAGAGCAAAAAAACAGATCGCCAAGCAGGGAGAAGACAAATCAGCTAACATGATCGAAATGACGCGTGTCTTCGTTTATGAAGCATTTGAGACCATCGAGTCGCTTGCCAAAGAAGCCTTGTCGGCAATTGAAACCGGAGATATGCTGCGTACCCAGCTCTCCGTATTGAAGAAGCTGACCCGTCGCAGCTCGGTCAACACGGTACAGCTGAAGCGTCAGATTGCCGCCCGGGTGATTCAGTCGGAAAAATTCGTGTGCTAGCCCAAAGTCCATACCAGAGAGGTGAGGGTCATGTCACAAAAACCGTGGTTACTTCATTATCCAAAGGAAGTACCGCCGACTTACTCGTATCCTAAACAGAACCTGGCGGATTTTTTGATTCAATCAGCTGAGAAATACCCGGGTCATAAGGCGCTTCATTTTTTAGGCAAGGAATTGACGTATGCCGAGCTGCTTGAAGGGGCATACCGGTTTGCACGGGTCATTCGCAAGCTGGGCGTTAGCAGGGGGGACAGGGTGGCTATTATGCTGCCCAACTGCCCCCAGCTGGTTATGGCCTATTATGGAACATTGCTAGCTGGCGGCGTGGTCGTCATGACCAACCCGCTCTATGTGCCGCGGGAGCTCGAGCATCAGCTCAAGGATTCCGGAGCGGCGGTTATCCTTACACTGGATTTATTGTTCAAAAGAGTGCAGAGCGTCGTGCCCGCTACGTCTGTGCGCCATGTCATTATCACATCCATCAAGGATTATCTGCCTTTTCCGAAAAATTTGCTGTATCCGCTGAAGGTCAAAAAGGACGGTATGAGCCGCGAGGTGAATTACGGAGAAACGGTTCATTCCTTTTTGAAGCTGATGCGCGCTGCCTCCGGTTCCCCCGTCCATACGGAGGTCGATGCGGAGAATGATCTGGCTTTGCTTCAGTATACCGGCGGGACGACAGGGGTATCCAAAGGCGTGATGCTGACGCATTACAACGTAATCGTCAACACCGTACAAAACAGCCTATGGTCGTATAAAACAAAGCATGGCGAAGAACGTTATTTGGCAGCGCTACCATTCTTCCATGTATTCGGTTTAACCGTACTGATGAACCAAGCGGTTATGCTCGCCGGAACGCTGCTGCTTATTCCGAAATTTGAAGTGGACCAAATTCTTCAGGTCATCGACAAGATGAAACCGACGGTATTCCCCGGCGCTCCGACGATGTATATCGCGCTGATCAATCATCCGGACATCCATAAATATGACCTGTCATCGATCAATATTTGCGTCAGTGGAGCTGCGCCACTGCCCCAGGAGGTGCAGACCCGATTTGAAGAAATTACAGGCGGGCGCTTAATCGAGGGTTATGGCCTGACCGAATCGTCGCCAGTAACTCATGCCAATAACATCTGGGAGAACCGCAAGCTTGGTTCGATCGGCATCCCGTTTCCGGATACAGAGGCCAAAATCGTTCATCCGGAGACAGGAGAAGAGCTGCCGGTTGGCGAGATCGGAGAGTTGGCTGTGCACGGACCTCAGATTATGAAGGGGTATTGGAACAATCTGGCGGAGACGAATCGGACGCTGCGCGGCGGCTGGCTCCATACCGGGGATATGGCGCGTATGGATGAGGACGGATATTTCTATATTATGGACCGAATGAAGGATATCATCATTGCCGGCGGCTACAATATCTACCCGCGCGAGATTGAAGAGGTGCTGTTCGAGCATCCGGGGATCGAGGAAGCCGCGGTTATGGGGGTGCCGGATAAATACCGCGGGGAAACGGTCAAGGCGTTTGTTGTACTGAAGGGAGGCGCATCGGTCACGGAAACAGAACTTGAGAAGTGGTGCAGAGAGCGGCTCGCGGCATACAAGGTTCCGCACCTGTATGAGTTCCGGGACAGCCTGCCCAAGACGTTGGCCGGCAAAGTACTGCGCAGAAAGCTTATTGAGGACGATCCCGCTCAGCAGGGCAGGGTAGTGAAGTAGGCATGTGGTTCCGCCGGATGCTGAGCTGACGAGAACCCCGGCAAGATGCTTGATTTGGAGAGGATAATCTCATCCTGAGCTGATCCCGGAAGGAGGACGACAATGGATTTGAACAAGCTGGACGACAGATTGCTGAGTTTGGCTGAAAAGGCGAAGCAAACCTTCTGGGGTTATCTGGGATGCGAGCTGGTTAGTATGGATGCGCACAAAGTCGTCGTTTCGCTGGAAGTGGAGGAGCATCATCTCAATCTCATCGGGATCATGCACGGCGGTGTGCATACGAGTCTGCTTGATTCCGCAATGGGATTGGTGGCGATGGCCGCACGGCCTAACGAGGATATGGTCACCTCGAATCTGAACATTCATTTTACCGCACCTGCCGTCAAAGGCAAAGTGACCGCGATCGCGGAGATTGTGCATATGTCCGGCAAAATGATCACCACTCAGGGGACGCTGATCAATGAACAAGGAACGCTCTGTTCAATGGCAACCGCATCATTCCGGGTGATCGAGACCAAACACAAGTGAGGCGTTGAATGCCGATCGAAAGAGCCGTGTTAATGTACCAGGAAGTGTTGCAATGTGCAAAAGCTATAAAAACAAGCTGGTATCGGAAATTTCCGCTGCCAGCTTGTTTTATTGTAATAACAGCAATATTTAGGCGCATTCATCAGTAACAACAGCGGAGCATTTTACATATGAATATCAAGTCAAATGAATCAACGGAGGTTATGAAAAATGACTGATTTCAAAAATGATCTGCAAAAGCTGCAAGTTGCTGAATTCAAGGCGGGTGAGCTGACACCGTCGGTCAATCAGAGCTATTACAATAATGCAAATGCAAGGTTATGCGTCGGTTTGTGTGTCGGATTTGGTGTCTGCGGGGGGTTTGGCGTGTGCGGAGGATTTGGCGTGTGCGGAGGATTTGGCCGCTGTGGAGGCTGTGGAGGCTGCGGAGGTTTTCGCTGCGGAGGCTGCGGAGGCTGTGGAGGTTTTCGCTGCGGCGGCTGCGCCCGCTGCTTCTAATGCTCTGATGAATATCAAAGCTGTTTAAAATGAGAAAGGCTGCCCTGCAAAAGAAGTCGGGTTTGCGGGGCATTGCTATGCAAGTTCAGGAATGACGGACAAATAGCTATACATACCATTAAAGTGAAGAGATGGAAGGCTTGAAAAGACCAAATGACAAGGAGGAATGTTAGTTGAACCCTTCTATGCGTCTGAAAGTTAAAGGAGATACGTTTTTTCTTCCTGAGCCTAACGGCAGTGTATATTTTCGGAATAATACAGGTTCTTTTCGTATGGAAGGCAGTGCAATTGATCAATGGATTGAAAAGCTGATGCCGGTATTCGACGGAAATTATACGATGGCGGATTTGACGGACGGATTGCCGGATGAATACCGGAACCGGGTAATCGAAATCGCGGAAAGCTTGCACCGAAACGGCTTTGTAAAGGATGTAAGCCAAGACCGCACTCACGAGTTACCGGGTGAGATTGTGGCAAAATATGCGGCTCAAATTGCATTTTTGGACAGCTTGGGTGATTCTGGTGCGTATCGTTTCCAGTCCTATCGGGAGGCAAAAGTGTTAGCTGTCGGTTCCGGCCCGTTCCTGGTTTCGCTAGTGGGGGCGCTGCTGGAATCCGGATTGCCGCACATCCATATGCTGATCGGGGACCCGCAGGCGGTGAACCTGGGGCGGATTGCAGAGCTAGCACAGCATGTGCGAAAAACTGATCCTACGGTTGAAGTAAAGGAGGTTAACCTGCAGCCCAATCAGGCGGACATTCCCTGGCGGGAGGTCGTACAGCCGTTCGATGCGATTCTATATGTATCACAGGAAGGTGATAACGAACAGTGGAGGGCTCTTCATGCCGCCTGCAGAGAGGAGAAAAAGGTTCTGCTTCCCGCTATGATCGTACAGCAGTCGGGAATGGCCGGTCCGCTGGTGCATCCGGATTCGGAAAACTGCTGGGAATCGGCTTGGCACAGGCTGCACGAGACCGCCATATGCAAGGATCCACAGCTGCACGCCTTCTCTTCCACCGCGGGTGCAATGCTTGCGAATGTGATTGTCTTTGAATGCTTAAAAACGTTGGCCGGTGTTGGCATACCGGATCGGGAGCATCATTTCTATTTGCTTGATCTGGAGACCTTGGAAGGGAGTTGGCATACGTTCTTGCCGCATCCCATCGTTAGCGGAGCTCAGATCGCCGAGCCAGTCAGTGATATGGAATTGCGGCTTGGACAGTTCAAGGATGAAAGCCGGTCGAATGACATGATTGCTTACTTCAGCGGATTGACATCGTCTGAGTGCGGCATTTTTCATATTTGGGAGGAGGGAGATTTGAAGCAGCTTCCGCTGGCGCAATGCCGGGTTCAGGCTGTTGATCCACTCTCTGTTGGCCCGGCAAAGCTGTTTCCGGAGATGGTCTGCACCGGTCTGACGCATGAGGAGGCACGGCGGGACGCGGGGCTGTCGGGGCTTGAAGCGTATGGGACGGCAATGGCCGGCATGTTTATGGAAAAGCTATCGTTCAATGAGAAAGGAGTGAGCCATTCAGCCCGGCTGCAGCCCTTCACCGGCGTCGGGGCCGGGGAGACGGCAGCGGAAGCTGCGGCCCGCGCATTGTATAAGTGCTTGTTAGAAGAGTTCACAAAAAAACAAGGCGATCGCAGACCCTCTGTCTTCCGGGTACAGCTTAGTGAGGTCGAAGATGAACGATGCCGGTTTTACTTGCGGGCTTTGACTACGATGCAGGGAGCGCCGATGATCGGTATGGGGGAGGAAGTCTGCGGTTTCCCGGTCCTATGGGTCGGTACAAGCGGCAGCGGCTGGTATGGAAGCGTTGGCTTGAGCCCTACTTTGGCGCTGCGAACGGCACTTCAGCACTCGCTGCGCAAGGCGCAGAATAAGCAGGCATTCCTTCCCGTTCAAGCGCTGGAGGCTTCATCTGTACAATTGCAAGAAAATCAGCTCCCGACTCTTGCTATTCCCTCCTGTGATACAGCGGCATATCCGAAGCTTATGGCATCCGCCTTGCGGATTTTAAAGCAGGAGCGCATTCAGCTGTCAGTCATCGATCTTGCGATGGAGCCATTTATGAAGGGGCGGATTGAGCTGCTTGGCGTGTCGCTTGGAAAGGGGGAGCTCAAGTGAGCTTAGCTGTGGCAGTAATCGGAGAAGGGCTGCTCTTTGAATTTGTATGCGAACAGTTGTCTGAACGATACCGGCTCATCCGCCAGAACGATCTAACGGCAGGCGTGCCGGAGACTGCGGAGCTTGCATTGCTGTTACATGACGCTTGGCGGCCTTCCGTTCATTACATGGCTGAGGAGGTATTCCGGCAGGCGGGAGTGCCTTGGCTGCGCGGCTTTATCTCATATGGCGAGGGCGTGATCGGCCCGCTGGTTCGACCGGGCACACCCGGATGCTCCCAATGCGCGGAAAAACGCCGTCTTATGGCAGGAGTTGACCGTAAAGAAAATTGGGAGCTGCTGCAAAGGCTGGCAGCATACGGCGGAATCACATCCGATGACTGGGCATCGCGGACAGGGCTGCTGCAGATGGCTCATCTGTTGAAAGCCGAAGTGCAGAGGGTGCTTGGAAACGGGCAGGCCAGCTTGGAAGGGCGCATGCTTTTGCTAAATCTGAAAACATTGGACAGCTCGGTACACTTCTTTTTGCCTGATCCGTTATGTCCGGTATGCGGGAGCTTACCGGATGATTCGCCCTCGGCTGCGCGAATAACACTTCAGCCAAGCCCGAAAATCAGCGCGGACAGCTACCGCTGCCGTTCGATGGATGAGCTGAAAAAGGTTTTAGATAAAGACTATTTGGATTACCGGACCGGCTTTCTGAATGGGAAAGGGCGCGATCTTATATCGCCTTTTGCTGATACAAGCGTAAATCTGCCGTTGTTCTCAGGAGACGAGGCATCGGCTGGCCGTACGAATTGTTACGCCGATAGTGAAGCGACCGCGATCCTGGAAGGCTTGGAACGATATTGCGGTTATGCCGCACGTGGCAAGCGGACGGTTGTTCACGACAGCTATCGCAATCTGGAGGACAAGGCGCTGAATCCTATCCAGGTAGGCGTGCATGAGAAGGTACAGTATGACCGGCCCGACTTTCCGTTCCAACCGTTTGATCCCGACCGTTCGATCGATTGGGTATGGGGTTATTCATTTTTACAGGAGCGGCCGATCCTGGTGCCTGAGCTGCTTGCCTACTACAGCACGCCCTGCGGACTGGGATTTGTCTATGAAACATCCAATGGCTGCGCGCTGGGAGGGAGTCTGGAGGAAGCTATCTTCTATGGCATATTGGAGGTGGCAGAGCGGGATTCATTCCTGATGACCTGGTATGCACAGCTGCCTCTGCCGCGCCTTGACCCATATTCTGCCGGTGATTTGGAATTAAAGCTGATGATTGAACGTTTGCGGGCGGTGGCGGGATACGAGATGTATGTGTTCAATGCAACGATGGAACACGGCATCCCAAGCGTATGGGCGATGGCAAAGAATACGAAGCAGCGGGGAGTGAATCTCATCTGTGCGGCTGGAGCGCATCCGGATCCGGTGAGGGCGGTGAAAAGCGCGGTTCATGAGGTGGCAGGCATGCTGCTGACGCTGGATGAGAAATTCGAGAACAATCGTGAGGACTTTGAGCGGATGATCCACGATCCGTTCCTCGTGCGGCATATGGAGGATCATTCGATGCTGTACAGCTTGCCGGAAACGGAAGATCGGCTGCATTTTTTGCTGGATGACAGCCGTCCGATCCGGTCGTTTGACGAGGAGTTTAAGCCGCAGGCCAGGCATGGGGATTTGACGAATGATCTGAGGGACTTTCTGCAGCGATTCCGCCGCTTGAACATGGATGTGATCGTAGTGGATCAGACGACACCGGAGACGCTTCGCAATGGGCTTTATTGCGTGAAGGTGCTGATTCCCGGCATGCTGCCGATGACATTCGGCCATCATCTGATTCGACTTGCAGGGCTGGATAGAGTGCTCAAGGTACCGGTTGAGCTTGGCTATGCGAGGCATCCGCTCACTTACGAACAGCTCAATCCGCATCCGCATCCATTTCCATAAGGAGGAAAGGGGAGGGAGCAGGATGAGTCTGGATGAATTTCTTCATAATCTGCATTTTGATACCGATAAAGCAAGGCCTGTAGAATGGGAAACGGATTGGGAGGATGCTCCTCTTGCTTATAAGCTGTATCGCCATTTGCCTGTCGTTCCGCTGCCCTCGGAAGTATCGCTGACGCTTCATACACAAGAGGCGGCATTGCAGCCGGACCTTCTCGGAATCAGCCAGCTCCTCTGGTATACCTATGGGCTTACACAAATCTGCCAATCTGCAGCTGCCTTCGGGGATAAGGAACAACCGGCTGGCTTGCTGCAGTCCAACCGGCGGTTTGTTCCCTCGGGCGGGGCACTGTATCCCAGTGAAATATACGTTTATGTAAAGATGAAGGAACTGCCTGCAGGCGTGTACCATTATGACGCGGCGCATCACCGCCTGGTGCTGCTGCGCGAAGGCAATTATGATTCCTATCTGAGCCAGGCGCTTGGCGGGCGCTGCGGCGTGCAGGCTTGTTTCGGGTTTGTTTTTGTATCGGCGATGTTTTGGAAAAATTTCTTTAAATACAATAATTTTGCATATCGGCTGCAGGGGCTGGACGCTGGCGTGCTGATCGGGCAGCTGCTGGAGGTGACAAAACGCTGCGGTTATAAATCGGGGGTTCATTTTCAATTTCTCGATCGGGCCGTTAACCATCTGCTCGGTTTATCTGAACGGGAGGAAAGTGTATATGCGGTTATCCCACTATCGACGGAGCCTGCGGCTCATTGGTTTGAAACAGGGAAGAGCGAGGCGGAAGTGGTATCTGCGGTCGAATTGTGCAGGGAACTGCCGGCTGTAAACCATGCATATTACATCCGATCCCAGAGGGTTGCGGCATTTCCTATGCTGATCAAAATGAACGAAGCAGCTATGCTGGAATCCGTGCCCTCTTTAAGGGCGAGGGCGGGGGAGAATGACGACAAAGCTCTGTGCACGGCGGTGGCGCTGCCCTGTGTGCAGCGGTTGTCGTACGATCTGGCAGCGGCTTGCAAAGAGCGGTATTCTCCCGAGCATGATTTCGTGCTGCGCCAGGTAAGCCTATCGCAGCTGGCTGATTTGTTACATGAGACAATGGCATCGTTCACCTACAGGAATGATCTGGATGGCGCGAATCATAAAACGGCGCCCCGTGTCTCTCTGTATGTCTGTTTGCATGGCGTCCAGGATATCCCCGATGGCGCTTACCGTTATGACGCAGCCGCACATGAGCTGCAGCTCATGCTTGCTGGAGATCAACGGCGCCGGCTTCAGATGGGAATGTCGCTGGACAATGTCAATCTCCACCAAGTACCGTTCTGCATTCATGTAGCTGGGGACATAGATCACCTCAAACAAACGCTTGGCTATAGAGGATATCGAATTCAGCAAATGGAGGCTGGCATGCTCGTACAGCGGTTGCTGCTTGCCGCCTCCGCACTTGGGCTGGGAGGGAGGCCGCTGCTCGGATATGATGTGAAATGGTGTGATGAGATTTATAAAATGGATCGGTTAGGGAAGACTTGTCTGATCCAAATTCCTGTCGGTCCCTATCGCTGTTCTTCCCGTTTGGAGGGGGGCCTTCACAGTTGATGGCCACTCGCAAGGGAAAGGCAGACCAATGCGGGAGCATGTGGTCTGCCCTTTCGATGGTCATTTACGATTTGCTGAATTGACTCGGCAGTTGGGAAGGGGCATTATACTGCATTGGCTGCACGGCGACTGGTGCGTTATACTGCATCGGCTGCATGGTGGCTGGGGCAGTATACTGCATCGGCTGCATGGTGGCTGGGGCAGTATACTGCATCGGCTGCATAGTGGCTGGATAGTTATATTGTGCCGGCCAAGGATAGTGGTCTACCCAATGATAGTGATGGTAATCCCAAGGATGGCACCAGTCATAATGATGGTCATGCATGTAGTAAGGATCGGTAGGGTGATGCCAAAAAAACTCAATATAATCACGCGGCCATGGATAGAAGAAAGGCTGAAACCAATTGTTTTCCGCCTGTTCTTCAGAAATGTCGGACGTTTGTTGTAAACCCGGGTTCTGCTGGATCATTGTTTCTCCTCCTTTTTATCATACTCCACATTATGCAGAGATGAGAAAAAGGGCACTTATCCCTATAAATTGGGCTTGCCCGAAAAGAAACGGATCAGCGTCTATTTAGCGGTTTACGGCTGCTGATCGTGCAGAATTCATCCCTTACTTTAAACTGGGTGATATGTTTGGGAATCGGCACGCAGTGATGGCGGTTAACGATTTCAACGGTATGAATGACCGGCACGATCTGAGGATAAAAGTAATCGTTGTAAACGACTCTGGGCGGATCGTAAATGGGTCCGGCAGGTGGACAATGATAACAAGACATCTGTTGCACCTCCTTAACGGGAATCTAAAGTAATATATGAGAGGGACATTCCCAATGCTTGCACATATGCCTTGATGAATAAACAATTGGAGGGGTGGCATGGATGTGATCGGTAAGAGCGTTCCGAGAAAAGAGTCGCCGGACAAAGTGACAGGTAGGGCCAAATATACTGGCGACAGCATGGAAACCGGATTGCTTCATGCCAGAATGGCCGCCAGCCCTTATGCCCATGCCAGAATCGTTAAGGTGGATACGTCTCATGCTTGGGGCATACAGGGGGTCCGCGCCATCATAACCGGGGATTTCTGTGATGTTCTGACGGGTGAAGAAATTCGGGACAGACCGATCCTCGCCAAAGATAAAGTGCGGTATTTCGGCGAAACCGTCGCGGTTGTGGTGGCGGATAGTGAAGTCTCAGCCAAACGGGCCGCCGATGCAATACACATTCAATACGATCCTCTGCCAGTGGTGAACTCCCCGGCGGCTGCCATCGAAAAGAATGCCCCGTTGGTCCATGAAAATATGATGTCGTACGAAAAAGCCATCGGCGTTGCTTCCATTCCGGGCACCAATATCCCCAGCCTTATCAAAATCCGCAAGGGAGATATGGAACAGGGCTGGAGAGAATGCGGCACTATCATTGAGAATACCGTTTCGTTCGCGCCTTCCGACCACTCGGCCATGGAAACGCGAAGCGCGCTTGCAGAAATCAGCCCGGATGGAAGGATCCACATCGAGACGTCTTCCCAAGCTCCCTTCGCGGTCAAAAAATATATGGGATTATATTTTAATATCGAGCAGGGACGAATCAGGGTAAAAACGCCTTTGGTAGGCGGAGGCTACGGGGGGAAAGCGGCGATCCAGCTTGAGTTGATTGCTTATCTGGCGTCCAAAGCGGTCGGCGGCCGAAAGGTCAAAATCGTGAACACAAGAGAGGAGGACATGGTGACTTCACCGGCACATATCGGGCTGGAAGCGCGGGTTAAGCTCGGTTGTACCGATGAGGGGAAAATCAGGGCTGCAGAAATTGTATACTTGTTCGACGGCGGAGCTTACTGCGATAAATCCAGTGACGTTGCAAGAGCGGCAGCGGCGGATTGTACCGGACCCTACGCAATCGAACATTTGCACTGCGATTGTTACACCGTCTATACGAATCATCCTTATGCTACGGCGTACCGTGGTTATGGCCATGCGGAGCTTACATTTGCCATGGAAAGAGCGCTCGATGTATTGGCGGAAAAGGCAGGTTTGGACCCTCTGGAGCTCCGGCTCAGGAATGCCGTTGTACCAGGCAATACCAGCCCGACGCGAAATGTGCTCACAGCAAGTAATTTGGGGAATTTGCAAGCATGCATCGGAAGACTGCGGATATTAGCGGAATGGGATGATTGGAAGATTAAAACGATTGACAGCCATAAAATTCGTGCAAAGGGCATTAGCTGCTGCTGGAAAAATTCCTCGATGGATCCGAATGCCAGCTCAGGAGCGGTGATTTCCTTCAATGCCGACGCGAGTGTAAATGTGGAAAGCGGCGTGGTGGAAATCGGTACAGGGACGAAGACGGTGCTCGCTCAAATGGTTGCGGAAAGAATGAAGATGGCTCCCGAACATGTTCATGTCCGTATTCGTGTGAATACGATGATCACGCCCGAGCATTGGAAAACCGTTGCAAGCCGTGGAACTTTTATGGCGGGACGGGCGGTATTGGAAGCGGCGGATGACGCGATTGCCCAACTGTTACGGATTGCCGCTTGTGTATTAAGAACAGATCCGGAAGAG
Source organism: Paenibacillus abyssi (assembly GCF_014640295.1). Classification (GTDB taxonomy): domain Bacteria; phylum Bacillota; class Bacilli; order Paenibacillales; family Paenibacillaceae; genus Paenibacillus_D; species Paenibacillus_D abyssi. The sequence goes on along the minus strand of NZ_BMGR01000006.1, from coordinate 55,509 downwards.
CTGGAGCTTGGTTATGGCAAAATATATGTAAAGGCGGATCCAAGCATCCATATCAAGGTCAAGGACATTTGTTACGGTTATACGTATCCGAGTGGAAATTCAATCGGCGGACAGATCATCGGCCGGGGCAGCTATATGCAAAGCCGGATGACATACTTGGATCCGCATACGGGGGAGGGCAGACCGGGACCGGAGTGGAATGTAGCCGCACAAGCCGTAGAGGTTGAACTCGACACAAGGGAATACAGGTACAAAATTTTGAAGGCGATATCTGTCATTGATGCCGGTAAAGTGCTGAATCCCAAGGGTGCGGAAGGCCAGGTGATGGGGGCGATGAGCATGGGGCTCGGCTTTGCCGGCCGGGAATCCTTCTTATTTGACGGGCAGGGTGTCGTATTAAATGCTTCGCTTCGCGATTACACGCTAATCCGTTATGGCGAACATCCGGATTATGTTGTGGAGTTTGTGGAGACGCCTTGCGTGGAAGCGCCGTTTGGCGCGCGGGCTTTGGGAGAGCATGGGCTGATCGGCATGCCGGCTGCATTGGCAAGCGCACTGTCCAGAGCCGCAGGAGTGCGTCTTAACGAGCTTCCCCTGATCCCGGAGCTGATCTGGCGGCTGAAGGCGGGGATGCCCCATGATTCCGATTGATTTCGAATACTATAGACCGGCTGCGGCGGATGAAGCAGTACGTCTTTTTCAGCAGTTATCCTCTCAAGGCAAAGAGCCGGTCTATTATTCCGGCGGGACGGAAATTATTACGCTGGCTAGAATCAACCTGTTTCAGACACGGGCGGTCATCGATATCAAGGGGATACCGGAATGCAGCGCGTTAGCCTTTCAGGATCAGAAGCTGGTCCTCGGTTCGGCACTGACCTTGTCCCGGATTTATGACTCGAACGTTTTTCCCTTATTAGGCGAAGTAGCGGCCGGTATTGCCGACCGGACTTCACGAAATAAAATTACGCTTGGCGGAAATTTGTTCAGCCGGCTTATTTACCGTGAAGCTGTGCTGCCGCTATTGTTGACCGATAGTGTACTGCTGATTGCCGGGCGCAGCGGGGTAAAGCAAATTCAGATTGATCGGATCTTTGATCGGACAATGCAGGTGGAAAAGGGAGATTTTGTGGCAGCCGCGATGACCGATCTCAACTATCTTTCTATGCGCTACGCAGCTGTGAAAAAGCGAAAAATCGCAGAGATTGATTATCCGCTGGTGTCTCTCGCCGCGATTCGGGTAGATGGAATGATTCGGTTGGCATTCAGCGGCGTATGCGCATTTCCTTTTCGCTCCCGGCTGATGGAGGAAATCTTAAATCGGGGGCGGCAGCCGTTGAAATCCCGAATTGAAGAGGCTGTAGGGCAATTACCGGCGCCGATCCTGAGCGATATAAGAGGCTCAGCCGAATACCGGGAATATGTGCTTAAGAATGTCTTGTCCGAATCAATACGTGAGCTGGGAGGAGCTTGACATGGAGGATCGGGAAGGCTGTCAGGTCATCGTTAATCTCCGTGTAAATGATGAAATAAGGAGCGCCGTTGCCCGTCCTGCGGACACACTTTTGGATGTTCTCAGGGAGAAGCTCGGACTAACCGGCGCTAAACCGGGCTGTAAAAACGGAGACTGCGGCGCGTGCACGGTTCTGGTTGACGGCTGGCCCCAGAAGTCGTGCCTCGTGCTTGCTGTTGAAGCTGTGGGGCAGTGGATTACAACGATTGAAGGTTTAAAGGATACACCGATACAAAGGGCTTTTATCGAACAGTGGGCCTTTCAGTGCGGTTACTGCACACCGGGATTTATTATGAATAGCCATGGCTTAATCCAACATCATCCTAATGCAAATGACGAAACGATTAAAGATTGGCTGAGTTCTAATATTTGCCGCTGCACAGGATATCGGGAAATCAAAGATGCGGTTACATCGGTACTAAAGGAGAAATAAGATGAAGGAACCGGCAGAAGGCAGGATCATTATCTTTTAAACATTCCGAATAAAGGAATGATCATTTTCATCATACCGAAGCCTAAACGAATCCCCGGCCACATTGTCTTCCAGAGGCCCATAAAGTTACCGATCCCGCCAGACGCCGGAGCGGCTGCAGCCCCCGCTCCGGTTCCCGTTCCGGCTGGATTACCAGCGAAAGGAAACCCGCCCCCTCCAAACAGAGACCCTAAAAATCCTGAAATTCGGGCTTTTTCCAAATGATGAGGCGAGGTCCCCATTGTGCCTTCCCCTTTTGTGCCGGAAAGGATCAATTCACCGTTTTCAACGCGATCGACGATGCCAATATAATAGCTGCCGTCATGAAGTACCACGCAGACGGGCTGGCCGATCCAATGGGCTGCGCTTTTATAGTGCACACGACGTTTGGCCATTTTTCGTTTTGAGGCCATTCTTTTCACCTCTCGATCATTAATGTAGATGTTTCTCCACTCTATTCCGTTTTCTGCAAAATGCTTGTGCGAATATACAGCCAGCGGACCTCCGCCGGCTTTTTGTATTGGAAATGGAATAAAACGGACAAGGGTTGGCAAAATAATCTAAGTAATGAAGGGAGGGAGAGCATGTTCTCGACGTATTTAAAAGGCAAAATCAAAAAAAAGAAAGCCTCCCGCGGCGAATCCCAGGAAAAGCAGGATCTGCAGCCGTTTAAGGAAAAGAAGCTATTTGAAGATTTGAAAAGGAATATCGAGACCGTCAAGACTGAACTGGGACATAGTAATGATATTGTGATCCGGGAATTTCGGGTGGGCGGAAACATTCAAGCCGCGGCTTTATTTACCGATGGTTTGAGTGATCAAGTGACGTTATCTGATTTTGTGATAAAAGGCTTGATGCATCTTCAAGATGAAGCGTTGAGTCTGGAGCAGAATATAGGCCCGGAAAAAATAATGCAAATTGTTAAGGAGCAGTTAATCACCTTTGGCGATGTGCAAGAGGTTTCGGATTGGGAACAGCTCTTTAAAAGAATGCTGTCCGGAAGCTCGATTCTGCTCTTCGACGGCTGCGATAAAGCAATATCCGCCGCAACGAAGGGAGGAGAGCAGCGTGGTGTCACGGAGCCATCCACGCAGACTGTCATCCGCGGACCGAGGGAGGCTTTCACGGAATCCATCCGTATCAACACCTCTTTGCTTCGAAGAATTATAAAGAGCCCGAAGCTGTGGCTCGAAGAAAGAACCATTGGCGAAGTGACCCAGACTCAAGTAGGCATTATGTATCTTAAAGGAATCGCAAATGAAGAGATTGTGCAGGAGGTAAGAGACCGGCTGGATCGTATTCAAATCGACGCCATTCTGGAATCCGGATATATCGAAGAATTAATCCAGGATGAGATATGGTCTCCCTTTCCGACCGTGTACAACACGGAAAGGCCTGATGTAACAGCCGGCGGTTTGCTTGAAGGAAGGGTGGCCATTATCGTTGACGGGACGCCATTTGTCCTGCTCGTCCCGGTGGTGCTGAACAGCTTCCTGCAATCAGCGGAAGACTACTATCAGCGCTTTGATCTGGGATCCTTTTTGCGGTTATTGCGGTTCGCCTCTCTTTTTGTTGCACTGCTCTTTCCATCGTTATATGTTGCGATCACCACGTTCCATCAGGAAATGCTGCCGACCTCCTTGATGCTGCATTTATCTGCCCAGCGTGAAGGCGTTCCATTCCCGCCCATTATCGAAGCTTTATTAATGGAGATTGTATTCGAGGTTTTGCGTGAAGCGGGTGTTAGGATGCCGAGTGCTGTAGGAAATACCATTTCTATTGTAGGCGCACTGGTTATTGGACAAGCCGCTGTGGAAGCGGGCATCGTTGCCCCTGCAATGGTAATCGTCGTTTCGTTCACAGCTATTGCCAACTTTGTCATCCCGGCCATCAGCCTGGCGATCGCTGTTCGTCTGCTGCGCTTTGGGCTATTAATTCTTAGCGGCACGCTGGGCATGTTCGGAGTGGCAGTAGGACTGCTGGTGCTTGTTTTACATTTAGCGAGTATAAGGTCATTTGGCATCCCGTATTTATCGCCATTCGCTCCGTTTATGCGCAACCAGCAAAGGGATGCCCTATTTCGTTTTCCGCAATGGGCGATGGATACACGGCCGCCCTTCATAAGCGATGATGAGGATCTTGTGCGGCAAGGCAATAACCAGAAGCCGGAAAAACCCCAAGGCGATCAATCCAGACATGACGGTGAATAAGATGAGAAGAAGCTTTATTTTGATCATGCTGCTGCTCTCCGTTTCGCTCGGCGGCTGCTGGGATATCCGATATTTGGATGAGCTCTCGACCACTGTTGCACTGGGAATCGATCTCAGCGGCAATGATGAGCTTCAAGTGACTGTCCAGGTTGTGAATCCCACCGAAGTGTCGACAGCTTCTAAAGGCGGGGGCGGTTCTTCGCCGGTTACCACTTATAGTGCAACGGGAAAGACGGTGTTTGAAGCAATCCGGCAAATATCAAATGAAACGTCAAGGAGACTTTTTTTTTCGCATAATCAAGTCCTGGTCATTGGTGAAGAATTAGCGAGAAAAGGAGTTGGCGACGTATTTGAATTTATCGAACGGGATCCTGAGGTTCGCACGGATTTTTATGTTGTTGTCGCTAAAGGCGGAAAAGCTGCCGATGTGTTGAAAGTAACAACGCCAATCGAAAAGATTCCCGGAACCAAAGTACACGATAATATTGAAAATGTTGAAAATAAATCCGGCACTTCTTTTGCTGTGCGGGTCGAGGATGTTATCGAGACCATCGGATCGGACAAAAAAGAAATTACAATGGGAAGCATTGAAGTGATCGGAAATGTAGAAACAGGAGGGGATATGAAAAATGTGCAAAAAATCGATCCCCAAACGATTATTAAATTAGACGGCATGGCCGTGTTTAAAGGGGAAAAGCTAATCCAATTCTTTAACGCCAAAAGATCAAGGGGGATATCATGGGTTGACAACAAAATAAAAAGCACAGTTGTTTCTGTGCCCTGCAAAAACGAAGGGAGGACTGTGATTGAAATTATCCATTCCTCGACCAAGATGAAGGCGAAGTTTCAGCAAGGGAAACCATATATCGATATCAAGATCATGCAAGAAGCCAATATAGCAGAGATTTTATGCCCCGGCATGAAGGGCGCCGCCAAAGCCGTCTTTGATCAGTTGGCAAAAGAGACAGGACAAGAGGTGACCAAAGAGATTACGGATACGGTAACAAGGGCGCAAAAATTGAATACGGATATATTCGGTTTCGCAGATGCAATTTACAAAGCAAACCCGTCTTACTGGAAGAAGAACCGGCACAATTGGGATTATATATATCCGAAGATCCCTATCCATGTTGAGGTAATTACGCAAATACGCAGAGAAGGCATAAGAAACAAATCCTATTTCGAAAAAATTCTTAGGGAGTAAGAGGGGTAAAAAGAATATGCGAGCAGTAGTTGCGATTATTGTCGTTGGCAGCGCCTTTTTCCTCTGGCAGGGAAGAATGCTAATCAGACAAAAAAGGAAAAAAGAATGGATTGTCTTTACGGTGTCATTGCTCATTGCGATGGCACTTTATATTAGTGTGGGCCTGCATCTTTCAATCCCATCCCCCACGGAGATGATTGGAAATTGGTTAGAGCCCTTTATCAAACCAATTGTGAAATGGACGGAAGGAGGGTATTGATGATCGAGAACGGCAAGATTTCGCTGTTACAATTCGGGATCGCTGTATATATGTTTGCGCTAGGGAGCACAGCTCTGTTAGCCCCCTCCATTATCGTTTCGATCGCGAAGCAGGACGGATGGATTTCAGTTATTTTTTGCATGCTTGTCATTGTCGCTTTTGTTTCCTTATGGAGCAGGTTATCCAAGCGATATCCGGGCCAAAGCATGATACAGTACGGTGAACGGATTCTTGGAACATGGCCGGGTAAGCTGGTGGGCCTGATATACATCTGGTATTTCTTGTACCTCAGTTCATTAGTGCTTCGAAACCTGGGGGATTTTATTACGACCAGTGTATTGTCGCAAACGCCGATTCAATTTGTCCATATCATGTTTATGATTCCTGTCCTTTATGGGGCTTATTTGGGCCTGGAGGTGATTGCAAGAACGGGCGAAGTATTATTTCCGTGGATTTTAGTCATTTTTAGTGTAACAATCCTCTTATTGCTCAAGAACATCGATCCCGGCCAGGTGCTGCCGATTCTGCCTGATGGCTTATTAATGCCGCTCAAGGGCGTTTATCCTTTACTGGGCTTCCCAATCAGTGAATTAGTTGTATTTCTGCTTGTGATCCCCTTCGTCAAAGGGCAAAACAAAATTAAAAAATACTTTAATCTATATTTTCTTCTTGCAGCGGCAACCGGTGCTTGCATTGTATTTATATCGATTTCAGTACTAGGGGTGGACGTTACAGCAAGGAGCACCTTTTCAGTATTTGATATGGCTAAGGAAATCAATGTCGGCAACTTTTTTGAGCGTGTGGAGGTACTCGTAGGCGGGATTTGGATGATGACGATCTTTGTGAAATTGTCAATCTGTTTTTATGCGGCTAATCTTGCGACTGCCCAACTGTTCAACCTGAGAAGCTATCGCGTTACCCTGCTTCCATTTGGTATGTTCGTGCTGGCTTTGTCTATACTCGGTTATAAAAATACCGCTGAATCCGCTTGGTTTATCACAACGGCATACCCGATCTATAGTTTATTTCATGGGCTAGTGATACCCGCTCTATTGTTAATGATCGGAAAGCTCAGAAGATTAAAAGGATAACTTCGGTTGTCCTTATGAGGTCTTCTCGTATTGACAATCGACAATGAAATTGATATTATAATACATAATACCGATTGTTTTAGTCGGAATATAATTGAAATCCATAGATTTCCGTTATAAGGTTCAGATGACTTGACATTTATAACTGTATTTATTATGATTACAGTACGACATGGGAAATGTTCGATTTTTTTTAACTTATATGTAATTAAAATCATTACAGTTTTGTTTTGACTTTATATAGGTGGTGAAGGCAGATGAAATTTGAAATTAGCGATTGGGTGCAGGGGACGACGAGGAATGGCGAATTAATTCATGGTTTTATCGAAACGATCGACCGGGTAGATGGAATCGTAAAAGTGAATATTGTTGAATCAGACAATGAGGATATAATAGGAAAACATGTCGCTGTACGTGAATATTGGCTTAAAAAATTACCATTACTTCCGATCGACGAACCCGAGCATATTAACAATCTAATTGATATTGCTTTATCAACCTGGGATGAAGCTTGGTTTATGGAGCTTTCCGCAAAATTAAAAGCTATTCAGCATCATCCGGTTAAAGTCGGCAGCGATGATCTCGCATACCCGTCTTTTAATAACCGATTGGGCCTGAGCAGACCGTTCTAATCCCGCAAGTTTACTTACAAATAAGACAACTACAAACAATGGAGTGATCATACAACATGAATCCGAACTATCGTCCTTTATTCGAATCATTCGTTTTTAACAGCGGTGTGGAGCTTAAAAACCGCATTGTGATGGCACCAATGACTAATTTCTCATCCAATGAGGACGGTACGGTTTCAGACGCTGAAGTTGAATACTATGCCCGCAGGTCTAACGGGGTCGGCATGGTGGTTACAGCTTGTACCTATGTAACCCCGAACGGAAAAGGATTTCCAGGTGAATTTGCCGGCGACAGTGACGACATGATTCCGAGCTTGCAGCGACTGGCAGCAAACATTAAGGAAAAGGGAGCAAAGGCAGTTCTGCAGATCTTCCACGGGGGCCGGCAGGTTCCTCCGAATCTGGTTCCTGATGGCGATGTCGTAAGCGCAAGTGCAGTGGCTTCATCAGAAAATGCGGGGGTTGAGCCCAGAGCATTGACGGAATCAGAAGTCGAAGCGATTATCCGTGATTTTGGCCAAGCGACCCGCAGAGCGATTGAAGCCGGATATGATGGCGTTGAAATTCACGGAGCCAATGGATACCTTATCCAGCAATTTTTCTCCCCGCATTCCAATCGGCGTGAAGACCGTTGGGGAGGCGATCTGGAAAAACGGCTGACCTTCCCGCTGGCAGTTGTGGACGAAGTAAAACGGGTTGTGGCTGAGCATGCGAAGGGACCGTTTCTTGTGGGCTACCGGTTATCGCCGGAAGAAGCGGAAACGCCAGGCATTACGATGTCAGATACATTGAGATTAGTGGATGCATTAGCAGATAAACAGCTGGATTACATTCATGTCTCTTTAATGGACTTTTGGTCTGCTCCAAGACGCGGAGCAGACGACAGCAAATCCCGTATCGAATGGATTCAAGAGCGCGTCGGACACCGTGTCCCGGTCATCGGCGTAGGTTCGATTCATACTGCGGATGATGCAATAAAAGCATTGCAAACGGGTATTCCGCTGATCGCCTTGGGCCGCGAGATCATTGTCGAGCCGGATTGGGTCGAAAAGGTCGCTCAAGGACGGGAATCGGAAATCAGGACCACGCTCAGTAAAGAGGACCAGGAGCGGTTGGTCGTGCCGGATCCGCTTTGGCAGGCTATTATCAATACTCCGGGATGGTTTCCGGTCGTTTAATGCCAGGAAATCAATGAGAAACTTTTTCTGTTGATGAGACAGATCCTCATTTCAAATGAAAACAGCAAGTCTCCGTGTGTTAATGGAGACTTGCTGTTTTTATTTTTGGTCCGGAAATCCTTGAAAATCTGGCAGACAACAGCGATTGGAGCAGCGGACCGCTCGCGGACTTGCATTAGCGCTGGGCAGGTGCCGATTCGGAACGCCTAGCGCGACAAGCTTTAATGACAAGCTTCAATGATGTTGACATCCAGCAGCGATTCATATACAATTATCTTAAATTAAAGATAATTAACTTTGAGATATTAATGAGATCGATCTCTGAGGGGGCATGTTATCGATGAAGGGCAATGAGGAGTCCCTCTTGCTGGACGATCGGGAGCTTTCGCTGAAGCTGTTTGTCATACTCTCCAAAGCATACAAGGTCATTATGGATCGAGCGGTCAGGGATATGAAGCGGTACGGGCTTTCCCCGTCCGAGTTTACCGTACTGGAGCTGCTGTATCACAAGGGCAGATTCCCGTTACAGCAGATTGGAGGCAAGATTTTGGTCACCAGCGGCAGCATTACCTACAATATCGATAAGTTGGAGGAAAAAGGATACCTCAAGCGGATTCCAAGTACGGAAGATCGGAGAGTCACGTATGCGGAAATTACAGCTGCGGGGCGGGAGCGATTCGACAATATTTTCCCGGATCATGCGCATGTGATCGAGACGATCATGCAGGGCCTTGCCCCGGAGGAAAAAGCGGAAGCAATCGGTTTGCTGAAAAAGCTGGGGTTAGAAGCGCAGAAAATGATTTAATAATATAACATGAAGGAGTGAATAACATGAATAAACAAACAGCAGGAATCCATCACATTACATCTTTTGTAGGCGATCCACAGGGAAACGTCGATTTCTATGCGGGGGTGCTGGGGCTTCGGCTCGTTAAAAAGACGATTAACTTCGATGCGCCGGAAGTTTATCATTTGTATTTCGGCAATGAGGCGGGAAGCCCCGGCACGGCAATAACCTTTTTCCCGTCAGCCAATAATCGCAGAGGGCGCATCGGGGGAGGACAGGTCGGCATTACGACGTATGTCGTTCCGACTGGATCGTTTGATTTTTGGGAAGAGCGGATGCGCAAGCTGAAGGTAGCCCATACCGTAACGGAGCGGTTTTCGGAACGATATCTTCAATTTAAAGATTATGATGGTCTGCAGCTTGAGATTGTAGAGCGAGAGGAAGGGCCTTTAAGTAAATGGTCATTTGGAGGCGTTCCTGCAGATAAAGCGATCAAAGGCTTCGGCGGTGCGCTGCTCTACAGTGTTGCGCCTGACAAAACAATGGAGCTTCTGCAGCAGGTAATGGGTCTTGAACGGGTAGGGCAGGAAGGAGATTATGTCCGTTTTCGCGCTGCAGGTGACCTTGGTAATGTGATCGACATCAACCATACGGCAATGGGATGGGGCATTGGCGGTGCAGGCACCGTTCACCATATCGCATGGCGGGCGAAGGATGACCAGGATCATCAATCATGGAGAAACCATATTCAGCAGCATGGCTTCCAACCGACGCCGATCATCGACCGTCAATACTTTAATGCGATCTACTTCCGTGAAGCAGGAGGCATCCTCTTCGAGATTGCAACGGATACTCCGGGGTTTGCAACGGATGAACAAGCTGATGTTTTGGGTGAAAAGCTGATGCTTCCGGATTGGTTTGAACCCCACCGCCAGCAAATCGAAGAAGGCTTGGCACCCATTCAAGTTCGCGTATTGGAGGAGGATAAATAATGAAGCATATTTTTCAAAAGGGTTCGGAACCTGCAGCGCCAACACTTTTGCTTTTACATGGAACAGGCGGGAACGAGCATGATCTGCTGCCGCTGGCAGAGGCGATTGCGCCGGGCGCATCGGTACTTAGCGTCCGCGGCAATGTGCTTGAGAACGGGATGCCGCGGTTCTTCAGGCGGCTTGCGGAGGGCGTATTTGATATCGAGGATCTGATCTTCCGCACGAAGGAGCTGCATGATTTCCTGGATCATGCTGCAGCTGAGTACGGGTTTGATCGTCATAACGTAGTTGCGGTCGGCTATTCGAACGGGGCCAACATTGCAGGAAGCCTCCTGTTCCACTACAAGAACAGCTTGAAAGCGGCTGTTCTGCACCATCCGATGGTACCGATTCGCGGCATTGCGCTGCCAGATTTGTCAGGGACGCCGGTCTTTATCGGTGCGGGCAAAAATGATCCGATCTGTCCTCCCCAGGAGACCGAGGATCTGCTGCAGCTTCTCGAAGGCGCGGGCGCTTCCGTAACGGTACAATGGGAACAACGGGGCCATCAGCTCACGAATACGGAAGTCATGGCTGCTGCCGACTGGTACAACCGGCATGTAGCCAAATAAATGCTGTATAAGGACGAAAGGAGAATGAGCTTGATATCAATTGATCCTGCAGCCCAGAGTGAACGGGAAAACTACAAATTATTAATCGGCGGCATTATCCCAAGACCGATTGCGTTTGTAACGACACGCTCGAAGACGGGGGTCGTTAATGCGGCGCCTTACAGTTATTTTTCGATTGTATCGGCTAATCCTCCTATGGTGTCCATTTCTGTTCAGCGAAAAAACGGATTGCCAAAAGATACAGCCAGAAATGCGCGGGATACAGGCGAATTAGTCGTCCATATCAGCGATGAGTCATACATTGAGGCAATTAATCAAACCGCAGCCAGCCTGCCGCCGGATGAGAGCGAAGTTGAATTCGCCGGACTTACAGCCGTTCCAAGCGACAAGGTAGCGGTGCCCGGTATTGCGGAAGCAAAAATCCGGATGGAGTGTATCCTTGATCGCTCCATACCGCTCGGCGGAACGGCGGATTCGCCGGCATGCGATCTGTTAATTGCCCGAGTCGTCTATTTTCATATTCAAGAAGAGCTCTACGACGATGGACATATTGATGCACAAGCGCTCCGCCCGGTAAGCCGGCTTGCCGGCAGCAACTACAGCAAGCTGGGCGAGATGTTCTCGCTTGAACGGCCTGATTGATAACGGAGTCCCAGGATTAGGAAAGAGGCTGTGGCCTGAGATTGTACAAAAAAAGCCTTTCCTTTGTTCATGTTTGGTCTACTTACATGTTAACAAGGAAAGGCTTTTTTTTGTTTGTTTTAGGAAAGAAACGGTTACGCCTAAACGAAGCAGATCGAATGATTCTGGAGAAGCGTCAGCGGTCGGAAGAACATTCGACTGCGCAGTGAATGCGGTAAGGGGGCTGTCCCATCGTCATCATCGATGGGACAGCCCCATGCTGTCAGAATATCTTATACGAAGTGATTGAAATCATGAGAAACAGATCATAATAATCACCAACTACAATCTCAAGGATAAGAATGGATAGAGTGAAATGAATAATCATGAAATGTTAAGTACAGGGCAGACTCCGATATCCATCGACGCGCTTGAACGAATGCTGTCCAACATGACGGACGCAGAAATTATAGATCGCCATTATAACAAGGATCAAAAGGTTACCTTGCTGTATATTGAAACGTTAATCAATCCGGAACGGTTGAATGAATCGGTGATCGAACCGCTGAATCGTGGTTTGCACGATTCGATTTACGATGCCATTTCCTCTACCAAAGTATCGGAAATCAGCACGATGGAAGAGGCAGAGGTCGCGCTTATGCGTGGATGCGTCATTCTGCATGATCCCTCGCAGAGCCAGTGGTGGTCCGTGCTGATTGAAAGCTCATTGAGCCGCGCAATTGAATCTTCCGAGACGGAAACCATATTATACGGACCGAAGGACAGCTTCAGTGAACAATTAGAACAAAACATTACAATGATTCGCAGAAGGCTTCCTTTAACCACGTTAAAAGCGGAACGCTTTACGGTCGGCTCGACCAGTAAAACTCCGGTTGTCATGATGTACATAGAAGGCTTGACCAATCCCGAATTTGTTGATACTGCAAGAAGTAAAATTATCGAAATTGATTTTGACCTGTTTCTGGATTCTTCTCATCTGGCGGCTTTTATGGAGGATCATACGCACAGCGTCTTTCCGCAGTATCAGCAAACCGACCGGCCGGACACCTGTGCCTACGCTTTGGATATCGGAAAGCTAACGATATTGGTCGGCAATACGCCGTTTGCCTTAATTGCCCCGATTACTTTCTTTCATCTGTTTCAATCGCCGGAGGACTATATTAATCGTTGGTTAGTCGCCAGCTTTTTGCGCATCATCCGTTATTTAAGTTTTTTTCTTTCCTTGATTTTGATCCCGCTCTATGTTGCGTTATCCACCCATCATTATCAGATGATTCCGATGCAAATTCTTTTTGTGTTATTGGAATCCCGCAGCAAGCTGCCCTTTTCTCCATTTTGGGAAGCTTTATTGATGCTGATTACGTTGGAAATTATTAAGGAAGCCAGTCTTCGTATGCCTTCGAAATCAGGTCAAACGTTAGGCGTTATAGGCGGTATTGTGATCGGGGAAGCGACTGTATCGGCGGGATTTTCCAGTACAGTATTGATTGTGCTTGTCGGGATTTCCGCGATCGCTTCCTTCCTGGTTCCGAATTATCTGGTCACCAAATCCAATACGCTCATTCAATTCGGCTTTCTTGTGCTTTCTTCATTTCTTGGGCTTTTGGGCATCGTGCTTGGAATTATTGGCGTGCTAGCACATCTGAACTCGCTGACCTCTCTGAAGCAGCCATATTTTGCGCCATTGGCTCCATTTTATTGGCGGGGCTGGATGGATGTATTCATCCGGGGGCCGTTGAAATACATGAAGTCCCGTCCAGAATATCTGCACCCCCTGCAAAGATGGCGATACGGCCGAAGGAGATGAATGGTGTGAAAGCAATAAGCTTGTATAACAAAACGTCTGCCTTTAACGGTATTTATATCGTGTTTCTGGTCAACCGTCTTCAAATGCTGTACTTCGTATTGCTGCAGGCGACTTTTCTGGTGTACCCTCATATGATTTGGGCCATCGTTGCGGTGGGGGCTTTGTCCCAAATCAATCTCATTCTTGTATCCAAATGCTTTTCATCGGAGCTGCTGTTAAAGGGGTATCAAGGATATGTGGAGCTTTTTGGAAAACAAGGCGTTCGTATTTTGGCGGGTATAGGTTTATTGTTCCTGATTGTAAAAATCATTGTAACCGTACTTGGATATATGGAAATGGTGCATTATTTTGTGTTTCCTTCCATGGATTCGAATTGGCTGATTTTATCCGTATTACTGCTGGGCTATTATGTGGCTGCGAAAGGAATGGATAATACGATTCGTTACGTCAGTATAGTTTTTTTATGTACATTCTGGATGATCGGGCTCGTGTTCCCGTTTTTCTTTCCTCCGATTGCGTCGATTTATGATCTCTTTCCATTGGTTCCAACAAGCTGGACGTTCCAATCTTGGAAAGGGGTGTTATTAATCTGGTCATCGTTATCAGGGCCTGAATATCTTTTGGTATTACTCCCTTGGCTTGGCAAGCAGCAAAAATCGCTGAAGTATTTATCAATTGGAAATGCAATTTCCGTTGCGGAATATCTGTTATTGTTTATTGCGGCTATACTGTTCTTTGGATCCCATTATCTGGATAAAAGCAAATTTCCGGTGAAATCGATGATCCGTTATTTACAGTCCCCTATATTTGAGCGCATTGATATCTTGATGGTATCGTTACATATTTTTCTTGTTGTCTTTGCCTTCTCCATTTTCATGTTAATGTTCTATGGGGGCTTACGGATCGTGATGGGGAGATCGCTGCAGCCTGGAAAGCTTACCGGTTTTGTGATCAGTTTGATTGCCTTGACAGCGGTTATGATCATCTTGAATGAATGGATATGGAAAGGATACACTGGGACGAATATGCTGCTTGAGCTTCAGATTTGGCTGGGGGCGCTAACCTATCTGCTCGTTCCCTCATTCTTTCTGCTCGCGATTAAACGAAAGGAGCGGCTGAAATTATGAAGCGTAATTACTGTGTGAGCTTATTAGTCCTATCAGGTGTTTTTATACTGATCACGGGATGTGCCCCGTTTGTGGAGAACAATCGGATTGAAGAGATTGCGCCTGTCATCTTCTGGTCCATTGACCAGGGGGAAGAAGGGCGTTTATCGATCTGCACCTTGGTCCCGCCCCTGGTTAAGGAAAAAAAACGTCTGCTCACACAGAATGTTCATCTGCTGAAAGAAGGCGGGAAGCTGTTTAATTTAATCTATTACCGCGAACTAAAGCTAGGCCAGCTGCGAATGCTTCTAGTCAATGAGGAGGTTGCAAAACAAGGATTGAATTCGCTGATCAACACGCTGTTCATCGATCCGGAGGTTTCTCCGCGCCTTTATCTGGTCATCATTAAAGGGGATTTTGAAGCCTATATTCAGAATCAGCTGGATAAACAGCCGAATCTGGATTATTTTCTCTACAGGATGTTTAAACATTATGAGGAAAAACATCAAGGGGAGATGTCAATCGTCAATTTGCATACCTTCATGAAAAATTTGCATACACCTTTATCTGTTCCGTTTTTACCCGTTTTTAAGGCTGGCAAAGAGAGCTTCACTTATGAAGGGACCGCTTTTTTCAGACATGACGCGATGATCGCCACGGCCAGCGGCATAGACGATCAAATTATGCAGCTTCTCAGCAATGATCACTATCTCCGGCTTCTTCCGATCCCGTCATTGTCGGTGACGGTCGGCCATATTCGTTCGAAGGTCCGGATCAAGCTGGCCGATTCATCAGCTGCTGTGAACGTGGAGCTGTATGGGAGAGTTGAAGAGTACCGGGGAGATAAAGATATTCTGGACCATGCAGAAGCTACCGAGCTTAATGATCAGATTCAAACTTATTTGGAAAAACATACATTAGAGCTCCTGCAAAAAATGCAGCGATGGAAAGTGGATCCTCTTGAAATAGGCCGACATACAATGACACCCTTCACAAAGCCGATGAGCGATGAAGCATGGCTGGAAAAATGGCAGCAATTGAAGTTTGATGTGAACTATGATATTGACATTCAACCCTTCGTCGAGAAAAAATAATCGACTGATTAAATCCTGCGAAAAGAGGGTTTAGATTTCTTATCCAATTTGCATTAAAACTACACAGCTTGACAATATGAACTGTATCTTTTATGATTACAGTATCTTTACGAGCCGGTAAAGAAATGCGTGTTGGCGCATTTTTTTGGTAGAAGTGTAACTAAAATTATTACAGTTTAATTGTTTTTCAGTAATGGATGATGAATCGAAAAATCTCTGCAAAAAGAGAGGCTGGGCTTGATGTTTTTTCTAATAGTAGCTGCTGTTGCTGGGGTTTCAGTTCTGCTGTATTCTCTGTATCAAAGGCATATACCGGTACATGGGGTGCCGTACATCGATATTGAGAATGCCGGGATGAACAACGATGCGGTCGTATTGGACGTCCGTGATTATAGTGATGCAACGAAGCATCCAGTAGAGGGAGTCGTTCAATTGCCCTATGCTTATTTAAATCGGCACGCTGGTGAGATTCAGAAACGCAAGGTTCTTGTTATTGTGTCAGACCGCATGTTACTGAATTTAACGGTTCGGTATTTGCGCAGGAAAGGTTTCACGATAATGGGGTATTATATTCGTTACGGATGATGATACCCGCAGGGGAACCGTAACATCATACTGTTCAGAGAGGATCATTCAACAATGACAATGACAACAGCCGACAGGCAGCAAATTTTGGATGCATTACAATTTCGGCATGCAGCAAAGGAATTTGATCCGGACAAAAAAATTCCGGATGAAGATTTTCATTTGATTTTGGAGGCGGGCAGGCTGTCTCCAAGCTCTATCGGCCTCGAACCGTGGAAGTTTTTGATTGTTCAAAATACCGAGCTGAGAGAGAAGTTGAAGAAGGTAACCTGGGGCGGTCAAGGGCAGCTTCCAACGGCAAGCCATTTCGTCATTATTCTTGCCAGAACTGCGGTCGACACGAAGTATGGCTCGGAATATATGGCCTCTCACATGAGAGACGTCAGGAAATTGCCGGACGACGTGATCCAACGCGCCTTTGTCCGATACAAAGCCTTTCAAGAAAATGATCTCAAATTATTGGAAAGCGATCGTACGATGTTCGATTGGGCCGGCAAACAGACTTATATCGCACTGGCTAACATGATGACGGTCGCAGCTCAAATCGGCATCGATTCTTGTCCGATCGAAGGGTATGACTTTGATTCTGTTCAAAAGATACTCGATGAGGAAGGATTGCTGGAGGACGGCCATTTGGCGGTATCCGTTATGGTGGCCTTCGGTTACCGTGCCAAAGAACCCCGCCCAAAAACAAGAAAAGAAATGGATCAGGTCGTGCAGTGGATAAAATGATAAGATAACAAGAAAGAAGCCGGTGCGTCGTGCGTCAGCGGCTTCTTTTTTTTTATTGTTATTCCGGTCTCTAGAAGCGGATCGTTTATGATGCGAAAATGCATCTTGTTGAAGGTCTGCTACACGGGTTGATATTGGTTGCGCAGTCCTCTAAGGTCATTGATCGGCTCAGCGCCATTCTCTGTAATAATGACAGTCGGTTCAACCCGGACGCCGCCGAACGGAAAGCCGTGCAGATCGAATTTGATGCCAAACACCATATTCGGTTCAAATATAAAGTCGCTGTTCGGTCCTAAGTCTGGCGTTTCCACAACTTCAAGTCCAACGCCGTGGCCGATGGCTCTCATTCCTTTTGTATAAGGGAGGAAGTATTTCGATAGTCCGGCTTCTTCACAAATCCGATGTGTTTCATGGAATAATTCTTTCCCTGTCATGCCCGGTTTAATGAAATCTACCATTCGTTCATTCGTATCATAGGCGAAATTCATAATTTTGATCTGCTCTTCAGTGGCACCCTCCATGGCGAATGTAATTCCGGTATCGGAACAATAGCCCAGAACCGACGGATTAAAGTCAAACCAGACATAATCTCCACGTTCGATCTTCCTTTCCATAGGGCGCCAGGTTGGAAGATCTGTGTGAGGGCCTGAAACGACCAAATATGCCGAACCGATGTCGCCTCCCCTTGAGCGTGTCACATATTCACCGATCGCCGAAAGCTCGATTTCCGTTTTACCGATTTGCAGCTCCTTTATTGCGGCAAGTATACTGTCGTCTGCTAATCTTCCAGCTGCGCGAATAAGATCAAGTTCATTTTTACTTTTATATAGTCTCTCTCGTTTTACAATATCTCCGGCTTCTACAATATGGATGCCTTCACCCGCTAACGCTCTTTCCATCTCACGGTATAACGAAATAGGGAATAATTCCTCACCGACTACACCAACGGTCTTTACTTCATGAGGAATATTACTTATAAGTTTCGGTAAAAGCGCTTTCATTTCATAGATGTTATGGACGTTTTTCACCCAAGAGAAACGTTTGGCTGCAAAGCGGTTCAGGTTTCCCAGAAAGGCTTGAATTTCGCCTTCTAATGGAATTAATAGTGCATGTGCGGATTCTTCAATGCAGTTAATCGTCCGGAAATTCGTGTAATACATCGAGTAGCCTGGGTGATACTCATCGCTATAAACGAAGAGGGCGTCTAGTCCGGCTTCTTTCATTTTTTCCCTCGTGCGGGACACGCGGCGGTCGAATTCTGTAGCAGCTACTTCCAAAGTCATAAGTAAATCCTCCAATCAGTCTAATTTATTTTGTATAATCGGTAATGTGAACGATCACAATTTAATATTATGTTATAAAATAAGGAATAGTCAACTATATTATCAGATTTTTCTCGAAAAATTTTCTTTAGATATCTTATTGACATCCTTGATATTACAGTGTTATTTTATATGTGAACATTACCGGGAACGTTCACATTATTAAAAATTAAGGGAATGGTTGGAATAATGGGAAAAAAATTGACGATCAACGATATTGCAAGATTAGCCGGAGTCTCACGCCAAACTATTTCCAGAGTTCTCAACGAAAAAGAGGAGGTAAGCGAAGCCACCCGTAAGCAGGTGCTCCGAGTGATCGAAGAACACGGGTTTCAACCGAGCCTTCAGGCCAGAAGTATGGTGACGAGAAAGACCAATACGGTTGCTTTGCTGCTGCCGGATATTAAGAACCCATTTTTTGCGGAAATCGTATGCGGAATCGAACGGACGCTTCGCGAGAAGCAAATGAACGTCTTCCTATTTACAACCGATGAGGATTTGGAACGTGAAGTCTCTTTTATTAATTTGGCCCAGAATTATAATGTGGATGGCATGATCCTGTGCAGTCCAAGACTTGATGATGCGAATTTAAGAAAACTGATCCCAAACATTTCTCCAGTTGTGTTATTGAACCGTGATCTTGAAGCGGATGGAGCCGCATCTGTCATGGTAGGAGCTCAACATGGAGGGTATACCGCGACGAAACACCTCATTGAACAAGGCCACACCCGAATCGGAATTATTGTCGGTCCTCCCCTGGCGAGAAGCAGCGTAAAAAGATTGGAAGGATATAAAAAAGCGCTGGAAGAGCACGGTCTCTCCATTGATCCAGAATTAATCGTCACCGTAGAGACGCCTAACGAGGGCATTCACAGGCTTACACAGCATTTAATAAAAAATAAGGTAACCGGGATTACGACCTACAATGATATTTCCGCAGCTTATGTGATTCAAGCCTGCACTGAAATGAATATGAATGTTCCGGGTGATATCTCCGTCATCGGCTTTGATGGCGTTATTCTATCCCAGGTCATGAACCCAAGTCTAACGACGATGGCGCTTCCGCTTTTTGAAATGGGCGAAACTATTGCCAATACGCTGATCAAAATGATTAAAGGTACAGAGCCTTATGAAAGACTGACCAATATTTATCCGCTGCTAAAGAAAGGGAATTCAACCCGGGTAAAATAGCTTTTCTGCTGCAATGGTTGCAAGTAAGTTCTGTCTTGAGGAGGGTGAATATGAGCAGCAACTCATCAGTGCTATTGGAAATGCGAGGAATTGGAAAAACATTTCCAGGTGTCAGAGCCTTACATCAGATCGATTTTAATATTCGTGCAGGAGAAATTCATGCGTTATGCGGAGAAAATGGTGCCGGCAAGTCAACAATGATGAAAATACTTTCCGGCATCTACACCCCGGATGAGGGTGAGATTCTGTTTGAGGGCACAGCGGTCCAGATCAACCGCCCGGATATCGCTCAGCGGCTTGGCATTGCGATTATTCACCAGGAATTAAGCTTGGTGCCTGAGTTAACCGTAGCGGAGAACATCTTTCTGGGCGATTATCCTCAGCGGCTGCCGGGAATTGTGCATTGGAAAAAGATGAAACGTGAGGCCCAGAATGTACTGAATGAAATGGGCTTTGATATTAACGTAGATCAGCCTGCAGGTACATTAGGCATAGCGAAGCAGCAGGTCGTCGAAATTGCGAAAGCGCTTCACCGCAAGGCGAAGGTGGTGATCTTGGATGAACCGACGGCACCGCTGGCCAATCAGGACGTGGAACGATTAATTGAATTGGTCAACAAATTAAGGAGCGAGAATCTTGGAATCGTTTACATTTCACATCGTCTTCCTGAGGTGTCTCGAATTTCGGATCGGGTGACGGTGCTCAAAGACGGGCAGCTTGTGACGACAAGAGACATTAAAGGGCTGACAAGAGATGATCTAGTGAAGCTAATGGTCGGCCGTGAAGTATTGAAAATGCGGCTGGGAACCGTCACGGATTACAAGAAAAAGGTGCTGTCGGTTCGCGAATTATGCACTTCCAAGCTGCTCGACAATATTAATTTTGATCTATATGAAGGAGAGGTATTAGGGCTCGCCGGTCTAGTTGGAAGCGGCCGGACCGAACTCGCCAGAGCGATATTCGGAGCGGATTCATTTACAGGCAAGGTTGAATTGCATGGCAAGCCGTTAAAGCTTAAGAACCCGCGGGATGCCATTCAACGGGGGATTGCGCTGCTCCCGGAAGATAGGAAACAGCAAGGATTAGTGCTAGGAATGTCTGCATTGGAAAATATGACGATAGCAGGTCT
This sequence comes from Paenibacillus abyssi, assembly GCF_014640295.1. Taxonomy (GTDB): domain Bacteria; phylum Bacillota; class Bacilli; order Paenibacillales; family Paenibacillaceae; genus Paenibacillus_D; species Paenibacillus_D abyssi. The sequence goes on along the minus strand of NZ_BMGR01000006.1, from coordinate 34,955 downwards.
GGATAAGTTTTCAACGATGGGCGTCATGAAGAAGAGGCAGGAACGGGAAGACGGAAATCTTCTGGTGCAGAAGCTGCAAGTTAAAGTGAGCGGCCTATCGCAGGAGACGCGAACATTAAGCGGAGGCAATCAGCAGAAGCTGATCATTGCGCGCTGGTTGTATAACAAAGCGAAAATATTAATATTTGACGAGCCTACAAGAGGGATCGACGTCGGAGCGAAATCCGAAATCTATCAGTTGATTAATCAATTTGTAAAAGAGGGCGGTTCTGTCATTGTCATCTCTTCCGAGCTTCCGGAAGTTCTGATGTGCGACCGGATCTTGATTATGGCCAGAGGAAAGATGGTTTTAGAGATACCGCATGCTGAGGCCTCCGAAGAAAATGTCATTCAACACATGTTATAAAGGAGTGAACCGTTTTGGCACAAAAACAAACGACTTTAACAGCTGTTCAGGGCGCAAACCCCAATTACGAGATTCTAAAATTGCTGCTGAAAAACTATCTGTTCATTTTTCTTTGCTTGCTCATTGTGGTTTGTTCCTTTCTATCGGATAAATTCCTCACATTCAACAACCTAACCAATGTACTGCTGCAAAATTCGGTCATTTCCATTCTGGCATTAGGGCAATTAATGGTCGTTATCACTGGCGGGATCGATCTTTCGGTCGGTTCGATCGTTGCTGTTGCAAGCGTGCTGTCCGCTTCTTTTCTTGGAATGGGACTCGATCCGATCTTAACGATTATTTTGGTGATGCTGCTTATGGCGGTTGCAGGGGCCGGCAACGGGGCTGCGGTGGCCTATGGGAAAATAACCCCATTTGTCGTCACACTGGCGACGCTAACGATTTATCGGGGATTGGCTTATATTTTTCAGGTGGGATCGCTTGTTACCATCGAAGACAAAACTTTCTTGTCTATTTTAGCCGGGAAGACCGTCATTGGCGGCATCTATACGCCCGTCATCATTATGTTTATCGCCCTTCTTATCTTTATTTTTATTCTGCGGCAAACGACATTCGGCAGACGCCTTTATGCAGTTGGCGGAAATCTGGAGGCTGCACGGCTGGCCGGTGCGCCGATCAACCGTGATATCATCATTGCTTACGCGGTCAGCGGAGCGATGGCCGGTCTGGGAGGACTGATGACAACGGCTCGTCTCAGCACGGGCAGCGCTTTGTACGGCCAAGGCTACGAGCTCGATGCCATTGCGGCAGTTGTGGTCGGGGGAGCTTCATTGATGGGCGGCAGAGGTTTTGCTCTGAATGCGGTGCTTGGCGCCTTTTTGATCGGTATTATCCGCAATATTTTGAATCTGATGGGGGTTGCCTCCTATCCGCAGATGGTTATCCAAGGCTTGATCATTCTGATCGCTGTTCTGTTAACGACAATGGGAGCAAGAAAAAAAGCTTAACAAGGTAAGACTCCCCTTTTCGTCCTATACAATAACTCGCTTATCGTCCTTTCAGTGCTGCAAACATAAAAAACACATCGGCAAAGAGCGTGATGCAGTTTATATAGATGAATGTGTACATTATGAAAGAGGTGGATCTAATGGTAAAGGGCAGAACAGGAAAAATGAAGGCGCTTTCGTTAGTCGTGCTGGCCACTTTTATATTACTTGCCGGTTGTACGACGGCGAATGATCCGGGACCAAACGCCAATCAGGGGGATACAGGAAACCAGCAGACCAATACCGTATCTAATGATCCCGCGGCAACGGCGGACAACAAGGATATCACGATCGGCTTTTCTCAGCGGCGTGTCGCAGGCAGCGACTGGTACACGAACCTGATTCGGGGAGCCGAAGAAGAAGCGGAGAAACAAGGTGTCAAGCTTGTCGTTCTGGATGCGCAAGGGGATGTGGCGAAGCAAGTATCCGGTGTGGAGGATTTGATCGCGCAGGGTGTAAATGCGGTTATTATGAATCCGCAGGACCCTTCCGGCGTTATTCCGGCTACAAATAAATTGAAGCAGAACAATATTCCATTGGTCGTGGTAAACAGCAACATCGATCCAAAAGCGGAAGCTGTATCGTTTGTATCCGATGATCCGAGAGATACAGGTTATAAAACAGGATGGGAGCTTGCTGAAGCCGCTTCCGAAAAGTACGGCGATACGATTATTAAAGCCGCAATGATCAGTGGATATCCGAAAGAATTGGTTTCTCAATACCGGCGCAACGGAATGATTGCCGGATGGACGGATTTTATGCTGGAGAAGTACGGCAAATCCAATCTGGAATTGGTTGCTGAACGCTTTGGAGAGTGGGTGCCGGACAAAGCGCTGCCGGTCATGCAGGATATTGGGACTGCTCATCCAGATCTGCAGGTTGTATTCTGCATGAGTGATGTGATGCTGCCGGGTATCTTTACCGCATTGAATAATACCGGTTTGAATGGAGAGGTTCTGATTGGATCGATCGACGGTACGAAGGAAGCGATTCGCAGAATTGCTGAGGAACCGGAATCTGGACTTATTGTTACGGTTAGTAATGACCCGAGGGTACAAGGTGCGGATGCAGTGAAAATAGCGATTCAGGTTGCCAAAGGACAGCAGGTTCCGGCTACCCATTACATCGCTAACCCGATTATCAACAAAGAGAATGCCAAAGAAATGTACGATCCAAATTCTCCGTATTAAAAAATGCTAATGCAGAGGTGAATCATGAAAAACTATCAGCTCCTTATTAATAACGAATGGCGCCCTTCCAGCGATGGCAAGACTTTTGAAAGAAGAAACCCTGCCAATGGCGAAGCAGTAGCGGAGTTTGCAAAAGCAAGCATCGAGGATGCACGGTTGGCGATTGCGGCAGCGCGCGAAGCATTTGATCATGGCCAATGGTCAAGATTATCCGGTAAGGAACGCTCCGATCTGCTGTACCGCGTTTATCAGCTTATCGTAGAGAGAACAGATGAAATCGCGGAGCTGCTTAGCCGGGAGATGGGCAAACCATTGTCTGAAGCAAAGGGCGAGGTGGGCGCTGCCGCAAATATTACGCATTATTATGCGGGATTATGCAGAGCGATCTACGGGCAGACCACCACGCAAATCCAAAAGGATATGCTGGGTATGACCGTACGATTTCCAGTTGGGGTTGTAGCCATTATCACACCGTGGAACTTCCCGCTCGGAACGATGATGCAGAAGCTGCCCGCTGCGCTGGCAGCCGGCTGCACGGTCATTGTTAAACCTGCAAGCTATACGCCTGCTTCGACCTTGGAATTTGCCAAACTATTCGTTGAAGCGGGATTCCCGAAAGGTGTCGTCAATGTCATCACCGGGTCTGGCGAGTTATTAGGGAAGGAACTTGCAACCAATCCGCAGGTCGATAAGATCGCCTTCACGGGTTCGACAGAGACAGGGAAAGATCTAGTTCGGTTATCTGCGGATACGTTGAAGAAGCTGGGGATGGAGCTTGGGGGGAAATCGCCGAATATTGTGTTTGCCGATGCAAATCTGGATGATGCGCTTGATGGCGCGCTGTTCGGCAGCTTTTTCAATCAGGGGGAAGTATGTACGTCAGGTTCCCGCTTAATCGTGCAGGATGAGATCTATGATGAGTTCCTCGAACGGCTGGTAGCCCGGGCGAAACGGATCAAGGTCGGCAATCCGCTGAGCAGCGATACGGAGATGGGTGCCCTCATTGCTGAATCTCACATGAACACAGTGATGAGCTATATCGAGAAGGGGATCTCGGAAGGGGCAAAACTGTTAACCGGAGGCAGGCGTCTGACGGGCGGGGAATATGATCGCGGATTTTTCGTTGAGCCGACAATTTTTGGCGATGTGACACCGGAGATGACAATTGCCAAGGAGGAAATCTTTGGCCCTGTGCTGTCGGTTATCCGATTTAAAGATTTCGATGAAGCAATTTCGATCGCTAACGACACCTGCTTTGGGCTGGCGGGGGCAGTCTGGACCAAGGACATTGATAAAGCGCTGCGCGCTGCCCAGAAAGTAAAAGCCGGCACGTTCTGGATTAACCATTACATGGAGGCGCATTCCGAATTGCCGTTCGGCGGATTCAAAGACAGCGGTTACGGCAAAGAGCTTGGAACGCTTGGCTTGGATGCCTTCTCCGAAGTAAAGGCGATTCAAATTCATGTCGGGGAAAGAAACAACTTTTATAAGTGGTAATGATTGATCAATCGGATTTATTTTAACTATTATTTTAAAAGGAGAATGAACTCATGAGCGATATATTCAAATTTCTGTGCGCCACTAAAATCGTATTCGGCAAAAACGCATCCGGGCAGGTTGGTGAGGAGTTGACTGCACTGGGATACAAAAAGACTATGATCGTTACCGACAAAGGAATTATTAACGCAGGACTGTTGAAGCATATCGAAGAATCCCTTACCGCCAGCGGAATTGAATACATTGTTTATGACGAGGTGCCGCCGAATCCTCCTTCTGCCGTCGTTGTAAAAGGGGTGGAAATTTTCCGTTCCAACGGCTGCGATTCGTTTGTTGCGGTCGGCGGGGGCAGTGCGATGGATGCTTGCAAAACTATTAGTATGATGACCGTCAACGACGGCGACATCAATGAATATGATATCGGCGGCAAAACGTTCACCAAGAAAGGTCCGTCCGTCATTACGATTCCGACAACTTCGGGTACCGGCAGTGAGGTAACGCAGTGGGCTGTTATCACCGATGAGAAGAAGCATTGGAAATCAAGTATCGGGAGCCCTTTGATGGCCCCGGCCGTCGCTTTGGTGGATCCGATGATGACACTCGGACTCCCTCCTGCCATTACGGCAGCGACAGGAATCGATGCATTGACCCATGCGATTGAAGCCTATACGACAAGAGATGCTCTGAACGGAGCCAATCCGATGGCCGATATCTTAAATCTTGAAGCTGTGCGCTTAATAGGGCACAATCTTCGGGAAGCTTATGCCCGGGGCGGAAATTACGAAGCAAGGAAAAATGTGATGCTGGGAAGCACGTTAGCCGGCGTCGGTTTCCCACAGGTTGGGCTAGGGAACGCACATGCGCTCGCACATCCGCTTGGCGGGCATTATGATATTCCGCACGGTGTTGCGAATGCAATCTTGCTGCCCTTTGTAATGAGATTCAATCTCATTGCTTGTCCGGGACGGTTCGCGGATATCGCGGTAGCGATGGGAGAAAACATCGAGGGATTGTCACCGATGGAAGCGGCAGAGAAAGCGGTCGCTGCTGTAGAGCGGTTGGTGAAGGATACTAATATTCCTTCTTTGCGAACATTCAATATTAAGGACAGCGATTGGAGCAGGCTGGCTGAGGATGCATCCAAGGACATGAACAGCCAGACCAACCCGAGGAGAACAAGCTATCAGGATCTTCTTGATCTTTTCCATCAAGCCAATAACGCAGAGTAACGGAGGAGGAGAAACCGCAGCGTGCAACGTTACAATAAAGCGAAAAACATAAATGGGTATCAAGAGATATTTCAAAAGGATAGCCCGTTATTGGATTATTTAGCTTTTGGCAAGCTCGCATTGGTAAAAGGCGAATCGTATACTGGTCAAACCGATGGATTCGAGACAGCGCTGGTACTCTTAACAGGAACGGCTGCAATAACTTGTGAAGGGCAGACTTGGACGGGATTGGGTGGAAGAAGCAGTGTGTTTGACGGTAAAGCCACAGCCGTTTATATTCCTTGTCATTCCGGTTATTCCGTACAGGCGGAGACCGATGTGGAGATTGCTGTATGCAAAGTGAGAGCCGAGCAGAAATGTTCACCTTTTGTCGTAAGACCGGAGGAGATCGTTGTCCACCAACGCGGTAAACGCCAGTGGAAGCGGGAAGTTCATGATATTATTGCAGATAAAGCGGACGGAAAGGTGCAGCGGATGATTCTTGGGGAAACGTATAACGACCCCGGACATTGGTCCAGTTACCCGCCACATAAACATGATGGAGAACATTATCCTGAGGAACCGAATCTTGAAGAAATCTATTACTATCAAGTGAATCCGAAGCAAGGGTTCGGTGTGCAGCTGCATTACACGAAAGACGGCTCTATTGATGACGCCTATATTATCCGTCATGGCGATAGTTTTGCCATTGACAAGGGTTATCATCCGGTAAGTGCCGCAGGAGGCTATCAGGTGTACTATTTATGGTTCATGGCTGGGGAGTCCGGCAGGACCCTGAGGCCTCACGACGATCCGGATCATAAATGGATTCATTCTTTAGAATAACAAGTATCGGCCGAATAAGAGCAAATCCGTGACTTGCAAAATACCAGATCGAGATGGTCAGAGAGTGGCGTTCGATTACGCCGGAGTTCAAGCCCTTTGCCCAGTTTGATTCAACTGCTCGAAAGCCTTCCGATCGCAGGCGTTAATCATATTATATTCAACCTGAAGTACGGACGGCGCCCGGTTCAAGAAGTGATACAGGAGCTGGGCGAGGAAGTCGTTCCCCATTTTCCTGCACTGGCTAGCGGATAAGATCAGTATTTAACGTGATGGAAATAAAATAGGACGGAGCAGGTGCACCCTGCTTCGTCCTATTTATCGTTTCACTATGGCTCTTTTCCAGGTTGATTTGCTGTGTTGGAAAGACATTTCGACTCCTTTTTCCGGTTGAGATTGTTTATAACAAAGAAATTAATTATACTTTTAACGTTGACAGTTAAAAGTATAATATATATAGTATTAAGTATATTGATCGAAACAAAAAGAAAAGGGGACATGAAAATGCTTAAAGTCGGTGTTATCGGTTGCGGTGCAATCGCTCAAAGACGTCATTTACCGGAGTACTTGAATAGAAATGATGTCGAGATTGTAGCAGTATGTGATTTTAATCTGGAGAGAGCAAAAGAGGTTGCTAAGCAATTCGGCGCAAAACACGCGTTTCAAACGCATCAGGAGTTATTGGCATGCGAGGACATCGAAGCTGTTTCGGTATGTGCTCCTAACTTCCTTCACGCTTCGATCACAATTGAGTCGATCCAAGCCGGCAAACATGTATTGTGCGAGAAACCAATGGCGACAAATTTGGATGAGGCCAAAAGCATGGTGGACGCTGCAACGGAAAAGGGCGTAAAACTCATGATTGGCCACAGCCAGCGCTTTATGCCTGTTCATATAAAAGCAAAAGAAATATTGGATGAAGGAAAATTGGGCCGCGTGCTGAGCTTCCAAACAACCTTTGGCCACTCTGGACCGGAGAACTGGAGCGTGGATGGCAAGTCGAGCTGGTTTTTTAACCAGGATGAGGCATTTGCCGGTGTATTAGGGGACCTGGGCGTTCATAAAGCAGATCTCATCCGGTGGCTGTTGAACGATGAAGTCAGCGAAATAACCGCTATGTATGGAACACTGCACAAAAATACCAATGTTGACGATCATGCCGTACTGGCCATTAAGACACAAAAAGGCGCAATCGGCACATTGACGGCAAGCTGGACCTACTATCCGAATGAAAACAATTCAACGATTATCTATTGTGAAAAAGGAACGCTGAAAATCGGCACGGATGAGCAGTTCGGGTTAATCGTTGAACATCAGAATAAACACCGCGAATGTTATGAATTGGATAAAATACAGTCGAATGAAACGGGTGGGCAAACCAATTCAGGCATTATTGATCATTTTGTTGAAGGAATATTAAACGGCACAGGCCATTCCGTTACAGGAGATGACGGTTACAAAGCGCTGGAAATCGTATTGGCGGGAATTAACTCGGCAAATCAAAAACAGACCATATCGTTATAAAAATCAGGCTCAAATCCTTATAGCCGCTGGAGGTAAGGGTTTGAGCCCCGCATAATTAGAATATGAAAGCGCCGGACATCAAAGCAATCATTAAATATAAAAATATCTTAATTTAACTTTAAAAGACATACTTTTAACATTGACAGATAAAAGTTCATGATCTATAGTATAAATACCACAGAAAATCATGTTGCAGCATGTGATCAGGAAACGAATTTTTTAACACGCTGAAAAAGAAAGCGCTTCAGAAATTTACGAATTATAATGTAACCGATTTTATGCGGGAGGTGATTTTGTCTGGTTAAAAGCAAGAAAAGTTGCAAATAATTAACTCGAGATTTTCAAGTCAATATTTTAGCTTCTTAGGGGGTTTTCAAATGAAATTGGGTTACCAAACGAATACATGGGGTGGTGTAGTCGGACATCCCGGTGGTGTAACTTCAGTCAAGGATCTGTACTACTTAGCGAACGGATCTACTGAACAAGCGATCAAGGATATAGCGGCAGCAGGATACAAAGGAATCGAGCTCTTTGACGGAAATCTGATGCAGTATGCGGACCGTCCGGACGAATTTGTCGCTCTGCTGAAGCAATATGATCTAGCCCTGATCGGTGTTTATACAGGAGCCAACTTCATTTATAAAGATATTCAAGAGGATGAGTTCTACAAGATTGAAACCGCTGCAAAGCTGGCAGCAGCTGCAGGCGCGGAGCATCTTGTATTAGGTGGAGGGGCCGTACGCGCTTCAGGCATTTTGGAATCGGATTATACCGAGCTTGCACAATCGCTTGAACGGGCTGCAGCTATCGCGACGAAGTACGGATTAGTGCCAAGCTACCATCCGCATCTGGGAACGATCGTTGAAAAGCCGGATCAGCTTGATCGCATCATGGAGCTGACATCGATTAATTTATGTCCGGATACGGCACATATTGAGGCAGGCGGCGGTGACCCAGTAGCAGTCATCAAAAAATATGCTCACCGCATTAAATATATACACTTCAAAGATTATGCCGCAGGCGCATTTTTGCCGCTTGGTGAAGGCAAACAGGATTTCAAGGAAATGGTCGCTGTTTTACAGCAGAACAATTATGACGGCTGGATTACGGTAGAGCTGGACAGCTACGAGGATCCTTTGAAAGGCGCCGAAATCAGCAAAACTTATATTCAAGAGAAATTAAATATTCAATAAAAAAACATCAAGGGGGTCATCACCATGAAAAAATCATTTGGAACATTAGTTGCATTGGTTTTAATTTTCAGCTTGGTTCTTGCAGGCTGCGGAGGCGCCAATAACGGCAATGCTGCCAATGGCGGAAATACGGAAACACCTGCTGCCGGAGCAAACAACTCCGCTGCAGATACCAGCGGCCCGTTGACGATTAACCAAAGTCTGCCGGATAAAGAAATTTTGAGTAAAGGACCGGATGGAGAAGCAGCGGTATCTGCAAAAACACTGCAGCTGACTCCAGAAGAATTGGACAAAATCAAAGAAGGCAACTACAAAGCGGCATTGGCTATGCACTATGCAGGCAATGACTGGTCAACAGCGCAAATTAGAGGTCTGACCGATGCGTTCACAAGAATGGGCATTGAAATTGTAGCGACAACTGATGCCAACTTCAAATCCGAGAAACAAGTTTCCGATATCGAAACGATCTTGACAAAACAACCGGATATCATCGTAAGTATCCCGGTTGATCCGGTATCCACTGCCTCGGCTTACAAGAAAGCTGCAGAGCAAGGCGTGAAGCTGGTATTTATGGACAACAAGCCGAACGGTATGGAGCATGGCAAGGACTATGTGAGTGTCGTCTCTGCAGATAACTATGGAAATGGCGTGGAAGCAGCGCATATCATGGCGAAAGCGATCGGTGAGGAAGGCGAGATCGGCGTTATTTTCCATGATGCTGACTTCTTCGTAACGAAACAAAGAACCGATGCGTTCGAGAAAACAATTGCGGAACAGTATCCGAACATCAAAATCGTAGATCGCGGCGGAATCGCCGGTCCTAACGATGGAGAAAAAGTCGCATCCGCTATGCTGACTAAGAATCCTAACCTGAAAGGAATCTTTGTTGTATGGGATGTACCGGCAGAAGGCGCGCTTGCGGCTGCCCGTGCAGTCGGCAGAAACGATCTGGTTATCACCACAATCGATTTGGGCACCAACGTTGCGCTTGATATTGCACAAGGCGGCATGATCAAAGGCCTCGGCGCGCAATTGCCTTACGACCAAGGCGTTGCAGAAGCAATCCTGGCAGCTTACTCCCTGCTTGGCAAAGAAACACCTTCTTATGTTGCAGTGCCGGCTCTTCAAGTAACCCAAGAAAACATTCTGGATTCCTGGAAGACCGTTTATAACACCGATGCTCCAGAAACGGTGCAAAACGCTGCCAAGTAATGTTCGTGAGTCTGACTAGCTTGATGTACCTGATAAAGCCTTACACGCTGCATCCCTATCAAACTTGATTTGGATGCAGCATATAAGAATTGCATATATAAAGGAGAGAATAAAATGCGTAAATTAAATGTAGCAATGATCGGCGGAGGATTCATGGGGAAGGCGCACTCTATCGCTTATGCGGGGATGCCGATGTTCTTCTGGCCGGCACCGGCAATTCCTCATCGGATGACTGTTGTAGATATTAACGAACAAATGGCAAAAACAGCCGCCGACCGTTACGGATTCGAAAATTATTCTTCCGACTGGAGACGTGTAGTCGAAGATCCGAATATTGACATTATCGATATCGTTACACCGAATGATTCGCATGCCGAGATCGCAATCGCAGCTGCGAAGGCGGGTAAACATATCATCTGTGAAAAACCGCTTGCCCGTACCGCGGCAGAGTCCAAGCTGATGCTGGACGCCGTTAAGGAAGCTGGCGTAAAACATATGGTGGCATTTAACTACCGCCGCACACCTGCAATTGCTTTGGCGAAAAAATACATTGAAGAAGGCGCAATCGGCAAAATCCTGAACTTCCGTGGAACGTACCTGCAGGATTGGTCTGCCGACCCGAACTCCCCGCTCTCCTGGAGATTCAAGAAGGACATTGCCGGCTCCGGCGCGCTTGGTGATATCGCAACGCATGTCATTGATATGGCCCGTTACCTGGTTGGGGACATCACGGAGGTTATGGCTACTACGCAAACATGGATCAAAGAACGTCCGGTACAATCCGGCGGCGTTGACAAGCTGGGCACAGTGAAAGCAAGCGGCGACGTGCAGAAAGCACCGGTTGACGTGGATGATGAAGTAAGCACATTCCTTCGTTTCGAGACAGGTGCTGTGGGCAGCATCGAAGCGACGCGCAATGCGTGGGGCCGCAATAACTTTATCACGTTTGAAATTCATGGTGAAACAGGCTCCATCTATTTCAACTATGAGAACCGTGACGAGCTTCAGGTTTGCTTCTCAAGCGACCCGGGTGACAGAAGAGGCTTCCGCACAGTATACACAGGGCCTGCGCATCCATATGGTGAGGCATTGTGGCCGATTCCGGCACTGGGAATTGGTTATACCGAGACGAAAATCGTCGAAGCGCATGACTTTATTTCATCCATTGTAAATGATACGGAAGTATCACCGAACTTCTACGACGGCTACCGGATTGCGGTTATCAGCGACGCTATCCTCGAATCTGCAAGAACTGAAAAGTGGACAAAATCGATCTAAATATTGGAAAAAAAGCGATTTCTAACGGGGCGCATCGACGCCCCGTCAGAATCATTGCAAAGGAGTACTTCGTATGGGAACACCAATATTGGAAATGAGTCAAATATCCAAATCATTTAACGGCATCAAAGTACTCGATAAGGTTCATTTTGAATTGGAAAAGGGAGAGGTTCATGCCTTGATGGGCGGTAACGGGGCTGGTAAGTCGACCTTAATGAAGATTTTGACGGGTGTTTATGAGTTAGATGAAGGACAGATCAAAATAGCGGGCTCCGATGTGCAGATTCACAATACAACCGATGCAGAGAGCCACGGCGTATCGATGATTTTTCAGGAATTCAGCCTTATTCCAACGTTAACGGTTGCAGAAAATATCTTTCTCGGCAGAGAACCAAAGAAGGCATTTGGACTGATCGACGACAAAAAGAGCGTAGCGAGAACTAAAGAACTGCTCGATGAATTGAACGTGGACATTAAACCGGACGATATCGTAGCCGATCTTGGCGTCGGTTATTGGCAGATGACGGAGATTGCCAAGGCGTTATCAAAAGAGACGAAAATATTAATTATGGATGAACCGACATCGTCCTTGACGAAGCGGGAAACGGAAGTTTTGTTTGCTTTTATCGATCGACTGAAGAATAAAGGGATTTCTATTATTTATATTTCTCACCGGATGGATGAAATTTTTCAAATCTGTGATCGGATTACGATCATGGGCGACGGACGGCACATCATTACGGCTAAGACTAGCGAATTGGATATGGACAGCGTTATTCAACATATTGCCGGTAAAAACATGGAGAAATTCGAATGGAAAGACCGTAAAAGGGTTTCAAACGGATCGGTTGTTCTCCAGGTGAAAAATTTGAAAACAAACAACCGGGTGAACGGTGTCGATTTTGAATTGCACCAAGGAGAAGTTTTGGGGATCGCAGGATTGATGGGAAGCGGAAGAACCGAAACGATGAGAGCGTTGTTCGGGATTGACCCGTTGACCGGTGGAGATATATATATATCAGGCAAAAAGGCAACGATCCGGTCTCCGAAAGACGCCATTAATAATGGATTGGCTCTCATTCCTGAGGATCGAAGGGTTCAGGGCTTGGTGCTCGAACATCAAGTGATGGACAACATCCTGCTGCCATCCCTTTCCAAGATTACGAAGGTTCTTGTCAATGACAAGAAAGGAAAGCAAATCTCAGAGGAATGGGTCAAAAAATTAAACATCAAGACCGACTCCATCTATAAGACTTCTAGGCTGTTATCAGGCGGTAATCAGCAAAAGATCGTATTTGCGAAGTGGTTGGCCAACTCCCCCGACATCATTATGCTGGATGAACCGACGATCGGGATCGATATTCGTGCGAAATCCGAAATTATCGATATGGTCCGTGATCTGGCGGATGATGGAAAGAGCATTTTGCTTGTATCCTCGGAGATGCCGGAGCTGCTTGCAGTTAGTGATCGGATCCTTGTCTTCCATGATGGGAAAGTAGTCAAACAGTTTTTGCGTGAGGAAATCAGTTCAGAGGAGGATTTGCAACATGCAATCCAAGGCTTCTAATTCAACATCCTTTCTTAAGGATTTCAACTGGAGACAATATATCGTTTACATCGCTTTTATCGGCGTATTGATCTATTTCTCTGTCACTTTGTTCGATGAAGGGTTTTTAACGACAAACAACATTCTTAATATTATCCGCCAGACGGCGATCATCTCCATTATGGGCGTAGCGATGACATTCGTCATTAGTGCAGCAGAAATCGATCTATCTGTCGGTTCGATTGCGGCGCTGTCATCACTAACCTCAGCGATGGCCTTGGAATCCGGCTTTGGCATATTCGGTGCTATCGTAGCTGGGCTTGGAACAGGCTTGCTGATCGGTCTGGTTAACGGATTGCTGGTTACCAAAGTTATTATTCCCTCTTTCCTCGTTACGCTGGGGATGATGGGTGTCACCAAGGGTCTGGCGATGTGGGTCACGAATACGGCTCCGGTTCCAATCATTAACGAAACCTTCGTATTTCTGTTTGGTTCAGGCGATATCGGCAATATTCCGGTCTTGTTGTTCTGGACATTGGCAGCAGTAGTGATCGGCCATATTGTACTGCGCAAAACCGCGTTTGGACGCCGTACATTAGCAACGGGCGGTAATCAAAACGCAGCAAGATTCTCCGGTGTTAACGTATCCAGAACAAAACTGTATGTGTTTCTTGCATCAGGTTTTGCGGCAGGCCTTGCCGGCATGCTGTATGCAGGCCGTATGCACTCCGGACGTTATACGTTTGGTGAGGGAGACGAACTATCCGTCATTGCTGCCGTTATCTTGGGAGGCACCAGCTTGTTTGGCGGCGTAGGTACAGTTATCGGTACAGTTATCGGATCGCTTATGATCGGAACCATTAACAACGGTCTGATCATCATGGGTCTGGATGTCAGTCAGCAAATGATCGTAAAAGGACTTATCATCATACTCGCCGTAGCTTTTGGCAGAAAAGCAATCAGTAAGTAAAGGGAAGGATTTGCTATGCGAAAACTTAAAGCAGCAATATTAGGGGCGGGATTTATCGGTCAGGCTCATATTGAAGCAATCCGGCGTATCGGTTTCGTTGATGTTGTTGCGATTGCTCATAGCAGCCAAGAAAAAGCCGATGAAAGTGCGAAATCGTTAAACATTCCAAAGGCATACGGGAATTATATGGATTTGCTGCAGGATGAGGAAATCGACGTGATCCATAACTGCACGCCTAATCATCTGCATTTCGAGATTAATAAGCAAATCATTAAACATAACAAACATCTGCTCTCGGAGAAGCCGCTCACGCTGACAAGTGATGAAGCGCGGGAATTGTATTTGCTGGCCAAGGACAAAAATCTGGTAACCGGAATCAATTTCAATTATCGGCAATTCCCTATGGTCCAACATTTGCGGGGGATGGTTCGCGCCAACGATCTGGGGGACGTACGGATTGTCCGAGGCAATTATCTGCAGGATTGGCTGTTATACGATACGGATTATAATTGGCGGTTGGAGCCCGAGTACGGCGGACCAACAAGAGCAATCGGTGATATCGGCTCCCACTTGTTCGATCTTGCGCAATACGTAACTGGGATGAAAATTACTGAGGTGCTGGCAGATACGTCTGTTGTTGTTCCGAAACGATACAAACCGCAAAAGGGCAAGCAAACGTTCCAAACCGGCACGAAAGAAAATGCCGAGCTTGTGGAGATCAATACGGAGGATTATTGCTCCGTATTGGTCAAATTCGATAATGGCGCAAGAGGCGTATTTACGGTGTCCCAAGTCTCGGCAGGCAACAAAAACGCCCTGGAGCTTAATCTGGACGGAGCTCTTGCCTCCGGCTGCTGGAAGCAGGAGGAGTCGTTTCGCTTGTTGATGGGCTATCGGGACAAACCAAGCGAAACCGTCCTGAGAGATCCGAGCTTAGTTAAGAAGGAAGCATTGCCTTTTCTGCACTATCCGGGCGGACATGAAGAAGGATGGACGGAGAGCCTCAAGAACATGATGCAGAATTTCTATAACGCGGTTAATGGCATTACAAGCCATTCCGATTCTGTTGCTTCATTTAAAGAAGGCTATCAAATCATGCTGATCATTGACGCGATCGTTAAAAGCGCCGAAACGGGATGCTGGGAGAAGGTAGCGGATATTGTGGATTGACCTGTGATCCAGGCCAATAAGTCAGAAGCAGTCGGCGGCGTTCATCGCCGCCGACTCTGTATTTTCAAGAAACGAAACATGTAACACCCTATAACCTTAATACCGGAAAAGAATGCGTTATTTTATTGTAAACGCTTTATATACCAATACATAATTTTACATCAAAGAAATGAAGGTTAATAACCTTTGAAAATAACTTTTTTTCAACAATAAAACATATTATCTGGTAAAATATATTCAGTGTTAATAAAGGGTATAATTATCAAGATGGATGAATAGGAAAGTGGTGAAATGAAAGTTGCTTTTAATGACTGCCAATGTGCTTCAAATTATAAGGAAATCGAAAGTCCCCTTGTCAAAAACAGATATTGTAGCTGAATCCGGACTATCGTTATCCGCGGTATCGGACCATGTTGAACGTTTAATCAATGAGAAATTAATCGTTGTTTCAAATATAGGGAATTCAAGCGGCGGCAGAAAACCAAGACTCTATGCTTTAAACAAGGATGCAGGTTATATCATTTCGATCGAACTGGGAACCTCCAGTGTCCGCGTTGCGATTTCTGATTTTGATTGCAATATTTTATATTCAGACCATTCCCCGGTCGATATTAACGAAGGTCCTGAAAAGGTATTAACGCATGTTTATCATGTAGTCAAACATATTATGTCCACAAATCATATTGATCAAGTATCGATAAAAGGGATCGGGATCGGGATTCCGGGACCTGTCGAGTTCACTTCCGGTCTGCCGATTTCTCCGACCATTATGCCTGGGTGGGACCGTTATCCGATCCGTAATTTCTGGTCCAAGTATTTTGAATGCCCTTGTTATGTGGACAATGATGTTAATATTATGGCTTTAGGCGAGCATGCAAAGGGTTTAAACTTCGAGGTCGACAATTTGATTTATATTAAGATTGGCACGGGTATCGGTGCGGGCATTATTTATGATGGCAAGTTATATCGCGGTTCAAGCGGCAGTGCAGGGGATATCGGGCATTTTGACGTAGGCAGCGACGTGATCTGCTGGTGCGGCAATACCGGCTGCTTAGAGGCGGTTGCGGGCGGCAAAGCGATTGCTACGAAAGCTAAAGAGCTTGCATTAGCCGGTAAGAGCAATTTCCTATTGGAAACCTTGGATGACAAGGGAGAGTTAAGCCTTAAAGACATCGGCGCCGGGATACAAAGGCTGGATACGTTATCTGTTGAATTGATTCGTGACAGCGGCGCGCTAATCGGAAGGGTGCTTGCATCGCTGGTTAACTACTCCAATCCGTCTTTGATCTCCATAAGCGGAGGCGCATCCGAATTTGGCGATATTTTGCTCGCTGCAATCAGACAGGGCGTTTATCAGAGATCTTTGCCTCTTGCGACTCGGAATTTGTTAATTAACAAATCGATCTTAGGGAAATCGGCCGGTCTCATTGGCGGAGCATTCATGACCATAGACCAATTAATCATAAACAGCACTGATGACAATTCCCACAGCTTTCATGATTTGAAGCAAAGAAGCTGATACGCAGCAAATAACGGTGCCGTTCCTCGGATGGGGACGGCACCGTTCTCATTTGCAGGCGGAACTTCTAAGACGTATGAAGGGTCTCAAATCTCCTTAAGCGAACCGCCGTTCACCATAAACTCAGATCCCGTGACAAATGAAGCCTGATCAGAGGCCAGAAAGGCGATGACGGAAGCGACCTCTTCTGCCGTTCCAAGACGTTCAAGCGGCAGCTTGCGCAGGTTTCTCGCATAATGGGCGATCGCGTCATCCTTGTTCATCTGGAGATTAGCTGCCAGGGAATCCGCAAAGCCTCCGGGATTATCCCACAGCGGTGTTCTGATCGAGCCTGGGGAAACGGCATTCACCCGGATGCCTTTAGGGCCGAATTCATTGGATAATGCCTTGGAGAGGCTGAGCATGGCGGTTTTGGATACGCTGTAATCAGGGATCATGGAGTCCGGCTGGCGGCCGACTTCTGAAGCGATGTTAATAATTACACCGCTGTTCTGTTTGAGCATGTATGGGATCGCTGCGCGTGAAGCGCGTACCATACTCATAAAATTGGCTTCCAGCAGGCCGTTCCAATCCTCATCGCTTATGCTCAAAAAGCCGTTTCTTACCTGAACGATCCCCATATTATTGACCAGCACATCTATTTTGCCAAAAGCCTCAATGGCCTTTTCAATCATTCGATCATTGCCCTCAGGCGTGCTCAAATCTCCGGCAACCGTAACCAATCGATCCGAGCCGATCTCGTTCAGCGCATTGAGGCTGCGGCTGGCGCCGACTACCTTTGCACCCTCCTCCAAAAACAATCGGACAGTTGCCAATCCGATACCCGCATTCGCTCCAGTAACAATAACTACTTTATCTCGAAGACCTAATTCCATGGATCATTCTCCTTAATCAGATGATATATGCATGCCATGATAAGATTTGGTATAGCGCTTTCATATTGCAAATGACTAAACCAACTTCAATCCATATTGATTATTGGTTTAGTATATAACAAACTACTTTCGACTGTAAATAACAAAAGTTCGGTTTAATATATCAAATGTTAAACGGTCAATACCTTTTTAAAGCGTGGGCTAATCCGGCAATGCCTGCACCGATCTCATCCACATGGGGCTTGGCAAAGCTTAAGCGCACATAACCTTGTTCAGATCCGTATACGCTGCCGGGCACGAACACAACGCCTCTTTTGATCGCTTCTTCCAGCAGCTTGCTATCATCAATCTTCAGATTGATTTTGCACCATAGATTCAGTCCCCCCTGCGGAGGAGTGAACGTTACTTTATCTCTTAAAATATCAGTTAAAGCATTCACCATGAGCTGCTGCTTCTGCTCCAAAGCATGCCGGAGCTTGGTAATGTGCAGATCAAACTGGGGGGACCTTAATAAGCGCTCAGCAAGCCATTGGGAAACAATGCTCAGCCCGAAATCCATCTGCTGTCGTGCATCGGACAAACGTTTGACGACGGATTGAGGCGCGATCATCCACCCGATGCGCAGGCCGGAGGCGGCAATCTTGGAAAGTGAGCCGATGTATAATACAAGGCCGTCCGTATCCATGGATTTCAATGTGACAGGCGGTACACCCTCAAAGGAGGTTAAGCTGAAAGGATCGTCTTCCACGATTGGAATGCCCAGTTTAGAAGCGATATCGAGCAGCTGGACTCTTTTCGCAGGATCGAGCGTTGTGCCGGTTGGATTATGATAGTTAGGATTCAAAAAAATCATGCGGATCCGATGCTGGCGGTACAGCTTTACTATATCATCTGGCTCAATGCCATTGTTGTAGACCGGCAGCCGGAAAATTCGCAGCCCCGCGGATTGGAACATCGGCAGCGAATAACTGTAAGACGGATCCTCAATCGCCACGGCATCTCCCGGCGACAGCAAGCATTGGGTAATCAAATATAAAGACTGCTGCGATCCTGAAGTGATAAGGACGGAGGACTCCGTTGTGTTCATGTTATGGTGCTGCAGCAGAAACGACGTTAATGCAGACCGCAGAGGATAATATCCCTGCGGATCGTCGTACCCGAGATATTCCTGAAATGGATCCTGCTGCAATAACGTATGTATGATGCTGTTAGGGAACAAATCGGGAGACAATTCCCCGCTAGCAAGATCGATTAATTTTTCGCCATTGCGCAGAACCTCCCGTATGCGCCGCATTAATGGCAGATTAGGCAAAAAAGTGCCTCCGTCCGTATAGGAACGCCAATTCGGCGTATGCTTAGGGGCAATTCCCCATTTTGTAAGGCTGACTCGTGTTCCGCTGCCCACCGTGCTTTCCACTAGACCTGATGCACGCAGTTCTTCATAGGCTTGGATGATGGTGCTCCGATTAACGCCGAGCTGCTCGGCCAGTTTCCGTTCTGACGGCAGCAAGCTCCCGGGTGGTAATTCCCCATATGAAATACGTCGTTCCAGATAATCGACGATCTGTTGGTAGAGCGGTTTTTTGGTCGTACGATCCGGTTTCCACATAGCTGCTATCCTCACCTTTAATGTCCTGATATCTGATATTGTAAACTGCAAATTGGTTCCTTGTCTAACCAACCAATTGGATGGTGCATTTTCATCCGAATTGGACGGTTACAATCTCATAGGATGCTCTTATGATAAAGCTATAATTACCATTGAAGCGAGCGTTATGAATATTGGCAGTAGAGGAGGTCTAAAATAAATGGAACGAAAAGTCAAAGCAGCGGTCATTCAATCTGCCCCTGTTCTGTTTGATAAAGCGTCTTCCCTGGAAAAGATCGTAAGCTGGACCAGGAAAGCGGCAGCGCAAGGCGCTCAGCTTGTGGTATTCCCTGAAGTATTCATCCCCGGCTATCCAAGAGGATTGACGCTGGGAACGCGTATCGGCAGCCGGCAGCCGGAAGGCCGGAAGGACTGGGAGCGATACTGGGAGAATGCGATTGACATCCCCGGGGAGGATACCGATATGTTGGGCGAGCTGGCGAAAGAAGCCGGCGTATACCTTATCATCGGCGTAGTGGAGCGGGATGGTGAGTTTAGTAAAAGCACGCTTTACAATTCTATTCTCTATCTGGGCCCGGACGGAAAAGTGCTCGGCAAGCACAGGAAGCTTGTCCCTACCGGGGCCGAACGCCTGTTATGGGGACAAGGGGATGGCAGCACGCTGACTGTGATCGATACGCCGTTTGGCAGAATTGGCGGTCTGATATGCTGGGAAAATTATATGCCTTTGGCCAGAATGGCTATGTATGCAAAAGGAATTGATATTTTAATTACACCTACGGCGGATGCACGCGATACATGGCAGTCCACTCTGCAGCATATTGCTCTGGAAGGACGCTGCTTTGTCTTATCGAGCAATCAATTCGTCAAGAAGGAATCATACCCTTCGGATATGGCCAGTTATGCAGAGATCGCGAATGATCCCGATATATTATGCAGGGGCGGAAGCGCGATCGTCGGACCGCTTGGAGAATTTATAACGCCACCTCTATATGATACGGAAGGCATGCTGCTCGCGGAGTTAGACCGGTCGCTCGTGACGCAAAGCCGTTACGACTTTGACGTTACCGGACATTATAACAGGCCGGATGTTTTCCAATTGCTTGTCAATGAGAGCAAACGAAGCATCGTCAGCTTTAACTGAAAAATGTCGAATAATGATCATTTATCGGCAGTTCGTCCTGTTGAGACTCTGCCCGTTTGTATGTATCCTATAGAAGGAGGTTGAGTGCATGAATTATTTGATCGCGCTTGTGTTTGTCGTCATGATCGTTGCTTTAGTGACAACGCTCACCGTGGGCTTTTCGAAAGAAAATAAAAAAGAAGGCTCTGCAGATGTACAAAAATTCGGGAAAAAATGGATCAGGCTAACCAGTCTATATATTGTAACCGTCGTATTATGCCTAGCCATATTTTTTCTAGTGCTGAACAGTTAATCGGAGAGGGATTCCCTCTCCGATTGACTGCTTTTGAGGGTTATGGTAATAATGAATTACCAACCGCAAAGGGTGAGGCGCTTGAAGTTGAAGTTGATTTTGATCGAAGATGAACCGGATTCTTTATTAGGCATGAAGACCGCTGTCGAGACAATTGACATGGAATTCACATTGTTGACTTCAAATCATGGGGAAGAAGCTCTTGCTCTGATTCGCGAAGAGAGGCCCGACCTGATTGTCACGGATATTATGCTTCCGGGCATGACGGGACTGGATTTAGCCGAGCGGGTCAGGGACGGCGAATACCAACCCAAGGTCATCATCGTAAGCGGATACAATGAGTTTGAATACGCAAGGCGCAGCATACGCATCGGCGTTGCGGATTATTTGCTGAAGCCATACAGCACAGAAGAATTTATCACTAAAGTGCATAAATCGATGTCCATGATTGTCGAGGAAAATGAACAGCTTCGTTCGATGAAGCAGCAGCGGACGTTTGCTGAGATCGGCAACCGTTCGATGAGAGATGAGTATCTGATCGATTTTTGCTTAAAGAAGGCTGTATTGGAGGAGCATATCTATCAGCGCCTCTGTCTATGGGATATTGAATGGCTGGCTAATCAATCCTATACCCTGTTTGTTATGGATGCAAAGGGATACCCGGACGGCAAGCCAGTCGCACGGGAATTTGCCCTTCAAACCTTTGCGATCGGGAATATTGTGCAGGAGCTGATCCGCGCCCGCACCCGCACTATTTTGTTTAAAGATCCGAAAAACCGTTGGGTTCTCATTACCGGAACGGATGAAACGGAGCAGTTGTCCGGTATGATCGCCGAGCATATTGAGAAATATCAGAAGTTCCCTTTTTCGATCGGAATGAGTACCAGAAAATCCGCATTTGAGCATCTCCACTCCGCATATCAAGAAGCGCTGACGGCGTTTCGCATCCAATCCTTGTCTACCGCGCTTGAATATTGGACGGATGACCGGACTGCTGATCTGAACCCGGAGGATACCGTTTCTCCTGATAAGATGTCGGCATGGATCTGTGTTCAGGAAGATCGCATGATCGAGCAAGGCGTACGTGATTTTATCCGGAAAACGGTTCTGCTTGATGGGAAAAGCAGGGAGGACGTGGTCCGCCAGATGCTTAATTATTTATCCGAAATCCATGTGCATCTGAGCGAGGTCACGTCGAAAGAGCTGGTAGAAATTCCGATGAAGGTGTGGGAAAGCTTTGACGCCTGCCAAACACTGGAGGAGTACGAAATTGTGCTTGGGGATTATTTGAAAAACCTGGCTAAGGATATGGCTCCCCAAAAAACGAATGCGATAATCGAACGTGCAGTCCAGATCATTGCGACCCGATATATGGAGGATTTGTCACTGCAGATTATCGCTGCCGAGCTGTCGATCCACCCTGTGTGGTTAAGCCAATCGTTCAAAAAGGAAACGGGGCAAACCTATATGGACTTTTTGACGGAAACCCGGATCGAGAAGGCCAAAGCTTTATTGCGGGAGACAAGCATGAAGGTGTATGAAATTGCGGAATCGGTCGGTTATCAGGACCTTCAGCATTTTGGCAGCCAGTTCAAGAAACGGACAGGTCAGACCCCCAAGGAGTATCGGTACGGAAAATGAGAGAGCCCAGATTCCTCGATTTTACTAACCGCAACTCGTTGTTCAGGAAGATGTTTATGCTGATCCTTCCGGCTGTTTTTGTTCCGGTGGTTCTGCTTGGCTACCTGTCCTATGACAAATCAAGAGACCAGATGGAATCCGTCACCGCGGGCTTTCTTCAGGATAACCTGCTGCTTAACGCCAAACAGCTCAATACGTTTTTTAAAAGCATCGAGAACGAGACGGACAAAATGATCGCCTCAAGGCCGCTGCAAATTCTGCTCGGCGAGGAGCCGCCAAAAACGTATGCGCAGGAAGCGGTTTTTATCAACCGCATGATCGACATCGTGTCCCAGCTAAGAGGCTCCTATGAGCTGTATGTGTTTCCGAAGGACATGGAATATTATCCGAACTATAAAAAGCTCATTAACCTTAACCAAATCGAACCCCGTCCAGAATATTTTGACCTGGCGTTCGAACAGCAGAACAAGGGTTTATGGTTTCATTCCTGGGACAACAATCTGCATAAGCCGATATTTATCTACGTGCGCGCGATCCGCTCTTCGTATTATTACGAGCCGCTTGGCGTGCTGGCGATCCAGATACCGGATTTCTTCCTGCGGGAGGAGCTGGCATCTCCATCAGCGTTTGAGAACTATATGTTCATGATTGTGGATAAAGACAACCGCATTATTTCCCATCCCACAGCAAGCCGTTACAGCCGGGAGTATGTGCCTGACGATGGCTGGTCCAAGGCGGAGACCCAGATCACCGAGGAAGGCTGGAAATTGATTGCTGCTGTTCCGAACAAGGATCTGACCGGACAGATCAACCAGATCAAGGATTTTACCTTTTGGATTGTAGTGGTCAGCTTGATTGTTATGGTTTGCTTGCTGTATTTTATTGTGCACACGTTCACCGGCCCGATCAAAAAGCTGGTGCTGCACATGAACAAAGTACGGACGGGAGCGCTTGCCAAGTTTCAGTTCTCTCCGGACAGAAAAGATGAGATCGGACAGCTCGTGCGCGGGTACAATCAGATGATATCAGGCATGTCCGATTTGCTGGATACAACCCGGACGATGGAAGCTGATAAGCGGCGGCTTGAGCTTCAGACGTTAAACCATCAGATTAATCCGCATTTCTTCTACAACACATTGGATGCGATCAAGTGGAGGGCGGAAAAGGCAAAGGAAAACAATATTGCTGCGATGGTGACAAAGCTGGCAAATTTACTCCGCTTCAGCTTGAATAACGGAAATGAATGGACGACAGTTGAACGGGAGATTGAGCATGCGCGCAATTATTTGGAGATTGAGCTGCTGCGAAGCAATCGCGCATTCCAGGTGTTTTATCAGGTCGATCCGGAAATTACCAAACGCAAGGTAATCAAGTTAATCCTGCAGCCGCTCATGGAAAATGCCGTCAAGCACGGCGTGAACCATCTTCCCGAAGGGAAGGGAAGGATTCGTCTTACCGCCAAGCTGAAGGGCGGCAGCATCCTTTTCATCATAGAGGATAATGGGCCTGGAATGCCCGCTCCTTCTTCCCAAGTGATGGATCATTCAGCCGATCAGGACCAGCCGCGGGGGATAGGGCTTAAAAATGTGCACAAACGTCTGCAACTGCATTTTGGCGGCGATTACGGCATTCGGGTGGATAGGTCCGGTTCATCTGGATTTCGCGTCATGGTAACCCATCCGCTTGTTGAAGATGAGAAAATAGTACAGTAACACGATGATCCCTCCGATAAAATTAGGGGGGATTTTTAGTTTTCACTAAAATTGCATGGGTAAACATTAAATTCCCCCTATTTCTTCTTAAAGCCCCTGCCTTTAAGATAAGGATATGAAAACGCTCTCGAGAGGCGAATCTCTCAGAGAAGCCCTAACATTGAAGGAGGTCATCCGATGGCTGACATTAAATTCTCTTATAATACATTGGTCTATGCGGGGGAAGACATTGAGCAAGGCATCAAGAGACTTGCCGGATTCGGTTATGACGGCGTTGAATTTGTAGGCGAGCCTGAGAAAACCGACGCGGTTCGGATCAAAGAGCTGCTGAGCCGATACAATATAGAAGCATCATCGATCTGCGCGATCTATACACCGGAGCGGGATCTCGTATCAAGCCGCCCGGAAATCCGCAAGCAAGCGGTAGATTACTTGAAGCAATGTGTGGATTTTGCCGAGGCGATCGGGGCTGGAGGCATCTCAGTGACGCCGACCGCATGCATGAAGATTTACCCTGAAGCAGACATGGCGACCGAATTGAAATGGGCGGCACAGAGCATTCGCGAAGCCGGGTTATATGCCGGCGAGCATGGCGTTCGCTTGACGGTTGAGCCATGGAACCGCTACGAGAATTATTTGATTAACCGCATGGAACAATCGCTGGCGCTGGTGACCGATATCGATCTGCCGAATGTCGGCTGCATGGGGGATTCTTATCATATGAACATTGAAGAAGTGGATATTGCAACTGCTTACCGCTTGGCGGGAGACAAACTGTTCCACGTCCATTTCGCTGATAGCAACCGGGCGGCTCCGGGCAGAGGCCATATCGACTTTGAACCGATTGCCCGTACGCTTGTTGATATCGGATATAAAGGTTATATTGCGATGGAACTGCTTCCGCCATTCGCCGATCCGTTCGGCGGTGCCCGCATCGAAGCGTTTTACGACCAATACTCGAAGGAATCGATCGATTATCTGAAGAAGCTGTTCGCTTCAATATCATAAGGAGGTAGTCACAACAATGAAAACGATGTTAGCAGCTGTACTGCACAAACCTGAAGATATGCGCATCGAAGAAGTTCCCGTTCCGGCAATTGATGATCATGAGGTGCTGATTGCCGTGAAGCGCTGCGGCATCTGCGGGACCGACCCGCATATTTATCGCGGCCACTTCCCGGTGCCCTTCCCGCTCATTCAAGGACATGAGTTCTCCGGTGAGGTCGCAGCCGTCGGCTCAGCGGTCACAGCCGTAAAAGTAGGCGACAAAGTAACAGCGGATATTAACATCAGCTGCGGCAAATGTTTCTACTGCCGGATGGGCCAAAAGCTCTTCTGTGAGGACATCCGTCAGATCGGGGTGCATATCAACGGTGCATTCGCGCAATATACTAAAGCTCCGGAAACAAATGTATATAAGCTTCCTGAAGATATGACTTGGGAGGAAGCCGCCTATATCGAACCGCTGGCATGCGTCATTCGGGGGCAGGAGCGGGCGAATATTACAATGGGTAGCACCGTTGCCGTAATCGGGGCGGGTCCAATGGGACTAGTACATGCCCAGCTTGCCAAGATGAACGGCGCGAGCTCAGTGATTATCAGCGAGATGAATCAGGCACGGATCGCCAAAGCGCGTGAGCTTGGCGTTGACCATGTCATTGACGCCTCTAAGCAGGATCCCGTTGAAGCCGTGCGCGAGCTAACGGAAGGAAGAGGCGCCGACTTTGTGATCGAAGCGGTAGGCGCGGTTCCAACGTACCAGCAGGCTTTTCAAATGGTACGCAGAGGCGGTACGCTCGTAACGTATGGGGCAGCCCCGGCTACTGCTGTACTGGAGATCAAACCATTCGAAATTTACAGCAAAGAGCTGACCATTGTAGGCTCCTATGCCGGTACGTACGACACGTGGTTGAAAGCAATTAATCTCATTTCCTCCAAGCGCTTTAAACCAGGTGACATCATTAGTAAAACGGTCTCATTACATCAGGTTGTAGATGGCATTCAAGAAGCCATTCACAATAAAGACACCATCAAAATTTTGGTGGACACCAATCTTTAATCAATCAGGGGGGTACTATCGATGAGAAAAAGATTAACAAGAATGTCATTTCTGCTACTGCTTTGCGGCCTGCTGTTCTTGAGCGCATGTTCTTCCAACTCAAGCAATCAGCCGGCAAATGAAGGCGATTCCAACACAGGCACAGGCTCCGAAACGACAGGTTCCGGGGAGCAAGTGACGCTTAACGGTGTATTCCTTGGTGCGACTTGGGGTCAGGCAACGCAAGAGCTGGCGAAGGAATACGAGCAAGAAACAGGCGTTAAAGTGAACATTGAGCTAGTCGGACGCGATGTCATCTATCAAAAATTGGCCTTATCGATTGCCGGTCAAGCGAATTATGACCTCTTTAACGTCGACTACAACTGGATTCCTGAATTTGCGTCCACAGGCAGCCTGCTGCAGCTGGACGACTTGATCAAAGAGCATAACATCGACACATCGAAATATTTGCCAAGAGCCTTGGCGTTAACGCAGTGGAACGGACAGAACGGTTCGTTCGGCGAAGGCGGCCCGATTTACGGCCTGCCGCAAACGATTCACCCGCATTTGCTGTGGTACCGTTCCGATCTGTTCGCAGATGAAACGATCAAAGCGGAATTCAAAGCGAAGTACGGCTATGATCTGGTTCCACCGCAAACGATGGATCAGTTCCGTGATGCCGCAGAGTTCTTCAACGGCAAGGAATATAACGGGGAGAAGCTCTACGGATGGGCAGCGCAAGCAACCAAAGGCTTCGGTAACGTTCATACCTGGCTTACGTTCCTGTACTCCAACGGAGCCGATGTTATCGACTGGAACAATATGACTTCTTCCTTGTCGACACCGGAAGCAATTGAAGCAACGCAAACATGGGTTGACCTGCTTCAATATTCGCCTCCAGGCATCAATGACTACACCTTCGCAGAGGTAGCTTCTGACGCATCCCAAGGCAAGCTTGCCATGGCGCTGCACTGGTCCTGGTCGGCTTTTGAGGTAGACGATCCTGCGACATCGAAGACAGTAGGCAAATGGGACTTTGCGCAAACTCCGGCTATGAAAGAATCTGTGCCGCATCTGGCGGGCTGGTCGATCGTTATTCCGACAACTTCCAAGCAGCAAGAAGAAGCGTTCAAATTCATGACTTGGCTTGAAAGCAAAGAAAATGACCTGCGCCAAGCGCAAATGGGCGGCGGAGATCCGGTTCGTGAAGAATCCTATGCTGATCCGGCGTTGACCGATATGCTGATCGAAGGTACAGACGTGAAACGCTTCCGCCGTTACGAAGCACTCGAAGAAGCAATGAAAATTACGAAAGCCAGACCGTTCTTCCCTCAGGAAGAGAAGTGGGAAAGCACCGTATCCGAATATTTGAGCGCAGCTCAATTTAAGCAAATGTCAGTTGAAGAAGCGATGAAGCAAGCAGACGAAGCCGTTAATAAAATGCTGCAGCGCTAATAGGTTTAAGGATTGAGGGGGAACTGCTTATGCTCCCTTCCCCCTCAAATGTTTTATAATCGTTAGGCTTGAGCGGGAGGGTTGACCATGAAAAATTTTAGATTACAACGAAGCGGGCCCTATCTCGTGATGGCTCCAGGTATCATACTGCTTTTGTTATTTTCCATCTACCCGTTTCTATTCCTTTTGAAAATAAGCTTCCAAGAATACAGTCCAATTTCTTTGGATAAGCCATTTGTCGGCTTCGATAACTATGTTCGCTTGTTCTCTGAACATCACTTCTGGAATGCGTTGAAAATAACCGCAATATTTGTAAGCAGCTCGGTAATTCTCGAGTTCGCGCTCGGTTTAGGCTTGGCTGTCGTATTGAATCAGCTTGGCTGGGGCCAGCGCCTCTATCAATCTGCGATGCTGCTCCCAATTGCGATGGCACCTACTGTAGTCGGGTTAATGTTCCGCTTCATGATGAATGAGCAGTATGGCGTACTGAATTACTTTGTTGAATCACTGGGCTTTTCCCGCACGGCATGGCTGTCCGATCCAGTTCTGGCGCTGCCGGCCCTGATCTTCACCGATGTGTGGCAGTGGACGCCGTTTATGATGATTATTCTGCTGGCAGGGCTAAAAGGAATTCCGGATGAGCCGTATGAAGCGGCGATGATTGACGGCGCCTCCGCATGGCAGACTTTCATTTATGTGACGATTCCGCAGCTTTCACGGATTATTACGATCGCTTTGCTTCTCAGAACGATCGACGCCTTCCGTATTTATGACACGATCTACATGATGACCAAAGGCGGACCGATCAACACGACATCTACGTTAAGCTGGATGGTCTATGATAATGGTTTCAAGTTCTTGGAGTTTGGCTATGGAGCCGCTGTCTGTGTGGTCCTGCTGATTATAATTGTCAGCTTGTTAACGTTTGTCTTGAAAAAAGTTGATGTGTTTGAAATGGGGGGCAAAAAATGATCGGAAGAAAACCAGTATCGTTACGTATAACGAACCATACGATCGTCATTATCGCATTGATCTTTTTTATGTTCCCCGTATTATGGATGCTGCTTACTTCACTTAAAAACCAGATCGACGCGTTTACGACCGTGCCGAAGTGGACGTTTGCGGTTACGTTTGATAATTATCAAACGGTATTGATCGAGAGGGATTTTCTGAAGTACCTTTTGAACAGCTTGTATGTATCCGCTCTGTCGACGGTGCTGGCGGTGATGCTTGGAAGCGGAATTGCTTATCCGTTTGCGAGATATAAGCTGAAAGGCGCTAATCATGTTTTGACTTGGATTTTGACGCTGCGGATTGTTCCGCCGATTGTTTCGATTCTGCCTATTTACCTTTTGTTTTCAAATGTAGGCTTACTGGATTCTTACACTTCTTTGATCCTGATGTATACCTTTATGAACCTGCCGCTCGCAACATGGCTGTTGTATGGCTTTTTCAAGGATATTCCCGGTGAAATTGAAGAATCCGCGCTCGTTGACGGATGCAATCGGTTTACGGCTTTCTTCAGAGTTGTGTTTCCGATTATCGGACCAGGTCTGGTATCAGCAGGTTTGCTGTCCTTTATCTTTGCCTGGAATGAATTCTTATTTGCGAATATATTGTCCGGCCCAACGGTTAGAACCGCTCCGGTCGGCTTGAATGAATATGCAACCCCTGTAAGCGTACTATGGGGACAAATCGCTGCTGCCGGCACGATGATTGTTCTGCCAATCGCAATCATTACCATTATACTGCAGCGCAAAATGGTCAGTGGACTTACAATGGGCGCAGTTAAAGGATAGGAGGATGACGATGTATAAATACAGCGCAACACAGTGGATCTTTGGAAAAGAGGATGTGGAGACCAGCTTGAACCGGCTGAAGCGCTTCGGATATGACGGAGTTGAATTGGCCGGTGAGCCTTACACTATGGATCTGTCAGCGATTCAGGAATTGATGGGCCGTTATGGCATGGAATGCACCTCGATCTGCGGCATTTATACAGCGGAGCGGGATCTCTCCAGCGCGAGCAGTGAAACCAGACAGGGTGCAATCCATTATGTAAAGGCTTGCGTGGATATGGCCGTTCAGTTGGGGGCATCGGTTGTCATCGTCGTCCCTTCCCCGGTCGGAAAAGGCGCTCCGGATACGACAACGGAGGAAGCTTGGGACCATGCGGTCCAAAGCCTTCGCGAAGCCGGGGATTATGCTTCCGGGAAAAACATCAAGCTCGCGATTGAAGCATTGAACCGATTTGAAACGCATCTGGTCAACAAGCTGGAGGTTGCCAGGAAGCTTGCAGAGCAGGTGGATCGGGAAAGTGTAGGCCTGATGGCCGACTTGTTCCATATGAATATCGAGGAGCGAAACCATCGGGAGACGCTGCTTAACATAGCGCCTTATCTTATGCATGTCCATATTGCCGATAATACGAGGGAAGCGGCCGGATTAGGGATGACAAATTTCAGGGAAGTGTTTCAAACCCTTCAGGAAATGGGGTATAAAGGTTCTATCACGATGGAATTTCTGCCGCCGGTAGCTTATCCTTATGCGGCCAGTCAACGGGAGGAAGCCGACGATCTGTTTGATCATTTTACGGATCAGTCGATCAGGCATATCAAAGAGATTGTTGCTGAGTTAGTCTGAACGTTAATGACGAGCAGCAATGGAGGGACGTATGAACACAATAAAAGTAGGGATAATTGGAACTGGATTCGCGGCAACGTCTCACATTGAGGCGCTGCGGCGAATTCCCGGTGTCATTGTATGGGGCGTAGCTGCCAGCTCAAGAAGCAAAGGAAACGATTATGCCGAGAAAATGAACATTCCGCATGTATATGACTCTTCCGAAGCATTGATCGCAGACCCGGCGATTGATGCGGTGCACAACTGTACGCCGAATTCGCTGCATTATGAAATTAATAAGCAAGCGCTGCTTGCGGGAAAACATGTATTGTCCGAGAAGCCGCTTGCAACGAATGCCGCGGAATCCAGTGAACTTGCGAAGATAGCTAAGCGCCAAGGAGTCAGCCACGGCGTCTGCTTTAACTATCGGCATTATCCGATGGTAGCTGAAGCCAAAGAAATGATCCAGGCCGAAACCAATGGCAGGGTAATGCACGTTCAGGGCTGCTATATGCAGGATTGGCTGTTGTTTGATACGGATTACAGCTGGCGGCTTGATCCGGCGCAGAACGGCCTGTCCCGCGCCATCGCCGATATCGGCTCACACTGGTGTGATACGATTCAGCATGTACTGAATAAAAAAATAGTCGAGGTGTGTGCCGATCTGAAAACGGTTCATCCTACGCGTAAGAAGCCGAAGGTCACCACAGCGACATTTGCTTCAGCCGCAAGCGGGGAAACGGAAGAGATCAGCATATCGACCGAAGACTATGGCAGCGTATTAATCCATTTTGAAGACGGAGTGCAGGGTGTGTTTACCGTATCGCAGGTGGCGGCAGGTAGGAAAAACCGGTTGTACTTTGAAGTGGCGGCGGAGCGTTCGGCAATCGCCTGGGACCAGGAGCAGCCGAATCAGCTGTGGATCGGCAAACGCTGCCAAGCCAACGAAGTACTGATGAAGGACCCGGAGATCCTGTCTCCTCGTTCGGCGGCGATGTCACACTATCCCGGCGGGCATCAGGAGGGCTGGCCGGACGGCCTGAAAAACCTGTGCATGGACTTTTACGAAAATATCGACCACAAAAAACGCAGCGGAACGTATGCGAATTTCTCTGACGGACATCAAATCGTCCAGCTTAATGAGGCCATATTACTAAGCCATCAGGAAAGAAGATGGGTTCAGCTGTAGGACATGCAAGAGCAGATAACAAATAGCCCTTTGTAGAAAAGCTGATGCCGCTGCTGTAGCGGCATCAGCCTTTTTAACATAATAGCCGGAATGTGTAAGTTTTCGAATTCTAATATCAATTATGGACATACCACATGGTTTGATAGCCTGATCCATCAAGGGTACCATAAAATCTTGGTACTATGATTTTGGATAATCCCCGCTATACTAAGGGTAAGAGGTGATGGAGATGTCTCGAAAATGGTTGGAGCGAGAGGCTCCCGGCTGGGTGGATAAAGAAATTATTAGCGCAGTTCAAGCGGAAAGGCTGCTGTCGCTGTATGATGAGAAAAAGCATGCCGCAGGCATTCTTCCGATTCTTGGAAGTCTGCTTGTCGGGCTGGGCATCTTAACCTTCGTCGCTGCCAATTGGCAGGAGATCCACGATCTGTGGAGACTCGTCATTCTAATTATTGTAATGTCAGTCTTTTATGCCGGCGGTGAGCGGTTTTACCGTCGCGGGGATAAGAAGCTGGGACTTGCATTGGCCGGAATCGGCCTGATGAGCTTTGGCGCAGCGATGTTTCTGATCGTTCAAATGTTTCATTTGCTGAATATGCAGACGACGGCTTTCATCCTATGGGGGATAGCAGGCGTTTTGCTTACCTTCCTATACCGTTCTACATTTATCTTTATACTTACTGCTGGCATATTAAATGTGGCGCAGATCTACAGCTTGTTCTCAGCAGGCACGTTCAGCGTGGCGGCGCTGTCTATTCTGATAATCGGGCTCGGCGCTTTCTGGATCGTTAACCGCCATGCATGGCTCGCCTGGCTGCTGGGCGTCAGCTTACTGCTGCAATCGATCATGCTTGTCGCGGAGCAGAATTGGAATATCGTATGGTTCTTAATACCGGCGCTTGTCATCTATGCGGCGGGGGATTGGGTGCATGAGCGGAATACCTCTTACCCGCTGCAAAGCAGCGCTCTTACGGCGGTGTATCTGTTCGGCAGTTTTATGGTCATGTTCGCAAGTGAGATCAATCCCATCGGCTTCAGTCGTGAAGAGCTTCCGCAGTCTGCCGCATTTCTGATTATAACTGCCGTTTTGCTTGTGATATCGCTGCTTGGCAAATGGCGCAATCGTCGCTTAAACACTTCTACGGAATGGGTGCTGCTGCTGCCTTGGTTTTTTATCGAGGGCGGAGCCGGATTGCTCTACCTGCTGGCGCTGTGCACGTTCTCGCTATTTGTGCTTTGGAATGGTTATGCGGAGCAGTGGCGCTTCAAAATCAATCTTGGGACCGTGCTTTTTCTGTTCGCGATTCTGCTGGCTTACACCCGGCTGGCTTGGGCATTTATGGATAAATCGCTATTCTTCCTGGTCGGCGGAGTGATCCTGCTCCTGCTGAGCTGGTACTTGAATCGCCGCCGCAGAAGATTCCTCAAAGAGAACGGGGGAGAAACTCATGCGTAATTCAAGTAAACGCCTTAAGCTACTAGTCGGTCTCGTACTCCTGCAAGTCATCGTGCTGCTCGGTCTGGCCTTCTCCTACATTGCCGTAGATTGGTATGGCAAAGAGATCCGATTGGAGACGGCCCCGGTGGATCCGCGCGATTTGTTCTATGGCGATTATGTCATCTTGAACTACGAAATCAGCCGGCTGCCGGATGAAATGTGGCATGGCGGCGCCGCACAGCCGGAGCGCGGTCAGCGCGCCTATGTGCTGCTTCGCCCATCAACAGAGCATCCGGAGTTATATGAAGCGGCAGGCATTTACGACGAACGCCCGGATGCCGGAACGGAGGACGTTGTGCTGAAGGCCCGCGTGGAATATGCCTGGGATGGAAACATCGAACTCACCTATGGATTTGAACGTTACTATGTTCCCGAGGGCACGGGGAAAGCGCTGGAGGAGCAGCGGGAGAATATGCAGGTTGCGATCAAGGTTGCGCCCTGGGGACAGGCGAAATTAAGCCGTCTGATTATACAACCGTAAATAGATGGAAAAAGATAAGGGAAGTGCCGTGGGCGCTTCCTTTTCTTATTAAGTTTGCGATTAGATGGTGTTATTTAGGGAAATATTAATTAGATACGATGAGGGAGGGAATTTGTATGGAAAAAGCGGAAACGTTGTATGAAAAAATCGGCGGGGAGCAAGCCATAAGCAAAGTGGTTGATTATTTTTATGACTTAATCCTGGCCGATGAAACCGTCAATCATTTCTTTAAACATACAGATATGGAAAAGCAGCGAAAGCATCAGGCTAAATTTATCAGCTTTGCATTAGGAGGGCCAAATCAGTATTCCGGCCTGTCGATGGCAAAGGCGCATGAAGGAATGAATCTGCAGCCCGTTCACTTTAACGCGATTGCCGGGCACCTTCATGACGCGCTTGCGCATTTTGGCGTGAATGAAGCTGATATTGAACAGGTTTTAATGCATGTCGCTTCATTAAAAGATGATATCCTCTATAAATAAACAATAAAGGTGGGGGTTGGGCGATCAACCTCCACCTTTATTTCTAATGGCCGGCGGGTCCGTGGCTCATTTCCATGTATTGCAGAGGAGCGTTATCGTCTTTCATTTTTTCAATAATGTCATTAGCCACCTCTTGCCCTAATTTATTGCCGGCATCGATATCGCTTCTAAAATGGATGCCCGCTTTCATTCTGGAGATGCTGGCATCCGAGGACATTTTCTCAAAGGCTGCCGACTCGTGCGGAAAAATATAAGACAGCATTGTGCTTGCAGCCTCCGCTGTGGCGGAGTGTCCGGAAGGATACGATGGATGCGGAGGCACTTTAAAGCCCTCCGGCAGCTCCAATGTCGGATCAAGATCGGTTGGCCTTGGACGAAGATAATGATACTTTGCTTCGTACACAGCTGTCGACGCCGTATAGATTGCGTTAGCGACTGCAGCATGGACTCTTGCCGCGGCCGGCGGCGTCAGTTTGTACTTCTTGATCATTTCTTCAGTAATGGCAAACCAGTGGGAATTTGGGCTGACAATTCCGCTGGCCCAATGGTTGATGAGCTCGATATCTTCAGCCGTCCGGTTGGCTGCCATTTCGTGTAATTCTTCTAATTCTGCTTTTGTAATTTCGGAATCATTGGCTGGCGGAGCATCAACGGAAAAAGATTTTCCGTCCTCCATCTCCATTGCTTTCCATTCACCGGCATGGGGCTCCACCGGTGTCTCGTGCACCCAACCCATGCCCAGGCCCGCATTGCTGGCTTTGCTAATACCGCAGGCCGACAAGGCTAGAGGAATCATGATAAGGGTTAATAATATGCTGTAACGTGTAAGCTGCTTCTTGTTCATTGCTTTCTCCTTTAGCTTTGAAATGTTATCGCTTGAATTGAATTATAAGGGGAGATGCAGGAATTGAAATGACTCGATCGGGCTACTTAACATGTCAACTATGTGAACTTGGTCCAGTTATGATCATTACGATCTTAGATTTTGAAGCCCTATGCCAGATAAAAGGAACAAAGAAGCTTTAATCCACGGGGATTCGGCAATGTCCCTAACGATGCCGGCTGACCATTTAGGCTTGTCTGAGAAAGCGGCTTCCCAGCTGTTCAAGGACCGGATGGGTAAGCCCGTTGCACGGATTTTGTAATCGCTTTCAAATTCAGCCTGCGTCATTCCCCCGTCAATAACAAAGGAGTAAAGGAGGAGTGGATTTTTGCAAACAACAATAAGCGGCGCGAAAAATGATGAGTTAGGGGGAGGCCACTGAAAAAGTCCTTTAAACAAAGAAGGTACCGTCCCTCAAATACATTGAGAGAG
>NZ_BMGR01000005.1 GCF_014640295.1 Paenibacillus abyssi | reverse complement strand
CTGTCCCATGGTGACATTATCTCAGAACAGTTATGGGGTGACATTATCACAGAACAACGACAATTGATTATGTGAGCGGATTGACATTCTGAGCATGCGGGAGTATGATACAAATATAATTCATACTAAAGCGATAGGATTTATTATATATATTCGTGCAGGAGTGATTGGAATGGAAAAATCATTAACGTTGAAATCGCCGAAGGACGGCTTGGAGCTGGCTGCGACGCTGCATTATCCCACTGTGAATAAAGGAGAATCTAAGGTTCCTGCAGTTATTATTTGCCACGGTTTTGTCGGCAACCGCATCGGTGTGGACCGGCTGTTCGTGAAGACGGCGCGGGCATTGGCGGCGCAAGGTTATTATGTGCTCCGTTTCGACTATGGAGGCTGCGGCGAAAGCGCGGGCGATTATGGGGCGCTGGGCCTTGATGCGATGATTGACCAGACCAGAGCGGCGCTGGATTATGTGCTGTCCATGGACTGCGTAGATGCACGCAGAGTCACTCTGCTCGGACACAGTCTCGGCGGCGCGACAGCGCTGCTCACCGCAGTGCAGGACAAACGGGTGAAGACGCTTGTTCTCTGGTCCCCGGTCGCTTACCCGTTTAATGACATCGTGCGGATTGTCGGACGCGAAAGTTATGATGAAGCGATTGAAAAAGGCAGCACGGATCATCACGGTTATACGCTGCAGCCGGTCTTCTTCGACTCGCTTATGCAGCATCAGCCATTCCAGGCGGCGCCGCGGTTCAGCGGGGATGTGCTGCTTGTGCACGGCACGAGTGACGAAGATATTCCTGTGGACTACAGCTTTCTGCTGCAGAAGGTATTCTGGACCCGCAATGATGGGATATGTGACAAGGAAATTATCTTCCAAGCCGATCATACGTACTCCGCGCGCAAGCATCAGGAGGAAGCGATCCGCGTGACGTCGGAGTGGCTGACGGGACTGGAGAAACGCCACGAGCAGTGGCATCATTGGAGCATATAGAAGTGTGTAATTCGATTATTCTACGACTGCCTGCAACCTGGAAGCGAGTAACGGCGTATAAGAGTGTGCGGATGGATGTCCGGTGAGCCGGATATTCAAGACAAACGCTGCATTGTATGGTTTAATAGAAGGAAATGATTGTAAGTTTCGTTCGTGTTAGATTATTATTCGGTACAAAGGATGGGAGTAAGGTGGACAAGAAGTTGGGGAAAGGCTGGCAGCCGCTGCTTGCGCTGATGCTCGTGTTGCTGCTTGTGATGACAGCCTGCAGCAGTACGAACGCTACGGAGCCGCTTAGTGTAATTGGTGATGGCGACGCATTAATCGATCCGGCATTGCCTGATTCAGAGCCGGATACGGAGCTTGAGCCGGGTTTTACGGCGCCGCTCACCGGCATCAAGCAGGAGAATGAAGCGGCGGGTCGTCCCATCGCCGTCATGGTCAACAACTATGGACCGGCAAGGCCGCAGTCCGGGCTCACGCATGCGGATGTCATGTGGGAGGTGCTGGCAGAGGGCGGCATTACAAGGCTGGTGGCGATTTTTCAGAGCGATTCGTTTTCCGATGCGATTGGCCCAATCCGCAGCATCCGTCCTTATCTGATCGAGCTTGGCGAGATGTATCATGGGGTGCTGGCGCATGCAGGCGCGAGCAACGACGGTTATGCGATTCTGCAGAGACAGGGTAAGCCTTATCTGGATGAGATCTCGAATGCAGGCGCATACTTCTGGCGGGAAAGCTTCCGCAAGGCGCCGCATAATCTGTACTCCAATCTGGAGAAGCTGCGCGAAGGCGCGGCCAAGAAAAATTATGACAGCCAGGCAGCGATCCCGGCGATGAAATTTATGTCCCCCGGCGAAGTGCCGGCGCAAGGCGCGGATGCCACAAGCATCGAAATTAAGTTCCTGCTGGATAATTATAAGGTCTCATACGTCTTCGATACCGAAAAACAGGTTTATTTGCGCTCAATCAATGATGCGCCTCATACCGATATGAACAATGATGAGCAGTTGTCGGCTTCGAATTTGGTCGTGCTGGGCTCGAATCATCGAACGCTGGACGATGTGGGACGCCTGGCCGTCGATCTGTCGTCGGGCGGACCCGCGATGCTCTTCCAGCAGGGCAAAGCCATCGATGCCGAGTGGGTACGCGGCGCGGCGGATGATATCATACGGATCGTGAAGGACGGCGTGGAGCTGCCATTTACCCCGGGCAAGACGTATTATCATATTGTACCGATGAAGCCGACGTTCGCGGATCACATCCTGTATTCGAATCCGGGTTAAGGCGCAGATAACGAGCCGTACAAAAGCAAAAATGAAAGCGATGCAGCCATCCTCAGCAGAGGACCGGGCTGCATTTTTTATTTTTGAACCGATTCGTTAAATCTTATAAGAGATTGTGACTTTGTCTCATTTCGCCCCGATCTTAAATTGCCTATACTGAACTCATATTCTTTATGGCACACACAATTCCTCATACAATCGGGGTGTTCACATGAATGCGCAGCACAGTCCAGCTTCACAAGCAGAAACCAGGCGGGCCAGACAAAGCTTTCGCTCCAAAATCAAAGAGCGCTGGGAATCGCCTGTCGCGGGATATTTGTTTATTTCGCCGTGGCTGATCGGATTTCTGGTGTTGACCTTATGGCCGATGATCCTGTCCGCCTATTATTCCTTCACAGATTATTCGCTGCTGGAAGCGCCGAATTGGATCGGCACGAAAAACTACTCGCTCATCTTTACGAATGATTCGTTATTTGCGCAATCGCTGAAGGTCACGCTGCTGTTCGTTGTTTTATCCGTACCGCTGAAGCTGATCTCTGCGCTGCTCGTGGCGATGCTGCTCAACAAGGATATAAAAGGAATGAGCACCTACCGGCTGTTTATTTATTTCCCTTCCTTGATCGGCACAAGCATTGCGGTTGCCATCCTGTGGAGAAATATGTTCGGCGCGGACGGCTTCATCAATCAGATTATCGGTTTCTTCGGGATTCAAGGGATCAGCTGGATTAACAATCCGGAGACGGCGTTAAGCACGCTGGTCATTCTGGTCGTATGGCAGTTCGGCTCCTCGATGGTCATCTTTCTGGCAGGTCTGAAGCAAATATCCAGGGATCTGTATGAAGCGTCCTCCGTGGACGGAGCAAGCAAGCTGAAGCAATTTTTCAACATTACGCTGCCGATGCTCTCGCCGATCATCCTGTTTAATCTGGTGCTGCAGACGATCAATTCGTTCCAAATGTTCACGCAGGCCTTTATCATTACGCAGGGCGGACCGGTTAACTCGACTTATATGTATGCGCTTTATCTCTACGATCGCGCCTTCGGCAGGCTGCAGATGGGCTATGCTTCATCGCTGGCGTGGATCCTGCTGATCATTATCGGGATCGCTACCGCGATTATCTTTCTGTCCTCCCGTTACTGGGTATTCTACGAGCATGAAAGGAAGGGGAAGGCATGAACCTGAGATTATCGTTAAAAAACGGACAATGGAAACGCCACCTGCTGCTGCTTGTGTCCAGTGTAGTGATGATGTACCCGGTGTTCTGGTGGGTCGGCGCCTCGCTGAAGACGAACTCGGAGATGGGATCCCCGTCCTTGTTCCCGAGCGTGCCGCAATGGAGCAACTATATCAGCGGATGGACCGCTATTCCGAACTACAGCTTCACGCATTTTTATATGAGTACGTTCGAGCTCGTGTTCGGAGTCGTACTGCTCACGCTGGTGTCCTGCAGTCTGGTCGCTTTCGGCTTTGCGCGGCTTGATTTTCCGCTTAAAAATATCTGGTTTGCCCTTGTGCTGGTCACCTTGATGCTTCCCAGCCAAGTTACCCTTGTTCCGCAGTACGTCATGTTTAACGCGTTCGGCTGGGTTGATACCTATCTCCCTTTCTGGGTGCCAAGCTCGCTGGGTGTAGGGGTGGGCGGCTCATTCTTCATCTTCCTGCTCGTGCAGTTCATACGCGGAATTCCAAGAGAGCTGGATGAATCGGCGAAAATCGACGGCTGCAGCTACTTTGGTATCTATTGGCGGATCGTGCTGCCGCTGACGAAGCCTGCGCTCGTTACGGTTGGGATCTACGCTTTTCTATGGAACTGGGATGACTTCTTCGGTCATTTGATCTATATCAATTCCATTGACAAATATACGGTGCAGCTGGCGCTCCGGCTGTTCATGGATACGCAAAGCGCGATGGAATGGGGGCAGATGCTGGCGATGTCGCTCATCTCCATTCTCCCTGCGGTGATCATCTTCTTGTTCGCGCAGCGGCATTTTGTGGAAGGCATTGCATCAACGGGAATTAAAGGATAACGATACCGGGGATTCGGGAATGCTGCTGCTTATGCTGTAGCATTTTTCGCTATAACGGCATGGCTCATGCGGATTCTAATGTATAATTTGAATCATGGGAGGGGCTGATGACCGATTGAATCCGTTTAAATCCTTTAAAATCTACCATCTGCTGTTTGGCTTGATTGCCGGTTTTATGCTGGTGCTGCTCAGCGTAGTCATCTGGTTCAGTTATACGACGTCGTCCAAGGAATTTGTGCAAAATACGTTCTATTACCAGCAGCAGCTGCTCAGCGAGCTGAACAAGCAGCTTTCCATTCAACTGGTCGGCATCGAGC
Source organism: Paenibacillus abyssi (assembly GCF_014640295.1). Taxonomy (GTDB): domain Bacteria; phylum Bacillota; class Bacilli; order Paenibacillales; family Paenibacillaceae; genus Paenibacillus_D; species Paenibacillus_D abyssi. The sequence continues at coordinate 309,621 of NZ_BMGR01000005.1, read as the reverse complement.
AGACAGCGCTGGCAACCTCGCAAAATGTGAGGCTTGAGGAGTTTGCCTCCAGCAATCGGACGAACTATCAGATGTATCGGAAGAAGAAAGATATCGAATGGTACCTGGCGCAGATCACGTACAGCTCGACCGTAATCGATTCGATCGATTTATATATATCCTATGATGTCGGCCCGTACAGCGGTACGCAGGACTTCGGCGTGCGGCTGCTGGAGCATACACAGCTGCTGAATGAACCGTGGTATGCGGATATTGAATTAAGCGATGACGCCTGGCTCGGGGAGCGTACGCTGCTTACATCCCGAGGCAGCCGCAATGTGCTCAGTTATGTGCGCAAGCTTTATTCCAATCTGGGGCAGTATCAAGGCGTCATTGTCATTCATGTGAAGGCTCCTGCAATTCATCAGCTGATTGCCGGCAGAGGCGGCAATGAGTCCACGATCAGGCATCTGTTCGATTCGGGCGGGCGACCGATGCTGCAGCGCGACCAAAGCGGGAAATTGGAAGCGTTGTCGAGCTTTGTCTCGGAGACGAAGTCCCCGTCGGGATACCGGGTTGCCCAGCAGGTGAACGGAGCATGGGTGGAAGGGAGCGAATACCTGATGGTATGGAGCGAGGATTACTCGACGAAATGGAAGATGATCGAGCTGACCCCTTACAAGGAGATTACGAGAGGAAGCTTGAATCTTGCGCTTGCATTGACGCTGATCGGCCTGTGTGCGCTTATTGCCGTGCTGTTCGTTACCCATTATATCGCGAGGCAGTTCACCTTGCCGATCCGGCACCTGTTGTCCGCGATGGGTAAGTTCTCCGTCGACCGCAAGCCGGTTAAGCTGCCAGGTGATTACAACAATGAGTTCGGTGCGATGTTCAACGGTTTCCGCAGTACGTCCGATAAAATTATCCAGCTGTACGATTCGCTCGAGGAACAGCACCGCCGCCAGCGGGATGCGGAGATCAGCGCGCTTCAGGCGAACATTAATCCCCATTTTCTGTACAATACGCTGGATCAGTTGAACTGGATGGCAATTGATGCGGGCGAAGAGCAGATGAGCCGGGTGCTGGAGCTGATGGGCCGGATGTTTCGCATCGGCTTGTCCAATGGCGAGCGGTGGATTCGGATCGAGGATGAGCTGGAGCATCTGGCCTGTTATCTGGAAATTCAGCAGATCCGCTGGGGAGAAGGACTTGAATATGAGATTGAGGTGGACGAAGGCTGCCGGAAGGCCTGGATCCCGAAGCTTACGCTGCAGCCATTTGTGGAGAATGCGGTGCTGCACGGTCTGCACGGAAGAATGTCGGGCAGGATTCGTATCCGCTGCCTGGGTGATGCCAGCCGGCTTGAATTTACGATTGAGGACGATGGCGTAGGCATTCCGGAGAACGGCGTCTTACCTCCGAGCCGCAAGAAGGGAGGCTATGGCGTCAAAAATGTGAGAGAGCGGTTGGATGCCTACTTTGGCGCTCCATATGGCGTGACCATCAAGCCCCGGCCGGAAGGCGGTACCGCCGTCGTGGTTGCCATACCCCGGATAGAGAATATCGACGATCAACTGGGAGGCGGGAGATATGTGGAAAATCGCACTGATCGATGATGACAGGCAGGTGCTGAAAAGCATGAAAAAGCTCATTCCGCTGGAAGAGCTGGACGCGGAATGCGTGGTCCAAGCGATGGATGGGCAGCAGGGGCTCGATAAAATTCTGGAGCATCAGCCCGACATCATCATCACGGACATCTATATGCCGGTCATGGACGGGCTCGAGATGATCGAGCGGCTTCGCAATAGCGGGTATGATGGCAAGATCATTATATTGAGCGGGTACTCCGACTTTGAATATGCGCGCAAGGCGCTGCGCCTGAATGTGGACGACTATCTTTCCAAGCCTGTCACGCTGCAGACGATCCAAGCGGTCCTGCAGAAGACGGTCGACGAGCTGGAGAATTCGGCGCTGTCACGCATCGAGCACGACAAGCTGAAGCAAAAGCTGGAGCTGTACGAACCCTATGTGCAGAAGCAATCCGTAAAATCACTGCTGTCCGGCCCGGAGACCGGCAAGCTTCATTCCGATCTGTGGGGGCATGTCCCAAAGCTGCGAAGCTACTCCAGGTTTGCGGTCATGGGGATCGAGCTTGTGCGTACGGTCAGAGTAACGGACATCAGTATTCCGGATTGGAATCTGTTCCGTTTCATGATCAGCAATGTGCTGCAGGAGATATTGAACGAGGAGTGTCCGGATGCGGTGTACAGCGAAATGTTCAGCCATCATGCCGGCATTATCCTTCCGATCCCGGCAGATGCCGAGGAGGCGGCGGTCAAGGAACGAATGGTGTTATTGGCCAAACGGATTATCTCATGCGTGAATCAATATTTGCGGCTTCAGATCCGGATCGGACTAGGCAGTATCAGAGATGGGCATGCGGAGATCGCCGTTTCCACGGAGGAGGCGTTTCATGCGCTGCGCGCCCGCCATGCCGCGGTCAGTCAGGAGGTGGAGGTCTATATCTACGATCCCCTGTTGCAAGTGGATGTCTCCCCGGTCTCCAGGCCGATTCATATCTATCAGCAGCTGGCTGATTTCGTGCGGCAGGGGCAGGAGGAAAAGGCGCGGGGCGTCATTCATGAAGCGGTGAAGGATCTGGCTCAGATCGGCATTCAGAAGCCCAGCCAGCTGCAGAAGGTCGGCGAGGAGATCTGGACCATTCTCAGCTATGCCTTGTACGATGTGGGGATGGCGCTGGAGGAGATCGTCCCTTATGAAGCCTGGCACAAATCGCTGTCCTCCGTAACGAGCGTGGAGGAGTTCGGCCGCTGGCTCGAGCAGATGGTGCAGCAGGTGTGCGGCCATCACGGCTGGTATGAAAATGTGAAGCACAAACAGGCGATCCAGTTCATCCTCGATTACATCCATGATCACTTTTCGGAGGATATTACGCTGCAGGATCTGGCCGAGAAGGTGTTCATCTCCCGCAATCATCTCAGTTATATCTTCCGCAATGTCACCGGCGAGACGTTCAACACGTACCTGACCCGGGTGCGGATGGAAAAAGCCAAGAGCATGATCGTGGACGGGGGTCATCTGATCTATGAGGTAGCGGGCAAGGTGGGTTATAAAAATGTCCCCTATTTCAGCACGCTGTTCAAGAAATATACCGGTTTTAACCCCTCGGATCTGGTGAAACGACATTCGTAATTTTTTATAACAGATTGTGCATCTCTCTTATACTTACTTATTCCGGGGATTGCTAATATGGAAATGTAAGCGATGACAAAATGTTTATTTGCAGAAAGGGGTAACACAATGATGAAACGCAAAGCAAGCTGGCTTATGATGCTTACTGTAATTGTCATGCTGAGCCTGATCGTTTCCGCATGCAGCGGAGGGGGAAGCATTAACACCGGAAACAGCGGCAGCAGCGACAGCAGCGGCAGCAGTGGAGGTAATGTGAATGGCAGCGGCGAACAAGCGGTGAAGCTGCGCATTCTGTGGTGGGGCTCCCAGCAGCGGCATGATGCAACGATGGAAGCTTTGAAGCTGTACACCGAGCAGAATCCGCATGTCACGTTCGAGCCGGAATTCTCGGGATGGGATGGTTATTGGGATAAGCTGTCCACGCAATCGGCCGCGAAGAACGCGCCGGATATCATTCAGATGGATTCGGCCTACCTGGCCGAATATGCAAGCCGCAATCAGCTGCTCGATCTATCCTCCGGCATCGATACGTCCAAGATGGATCAAGCGTTGGTGGATACGGGGAAATATCAGGATAAGCTGTACGCGATCTCTTTAGGAAACAACGCGTTTGGAATGGCATATAACAAAGAAGCCGTTGAGAAGCTCGGGCTGACGCCGCCGCAAACCGGCTGGACATGGGAAGACTATTGGGCGTTCGGACGCGAGGCCAAAGCAAAAATCGGCGACGGCGGTTATGTGCTGATGGATATGAGCCGTGATATCGATGTGTACGGATTATATCAGATGAGCAAGGGCAAAGGGTACTATGTGACCGATGACGGCAAGTTCAACATGGATTGGGAAACATGGATGGAGTGGATCACGACGATCGGTGAGCTGAGAGAGGAAGGCGTCATTCCTCCGGCAGATGTCCAGGTAACCGATAAAGAGCTCGATCCGAACCTTGATCTGCTGGCTAAGGGCACTGTGCTGATCCGTCAGCTTCATGCAGCGCAAGCGACAGCGCTGGATAATCTGAATCCGGGCGGCATGGCGCTGGTCACGATGCCTAGAGGAGATGAAGGCTCAGGCTGGCTGAAATCCTCGATGTTCTGGAGCGTTTCGGCTAATACGCAGTATGAAGAGGAATCCAAGAAATTCATCGATTGGTTCATCAACAGTGAAGAAGCCAACGCAATTCTCGGTACAACGCGCGGCGTACCGGTAAACAACGAGGTATTGGCGGCGATGGAGCCAAACATGTCGGAAGCGGATAAAATGGGTGTCGAGCTCATCCGTGAAACGGCGCCGATTGCCCAGCCATTCAAAACGGAGCCCAAAGGCTGGCCGAATTTCCGCAACAAGGATTACCGGATGATTGCAGAGAAAATCATGTACAAGCAGATTACGCCTGAACAAGCTTGGGAGGAAATTGTGTCTAAGTCAAAGGAGTATGAGTAAGGAATCGGCCATTTTTCTGAATACATTCATAAGAAATAGAAGAAACTAAAAGGCGCTGAATCTTAGCGTCTTTTTTTGTGTTTTTTTGCGGTGAAAAAAATTTGGGGGAATTGCAATTTTGTTTACATTTTCTCAACACTTTTGATGTGAATTGTGATAGGATATGTAATGGTTTTATACGTCAAAAGCATATTATATGCGGGATGCGAAGGGGATACTTGAAAGTGAAAAAGAAGAATATTTTTTTCAAAACGCTTGAAGAAATGGCTGATACGATTGTCGAAGGGGTGGAGTACTTCTCGTACAATGTGTCGGAAATTAAGGATGTATCCGCATTTGCCAAGGCGATGAAGGAATTCGAATCCAGGTGCGACCGGTATGTGCACACGATTCTGACGGAATTGAACAAAACGTTCATTACGCCAATCGAACGTGAAGATATTATGGGACTGACCACCTCGCTGGACGATGTCCTCGACGGGATCGAAGCCTGTGCGTCGCGGTTTGAGATGTACAACATCAACGAGGCGGACGAGTATATCGTTCTGTTTGCAGAAAATCTCGTACGCTGCGCTCACCAGATCAAGAAGGCAATCTATCTGTTAAGCGAGAAGAAGCTGCTGGCTATTCGGGAGCCGGCGATTGCAATCAATGAGCTTGAGAACCAAGCGGATGATCTGCTGCGCGTCTGCGTGAAAAATCTGTTCGCCAATGTGAAGGACCCGATTGAGCTGATCAAGCGCAAAGAGATCTATGAAATGCTGGAGCAGACTACCGACTATTGCGAGGATGTCGCGGACATGCTCGAATCGATCGTCATGCGGAACAGCTGAGCGAGGGGCTAATCGGAAATGGATACAGCCTTTCTCATCTTATGTATAGTCGTGTTTTTAGCGCTTGCTTTTGATTTTATAAATGGATTTCACGATACAGCCAATGCGATCGCCACATCCGTGTCAACGCGCGCGCTGTCGCCTCGGATGGCGATTATTCTTGCCTCGTCGATGAACTTTATCGGCGCGCTGACCTTTACGGGCGTTGCGAAGACGATCGGGGGCAGCGTCGCCGACCCGGCGACGCTGGCGCACGGAGAGCAGATTGTTATTGCCGCGCTGCTGGCAGCTATCGCTTGGAATCTGATTACGTGGTGGTTCGGCATTCCTTCATCCTCTTCTCACGCGTTGATCGGATCGCTGGCAGGTGCTGTTATCGGAGCGGCGGGTTTTGCCGGGATTAACGGGAGCGGATTTTCAAGCATTGTGAAGGGCTTGATCTTCTCGCCGCTTATCGCTTTCTCGCTCGGGTTTTTGCTGATGTGGCTGTTGAAACGGATATTCGCGAACCGCAGTCCGCATCAGGTGAACAAAGGCTTTCGGACGAGTCAGATTTTCACTGCTGCCTTCCAGGCGTTTACGCACGGTACAAATGACGCGCAGAAGGCCATGGGGATCATTACGTTTGCTTTGGTGGCGGCAGGGATTCAGGATAATCTCGACGTACCGCTCTGGGTTAAAATTTCCGCTGCGACTGCGATGGCGCTTGGTACATCGGTCGGCGGCTGGAAGATCATCAAGACGATGGGGACGAAGATCTTCAAGATCGAGCCGATCAACGGTTTTGCGGCGGATGCCGCATCGGCAGCTGTTATTCTGGCGGCGACGCTGACGCATTTTCCGGTCAGCACCACACATACGATCACCTCCTCGATTCTCGGGGTCGGCAGCGCGAAGCGCTTCGCCAATGTAAAGTGGTCGCTCGCCGGCCGGATCGTGATGGCATGGATTATCACCATCCCGATCACGATGTTGATGGCCGCATTGACGTTCCTGCTGATCGAGTGGATCTGGCTGTAGAGCCAGACATGAAGCCGCGCGAAGAGTGCGGGCGGGTTGAGGTAAGTTACGAGCAGGTACGAGCAAGTACGAGCAGGTACGAGCAAGTACGAGTAAGTTATGAGAAAGTGACGGGAAAGTTACGAGTATAGAGCCCAAAGAGCAGGATATGGGCAAGTTTTGAGCAAGTTAGTGAGTTGAATGGAAGCCGATTAGACCTTTGTGGGGTCTGGTCGGCTTCCTTTTTTTTTGGAGCGGGGTATCCGGTTCCATCCAACCAATATTTCATATAAAAGACTGCAACCCACTACCTCGCACCAAATGACCATCCTTATCCGGAGTAGTGTGCTATAGCGGACTAAATGCCTGTATTGTGCGGCCGCTAGAGCAGGACAATAAACCCTCCGAATCCGCAGCGCGGATTTGGAGGGTTTAGCGATTGCTTCGATCGTTATACGATCGAAATTTACAGCGCCGTACCTACTCGGATGGTTCCGTGCGGCGGACGAAGGACAGGACGATGTCCTGCGGATGGTCGCCGAAACCGTTGCCGAACAGGTTGAGGCCGCGCTTGTTGACGGCGTCCTCGAGGACCTCGAAGCGGACGCGGATCGGCTTGTTATAGGCAAGCTTCAGCGCGTCGATCGTCGTCGGAGAAGCGGGGATGCCATTGACCAGACTGCCGGTCTGGGTGATGCGCCACTCGGTTAACATCCCGTACTCGGTGCCGCTCTTCCAGCGATCGGGCGTCAGCTTGCCCTTGCGGTCACCGTAGTCGGCAGGGCTTGTCCAGGTGCCGATCGGCAAATCATTCACGATCACCGTGATGTCGGACGGCCAATCTTCCCGGAAAGCTGCCGCTTCCGAACAAACCTCGGCCGTGATGCTCAGTTCCTCAAGTTCAACACCCGGGGGCAGCGGGTTGGCAAAGTAATATTCGACAAAACCCGCCTCTGCAAACCATAGAAGCGCTGCGTCCGTGCGCTCCGGCATATAGAACACGCGGGGATCGTCCTGGGAGCCGATGACAGATCCGTCCTTGCCGACCATGCCGCATGGCGGCAGGACAGAGCATTGCGAATACATGCCGATGGGCATATGAATCTCTTCGGTCTGGTGCAGGCCTTCGCCGGGTTTGGAAGGCAGCTCAAGCAGTATCGAACGGCAGGTGACGGAACAGATTTTCTCGCGGTTCGCGCCCTGCGTGGATACGACCAGCTCAGCCTGCTCCAGCGTCTGCACATTAATGGAGATGGTGGGCTGGGCGAGGCCAAGCGCTTCTGCGAGCTGGCTGACGCTCATCGGTTTGTGGCCGAGCGCTTCGAGAATGCGTACGCGGACATCACCCGCAAGCGCTTTGGCCACGTCGACGATACGCGAAGCGGGGTAGCGAATCATGTCCTGTTTTATATCGTTCATCGTCTAATTCCTTTCCCGAAAGGTGGTTCAATTGTTGAACTAAGTGTACTATAAAACAGGTGTATTGTAAATTAACAATATACATTGAACATTTAATATACATATGCTAAGATGATGTCGAAATCACAATTGAAAGGTCGTGTTTAATCCATGTCTACCCAAGCTTTATCTTCTTCAATGACAACAATACCCCGGCCTGAATATCCGCGTCCTGATTGGCAGCGGACGGACTGGCTTAATCTGAATGGCGTATGGTCGTTCCGCTTCGACCCGGATAATGAGGGCATCAGCCAAACATGGCATACAAAAAATGAAATCGCTTACGATTCTGAGATTACGGTACCATTCTCTTGGTCAAGTCCATTGTCGGGTATCGGGAAGGATGATAAAGGCATCGGATGGTACCGCCGTTCTCTTCAATGGAAGCCGTCCGAGTCGGATTCAAGGATTTTCCTGCGGTTCGGCGCTGTCGATTACGCATGCGATGTTTGGATTAACGGAACTCATGCAGGCGCTCATAAGGGCGGATACGGCACATTTGAATTTGACGTAACGGATGCATGGGCAGCAGATCGGGAGAACATGATCGTCGTACGTGCGGAAGATTATGATAACGATTACCAGGCGCGCGGCAAGCAAGGTTATGGCGAGATCCGCGGGATCTGGCAGCCGGTTTGGCTGGAGGCACGGCCGCAAGCTTATGTGCGTGACGCCAAATTCGTGACTTCCATGGATGGGCGCGTCGAGGTGACGGCAAGCGTTATCGCGCATGAAGAAGGTGAAGCGGAGCTGAGCCTGAGCTTTGCGGAAGGATCGATCCGCCATACGGAGGCGCTGAAGCTGACAGCCGGTGAGAACAAGGTTACGACGTCGTTCATTGTGAACGATCCGCAGTTGTGGAGCCCGGAAACACCGCATCTCTATGAAGGAGAGCTCAGGCTGTCCGGCGGGTTCGGCACAGATGTCGTCAGCACGTATTTCGGCATTCGCGAGATCGGCACCGCAAGATTCGGCGACAGAGGCTACCGCTGGATTACGCTGAACGGCAAGCCGGTCTACCTGAACGGCACGCTTGACCAGTCGTACCATCCGACCGGTTACTTCACTTATCCGTCCGACGAGGAGATGCGGGATGAAATCTATCTCATGAAGCGGCTCGGACTCAACTTCGTCCGCATTCACATCAAGCCGGAAGAGCCGCGCAAGCTGTACTGGGCTGACAAGCTCGGCATTCTGGTGATGGAGGACATGCCTTGCTTCTGGGGCAAGCCGGATGAGACCGCGCGTGTTTCTTATGAAAGTGAAGCGTTGGAAATCATCGACCGGGATTATAATCATCCATCCATATTCTCATGGGTGATGTTCAATGAAACCTGGGGTTTGATGTCGGGCGAGATGACACCAGGATTGACAAGCGATATCACCAAACGCACCGGCTATCAGCCGCAGACGCAGGAATGGGTGCGGGAGAAGTACCGGTGGGCGAAACAGCTCGATCCGACGCGGATTATCGAAGACAACTCGCCGTGCAACTGGGACCATGTCGAGTCCGACATCAACACCTGGCATTTTTACATCAATGGTTATGACGAAGTGCGAGCGCATGTGAGCGAGGTAGTGGACAAAACGTTCCCGGGCTCGGACTTCAACTATATCGGTGGCAATGTACAATCGGATGCGCCGCTGATGAACAGCGAATGCGGGAACGTATGGGGCATCGAAGGCGGCGCGGGCGACAGTGACCTCGCATGGCACTACCGGTACATGATGAACGAGTTCCGGCGGCACGACAAAATGTGCGGTTTCGTATTTACCGAATTTCGCGATGTGACCAACGAGTTCAACGGTTACTACCGGCTGGACGGCTCGGACAAGTATTTTGGCTATGAAGCATTCGTGCCGGGCATGACGCTTGCCGATCTGCATTCGCCGGACTTTATCGTCATAGATGCGCCGCCTTCCCAAACGGTTCATGCAGGTGCTGACGTTACGGTACAGCTGCTGCGTTCAAGCTTCTCGGACCGGCATCACGGGCAGACGCTCAAGGTCGAATGGGAGCTGTGGTATGACAGCCTGGGAACGCGCAGGGTTGCGGACAGCGGGGTGATCGAGGAGGCTTGGAACGGTTACGGCGTAGCGCCAATAGCGCCGCTTACCGTACGGATGCCGAAGCAGGATGCCGTTGCCGTGCTGGCAATTCGTCTTGTGAACGAATCCGGGGAAGCGCTCATGCGCAACTTCGTTACGTTCGATGTGCGCAGCGGGCAAGCGAATGGTGTATATGATGCCGAAGGCGGTTTCGTCAGCATTCCGGCAGGGGACTTCAGCGATCAGTCATTCGATCATCAATGGAACGCGATCCAGGGAGCCAAAGTGAACGGCGTGAGAAAAGGGCAGTTCGTGTATGAGGTGAAGCTTCCCGATCATGCGGCGCAGGAGACGATCGGCAGCATCGAAATTCTGTTCGAAGCAAGCGCCAAACGGGTGCTCGCGCGCAATGTCGAGGGATCCAAGGAACAGGAAATAGGCGTTAACTATATGCACGGCGCAGCGGCGAATGTGGAGTACAACCCCAATACGTACTACATGACAGACGATGAAAAGCATGAATCACGCGTACATGTGCTCATCGACGGAGAGCGTATCGGTACATTCGTACTGCCGGACGATCCGGCGGACAGCCGGGGCGTGTTGTCCTGGCACTACCAGCCGGCTGCGAAGCAACTGGATGAAGCGGGCTCATACGGTTATCTGTGCAAAGCAACCGTGCCGGGCCGTCTGGCCGCCAAGCTGGACCGCAGCCGCAGCGTGCGTCTGGAGCTTCAAGCGGATGAAGGCGGAATCGCATTGTATGGGCGCAACGCGGGACGTTATCCAATCGATCTATTAATTCGTTACAGCTAATCAAGAGCGCGGCGGCGAGCATACATTCACGAATGGGGATCGCCGCCATCCAAATTAATAACGGGAGGGGATGCTTTTGGCCGATTGATTCCCTGGCAGCATACAAGCAAAAGCGATTTTTCGATTTGGGCATCATTTCATTCATATGAAAAGGGGAGACCGAAATGAAAAAGAGATTAGGCTTCATGTTAACGTTGGTACTTGCATTCTCGATGCTGCTCAGCGCATGCAGCGGTGGCGGCAGCAGCAACTCGGAAGGCGGCTCGGCTGACAGCGGGAAAATCACCTTGTCCTATTGGACGCTTTTTACCGGCGGTGACGGCGAGAACATGGACGCTCTTATTGCTGAATTCAACAAAACGCATCCGAATATCGAGATCAAAAATACAAAGCTTGAATGGGCTGAATACTACACGAAGCTGATTACGGCGGTCGGTAACGGCAACGGACCGGACATCGGCATCTCGCATACCTCCCGTCTGCCGGACCTGATCGAACAAGGCGTTGTGACCGAGCTTGATAGCGTTGCGGACGCAGCAGGCATTGAATGGAGCACCTATAATCAAAATCTTCTGAACGCAACCGTAGTTGACGGCAAGCATTATGCCATTCCGATCGATACACATCCTTTCATCATGTATTACAACAAAAAATTGCTGCAAGACGCGGGACTGCTCGGCGAAGACGGCAAGCCGGTATTGGAGCAGTCGGCAGAAGGCTTTGTGACATTCTTGTCCACGTTGAAAGAGAAGCTGCCGGCGAACATCACGCCATTTGCATTTGAGAGCAAAGACCATGATCCGTTCCGCCTTTGGTGGTCGCTGTATACGCAGCTGGGCGGAAACGATATCATTTCCGACGACCTGAGCAAGGTACAGCTTGACGAGGCGAAGGCAACGCAAGCGGCTCAGTACATGCAAGACCTGTATTCGAATGGCTTCATCAAAAAGAATGATCCTGATTTTTACAAAACGTTCCAAAGCGGAGCGGGAGCGATCATGATGACCGGCGTGTGGGCAACCGGCACCTGGGAATCGACGAATGGCCTTGAGTTCGGCGCCATGCCGATTCCGAAAATTTTCGATCAGGAAGCGGCATGGGGCGATTCCCATACGATCATCCTGCCGGTGACGAAGGACGAGGATGCTGCAAAACGGGAAGCTGCGATCACCTTCGCCGACTGGATTGCCGACAATGGGCAAATCTGGGCAAAAGCCGGTCATATTCCTTCTAAGCCGTCCGCGATCGAAAAACAAGAGTTTAAGGATATGGATTACCGCAGCGACTATGTATCCGTTGCTGATACGGTGAAATTCAGTAAGCCATCCACTAAGAACTGGCAAATTCGCGATCTCGCGGTCATGAAATATTTGAATGAAGTGTGGGCAGGCAAAATGCAGCCGGCGGATGCGGTCGCCAACATGCAGCCGGAAATTCAAAAGGTTCTCGACCAATAAACCGTTTGTGAGGTTCGGGCAGCAGCTTGCAGCTCAGACTGCAAGCTGCTGCCCGAGTAACGAGAAGGGGTGAATCGCGTGAAAGTGAACAAGTGGAGAGCAGATATGCAAGCGCTTATATTTCTGCTTCCCTTCTTATTTATATACGTTTTATTTACGATCTGGCCGATGATTAAGGGCGTCGAAATGAGCTTTTATAAATGGACGCTGATCCGAAAAATCGAATATGTTGGCCTTCAAAATTATGCGAATATGCTTCAAGATTCGGCTTTCTGGTCGTCGGTGTGGCACTCTTTTCTGTTCGTCGTGCTCACTACGCCTACCATGATCGTGCTGGCGATTATACTGGCTCTGGTAGCGAACCGGAAATCCCGCTTGCAAAAATTTTACCGCAGTGTCTTCTTCCTGCCAAGCGTATTGTCGGTGGCGGTTGCTTCTTATCTCGGTTTATTTATCTTCCAGCCTTATACCGGTTTATTGAATTCGCTGCTGCATCTCATTGGGCTGCTTCCCGGAAACGAGGAAATTTTCTGGCTGAGCGAGACAAGCCTGGCTTGGATTGCTATTACACTGCTGACCTTATGGTGGACTGTCGGTTTTAACTTTATCCTCTACCTGTCTGCGATGCAGGATATTCCGGAAGATATTTATGAAGCGGCCAGGCTCGACGGGGCTAGCGACTCCCAAATCTTTTGGCAGATTACGCTTCCGATGCTGGGCGGGATCACAAGAACGATTACGATGCTGCAGATTATCGCTTCCTTTAAAGTGTTCGTACAAATTTACATCATGACCGGCGGGGGGCCGCTCGACTCCACAAGGCCTGTCATTCAATACATCTGGCAAATCGGTTTCCGGCAGAATGACCTTGGTTATGCTGCGGCGCTGTCGTATATGCTGTTTGCGATCCTGCTCGTACTGTCCGCGTTTCAGTATTGGCTGAATAACCGGAAGGGGGAGTAATGAGATGAAGTGGATGATTCGACTGGTTTCCATGCTGCTGGCTTTGGTATTTGTTTTTCCGCTGATCTGGATGCTTGTTGTGTCGGTGAAGCGGGAGGGCATGGGAGTCACCTCGCTGCTCGACTGGTTTACTCCGCCTTATTCGCTTGATGTCTATGGAGAAGTGATCACGCAAACGAAATTGACACACTGGATTTGGAACAGCTTCTTCGTCGCTGTCTGCGTCATGATTCTGACCGTCTTAATATCGGCTATGGCTAGTTATGCGATGTCGAAAATCAAATTCCGGTTCAAAACGTTCATGTTTTTCTTTATTCTGGCAGGGCTACTGATTCCAGGTGAAGCGACCCTCATTCCTTTGTATCAGGTAGCGAAGGATGTTGATATTCTTAACTCCTATGAGGGGCTTATATTTCCGGTGCTGGCTTCGCCTTTTGCAATTATCATTCTGAAAAGCTTCTTTGATGGGGTCCCGAACGATCTGATCGAAAGCGTCCAGATCGACGGTGGCGGAATATGGCGCGTGTTTTTCAGCATTATGCTGCCGCTGACTCGTCCCGCCCTGGCTTCCATTGCGATTTTGACATTCATCGGCTCTTGGAACAACTTCCTCTGGCCGTTCCTGTCCGTCACGGACGATAACCTGTTCACGCTGCCGGTTGGTATTCCGACGCTCATGGACCAGTATACGGAGGACTACGTGAAACCGATGGTTATCAATACAATTGCATCCATCCCGATCATCGCGCTGTTCCTGATCTTTGAACGCCAGATCGTCAAAGGGATCAGCATGTCGGGGATTAAGGGGTAAGTTTATTCGACATGGACCCGCTCAAGCCGGCATGAGCTGGTGAAGTGCGGAACAAGATGGGGTGCGCAAATGCGCCATGCAGCAAAGCACAACGAATAACCTGACGGAGACCCGCCAGGTTATTTGTTCGTTTATCGGCATTATAATAGTATCGGCAATTATGGGCGATTAATGAAGCTTATTCGTTCAAGAAATCCGCAAGAGCTTGTCTGATCTCGGCAGGGGTGTCCAGCTCGAGGATTTGCCCGGTTAGAGCAATGCAGGCGCTGCGATCGAGCGTGGTGATCGTTTGTTTGACCTTTTGAATCGCAGTAGGCGACATGCTCCATTCGTGCAGGCCCAGACCGAGCAGCAGAGGTGCTGCGAGCGGATCGCCTGCCATGCTGCCGCACATGCCGGTCCATTTGCCATGGCGGTTCGAAGCGTCAATGACCTGTTTGATCAATTGGATGACAGCAGGATGGAAATAATCGTATAGATAAGACACTTTCTCGTTCATCCGGTCAACCGCTACAGTGTACTGTACCAGGTCATTCGTGCCAATGCTGAAGAAATCCACTTCCTTGGCAAAGCGATCCGCCATCAATGCAGCCGAAGGAATCTCGATCATGATACCCAGCTCAATTTTATCGGCCATGGACACGCCTTCATCGGTGAGCTGCTTTCTTGCTTCCTCATACATGCCCTTGGCTTGTCTCCACTCTTCCAGGCCGGAGATCATCGGGAACATGATCTTCAGCGGTCCGTGCGCGCTTGCCCGCAGGATCGCCCGCAGCTGAGTCAGCAGCAGTTCTCTACGGTCCAAGCAGAGGCGAATCGCGCGATAGCCGAGGAAAGGGTTCATCTCCTCAGGCAGATCGAGATAAGGAAGCTCCTTATCGCCGCCAATATCCAATGTGCGGATAATGACGGGGCGTCCTGACATCGCTTCCGCTGTTTTGCGGTACGCCTCATACTGTGTTTGTTCACTCGGCATTTCCAATTGGCTCATGAACAGGAATTCCGTACGGTACAAGCCGACTGCTTCCGCGCCTTTGCCCGGCAGTCCTTCCGCTTCCTCAGGCGTTCCGATGTTCGCTGCAATCTCCACGGTAAAGCCGTCGGTTGTGACCGCCGCACGATCCGCATAGACCAGCAGCCGCTCACGCTCCGCTTCTTCCGCCTGCAGCTTCTCAAGATAAACATCGATGGTAGCCTGATCCGGATTCATGATCACTTCGCCCGTACTGCCGTCCAGCACTAACTCATTGCCATGTGCGATCTGATCCAGGGCATCGCCGATTCCAAGAACCGCGGCAATGCCGAGCGAGTTGGCAAGAATTGCCGTGTGCGAGGTTTTGCCTCCGATCCGAGTGACAAAGCCAAGGACCAGCTGCTTATCCAGCTGCACGGTGTCGGATGGGCTCAGGTCGTCAGCTACGATGATGACCTGCTCGTTGATATCGCTCAGCCGGTTGCCTTGGTGCGACACAAGCTGTGCCATCAAACGGCTGCCCACGTCGCGCACATCGGCTGCGCGTTCACGCATGTATTCGTTGGCCATGCTTTCGAATAAACCGGCCACTTGATTTACAGTGCGGTGAATCGCCGTTTCAGCGCTCCAGCTGTCATTTTGAATGAGCTTTTGCATCGGCGGGTAGAAGGAAGGGTCATTCAGGAAGCTGACCTGTCCTTTGAGAATTGCCGCTTTTTCTTCGCCTAGCGTCTCCTGAGCACGAATAATGAGCGCATCCAGCTCAGCGATACAGCGCTCTTTAGCCGTTTGCAGCCGTTCCAGCTCTTGCTCGGGATGATCGGTCTTTTTCTCCATATCCGTCTCACTGCTTAACCGAAAGGGGCTGTACACAAATGCTTTGCCGATTCGTACGCCCTCGGATACGCCGAGCCCCTGGATATGCTTCTCTGCTGTTTGTGTCATGTCGATATCCTCCAAACTGCTTGAATTACGATCCGATTAAGCCTCGCCAAATCCGCTTGCGACCAGCTCAGCCAGCTCAGTGACGGCTTGTTCTTCATCGGAGCCTTCCGCCTGGATGGTGATGACGGCGCCTTTTTCCAGGCCAAGGGTCATTAAGCCCAGGATGCTTTTCGCGTCTGCCTCAACCGTTGTTCCGTTTGGTTTGACTAGGATCGTGGCTTTAAAGGTTGCTGCTTTCTCAGAAAATAACTGTGCCGGACGGATGTGGAATCCGGAATCGTTGGCAATGGTAACTTCTTTTGAATACATATCGATCGCTCCTTTATTGACCTTATTTAGATGGTTTCGAGCAAGGCGGTTAATTGCGACGCGTTCTGCACAGCCATCAGCTGCTCACGGAATTCGGAATCGATCAGCTTACGGGAGAGTGCGATTAATATTTTCAGATGGTCGTTGCCTGCCGCTTCCTCAGGAACAGCGATCATGAATACGGCTTTAACCGGTTCGCCGTCAAGCGACTGCCAGTCGGTTGGTTCGGACAATTTGGCAAAAGCAAGCCCGGCTTGCGATACGCCGCTTGATTTGCCGTGCGGGATGGCAACGCCAAAGCCGATGCCTGTGGAGCCGGTTTGCTCGCGTGTCAGTACAGCGTCAAGATAAGCTTGTTTGTCCGAGAGGCAGCCTGCGGCTTGCAATCCGTCGATCATCGCTTCGATGACCGCATTTTTTTCGTTCGCTTGAAGAGGGATAAAAATCGATTGCTCGTGTAAAAGTCCTTGGATATTCATGGTTTATTTCCTCCTTTTGGTTAGGGAGGGGAGATTACGCTCCCCTATCATATAATTACCTGTAATTATAGCGTGGAATCAGTTTTTCACTAACGGTTTTTTGAGCAGGGCCAGCATCAGGGCGGTGACTACGGTTCCGATCACGATCGCCAGGAAGTACATGCCCAATTGACCGACCGCATTCGGAATCGGAAGCACGAAGATCCCGCCGTGCGGCGCGCGCAGTGTAGCGCCAAAGAACATCGATAATGCACCTGTAACTGCTGAGCCGACCATGATCGATGGAATAACCCGGAGGGGGTCGCCTGCAGCGAACGGAATTGCGCCTTCTGTGATAAAGGAAATCCCGAGTACGGACGCCGCTTTACCGGCATCGACTTCTTCTTTTGTAAACTTGTTCTTCGCGATCAGCGTAGCCAGCCACAGGCCAAGCGGCGGTGTCATACCGGCAGCCATTACGGCAGCCATCGGACCATAGATATCACTTGCGAGCAGGCCGACTGCAAAGGTGTAAGCCGCTTTGTTCAGCGGGCCGCCCATATCAAACGCCATCATGGCGCCCAGCAGCAAACCGAGCAGAATTGCATTTGTAGAGCCAAGCGATGTCAACCAGTTCGTCAATCCGGTCATTGCTGCGCCAACCGGTTTGCCAACGACATAGACCATCAGTAAGCCGGTAATGGCCGAGGCGAGAAGCGGGATCAGCATGATCGGTTTCAGGCCTTCCAGGTTGCGGGGCAGCTTGATGAACTGCTTCAGATACTTCGCTGTGTAACCGGCGATGAATCCGGCCGCGATCCCGCCGAGGAAACCTGCCCCGGTGGAAGCTGCGAGTGCGCCGCCGATCAGGCCTGGCGCCATACCCGGCTTCTCTGCGATCGAGAAGGCGATAAATCCGGCAAGAATGGGAATCATTAAGGTGAATGCGGCGCCGCCAATTGTGCTTAATGCGGCTCCTATTGTTCCTTCTTCCGCACCGGCATCTATACCGAAGAAGAAGGAGAAGGCGATTAACAGTCCGCCGGCAACAACGAGCGGCAGCATCGCGGATACACCCGTCATCAGATGTTTGTATGCGCCTGTGCGGGAAGCGCTGCGCTTCGCCTTCGCCTCTTCAACTTGCTTGCCTAAGTCGGCAGGGGCGGCGGCTTCCTTGTTCAGTGCTTCCTCCAGCAGGCCGGCCGGGTTCTTGATCGCTTGGGCGACCGGGACCTTCACAACAGGCTTGCCTTCGAAGCGGCTTTCCAGCACATCCGTATCTGCGGCGACAATGATCGCATGCGCTTCAGCGATCTCCTGATCAGTGAACTCGTTTTCTACGCCGACTGCACCGCGAGTTTCTACTTTCAATGAAATGTCATTCGCCTTTGCCGCTTTAATCAGCGACTCCGCAGCCATGTAAGTATGGGCGACACCTGTCGGACAGGCGGTGACGGCAAGTATTTTTTTCATGACTTGATCCTCCTCTTATTAGGCGTTTCTTTATGGATAACGTTTAATGATGACATCATCAATTCGAGCCTGGACCTCTGGCAGCGAGCATACCTGCGTTCCCGGCTTGGAAGCGGTAATCGTGCCGGCCGCAGACGTCCATCTGGCCGTTTGCTCCAGCGAGAGCTCCTGCAGGAAGCAGTAGACAAGTGTCGCAACCATGGAATCTCCCGCGCCAACCGTGCTCATCGGCGTGATCGGGAAGGGCCTTGCCCTAACTGCCTCTGTACGGCTGACCAGTAAGGAGCCTTCGCCGCCCATCGATACGGCGACATATTCGATGCCACGCTCGATCAGCGCTCCGGCGGCTGAGATGATCTGCTCGTCGGTCGTAAACGTCCTGCCGGTGAGCATTTCTAATTCGTGAATATTCGGCTTGATCGCAAATGGGATCGCTTCAATGCCTTGCTTCAGCGCCTCGCCGTCGGCATCAAGAATGGTGCGTACCTGCTTGTTCTTCGCACTCTCGATCAGTGTGCCGTAATAATCCGCCGGCGTGCCGGGCGGGAGGCTTCCCCCCAGAACGGCGAGGGAAGCGCTGCTCAGCTCCGCTTCGAAGCGGGCGATAAAGTCCTGCAGCTTGCTGCTTTGCGCGGTAATGCCGGGTTCATTTAATTCTGTTGTCTGCTTGGTTTGCTCGTCGACAACCTTGAGGTTGGTCCGGGTCTCGCCTTCCGTGTCGAGAAAGACAGAGCGGATGCCAAGCTTTTTCAGTTTTTCCTGAATCACTTGGCCTTGAAAGCCGGCGATCAATCCCATTGCGGTAACATCAAGCGAGAATTGCTTCAATACTTTGGCGACGTTGATGCCTTTGCCGCCTGCATCGGTGCGCATGTCTTTAATCCGGTTCAATCCGCCGTATTCAAAACGCTCGATCGTAACGGTCTTATCCAAGGCGGGGTTGAGCGTGACGGTAATGACAGGTGAGTGCTGCTTCATAGCGAGTCACCTCCATTCGGAGCCAAGATGACGTTGACACCCGTCGCTTCAATGGTGTTGACGGCTTCCACCGAGATCCCGTCGTCTATAATGCAGTGATCAATATCGGATAATGGGGCCACACGGGCAAAGGATACTCTGCCGTACTTGCTGTGGTCCGCCAGTAAAATGACTTGCTTCGCGGAATGAACCATCCGGTTCTTCACTGCGGCTTCGATCATATTCGGTGTGCTGAGGCCAATGCCCGGATCGATGCCGTTGGTTGCGATGAACGCTTTGTCCACATGAAGCGATTCGATAGCCCTCTCTGCCAAAGGCCCGACCATGGCAAGCGTCTCGGGGCGGAGCGTTCCGCCGGTGAGCATCAGCTCGATGTTTTTCTGGCTGGCCAGCTCCTGCGCGACCATGACCGAATTGGTCACAACGGTCAACTGCTGGAAGCCCTTGAGCAGCTTGGCTAGATGATACGTCGTTGTGCCGGAGTCGAGAAGAATCGTATCTCCTTCCTGGATCAGCTTCGCCGCGGCTCTTGCAATCGCCAGCTTCTGCTGCTGAAAGCGGTCTTCCTTTTCCACGAATGGAGGTTCGATGTTGTCATTTTGTAGTGCGACTGCACCGCCGTGCGTTCTGCGGAGAAACTGTTCCTCTTCCAAATCCCTCAAGTCTCTGCGTACGGTCGATTCGGATACTTGAAAGTGTTGGGCTAATTGTTGAACTGATGCGCGGCCGTTCATCTGTACGTAGTCCGCGATTTTCTGTTTGCGTTCTTCTTCATATAACATAGGGGAACTTCTCCTTTGCTCGGAAATGCTCATGTATGATCATTTTCGTGATTTTCGGGAATGAATGTGACTGTTTGTTCTTGAATATGATTATATATGATCATTTTTATGTTGTAAAGCGCTTTCTGGTGGAAGTTTATGATCATATGAGCATAACTTGTCCAACTTGTGAATGGATATGTGGAGGAATGACGAAAAACCCGACGGATGCGGGTTTTTGTCGTTAAGATAAGTGAATTGACTATCGGCGGCCTCTTCTGCGCCTTCTGTCTGGGCCCTTTCTGCGTCTGGTCGAGCCGGAACCGCGTCTGCGGCGGCGCCTTCTGCGCCTTGGCGGGCTCCAATCATCGCCACCGGATTTGGCCGCAGCGCCCTTCTTGCCAAAGGAGCCCATAATCAATTTGACCATTGGCGCGATCTGCTGTACGCCGGCTACCACTTTTTGTACCTTGCCCATGGTGTTGATAATGCCGTCTATGCCGCCCATACGATCGATGATGCCTTTGAGATCGTTGAGGTTCTTTAATGAAAAACCGCTGCCGGCGGCCGCGCCGGTGCCTGTCGCAGCCGGGATCACTTCAGGCATGCCGACCGGCGAGAGCTGAGTGGGCATCGCCTGTGTGGGCGTCAGCGATGAACCGCCGCCTCCGCCGAAGAAGGAATCGGCAGCGCCAGGGTATGTCTGCTGTCCGGTGAATGGCTGGGAGAAGCTTCTCACGGACGGGTTCGAGCGATAATTCAAACGGATCACAACCCTTTTTTTTATATACTGTATGTGGTGGGCAAACATAAGGATTGGACGAATGTCCCGATTCGGCAGGAAATGAATATTTCCTTTTATCCTGTAAAGCGTGAATACGGTAATGCTTGAATAATAGGCATAAAATCGATACAATAAAGGAATATCAGTTCTCATAGGGGTGACTTGCAATGCAGCTTAAAAAGCTTGATGATAAAGCAATCGATCAACTGTTCGAGGCGGTACTGACGCTTAAGACAGTGGAGGAATGTTATATATTTTTTGACGATCTGTGCACGGTCAATGAGATTCAATCGCTGTCACAGCGGTTGGAAGTAGCACGTATGCTCGGAAAAGGGTGTACATATAATCAGATAGAGGCGGAGACCGGCGCGAGCACCGCGACGATCTCCCGCGTGAAGCGCTGCCTGAACTACGGCAACGACGGTTACAAATTAGCGTTAGAGCGGTTGGGGCGCTAATCCGATGAAACCCGGCGTGCTTGTTATCAGTCACGGTTCGCGTGAGGCGCAGTGGGTGGACCTGGTTGACGCCGCAGTGCAGGAAGTGCGCTGCCCGGCGGGAGTACCGATCGTATCCTCGTTTCTCGAGATTGTCGAGGGGCGGCTTATTCAAGATGGTATTGACCAATTAGAGGCGGAAGGCGTAACGGACATCTACGTGCTTCCGCTGTTTGTGTCTTCCGGCAGTACGCATATTGACGATATCGGTCAGGCATTCGGGCTTGCGCCGGTGTCAGAGCAGCGGGAGGGCGACCTCGAGCGGTTCACGATTCGGCAAGCCAGTATTCATATGGGTCAGCCGATCGATGATGATCCGGAGATTGCGCAGCTGCTGCTGCACAATATTAAGGATTTGTCTGCTGCGCCGGAGAGGGAGTCGATCCTGCTCGTGGCGCACGGCAGCAAGGAAGCGGTATTCTACGGGCGCTGGCGCAGCGGCATGCGGCTGCTCGCTGAACGCGTGCGCAGCTTGGGCGGATTCGCGCGGGCGGAGTCGGCGATGCTGCTGCCGAATCAAGCGGCCTGCGTCATGCGCGCGATGCAGCGTAAGCATCCGGAGCAGGCGGTGATTGTGGTGCCGCTGTTCTTGAGCGTGGGATATTTTACAGGGACAGTCATTCCAGAGCGGCTGGTCGGTCAGGATTATCGATATAACGGCAGGGCCATTCTGCCGAATGCATTCGCTTCGCGATGGATGGAGCGGCAGATTGCGGAGTGGCTGGAAGGGTTAATGGTGGAATAAAGAGCTCATATGTGTGGGGGGTAGCGATGAAATGGCCATTAAACGGGCAAGATTGATTTATAACCCGACTTCGGGAAGAGAAGAGATGAAACGGCGACTGCCGGATATTCTGCAGCGGCTAGAGCTGGGCGGCATCGAAACAAGCTGTCATGCGACATCCGGAGAAGGCGATGCGACATTGGCTGCTGCCGACGCGGTTGAGCGGAGCTTCGACATGATCATCGCTGCGGGAGGAGACGGCACGTTGTATGAGGTTATCAACGGAATGGCGGAGCGCGAACATCGGCCGCCGCTGGGCATCCTGCCGCTGGGAACGACCAATGATTTTGCCCGGGCGCTGGGCATCCCGAAGCATTGGGAATATGCGTGCGATCTGATCATCCAGCAGTATACGCGCACGATTGATATAGGCAAGGCGAACAACCGGTATTTTGTGAATATTGCCGGCGGCGGTTCCTTGACCGAATTGACGTATGAGGTGCCTAGCAAACTGAAGACGATGATCGGCCAACTGGCCTACTATATGAAGGGCCTGGAGAAAATGACGCGGCTGCGGCCTACCGAGCTGCGCATTCAGGCTAACGGAATCGAGGAGATCCACGAAGAGGTCATGCTGTTCCTCATCTGCAACAGCAACTCCGTAGGCGGCTTCGAGAAGCTGGCACCGGAAGCGAGCCTGCAGGACGGATTGTTCGATGTCGTTGTGTTGAAGAAATGCAATCTTCCGGAGTTTATCCGGATCGCCTCGATGGCGCTGCGCGGCGAGCATCTGAACGACCCGCATATCCTGCATTTTCAGACGAACGAGCTGAAGATCACGACACCGGGTTATGTGCAATTGAATCTGGACGGCGAATACGGCGGCACGCTGCCGTGCGCGTTCAAGGTGCTGCCGTCACATCTGCCGATCTTCGTGGATGAGTCGGGGGCTTCTTCTTATCATTAATGAGGCAGAGGGACGGAGTTTTCGGGGATATGGAAGTGGAGCTTTCGTGATAGACAAAGAAGGAAAGAGCGGACTGCGCGCAAGCGGTCAGGTAAGATAACAGGAAATAGAGTACGAGTAAGCGGATTGAGTGAAAATAAAGCGAAATAGTAAAACTTGCAGCATGGTGCAAAATTGATATCGGAGCGTTCATATGAGCATACCAGTGAGTAAAAATGATATCGTCACAACCGACATCATCGGTTTGACACACGACGGAGAAGGGGTAGGCCGTGTGGACGGCTTTACCCTTTTTATACAGGGCGCGCTGCCGGGCGAGCGGGTGTTGGCGAAGGTGCTGAAGGTGAAGAAGCAGTACGGTTATGCCAAGCTGCTGGAGATGATCACGACGAGCCCGGACCGCGTAGCCGCGCCGTGCGAGATCTACAAGCAGTGCGGCGGCTGCCAGCTGCAGCATATGGATTATGCCGCACAGCTGCGCTGGAAGCGGCAGCATGTCATCGATAACCTCGAGCGGATCGGGAAGCTTAAAGTGACCGGCGGCAAGAGCGATGGAGCCGGGGAAGTGTTGGCTGAGGGGCGGAGTGCAGATGGCTTGAGTGGCAGCGAAGCCGGGCCGGGAGTCATTGTACACGACACCTTGGGGATGGACGAGCCTTGGCGTTACCGCAATAAGGCGCAGGTGCCGATCGGCATGGCGATGGCCGCGTTGGATGGCGGTGCAGATGGCGGATATGTGGATGGGACGCCGGCGGAAGGCAGCAGATTAGTAGGCGGATTCTATGCGCGCGGTTCGCACCGGATCATCGACATGGATGCCTGCCTGATCCAGCATGAACGCAATGATGAAGCGGTGCGGATCGTGAAGCGGATCGGCAGCGAGCTTGGCGTCACGGCTTACGATGAAGAGAGCGGTGGCGGCCTGCTGCGCCACGTTGTCGTGCGGATCGGCTTCGTCAGCGATGAGACGATGGTCGTTCTCGTCACGAATGGCAAGAAGATCCCGCAGGTTGAGCGCTGGGTGGAAGGCATCCGTGCCGCTCTGCCGAATGTGAAGAGTATCGTGCAGAATATAAATATGAAGAAAACAAACGTTATCTTCGGTGATGAGACCAAAGTGCTGTGGGGCAATGAAGTCATCTATGATGAGCTGGACGGCATTCGCTTCGCGATCTCTGCGCGTTCGTTCTATCAGGTGAATCCTGCGCAGACTGTGGCATTGTACCGCAAAGCTGTGGAGTATGCCGGATTGACCGGTAAAGAGACCGTTATCGACGCGTATTGCGGTATCGGCACGATCTCGTTGTTTCTGGCGCGGCAGGCCGGACAAGTGTATGGCGTGGAGATCGTTCCCGAGGCAATTGAAGATGCGAAGCGCAATGCCGTATTGAACGGCATCGATAATGCTTCGTTCGAAGCGGGGCTGGCCGAGGTCGTCATCCCGCGCTGGCGCGAGGAAGGCATCGTGCCCGACGTCATCGTCGTCGACCCGCCGCGCAAGGGCTGCGATCAGGCGCTGCTCGACACGATCCTGAAGATGCGCCCGGAGCGGGTGGTCTATGTGTCATGCAACCCCTCGACACTTGCAAGGGACTTGCGGGTGCTGGAGGACGGCGGGTACCGGACGGTAGAGGTTCAGCCGGTGGATATGTTTCCACATACCGTTCACGTAGAATCTGTGGCTCTGTTGGTGTGGAATGGTACAGAAGGCTGAGATTGCAGTGGTGGAGCGGGTTTGGGGAGTAGTACAGATGGGATGAATATATGAAACAGAAGATTAAAAATGATAGAGTTGACTGATTGTTGACGAAATTAATAGATTAATTGGAGATCCCTAGCGAATCAGGAGTTTTCAATTATTGGGACAGGAGTTCGACTCCCATCGCCTCCATACTGAAAACCCGCTCCTGGAGCGGGTTTTTGCCTTTTTATAGGCAGTTTAGTAGACCGATCGTAGACATCAAAAAAGTGGTGATTATTGACGGTAATCTTGTAGACAACATGTCTACAAGACCACGATTCCAAATCTACATAAAACATCGGCACATGTGGAGTGCTGTGTGTTACTAGTAAGGAAGTAGTAGTTAAGAGCTGAATTCACCTATTAAATTAAGAGTGTTAGAGCCTAAGCTAGTCAGCGTTTGGGCCTTCTTTATGAGGAGAAAATTTTCAGGAAATGGAAGGGAATTGAAATTATTTGGCGAATTATTTCGAATATAATTGATGAATCGGAGATAATCTTGAATGACTAATATATTTATATGGAAAGAGGTGATGTGCAAATAAATCAAGATGTAAATATAAAATAATCATTTTGGACTGCTGTTATTCGGGCAAATTTGGTGAATCACCGGTTGTAAATAGTAATGAATCTACACTTGGTGAAGGCGTAACGATCATGACTGCGAGTTCAAGAGATGAAGTAGCCACGGAAAGCAATGGATAAGGCCTTTTTACAAGTCTGTTTTTGCAAGGTTTGAGAGGTGTTATTGCGCTTTAATCATAATCTCACATGATATTTAAAATAGTCATAAACAGGTCATTTGGGGTATGGAGATTTCCACCTATGATAAGGATCCAGTAATTATTAATCGAATTCCTTGTAGCACTAACTTGAATGTTGGAGGAGCGTGAATAATATGGATATATTAATGAAAGGTAAGCCTTTTGGTCAAATTGTTTCTATTACAGGAATGAGTGTGACCATAGAAATATATCAAGATGTGCTAAGAGATAACTTGGAACAAGAAAAAGTTCTAGAAGCAGGAAAAAATATCAAGCTCAATGTAGGAACAGTTGGAGACATATTTCTAATTGGTGGACCGTCAACTCATAATGTAATACATTTTGGCATATTTGAAGAAATTAAGTTGGTTTCATCATTTGAGCAAGATCCGAATAGTATCCAAATGAGTTTTGAACCAAGAAACAAAGCTCTTGCAGTTGCAAAAGTAATTGGTTATCAAGCTTTAAGTGAAAAAAACAAATTAAAGTTTATGCGTGGAGCGGGACATTATCCAAAGTTTAATGCAAAGTGTCATTTGTTATCTCCTGAGGAGAAGATGCAGCTTTTTGCATTAGATGAAGGTGCAGGAATAACTATTGGAAAAGCTTCTGGAGTACAAGAAGAGGAAGTATCTATTCATATAGATAAGTTTCTAGGGAAACATTCTGTGATATTGGGCTCAACAGGGTCAGGGAAATCATCAACTGTAGCAAGTATCATGCAAAATATTCTAAAAAATCATCCATATAGTCATGTTGTGTTTTTTGACCCGCATGATGAGTACGGCAATGCTTTTCCAAATAATGTTGGCGGCTTTAAAGTAAATAAGATAGAGTCTAAGAATCTTTACATTCCGTATTGGCTGTTAAATTTCGATGAATTTCAATCTGTTTTTCTAGGTGAAGTGGATCCAAACAAGAATAGCAATGGTATCCGTATCCTAAAGGAAGTCATAGTATCTTTAAAAGAGCAAGAACATAATAAGGTGAATTTGACAGTTGGAGAGATTAAAAAAGTTAACATTAATGCTCCGCTATATTACTCTTTTATAGATGAATTATTACCCACTTTGCTAAAGTTAAATAAGAAAACTATTTGGAGTTCAGATAATGAGCCTGCTATTGACATAGAAACTGGTGAATTTTTACCTAGTTCAGGCAATACTAATGTTCTTAGGGACGGTAAGAACGACAAGGTTCATCAAGATAAAAACTATTACGGAGAACTTGATCAAGTAATTGAAAAATTACAAAGTGTATATTCTGATCGACGATATCAATTTTTGTTCTCAGAGAACTATGACGTATCTACCGCATTCTATGCATTTATGGAGAGTTTATTGTCCGTCCCATCTAGAGGAGAGACAACGCAACTAACTATATTTGATTTATCGACACTACCTTCAGAAGTTATGCCAATCATTATCGGGGTCATATCTCGTATATGCTTTGAGTATAAGTTATGGGATCCTAGCCCAAAGAGACTACCATTATATCTTGTATTCGAAGAGGCTCATAATTACATACCCAAAGAATCAAACGCTACGACACGACTCCCGAAAAAGTATTTGGGTAGAATTGCAAAAGAAGGACGGAAATATGGAATAAATCAGCTTATAATTAGTCAGAGACCATCTGATCTTTGTGAGACGATTGTATCCCAGTGTTCAAATTTTTTTGTTTTACGGGTGACTAATCCTAATGATCAATCTTTTATAAATCAAGTACTCCCTGATCATTTAAACACACTGTCTGGCATGATTCCATTTTTCCAGAATGGGGAGTGTTTGGTTGCTGGTGAATGTGTCACTATACCTACGAAGGTTATTATCACTCCTCCTCATCCTGAGCCTAATTCAAGTGATGTTGAGTTTAGTTCGGTATGGAAAAGAAAGCTTGAAGAATATAATGTGCATGACACAATTCATCGTTGGTGGGATGTTGAATAATGTCGTATTTTATCAAGAAAATTACCATTGAACATTATAGAGGATTAAAGAATAAACAAGTTCTTTTATTAGCAGAGCAAAATCACGCAACCTTTATTGTTGGACCTAATAATTCGGGAAAGTCACTATTGGGAAGGATTGTTCGCATTTTTCAATACGGTTTGGATGGACAGGTCAAAAATACAATGAGATTTGCTGCGGAGAAGATAACAGATAATGATTATTATAACTTAGATACGAACAAGCCTATCGTTATAGGGTTTACTATTGAAAATACAGCACTGACACAGTATCAAGACCCTAAATTGAATAAATTGGTAAAGTTTAAAGAAACAGAAATGATCATTCAAATTCATAAAAGCGGCAAGTTGTATTTAGGAAATATTTGTGTGGGTATAGATGGAATCCGATCTCATGAAGTGACAAATACAACAAATCAATCTCTTGATATAACGTTCAATCCAGAATTTTTAAGCAACTTCGGGATTAACGATGAAGAAGTTGAAAAGATATGCAATGCTTTATATAGCATATTGCAAGGAAGTATACTTGTGTTTGATCCTATTCGGGCTTTTGATCGAGCTGGTGATGACAGTCTGACTGTTAGTGGGTATGAACTTGTAAACTGGCTGAATGAGACAGAACACCTTTCTGAGAAAAGAACAGCAAAAGATAAAGTTAAGCAGTATATTGAAAAGCAGCTTCATCTGGATTCACCAGTTGCGGTATCATCAAATGTTAATCAAAAAGAACTTATCTTCACGTTTAGTGGAAATATGGAATTGTCCTCTAGAGAAGTCGGGACAGGGTATACGATGTTGTATATCTTGTTAATGGAACTTGTTCGTAACAGAAAGTTACTAATAATCATTGATGAAATTGAAAGTCATCTACAACCTGGTCTCGTAAGAGAAGTGATGAAGGTTATAAAACAAATAGGAAATGCTCAGTTTATTATTTCCACCCATTCACCCATTGCGATAGAAACAGCGACTGAAGAAGATTATTTGTATCGCGCTCAAAAAACTGATGGAGTATGTTCATATAGTGGTTTTTTTAAACATGTAGGTTCGGATCCTTCAGGGGCTAGAATTGCCCGGGAGATTTGCAATGAATTAGGAGTTATTCCAGGTGATGTTTTGTTAAGTAATTGTGTTATTTGGGTGGAGGGGCCGTCTGAAGTTTTTTGGCTACGAACTTGGATTAAAACTTATAGTGAATATCTTGTTAGTCAGGGTAAGCTGAACTCATATTTACTGGAGGGTCTTCATTACTCACTACTAATGACAGGCGGTAGTACAATCTCTCATTACTCATTTGAAGAAGATATAATTTCAATTACCGATATTGAAGAAGATACATTGTTAAAAGTGCTCAAAGTAAACCCGAATCCTTTTGTCATGATCGATTCTGATCGTACAAATATAGGCTCTCAGAAGTACAAGCGATTTATTAGAATTGCAAAAGAGTTGAATAGACAGAATAAAACGCACTACCTACTAAAGGATTCGGTTGTTGACAATGAAATGAACATTGAACATGAACTTGATATAATTCCAAATATTTGGATTTTAGCAGGGAGAGAACTGGAGAATTATACTCATCCTGAACTTATGAAAAACTTTTACTCACAAAGAGAGAAGCATCCTGCATCTAAGATAACAGGTTCTTCTTTTGTAACAGATTGGGATGTGTACTCGAATTCTGAAGGGGCTGGACGCATACTAGAAAATAGAGGACTTAATGGAGTAGCAGCAGAAAGTGGTACTATAAAGCACAAGGATGAACTTGCTAGATACATTTATAATAACTTTGAAGTTAAACATTTATTAAAGCAAAGTATTATCCCGCAGCCCAATTCTACAATGATAGATGATCTTACCAAAGGTTTAGATAAAATCATTGCTTATATAAAAAAGGTTAACTACTTATGAAATTTCCAAATGTTAATTTGATTAAGCAGGGTTTTATCGAACTTTATTTTGAGTTCTCTACCATTTTTATAATTACATCGTGTGCAATCCTCCAAGGCCCCGCCAAACAACAAATATGAAGCACGCCATTCACTGGCGGCTTTTTTTTGCAGCCGGACAACCCTGCACTGGCTAAGTCTGACGACCCGCCGCTGGCGCGTCTTAAGCCAGTGAGGGTTCGTGAATACAAAGACGTTATTCGAAATACTCGAGAAATCTACAATTGACAAGCTAAAGCATAAATTTAATAGGAGGTTAATTAATGAAAGAAGTGATTATAAGGCATGGTGGAGATTATTTTCCAATTAAAGATATTGATTTTTCAATAATAGCCAATGATCTAAGATCTCTCCCATTTTATAGAGATGATTTATTTCTTGGAATGCAGGCAATGAATATAGGTATTATTGACCCCAACATGACTCAATTCGAGTATGAATTATTAGAAACGTATATTGAGAAGGAGAGAACTCCATCTTTTGAAGCAATGACTGTAGGAGCATTCTCTCAAATGTGGATTTTCGCATTATATGAAGTTCTACGTTTATGGCGAGACAGAAAGTTTGATTTTTCTAAACTTTTTAAAAATGGTGGAATTGATTTAAAACTAAAATCACTTGCTGATAATGAAGATGATATGAATATAACTTTAGATGCTCGAAGGAAACAGTTGGAGAAATATCGAGATGACCAGTCTTTTAGGGATGAAGTTGAATATTGTTGGAGTCAATTAGAACCTGTTTACCGGTTGGTTGAATTATTTAGAATGAATATGGCTAAACACGCGGCACCGGGCAAGAGTAATGCTATTCCAATGGCACCTGGCTATGGGCGAATTAACATGCTTTGTGGCGCATTAGATTATGAGTTGCTTTTAGATAGAGATAGTTATGAATTGCTTAATAGAAGAGATGTTGCAGATTATTTGAGGGAAGCTCTGTTAGTTATTAGAGCTAACAAAAAGTGAAATTCTATAGACTAATCGAGAAGTCGAGTACTTTGGATAACACCATATTCAAGCATCAGAGGGATTTCAGTGAAGTGGAAGACGTTAGAAAAAATTCTAATATTAGAGAGTTGGTTTTTGATGACACTGACAGATGATTTTCAAAGAGATGTCTCTATTAAACTGAATAGATATTTTGAAAGAAAGATAATAAATCTTCATCGAAATGATCCAGGAGCATATTTGAGAATCAAGTCAGAATATGAACGTCAATTGTCAGTTATAAGAAATACACAGAAGATAATAATCTGAACTACGATGCTATTGATTTCAATAAAAACTGGCTATCTTGCTTAAGTGAACCAATCACGGAGTATAACTTAGCTGATTTGACGTATCGAACTGAAGATAATGCAATCTCAATATATTCACCAAGGATTGATATTGCAATAACACCAACAGTTATTAAGAATCGTTCTAGGATAATTAGTTTGGGTGTATTTAGACTTGCGAACGATATTGAACTGTTTCAACTAATTCATAGTCTTGATTTTATAAGAGAACTTGAAACTGGATTGCGGGAAATTTCCAATATGAATGTAAGAGATCATAATATAGAACCTCCAGAAACCGTTGAATACATAAATATGCGTCCAATGCATTTATTCGGAATAGAAATTGAGAATCAACAGAATCCAAAGCATCTAATGGGAGACTTCTTAAATGCAATTAGCTTGTCGAAGATTCCGATAATATTGTTTCCAGAACATAAATTTATGGGTTGCATGAAAATGTTGTTGTTTTCTACAACAATAAAGAATTTAAAAGAAGTACCAATATATGATGTATTGAATAAAGCAATAATATTGACAGTTGATCAATTCAGAACGATGATTAATAGAATTCTGTCAGCAGAAGGATTAGAGACAATTCAAGTCACCAACTATAGGTAATATTAGAACTTCTGCTAACACTATATTCACGCATCGGGCCATTCGGCCCTTGGTCCAGCAGAGGAATTTCAGGGAAGTGGAAGCAGCCGGACAACCCTGCACTGGCTAAGTCCGTCGGACCCGGGCTGGCACCCTTAAGCCAGTGAGGGTTCGTGAATACAAAGACGTTAGATGAAATAAGTGCAGTAATTATAGGTTGTAGAAAAGGGACGTATACCGAAATTTGCACAAAAAGAAAGTTCTCTACAAGTTGAGAAAATTAAAGTGACGTATCAGGACTCGTGTCATCTGCGCAATGTAATGAAAAGCTCAAGCGCACCACGTATATTAATGAATCAAATAGTTAACGCTGAATATGTTGAAATGGTCGAATCTGATCGCTGCTGCGGCTCTGCCGGCATATACAATGTCGTACAGCCTGAGATGGCGGGTTCCATCCTTGAGCATAAAATGGAGCATGCGAACAACACGCAAGCAAGCTATATGCTAACGAGTAATCCAGGCTGTCTGCTTCAAATGAAGCTTGGAATATTAATTTTAAGTTTGCCAAAATGTATTTTGCTATTGAATTAGGTTGTCTAAATTGTTTATGATATTATCGAGGTGTTAATTAAATCTTGAGTAGGTAGATTATGAGTCTAAATGACAACATATTAATTAAGATTCGTGAAATGAGAGAAAGTTTTACTCCAGTTGAACGATTGGTTGGAGATTACATTTTAGAAAATAAGGAAGAAATCCCTCATTTATCGATTAAGGAATTGGCTCAATCGAGTAAAACAAGTGATGCATCTGTCCTTCGTTTCTGTAAGACGATGGGTTACAGCGGATACCGCAATTTTATTGTGAGTATATCAGCTTCTTTGGGTTCTCGTGATGAGGATCCGAAGGCTCAATATACAGATATTCAGCCGGGCGATGATCTCTCGACAATTATTTCAAATATTTCATTGAATAATTGCAAGTCCATTGAGGACACGCTTAGTGTCATTGACCGAAAAGAAATTGCAAGAGCTGTAGAATTACTATGTCATAGTAAGCGAATTGCTTTCTTTGGAATTGGTGCCTCAGGAATAGTTTGTATGGACGGGGTACAGAAGTTCTCACGAATTAATAAGATGTGCCATGCCTATACGGATGGTCATAGTCAGCTCACAGCAGCAACTTTACTTGAGAAAGATGATGTTGCCATTTTCATTTCTAACTCTGGAGCAACTAGTGATATTATTGATGCACTGATAATTGCTCAAAAGAACAAAGCGAAATGTATTGCGATTACGAAGTACAATAAAAGTGAGCTAGCAGTGGGAGCGGATATTGTTCTTAGTATATCTACACCTGAAATAACAATTCGCAGTGGTGCTATGGGCTCACGTATTGCTATGCTTACGATCATCGACATATTATTTGCTGGTGTCGCAAGTGCAGAATATGAGGAAGTAAAGACTTACTTAACAAAAACACATAATATATTGAAGAAAAAACTCAGATATTAGGCTCTGATGGAATGAGTTTGGAAGAAAGTATTGATCATAGATCAATGCTTTCTTTTTGTGTTTAATACACTTATTTTTATACTTAACATCCTATTCTCTCAAACAATGGGATCTAGTGATTGTGTAATTTCATGCTTCAGTTGGATCGGAAATCAGCATATAAGACAACGATTTCTTTTTTCAGGAATGCTGTACCGATAGTACTGTAAGCGTTTAATAAAAATCAAAAAGTTCCTTGTAAGCGATTTATAAATGTGACATAACAGAGTGTATAGGAATTGAAATAAAAAAACAAAATAATATTCTGTTATGAAATTTTATTTCAAAATCTATTGACGAATCGAGGGCAATATATTAGTATAAAAATAGTTAATGTTAATTAATCTAACACATATCGTAAATTATATGTGAAATTCAGCTAACAAGAAGGAGGGCGGCTATGAATGACTACCTTGCGGGATTAACAACAGAGGCTGTGAATCCAGACACATTAATGATAGATGAATGCACGACGGAACAAATGGTCCAGCTAATGAATCAACAAGATGCTCTGGTGTCCGCAGCCATAGCTGAGGAAATTCCGCAGATTGCAAAGGCGGTAGATGTTCTATACCATAGGTTGTCTAATGGTGGAAGAATGTTTTATATAGGAGCTGGCACATCAGGAAGATTAGGCGTTTTGGATGCTTCCGAATGTCCTCCTACTTTTGGTACAGATCCTTCCTTAGTACAGGGCTATATCGCTGGTGGTGATATTGCTTTGCGTAGTGCGGTTGAAGGCTGTGAAGACGATGCTGATGAAGGGATCGCATTAATCGAAAGCATCGGTGTAACAAACAAAGATGTACTTATTGGGATTTCGGCAAGCGGCAGTGCAAACTATGTTATTGCAGCTTTAACGAAAGCAAAGGAGCTTGGGGCAGCCACTATCGGTGTTTGTAACAACAAAGGCTCAAAGTTTGAACCCATTGTAGATGTTTGTATTTCACCTGTTGTAGGGCCGGAGGTCATTAGCGGCTCGACTCGATTAAAGGCAGGGACTGCTCAAAAGCTGGTGCTTAATATGCTGACAACATGCACAATGGTCAAGTTAGGAAAAACGTATAACAACTTAATGGTTGATCTAAAAGCTAGTAATTTTAAGCTGGTAGATCGCTCAGTCCGTATTATTATGAATACGACTGGTGTAGATACATCAACCGCCGCAGCAACACTTGAAAAAGCATCTATGAATTGTAAGCTGGCAATAATGATGATTAAGACGGGGCTAGATGCAAAGGAAGCAGAACAAACACTTAACGCAAATGGAGGACGCTTGAAACAAGCAATCTCATCATTGGCTTAAGTGGAAAAGAAATGGAATAACTGGATTGATGCTTTTAAAAATTGAGGAGGCTACTATCGATGAAAAAAAGATCAAGTGTATTAACTCTATTTTTGTCAGTAATCATGATGTTATCACTATTATCCGCTTGTGGAGGAAACGGAAATAACGCACCAGATTCTACAAATTCCGGAAACCAAGGCAGCAGCAACAGTGGTTCTGAACTGCAAAAAGATACGATTACTGCATTATTGCCTCCAGTATCGGCTAACTACCAGGCACGTTTTGCAGATATGGAAAAAGAATTTAATGAATTGTATCCCCACCTGACTTTGAAAATCGAACCAGCTAGCTGGGAAGATATGACACAAAAACTTGATACTCAAGTAAATGCGGGTTCTCCTCCAGATATCGCTTGGGTTGGTTCTACAGCAATTTCTAAATATGTTGCACTAGACGTTCTACTTGATCTTAATGCTGTACTTTCAGATGAAGTTAAAGCAGATTATGATGAAGTTGCAATGAAATACTTCCAATTGGGCGATTCCCAATATGGTTTGCCAGCCTACTTGGCCATTCATTCTATCGGCGGTAACAAACAGTTCTTAGAGGATGCTGGTATCGACTGGAAAAATGTTCAACAAAACGGTTGGACATATGAACAATTCCGCGATGCAATTAGTAAAGGTGTCGTTAAAAACGATAAAGGTGAAATAACTCAGTATGGTTTCGTTTTCGCAACATCTGGTGTTACATCTAAGGACTATCTTAGTATTATGGCTAAATCTGCTGGTTTGCCAGACTACTTTGATGAAAGCCTTAAGTACTCTTACACAAGCAAAAACTTTTTAGGTCTGCTTGAAGGTATCCGTCAAATGATCGATGATGGTTCAATGCCTAAAGAACTAAGCTCTATCGATGCAGGTAAGCGTTGGAACATGTTCTTAACTGGTCAAACCATGATCACTGGTAAAGGTCTAGCGAGCTTTGAAAACTCCGCTCGTCTAAACAATGAAAAAATTAAAGCAAATGATGGTTCTGCAGTAGCGGATTCAATCGAAGCTGAATACATTGCGCTTCCTGTTCCTACATTTAACGGTGCTGGTTACATTCCAACTGCTGTTGTTGATGGTTACATTGCGCTTCGTGGCAAAAAAGAGCCTTCTGAAGAGCATGTTAGGAATATTGGTTTAGCCATTAATTTCCTATCTTCTGGATCCATTGCGGCTAATTACAGTAATGAACTGTTCTTAACACCAATTACAGAATCTGCACGTAATGCTGCAGTGCTTGAAGAATATCCTCGTAATGAAGATAACGTTAAAGCAGACCAAGTTATGATGTCTAAAGCGGTTCCAGCTCGTACAGATATCCCAACTGATCTAGCTGCTGAAGCAATTAAAATTGAAACGGAAGTAATCGTTCCTAAACTACAAGCATTACTTGCAAATGAGATTACTCCACAAGAAATGTATGATGCAGTTAAAGCAGCTGCAATTAAATCCTTCGGTGAAGATGGTATTGTAGTTGACTAGTCTGTCATAGATTGGCATGTGAAAGCTGTACGCAGCTAGAGCGTACAGCTTTCCTTCTGAATTTGGTCTAGAGTTTTTACTTTTTTGAAGAAGAGAGGTGCGACCCAATGAATCAAACGTTGACAAAAAGAAGAAAATTAAAACTCGAAAGTGACTCAGGTTGGGGATACGCGTTTATCGCAGTAGCACTTATTGCGTTTTCTTTATTTACCGCATATCCAGTAATTAATGCTTTTATGATCAGCTTACAAGAATATCGTCCATTAGGGTCCACTTATGTCGGCCTGGAAAACTTCGTTAACACATTTTCAGATGAACTTTTCTGGAAAGCATTGAAAAACACGTTAGTATATACGTTACTAACTGTTCCATTTAATATTTTTCTATCCTTTTTAATTGCAATTTTGATTATACCTTTCAAGAAAAGAACACAAACAATCTTTAAAGCTGTATATTACTTGCCAGCTGTAGCATCTGGTGTAGCGCTTGCTGTTGTATGGCTGTGGATCTTCGATCCGTTAAAATCAGGTATTGCCAATCAGGTTGTGGGTTTTTTTGGAATTGATAATCAAAACTGGCTTGGTTCCAGCGCAACTGCCATGTTTTCACTTGTATTAATGTCATGGCTATCCAGTCATGGTACAGCCATTATTATCTATCTAGCTGCATTACTCGGTATTGATAACAGCTATTATGAAGCAGCTGAAATTGACGGCGCGACTTTCTTGCAAAAGCTTTGGTTTATCGTCGTTCCTTTCCTTAAGCCAACAACGCTATTCCTACTTGTTACAGGTGTCATTGGTTCCTTCCAAGTATTCCAAAACGCTTATCTTATGACAGGCGGTGGACCAGACCATGCAACAACAATGGTAGGTTTGTTAATCTTTAACAATGCGTTCACATATTTTGAGTTTGGTGAGGCAGCAGCACAATCATTACTTCTAGCAGCGATTATCGCATTTATTGCATACCTTCAATTTAAATTTTTGGGTAAAGAAATAGAATACTAGGAAAGGGGCAGGATACTATGGGTTTGTTCAACAATAACATAAGAAGCAAAGGGTATCTGTTCGTCCGTAATGGTCTAATTATTACGTTCCTTATCCTATTTGCCGCAGCTACCATTTTCCCGATATACTTTATGATCATTTCCTCGTTCGGTGATCCGGTAGAAGCTGGTGCAATGAGCTATTCTATTGTCCCGTCGAAGATTTCATTTGAATCCTATACATTTTTCTTTAACTTCAGCCCACATTCATGGGATTGGTTAATAAACTCATTTATTGTGGCAGCGTGTATTACGGTATCTAACGTATTTTTTGCTACACTTGCAGGATATGCTTTTGCAAAAATGAGATTTAAAGGGAGAAACATTTTGTTCGCTATTTTGCTAGGCTCTATGATGATTCCTGGCCAAGTAACACAGGTTCCACTATATATATTGATCGTAAATATTTTTGAATTACAAAATACATATACAGCGTTGATTATGCCAAGCATAGTAACGGTATATAACATTTTCTTGGTTAAGCAGTTCATGTCTTCCATTCCAGTTGAAATTATTGAGGCTGCTAAAATCGAAGGTTGTTCTCAACCTAAAATCTTCTGGCATATCATTTTGCCTCTATCAAAAACAGTTATGGCAGTACTGGCGATCCTAACGTTCATGGCAGCATGGAATGACTTCTTCTGGCCATTCCTAGTAACGAATACGATGGATATGCAAACGATTCAGGTCGGCTTGAAAAACTTCCGCTTTGCGAATACAACTTACTTTGCGCCAATGATGGCAGGTGCAACCATTTCAGCAGTTCCAATGTTTATTTTGTTCTTCAGTTTACAAAAATACTTCCTTGAAGGGGTAACGGTTGGAGCGGTGAAAGGTTAATGGACAAACAATCAAAAGTCGATGTAACATACTTAGTTGGCTTGATGTCTGGTACATCAGTAGATGGTATTGATGCAGCGGTAATTAAACTTTCTCCAATGCCGGAAAAAGAGCATGGAGTAGAGATTGAATTACTGGCTTTTGAGAACACTCCTTTTCCGATGCAAGTTAGAAACTCAATATTTGAGCTTTTTGATCGGGCGAACGCTACGATTGATAAAGTTGGCGCAATGAATATGTGGCTTGGTGAACTATACGCCCAAGCCACATTGTCCGTTATAGGGAAATGCGGGCTGGAGCCATCACAAATATTTGCAGTAGGATCACATGGCCAAACGATCTATCATGCACCGAAAGAAAATATTATGGACGGCTATAACCTGCATTGTACGGTTCAAATTGGCGATGGTGCAGTTATCGCGAATCGCACAGCAATTCCTTGCGTATCAGACTTTCGAGTCGCTGACATGGCAATGGGTGGACAAGGAGCGCCGTTAGTACCATTTACTGAATATTTATTGTTTAACCATCCGGAGAAAACACTTCTGCTGCAAAACATTGGAGGAATAGGAAATGTGACTGTTCTTCCTGCAAATGCCTCGCCGGAACAGGTATTTGCTTTTGATACTGGTCCTGGAAATATGATTATCGATGGGCTTGTAGCGCAATTATACGGGCCAATGACAATGGATGATGGCGGTGGAATTGCTGCGAGCGGTCAAGTGATTGATGAGCTATTGAAATGGATGCAGCAAGATGAATATTATACGATGCCTTTACCGAAATCGACAGGCAGAGAACGATTTGGTCAACAATACGTTGCACAAATTATTGAATGGATGGAGGCTAATAACTGGAAAGCTGAAGATGTTATTGCTACAGCTACACACCTAACAGCATGGAGCATCGTCGATAGCTATGAACGGTATATTGCACCACAGTATCAAGCCCAGCAATTGTTAGTTGGTGGCGGTGGCAGCTATAACAAAACGTTATTGCGTGATTTGCAGCAATTATTTGTACCCTATAAGGTGCAGGTGCTGACGCAGGAGGATATCGGTGGCAATAGTGATGCTAAAGAAGCAGTTGCTTTTGCTGTACTAGCGTATTATACGATGAAGCGATTACCAAACAATATTCAACTAGTAACTGGAGCTTCTCAGCCAGTAGTAATGGGCAAAATTTCTTGGCCCTATCCTGGACGTTCACAGGAGGTTTGAATGATGCGAGGGAACTATAAAGCAAGAGATCAGCTAGGAGGCAACTTTAAATGGTGTTAAATGGGATCGATTCGATTACGAAGTATCGTCATTTGTTTGAAGGTAAGCGAGTAGGATTAATTACAACACCGACAGGGCTTACAAAAGATTTTGAATCAACGATTGCAATTTTACATGAAAACTTTAATCTTACTGCGATGTTTTCACCTGAGCATGGTGTCCGTGGAGATTTGGAAGCAGGGGCATTAGTAGAGACGTATATGGATCCTCTTACGAATGTTCCGGTCTATAGCTTATACCGTAAAGACTCCAAGCGTTTAACAAAGGAAATGCTGGGTGAAGTAGATATCGTTGTGTACGATATTCAAGATGTTGGTGTACGGTATTACACATTTATATACACGATGCTGTATGCACTTGAAGACTGTGCTAAGGCAGGCATAGAATTTGTTGTTCTTGACCGTGTGAATCCGCTTAACGGGGTACACGTGGAAGGGAATATTTTAAAGCCTAACTTCAAATCATTTGTTGGGAATTACGAGCTAGCTGTTCGTTACGGCCTAACTGCAGGTGAAGTAGCAATGATGGCAAATGATCAAATGAATTGGAATGCATCGCTTCATGTCGTTCGTTTGGAGGGCTGGGAACGGAGCATGTCCTTCCCGGATACACAATTAACTTGGGTTCATCCTTCACTTGGGATACCGCGATATGAAACAGCGTTATTATATACAGGTACATGCTTATTTGAAGGTACCAACTGCTCCGAAGGACGCGGTACATCGTTCCCATTTGAAATGATTGGCGCTCCCTTCATTCAAGCGCAGCAATTGGCAGATGAGATGAACGCCAAACGAATTCCAGGCGTGCATTTCCGTCCTGTTCATTTCAAGCCGGCGTCATCTAAGCATGCTGGCGAGCTATGTGGCGGGGTACAAATATATATAACAGACATCCAAGTGATGAAGCCGTTAGAAGTTGGCGTAACCTTATTATTCACGATAAGAGATTTATATGAGCAATTTTCATTCCTGCCTCCTGTGAAGGAGGGCTCACGCCCATTTATCGATTTGCTGGGCGGAGACAGCATGTATCGTACGGAAAATATTC
The DNA here is from genome assembly GCF_014640295.1 of Paenibacillus abyssi. Lineage (GTDB taxonomy): Bacteria > Bacillota > Bacilli > Paenibacillales > Paenibacillaceae > Paenibacillus_D > Paenibacillus_D abyssi. The sequence continues at coordinate 269,832 of NZ_BMGR01000005.1, read as the reverse complement.
AAGCAAAGCAGCTGCTTGAACAGTTTGCAGAGGAAAGCAAGCAATTTGCAGAAATGAAACAGCAATATCATTTATATCGTTAGCGGATGGTGAGCAATTGATGAAAACAATAGAACAAATGAGCTTGCGCGAGAAGATCGGGCAAATGTTCGTAACAGGCTTCCCGTCAACTGAGATATCTCCTGAGCTGAAGGAAGTCATCGAGCAGTATAAAGTCGGCAATATTATTTTATTTTCACACAATATCGAAAATAAATATCAATTAGGCGGGCTTGTAACGGAGTTGCAGCAATGGTTCACGACACATACAGGCATCCCGGGCTTTATTACGATTGACCAAGAGGGCGGTCGAGTTACTCGAATGCCCAAGGACGCGACAAATGTTGCTGGGGCAATGGCAATTGCTTCTTCAGGCCGACCTGAAAATGCGTATGCAGCAGGCAGAATGACTGCCAGAGAATTGAAAGCATTAGGTATTAATTTCAATCTTGCGCCCGTGATGGACGTTAACAATAATGCCTTGAACCCAGTTATCAACGTTCGCTCTTACGGGGATTCTGCCCAGAAGGTATCAGAGTATGGGATTCAAATGATGAAGGGATTGCAGGATGGAGGCGTAATGTCCTCGCTTAAGCATTTTCCGGGTCATGGCGATACAAATGTCGATTCGCATATTGGCTTGCCTACGATTGATAAAACGCTTGAGGAATTAGAGCAGCTTGAACTGCTGCCGTTTAAGGCTGCGATTGAGCAAGGCGCTCAAGCCATTATGAGCGCACATATTTTATTCCCGCAAATCGAAAAGTCCGGCGTGCCGGGAACGATGTCTTATACGATTATTACAGAGATATTAAAAGAGAAACTAGGATATAAAGGGTTAGTTGTATCGGATTGTTTGGAAATGGATGCGATTAAACGCTATTATGGTACTGCAAAGGGAGCGTTAGGAGCCGTTAAAGCAGGTATTGATTTGGTATTCATTAGTCATACGCCTGAAACGGTTAAAGAAGCGATTCATTTGATAGAAGAAGCTGTAGCAACCGGTGATTTGGATGAAGCGGTTATTGATGCAGCTGTTACAAAAATTTTAGCTTATAAAGCCCAATATGCGGCTATGGAGGAGCTGGATTACGAGATCGTTGGCTGCGATGTACATCGCCGTGCGAATGATCTGATGCGTACGGAAACGATCTGCCGCATTAACGGTGAGATTGTGCCAATTCAGACATATGATGAGCAGGTATTATTTATGGGCTCCTATTCCTATCGCACCGATCTTGCATCCAGCAGCGTGAATCAAGATCTTAGCTTCCCGCAATATATGGGTGAGCATTTTCATGCAGCGTATGAGATTATCAACATTGATCCGAGCGAGGAGCAAATTAACGCAGCGCTGCAAAAGGCTAAAGGCTACAAGCATGTTGTAATCGGCTTGTTCAATGCGCGTGAAAACAAAGGCCAGCTTGCGCTTGTACAGAAGCTGTTGACAGCGGACTGTAAAGTAACGGCAATTGCATTGGGCCGACCCTATGATTTAACATTAATCGAAGGTGAGTTCTGCGGAATTGCAGCATTTGAGTATACATTAGATGCATTCAAATCACTTATTCCAATCCTGAATGGTGAGCTTACTCCAACTGCCAACATTACGATTCAGCTTTAGGGGGACATGAGTATGGCATATATCGTTGGAATTGATGGAGGCGGCACCAAGACAGCAGTCACAATTGCCCATGACCAGGAAGATGCTTTATTAACCTTTACTGTAGGGCCAATTAATTATAACGGTGGTGATGCTGATGCTATTGCTGCCTCCTTTGAGGAAATTTTTAACCGAACAAAGCTCTACTGCAGCAATATAGAGGAAGTTACTCATATCTGTATAGGAGCGGCAGGAGTAAGTAATCCGTCAGTAGTTCATTTTTTGGAGAAGCATGTGAGAGACAATGGTTACATAGGGCCCTTAACGATTACCGGTGATCAAGAAACAGCCTTATACGGAGCACAAAATGCGATGCAAGGCATTATTCTCATTGCCGGTACAGGGTCGATTTGCTTCGGGGTGAATGAAAAGGGAAAGCAGCATCGCACAGGAGGCTTTGGCCATCTGATTGATGACGAGGGAAGCGGCTATTGCATTGGGCGTGATCTCTTGTCCGTGTTAGTTCAAGCAGAGGACGGAAGAATAACGAATACGATCATTCCGGCGCTCGTATACGAGCAGCTAGGGCTAAGCACTGTGAAAGAGATTATTGGCTTTGTTTATCATAACAATACAACGAAAAAAGATATTGCGCAGCTCGCACCGATTATGACGACAGCCTGCGAGAAGGGGGATGCGCAGGCGCTAGAGCTGGCGGAGCAATGTGCAGCCAGTCTATTTGAGCTTGTGGTGCCTGTTATTGAGCGACTAGAGTTATATGACAGTCCGATTGCCATTGCAGGAAGTGTGCTGCAAAAATCTCGTTTTGTAAAAGATGCATTGGAGCGGAAGCTTGCACAAAGCTACCCGCAAACAAAGCTGATCTTGCCGATTAAGGATGCAGCCTATGGTGCTGTTTTGCTAGGAAGATCAAAAATGAATAACGATTAAGCAGCATCGGTCGAAATGAAAATGGCTTAAAATTTGTCGGTCAAATAAAACACGGCTTGCTGTTTCGGGAATAGGGCTTGCAAAATGATAGCCTGTTCAACACGATCCTTTGTTGCGCCTGCCGCATTATAGCCGAACATCAAATAAGTCATCAGATTACGTTCATCCACTTCTATCGGAACATAGGATTCAGCATGACTAACATCGGAAATGGAAAGCCGCTTCTGCTTGTAATCAAGGTATATATGTTCCTCTCCGCATTGAAGCGCTATATACAGTTCTTGATCTGCCATCAAGTCATTACCGTTAAGACGATGTTCCAATTCAGGCTGAAGCTTTTGGAATGTAGAATTTAGGTTGATCATTTTCCACATCGCCGAATGAATTGGAATGGATTGTGCTTGATGCTGTTGATAATAGGAATATAGCTTATGATCCTCCGGCAGCATCGCTAATATTTGTTTTGCATTTGGGCGCAGCTGACATAAGGCATGAAATAAGTGTTCAACACCGTCCACTGCCTCGTTCAAATACATTAACTCGTTGATAAATACTTGTTCAGTATCCTTCTTTTCAATCATGCCGTAAGCTACAATTTTTTCATTGCTGCGGAGCAGCAGACAGTCTGCTTTTTTCCATTCCGGCCAGCTTATTAGATCATTCCAGTATGTTTCATTACGGACTACGGTATAGGTGCGATTCTGATTGAACTGTTCATATATGAAACGGATATCATTAAGATAACGAGGTTCAAAAGGAATGATTTCGTAACGGCTTTGCTGCTCAAAGCTTGCTCGCTTTTCAATTGTGTAAGCAGTCTCGGGAATCAGTCTCCAGCCAACCTTTTCATAGAACGCATGCTTACTAGCCAGAAGTAAACTTATATCATAATTGGTATCTTTCATGTAGTCTGTTTGTGCATTAAGAATTTTGTGCGCAAGTCCCATTCCGCGATAATTTGGATCTGTACCGACGCTGCCCATTGCACCAGTTTTCAAGATCGCTTGACCGACTCTAATAGAAAGAGGGAAAATTTGTACATTAGCAGCAATCTCACCGTCGACCATCGCAAACCATGTTGTATCTGGATCATATGTGCTATCGAGGTCTAATCTTTCTTGGAAAAAAACTCGGCCTACTGAAAAGCATTCATCTAAAATATCGTAAATCTTTTCAAGCTGTTCTCTAGTTGGCTGGTTCGTTACGATGATATTTTTATCTGGTGCCGTCGTCATCTTTCATTTCCTCCTACGTCGCAATGTTAGGGTAAATTTAAGACCTTACAAGAGTTCATTGAACTTTTGGAAGGTCTCTCATTATTTTCGATAATCAAGTTATAGGAACATGCACAGGTGGCTATGCTTCAATCTAATACTTGATCTAAAAAAGGTTTTACTAAACGACGTACTTCATCTGTTGACGTGGTATCCATTAATTGGTTTCTTAGTTCGCCTGCGCCTCTAAACCCACGAACGTAGATTTTGAAAAAGCGAAGAAGTGGTTTAAATGGACGTGATTCGTTTTCTTTTGAATATTTATCGTGAAGATCCAACTGTAAAAGTAGTAAATTGAGAAACTCCTTCGCGCTATGTTCTTTAGGTTCTTTTTCAAAAGCAAATGGATTGGTGAAAATGCCGCGGCCAATCATAACACCATCAACGCCGTATTGTTCTACTAATTTTAATCCTGTTGCGCGGTCAGGAATATCTCCATTAATAGTTAACAACGTATTTGGAGCAATTTCATCGCGTAATTTTTTTATTTCAGGGATTAGTTCCCAGTGTGCAGCTACTTTACTCATCTCTTTTTTTGTACGAAGGTGAATGGAAAGATTCGCAATATCTTGTTTCAATATATGTCCTAACCAATCGCGCCACTCGTCAATATCAAAGTAACCCAATCTTGTTTTAACACTAACCGGCAATCTACCTGCTTTTGCTGCTTGAATAATTTCTGCTGCAATTTCAGGATGTTGTATTAATCCAGCACCTTTTCCATTGGATGCGACGTTTTGTACTGGGCATCCCATGTTTATATCGATACCGCGAAAACCAAGTTTTTTCATATCAATACTCATCTGTTCAAAGAATGCAGGTTTATTGCCCCAAATATGAGCGACAATCGGTTGCTCATCTTCTGTGAACGTTAATCGACCACGTATACTGTCTTTTCCTACAGGGTGACAATAACTTTCTGTATTTGTGAATTCCGTGAAAAACACGTCAGGTTTCGCAGCTTCACTAATGACGTGACGAAATACAACATCTGTGACATCTTCCATTGGTGCTAATATAAAAAACGGCTTTGGTAAATCAAGCCAAAAATTTTGTTCGTTACTGATATGATCTCCTCCTGTTGCAACATATAAAAATGAAACGATATAAGCTATAGCAAAGTCCTTTACCCAACATACATAGTATCATTTTTTATCGTTTGATGCACAGAATCAATTGTGTGATGTTATTAAAGAAAACACTTTGCTCCGTAATGTAATTTTTGTCACGTAGTCAAAACATGGACAAACAATTTTAATGTTAGCTAAAAACCCTTGTAAACACTGCTATTATAGTGTTTTGAAGAAAGTGAGGTTCGACTCCTCTCGCCTCCATGTGAAAAGCACGTCAATCAAGGCACATCCTAGGTTAATATGTTCCCGCATACCGTTCATGTGGAAAGTGTGGCTTTGTTGGTGTGGGATGGTTGTAGACAGCAAAAATAGTTCGCCGCTGAACACTTAAAGTCTGCCGATGAGCAATTAAAGTTTGCTGCTTGCAGGATTTCGCGCCGAACTGCTCAAACAGGCAGAGCCAGAAGCTCAGGATATCGCGCTGGCGATTGAACTTTTCACGTCCGGCAGTCTGAATACATTCGCCCAGCCGACCAACGTCAATGTTTATAACCGACTTATCTGTTACGACATTCTCGACTTGGGCAAGCAACTACTGCCGATTGGAATGCTGGTCGTGCTGGATAACATTTTGAATCGGATTACGCAAAATCGCGCCAAGGGCAAAAACACATTCATCTTCATCGTCGAAATTTATCTGCTGTTCCAGCACGAATATAGCGCCAACTCTCTGTTCACGCTCTGGAAGCGCGTCCGAAAGTATGGCGCTTTTTGTACGGGCATTACGCAGAACGTTGACGATCTGTTGCAGAGCCACACCGCCCGCACAATGCTCGCGAACAGCGAATTCATTGTCATGCTGAATCAAGTCAGCACCGACCGGATGAAGCTTGCGGAGCTATTGAACATTTCGAACTTGCAACTGTCTTACATCACATACGTCGATGCGGGGAACGGACTGATGAAGGTAGGCAGCTCCCTTGTGCCGTTCACCGACAAGTTCCCGCTAGCGAACAAACAGAATTGGATTCTGCTGTTGATGTCGAAACGAGAATGCTTTGCAAAGTAAGGAGTTCGAATCGTGTCGTAGTTCTTTTAAGGATTAAACTAGCTAAAATCGAAGATCATTAAATAGGGAGCCAATAGGCTCTCTTTTTGCTATTCAGAAAAGTCGTCATCGCCTATTTGTATAGTAACCATTTTGCAACGTAGGGAGATGAAGACGTTGGAAAGGTCTCGGATTCGTACCCATTTTTTAACCAACTACGACGAATTAACTAGGAGTTCTTGTTACAGTCTACGATCAAATTATGTCTAAGTTGAATGCTGGATAAATCATTATTCTCGGGAAGAGCTCATTACTTTCGACAAGGCTAGATCGGTTACGTAATCTACGAGCACAAAGACCTTAAGAGGATTTATCTCTGAAGGTTTTTTGATTTTTTCCATTCAGGGCAGCCATCGCGAAGATTGACGAAATTAAATAATTCCATAATAATACTATCAAATAATATTACTTTATAGTAATATTACTTAGATGGATGATACGACAAGTAAAAATGAGTGGACGGAATCAAAACATGTCGCAAAAAACGTTTTGGGAGAGGGGAATAGATAGGATGCAATCGATGAAAATGCCAAAATCAATTTATGTTGCTTTACTCCTTATTATGTTGATCAGTACTCTGCTTCCCATTGATTCTAATTTCGCGCATGCGGCGCATCCGGGAAATGGGAACCGAACAGAGGTGAAAGTCGACGGGGGAGGGTCTCATTCACTCGCATTGAAACCGGACGGCACCGTCGTTGCTTGGGGAAATAATGATTACGGTCAAACGGACGTCCCGGCAGAGCTGAACGGCGTGGTGGCGATATCAGCGGGTTGGAGCCATTCGCTGGCGCTCAAATCGGACGGGACCGTCGTGGCCTGGGGACTCGATATTGAAGGTCAAACGGACATCCCGGCGGAGCTGAACGGCGTGGTGGCGATATCAGCGGGCTGGGACCATTCGCTGGCCCTCAAATCGGACGGAACCGTCGCAGCCTGGGGAAATAATGTGTCTGGTAAAGCGACCGTGCCGGCGGGGCTGAACGGTGTGGTGGCAATATCAGCGGGCTGGAATCATTCGATGGCGTTAAAATCGGACGGCACCGTGGTTGCCTGGGGATCTAATGATTTCAATCTAACGACCATGGCTGCTGGTCTGAACGGTGTGGTGGCGATATCCGCGGGAGGGAACCATTCGCTTGCATTAAAATCGGACGGGACCGTCGTTGCCTGGGGATCTAATGGTTCCAGTCAAGCGACCGTGCCGGCGGGTCTGAACGGGGTGACGGCGATATCCGGGGCAGGAGATTTTTCGCTGGCGATCAAATCGGATGGGACTGTCGTGGCCTGGGGAGAAAATAGATTCGGTCAAACGACCGTGCCGGCTGGTTTGAACGAGGTAATGGCGATATCCGCGGGATATCACCATTCACTTGCATTAAAATCGGACGGGACCGTCGTGGCTTGGGGAAATAACAGTACCGGTCGAACGACCGTGCCGGCAGGCTTTTCTTTACCCGTTAAGGGGGACAGGATCGCCGCTGGGGGGTACCATTCACTCGCATTGAACCAGGATGGGACAGTCGTTGCTTGGGGGAAAAATATCTATGGTCAAACGATCGTGCCGGGGGGGCTGAACGGTGTGGTGGCGATCGCCGCAGGTTTGGAACATTCGCTCGCGTTAAAATCGAACGGGACCGTCGCCGCTTGGGGAGACAATAGTTTTGGTCAAACAACCGTGCCGGGGGGTCTGAACGGTGTGGCAGCGATCGCTGCGGGAGGGTACCATTCGCTCGCGCTGAAATCGGACGGGACCGCCGCCGTTTGGGGAGATAATTATTACGGTCAAACGAACATGCCGGTGGGTCTGAACGGGGTGGTGGCGATAACCGCGGGTTTGGAACATTCGCTCGCGTTGAAACAGGATGGGACTGTCGTTGCTTGGGGACGAAATAATTATGGTCAAACGACCGTGCCGGGGGGTCTGAACGGTGTGGTGGCGATCGCCGCGGGTTTGGAATATTCGCTGGCGCTCAAATCGGACGGCACCGTTGTCGCTTTTGGAAATAATAGTAGCGGTCAAACGACTGTGCCGGGCAGCGCCAGCCTGGGCGGTTTATCCTTGCAGGAAGGCGCGTTCTATCCGGCCTTTCACTCTTCAGTCTCGGACTATGTCTATTCCTATATCGGCCCAACAGTTTCCAGTGTGCATGTAACGGCGACGCTCGCCGATCCCTCTCATGGAACCATGTTTATCAACAATGAGCTGCAATCCAGCGGTGTCGAAAAGACCATAGATGTGACAGGGCCATCGACGGTCATTTCTGTTCGCGTAGAACCTTATTTTTTGCCGGGCAAAACGTATACGATTACGGTTCTTAGAGATTCCACGGCGCCCGATGTGCAATTCAGCGAGAACGGTAACGCTGCGCCGGCCCAAACGGCGGCAACCCTGGTTACGGTCTCCGATACGGAAAGCGGTGTTGATTCCGCTTCTACTCAATATGTGTGGACGCAATCCACGGCCGTGCCCGCCAGCGGATGGACGTCTTTCACAAGCGGAGATACGCTAACGCAAACAAGCGGAGACGGCAACTGGTATTTGCATACTCGTGCAACAGATCGGGCAGGAAATACGGTCGACCAGGTTTCGGGTCCCTTCGTTCTCGACAACACAGCGCCTTCGTTAGTCTTAATCGGCAGTAATCCAATGGATGTCCCTGCAGGTCAGGCTTATGTGGAGCCGGGTGCGATAGCGACGGATACGACCGATGGGAATATATCGGCATCATCGATTGTGATAACAGGTAATGTGAATACCTCTAGAGCGGGAACATATCCGGTTTCCTATCAAGTGAGCGATCACGCAGGGAACACCGCTTCCGTTACCCGAAGCGTGTATGTATATGACGGAGAAGCGCCTGCGATTTATTTGAATGGCCCTAATCCCATGACAATAGAAGTTAACAGCACCTTTACGGATCCCGGCGCAACGGCTCAAGACCTTCACGACGGGGACCTCTCGTCCTCGATCATCGTTACAGGAACCGTTGATAGCCGCACATTAGGAGAGTATCGCCTGTTTTATAACGTTTCTGATCAAGCGAATCATGCAGCAACAACCGTCATTCGCTCTGTATACGTGAAAGTTACAAAACCGCCGGTCATTACGTTGTCAGGCCTATCCGCCATGAGCATTAAGGTAGGCGAAACTTTCGCCGACCCCGGAGCCCAGGCTATGGATGCCTATTACGGGGATATTTCGAATTCAATTACGGTAACCGGCTCCGTAAATACACAGATTCCAGGCACCTATACGCTGCACTATAACGTTCAAAACCCTGCGAATATTTCTGCCGCAGAAGTGATACGAACGATAACAGTGGCCGGTGCAAGCGAGACCGATCATTTCGGCGATTGGTCTCCGCCCCCATCGGTTGTAAATACGGACACTCCGACGACGGAGACAATCAAGATCAATAGCGTAGACGTGAAGGTCAAAACGACAAAAGAGACGTCAGACGACGGCCAATCCGTTATACGTATCACGCTGGAACCGGATCAATTGGCTGCCGCGTTCTTTGCCGAACCGAAGATTATTCTTGAAGTCAACAATAGTGATCCTGTAGTCCTGGTGGATTTGCCCGTGGAGCCCCTCTTGGATGCGTTAAGCATACAACCGGACGCCGTGGTTCAAATCAAGGTGGCAGAGGCAAGCTACAGTCTGCCGGTTAGCGTGCTGAACGATACGCCGAAGGAAGCGGTCATTACCGTCGCCATTGCCAAAGTATCCAACCCGTCAAGCGCCGCCCTGAATGCTTCCATACATAGGCAAGGATCGGCGCAGCTGCTGGAGCACCCGTTCGACTTCTCGTTATACTCAAACGGCAGGGAAATAACGAATTTCAATGGAACCTTCGTCGTTCGGACGTTATCTTTAGATTCCGCATTGGATCCGGATAAGTCAACGGCGGTTTGGGCCGATGCGAACAACGAACTGCATTTTATCCCGTCCGTGTTTTCGAATAGCGGGGGGCTGACGATGGCAACAATTTACTCTCCGCATAACAGCACGTATACGGTGATCCGATCTGATAAAACGTTCGCGGACTTGAAGGGACATTGGGCGCAGGCGGATATTGAATTGCTGGCCAACAAGCACATTGTATACGGATCAACGGCCGACACGTTCGCGCCTGACACCGAGATTACCCGCGCCCAATTTGCGGCTTTGCTTGTGCGTTCGCTTGGCCTCGCCGAAGATAAGGCAGGAAACCCGTTTACAGATGTAAAGACAGGGGATTGGTTTGCGGGTGCTGTAGAAACAGCCCAAAAAGCGGGTTTGATCAGCGGGTATAAAGACGGAACTTTTCGGCCGAATACCCCTATTACCCGCGAGCAGATGGTTTCGATAATCGCGCGGGCGCTGAAGTTCGTCGGGAAAGTTCCGCAGGTGGAAGCGCTCACGCTTGAGCGGTTCGCCGATGCTTTCAGCATAGCGGATTGGGCCAAGGAAGCATCATCTCAATTGCTGGCGGTTCACATCATTCATGGCACGGCGGACACGAGATTCGCCCCCAAAGAGTATGCAACCCGCGCTCAAAGCGCCGTCATGCTGAAGCGGATGCTGCAATATTTGAAGTTTATCAATTGACTTAGCAAGTGTTTTTAAACATAATAACTCATGTGTAAGTTTAGCGAGCTTGATACTAATTTTGGGGATGTTCTTCTATGGGACAAAGAGGAAGAAAAAAGGGAGCAATAGGTGAAGAAAGCCGAACCTTATTGCTCAAAATTGCTGCTGATGAATTCGCTCATCAGGGCTATTATGAAACAAAAGTGAGCACAATCGTCTCACGGGCAGGGCTGACTCAACCTGCCTTTTATCTGTATTTTCAAAGCAAAGAAGTCATATTACAAGAATTAGTCGAGCGGTTTCGCACCAAACTTTTTGATCTCACACATAAGAGCCGCCTTGCGCCGGGAACTGAAATAGAGACGATCCATCAAAGAATCGCGGTGGGAATAACGACTGTATTTCGTTTCTTACAAGAGGAGCCTAACCTGACACGCATTGGATTTATTGTCGCCCCAGAGGCGGAAGAGATCAAGAAGCAGCTAGTCGCTTTGATTAAAGAAAACCTGATATCCGAGCAAAAAGACGGATTTTTTCATGACCATCTGGATATGGATATCGTGGCAGAAAGCATAGTCGGAGTTATCGAACGGCTTACGTTCACGAAACTGTTGAACGGATTAAAAGATCCGGAAAGTCTTGCAAACGATATCGTCCGTCTTTTGTTGTATGGAATGTTGGTCGATTAAAGAAATTGCTGCCGGGAAACGATAGTCATTGCATAAAAGCGATCGCTCCCGTCAGGGAACGATCGCTTTTGTCATTCAACCCGCCGCCTCCCGCTTGCGGAAGAAGGTCTTCAAGGCATTATAGATCTCGCCTTTTTCCTTGATTACATAATACAAATGTCGAGCGTTCTCGGTATGACCTGTCGTTTAAGTGCTTTCTGGGCATGGCGCCGGAAGATACAGGAATCGATCCGAGCTCCCTGACGAAATTCCGCAAGCTGCGGTTAGAGGCCGGAATGCAAGTCAGAACGGTCATCGGGCGATACTGCCTATTCCGAAAAAGTTAACCTCGCATACGCAAAAAACGATTAAAATTGAGCTTGTAGCCAAACTCAATCCGCTCATTACGCAGGGCAGTCGGTAGAAAGAAGGCGAATTCCTGTTCAATAAGGATGCCGGCATGTATGTATGCAAGGCCACCCATTTAAAGAGGGATGTTATACAGAAGGAGCAAAGAGCAAAACATATTCCGTAACTATTAAGTCTAGTGAACACACTGACCAGATGGCATTCCAAGAAAGTGAATGCTTCAAAGAGAAAGCAAAAGAACGATACAAAGGTATCATTATCCTGCTTCATCTTCATGCTGGTTTGTGCTATGGTGAGAATAACGGGTGCCGGTGCGAGTAATGAAGCTTGCGTACTTGAATGTGCTTAGAAAGATAGTTAAATGGAGGCTGCCATGGTAACGCTCCGTATCAGACCGCTTTTGCTGCTGCTATTCCTGGCCATCAATCTGTTCTATCTGCTGGCGATTGTCTTCGTCGTCTACTCCTCTATGTCTCGAATCATCGCTGATGAAGAAAGCGATGCGCGGCGACAATTGCTTAATGAAGTCAACAAGCAAATTACCCTGTCGATGCGAAGCGTCGAAGAAACCGGAATAAACATCGCCTCCCATCAAGTATTATTGAATGCGCTTTCCTATACCAAGGACAACTCGCTCGAGAACTTGCGGGCCAGGCGGAATATTTCCGATGTGATCAATCATTTTATATTCACAAGCACGAACTTCAGCAGTATCCGGATTTATACGGATAAGCTGAACACGGGACGAAACCTGTCCAGCGACGAGCCGTTCGCCCCGCTCTCCGACTTCAGATGGAGCGGTGTCAACTCCGGGGATATGAACGGATTCTGGATGAAAGCGCATCAGGATCCTACGATAATAGATAAAAATACGGAGGTCCTAGCCTATGTCCGTGTACTGAAAGATCAGAGGAACGAGTTCGCCGGTTATCTAAAAATCAATGTAAAGTCATCCTATCTTTTCTCCTACGTGCTGGATCAAGCGGGGATAAGATCCCACTTTCTGATCGATAGCGCAGGCGGGCTGGTTGCGCCGGTCAGCGATCCATTGATGATTCAGCAGGAAGCGGATTTCGATTCGAGAATAATGAACGATATCTTCGGCGGATTGGACGATCTGGAGATCAGGGGCGATTCGTTCCTTGTTATTTCTTCCAAGCCGAATTATGTCGGATGGAGGGTGATGGAGATCGTTGCCCATGAACAATTGTTCAGCCATCTTAGCTCGGTCAAACAGGTTCTAATTGTCATCTGCCTCATTGGCATACTGCTCTCCTTTATCATCTCTTATTATTTATCGAAGAAAATGACGAATGTTGTGTCCGGATTGCTTGAATCCTTCAAGCAGGTGGAGACGGGGAGCTTCGATCTAAAACGCACGAACTATTCCATCTTGGAAATTCAACAGATGCATGTCGGCCTGCAAAGGATGACGAAGCGGCTGGATATGCTGCTGCAGCGGCTGGAGTCCGAGCACAAGCAGAAGACCAAAGCGGAACTGAATGCGCTGCTGACGCAAATCAATCCTCATTTTCTGTATAATACGCTGGATACGATCCAGTGGATGGTCGTTCAAAACAAACAGGAGGAAGTCGTCAGCATGATCGCCAAGCTGTCAAGGCTATTCCGGATCAGCTTGAGCAGGGGACATCCCTTCATTTTGCTTGGAGAAGAAATTGAACACGGAGCACTCTACTGCGAATTGCAAAGCGAGCGGTACAAGAACGATGTAAGGATCGGAATCGACGTTTCCCCCGTTCACAAAATTTTTCTCGTTCCGCGATTAATACTGCAGCCCTTCATTGAGAATGCCTTTATTCACGGGTTCAACAAAGCGATTCATCACCCCGGTCATCCATTGGAAATATGGATCCGAACCAAGCTGGAAGGAGACAATCTGTTTATTTGCATAGAAGACAACGGCAATCCGCTTGGGGAGGCCGGCAATTCGGACAAAGATCATAAACCGCCCGGCGGATATGGCATCCGCAATGTGAGGGAGAGAATTCAACTGTTCTTCGGTCCGGATTACAGTGTAGAGATCGGCGACTTAAAGCCTGCAGGAGTTAGAGTGACCGTCAAGCTTCCGAAAATTGACGATATAAAGAAAGTGGAGGAGTACACAGGTCACCATCAACCGGACTAATGCCTTACTTTAATCCATGCTTTCCTTACCTTATTACATTAACATAGGAACGAAAATAAGAGAGAATATGACTACCAAGTAAAGCGCAGGTGAGAGCTGATGAAAATCTTGATTGTTGATGATGAGCAGCGAATCATTGAGGGGCTCCGCGAATTCCTGCCTTGGGAGCAGTTGGGCATTGAAGAATTGCTGACAGCGGACAGCGGTGAATCGGGCTATCAAGTATTCGTGGACCATGTGCCCGATATTATCATTACGGATATTATGATGTCCGGAATAAGCGGCCTTGATATGATCAGACAAATCCGCAAGCGGGATGAGTCACTGCCGATTCTTGTCCTCAGCGCGTACGATCTGTTTTCATACGCAAAGGAAGCGGTGGATCTTGGCGTCACCCGTTATATTTTAAAACCGATCGTCTATGCGGATATCGAGGCGATGGTCGGTGAGGTCGTCAAAGAGCTGAAGGCCAAGAAGATGCTGCAGGAATTTGAGCTTCGCAGCCGCCAACAAATCCGCACTAATATGGAAGCGCTAAAAGAAAAATTTTTATATGATGTGTTGACGCTGCCTATGCGCTTTGACGATTACTTCGTAAAGGATCTGGATTATTACGGCGTGCCCCCTGGCTTCCTCGAGGGCGGTATCGTCATGACGCTGCAGGCTTTCCGGTCGAATAACGGGAAAATAACATGCGAGAAGCATTGGAAAATCTACCGGTTTGCAGTCAAAAACATCGTGCATGAGGTGCTGAGCGGCTGGCAGCCAAGCTATCATCTGCCCTTTCATGACGACCGGATGACGGTCATATTCGTCGGCCCGGATGCGGGGCAATTGCTGGAGGCCGCACGCAGCGCTACAAGCGAGATTATTCATCAGATCTATGCTTATCTGGAGATTGAAGTGAACGCGGCGATCGGCAGATGGTATCCGCATCCTTCCGAGTATTCGCGCTCGTTCAAAGAGTCGATAGAGGTGCTGAAATTTAGTGAATTCGAAGGGTATAAGCGTATCGACTTCATCGAGGATATTCAGGAAACGGCTTATTCGGGGGTGACGGAATATCCGTTAAAGGATATGCAGGTGCTGATCGAAGCCGTCAGCCGCAAGGAGTGGAAGGAAGCCAAGGGAGTGTGGGAGGATATCGCGTCCTTTATCACCGCAAGGGAAGAGGCGGTTTCCTTCGATTTTGTCAGAATGCTCTGTGCCAGTCTTATAAGCGCTCTGATCGTTTCCGGGGGCAGGAGGGAGAAGGATTTCTCCGCGCTGTTGGAGGCTCAGAATTATCAGACCAAGCGTGAGCTGATCGCCTATGTACGCAGACTTATGGAACAGCGGGCGGAATCCGGTCCCGCCAAGAAAAATCAATCCTCTTATGTAAGCTATATTCAGAAGTATGTGGACGAGCATTATCATGAAGAGATTTCCTTTTCGCAGCTGGCCAAAGACATGCATTTAAGCCGACCTTATTTAAGTTATCTCTTCAATCGCGATACAGGGGAGACCTTTGCCAATTATCTGATTCAATATCGGGTGAACATAGCCAAGAAAATTATGCAATCTTCTCAATATTTGATGGTAAGAGAGGTCGCATCGATGGTCGGATACTCCGATCCCGCCTACTTCAGCCGAATCTTCAAAAATATTACGGGGATGAGTCCATCCGAGTATCAAATGCGATTAAATTAATGCAAAAATAAGTCAACAGTATTTTCAAAAAAAAAGTATTGACAGCGCTTTAATTTAGGCGCTATAATTCGGATAAATTGGTTGACCAATTGATAAATAAATAAATTGATAAGTTGATTGATGCTCGACGGAAGTTAGCGTTAACCCCGTTTACACAAGCCATTATACTTCACGGTAAAGGAGGGACCGTATGCAAATCCGATCAAAGACAGCGTTAATTACCGGATCTGCGACCGGAATCGGGAAAGCGATTGCGCTCGGGCTTGCCAGAGAAGGAGCCAATGTCGTGATCAATTATTCCCGGTCGAGGGAAGAAGCGGAAGCGACCTTGGCAGAGGTTGAGAATTGCGGCGGGAGCGGATGGATCGCACAAGCCGACGTCAGCGATAACGATCAGGTTGTGCGTATGGTTCAAGCAAGTCTGGGACGGTTTGGCAGGATCGACATTTTGGTCAACAATGCGGGTACAACCGATTTTGTTCCCCTTGAAGATCTCGACGGACTGCTTGATGCTTACTGGGACAGGGCGCTGGGTGTGAACGTCAAGGGCATGTTTCATACGAGCCGCGCTTGTGCCGACGAGCTCAGGAAGAATAAAGGCTGTATTATCAATATCACCTCGATTGCCGGGTTTAACGGAGCAGGGAGTTCCATCGCTTATGCCGCCTCCAAGGCTGCAGGCATCAGCATTACCAAGTCGTTCGCGCGCGTTCTTGCTCCCGATGTCCGGGTCAATGCGATAGCGCCTGGCATCGTTATTACCCGCTGGGTGGACGGACAAGAGGAGCATATCCAGAAATATAGCGACAAAACGCCTCTGGGGAGGCCTGCCTATCCGGAGGATGTGGCGGATATGACGATCGCGATTATCCGCGACGGAAACTTCATGACCGGCCAGACGATCGTCGTAGATGGCGGATGGAGTCTGAGCTCGAGCTAGAATCAGCGGGAATCAAAATATACGAGGAGCAATTCCTGTAATGAAGTAATTTAGGCTTTGAGTAAAAAAAGCGCCTCTTGTATACTGGGTAACGTTTCCGCAAAGAACAAAACCCACAAACGAAAAGAGGCACTCATCATGAAGTATAAGTTTAAGCAAAAGCAGAATCAACGAATTACAAGAATTACTGAAAAGACCTTGGTTGTTGGGATAAGAATGAGTGAGATAACGGGAGAAAATATTACTTTATAATGGGAGGCTAAGGATATGAAGGGATTATTTTATGGTGAAGGCACCGGTAGAATCATCGTTATTAATTTGGGCAGAGGGGATCTCTTGCTGGAAAGTATTCGCGACCGGTTGAAGGCCGAAGGCATTCGCAATGCCGTTCTATTCGGGGCTGTAGGTTCCCTGCAGAAGCTGGTCTACCATCTGCCGACCAGTATGGGACCGACATCCAACGACCGGTTCATCACTGTGGAGGGCAGCGGTCCCATAGAGCTGGGCTCCTTGTCCGGCAATGTGATCGATGGCGATCCCCATATGCATATTGTAGCCCAGGACAAAAACGGCAATTATGTCGGTCATCTTGAAGAAGGCACCGAGGTGCTGTTCCTGGCGGAAATTATTTTGGCGGAAATTCCCGGCCTGAACATCCATCGGGTCAAGAATGAACACGGTGTGGTCTATCTGACTGAAAAGTAGGCGCACCGCTTTGACAACGGTTTCACCCATCTTATATAGCATCACAATTCACAAACACTATTGGGAGGTAATTGAAAATGGCTACGACAATGACAGACAAGGAACTATTGGCTAAAATCCGGAAGTTGAGACTTGCAGATCTTTCCGACGGAATGGATGCGCTCGGTCTTGTAAATGTCGGCTCGATGTCGACGGAAATGCGTCCGCTTCGACCTGGCATCGCATTTGCAGGATTCGCTTTTACCGCTAAGCTGGTCCCTTCGCAGCGTAAAGGCCAGCCTTGTAAAACTGTCGAAGAGTATTTCGAAGCAAATGGTGAATGGTGTTCTGATGCCTATTCCTTCAGTCGGCAGATCGATAAGGAGGATGTGACGGATCGGGTGCTTGTGATCGATATGGGCGGTTATCCGGGCGGCGTGCTCGGCTCCGATAATATGCTTCATTACAAAGCAAAAGGCATGGCCGGCGCAGTCGTCGACGGCGGATGCCGCGACTCCTATGAATGCAACCTGGAGGAAGTCGACGTATTTTGCACGAAGCGTACATTCCACCACGTGTCCTTCCGCATGTCCAACGGCGGTATCAATGTTCCTGTGGAGTGCGCCGGTGTGACCGTCAATCCAGGCGATGTGATCTGTGCGGATGACGATGGAGTGCTGGTCATTCCGCGTGATCGCGCCGAGGAGGTTGTCGAGTTTGCCATCGCTATCCTGGAAGCCGACCAGAAAGCGCGCGCAGCCAAGTATAAGGTGCTCGGCATGGAGCCGGATTACACGCTGAACCGGTTCGCCTAATCATGATTAGCCTGTGCATCGCCCCCGGTTTCCCCAGTAGGGAAACCGGGGTTTGTATAACCAATTACAAGGAGGGTCGATCAAATGAAAAAGAGGAGATTATCACTTGTTGCTTTGATTCTTATCTTATCACTTGTCATGTCGGCTTGTGTAAGCGGTAACAATGGGAACAATGGAACGGGAAGCAACGGTTCCGGCGGTGAAAACAGTACGGGCAACACATCTGTGGGTTCCGATAACGGTAAGATAGTGGAAATTCGGTTTCCCTGGTGGGGCAGTGTAGCCCGCCACGAAAAGTATAATCAGATGATGGATATGTTCGAAGAGAAAAACCCGGGGATCAAGGTGATCCGCGAACCCGGTTCATGGGATGATTACTGGAGCAAAATCCCGACGCAAACCGCCGGTAATAATGCGCCAGATGTGCTGATGTATACGACAGTCGGTCAAATGCCAGAGTATGCGGACAAGGGCGCGGTGCTCGCGCTCGACGATTATATCGCGGACGGTACGATCGATGTGAGCAAGGTTCCGCCGAATATTATCGAGCTCGGGAAGTACAAAGGTAAGACGTATATGATTACGAAGGGCCTGGCGGCTATATCCTTAACGACGAACATCGGTCTGTTGAAAGAGAAAGGCGCACCGCTTCCGAAAGAGGAGTATGCCACCTGGGATGAATTCATTGCTTATATGAAAGAGATCAAGCCGCTGCTTGGCAAGAATGAAAACGGAGGAGAAATTTTCCCGATCGAGGATGATGCCCAGGACGATCTGTTACTGGAGAGCTTCCTGAGGCTTAAAGGCAAGAACATGTTTGCAGAAGACGGCAGCGGCCTCGGATTTGCTAAAGAAGATCTGATCGAATGGTTTGAACTGTGGCAAAGCATGAAGAATGAAGGGCTGGTCCCTCCTGCCCAAATCACAGCGGAAGAAGGCGCTTTGCAGTGGGAGCAGGATATGCTCGCCACCCACCGCGTCATCATGTCCGGCAGACCGGGTAATCATCTGAAAACGATCAAAAATTACATGGAAGACGAGTTGACGATTATTCGTTTGCCAGGCGGCAACGGAACGTTCGGTGAAGTGCTGACAGGCGCATTTCTCGGTATTTCCGCACAAAGCGAACATCCCGAAGCAGTAGCCAAGCTGATCAACACGTGGCTCAATGATCTGGAATTCAATCAGCTGTACATGAACGAGCACGGCATCGTTCAAAATACGGAAATTCTGAAACAACTGGAAATGAATCCGTATGATGAAATAACAACGAAAAATATGCAGGCGGTTATTGCCTCAACAGAACCTCAAAGTTCGAGACTTCCCGGCGTTGCCGGAATTTTCGAACAGCTCGGTAAATCGTATGAGGAAGTTAATTTTGGCGTCAAGAGCGCCGAGGCTGCCGTGGATGATTTCTTCGCCGAAGCGGAGCGGATCATGAACAAATAAGTTTTACTAAAACAGAAAACAGAGGGAGAGCTCGTCATAATCCTTCTGTTTCCTTCAATCACCTGCAATGGAGTTGGTCATGTGGCTCAAATCGTATTGGAAACCAACATGAAGCGACCATCTATAATTAAAATGTTCTGGGAGAAAAACAAATTCGCGTGGCTGTTCATTTTGCCATGGTTCGTCGGTATTACGGGGCTTGGTCTGATTCCGATGATCGCCTCTTTGTACTTGTCCTTCACCGACTATAACATGTTTGATTCTCCGGGATGGGTGGCAGCGGCAAATTACACTAATCTTTTTGAAGATACCAGGTACATTCAAGCGGTCAAGGTGACACTGACGTACGTGGCGGTCGGTGTACCGCTTCAACTGCTCGTCTCGCTGTCGTTTGCGATGATACTGAATCAAGGCATCCGCGGCCTGTCCCTCTATCGTGCTGTTTATTATATCCCTTCCCTGCTCGGGGGAAGCGTCGCGATCGCGATATTATGGCGTCAAGTATTCGGCCGGGACGGCCTGTTCAATGAATTTCTCGAGCTGTTCGGCATTGTAGGCAAGAGCTGGATCTCGGATCCGCAATATGCGCTGTTTACACTGATTGCTCTAAAGCTGTGGCAATTCGGTTCGCCCATGGTCATTTTTCTCGCAGGTCTGAGGCAAATCCCGAAGGAATTGTACGAGGCTTCTGCCATCGACGGTGCCAACAAGGCGCAGATTTTGTTCAAGATTACCCTTCCGCTCCTTACGCCCGTTATCTTCTTTAATGTCGTGATGCAAATGATTGCCGCCTTCCAGGCGTTTACTCCCGCTTATGTAATAGGGGGAGGATCAGGAGGGGCGCTGGATTCGATTCTGTTCTATACGCTTTATCTGTATATGAAGGCGTTCCAGCATTTTGAGATGGGTTATGCGTCCGCGATGGCCTGGCTGCTACTTCTGCTGATCTCGGCTGTTACCGCGCTCTTATTCTGGACCTCCAGGAAATGGGTATATTATGAAAATTAGGAGGGAGCCCGTGTGAATATACAACCATCGGTGACGAAGTGGTTACGCATATCGGTGATCATACTCATGGGGGCCGCCCTGATGTATCCGCTGTTATGGATGTTGAGCAGCTCCTTCAAGCCCAATGCCATTATCTTTCAGAAGCTGGGGCTTTGGCCGACCGGATTTACGTTATCCAACTATGCCAAAGGATGGGTCGGCCTGTCGGGAATCAGCTTTTCCACCTTTTATGTGAATACGTTCATTGTCGTCGGCTTCGCTATTCTGGGCAATATCATCACTTGTTCGATGACGGCCTTCGCGTTCGCACGGATGGATTTCACATTCAAGCGGGTCTTCTTCGCCGCCATGATGGTGACGATTATGCTGCCTTATCATGTAACCCTGATCCCGCAGTACATTATCTTTAACAGCATCGATTGGATCAATACGTATTATCCGCTGATCGTGCCCAAGTTCCTGGCTACCGATGCCTTCTTCATCTTCCTGATGGTTCAATTCATCCGCGGCATTCCGCATGAGTTGGATCAGGCGGCGATCATGGACGGCTGCAATCCGATTCAGACGTTCGTACGCATTATTCTTCCGCTGCTGCAGCCAGCGCTTGTGACCGCCGCTATCTTCACCTTCATCTGGACGTGGAACGATTTCTTCAGTCAGCTGATCTATATCAGTAATCCGAAGCTATTTACCGTAGCGTTGGGACTGCGGATGTTCCTCGATAACCAGGGAGCGTCGGAATGGGGAGCAATGTTCGCTATGTCCATCGTGTCACTGATTCCGATCCTGGTTTTCTTTACCTTCTTCCAGCGGCTTATTATCGAAGGCGTATCCACAACCGGCTTGAAAGGTTAAGCACACAAGTGACGTTTCGAATAGAAAACAGGCGGTGATTAGAAAAATGATTACAGTAGGCATCGTTGGATGCGGAGGTCATGCGAATACACATGCCGCCACAATTCGGGACAGTTCGTTCGCTGTCCTGGCAGCCTGTGCGGACATTGATCCGGTCAGAGCGGAGCAGTTCGCCCGCACATATGGCATTGCAAACAGCTATGGCTCTTTGAAGGATATGGCCACCGGCCATAAGCTGGATTTGTTGATCATCGTCGCCTTTCCGACCGTTCATCCGGTGCTGATCCGGGAAGCCATCGAGTATGGGATCCGGCATATTCTTTGCGAGAAGCCGCTAGCACTGAACTCGGAGCAAGCCAGGCAGATTATGGAGCTTGCGGAATCAAGCGGCACGCTGGTCGTGGAGGGATTGATGTACCGCAGCCATCCGCAGATTGCCAGGGCCAAGGCGCTTCTGGCATCCGGCGCGATCGGCGATATCCGCTACATTCATGCGCAATTCAGCGATTATGCCAGCGACAACCCGGGCAACTGGCGTAATAATCGCAGTCAGGGCGGCGGTTCCATGACCGCCAAAGGTTGTTATCTCGTGGACGCATGCAATCTGTTCTCCGGTTCGAGAGCAAAGGCAGCCTTCTGTATTGAATCGACGAATCCGGATATCAATGTGGAGGTCGGCGAAACGGGAACGATTCTGTATGAGAACGGGGTGACCGCCCAGTTCGAAACCAATCACCGCTCCGTATGGAGGGAGGAAATCAAAGTATGCGGCACGAAGGGGACGCTGCTTATTCCCCATCTTATCGTCACCAAGACGCAGAAGCGGGAAATCGTGCTGGAGATGGACGGCGCTTATGAATCGAGACCGATGCGTTCCGAGACCTTTTCGTTCGATGTCATGAGCAGCTACGGGCTGCAGCTTGACAATCTGTACTGCTGCATTACAGAAGGCGCTGCCCCACATTTTCCGGTGAAGGACTCGGTCGCCAACTACATCGTCACGGACGCCCTGATGCGTTCCGTTGCTTCCGGCAAGCTGGAACCGGTCCATTGGGGAGATTGAGAATTGACGGGAGGCGTGTGCAATGGTTAAGATCTCGATCATCGGAAGTGGAGGGATTTCCCGTCATCATGTCGAAAGCCTGAAACGCATCGGAGATGCGCAGGTGATCTCCACCTGCGATGTGGATAACCAGCGGGCTGCGGAGCTTGCGGCTTCCTGCGGGGCTGTGGCGTGCACGGACTGGAGAGCCGGTATCAAGGAAGCGGACCTGGTCTATATATTGACCCCGCCTTCCTTTCATAAGGATATCGCGATCGAAGCGATGGAGGAAGGCAAGCATGTCATGATCGAGAAGCCGATTGCCATTGCCGAGGAAGACGCCGAGCAGATCGTCGAGGCTTCGCATCGGCTTGGCCGCAAGGCGATGGTCGGCTTCAATATGAGACATCGGACAGCATATGGGAAACTGAAGGCTGTACTGGATTCCGGTCGGCTGGGCGACGTGCTGAACTACTGGAGCCAGCGGATGGGGATGGGGAGTCAAGGCGGGACATGGCGGACGAACCGGCAGCAGATGAGCGGCTTTACGATCGAGTCCCTCTCCCACGACATCGATATTTTCCGCTGGCTGTCGGGGAGCGAGGTGGAGTGCGTCTATGGCAATGTGGCCAATTCCCGGCTCGATCTTCCCGGATACGACGACAATACCCTTGCCGTGCTGAAGCTCAGGAACGGTCAGGCGGCGTTCATTCAAGCGAGCTGGTCTTCTTATCTGGAGTTTAACAGCAGGGGAATCGCCGGAAGGGATGGGACGGTCATGATCAGCGGACCCGGCACCTGGAATTTCGACCGATTGACCTACAGGACCAAAAATATGGAAGAAGAATATACCGAGACATTCGCCGATCCTCTGGATGGACAGTCCTATTATGTAGAAAACCTTCATTTCGTCGATTGCGTTTTGCATGACCGGAAGCCGCAGATGACGGCCGAAGACGGATTGGCGGTGCTCCGGGTCAGTCGGGCGATCCTTCAATCGCACAGGGACAACAGGATGGTGACCTTGTAATGGAACGGGCAAACGCTTATGTAACAGGCGCCGACAGAGGGCTTGGGCTCGGACTGGTTCGTGTGCTGCTGGAGAAAGGGTACAAGGTTTATGCCGGCAGCTTTCTGCCGCATTGGCCGGAGCTTGGGGGCCTGCAGCGGGAATGTGGGGGAAAGGACAACCTGGTGATTGTGCCGCTGGATGTGACAAGCCGCGCATCTGCCGACGAAGCTGCGGAGACGATCCAGGCCGATACGGATTCGCTGAATCTGCTCATCAACAACGCCGGGCTGGCCAGCGACCGCTCCGGAACGATCCTGGAAGCTCAGTATGAAGAGGATATTCTACAATTGTTCGATATTAACACGCTCGGCCCTTTGCGGGTGACGCAATCGGTGATCGAGCTTCTGCTGAACGCCCGGAGCAAGACGCTTGTCAATATCTCCTCGGTTGCAGGCAGTGTCTCGCTGGTTACCCGGATGAACCAGTTCGGCTATACGATGTCCAAGTCCGCCCTGAACATGCAGTCCAAAATTATTCATAACCACTTGAAAGACCAGGGGCTTAAAGTGCTCGCCATTCATCCCGGTTGGATGCGGACCCATCTCTTCGGTGACATCGGGCGGATGAAGGACGCTCCCTTCGAGTCGATTCAGTCCGCCCGCAATATTGTTGCGCTCATCGAAAGCCGGACGGAGATTAATGAAGACATTTATATGGACCATGAAGGCAATCCATTACCGTGGTAGGAGGGTGCTATGAAAACGGATATTCAAGTGGCGGCAATGGGGCTGAACTGGAACAATCCAGCCGGTGAACAATTCGAGCCTTGGCTTATGGAAGTCAAGGAAGCGGGGTATGACGGAATTACCGGATTTGCAAGCAGCAGCCTGGCCAGCTTCATGGACCGGCCGCATCAGCTGAAGGCGATGCTGGACAGGAACGGGTTGAAGCTTGCAAGTGTGGACGTCCACTTCCAGCCGGACTTCGATTATTACAAGAAGGTATGCGAATGCCTGGCCGTCAACGGCTGCGAGATTCTGGCGTACATCGACCCCAAGGGCGGCCCGAAGGCCTACCGTGAATTGGGGGAGTGGCTGGACCGGATCGGCGAGATGAGTCTCGGATACGGAGTCAGGACGTTCTACCATAATCATACGAGAGGCATAGGGGAAACCTTCACCGACCTGGAACGCGTGCATGCGGAGGTCGACCCCGCCCGCGTATTCATGATGCTGGATCTGGGCCATGCGACCAAGGACTTTATCGAGCTTCCTCCACAGGAGAGGGCGATTGCGTTTCTGAGAAAATATAAGGAGCGGATCAAGTTCATGGAGTTCAAGGATTGGAATGAACGGACGGATCTGAATACGCCGCTCGGGGAGGGATATTGCGACTACGAGGCTGTCTTTCAATGGGTTCGGGATACAGGCTATCAGGGCTGGATCCTGGTGGAGCAAAACGGTAACGATGGACTGAGCTTGGACCGGACGCCTTTGGAATGCGCCATGCTCAGCAGAGCGTTCCTGCAGCGCGGGCTGGCCGTGTAGAGCAGCTTGACGAAATGCCAATGTTTCTCTAGAATTCCTCTATAGGTTGACCAATTGACTAAGAGGAATGAAGCCCATGTTGAATAATAAGGAATACCAATTCGAGCCGGTCCCCAAAAACTCTCTGGTCGTCGAACTGACGAAGAGATTGCTGGATTATATCTTCTCCGGGAGCATTCGTCCCGGCGATAAGCTGCCGACGGAGCGCAAGCTTCAGGAAGCGATGCAGGTAGGCCGCTCGGCCATCCGTGAAGCGCTTAAAGCGTTGACTGTGCTTGGCATCGTCGAAGTGAGACAGGGTGACGGCACCTATCTGAAGAAGCTGGATTCGGCTCTTCTCACCCAATCGATCGAATGGGGACTGCTGCTTGGCGAGAAGCACATGATGGATATTATTGAAGCAAGGAAGGAAATCGAGATTTCAATCGTCAAATATGCGGCCGAGCGAAGAACGCCGGAGGAAGTGCAGCAGCTTGGCGAGATTCTGGAGCGGTTGAAGCATTCCACGCTGGACAATTTTGTCGAGCACGATATCGCGTTTCATTTGAAGCTGGCGGAGATGGCCAAGAACACAGCGCTTAAAGGGGTATTGACCAGTCTGCAGTCGCTGCTTCGGACCTGGATCAAATGCGTGATCGATGCCGCCGGAGAAACGAGCTTCTCCTACGTCGATCATTACAACATTTATAAAGCGGTCTCTGAAGGGAATCCTCTTCAGGCGGTCAAAGCGATGGAAGCGCATATGGGCGATGCCACGAGCCGGTTAATTAACGAAATTCAGAAAGATGAGCAATTGGAGGCCGAGCCGCCCGTATGAGAAAAGTGCCATGAGAGAAAGAAAAGCGGCTTCATGGCATCATTTTATTGGGCTCAGGCAGACCTATTACAGAATGTATATGCCAAAGAGCGAGGAGGCAACAACGTGGACTACCAATATTATATGCCGACCCGAGTGGAATGCGGCGCCGGATTAACAAGCCGTACCGGCAAGTTCCTGTCTTCATACGGTATCCGCAAAGCGCTGATCGTGACGGATGCGGGCATTGTAAAAGCGAATATGCTGGGCGACATGCTGGCCTCCCTGCAAAACACGGACATTGAATATGCGATCTATGACAAAGTGGAGCCCAATCCGAGCGCTGAAAGCATCATGAGCGGACTGGATAGCCTGCGCGGACACGGCTGCGATTGTATAATTGCCTTTGGCGGCGGCAGCAGCATCGATACGGCGAAAGGCATCTCTGTCATGGCCGGCAACCCCGGGAACATTCTGGATTATGAAGGCGTCGGAAAAATCGCGAATTCCGGTGTTCCGCTGGTCGCTATTCCGACGACGGCCGGAACGGGAAGCGAAGTGACCGCGGCAACGATTGTAACGAATAAGCAGACGTCGTTCAAAGCGGCTGTTATCAGTCCTTATCTTTTCCCCAGGCTTGCGATACTCGATCCGCTGCTGACGTTGAAGCTGCCGCAATCCATTACTGCCGCCACTGGAATGGATGCGCTTACACATGCAATTGAATCGTATACGTCCAAGGCGGCCAGCCCGGTCAGCCAGGCGTTTGCACTGGCGGCGATCCGGATGATCGCCGCTAACATCGACAAGGCCTACTATGCCGGAACCGATGTGTGCAGCCGGGAACAGATACTCGTTGCCTCGATGATGGCCGGAGCCGCTTTTGCCCAGTCGCGGCTGGGCAATGTGCACGCGATCTCGCACACGATGGGCGGCATCTTCAATATCGCGCATGGCGTTGCCAACGCTGCACTGCTGCCGTATGTCATGCGCTTCAATCTCCCTGCATGTGTGGAGGCAATGGCCGATATTGCCGAAGCACTCGGCTGTAATACCGCAGGGGTCTCCCGGGAGCGGGCGGCGGAAATGGCGGTAGAGGCCGTTGTAGACCTGAACCGGCGTCTCCGCATTCCGGCGAACATTCGGGATCTGGGCGTGGATATACAGGCGCTCGACAAGATGGTCGAGGATTCGATGCGAAGCGGCAATGTCCTGATCAATCCGCGTCTCACGACGCCTGAGGACATCCGCGCCATTATCCGCAGCGCTTACGATGGCGTCTGATTCCACAATTACTTCGGCGAGAGGTGAACCTGGTATGACTGCTTACAAAACGATATGGTTAAACACAACCGACAATGTGGCGACTGCGCTTGAGGAGCTGGCTTCCGGCGCTACGGTGACCGTTCAGGCGGACGGCAGGCAGGAGCAGGTGCTGCTCGCTCAGCGGATCGAATTCGGGCACAAATTCGCGGTCCGCTCCATTTTGCAGGGAGAAGATATTTGTAAATACGGCCAGGTTATCGGAGCGGCGGTATGCGATATTCGTGCTGGGGAGCATGTGCATGTTCATAATCTGGAAGGCAAACGTGGAAGAGGTGACCGCAATGACAACGAGTGACCACAAAATAATGGCTTACCGGCGGCCCGATGGCAGTGTCGGGATTCGCAACCATGTGCTGATTCTGCCGACGATTACCTGTGCGACGCAGGCCGCCAAGCAGGCTGCAGATCTGGTTCAGGGTGCCGTATCGTTCATTCATCAGCACGGCTGCGCACAGGTGGGCGTGGATTACGATCAGACGTTCCGCACCTACTACGGGATGGGCGCGAATCCGAATGTGTACGGCGTTGTCGTCATGGGACTCGGATGCGAGACCCATCAGGCGCGAAGCGTCTACTCGGAATTAAAGAAAACGGGCAAGCCTGTCGAGCTCGTCTCCATACAGGACGAGGGCGGCACGCTCAGCGCGATCGCGCAGGCGGCCCGCCTGGCCGCGCGCATGGTGCAGGAGGCGTCCGCGGAGATGAGAGTGGAATGCTCATTATCCGATCTGATCGTGGGCACCGAATGCGGCGGCTCGGACGCTTGCTCCGGGCTGTCGGCCAATCCGGCTGTCGGCCGGTTCAGCGATATGCTGGTCACTGAAGGGGGAACCGCCATACTGGCCGAAACGACCGAGCTGATCGGCGCCGAGCATCTGCTGGCCGAGCGGGCGGTGAACGAGCATGTGCGCAAGCGCGTGTATGAGGTGATCGGGGCGATGGAGAAGCGCGCCTTCGGAATGGGGATCGATATCCGCACCGGGAATCCGAGCCCTGGCAATATTAAGGGCGGTCTGAGCTCGCTGGAGGAGAAATCGCTCGGCGCGTCTGCAAAGTCCGGTTCGAGCGCGCTGCAGGAGCTGATCGATTATGCGCAAGCGCCTTCCCGCAAAGGGCTTGTCTGGATGGATACGCCTGGCCAGGATATCGAGCAGATGACGGGCATGGTCGCCGGCGGCTCGCAGCTCGTCCTGTTCACGACGGGCCGCGGGACGCCGACCGGCTCCCCGATCGCGCCGGTGATCAAGATCGCGACGAATACCGGGATCTATGAACGGATGTCGGATAATATCGATTTTAACGCCGGCACGATCATTGAAGGCACAGAAACGCTGGCGTCTGTATCGGAAAGGCTGATGGATGAGGTTGTCCGGGTGTGCAACGGCAAGATGACAAAGTCGGAAATTATGAAACAGCATGATTTCGGCATCTGGCGGATCGGTCCGACATTTTGATTTTTCAAGAAACGGGAGGCTATTTTCATGGATTCGAAAGTCATCCTGCTGCTTGGCGCTTACGACATGAAAGGTGAAGAGTACGATTATGTTGCCGCTTGTATCGAAGGAAGGGGCCACCGCACGCTGAAGATGGATTTCAGCGTCATCGGAAGCCCGAAATCGGGGACGGTCGATATCGGCGCGGAGCGGGTCGCCGAAGCTGCAGGTTCCTCGCTGACCGCTCTGAGGGAAGCGGGAGACAGGGGGAAGGCAATGTCCGCGATGAGCGAAGGGGCTGCCCGTCTGGTACGGCTGCTCTACGATGAAGGGAAATTCGACGGCATTTTTGGCATGGGCGGCACAGGCGGCAGCTCGGTCATCAGTGCTGCGATGCGCAGCCTACCGCTGGGGGTGCCCAAGGTGCTTGTTTCTACCGCGGCCAGCGGCGATACCCGCATGATGCTCGATACCCGGGATATTACGCTTATTCCTTCCGTCGTCGATGTAGCGGGCGTGAACCGGATCAGCCGGGTTATCTACCGGGAAGCGGTCGGAGCGATATGCGGCATGGTGGAGATGGAAAGAGAGGAGACGGCGAGCACCCGCCCGGTTGTTGCGGTGACGATGTTCGGCAATACGACAGAGTGCGTAAACAGATGTCGAAATATTCTGGAAAATTCGGGTTATGAGGTGCTTGTGTTTCACTGCACAGGCACCGGCGGCCGGACGATGGAGCAGCTGGTGGAGGATGGACTGATCTCGGCCGTGCTCGATATTACAACGACGGAATGGGCGGATGAGCTGTGCGGCGGCGTATTTGCGGCGGGACCGGACCG
Organism: Paenibacillus abyssi; assembly: GCF_014640295.1. GTDB lineage: Bacteria > Bacillota > Bacilli > Paenibacillales > Paenibacillaceae > Paenibacillus_D > Paenibacillus_D abyssi. Next base: position 240,590 of record NZ_BMGR01000005.1, on the reverse strand, counting down.
GTTGGAGGCGGCAGGGAAAGCCGGTATACCGCATCTGATCGTGCCAGGCTGCGTCGATATGGTTAACTTCGGTCCGCGGGCTACCGTACCGGATACCTTCGCAGACCGGAAGCTTTACATCTGGAACCCTGGCGTCACGCTTATGCGGACGACACCGGAAGAGAATGAGCGGATGGGCCGGATCTTCGCGGAGAAAGCCAACCGCGCCGGCGGTCCGACCGCTTTCTTGCTGCCGCTGCGGGGCGTATCGATCCTCGGCACCGAAAATAACGAATTCTGGTGGCCGGAAGCGGACCAGGCGATGTTCAGCGCGATCAAGACTTATGTGAAGGACGAAATCCCGGTTGAAGAAGTGGACGCTGCCATTAACGATCCCGAATTTGCCGACCGGGCCGTCGGCAAGTTAATGGAGCTGATGAAGGGAGGGGGAGCCACGTGAGTACGATAAGAGTGGATATTCTGGACAGGCTGAGAACAAAAATTCAGGAAGGCCGTCCGATAATCGGCGGCGGCGCAGGGACCGGCATTTCCGCCAAATGCGAGGAAGCTGGCGGTATCGACCTGATCGTCATCTACAATTCGGGAAGATTCCGGATGGCCGGCAGAGGGTCGCTCGCTGGTCTCATGCCTTACGGGGACGCCAATGCGATTGTTATGGAGATGGCCGCGGAGGTACTGACGATCGTGGAGCATACGCCTGTTCTTGCAGGCGTATGCGGCACCGATCCTTTCCGGAACATGGACCGGTTCCTGAAGCAGATCAAGGAGATCGGTTTTGCCGGTGTGCAGAATTTTCCGACGGTCGGCTTATGCGACGGGTTGTTCCGGCAAAATCTGGAGGAGACCGGCATGAGCTACGAGCTGGAGGTGAAGATGATCGCCCAAGCGAGCAAGCTGGAGCTGCTGACGACACCGTATGTGTTCAATGTGGAGGAGGCCAGGCAGATGGCCGCAGCGGGCGCAGATATCATCGTCGCTCATATGGGACTGACCTCCAAAGGATCGATCGGCGCCCGGACGACGATGAGCCTGGACGAGGCGGCGGAGCAGGTGGGGGCGATTATCGCAGCGGCATCGCAGGAGAATCCGGATGTGATCACACTGTGCCATGGAGGACCCATATCCGAGCCCGAGGATGCGGAATATGTCCTGTCGAAGGCGGAGGGACTGCATGGCTTTTATGGCGCTTCCAGTATGGAGCGGCTGCCGACGGAGACCGGAATTACCGCTCAAATCCGCAAGTTTTCCGCCATCGGCATGCATCCCGGGACGCGATAACAGTGTCTCCCAAAACGGATGCAATTCAATACGGAAGGGGGATGCGTATGATCGGACTGGCATGCGCCAGCCTGTCCTGCGACGGCTTCGGCGATCATCATTTCGTAAGCAGCATGAGGCTGATGCCGCAGATCGGATACAGGCACATCGAATTGAACTGCTGGTATCCTTCCGATCTGACGCCGCTGAATATCCGCCGTCTGCAGCTCAGATGCGCGGAAGCGGGATTAAAGCCGATTGCGGTATACGGCTCCTCATTCGGCGGCTCGAATCATCATGAGATCAGCAAGGATGTGTGCCATAAGCTGCGTATGATCGACGCGGCCAGGGAGCTTGGCTGCCACCGCATTGTGGCGACAGGGGGAGCAAGAGGACAACAGGGCGGCATGGAAGCTGTTCTGACAGCGCTCAGGCAGGTTGTTCCGTATTCGGAGGAACGGGGCGTTCTGATCTGCCTGGAAAATCATGCAAGCAACAACCTGGAATTTATCGAGGATTATGAGCACATCTTCTCCGAACTGGATTCACCCAATCTGGGCGTTTGCGCGGACACCGGTCATTTTGAAGCGTCCGGGTTGGGGCTGGATGAGGTTGCCGCCAGACTCCATAATCGGATCCATCATATTCATGTGAAGGAAACGGCCCGCAAAGGGGAGGAAGTGTTTGTCAAGTTCGGCCAGGGCGTGACGGATAACCGCCGGTTCATCGACATGCTGCTGGGGCATGGTTATCAGGGCTATATTACCGTAGAGCTTGCGATCGAAGACAAATCGAACCTGCTGCAGGACCTGTCCGTGCCTTATCGTATGTTCAGCACTTATGAACAACAGGGACGGGAGACGGTCAATGAATAGACGGAATAAGATGGCGTTCGGATCGGGGGCAAACATCCGGTTCCGGAGTGCCGTCCTTGCCGGCTGGACGAGGGATGGGAGGGCTTGCGATACCGATCATAATCAATCAGGTGCTGCCCATCGCTGTTCTGGTCATCGCAGGAATGCTGCTGAACAAGCTGTTTCCGCTGGATATCAGAACAATGACGAAGCTGTTATTTTATATCTTTTTTCCGGCGATCTGTTTCATACTGGCCTATGAATCCAACGTAACAGCCGCCACCGTCCTGGATGTGCTGCTGTTTCTTGTTATTTTCTATGCCGCGCTGCTGCTGATCGTGGAACTGTACGTGCGGGTCAGAAGGCTGCGGTTCACTGTGGCAGGGGCTGTGCGCAACAGCGTTATGCTGGATAATAACGGGAACTACGGCATTCCTCTGAACCAGCTCGTATTCATGCAGGATGCCTTCGCGCTTTCCGTACAAATGATCGTGATGATGACCCAGACGTTCCTCCTGAATACATTCGGCTTATACAATGTATCGGGGCGGATGAAGTGGAGCCGTCTCGTGAAGACGATGGCTGCTTATCCTTCCCTGTACTGTATGGCAACCGGATTCGTCCTGAATGCCTCGAATACGGCGATTCCCGGGGCGCTGCTGACTCCGATACAGTATATGGCGCAGGGGTTCCTGGCGTTTGCTCTGCTGACACTGGGAGTGCAGCTGGGACAGATCAAGTGGAGCTTGGGCAACCGCGATATAGCGGTATCCATCGTACTGAAGCTGTGCGCCGCTCCGCTGCTTGGCCTCATCATTCTGCTTCTTCTCGGTATGGAAGGCATTCTGGCGCAGGCGCTGCTTTTGACTTGTACGGTTCCGGCTTCATTGGCGGGCGTGCTGCTGGCGGTGGAATTCGGGAGCGAGCCGGACTTTACGGCACAGACCGCTTTTTTATCCACTTTATTCAGCGTGGTGTCTGTCAGCTTCTGGATTTATGTGATTCAGCACATCTGGTAGGACATCAGGAGACCAAATATGGCGATAACGGCGATAATACGGTGGCGATATGACGGTAATTATGAAGTTAAATATCTAACGGATGGAGGGAACAGCTCTATGGAGGAGACCGGAACGAAGAGGTTGGAAGGCAAGAGCGTCATCCTCCGCCTGGAATTCAACAGCAACGAGGTAAAATTCGGAGCGGTGGCTGCGATCATCTCGGAGATGGGCGGCGATATTGTCGCGATCGATACGATTCACATGAGCCATGAAATCAGCATACGCGACGTGACAGTGAATGTGATCGATGCAAGCGATATCGGCAGAATGACCGACGCGATCAGGCAGATTCCCGGGATGACCATCGTGAATATATCGGATCGGACCTTCCTGCTGCATCTGGGCGGCAAGATCGAGATCGTGCCCAAAGTGACGATCCAGAACAGGGATGATCTCTCCCGGGTATATACGCCCGATGTAGCCAGAGTGTGCAACGCTATACATGAGGACGAGGACAAAGCGTTCTCGCTGACGATCAAACGCAACACGGTGGCGGTCATTTCGGATGGCTCGGCGGTACTGGGCTTGGGCAACATCGGCTCCCGTGCCGCTATGCCGGTCATGGAAGGCAAGGCGATGCTGTTTAAGCAATTTGCGGGGGTCGACGCCTTCCCGGTCTGCCTGGACTCCCAGGATACGGAGGAGATCATCAAGACTGTGAAACTGATTTCGCCGGCCTTCGGGGGCATTAATCTGGAGGATATCGCTTCGCCCCGCTGCTTCGAGATTGAACGACGCCTGAAAGAAGAGCTGGATATTCCGGTATTTCATGATGATCAGCATGGGACGGCCGTCGTCGCACTGGCGGCATTGACCAATGCTCTTAAGGTGGCGGGCAAACCGATCGGCGAGGTGAAGGTTGTCGTCTGCGGAATCGGAGCTGCCGGCATGGCGATCAGCAATATATTGCTTGCCGCGGGTGTGAAGGAACTAATCGGCGTCGACCGGGACGGGATCATTGCAGATGGCGAGGCGTATGACAGCTCGATGATGCGCAGCTTCGCGGCACGCACGAATCCGCGAAGAGTCAGAGGCGCTTTGCACGACGCGCTGACGGGCGCAGATGTGTTCATCGGCGTCTCACGGGGCGGATTGCTCAGGCGCAGCGATGTGCTGGCGATGGCGCCTAATCCGATCGTATTCGCGCTGGCCAACCCGACGCCGGAGATTCATCCGGAGGACATCGAGGACATCGCCGCTGTCGTGGCGACAGGCCGTTCCGATTATCCGAACCAGATTAATAATGTGCTTTGTTTTCCAGGTATCTTCAGGGGCGCGCTGGATTGCAGGGCAAGGGAAATCAATGAGGACATGAAGCTTGCGGCCGCCGAGGCGGTCGCTTCCGTTATTACGGATGAGAAGCGGAACAAATACTATATTATTCCCAGTGTATTCGATAAGAATGTGGTCGAATTGACCCGGGAGCGGGTAATCCAGGCGGCTATCCGCACCGGTGTTGCCCGCCGCACGCCAAAAGAATACCGATAAGGAGGCTGTATGATAATGGGAGCGATGACTCAAACGAATGTACCAACCTATTTCAACTTTATTAACGGAGAATGGACGCCCGCCCGATCGGGGGAAACGGTGAAAAGCATTAATCCGGCGAACAGGAACGAGATCGTCGGCTATGTGCCGTCATCCGGCCCGGAGGATCTGAATCTTGCGGTAGCCTCCGCCAAGAGCGCGCAGCCCGGCTGGAGATCGTTGACCGGAGCGGTCAGAGGGGAACTGCTGTTCAAAGCCGCCGATGCGCTGGAGCGGCGGCTGGATGAAGTCGCGGAGACAATGACGCGCGAAATGGGCAAGACACTGGGCGAGGCCAAGGGGGAGACGGCTCGCGGTATCGCAATTCTCCGGTATTACGCCGGCGAGGGGATGCGCAAGATCGGGGATGTTATTCCGTCTACCGATAGCGAAGCGCTGATGTACTCCACCCGGGTGCCGCTCGGCGTCGTCGGTGTCATTGCCCCATGGAACTTTCCTGTCGCCATTCCGGTTTGGAAGATGGCTCCAGCGCTCATATACGGTAATACCGTCGTGCTCAAACCGGCGAACGAGACGACGGTTACAGCGGTGAAGGTCATGCAATGTCTGGCGGAAGCGGGCTTCCCGGCGGGCGTGGTGAATCTGTTATCCGGGAAAGGCTCTGTCATCGGACAGGGATTGGCCGAGCATCCGGACGTGAATGGTATCACCTTCACCGGCTCCAATAGCGTCGGCAAACGCGTCGGCCACGCGGCGCTTGAGCGGGGCGCGAAATACCAATTGGAGATGGGCGGGAAAAATCCGATCATTATCGCGAATGACGCTGACCTGGATTTGGCGGTTGAAGCGACGATCAGTGGCGGCATTCGTTCAACAGGGCAGAAATGCACTGCGACCAGCCGTGTGATTATTATGCGGGAAGTGTACGATGCGTTCAAGGAGAAGCTGCTGGACAGGATCGGCCAGTTAAAGGTCGGCAGCGGATTGGATGCACAGACGTGGCTTGGCCCTTGCGCCAATGAGAACCAATTGAGAACTGTGCTTGACTACATCAGAATCGGCAAGGAGGAAGGGGCCGCGCTGCTCATCGGCGGTGAGCAGCCGGAGGAGGCGGAACTGGCGGACGGATTCTTCGTGAAGCCGACTGTGTTTGATCAAGTGACGCCCGATATGGCGATCGCGCGGGAGGAGATTTTCGGTCCTGTGCTTGCCCTGATCGCAGTGGATTCGATCGAGGAAGCCATCCGTATCGCGAACGATTCGGACTTTGGCCTGAGCGCCTCGATTTTCTCGCAAAATATCGGGAATATTCTCTCTTTTGTGCGGGATATGGAAGCGGGTCTTGTGCGGGTCAATTCCGAGACGGCCGGCGTGGAGCTCCAGGCTCCGTTTGGCGGGATGAAGCAGTCGAGCTCCCATTCCCGCGAGCAAGGGCAGGCGGCGATTGAATTTTTCACTTCGATTAAGACGGTGTTTATTAAGCCTTAATCGGACCTGAGGTTTGGCTTTAATCGAGACTGAGAACCGTGACCATTTGGTCGGGCAGGAAATATTGGGAAATGACGAGGGGCAGCAATCGGCGGGGAATCGGGCCGATATGCGGCCCTTTACGCGTGAGAGAGAAGCGCGCTCCATGGGATGAAAAACATCGCATAGAGCGCATAAAATCGCCGAAAAGGCTTCTATGGGATGAAAAACATCGCATAGACAAATGGAGCGGTCGAATGGAAAGCGGGGAGGCGCGTTATCGCTGTGGCGGCGAGCGGATTGTTCGGCCAGGTCGCCCGCAGCGGCGTATGGATTGATATTTTGCCTAAGAAGCTTTTAAAGTTTGGAATTCAGGCATATTGAGGATGTCAACGACGGGAAGGGAAGATCTCGAAATGTCGGCTCCAGAATGATGGATGTGAGAGATACCTTGTTCGATCTTGAGGCAAGCGAACATGCGAAAGCATCGTTCCTTGAGGATTATTCGCTATGGGCAAGCTTGCCCGCGGGGGCGTTCAACAGAAGGAAAAATCCGTACATACATAAACCAGGATATATCGATAATCCCTGGAATAAAGAAAAGCCACTGCTCCTCCGCTCATCTTGCCGCATGTACTACAAGAGAGAACATGGAGAGATGTGTTACAGTTGGTGAAACTGACGGAAAAGCAGCGGTTTGAAATTCGGGAATCCATCAAACAAGTCTAACCTGCGGGAACTTTCATGTGAAAGCTTTCTTAAATAATGTCGAGCGGAACCTTTCTAGTCGGTTTGGGGAACGCCTCATCCAACATCCCCAAGTCTTCCTCGGTAAGCTTAATCCGTTCTGCCTCCGCATTCTCTTCGACATGCGCTGCTGTCGACGCCTTAGGAATGGCAATCACGTCACCGCTTCTAATGCACCAAGCCAAGAGAATCTGAAGCGGCTTCACGCCATGTCGATCGGCAATCTCCTTAACCGCTGGATGCTCAACCAACCCTCTTCGTAAAGTGCCCGCCTGGGCGAGCGGACTGTAGGCCATCGTCGGGATTTTCCGCTCTCTCAACCAAGGAAGCAGGTCGTATTCTATGCCGCGGGAACCAAGATGATACAGCACCTGATCGACCATGCAATGTGTCCCTCGCGCCGCGTCGAACAGTTCTTTCATATCGTCCGTGTCCAGGTTCGAGACGCCCCATCGCAAAATTTTCCCCGCTTCGACCAGCCGCTCCATCGCTTCTACCGTTTCGCTTAGAGGAATACTTCCTCTCCAGTGAAGAAGATAAAGGTCGAGGCGGTCTGTCTTTAACCGCTTCAAGCTTTGTTCGCAGCTGCCGGCGATGCGATTCAGTCCCGCGTTGTGCGGGTACACTTTGGATACCAGAAACACTTGATCTCGTATCCCTTCGATCGCTTCTCCAACCAAGGACTCGGATCTGCCGTCGCCATACATTTCAGCCGAATCGATCAGGTTCAATCCAAGCTCCACACCGCGTCTTAACGTGCGAAGCTCTTCATTTTTCTTGGACGGCTCATCCCCCATATACCACGTACCTTGACCGATTCTGGGTAAAGAGATCCCATCAGGAAGGGTTACCACGCGCCCACCCCCTTGTTTTTTTAATAATATTTTCCCCGCAGCGCCCCGTCCTATTCGCCATAGAGAATATATTGGGCGATGTTTTTACAGTGGTCTCCCACGCGTTCTAAGTTGCTAAGCATATCCAAGTAAATGGCGCCCGAATATCATTGATCGTGCAAAATGTTATAAATCAAAATATGCTTATTACTTTTTAAAGAATTATGAACCATACGTTAAATCAAGAGCTTCAAGGAGTAGTAGTATAACGAAAACTATTACAAAAGACAATGTTAGAAAATTGGAAATAGATGGTGCGTAATGACTGAGATGTGACAGTAGTTGCCCAAGATTCAAATAGTAATCTTTATTGAAGTAACGGAGCAGGAAAGTTTAAGACTTCTAACGAATACCTCAATATGGAAGTTGGTTTTTTATTTTGTAGGGGTTGTTGCAATGGAAATTATTTTTGTTCGGCATGGTCATGGAGAACATCTTAACGATTACCCCAATCGTTTGAACACATTACACCCTGGACTGACAGAATACGGGAGATTTCAGGTCAATCAGCTACGTGATCAATTATCTTTTGATACAGATGATCTCGTGTTAGTAAGCCCTACCAAGCGGACGATTGAAACAGCAATTATGTTGAAGGATGATTTGGATTTCATCATTACACCACTTGTTGGACCGAGAATGTTTCCTCAAAATCGAGAGCTTCCCTTTCTGGTTTGTGACCACATCTATTCTATGACGGAGATTGCAAATCTTTATAAAGGTGCAGAAATACTCGACTTCGGATTGGATTGTTGGGGTGAAGGAATTAACAGGATTAAACAGGAACTTTTTGAAGGGTACGCCAAGAAATTATTGGATTGGATCAGGGACAGTTATAAAAAAGTATTCATTATTTCACATGATGGCACAATAACAAATTATCGAATATTGCTTGGAGAAAAAGGATTGACAAGAAAAGATTTTCTTGGTGAAGCAAATGTCTATAAGATTAATCTGTAGGTATGTTTTGGGGATATCTTAGCAAAGCTAACGTAGATCTTTAATCCCATTAAGAATTTGGATTATCTTTAAGTAGAATAGTGTAAATCCTTAATCAAAGAGGGAAGGTTTTAACCAACGAATTGAATCAGCTGAGACGAAATCCTTGAGGCGATTGTATCCGACCTTAGAGGCGAAGATTATATCTTAGCTGTTTGGTTGGAAGGATCGGATGGAACAAAAAGTGTAGATGAGTATTCGGACATTGATCTGGTTTGCTGCTCAGAAGATGGTCGTGTAGAGGACACAGTATCTAGGCTAGACCAAATTCTAAACCGTATAGGGCGGGCGGATATAACATATGAACAAACTGGACGACCAGCTAATAATCGATATAAGGTATATCACTTGGAGGAGACACCAGAAAGCCTTTTGATTGATGTAACTTTTTAAATCATTGAATGGAGGGAAACGAACATGTCAAAGGAATTGTCATCTGAACAACGCGAAGAACTGCTCCGAACATTGAAAGCCCGCTTTGAGAAAAACTTGAACCGCCACAAAGGTCTTGAATGGGCCGAATTACAAGCCAGGCTAGAAGCGAATATCGCAAAACTGTGGTCGCTCAATGAAATGGAAAGAACCGGCGGCGAACCGGATGTTGTTGGTTATGATAATAAAACGGGCGAATACATTTTCTATGATTGTTCGGCGGAAAGTCCTAAAGGTCGCAGAAGCGTTTGTTACGACCGTGAAGCGTTGGAGTCAAGGAAACAACATAAACCGGATAATAATGTAATTGATATGGCGGCTGACATGGGGATTGAGCTATTAAAAGAAGAACAATACCGGGAACTGCAGCAACTTGGAAATTTCGATATGAAAACATCAAGTTGGGTTCAAACGCCTGCCCGTATTCGTAGGCTCGGCGGGGCTCTCTTTTGCGACCGCCGCTACGACACGGTCTTTGTATACCACAATGGGGCAGAATCCTACTATGCTGCTAGGGGGTTCCGTGGCTCGCTAAGGGTCTAAGATCAAGGATTTTGCGGAATCTTGCATATAATCCCGGGATATCCTGTTCCCGCATACGGCCCATGTGGAGGTTACAGTGAGACTTGAAAGACAAGATACAGTTCAATAAACTGTACCTTAATTCGAGGGGAGAGGGTTGGAAAGATTGAGATTGTAGTTTATTTTAATCGTTCCATCCTCAAATACTTCGATTGTTTGGATAAGCCTTTGAAGGAATTGCTTCAGTACCTGTTCATCGCTAATGTCAAGGTCGATGAAGCGTTCAACTTCCTTCCTAAAGGCTTCTTTGCGTTCTACGAGGTACTTTCCTTCTTCTATGGCTACAATGAGGTTAGCCTTCTTATTCATCAGTTCTTGCTGTAGGTGGGCGTTACGCTCGTTCTGATGCTTGAACTGGTCGGTTGTTATAGCCCCCTCAACATGTAAGGTGAGTAAATTATCAAACCGTTTATCCAGTTCAATTAACTGCTTTTCTATCCGATTTAGTTCTTTTTGGATGTGAGATTGAACCGCTACGGCTTTTTCTTCTGCCATTCCATAAAGATGCTCAATCTTCACTGTATCCTTAATCAATGACTTCAAGTCATCTTTAACAGCTTGCAGTAGAACCTTCTCCTCGATAATGTGAGAAGTGCAATAGGAAGAAGTGTACTTCACGTAGCCGCCACAGACATATGCTCCCTTACGTCTATCGGGTTTGAAGTGCATACCGCTTCCACAATCAGGACATTTAACGATATACGAGAACAAGCTTTCCTTGCCGTTGCTCTTATGCTTGCCTTTTTTCTTCATCAGTTCCTGAACCGCATTAAAGTCATCTTCAGTGATTAGAGCAGGGTGTGAGTTCTCAATAACAACATGTTCTTCATCTTTAACTTTACGCCTTACCTTGTAAGTTTCAGATGCGGCTAATATTCGTGTTGTTTCTTCCTTATGGAACACTTGTTTACCTGTATAGACTTCGTTGATTAGGATGCCTTTAATTGTGTTCTGATGCCACTTCTGCCCTGCGTTGGCCGACCCTGAGTGTGCTCTTGGAGTAGGTATACCTCTACGCATAAGGAGATTACCGATACTGAACATACCCCATCCTTCATGCAAATAAAGTCTGAAAATCTCCTTTACAATGGGGGCGGTTGATTCATCATATTCCAATTTCCTAGTAACGGGATTGGTACGGTAACCAAACGGAGGTACAGATACAACCCGATTTCCTTGGTTTGCACTGGCTTTAAGCCCCCATTTAATCTTGTTGGATAGGCTTAAGTTTTCCTCTTCTGCAAGAACTGCCCTCAAGTTGAAGTTCAACCTGCTGTTACACATTTGGGTGTCATAGCCATCCTCGGGCAAGATAAGCCTAATGTTATTCCTCTCAAGGTTATCTGCCGTATTCATGCTATTAACCGTATTTCTACCCAACCGTGAAACCGATTTTGCGATGACAACATCAAATTTCTTTTTCTTAGCATCATCGAGCAATCGTAAAATCTCAGTTCGATTCTTCATACCTGAACCGCTTATTCCGTTGTCAATGTACCGTTCAACAACTGTAAATCCTTGTTCCTTAGCGATACTTTCCGCCAAGGCAATTTGATTCTGCAAGCTGTTCTTCTGTTCTTCTCTCTTCGTACTGACTCTAGCATAAATAGCACACTTCATTGTTTCGCCACTCCTTCCATGTGTGAAGGAATGACATTTGCTCTATCATTATCGTACTTTTCAGCTTCAATAGTGTCAAACTGATGACCTAGTATGGAGGATAAAATATCCTCTAGGGATGCTATTCCTGCGAATGTACGTTCAACTTTCATTGTTGATTCCCCCTCCACGCTAACCATCGTTCTATGGTGGGGGGCTGTTGCGAATCATTTTGAAAATAATAAAAAAATATAATTTGATGGCTAATCAATAAGAGTAATCCAATCATTTGAATCGACAGAGAAGTACATTTTTGCGCATTCCATTGCTTCATCTAGAGTATCAAGAAGGAAGTCGTTAACAACTTCCCAATCACAGTCGCACAAGAACAGGTAGAATCTATCATCATCCTTGTATTTTGTTATTGCTAACGCAGTTATATGAACTTCATTAGTAGTTCCATCTTCTTCTTCAAATATGATTGAACTTAATTTGCGTGATGTATCATTAGTTGTAGCTTTTAAGACTTCTACACTGTCTAATTGTGTAGGGAAATTCATTTTATTTATCACATCCCTAATTATGGATATAAATTCATCATATCAAAGAGTATGAAGACTTACGACTAGTGTTGTTCTTCTTCCCACCCCTTCGGGGTGGGTTACGTCTTCTTGTGGTCGCTCCGCTTCGCTTCGCTCGGGGCTTCGCCCTGATTTTTAGATTATTTATTTAATCGAAACACAGGTGGGTAAGGAAACATTATTCCCCTTAATGGGGTAGGGGAATAAGAAACACATGTGGGTTTAGGTTTCCTACATGACATCAAGCGTGCTCAGGTACGGCTTTACCACGCGCATGATAAACATGCTCTGTCATGAATCCCTCGCCTTTAGGCGACCGTGACGGGGCTACAAATCATTTGTAGTATCTGAGGATGAAGCACAACTTCAAATCAAATACCTGTCCATCTAACGGGGCAACACCTACTTGTGAACGCAGGGGCGATTATTTAACGTGTGCTACCGCAAAGCCACGGGTAAAGCGTCATATGAATTTGTAATAATCATCGTTATTTTGTCCTTAATTGTTGCGATATTAAGCAAAGATAGAATCGGTATTATAACCTTTGCCCTGTAATACTACCTTCAGGTGGGCTTCATCAGTCCAATAAGGATATTTGCCCCATGCTTGAACATGACTGGGAACACGTTCGACCTGTAATTCTCCGTTCCTTACCCAGTTCCATACGGTATCCTCAGTCACGAACCGCCCCGATTGTAGTTTGGATAGTTTTCTTGCAATTACTGATAAAGTGTATTTGTTATCCATTTTGAATCACTCCTGTTCTTTTGTTTTGCCGCGAATACTTGTAAACGAGTTGAGGTTCCATTCTCCAAACTCCCCCGACTTTATAAGCAAGGAGTTCACCCTCGTATATTTTCCTGTAAATTGTTCGCGGCGAAAGATTCAAATAATAAGCCACTTCATCAATCGTCATCAGCCTATCGCTTCGGATAATCATGCTATCTACCACCTCTTTAGATTTGGTCGATAACATTATAAGAATAGAGGTGTCATGACTTAACAAAGATTGGGTAAGGATTTCAACCGCAAATATCTGTAAATAGTGCGATAAAGCGAAGGTAACAATTTTGTCCTTCTTAATGATGGTATCTAGTGATTTTGAGTACATGTAAATAAACGGGATTGCAAAAATAAGGTTATAAATATCGACACATCAATTTTACAGAAGGAGGACTTTCAGAAAAATTTTTCACGGAGCATACAAGGGTAAACTTTATGAAAAAGAAAAATTCATGTTGACGAGGTACTGGGTACACCATTAATAAAATGTGTAAGTAAAAAAATCCCAAGTGTGCTATCTTATATTTATAACATTTGGAGCTATACAGATTGGTTAGCACCCAATCGTGAAAAATATGTTAGTCGAAATTGACGGTTATTACTCTCAATCAATTGTTTATGGCATGGATTGTAACTATGTTGAGTTGAAGAGAATGTATCGTAATGCGTTAGCAGAAGTAACGGATATAAAGGAACTTGCTGAAGTGTTTTGTAAAATGCACAACTTTGTAATTGTTCCTTATTCGAAGGATATTCAAGTTGATTTTGTGATTGATACTGACACTAATAGAATCTATGCACCCTCATATTAAGACAAATATTAAAGACTAAGCCACCCCACCAATTCCATTAAAAAAAACCACTATTGAACTACTACTTCACGAGGTGAATAATATGCCAAGATTATCAGAGATTGACGGTAACGAAACTACACAGTTATGTCTTTTTTTGAAGTTCGCTACCGAAAAGTGGCATCTTGAATCATTACAGTCAGGAAAACTAAGGATGAATAACCTAAAGAGATTCATTGATATGGAAAAGAATGAGGGTAAGAAGGGAATGGGGGATTTACTAGAAGTATCCAATGTCATTAATCTTCTTAACTTTAAGCTAATTGACCCTGATACAGATGAAGTTATCTTTGAGGGTAAATCATCTAGAGGGGTTATGACCCTGAATCATTGTACGCCAAAACCAGTATTTTGTTTGGCAATGGTTGATTCTAAAATGTTAGAAGTTATAGAAGAGGATGATAAATGCTACAAATGTAAAGTCGTATTCTTAGATATTCAGAAACGAAGGTTCATCGAAGATTTCGGAAATCATGTAATGGTACTTCCAGTATCCGGTTTTCTCGAAAGGGTCATAAAGGCGTTTGATAAGCATGAATATGGATATGTTTATCAACCAGTTCTGTATGATGACTTCAATGTAAACCATTCGAATAGATTAAAATCTTTCGAAGAGGAAAATACAGATGTGTTTTTTTGGAAGGATAAAAGCATTGAATATCAAAATGAATTTAGAATTGTTATCTTAAATAAAGATATTGAAGAGCCCTTAGTAACTGAAATAGGAGATTTATCTGATATTAGCTTTATAACGACTTCCGAAAAGTTATTTATGAATGAACTTATTTTATCTGTAAATAAGTAATTAGAATTAACCCATGCGTTACAGGAGGGATAAAATGTTACAGCCTGATACAATAGTTAAGTTCAATGTTATGAAGCATTTTAAACATGTTTCACCCCTCGGTTCGGGTGGCACAGGTGATACATTTCTCTTTAAAGATGAAACTACCGATATGTTTTTCGCTTTTAAAAAATATTCGCCAAAAGGTTCCAATGACATTGAGGAAAACTATGGGCGGTTTGTAGATGAAATAAAAATCTTATTTAAGTTAACCCACCCCAATATTGTAAGAGTATATAACTATTATTTATATCCTCAAGCAAAATCGGGATATCTGCAAATGGAGTATGTTGACGGAGTGCCAATAGATAAATTTGAGCCTACCTTCTTTGGCAAGGATTGGGATGATATTTTCAAAGAAGTTATTTATGCATTTGAGTACTTGGAAATAAACCGCATACTACATAGAGATATTAGACCATCGAACATCCTTATAGATAAAGAGGAAAATGTTAAAGTTATTGACTTTGGCTTTGGAAAAAAGCTTGAGGCCACAGAAAACGAAGGAAAGAGCGTCTTCCTTAATTGGCCAGTTACACAGCTTCCCAATGAGGTACAGTTGGAGGGGACGTATAATCACCAAACTGAAGTGTATTTTATAGGAAAATTATTTCAATATATTTTAGGGGAGAATCTATCAGAATTTAAATATAACTACGTAATCGACAAGATGATTAAACTTGAGCCTAGCAATAGATATGGTTCATTCAATGAAGTTTCCCGTGACATCTCAGCCGGAGTGATAAGTGAGGTTGATTTTTCGAAAAAGGAGAAGGAAGTGTATGGGCTGTTTGCCGATGCTTTAGCAAGCCATATTATTCACTATCACGATAAGTATGAGCCAATACAGGATATTGAAACAACTTTAAACAAATTAGCAACTCTCATTCGGAATAGCTCACTTGAAACATATATACAGGACAATGCTCAACTAATAAGATGTTTTATTAAAGGAAATTATTCATTTAATAGTAAAAGTGATATACAAGTATCTTATGTAAAAGACTTTTATAGATTTTTAGTGGAATTGCCGCCGTATAAACAGAAAATAGTACTAGACAATATATATACACGACTTGGTAGGATAAAAGTTATAGTCGACAATGGTCTGCCGTTTTAATATTCCATCTACTATGATTTTTGAAATATTGAGCAAATGTCATTCCGTTTGAGTCTGTACTCCCTGTCACCTCATCACATGTGGAGTGTCTAATATTGATGGTTCGTAAATGAGATGGACATACTGCTCAATTGTTTGCTTATGAGCAGCAGGGAGATGCCGGCGCTATTCACCCGACTCGCATTTCCCTGCTTGACTCGTACTAATAATTAGACATTATATCAGTAGATTCTCAAACATTTATCTATAGCCGCTTACATTAGCGGGTTTTCCTGCGTTAATTATTTCTACTAGGTAGCGATAGCAATCGGGTTGTGAACCATCAACATCCGTGTAACCGTAGACCTGTGCAAGCTCGCCGCTTGAAAGGGATTGTCCATTCCAGCGTTCCACTTCCGTGTCACCCGCAAGAGCGGCGACTGCACGTCCTACATAGCGTGGTGATTCTGATATAAGAAAATGAGGTTCTTTCGCAGCGGCATCCTGCCAGTTTTCTTCGGTCACTGCGAAATGTTCCAGCATTATTTCTGAACGCAACCAACCGGGTGTCAGTGCAATAGCCGTGCATTTATACGTCTGAACTTCTTGGGCAAGAGCCCAGGCCATACGAATGATAGATGTTTTGGCTTGGTCATAGAATAGTGATATTCTGTAGTTATTTTGATTATACTTGGAAGTCCCATCCGTCATTTCTATGATGATTCCACCCTTATTTTTTATAAGGAGGGGCAATGCATAATGGTTTGTAATCAAATGCGTATCTATAGCAAGCCTCAGCATGCGCAGTCCCTTCTCCAGCGAATGCTCCCATACGGGCACATGCCATTCAGCCAGATGTTCAGCTCCCCAAATATCATTCACAAGAATGTCAAGTCGCCCCTGTTCTTGTTCAATGCGTTGCACCAAAGATTGCACTTGTTCGGAAATCAAATGATCTGTCTGTACAGCGATGCCTCGTCCACCTGCCTTAGTGACAAGCTCCGCCGTATCTTCAATCGTTTCAGGTCTGTTATATTCGGAACGTTCTGTTCTAGTAGTTCGTCCTGTAACATAAACCGTTGCGCCAGCTGCTCCCAACTCAACAGCGATACCGCGCCCAGCCCCCCGTGTTGCACCCGCAACCAAAGCTGTTTTACCACTTAAAGATTTCATCTCTAGCAGCCTCCTTGTATTGAATCTCCTATCATTGTAGTCTATAATGACGACATCTTTTGTCATATATAAAACTTTTTACATTTAAATAAAATACGAGGTGGGAGAAATGAGGGCTGACAGACTTATTAGTATTATGATTTTGCTCCAGAATAATGCGAAGATTACAACAAAGGAACTGGCTAGCGAGCTTGAAGTGTCTGATCGGACTATTTTACGTGATATGGATGCCCTAAGTCTTTCCGGAATCCCTGTTGTAGCTGACCGTGGTAAAACTGGAGGATGGCGGTTAATGGATCATTTTCAATCTCAATTGAGCGGTCTGAAGTTGGAGGATATGAAGGCATTATTTATCCTTCCTTCCGAAAAAATGCTTGAAGATTTGGGAGTACCGATAAGCGGGCTAGATATTCGTCAGAAGTTGCTGGCTTCCCTGCCTAGCGCAACCAAAGCAGAAGGGCGATATTATCTAGAAAAGATATATATTGATACAGACACTTGGAAATCCTCCAAAGAAAGAAATAAAACCTTGCTGATCGTTCAACAAGCGCTATGGGAGGATAAAAAGCTTAATATTATGTATCAAAAAGCTAATGGTGACTGCTCAAGCCGAGTTGTTTGCCCCTTGGGCTTGGTGTTGAAGGGGAGTGCTTGGTATTTAGTAGCCTTAAATGAAAACGACAAATATCGTAATTTTAGATTATCAAGAATCGTTCAGACTGAATTTGTACATGAAGGATTTACGAGGCCCGAGCATTTTAACTTGAGCGAGTATTGGAAGCAAAGCAAGCTTAGTTTTGCTGAATCTTTGCCATCACTTAAAGTGGAAATATTGGCAGAGCCATCAATTATAAGTCGAATGACTTTTACGGATAAATTTGTGGAAAAAGTGGCTGCGGATGCGCAGTTAAATGACCGCATGGTTCCTGTGACATTAAATTTTAACACAGAGCAGGAAGCCGTCGCATACGTACTTAGTTTTGGTGGGGCTATGAAGTTAGTGCAACCAGAATATTTGATCGAAAGAGTAATCCAGCAAGCGAAGTCTGTCATTGAAATGTACGATACGGATCAACCCAAATAGTTTATATCGCAATATTACGCATACAAGTCATGTGGAGTGCGTGGTAAGGATTTATCGAGAGGATTGACGTTGATATTCGTTAAAAACACACCTAACAATACGGGGTTGACATCTACGGCGATCAAATGGACTTTGAGAACCTATACGATAAAAGAACGTATACTTCAAGGTGAATGCTCTGTGGCCGGAGACTTTATTTGTAACGATGGTTTTAAACGATTTTATAAGGTTATATACGGCTAAAAAATCCAAGAAGAGCTAAATGATGTTTTCCTAAGTAAAGAGCTGATCTGGATCATTCACTGGCAATGGTTCGCAGCTTTCAAGTATCCATTGCTTAATGTATCAGGAATACTGTCTCATCAGCCTCATTTAGTCGTATGATGAATTTAATTGAATAAAGACTACACTTGGTTTGACCATTACACATGACGGAAAAAAGACTAGCTGAACGCGAAGAAGAATACGCTCTGACACGGAAAGAAGTTCAAGCAGCAGCAAAGTAATACGGAACGCACTCGGACAATATTAAAGCGCCAGTTGAGTATCCCGAAGTCATCGAGTGGTGAATGATATCCCTCATCTGCAGGAATTGAAGCAGTGGCTTGATTACCTCCCCGGTCTTGGCGGAGGTTTTTTCATACGAACATATACACGCTGACAGAAATGTGCCGTTTAGATATTGTATTGATGGTGGGAAGGAACTGTCATGAAGGGATTTCCAGTTGATTCGTGGAATAAGTCTATATAATTAATACTTTGCTGGAGGCTATGATGTTCAAAAAAATACTTGCAATGTTTAAAAGAACCCCAGGAGTCCCTGTATCCAAACCGTCAAAATCTTATAAACAACGTAAAAAGGTCGAATCCTCACGAATTGGTGAATTGGGTGAACATAAAATTAACATTCAACTTGACCAACTTCCCAAAGATTGTAGGTATTTGAGTGATATTATGATCAGAAATTCTAAATCGCGTACTGGTTATTCTCAAATTGATCATGCAGTTATTTCTCCTTTTGGTTTATTCGTCATTGAAACTAAAAATTATAACGGTGAAATAAAAGGTTCAAGAGACGATACATACTGGACAGTGAATAATCGATTTAAAATGTACAACCCACTTAAACAAAATTACGGACATATCAAAGCACTGGAATCAACGATTAAAGGCTACCCTAATTTGACATTCGTTTCAATGATCTCATTTACAATGCGGTGCAGGTTCAGTATAGACCCTAGCTTGAGAAAAATAGAATCAAATGAACTTATAGTTTACGATGTAGAACTCTCAGAATTCATTAGTAGAAAAATATTAAGAATGAAAGCTGTATTGAAAGAACCAATACTACAAGATTCTGAAGTAATGAATCTATTTAATATGATTCAAGAAGCAAATATTACTGATCCTGTAATAAGGAACGAACATGTGGACAAAATCAAACGAAAGTAGTTCGTTTTAAGTAGTGTATATATGAAATCATGTTCGAGTAAAAGTTGGGTTTCCGGAGTGAAGATACATGAAATTCTATGTGGGCGTAACTGACCATAATTGGTATCAATATTTGGCTAAGGAACAGCCGGACGAGCTGAATTTCTGGCAACCGGGAGGCAAACAATCATTTAAGGCCATTCAGGCCAATGATCTCTTCTTGTTCAAATTACATAGTCCAAATAACTTTATTGTAGGCGGGGGGCTCTTTGTCCGTCACTCCCTTTTGCCTGTCTCGTTGGCTTGGGAAGCCTTCGGAAATAAAAACGGAACAAGTGATTACTTGAGCTTTCGGAACGCCATTCATAAATATAGAAAGAGCGATTTTCGTTCAGAACCCGATCCAACAATAGGCTGTATTATTCTCTCTATGCCGTTTTTCTTTGATAAGAAAGATTGGATGCCAGTGCCTGAAGACTGGAAACCTAATATTGTACAAGGAAAAACGTATGACACCGGTACTGATACAGGTCAAGAGTTATATTTAAAGGTGCAGGCTGCGCTACAACGGAATTCTATCATAAAATCTGAAATGATCATGGAAGAAATCGAATCCAATAGATATGGATCAGAGCAAATTGTTCGTCCAAGAATCGGTCAAGGGACGTTTAAGATTATGGTCACTGAAGCCTATAAACGCCGATGTGCCATTACCGGTGAGAAAACGTTGCCTGTCCTGGAAGCAGCGCATATAAAGCCATATTCTCAAGAAGGCCCTCATCTGACAAGTAATGGATTATTGCTGAGAAAAGATGTTCATACGTTATTTGATCGAGGGTATATCACTATAAATGAGGGACTTGAGATTGAGGTTAGCAAGCGGATTAAAGAGGATTATGGAAATGGTAAGGAGTACTATGCTTTCCACGGTAAGAAGTTAGCAGAGATTCCTGATAATATTTACGAAAAACCTTCGATTGAATATCTAATATGGCACAATGAAAATGTGTATTTGGCTTGAATCATTAGTTTTCCCTGATTTAAGATTTATTATATGAAGGCAAAAAATATTCTCCTAAAGAGGTACTTAGGTTTGTGGATGAACTCAAACATGGACACGGGTATGATGTAGCCACATCCTCGGGTCTGCTTGGCATGAAAATGCAAGGCTCGATGGCGATATCTCAAGCGAATATTGAAGTTAGTAGACTGAAATCTGTAAGACAATACAACTACTTTAGACAGAAAAAGAAGACATCCATCCCCAAAATGCAGGGGTGAATGTCTTCTTTTGTACATTCTACATAATCTTCGAAGAAAAAACGCAAGTTCTTCAGTGGCCTCTTTTAGAATCGGGTGTTTTTGATATATAAATATGTTGGAATAGTTAATATTGGGGTTTATACGGTGGTAATTAATGAATTCGAAACTTTTGAAATCGATTTTTATTTGTTTTGTTCTTACATCAATTTAAGTCAAATATCAATTTACACTAATCTCTTCCATTCCCTTAGTTGTGATACAATAATAGGTAACTAACATGCGAAGGATGAGATACCCATGCCGGTCTACAATAAGCTTGTTCGTGATCTTATTCCCCAGGTGATCAAAGCGAATGGTAAGGAATGTCGCACACGTATATTGGATGAGGAAGAGTATAAGAAAGAGCTTGTCATAAAGCTTAAAGAAGAGTCAGAGGAATACTTCTCAGCTGAAGGTCCAAAAGAATCATTAGAAGAACTTGCAGATATGCTCGAGATCATTCGGGCGTTGGCCACCGTACATGGCGCAACGTGGGAACAACTTGAAGCGTTGAGAGAGCAGAAGGCGGAAGCGCGTGGTGGATTTCAGAATCGGGTGTACCTAATCGATGTCGATGACAACGCTTAATGTCAAACTCATTACAGAAAACCTAGCGGACGAGTTAATCACCGGAATGCAGAATGCATCCGGTATCTATATCATGACTTCCTTTATAATGAAGTCGGGGGTGCGCTTATTGGCGCCCCATCTGAAAGGTGCAATAGAACGGGGAGCTGAAGTGAAGGTTCTGGCCGGCGATTATCTTTTTGTTACGCAGCCGGAAGGCCTGCAGGCATTACTCGATATTGATACACGGCTGGAGGCACGGTTATGGCGAAGTATGGGAACGTCCTTTCACCCAAAGGCCTATTTATTTGACTATGAAAACGGTGAAGGATTGCTGATCGTCGGCTCCTCCAATTTTTCCATGTCCGCCATGAGAATGGGGATGGAATGGAACCTGGCGATGAATGCAAAAGCCGAGCCGTATACCTTCCAAGTCGCTTTGGACAAGTTCATGCAGAACTTCTATCACGATTCTACATTGCCGTTAAATGAGCATACCATTGCTACCTATGAAGAGGAGTATCGGACCTGCCATCGTAAAAATCCGGAGTTAATCCGCATGATTATGGAGATGGAAGAGGATGAATACCGTACCGAAAATATAGGGGAACCTGTAGAAAAAATAGTTTCGGAGGGCGAACCAACTCTTATCCATCCTAGGTTTGCTCAAATCGATGCATTGGATGCATTAGAGAGAACGTTAGAAGAGGAATATGACAAAGCCATGGTTGTCATGGCCACGGGACTTGGGAAGACCTATCTTGCCGGCTTTTTTGCGCAGCGCTTTAAACGTGTGCTATTCGTAGCGCATCGTGAAGAAATTCTCTTTCAAGCGAAACGATCGTTCCAGCGCATCATGCCGGACAAGACCTTCGGTATCTATAACGGAGTCATGAAAGAGGGAAACGCAGACTGTGTGTTTGCTTCGATTTACACCCTCGGAATGAAGAAACACCGTGAATCCTTCGCGCAGGACCAGTTTGATCTTATCGTGGTAGATGAATTCCATCATGCTGCCGCGGTGTCGTAACAATCGGTCATCCAACATTTTAAACCGAAGTTTTTACTTGGCATCACGGCAACACCAGATCGGATGGACGGCAAGGATGTCTATGCCCTTTGTAACGGTAACGTCGCCTACCAGATTCATTTTATCGAGGCCATCCGTCGTGGCTGGTTGTCCCCATTCCGATATTTTGGTGTTTATGATGATACCGATTATTCATCCATTAGGTGGCTTGGAACGCACTATGATGATGAACAGTTGACTGCAGCGCAGCTAAAACAAACACTGGCCGACAAGATCTACGATGCCTGGACTGAGCATAGGCAAACAAGAACGATTGGTTTTTGCTCGTCCATCCGGCAGGCGGATTTTTTGGCGGGCTATTTTCAAGACAGGGGAGTTTCAGCAGTCAGTCTTCACTCGGGAACGGCAGGAATCACAAGGGAAGAGGCGATAACGCGTCTAGCTGGAGGGGATTTGGAGGTCATATTTACCGTCGATTTGTTTAATGAGGGTGTAGATATTCCTAGTGTAGATACCTTGCTTTTCGTTAGGCCGACGGAATCATTAACGGTTTTCACACAGCAAGTTGGTAGGGGTCTGCGATTGTCGGAGCAGAAGTCGCATTGTACGATCATTGACTTAATTGGAAATTACCGAAATGCAGATGTGAAGCTTCGATTATTTGCGAGCGAAGGGGAAGTAGAAGGAAAAGCAAAGGCAGCAGTCATCCCCTCCGTACCGCTCGGATGTGAGCTTCATCTGGAGACGGCAGTTATTAATCTGCTTGATGAATTAAGCCGTAAGAAGCTGCCACATCGCGAACGATTGCAGCGTTCTTTCCTTGATCTAAAGAATGAGCTCGGACGAATCCCTACTTATCTCGAACTTCACCTTTATGGGAGATCCAACAGCTGGGAGTATCGGAATGAATTCGGTTCTTACGTTGGTTTTCTTGGGTGGGCCGAATGCTTAACGAAGGAAGAAGAGGAAGTATATTATCGAAACGAAGCTTGGATCCGTGATGCCGAGAAGACGGTCATGACCAAGAGTTATAAAATGATTGTTCTCCTCTATATGCTAGAACGAGGACCGGAACATTGGGCGGAGTCTGTTACCTCCAGGGAGGCAGCGCCGTTCTTTCACGGTTACCTTATGGAAAAGGAATACCGGAGGAGAATTGATTTCTCCGACAAGGACTCGAAACGACTCTGGGAGTATAATGAGGCAGTAGTTAGCCAGCTTATTGAACGAATGCCGATGTCGAAATGGGGTTCGGCTAAAGGGAGTATGACCCGCTTCGAAGATGGGGTGTTTAGTCTAAAAATTGAGCCCGCCCCCGAGCATCTTTCTATCTTGTACCGCTGGACAAAAGAAATTTGTCTTTACAGGTTACATCATCACTTTGAACGCAAAGAGCAGAAGCAGGGCCCCCTTCAGTAATGATGGGGTTTTCGTGTATAAATGGTTTGTTAAGATAGACTCCAAGGCAGATGAGGTGTTTTATGAAGCAGGGGCTGTATGAACAAATTATCAATAATCTTACAAGGAAACAACTATCTGACCTGGATTCTTCCTTATATGACATTGGCGTAGAGTCACTTGATCCGGAGGAAGCACGCAAACAGTTGTCTAATTATTTAGCTGCAGTGACCCGAAGAGCTTTGAAGATGATTCGGGAACAAAATAGTGATGATGACGATGCACTGCTTTTACAAGTGCGTACCTGCAATGAACTTATTGCAACTCTACGTAACACCCTGGGCCACGAGGAATTAAGGGAATGGCAGCTTGATGAACGGGGTGAGGTTTTAACCTACGTATATTCCAAGCTAAACCATATTCGTGGTGTCAAGGAATCCAAGGTTAATAGACCTACAACCCCATTATCACAAAGCTCATTATTTACAGGGTCTCATTCGGAGCCCAATATGATGAGTGAACTAAAAGCTGAGATATTAACCTCAGATCAGGTTGATTTATTGGTTTCCTTTATCAAATGGAGCGGGCTGCGCTGCCTAATGGAGCAATTAGAGGAGTTCACATCAAATGGGGGCCGTTTACGGGTCATAACAACGACCTATATGGAAGCAACGGATTATAAGGCCGTCCTAGAATTAAGCAAGCTACCGAACACAGAAATCAAAATCTCTTACGACACGGATCGCACAAGATTACACGCAAAAGCATATCTATTCAAAAGAGACACAGGCTTTACTACAGCCTACGTAGGGTCATCGAACCTATCAAATCCTGCTCTTACGAGCGGCTTGGAATGGAATGTAAAGGTTACGGAGAAGGATTCCTATGATGTCCTGAAGAAAATAGAGGCGACCTTTGAGAGTTACTGGAATGATCGTGAATTTAAGAGCTTCTCCATCTCGGATCAAGAGCATCAATTACTGCTCAAGCAAGCACTTGGCAAAAAGAAGGAACAGGAAAGTAAACAATTAACTTTCCAATTTAACATTACTCCTTACGATTATCAGAAAGAAATTCTTGAGAAGTTAGAGGCTCAGCGAATCATTTATGGAAGAACAAGAAATCTGCTAGTCGCTGCTACTGGTGTAGGGAAGACGGTTATTTCTGCATTTGACTATAAGCGGTTTTCCGGTCGCAATCAAAGGGCAAGATTACTCTTTGTGGCTCATCGCGAGGAAATCCTTAAGCAAAGCCTGGATACATTTCGGTTTATCTTGAAAGATCTGAATTTCGGAGAACTCCAAGTTGGAAGTAATCAAGCCGATTCAATTGATCATCTGTTTATCAGTATCCAAAGCTTTAACACACTAAAGCTTACTGATAAAACAACTCCAGATTTTTATGATTATATCATCGTTGATGAATTTCACCATGCCGCGGCGCCTTCTTATCAGAAGCTTTTGTCTTATTACCAGCCTCAGATATTATTAGGGTTAACAGCCACTCCTGAGCGGATGGATGGAAAGGATGTATTGCACTACTTTAATGATACCATCGCGGCAGAAATTCGCTTAACGGATGCGATTGATCGGAAATTGCTTTGTCCCTTTCATTATTTCGGTGTGACAGATAGCGTTGATTTATCCCAAGTCAAATGGACAAGGCGCGGTTACGATCTGAATGAGCTCGAGAACTTATACACCCATAATAAAATTAGAGCAAGTCAAATTATAAATAGCTTAAAGAAATATGTAACAGATTTGGATGATGTCAAAGCACTTGGATTTTGCGTGAGTGTGGATCATGCGCTCTATATGGCTAAGGTTTTCAATGAGTCGGGGATAGCCGCTCTTGCATTGCATGGAAAGTCTAGCGATGAGGAGCGCAATTCTGCTAAGGGGAGATTAGTTTCAGGTGATGTCAAGGTGATCTTCGTTGTCGATCTGTATAATGAAGGGGTAGACATACCGGAGATCAACACGATTTTATTCTTGCGTCCTACAGAGAGCTTGACCGTATTCTTACAGCAGCTTGGCCGTGGGCTTCGCTTGGCAGACGGAAAAGAATGTTTAACGGTTCTTGATTTTATTGGACAAGCGCAAAAAGAATATAATTTCCAGGAGAAATTCAGAGCTATACTTGGCAAAACAAAACATTCCGTTCAGCATTATGTCGAGCACGGGTTTTCGAACCTACCACGCGGAAGCTTCATTCAGCTTGAGAAACAGGCCAAAGACTACATCCTCAGAAATCTGAAGCAAACAACAATTAATCGGAAGAACCTGGTAGGAAAGCTGAAATATTTTGCAGAAGATACTGGATTAAGCCTAACACTAGAAAATTTCATTCGGTATCACGGAATGAGTCTTTATGATTTCTACGGTGGGCGTAATGGAAATCGAACATTCCGAGGGCTGATGGCGGAAGCGGGTTTAATCGAGCCGTTTGAGTTTGAGAATATGGAGTACCTGACAAAACGTATTCCGGCTTTATTAAGCATGAACTCTCGGAGACTTTTAGGTTTTTTAATCGAGTATCTTGAGCAAGGAAAACCCGTTCAAACAGAAGAAGAGCGTCTGATGTTGAGTATGTTTTATTATACTTTCTACCGATCAGAACCGAAAAAACAAGGGTACCTGGACATTAGTCACGCTGTTCAGTCCATTTTTTCCTGCAACTTGTTTAAGGATGAGATCATTGAAATTCTAAAATATAATTACGCACATATTAACTTTGTCGATAAAAGGAATGAGTTCCCCTACGCATGTCCCCTGGATTTACACTGCACTTATTCAACGGATCAAGTGTTGGCGGCCTTTGGTTTTTGGAATGAAGAGAAGGCCCCAGCCTTTCGTGAAGGAGTGAAATATTTCGAGGATAAGGGAACGGATATTTTCTTTATTACGCTAAATAAATCTGACAAAGACTT
This sequence comes from Paenibacillus abyssi, assembly GCF_014640295.1. Lineage (GTDB taxonomy): Bacteria > Bacillota > Bacilli > Paenibacillales > Paenibacillaceae > Paenibacillus_D > Paenibacillus_D abyssi. The sequence continues at coordinate 214,138 of NZ_BMGR01000005.1, read as the reverse complement.
TTCTCCATCGACTCTGTATGAAGATTACGCCATTAATGAACGTCTCTTTCATTGGCAAACTCAGAGTCGGATTTCGGAAGAAACGAATACGGCTAAGCGATATATCCACCATAAACGCATGGGGAATAGAATTGCGTTATTTGTCCGTGAATATAAAGAGGAGAATAGCTACACTTCGCCTTTTGTTTTCTTAGGGGAAGCCGAGTATGTAAGGCATGAAGGAAATAAACCGATGAGTTTTGTGTGGAGATTGAAGGAAGAGATGCCTCCTGAATTGGTGCCAGTGGCAAATAAGGCAATTGGATAGGATGTGAATGGGATGGTTGAGGTAGCTGCGGCGATAATCGGAAATGAACTTGGTCAGATCTTGTCCCATCCAGTTGATCAAGACCTTAGGATTCAACTCTCTAGCCCATCGGAGCAAGGGATTCATGACGAAGTTTGTAGCTGGAAGTGCGCTTGTCGACGTGATTATCCATGCCATTGATCTGTGAACTACGCGAGCTGAGCAGAGCAAAGTCTAGCGGCAAGAAGGTGTGTTTGTCCGACCAGCCTATCGTCAGCAGACGAAACCCTGGAAGACACCTCTTTGTCTTGTAGTGATTGCTCGACACTTTCACACAACTTCTCCTATGAGATAATAATATTATTTTTGTGAAAGGGCTTACGTATAGAGCCGAAAAGCGGTAAAATGCGGAATAGAGCTACATTTGTCGAATCGTCCGAGTGAGTTCATGGATATCGGGCAGCTCATTGCGTCGGTAGAGATATTGGCATTGACGATCGTAGGTTGCGAAAATCGCAGACACTGTTGGAGACAGCAGCAATACTTGAAGCATGGAGGAGTAATCGTATGTTTTTGGAAACTTTAATGAACCGTAATAAGGCTTTAGTGAATGCAGCCGTCAAGCTGCACCAAGAGGGGAAGTTAGAAGCAAATACATATGTGCTGGATCTACAGACCGTTCGAGAAAATGCGGCGATCATTAGCGAACGAGCCCAAAAGAGCGCTCTTAATGTATACGGCATGACCAAGCAAATCGGTTACAATCCCGACGTACATCAAGCACTGGTTGAATCGGGTATTAAATCGTTTGTAGCAGTCGATTGGATGGGCGCCCGAGCGATCAAAAAACAGGGGTTCAAGCTGGGGCATGTCGGGCATCTGGTTCAACCGCCTGCCGGTGTTGAGCATGAACTGGCGGAGATGCTGCCCGAAGTATTCACGGTGTTTACGATGAACAAAGCGCGGCGATTGAACGAAGCGGCAAAAAAAATCGGCATCAAGCAAAATATTCTGCTTCGCGTATATGGCCAGACCCCGTTGTTTTATCCGGGTCATGAAGGCGGTTTTTTTGTAGGGGAAGTCGTCGACGCCGCCAGAGAAATCATGAAATTATCCCATCTGCAAATTGTCGGTGTGACTTCATTCCCGTGCTTTCTTTTCAACGAACAGGCCCAGGATGTGCTGCCAACCGTGAACTTCGACGCTGTTATGGAGGCTGCTGCACGGCTTACCAAAGAGCTGAACATCCAGATCACGCAAATCAACGTTCCGGGAACCAATTCATCCGATCTGTTCGAGATGATCGCTGCTCGCGGGGGCACTCATGTGGAGCCTGGGCACGGGCTTACGGGGACAACGCCACTGGCAACCGTCAGGGAATCGGCGGAAAAGCCGGCGCTCCTGTATTTGTCCGAGGTTTCCCATATGTATAACGGCAGAGGCCATGTTTTTGGGGGAGGTCTTTATGTCGATCCGGTAAGGGGGACATATCGCCCGCGCGCGCTGTTCGGCAAGGAGCTGAATGAAGCGGAGGTTGAACTGATCCCAACCGGTGGCATCGACTATTACGGTTATATCGACGGGAATGTCCGGGAAGGCGATCCGGTTGTATTCGGATTCCGTCCGCAAATATTCGTTACGCGCGGTCAGGTGGCAGCAGTGGACGGCATACGCGAAGGCAAGCCTGTCGTGTTGGGTTATTATGACGCCAATGGGAACAAAATCTGATAACATGGTCGCTGCTAGGGCGCGGGATTAGTAGAACGAGAGTCGCGAACGCAATCATAAGCGTAAGTGCTTCGAATATCAAAACAGGAGTCAGTCGAATAGACTGGCTCTATTTGTTGCTGATTTTTTCTTTTATTTCTATCTTGAAAATTACCCCGCCATATGTTATCTTAAAAGTAAGCGGTTTCATTAAGTGTGAAAAGTTAGTTCATAATCGGCTCTTTATCTGCATTAGTAGCTTCAACTACTAAACCTTCGCAGACAAAAACAGCCTTTAAGAATCGAAAGATTCTTAAAGGCTGTTTTTTTATAAAAAAAGGAGTGAAAAAGATGTCAGTGAAACAGGATTTGCGTACTCACATCCAACTCTTGGATTCCAAAGAGAAGCTGCACCGTATCACCAGATCAATCAATAAGGACACGGAATTGATGCCGCTGGTAAGATGGCAATTTCGGGGGTTGGAGGAAGAACAGCGACGCGGATTTTTATTCGAAAATGTAACTGACAGCCGTGGCCGTACGTTTAACGGCTCGGTGGCGGTCGGTATCTATGCGGCTTCAACGGAAATTTACTCTTTAGGTATGGGATGCCCCCCGGAAAAGGTAAGAGAACGCTGGCTGGAAGCGCAGGCCCGGCCCCTTCCTCCGAATATTGTGGAAACAGGACCCGTGCATGATGAAGTACATATGGGCGACAGCTTGCTGGAACACGGAGGGATCGAGGAGTTTCCCATTCCGATCTCGACGCCTGGCTTTGATATCGCCCCTTACACTACAGCATCGAATTGGGTGACGAAAGACCCGCAGTCGGGCTGGACGAACGTCGGCAATTACCGCGGGCAGGTCAAAGGGCCGGACCGGATGGGGATGTTCATCAGCCCGCGCAATCACGGCTGGAATCATTGGGATCTCGCGCGCCAACAAGGGAAACCGCTGGAAGCGGCACTCGTTATCGGCGGACCGCCAACGATTACGTTTACCTCAGGCTCCCGTATCCCTTACGGGGTAGAGGAATATGCGGTGGCTGGAAGCCTGCTCGGCGAGCCGATTGATATGGTCCGTTGCAAAACCGTTGATTTATTGGTTCCCGCCTATGCGGAGCTTGTGATCGAAGGCCGGATTTCCACGGAATATATCGAGCCGGAGGCGCCTTTTGGCGAATATACGGGTTATATGGGTCCGCGGGTATACAATGCGGTCTTCGAAATTACGGCGATCACGCACCGGAAAAATCCGATCTTCTGCGCGATCATCAGTCAGATGCCGCCTAGTGAAAGCAGCAAAATGAAGAAAATTGCACAGGATAACAACTACCTGCATTATCTGAAGAATCAATGCAATCTGCCGGATGTACTCGATGTGACCTTTGATGAGATCGCGGTCGATTCCTGGTGCGTGATCCGAATGCGAAGATGCAATCCGGCCATCGTCTGGCAAGCGTTATATGCTGTGGCGGGCCGGAATTCCACCGTCGGAAAAATGGTGATCGCCGTAGATGAAGATATCGATCCCGGCGATATGGAATCGGTGGTGTGGGCGCTCAGTTATCGTGTGCAGCCGGAACATGACATGAGGGTTTTACCGTATCGAAGCGCGGGATTGGATCCATCCGGACATCCGCCGACGAATGATATTGCCGATAACACGGTTCAGAAAAACTTCGGCTCGGTGTGCCTTGTCAATGCCATGCGTAAGTTTGCTTATCCGCCGGTTTCCCTGCCAGCCAAGCCGCATATGGAACAAGCGAAAAAAATATGGGAGGAGCTGGGGCTGCCGGGTCTTAAACCCCGCGTTCCGTGGCACGGATATGAGCTGGGCGAGTGGTCGGAGCGCGACCGGGAGGAAGCGGAATGGGCGATTCGTGGCGAATATAGTCGAACGGGAGAACGGGCGAAAGAAGAAAGAAAACAAGTGTAAATTAATGGTTTTTTATCATAAAAAAGCGATTGCAGGTTATGTGGTTGTGTGATAGTCTTTACTTAAATGTGAGGGGGCTTTTCCCCAAAACATTAATTTCAAACACGGCGTCCTAAAATCACAACGAACAGCATACCATGATTTAACCGCCGGGTTTAGTGAAGGATATCGGGTGATCATATGAGCGGATTGATTAATGACATTAGCGTGAATCACAACATTAATTTATTCGAAAATAACATCGCGGATTATTCCAACATAAGCAACACCGCCATGTTTACCGGTAATGCCAGATTGCCAAGCGGCAATGCGCTTTATGAGATGTTGAAGGTCATCAGTTGTGTCATCATCGTCGATCTCAAAACCTCAACGATTATTGATGCGTCATTTACTACATTAAGCCCGACAGCTAACAACTATATCAGATCGCTCGTGATCGGCTTTTGTTTAAATGATGGATTCCAGGTTCTGGCGAAGCGGTTCGATCGGCATCTTCATTTAACTTCGAAGAAATCATTTATCAAATCCCTGGAAATTGCTTATCAAAGATATCAGGACTATCTGACCGAAGGTAAAATGAAGATCGGCTCCTGACTCTTAAAAGTCCACAAACAATAGAATAAATGGCTTATTATCTGCTTTGGCGGTCAACCTGTCAATCTCACAGATAAACCCAGCCTTTAAGAATCGATAAGGTTCTTAAAGGCTGTTTTTTTTTTTCATACATCATTCATTTTGAAGGAGGAATACCGATGTCGTCATCCATACCAGCTAAATTTGAGGACAGTTTAGAAGCGCTTTATAAGGATATGGAGGCTGAAAATGTGGATGCTCTTTGGCGGCGTGAGGGGGAATTATTGACCCGCGAACCTGCTAAAACCGGCCACCCTCATCATTGGCAGTGGGAAAAGATTGAATTCTTGCTGCTTCGCGCAGGCCGATTGGTCCAGTTAGGCAGCGGAGGGGAACGGCGGGTACTCCGTCTGGTGAATCCGAGCCTGGAAGCTCCCGCGAGCACCACCCATACGATTTCTTCCACCTTGCAATTGCTGCTGCCGGGTGAATCGGCACCGCTTCACCGCCATAGTGCGGCTGCGATCCGCTTTATTATCTCCGGCCGTGGCGCTTATACCGAAGTGGAAGGCGAACGAATCGAGATGGAACCGGGTGATTTGATCTTAACCCCGAATTGGAATTGGCATTCTCATCATAATCCGACCGATGAATCAATCATCTGGATGGATATTATCGATACCCCTTTAGTCCTGCGGTTGAAAGCGATGTTTTTTGAATCAGGGCGTGATCAACAGGTGCGGGAAAAGCCGGCCGGTTATACGATGCGCCGTTCGAATCAAGCCGGGATGATCCGCCCCGAATTGCTGCGTAATGCGGCTCCGGTCCAGGGGGGAGCTCTGCCGCTGATATACCGTTGGGCGGATGTGGAGCCGATCTTCCAGGAGCAGGGAATGGAGCGGAGTCCTTATGACGGCGATTTGCTGCGCTACGCGAACCCGCTGACCGGGGATCATCACACCCTGCCTACGATGGGCTGCTCCATTCAGCGTCTTCACAGCGGCGAACAAACCCTTACGCACCGTCATCTTTCCAGCACAGTTTACTATGTCATGCGCGGTGAAGGTATGAGCACGGTCGAAGGGAAGGAGATTCGCTGGCGCCAAGGGGATGTCATCTCCATTCCGACTTGGGCCTGGCACTCTCACTATGCCGGCCAGGAAGCGGTATTGTTCTCGATCAGTGACCAGCCTGCCATGGAGAGATTGGGCTGGTACAAGGAAGAAGCCGCTGAATAGTGAGGAACGTACAACTAACAATATTAAATGAGGTGTTGGCATGAAAGAATACTTTGTAGCGAAGGAAACAGAGGTGTCTGAAGGAGGCGTCGTCACGGTTCAAGCGGGAAAAAGGGTGATTACGGTATTTAAAATCAACGACGAATTTTACGCGATGAACAATACGTGTCCGCATAAAGGCGCATCATTATGTGAAGGGAAAATCGACAAGGAAAGAAAGATCGTGCGTTGCCCCTGGCACCTATGGGACTGGTCAGTCGAAACAGGCGAGTTGGAAGCGTATACAAAAAAGCGGCTTCCGGTTTATACGGTGAAGGTAATAGACGGAGACATTCTCTTATACACCAAGTAATTATTCCCAACAGGCGTGATGTCAATTAAAAACCAACATTCGGAAAGGAGAAGTTATATGATTTCAGAAGAAAAATCGGTCGTTATTGAACGTGAAATAGGTGAGATTATAAAGCCTCATCCGATTCATCCAAAAGGCAAAGAATTGGAGGTCATCGATTCGGACTTCCACTTTCAACCGGATTGGGACACCCTCCGGAAATATATGAAAGAACCGTTTCAATCCAAATTTTTACGGTATCCGCAGGTTGCTTCCGAGTATGCGCCGGATCAAGCGATCGGCCTGCAGGGTACGGGTCAAAACGTGCAGGGGCAGGCAAAGACGGCGGCAGATGTGCTGCGGATATTGGACGATAACTTTACGGATCTGGTCATACTGAGTCCCGGTTTTCAGCGTCCCCAGAGCATGTTTAATGAACCGATCATTACTGCGGTTGCTTCCGCCTATAACGATTATCTGGTTCATGAAGTATTCCCTGCGAGCGATCGCATTAAAGGGCTTATTATGATCAACCAACGGGATCCGGCTGCGGGAGCTGCGGAGATTCGCCGTCTTGCCCACCACCCTAGCTTTGTCGGCGTCTATTCGGAATTTGGGGGCACCTATGAACCGATCGGTTCGGCTAAATATGATCCCATCTATGATGCGCTTGCCGAATTCGATCTGCCGCTTTCGATCCATGTCGGAACCTTCTGGCAGCAATGGTCGCCGCTTTCCATCGGATCCCGTACTTGGGTTGAACTGCTTGGCGTGTCTTCCGCCGGAACGTGTATGGCTTTTATGGCCAGTATGATCATGCAGGGCCTCTTTGATAAATATCCGAAGCAAAAGGTGCTTGTACAAGAAGGCGGCTACTGGTGGCTTCCCGATCTCATGTACAGAATGGATGAGCTGTATCTGGACCATCCCGGCGATATCCAGTTTGTGGAGCGAAAGCTGGAAAGCGGAGAAAAGTTTCTGAAAAAACTTCCAAGCGACTATATTCTCGAGCATTTCCGGTTCTCTACCCAACCGATGTGCAAGCCGAAAAACAACAAGCATTTTGCCTATTTGCTTGAATTATGCCATGCAGAGCAATTATTTCTATACTCCTCAGATTGGCCTCACGCTACGTTTGATCCGTTGAACTGGGTTGTAGAAACCGATTTTATTCCGGAAGACATGCAGAAGAAGATTTTGAGCGGCAATGCCCGGGAATTTTATAACCGTTTATAAAACAAATCAAGATAGGGAGGAATGACCGATGTTTAACGGGATTATTCTACCATTAATCACACCGTTCAAAACAAACGGTGAAGTGGATGAGCACACACTGCTTCAAATGGCGGACGGTGCGATTGAAGCGGGGGCTCACGGTATATTTCTATTGGGTTCCCAAGGCCAGGGACCGACGATGAGCTTAGAGGAGAGAACCAAGGCCACAGCCAAAGTTGTGGAGCATGTGAATGGCAAAGTGCCGGTCATCGTCCATGTCGGGACAACCGATCTGCGCAGCACTACCCGGTTAGCAGTGGAAGCGGAGGCTGCAGGAGTTGACGGTATTGCGGTGATTGCCCCTTATTACTACACGGACCATACGACAGCGGAGATCGACGCGCATTTCTTGGGGGTGGCCAAAGCCACATCACTGCCGATGGTCATGTACAATAACGCCAAATATTCCGGGGTCAACATCACGGTGGATTGGCTTGCCCGGCTGAACGAGCAAATTCCTACGCTGTGCGGGGTTAAACTGTCCTACGCCAGTCCCGAAATGATGCTGCAGTATGTGGAACGTCTGCCGGAGAGGGTAGCGGTCTATTCGGGCTCAACAATGTATTTGTTAACGACGGTGCCGTTTGGCGTTCGCGGAGCGATCAATCCCTTGGCCGTTCTATTCCCTGAGCTGGCGGTGTCCATGTGGAATGCAATTGAAGCTAAGAACTGGGAGCTTGCATTTCAGCTGCAGGATCGGGTCAATCGCGCTTCACTTGGCATTTCCAAGATCTTCAAGCAGTCGGGACGCTCCCTGTATAAAGAAGGTCTGCGTATGATGGGCTACAACGTTGAAGCCTTCCCCCGCTGGGAAGCGACGGACTTGTCCGAAGCGTCTCTTGCTGAACTTCGCACTATTATGGAAATCGTATCTGTGCGTGATTTATCAATGAAATGAATTAGGGGGGCGTTAACATGGAGTTTGAAAGAACAAAGAGCCGTGAACGTGAGCAGATGCCTAACAACATCTATGAAATGGCACTTAAATACCGCAAGGACTTTAATGACCGGCAGGTTTCAGGAAGACTCCTGGTAAAGGGCAAGGATGCGGAAGTCCAGTTGAGCCGTCAAGGCTATATTCAATATTTGCTGTCGGGCCTTTATTTCAAGGATACCGCTTTGCAAACCTGGCAGGTTTTTGTTCATGACATTAAGAAGCAAAGCGGGAAACACCGGCATCAAGGAGGGCTTGTGCTCTTTATACTTGAGGGCAGGGGCTGGTCTGTTGTCGACGGCATTCGTTATGACTGGGAGGAAGGCGACCTCGTTCCGCTTCCGCTGAAGCCCGGGGGGGTTGAGCACCAGCATTTTAACGGAGATCCGGAGAAGGGCTGCAAATGGATCGCTTTTATTAACTATCCTCTGTTTGACGAAGCGGCCAGCGAGCTTGTGCAGAGTGAGGTCAACGAAGATTTTAAAAAGATGTACGGCGATGTTCTTTAGGAGGGAGATGGAGGCATGAGCAGCAGAAAAGAAAAATTGGCGGCGCATAATTATTTTGAAGAGATCATGGAGCTTCGTGACAAGCAGCGTGAACAAAAGAAGGATGCCGACATTATCGTAAGGGTCAAGGATCTTCCCTTGGAGAACAATCGTCACGGCCTGATGCAGTGGTATCTGCACCCGAATATGGACGATACGCCGATCAACAGCGAGATCATTTATGTCCAGCACATTCCGCCGGGCAGCAAGAGCGGACGGCAGCATCATCCGGGAGGAAAGCTGTTATATTTCTGGCGGGGAAGGGGGCATACCGTCGTCGATGGAGAAAGCTACCCATGGGTAGCCGGTGACATATTGCAGCTTCCGCTGCGCAGAGACGGTGTAGTGTATCAGCATTTCAATGACAGTGATGAGGATACGGCGAAAATTATTGCGGTCGAAGCCAATTTTACGCAGACGCTTGGCGTGGATAAAGGCTCCGTATTTGAAGAGATTGAGAATTCTCCCGATTTCAGATAGCAGAATAATATTACGATGCAAGGAGGATCTGCAGCATGCTGAAAAGAATCAAAGCAACCGTTGACCGTGCGGTTTCAGAGCTTGCCACTACTTCCAAATGCCAAGTGACGATCGATCAAAATTTAATGGAACAAGCAGACCTGCAGATCGGTGATGTGGTGGCAATCGAAACCGGATTGGGGCGTCACACCTTAGGCAGAGTCGCAGAACCTCTTGAAAAAGACACCGGGAGCGGAATTATCCGTCTGGACCGGTTTCTCCGGCAATCGATCAAAGCAAGAATCAACGAAGATGTCCGTATCGAAAAGAAGGAGTTAGAGCCTGTCAGCAGGGTGATCTTATCGCCTCCCATTGATGTATCGCGGGCGCATCATCTTATTGAGCATCTGTCGGAGACGTTCAGCAAACATCAAACGCCAGTCATGGTCGGGTCGGTGTTATTCGCCACGTTTCATGATTCCAATGCCGGCATCATTTATAAGGTTGTTGAAGTCCACGGCGCTCCGCACACCCATACGGACGGAGACAAACATTCCCATTCGCACTCCCATTCCCATTCTCACACGCACACCCATACACACGCTGACATACAGGGCATCATCAATGAGAAAACGGTCATTGAAGTGGAATCCCCTGATGCGCGGACGGTGGAAGGGGCTTTCGACACCACCTTCGAAGACGTGGGAGGCTTGGGAGCGGAAATTAAGTTAGTGCGCGAATTAATTCAGCTGCCGCTTCAATTTCCTTATATGTACCGTCAGCTCGGCATCCAGGCTCCACGGGGGATTTTGCTTTACGGTCCCCCGGGCAGCGGCAAAACCCATTTTGCCCGGGCCATTGCCAATGAGCTGCAGGCGAAGTTTTATTATATCAACGGTCCGTCCGTTGTCGGCACGATGTACGGCGAGACCGAATCCAATCTTCGCAAGATCTTTAGTGAGGCCGCTCATCACGCGCCTTCGATTATTTTTATTGATGAGATTGATGCCATTGCACCGCGCCGTGATCAGCTTGGCTCACAAAGCGACATTCGTGCGGTGACCCAGCTTCTCTCGCTCATGGATGGTCTGTCCAAGGTCGACAGCGTTGTCGTGATCGGCACGACCAACCGCGTCGATGCCGTGGATAGCGCGATGCGGCGGCCGGGGCGATTTGACAGAGAGGTGATTATCGGGCCGCCGAACGCAGTCGGCAGACTGGAGATTTTGCAGATTCACACCCGGGAGATGCCTCTGAGTTCATCGGCTGTAGATTTCTTGCCGCAGGTTTCGAATGTGACGCACGGTTTTGTCGGTGCCGATCTCATGGAGCTGTGCCGTGAAGCGGGATTGAACTCCTTGCGGCGAAGCACCTCCAGCCTCAAACATCATCTTGAAGGGTTCCAATTAAAGCCGGAACAGATCACAGTGGAGCCGGAGGACTTCCAATTGGCGCTGACGAAGATTCGTCCCTCCGCCATTCGCGAAGCGCTTGTCTCCATACCGGACGTCCGCTGGAATGAGATCGGAGGTCTGGAGAGCGTCAAACGGGAGCTGCAGGATATGGTGCTGCGGCCGATGAAAGAACCGGAGCGTTATCAGCAGATGAACCTGACTCCGCCTCGCGGCATTTTATTATATGGCGCTCCGGGTACCGGAAAAACGTTATTGGCAAAAGCGCTGGCTAATGAGGCCGGGGTTAACTTCTTGGCCTTGGACGGCCCTGAGGTTTTCAGCAAGTGGCTCGGTGAATCCGAGGAAGCGATCCGCCATATTTTCCGGGTTGCCCGCCAGCTTGCGCCAAGTATTATCTTTTTCGACCAACTGGATGCCATTGTGCCCAAACGCGGTTTTGATTCCGGTTCCCGTACCACGGAAAGGGTAGTCAATCAAATTATGTCCGAGCTCGACGGCATCGAATCGATGGCCAACATCGTGGTTATCGGAGCCACCAACCGGATGGATTTGATCGATTCCTCGATCTTAAGACCAGGCCGTTTGGGGATGCAGATTCACGTTCCGCTTCCGGACTACAAAGACCGGATCGACATTTTGCAAGTGCTGTTGGCAACTATGCCGTTAAGCGGGGAGTTTTCCGCTCTTGCGATAAGCGAACAGATTGCGGGGCAAACCGATGGTTTTTCCGGAGCGGACCTGCAAGCGATATGTACCCAATCGAGGCTGCAGGCGATGCGGGATGCAAGGTTCCAAGAAGGCGTGAAATTAACCGCAGCGCATTTTACTGCCGCGATTACGAGAATTCATGAGCTCAAAAGACAAGAGAACGGAGTAAGCGTAAAAGCGTCGCAAACCATACATGTGTAAGAGAGGAGGTTTACAAAGTGGCTGAGAATATTCAAGTCAAGCCGACTGCAAACACTACAAACAGGTTAAAGAGAACGCGAACAAATGGTTTTAAAGCTTTTTACTTCAAGCGGGAGCGGGAGATTCTTGGCGGGGGGGCGATTTTTCTTTTCTTTGTCGTTTGGGAAATCCTCGGTGCAAGCGGTATATTTAATCCGATGTTTATCAGTTCCCCTTCCAGAGTATGGGCTGCCGGAGTCGCCTATGTCGAATCCGGATTAATATGGAATGATTTAAGAATCAGCGGGATCGAATTTTTCTCCGGCTACCTTTTAGCCCTGATCGTTGGGGTTCCTATCGGTTTATTGATGGGATGGTACTGGAGAGTACGCGCCATTCTCGATCCGTTTGTCTCGTTCTTTTACAGCACGCCTCGTATTGCCTTCCTTCCGGTATTGATTATATGGCTTGGTATCGGTATGGGGTCGAAAATCGCAATTATCTTTATGATGTCCGTGATCCCGTTTGTCGTCAATACGATGACCGGTGTCCGTACAATTGACCAAAACCTGGTCAAGGTCGCCCGCGCTTTTAATGCCAGCGATCTGCAAATTTTCCGGACGATCATTCTGCCTGGCGCCATTCCGTCTATTATTTCAGGGCTGCGCCTTGGTATCGGCTTGGGGCTGATCGGTATCGTTGTCGGAGAAATGTATGCGGCCAACGCAGGCATCGGATACCGGCTTATGGAGGCCGGAACTATGTTTCGAACGGATCTGCTTTTCGTGTGTGTTTTAATTATTGCCGGGATTGGGATCGCTGCATCAGAGCTGCTGGTGCGGGTGGAACGTATTTTTGACAAGTGGCGTCCCGATCGTTCGTAGTCCACAAACGGTAAACAAATACGCTGCCTTAAGGGAGGGATCATATGGCTCAGAATTCTTTAGCTTCGGCGGTAACCACAGAGCGAAGGTTGGATGCGGCGAAGAATAAGCTGATCGCAAATCGGGTGCAAATCGAGTACTTTGTCAAACGGACAGGGGAGTATCATCTTGCCGTAGAGGATATCACACTTACGATTGCAGAGAATGAGTTCGTATGTATTGTCGGGCCGAGCGGATGCGGAAAATCTACGTTTCTCAGTGCGGTAGCAGGTCTTCTGAAGCACAGTGGAGGCAATCTGAGTCTCGACGGCAAGCCGATCACGGGCCCCTGCAAAGATCTGTCGGTAGTATTTCAATCTGCTGCGCTTCTGCCATGGCGTACGATTATAAGAAATGTGACGTATGGCATTGAGCTTTGGGGCGTACCCAAAAAGGAAGCGCTGGAGCGGGCCAAAAAGATGATCAGTCTGGTCGGGCTGTCCGGCTATGAGCAGCGTTATCCCCATGAGTTATCAGGGGGCATGCAGCAGCGTGTCAATCTGGCGCGCGCGCTTGTCGCAGACCCGCAGCTGCTTCTGCTTGACGAGCCATTTGCTGCGCTCGACGCCCAAACCAGAGAGATGATGCAGCATGAGCTCTTGCGGATATGGCAGGAGAATAAGAAAACCGCGCTGTTCATTACCCATCAAATCAATGAAGCCATTTATTTGGCCGATCGGGTGGTGGTCCTCTCCAAGGGCCCCGGCCGCATCAAAGAAATCATTCCGATCGATTTTCCCCGGCCGCGCGACGAAACCATTAAACGCGATCCGAAATTTTTGGAGTACGAAGACCGGATCTGGGCATTGATTAAAGAGGAGTCAAATGAGTAGGCCCATTATAGGTTGAGGGGGATAGCGGGATGATTAGAAATAAGCGCTTTTATTTTTCGATGATCGTATTACTCTCTCTTTTGCTGTCAGCTTGCGGCCAGAAGGCGACTGTCACTGTCCGTAACGGGAATTCGGAAGACGGCAATACCTCTAATCAACAAAGCAAGGATGCTCCCAAGGAGCTCAAAAAGCTGACGATAAGCGTTCCCGCCAAAAGCTTGGCGTTTCTGCCCCTCTATATGGGGGTCGAAAAAGGGATGTATGCAGAAGAGGGCATCGATCTTTCGGTAAGCGTCTTGAAAGCAAGCGCCGCCGTAGCCGCTGCGATTAGCGGTGAAGTTCCTTATACGGGTTCTTTGGGCTCTACTTTTCGTTCGACCATCACCGGCGGATCCGGCCTGAAGGTAGTCATGGTGACCCTGGATAAGCTGGGCTTTAGCTTGTTTGCCGCTAAAGATATCGGCTCCATACAGGATCTCAAAGGCAAGGCTGTTATGGTAACGAATACGACGGGTTCCGACAACTATGTGTTGAAGAAGATGCTGGAGAAGGAAGGCCTTGACCCAAACACCTTTTTAAATGCCGTCAGCTCCTCAACAACCGCTAATAGCTATCAAGGTTTATTGGGAGGCGCATCCCAGGGCGCTGTGCTTTCACCCCCTTACAGCCAGATGGCTGAACAGGAAGGGTTTCCCCGTTTGAAAAACGCGATTGACGTTATCCAGCGCGGAAATGCAGGGATTTCCGTGACAACCGAATATCTGCAACAGAACGGGGAAGAAGTAGAAAAGATGATTCGGGCAACGTTAAAAAGCATGAAGTACATTAAGGAAAATGAGCAGGAAGTGATTTCTTTTATCAGTGAATTTTTCGAAATCGATCCGGAGCTGGCAAAAGGCGCGTACGCGGACACGGTTGTGCTGTTTTCCGATGACGGAACATTGGCGGAAGAGGTATTCATGGAGGAAATCAATGAGATTCTGAAGGAGACCAACAGCACGAGTAAAATAAAGGTTTCCGATGCGGTCGACTTTCGTATTGTGAAGAGTCTTGCACAGTAGTGTACCGGAAAAGCAATAAATAAACCTGGTTATGGAAGGTGACCTTATGAAAGCACGATCCTCGATCATCGTTGTGCTGCTGTTGATGGTTTTCTTATCTACAGCATGCGGTCAATCGACAGCACCCGTTTCCGGTGGTGAAAGCACTGCCCCTAAAGAAAGCACCGGCATTAAAGAAAGCGCTGCCAATGGGGCGGAAGCGAGTAAAGCCGCTTCTGCAGCACCGGAAAAGGCTGTAGACCTTAAAAAAATCAGTATCAGCGTTCCCGCGAAAAGTCTGGTGTTTCTGCCGCACTATATCGGTGTGGAAAAGGGGATATACAAAGAAGCCGGAATCGATCTCAATATTCAAGTATTAAAACCAAGCGCTGCCGTCGCCGCTTCCATCAGCGGAGAAGTTCCGTATACGGGGTCTTTGGGCTCTTCTCTCCGTTCGGTCGTTACCGGCGGGTCGGATTTGAAGGTGGTCATGGTGACGTTGGATAACCTGGCCTTCAGCTTGTTCGGCGCAAAGGATATAAAGTCCGAACAAGATCTTACAGGCAAGACGGTCATGGTTACTAATTCCGGCGCTACAGATCATTACGCCTTAAAAATGATTCTCCAAAACGCCGGCATGGACCCGATTAAATCGGTGAATATCGTCAGTTCCTCCACAACAGCGAACAGCTACCAATCGTTAGTTCAAGGTGCGGCCCAAGGTGCGATCCTGTCTCCGCCTTACAGTCAAATGGCGGAACAAGAAGGATATCCCCGTCTGAAAAATTCGATTGACGTGCTTAAGCGCGGGAATGCGGGCGTCTCCGTTGACGGCAAATATCTGGAAAACAACAAGGAAGAAGTAACCAGCATGCTTCAAGCCACTTTAGAGAGCATGAAGTACATTGTTGAAAACCGTGAAGAAACGATCGCCTTCATTGAAACGTTCTGGGAGTTGAAGCCGGAGCTTGCCGAGGGAGCCTACGAGGATATCGTTATTTTGATTTCAAAAGACGGCACGATGGAAGAAGAAGTCTTTGCGGAGGAAATACAAGAGGTGACTGCGGAGACGGGCACCGAATTTAAAGGTGAAGTTACGGATGCCGTCGATTTCACCATTGTGAAAAGTTTAAGTAAATAAACGGATTCGAGTGGCCGGGATGAAACAGCCAAGGAGGGTGAACAGGATATGAGGAACGCTCATCATGAATTGCCGTTGTCGGATCCTTTAAAGGAAATACGGGAAACGTTGTTTTATCCGATGCTGATCGGTGGACAGTGGGTCGAGAGCAGATCGGGACAGTGGATGGATGTATACCATCCTGCAGACGGTGAACTGTTGGCGAAAGTTCCGGCCGCGACCGCCGAGGATGTGAATGAAGCCGTTCAAGCGGCGGGTAGAGCGTTAAAAACCTGGAAGCATACACCTCCCGTGCAGCGCGGCCGGCTGCTGCTTAAGCTGGCCGATCTGCTGGAAGAAAATATCGAGTATCTGGCCGCTATCGACGCCATCGACAGCGGTAACCCGGTATCCGCGATGAAAACGGACATTGTGGCGGCCGCCAGGCAAATCCGCTACTTCGCCGGTTTAGTGCTGGAGATGAAAGGGGATACGCTGCCCTTCAGCGGTGCGATGCTGCACAGTACACATCGCGAACCGTATGGCGTTGTCGCCCGGATTATCCCATTTAACCATCCCATCATGTTTGCCGCCGGCAAGATTGCCGCTCCTTTGGCGGCCGGAAATACGGTGGTTTTGAAGCCCGCAGACCAAACGCCGATCTCACCTTTGATCTTCGGAAAGCTGGCTAACCAGATATTGCCCCCGGGCGTCTTGAACATCATCACCGGCGACGGCCGGAATGCGGGTGATGCTCTGGTACGCCATCCGGAAATAAAACGAATCGCTTTCACGGGGGGGTTCACAACCGGAAGGAAAGTGCTGCAGACCGCTGCTGAGGGCATGAAGGTTGTGTCCTTGGAGCTCGGCGGAAAAAATCCGATGTTGGTGTTCCCGGATGCGGATCTGGGCGAAGTCGTGAAATCAGCGGTGAAAGGCATGAATTTCGATGTTTCGCAAGGACAGTCGTGCGGGTCGACATCGAAGATTTTTGTGCATGAATCGATGGTTGCGGATTTTGTAAGCAAGCTTGCAGAAGAAGTGGCGAACATAAAAATAGGCATGCCCAGCGAACCTGGCTGTCAGATGGGAGCTTTAATCTCAGAGGCCCATTTACAGCGGGTCGACGGATTTGTGAAGCGGGCTGTCGCTGAAGGCGCGCGTGTGGTGACCGGCGGATGCAGGGAGGAGAAGGCTCCGTTTGATAAAGGATACTTTTATCTGCCTACGGTGCTGGATCAGGTGACTCCGGAGATGGAAATTGCGGTCGAGGAAGTATTCGGGCCTGTGATCGCGGTGATTCCCTGGTCGGATGAAGAGGAGGTTCTGCGGCTTGCCAATGACAGCGAATACGGCTTGACAGCCAGCATATGGACGAACGACATTCGGCGCGCATACCGTATAGCTACCCGTTTGGAGACGGGTTACATTTGGATCAACGACAGCTCCTCCCGCTTTATCGGCACACCTTTCGGAGGTTACAAGCAGAGCGGGATCGGCGTTGAAAACAGCATCGAGGAAATGCTCAGCTATACGCAAATCAAAACGATCAATGTCTCTTTATAGGACAGAGAGAAGCGGATCTATGGGTGTATTCTTATCCTTTGTCACAGCAGTGTTATTCGCGCTTTGCAATATTTACAACCGGAAAGCATCGAGAGGAATTACGGGCCTGCAGGCGATTGTGCTTACCGTGACCTTGAATTTCGTATTCTTTTTTCCGCTTGGCATCATGACAAAATATGTACAGGGTACGCCATGGCCTAATTTTTCAACAATTCTGCTATTTATGCTTGTGGGTGTTTTAGGCACATTTTTAGGGCGATGGGGTCTATTTAACTCTATCGCTTTAATTGGGCCTTCCCGGGCAAGTCTGATTAAAAACTCCGCCCCCTTATTTACGATTGTGCTGGCATTTCTCTTTTTCTATCAGCTGCCTACCTTATTTTCTTTTATCGGCGTTTGTACCATTGTCGCGGGAATCTGGCTTTCTGGATGGAGAAAGGAGGAGATCCCGAATTCTACGCCTGAAACGGAAACATTACTTCGTAACCGCCGTTGGTATAAAGGGATTATCCTGGGAGTGGCCGCAGCGCTCTTGTTTGCGACAGCCGATATTGTCCGCGCAGTTTCCATCCTGCATTATACCGATATGATCGTGGCCACGGGATTTTCCACTTTAGGCGCCTGGCTGGCTATGTTAGTGTTTTTAACGTTTAGGGGAGAGCTCATTGCAAGACACCGGAGTCACTACAAATCACTGGATAAAAATTTGGTGCTGGCTTCCTGTTATGCGGGGGCGGCCCAGTTGACCAATTTCTACGCGCTAAAAATGTTATTTGTACCTTACGTAAGCGCTCTGGTTGCTACAGCTCCAATCTGGACGGCCGTGTTAAGCTATCTGATGCTGCGGGATGATGAGAAGTTTGGCGCCGTATTTTGGATGAGTCTGGGACTGATTACAGGCGGAGCATGTTTGATTATCGGTTTTAAATAATGCCTGACGATGTTGTCGGAATCGTTGGCACGGATATTTATCGAACGATTAAGTTTTCTTAATGTGCTGGAAAAGGAAATCCTAGCCGTAATGACGAATTGAAAGCGTGTTCAAAAATTCCTGATGGAGAGGGGTGCAATCTGATGTCAAATAAAAATGGGTTCGGCAAACTAGTCGTTATTCTCAGTCTATTGCTTGTGATTACGGCGTGCGGTTCGAGCGCGATGACAAATCCGGAGCCCAAGGCTTCCGTTGCGGTTCAAGAGGAAGTGGAGAGCGGGGAAACAGAGGAAGCCGGTGATTGGGACGATATCGTCGCAGCGGCAAAAAAAGAGGGCAGGCTGGTGATGTCCGGTGATCCGAGCGAAGTATGGAGGAAATCGCTGGTCGATTTGTTCCAGCAGGAATATCCGGAAATTAAAGTCGAGTATACAGGCGCTAACGGGCGTGATTTTTGGCCTAAAGTCAGGAAGGAGCGCGAGCTTGGGCAATACCTGTGGGATGTAAGAGCCGGCGGGGTGGAATTGCAAGGTTACCAGGCGAAAAACGACGGTTTCTTGGAGCCGATCCTTCCGGTGCTGCTGCCTGAAATTGCCGATGACAGTAAGTGGATCGGCGGATTAAACGGTTTGTTTCATGACAAAGAAAAAAAATTCATGCCCTCCTATACGGTATACCTATCACCGACTGTATTTGTGAATCGCGACTTTATTCCAGAATCTGAGCTTCAATCTTCGGAACAACTGCTTGATCCAAAATTCAAAAATAAGATCGTTATGCAGACGCCTACGGGAGGCGCTTCGTTTAGTTCATTTGGCAATCTCGGTTTTATGTACGGAGAGCAGTTTGTACATGACCTGTTGTCCATGCAGGAAGTGGTTGTTACGGATGACAAACGCCAGCAGGCGGAGTGGGTCGTGCGCGGCAAGTATCCGATCGCGATCGGCTTTAATGATACCCAGCTGGTACCATTCGTCAAGCAGGGTCTTGGTAAAAATGTAACGGCGCTGGAAGACAAAGTTATGCCGGCGGCATCAGGACTGGGCGGCCTCTATTTATTAAAGGATGCACCGCATCCGAATGCGGCAAAGCTGTATATTAACTGGCTGCTGTCTAAAGAGACCCAAATCAAAGTCACCCAGAATGTGCTGCTTAACAGCAGACGTGCAGATGTCCCTCCGGTTTCCAAGAACCTGGCAATCGATCCGGCCCATTTATCTAATTATCGTTTTTATTCGACGGAGGAAAATGTGGAGATATCCGGGAGTCTCCTGCCGGTGATCAAGGATGCTATGCAGTAGAAATAAAAATTTAATCAAGAACGATAAGGGAGTAATGGCAGATGTCGAATGTAGAATATAACGATCTTCGCGAATTTATTGAGCTTTGCAGACAACACGGTGAGTTAAAAGAGATCAATGGAGCGGACTGGAACCTGGAAGTCGGTGCCTTGACAGAAGCCACGGCTGAATTGATTAATGACCCTCCGATGCTTTTGTTTGATCAGATCAAAGGTTATCCGGCCGGTTTCAGGACATTATCTCTGCCGATTGCTTCCCATAAACGGGCAGCATTGGCGCTGGGGCTTTCATTGAACAAGACGAAACTCGAGAATGTCCGGTTAGGAGCAAAAAAAATCAAAGAGGCAAAGTCGATTCCGCCGGTGGAGGTGGAGTACGGGCCGGTGATGGAAAATGTGCTTACAGGCAATGAAGTTGACCTTTTTCGTTTTCCGGCTCCGATCTACCATTCCTCTGATGGCGGGCGTTACATCGGTACCGGCGATTCGTTGATTAACCGGGATCCCGTTACAGGTTATGTGAATATGGGCACCTACCGGATGCAGCTGCACGAGCGAAACCTGCTTGGTCTATGGATGAGTCCGGGTCAGCAGGCCCGTCAGATCTGTCAGCAATACTGGGATCAGGGGAAAAGCTGTCCGGTTGTCGCTACTTTTGGCATCGATCCGCTATCCTTTATGGCATCACACACCAAACGGCCATTCGGCAGCTCCGAATTTGATTTTATCGGCGGCCTTCGCGGCAGGCCGTTGGAAGTCATTAAGGGACCGATTACCGGGCTGCCTATACCCGCCCATGCCGAGATTGCCATTGAAGGCGAAGTGCCGCCTCCCACAGAGGAATCCCGCGAAGAAGGGCCGTTTGGGGAATGGCCGGGCTATTATTCCGGTGGAACACTTGGTACCGGTGAGCTTCAGCCCGTCATTCGTGTCAAAGCTGTTTATTATCGCGACAACCCCATTATTTTAAGCGAAGCCCCATTATGGCCGGGCGCATCCAAACGCGCGCTTCCGCTCCATGCGGGTTTATTATGGGATCAGCTTGAGAGCGCGGGTATCCAGGATATTTCCGGTGTGTTCTTCCATACGGACTATATGGTTGTGGTGTCCATCAAGCAGCGATATGCTGGACATGCAAAGCAAACGGCAATGGCTGTCCTCGGTTGTGCAGCCTCTGCGCGCAATGGACGTTATGTCGTTATTGTGGATGAGGACATAGATCCTACCAATATGAAGGAAGTGTTGTGGGCGATGAAAACCCGCGTAGATCCGGCCACGGACATCGATACATTCGATGGTGCCTGGAGTACACCTCTAGATCCGCGCATGCCTCCGGAAAAACGCGAATCAGGCGATTATACCAACAGCCGTGCGGTATTCTATGCCGTCCGCCCCTTTGCATGGCGGAATAAGTTTCCGAAGTCCAGCCGTACTGAGCGTGAGCTGCTTGAAGAAATTGTGCGGAAATACCAATCCGTTTTACCTTTTCCGAATGTGTAAAGGAGGAGGACAGGGCAATGTCCGAGGTTTCATATAACGACTTGCGGGAATATATTGACGCTTGCAAAGCGATAGATGATTGGCGAGAGATCCGGGATGCTGACTGGAAAGAAGAGATCGGCGCTCTTACCGAAGCGGCGGCAGAGCTTATCCCTGATCCTCCCATGCTTATGTTTGACAAAATCAAGGATTACCCGGAAGGAATGCGGGTGGTCAGCCTGCTGCTCGCGTCCCCCAAAAGAGCCGCTCTTTCACTCGGCCTTCCTTTGGATAAAAGCAAGCTGGAGCTTGTCCGGCTGGCAGCAAGGAAAATCAAAGAAGTGAAAGCGATTCCACCCATGGAGGTGCCGCATGGTCCGGTCATGGAAAATGTGATGACCGGAGAAGATGTGGATATCCTGCGTTTTCCGGTGCCTCTCTACCACAAATTGGACGGCGGCCGGTATATCGGCACAGGCGATTCTGTGATCAATCGCGATCCGGAATCGGGATATGTGAATATGGGGACTTACCGTATTCAGGTTCATGAACGGAATCTGCTTGGCTTATGGATGAGTCCCGGCCAGCAGGGACGTCAGATCTGCCAGAAATACTGGGATCAGGGAAAAAGCTGTCCGATTGCCGCTACGTTCGGAGGCGATCCGTTAACCTTTATGGCGTCACACAGCAGGCGGCCTTGGGGAACATCCGAACTGGAATTCGTGGGCGGCCTTCGCGGCAGACCTCTTGAGGTGATTAAAGGACCGATTACCGGACTGCCGATACCGGCATATGCGGAAATTGCCATCGAGGGGGAAGTGCCGCCTCCCGGCATCGAATCCCATCCCGAAGGGCCTTTCGGCGAATGGCCCGGTTATTATTCCGGGGGGACGGCGGGCACGGGAGAATTGCAGCCGGTCATTCGGATTAAAGCCATCTATCACCGCAATCATCCGATTATTTTGAGTGAAGCGCCATTATGGCCCGGAGCGCCTAAATATGGACTGCCGATTGGTTCAGGGGTGCTGTGGGATCAGTTGGAGGGCGCGGGCATTCAGGATATCACCGGGGTTTATAACCATGACCGTTATTTCATCGTGATTGCGATCCGCCAGCGCTACGCCGGCCATGCCAAGCAGGCGGGTCTGGCCGCCCTTGGCTGCGCTGAAGCGGCCCGGCATGGCAGATATATTGTGATCGTGGACGAAGATATCGATCCCTCGAGTATGAAAGAAGTGCTCTGGGCGATGACAACCCGTGTAGATCCGGCGACCGATATCGAGATCGTTGACGGCTGTTTAAGCACACCGATCGATCCCGTTATGCCGCCTGAAAAACGGGAGTCCCGCGATCATACAAGCAGCCGTGCCATCTTTTATGCAGTCCGCCCGTTTGCCTGGAGGGACAAATTCCCCAAGTCCAGCCGGACGGAAAAGGCGTTGCTGCGGGAAGTCAAAGAGAAGTATAAGTCTGTTCTTTCATTTCCGTCTTCGTAAATGTTATGGATTCGTTCCTATACTGAGCTCCGAGAAATCTGGTGTGTCCAGTGATAAAGGAGGAAGAACATTGAACATGTCTGAAGCCATATTCAAGCCATCTACCCCGTATGATGAACGCATAAAGGCGGAAGCCAAGAAAAAAGACATTCTCCGATTAGAGCAAATAACCAAACATTTTGGAAACAACAAAGTGGTTGACGCCTTAAGCCTGAATATCCAAGAGGGGGAAATTTTCACGCTGCTTGGCCCCAGCGGCTGCGGCAAGACGACGACTTTGCGCCAAATTGCCGGACTTGAACAGCCGGATTCCGGAAAAATTTATTTTCGCGATACGCTGCTTGTCTCACCATCGGAAAAAATAAATATGCCCACTCATAAGCGGAAGATGGGAATGGTATTTCAATCTTACGCCATTTGGCCTCACCTTAATGTATTCGAAACGGTAGCATATCCTCTTCGTGCCCGGAATGTGAAGAACGCTGAGGTCAAGCGGCGGGTCATGGAGATATTGGAACTGGTTGGTCTAAGCGGAAAGGAGGATCGCGCAGGGCCTGCGCTAAGCGGAGGTCAACAGCAGCGTGTAGCCGTCGCCAGGGCACTGGTATACGAACCGGATATTCTGTTGCTTGATGAGCCGTTTAGTAACCTGGATGTCAAATTGCGCGAGCAGATGCGTGTTGAGCTGAAGCTGCTGCAGCGAAGAATCGGGGTTACGGTCATTCTGGTTACCCATGATCAGATGGAAGCGCTCAGCTTTTCGGACAGGATCGCCATTATGAACCAAGGGAAAATCGAACAATTAGGCACACCAAAGCAGCTGTACGAGAGACCGCAAACGGTATTTGCCCGCGACTTTATTGGGAAAAACATCACCTTGGAGGCAGAGATCGAAAGCGTGGAGCGGGGAGCGGTAAAGGTGATTGTGGGTAAAGGGAAAGGGCAGGGCACCGTGTTATGCGCCAGGCATAATTACGTTACCCAGCCCTCCAAGGGACAGAAAGTTGTCGTTTCTATCCGTCCCGAGGATATTGTGGTTCATGCTTCGGACGGCGAAGCGGACCCTAATGTTCTGGAAGGGGAAATAGACGCTCTGCTGTTTATCGGAGACCGGTATGAATGCCATATCAAGATTGGCGATGAGGCCATTCTGGGATACGTGCCCCGCAACCAAAATTTAGAGGAAGGCAGCAATGTGCGCATACACTTTCCTCTGGAGGGATTGTCCGTATGGCCAAAGTCATAGCAGAACAAAGCCGGTTGACCAGCCGCGGATTCAAGGTTGAAGCCGGTGCGATCTTTTACACGTTGATACTTGCGATCTTGTTAGTCGTTATTGTGTATCCTTTGGGGCTGCTTGTCATTAACAGCTTTATCGTGACGCTTCCCGACGGAACGGAGCAGATCGGATTCGGCAACTGGACGATTGCCTGGGCCCAGCCGGGACTTGTCGAATCCATCTACAATACGTTTAACATGGTCATCGTAACGACAGTGATTGTATTTCCCGTCGGCATATTATTTGCCTGGCTGTTGACCCGCACGGATATACCCGGCAAAGAATATTTGGACTTTTTTATGTGGATTGCGTTTTTTCTGCCGACCTTGCCTGTATTAATGGGTTGGATTCTGCTTATGGACCCGGACTTCGGCTTGGTCAATCAGATGTTTATAGATTGGTTCGGTCTGCAGAAGGGACCGTTCGATATCTATTCCTTCTGGGGGATTATTTGGGCGCACATTGTTATCCGCGGTGTGGCCGCGAAATACATTTTTCTGGCTCCGGCGTTCCGTAATCTCGATTCTTCGTTGGAAGAAGCTTCGAGGATTTCAGGGAGGAGTACACTGGGAACCTTGCTTCGGATTGTGGTGCCTGTAATGACGCCGGCCATTCTCATTACTCTGATCATATCGCTTATTCACACGCTGGAATCATTTGAAATCGAGAGGGTTCTGGGACCGCCAATCGATTTTTTTGTATTCAGCACGAAAATTTACCAGCTGATTGCGGAAGTCAACCCGCAGTTCGGCATGGCGACCGTATTGAGTCTGGTCATTTTAGTATGCATGCTGCCTTTGATTTTTCTCCAGCAGTACATTAATTCCAAACGGAGCTTCGTGACCGTGACGAGTCACTTTAAACGGAATATCGTCCGCCTGGGCGCGATGAAGTGGCCGGCGTTTATTCTCGTATTTGGATTCTGTATGCTCGTTACCGTCGTGCCGATTACGTTTATGGTCCTGGGGACGTTTATGAGCATGTTCGGATTTTTCGACATTGAGAGCGTGTGGACAATGGATCATTGGAAACGTGTACTCCAGGATCCGATCTTGATTAAATCGATTTGGAACACCGTCAAGATGGCGGGCGGCGCCGCCCTAATCGGCATGCTGCTCTATACCTTGCTGGCCTATATTTCAGTTCGAACCAGGTATAGGGCACGGGGAATGATCGATTTCCTTACCTGGCTTCCTGCGGCTATACCGGGAATCATTCTGGGCCTCGGGATGCTGTGGATGTTTCTGGGCGTTCCATTTTTCCGTCCGCTGTATGGCACGATTTTCATTCTGATCCTCGCCGTGTTAATTAATTCGATGACGACAGGCGTTCAGCTGATAAAAACAAACATGGTGCAGTTAGGCAAAGAGCTGGAAGAGGCTTCATCGGTGTCGGGCGGGTCCTGGCTGTATACCTTCAGGCGTGTCATTTTGCCGATTCTCGCGCCCGTGCTTCTTTCCGTCGGCACATTGACCTTTATTGCGGCCTCCAGAAATGTAGCCAATATCGCGATGCTCGTTACAGGCGAGAATCGCCCGATCGCGATGCTTCAGCTGGATTATATGGCGGACGGCAGCTATGAAGCAGCGGCCATTTCAGGTGTCTTCGTCGTGATTATGACCATTGGCGTAGCGTTTATCGCGAGATGGATCGGCAAGCGAATCGGTATTCACATTTGATGTAGAATGGAAGAAGAGGTTTTCAGATGATTAAACCAACCACTCCGGGTCCCTCTTGTCCGGATGAAAACACGGATGATGCTTGGAAGCGCACCCTTTGGGTGATGGCGGTCGCCCAAGGCTTAATGATGATGGCCTTCACGAGCTCAGACACCTTTCTCCCGCTGTTTATCGAACAGCTCGGTGTGCATGATCTGCACGAGAGAACCGTGTGGTCCGGCGTTATTTTCAGCTCGGGTTTTCTGATGTCGGCGATCGTCTCGCCGCTATGGGGATCGGTAGCCGACCGCAAGGGACGTAAATTAATGGTGATGCGTTCGACGCTGGCTATTGCTTTATTCACCTGCCTCATGGGTTTTACTTTCTCCGTGTGGCAGCTATTTGCCGTCCGGATGCTGCAGGGTGTGTTCAGCGGCTTTTCGGGAGCTGCCATTGCACTCGTGGCGACCAAAATCCCGGAGGAACGGCTGGGCTTCGCCCTGGGCTGGCTGGCATCAGCCGCCATGGTCGGCTCCATGATCGGCCCGCTGGCGGGTGGTATATTGGTCGATGCCGTGCACAACTACCGGGTCGTATTTTTTCTGACATCCGGCTTCGCCCTGCTGGCATTCTCGATTACGGCGCTGTTTATCAAAAAAGATTCCGTCGCGGCGAACGCCGGCTCTAACCAGCCGAAGCTTACGCTCCGCCAGCAGTTCCAATCGGTTCGGGAGCTGAAAGTGCTCTGGACGATCATTCCTGTTCTGTTCTTGGCGCAGTTCGCTGTTAAAAGTATCCAGCCGGTGCTCCCCTTATTCGTGAAGGAGCTATCGGGCGATTCAGCCTACCTCGGCACGCTGGCCGGCTTCGCCATCGCGGTTACCGGCCTGGCGGGACTGGTCGCCTCGCCGATCCTCGGCAAACGCGGGGACATGCTCGGCTACCGGCGAATGCTGACGATTTGCATGACGGGGACGGCGCTTTTTTTCCTGCCTCAGGCCCTCGCCCCTAATATTTGGGTGCTTCTTGCGTCACGCTTTGGCCTGGGTCTGTTCATCGGAGGAATTCTTCCGGCTGCGAACGCCCTCATCGCGCAGATGACTCCGAAAAGTCAGCGCGGGAGGGTGTTCGGATTCACCTCAAGCGCGACATTTCTGGGCAGCTTCGCCGGGCCTCTTTTCGGGGGGCTTGCCTCCGCCGCTTTTGGCATCCGTTTCATGCTGCTTGCAGTTTGTGTGATTTATGTGCTGAATGTGATTTGGGTGAGGCTTGTCGTGCAGCCCCCGCCTCTCCGTTCGGCCGATGTGTCAGCTAGCGAATCATAAGTAGGTCAGTAAGATCATTTGGGAGATCCAAATGGTATATGCCTTATAAAAACATTGAAACGAGGGATAGCGGATGAGGATCATTGTAGGTATTTCGGGAGCGACAGGAGCAGTATTCGGGATTCGCCTGTTAGACGTTCTTCAGCAATTGGGAGTGGAAACGCATCTGGTGATGTCCAAATGGGCGGAAACAACGATCAGGCTGGAAACGGGCTATACGGTGCAGCAAGTCAAAAATATGGCGGCTGTCGTTCACGATCCGATGAACCAGGCTGCCTCCATATCCAGCGGCTCGTTTCGCGTGGACGGTATGATAATTGCCCCCTGCAGCATGAAAACATTGGCGTCGATCCGTGTCGGTTTCGCCGAGGGGCTTCTCGGCAGAGCGGCTGACGTCATTTTAAAAGAACGCAAAAAGCTCGTGTTACTTGTTCGTGAAACTCCGCTAAGCGATATCCATCTGGAAAATATGCTGGCACTTTCACGGATGGGTGCGGTGATCCTGCCGCCGATGCCCGCATTTTACAACAAACCGGCGACGCTGGATGACATGGTTAACCATATCGTGGCGCGGACATTGGACCAATTCGGCATCGATAATACGCTAACCAACCGTTGGCAGGACCCGGTAGAACAAAAACACCTGTAATACAGGATAGAATGCGGCCGATGCCGTCATGCAATGCCGTACCAGCTGCACACGGGAGTGAGATGAAGAGGAGGACTGGACTTGGAGATCAAGGTGTTCATCGAATACAAAATCATTTCAGAGAAAAGAGATATGTTTATGCAGCTTCTGCCCGATCTGAAACAAAATGCCGCCGAGCATGGCGGACGGGAATACAAAATCTATGAGGGTACGGATCAGCCTAATCTCATCGTGGAGGAGTTCCTCCTCCAGGACATTGAACGTTATCAAATGATAAAAGCAGAACGCTTGAATCCCGATTCTCCATTCTGGAGCAAGCATCATGAACATATCGCAGGAGGGGCAGACAAGCTGCATATCTGGGCCTTTAAGGCATTGGAATAGGGTTCAATGAATGGTAACCGAAGGATAATGTTGTTCAGAGAAACGCAAGGTAGTCCAATAAAAATAAAGCAGGAACCTCTCATTTGTGGGGGTTCCTGCTTTTTTACTTACTGAAAACGAACAAATATTCGCTGACGTACTCTGGTCAATTGAAACAGTCATAATTAAGAACAAAGAGAATGTATGCTGCATTTTTATAGGGGGACAAATTTTGAAATATACAGGCAGGGTCGTGGTTATATCCCTATTTATTTCCGTTATAGCAGTTTGGACTATATTGTATTTTTTAATTGTTTCGGACGCCGGTATATACCTGCCTATTACCAATGGGTTCCTCCAATATAGCTTTGGATATACCATCCTCATTGTCCCTATTTTATGGTGGCTGGGAAAGCAGTACGATAAAGCCAAGTATCTTACGGAAAGAGATGACTTGACTGGAGCATATAACCGCCGGTATCTACTGGATAGGTTTGGTGAAATTAAACCGGCCAGTCTAAGCCTCTCGATTATAGATGTGAATGATTTTAAGATGATTAATGACACGTATGGTCATCACCTAGGGGATGAGGTGTTGCGGGATGTCTTAACAATGCTTCGTTATGTTCTTAACAAAGAAGATATCGTTGTGCGGGTGGGTGGAGATGAATTCTTGGTGATTTCCGAATCGCACTGTCTTCTGAGTCAACAAATTGATTTTGATTTAGACAACAATATGCGGGTTTCCGTTTCAGTTGGCACTGCGGTATATCCGGAACAGGCAACAACGCTAAACCAGTTATTACAGGTTGCGGATAACAATATGTATCGAATAAAGAAACGTAAGCGGTGAAGGTTGGTAGATCGTCGTTTACATAGGGAGTGATTTTAAAAAGCGGGGGGAAACCGGGATTTAACCGTATACAGTACATGTGGAGAGTGTGGCATCCTTGATCTATGAGGTGGTGTAGAAAACAAAAGAGTTAACCTACGTCCCCAAAAGTCTGCAGCAAAATAAGTTTACCGCAGAGCCAAGCGGATTTTAGGCATTTGACCTGATTTTCGCTAGGCTCTTTTTAGCGTTCTTTAGTAATTTCCGCTTGAAGGCCTCAAATCCCTTGCTGTATCTGATTTTGCCATAGTTTAACTTTTATCGACAGAATACTACTGGATTCGAGCTAAGCTTTATTCCCTTAATGGTTACATCATTAGTTTTTCGAAAAAAGTTATTGACTATTTTGGAAAGGCATGTTAAATTGAAAGCGTTAACACAATTGTATACAATAAATAACGTTATAAGCTAAAAATAATAAAAATCAGTATACAATTTAAATAATTTACATTCCAATCTGGATATTTGATTGTCATAAAGAATAATTATTAGTATAATTGTATACTATGTTATGATTATAACAATCAATCTGAGTTGAAACTCAAATGGAGTGTGCAAAGTGGAAAAAGAAGAAATGGTTAACAATGATCAGGGCAATTCGAGATTTAGTGTGGTATATGAAACCTTAAAGAAAAAGATTGTGGAGGGTGATTTGCCTTCAAATACTCCCTTAGTCGAAGAAAAACTGGCCAAGGAATATAAGATGAGCAGAACGCCCATCAGGGAAGCAATCCGGCATCTGGTCAAGGATGGATTGGTCGAATTTTTTCCAAGAAGGGGGGCTTTAGTAAAAGAAATTACGATCAAAGATATTGAGGAAATTTTTACTGTAAGAGAGGCTCTTGAAGGGATTAGCGCTAGGATTGCGGCAAGTGTGATTGATGAACAAAATATCATTTTGCTGCAAGAGGCACTGAACAAAGCTGATTATGAGCTTGAAAACGGAGACAAGGAGAATTCTTTTGAGTTGGGAAATCAATTACATGAGATTGTCCTTGACGTTACAGGCAACAATAAGATCTTGACTATCGTTTCCGATTTTAAGAACCAGCTTCAGAGATTTCATTATTTTTCCTACCATATTCCTGGAAGATTAGAATTATCGAATAAGGAACATTGGGAAATATTCGAGGCGATTAAAGCCGGGGATGGTGAACTTGCGGAGCGCAGAATGAGAAAACATGTGAGGGGAACCAAAGAATCCATCATATTTGCAGTGAAAAACAACATTAGAACAATATAAATGAAATGAGAATCCTTCACTAATTCCCAACTCTATTAGGAGGTAATGGTTATGAAAGTAAAAAGTATTCAAACGTATATTTTACGAGCCCCACTAGGAGATGAACGTTTTTACTCCTCCCAATGCTCTTTCCCTGAGCGAAATAGTTTAATCGTTAAAATTGAAACGGAGGACGGGATCATCGGGTGGGGGGAGGGAGGGCAATACGGTCCTCCCGAACCCGTCGCCGCTGTTGTGAAACATGTCTTAACACCAAAATTAATGAATAAAACGTTACAAAGTCCGATTAAAGTGTTTGAACAAAATTATGCGGATACACGGGATTTCGGACAAAAAGGGACCTATATTGAAGCGTTAAGCGCAGTAGATATCGCTTTATGGGATATCTACGGCCAGATGTTAAATAAACCGGTACATAGTTTAATTGGGGGCTCATTTCGGGAAAGCATATTTGCCTATGCAACAGGCTGTTACTACAGAGGCGAGGATGTTCTCAATTACAAAGCTTCATTGCCTAAATTGGCTAAAGAAGCCCGTTCTTACGTCGATGCGGGATTTCAGATGTTAAAAATGAAAGTTGGTCTATTATCAATAGAAGAGGATATTGAGAGGGTGAAAACCATCCGAGAGGCCATTGGGCCTAATACGTCCCTCTTAGTGGATTGTAACCATGCTTATAATGCTTTTACGGCAGTGAAAATGGCGAAGGAACTTGAAAAATTCAATGTTATGTGGCTGGAAGAACCCGTTGTTCCGGAAGACCGAATGGGTTACCGGGAAGTTAGATCTTCAACCAACATTCCAATTGCGGGAGGAGAGTGCGAGTTCACCAGATTTGGTTTTAGAGATTTATTTCTAGGAGGCTGTGTAGATATAGCCCAACCGGATATTTGCGTTTCCGGAGGGTTTTCCGAATGGATGAAAATACAGGCACTGGCCTCAAGTTTCGGTGTAACTGTCATTCCACATGTATGGGGGTCGGGAATTGCCCTGTCTGCGGCTCTTCATGTATTAGCATCGATCCCGCCAAGCCCGCATACGGCCAATACTGTTCCGCTGCAAAATGAGCCCATAGTCGAGTACGATCGAAACCCTAATCCGCTCAGAGATGAACTTTTAAAGACACCAATAACCTTACAAAAAGGAAAAGTACTTGTTCCACAGCATCCCGGACTAGGAATTGAAGTCAATTTAGATGCGATATCGAAATATGGAAGCGAATTTTAAAAAGGGGTTATCGCATGTATAAAATCAGCATTTTAAAAAATGCGGACTGGTTTGCCCCTGGTACGGTTATATATGATCACGCCTATGGGGTACACGACCCGGTAAAAATTTGTTTGGTTTGTTTTTTGATTGAAGGACAAGGCCGGAAAATTATGGTTGATACAGGGATGGATGGGATTGATCAAACGTATACGGAGGAGCATAAAGACCGATTTGATCATTTGGGTCCAAGCAAAGACACCAAAGAATTGTTAAAGGAGGCCGGTACTTCTTGTGAGGAAATTGATACCGTTCTATTAACACATCTGCATTTTGACCACTACTGGAATATCGAGCAGTTTCCAAATGCCAATGTTATTGTCCATCGCAAAGAATGGTTTCATGTTTTAGACCCGCATAATCTGCCAATCAACCCCATGAAGAGCTTTCCAAGAAAACCGATAGCCTATTTGGCTGGAGAAGCGTTCGGACGGCTGACTTTAGTTGATGATGAGTATGAGGTATGTCCTGGCATATCCATGCACTGGATTGGAGGTCATTCGCCGGGTGGAATGGTCGTCAAAGTTATCACCAATGAAGGTACTGTTATTATTGTAGGGGATGCCTTTTACCTGTACGAGCATATTGAAAACAATATTCCAATTGGCTATTGTACGGACTACCGCGAAGTATTAGCCGGATATGAATGGCTGCGTAAACAAAACGCAACACTTTTACCCGCACATGATTATAAGATATTCAAAAAACATCCATCACTAATCATAGGATAAAAAGATATGTAAAATGGCGGATTCCATAAAAATGGTTGTATAGTCCTAACAACTTATGCAGGGGGCAAAATTAAAAGGGCTTATAAAAGAAGGTATTTTGTGAAAGCGTTTTCATATTAAGTGCAGCTATCGACCATCTCGGTGCAGTGGAGTGTGAAATCATGAATTCTTTTAAAGGGGGTGGAAGGCATGTAACCGCTAGTAATCACCACGTCCATCACGTTAGGTAAGACTAAAACTAACTCTAACATTTAAAAGGAGGAATTAGCATGTCGTCTTTGAAATTTACGCTGGAAAATATTGATAAGGTGATTGACAGAAGTGCAATGGTTGCCCCGGAGATCGATCCGAAGCGCACCGCGCTGCTCGTAATGGATATGCAGCCCGTATGCACCGACGCCAATGGTGCGCTGGCTATCCCGAGTGTGGGAGGCGCACCGAGTGGAAAGGACACGGTCGAGCCGGTCGAACGTGTCGTCAAGCGGTTCCGTGAGGAAGGTTGTCCGGTTATATGGTCGCAGTGGGGGCTAAGTCCTGACGGTCTTGATAAGGGTATCTGCGCACTGAAATGGCCGGGCTTAAACCCGGGTACGCCGGATTCGCCTGCAAGCTGGGGGAACCCTCAGACAGACAATTTTGCGGGCGAACTCGAACCCCTTGAAGGGGAACCTGTCTTGCGGAGGAGCCGCTTCAGCGTCTTCTTCGGCACGCAGCTTGAAGAATACTTACGGGAGCTTGGGACGGAGTTCCTGGTTATCGCCGGCATCACCTCGGCTAACTGCGTCCATTCCACCACGATCGACGCATGGAACAGAATTTACAAAGTTATCGTGCTTGCGGACTGCACGACTGCGGTCCCTAGTCCCCATACGCATGATGTGCCCCTGGGGTACGGGCAGCACTGGGAAGCGCTGCGGAATATCCAAATGAACTACGGCGATGTTATCACAAGCGAGGAGCTCTTCGGGAAACTGGACGCCGCCAAGAAATCCGACAAATACCAGCGGGCGTAATACTCATTCCTACGATTAATGGCTAAGGCCGGCGATTATCGGCTCAGGCGCTAACATATTTTTAATGGAAGTTTATGAGGGGAGCGATAGAAATGAGACTAAAGGGCAAGCGCGTTGCGCTGCTTATCGAAGATGATTACCAGGAGCTGGAGGCGTGGTATCCGGTTCTCCGGCTCCAAGAAGAGGGCGCGACGGTCGTCATTGTCGGATCGGGCAGGAAATCCACATTTGAGAGCAAGCTCGGTTACCCGATGAAGGTTGACCGGTCTGCGGACGAGGTTAAGGCAGACGAGTTCGACGCGGTACTGATTCCAGGCGGATTCGCTCCGGATCACATGCGGCTCTCCCGGCCTATGGTGGATTTCGTCCGCGGAGCGTACGAATCCGGGAAGTTGACGGCGGCTATCTGTCACGGCGGATGGATGCTCGTATCTGCTGGTGCGGTACGCGGACGGAAGGTGACCGGCTATCTGCCGATTCGCGACGACGTGGTGAACGCCGGGGGTGAGTGGGTTGATGCTGAGGTTGTAGCTGACGGAAATGTGATTACGTCCCGGACGCCTGACGATTTGCCTGCCTTCGCTCGGCAGATCGTCGAGTACTTGGAACGGTCATCCGTGAGCAGCGCCGTCTAAGAGTCTATGAAAGTTGGAGATTGAAAGAGGAAATCACACAGCCCGCGAAGTCGATGGATTAACAGCAATAACCATCCATTTCGCGGGAACAGATTCACTGGATATGTCCTTCGCACTGCCGGTGCCCAATACCCTTCGTCTATATTTTCTCTTATTTTCAAGTAACGAAGATCACGGATTCAGCTGAATATAATCGAAATGATTATTCTACTTGGGGAGGTAGATTTCAATGGTATCTCAGGGACAAAAACCGTATTTAACGCATGAGATGACGAAGAAGCTTCTGGAATCATGTGAGCAGAAGGCTAAAGAATTAAACATAGCGATCAATGTAACGGTGCTGGATGACGGGGGGAACCTGAAGGGGTTCATTCGCATGGACGGCGCTCCCTTGATGGGGCTGCAGATTTCGCAAAAAAAAGCCCACACCGCGGTTGGCTTCGGCATCCCGACTTCCGATTGGTATGGAATCATTAAGGATCAACCGGAGCTGCTGCACGGACTTGTGCAAATGGACAATATGGTTATCTTTGGCGGCGGGTTGCCGATTTATATCGATTCGCATGTAGTAGGAGGCATCGGTGTTTCAGGAGGATCGGCGGAGCAGGACGGAATCTGCGCGCAGGCTGCACTGGGTGCTTTGCCGGTATCTGTGTAAAGTTTGCAACCGGAATTTCCACTATATAGCGATACAAGGTAAGTGATGAAACCACCCTGAATCCGTGATCCGCGTTACTTGAAAATCTAACCCAATTTGTTGTACATAGGGGTCTGTCAATGAAAATAAACGGGCTTGCTGCTATCAAGGTGTCAGTGAATTTTACAGGAATGGAGGATAACAAATGGCAGTAGAGGATGATCACGTGCTTATTTCGTTAACCGGAATCACCAAGGAATTTCCTGGCGTGAAGGCGCTTGAGAACGTTTCGCTCGATGTGCGAAAAGGGGAAGTGCTGGCACTGGTGGGGGAAAATGGTGCAGGTAAGTCTACGTTGATAAAGATTTTATCGGGCTTATATCACAAGGATAACGGGGAAATCCGCGTCCGTGGGAAATCTGTAGAAATACAAGATGCCAGACATGCTCAAGAACTTGGTATTAGTACCATATTTCAAGAGCCAACTTTGGCTCCTCATTTAACCGCAGTTGAGAATGTATATCTCGGACGGGAAATTTATCATTCGTATTTTGGCGGAACAGTGAAAATTCTAAATGAAAAAGAAATGTACCAAGAAACGGAAAAGCTTTACCGGAATTTCTTTTCTACAGTTGAGGATCTTAAACGGCCGGTAATCGAACTTGGTGCTTTGAAAAATCGCGTCATTGAGATTGCGAAAGCACTATCTGTTAAGGCGTCCGTTGTCATTATGGATGAACCAACGGCTGCTCTTGCGGAACACGAACGTGAAGTTTTGTTTGACTTCATACGGGCGCTAAAGGAACAAGGCGTATCGGTTATTTATGTATCCCATCATCTCAAAGAGCTGTTCTTACTTGCTGACCGTTTTCATGTGATGCGTGACGGGAAGCACATAGCAACCGTTAGTGCCGATGAGACAGATATTGACCAGCTCGTCTCCATGATGGTAGGGCGTGAGATATCGAATTTCATTGCCAAGGAAACGGTCCCGATTGGCGAAGAGTCTTTGCGAGTTATAGGTTTAAACCAACCGGGCGTTTTGAAGAATATTAATTTCCATATTAAAAAAGGAGAAATTGTAGGTATAGCCGGGCTTGCCGGTTCTGGACGAACGGAAACCGTCCGGGCCGTTGTAGGTGCAGATCGAATCAGTTCAGGCGCCGTAGAAGTAGATGGCAAACCATTTCGAATTCAATCGCCACGCGATGCGATTCGCGCCGGTATCGGCTTGCTCCCGGAAAATCGAAAATTGCATGGAGCGTTAATCGAGATGTCGGTCAGTAATAATATAACACTAGCTTCGATTAAACGGGTTCTTTCAAAGAAGTTTGTGTTAAAGAAAAAAGCAGAATTAGATATCGCATCCGATTATGTACAACGTTTAGGGATTAAGACGCCTACTGTGCACCAAAAAGTCAGGTTCTTAAGCGGTGGCAATCAACAAAAAGTCATTTTGGCCAAATGGCTCTTCACGAAGCCCAAAGTATTGATTTTTGATGAACCGACAATAGGTATTGATGTAGGCGCAAAGGTCGAAGTCTACAATTTAATGGCAGAGTTTGTGAGGGGTGGAGGAGGCATCCTTATGGTTTCTTCCGATCTGCCTGAGCTTATGGGACTCTCCGACCGTATTTATGTCATGCACAAAGGAGAATTTGTCCATGAGTTTTCACGTGATGAAGCGACGGAGGAGAACATTATGTACTACGCTTCAGGAGGACATCAATGATAACGAATCCTAAGATTACAATCCATTCTAAAAAAACGGCGAATTCCAAAAATCCTTTTCTTATTCTTTTGACGCGCGAGGGGGTTGGTGTATCCCTTATCCTCATCTTAATGTTTCTGTTTCTGGCAGTATCGGCACCAAACTTCTTAACGGTCGGCAACTTATCGAACTTATTAGTGCAATCATTATTCGTCATGCTTGTTGCTTTTGGAACCATGTTCGTGCTTTCAACCGGGGGCATTGATTTATCGGTGGGGTCGGTGCTTGGACTCGCCGGTGGAGTTACCGGGTGGCTCATGATGAATGGCTTAAACATGTGGATCGCGATCTTGGCAGGTTTATTTGTAGGTGCACTCATTGGTGCCATCAATGGACTCATCATTACGAAATTAGGCGTTTCGGCCTTTTTAGTGACCTTTGCCATGTTATATATAGCACGGGGAGTGTTATACCTGCTCACTAAAGATGAACCCATTCGCAATTTTGTCACGCCGGAGTTTGCATTTCTTGCGCAGGGAAAAGTGCTGGGAATTCCGATGCCGGTTTTGATCACATTAGTCATTTTTCTGTTATTGTATTTTATTTTCAAATCTACCAGTTATGGACGTTTGATTATTGCTGCAGGCTCCAATACAGAAGCGGCACGCTTATCCGGTGTGTCCACAGATAGAATCAAAATAAGTGTATATGCGCTATCGGGATTACTGGCTGCAGTAGCTGGTATCCTGCTGACTTCACGTCTAACGTCAGTGCAGCCATCCATGGGATCGGAATATGAGCTGGAGGCGATCGCTGCAGCAGTCATTGGCGGTACCAGTTTGTTCGGTGGTAAGGCAAGTGTGGTTGGGGTGGCTATTGGCGCACTGATACTTGGACTTGTATCTAACGGCTTGGATCTCCTTTCAGTGAACCAGTTTTATCGCTTAATCATTACGGGGTTAATCATTATTACTGCAGTAGCCATTGAACGTTATTTAGCTGCCAAAAGCTGATTTGATCAATAACATCAATAGTAAAAATACTCAAGAGGAGGGTGTGAATTGGAGAATAAAGGTTTGGAAACAGTGTATAGGGAAAATAATTTCAGGTTTTCGCTAAAAATCGACCGATACCTCCTGGGCCTCTTCATTGTCCTGGGAGCAATTATAGTGGTTATGTCATTTCTCTCGGCTAATTTTTTAACGCATACCAACCTTTTGAACGTGTTACAACAAGCTTCTTTCGTCATGATACTGGCCTTTGGTATGACTTTTGTCCTTTCAACGGGCGGAATTGATTTATCGGTTGGATCTATATGCGGTATATGTGGTGGAATGGCTGCATGGTTACTTAATAAGGATGTTAATGTTGCCATAGCTATTGCAGCCGCTTTACTCCTGGGTGTAATAATAGGGGCTGTAAATGGGCTAACTATTACGAAATTAAATCTATCTCCTTTTATGGCCACTCTAGCAATGATGATTATTCTACGAGGTATCTTATACGTTTGGACTGGGGCAATTCCATTCCGTTCTTATATGACATCCAGTTTTCAATTTCTTGGTTCAGGACGTATTTTTGGAGTGCAATTTCCTGTGATTGTAGCGATTGTTCTGCTTGTCGTGCTCCTGATATTATATCGAAAAATGAAATTTGGCCGCCATATTCTTGCTCTGGGAAGTAGTGAAGAAGCGGTTCGTATATCAGGTATCAAAGTTGATATGCTGCGTATTAAAGTCTATGCGCTATCTGGACTTATCGCTGCTGCAGCAGGTGTTCTTCTTGCTTCGCGTCTTGCCACAGTAAATCCTGAAATGGGTAAGGGCTACGAGTTGGAGGCTATTGCTGCAGCGATCATCGGAGGAACAGCCTTAACCGGTGGTAAAGGAACCTTAGTCGGAACCGCACTGGGAGCAATTATTTTATTTATGATTAAAAACGCTATGAATCTTAAAAATGTGAATCCGTATTGGGAGACTATAGTGATCGGCTTCATTATTCTTCTTGCGGTAGCTGTACCCATTTTAGCCGGTTACATCAAAGGCAGAGTGAAAAATTCGTAAAGAAAAGAAAGGTTTGCTCGTACCCCTAATGGGGGGGAGACAATAAAAGACCTGGCCAAAAGCCGGCGTCTGCAATGAGATGCGAATTCTGTAAAGCTACATTTATTTAAAGGGGGGAGACAGGAAGAGTATATTCCATAGTAATTCTATGATGGTGGCGGGTCACGGTAACACGTTAAGCTGTACATGCAAAAAAACTAAAAAATAATATTAGGAGGTCAAACGATGTCTTCCAAAAAAATGAAATGGAGTATTTTAATATTATCCCTAATCGCGATTATGGTAGTGTCAGGCTGCAGCAATAATGATGCGGCCGCGGTTCAAGAGACGAATACACCATTATCGGGTAACGTCTATCAATGGGGAGATAGCAACTTTGAGGAGCTTGTGAGGAATAAGGTAGAAGGGACTACGCTTAAAATTGGACTTTCACCGCCGGCTGCTTCTGAGCATTATGACATTTTTGAACACGCTGCCAATACGATGATGAATGAATTAAGTGACCGGTTTGGCGTGAAATTCGAGTTTCAGATGACGGCGCCGGGCAATTTTCAGTCTGTCGAGTCGCAAGTGGCGACCATTGAAAACTGGACTTCGCTGGGGTATGATGCCATATTTGTCTGCACAACAGGTGATTTTGATTCGATGAATGCCGTCTATGAGAGGGCTATGGAACAAGGAACGATGATCTATTTGTTCAATATGCCGGCTGAAATGCTGGATGAAAGCAAATTAAAAGCGGTTTCGGTAGTCAGTTATAACAACCATTACCAAGCAGGGTACCTTGTAGGTCAATATGCAGCGG
Source organism: Paenibacillus abyssi (assembly GCF_014640295.1). GTDB lineage: Bacteria > Bacillota > Bacilli > Paenibacillales > Paenibacillaceae > Paenibacillus_D > Paenibacillus_D abyssi. The sequence goes on along the minus strand of NZ_BMGR01000005.1, from coordinate 175,588 downwards.
AGAAGCTGGGCGGCAAAGGCGATATATTATTGGTATGGGGGCTGCCCGGTTACTTTGCCACTTCACGTAAAAATGGATTCCTTGAGGCGATCTCCGAGTATCCTGAGATGAGAATTGTGGGAGAACAACGCGGTGATTACGTGCGTGACAAAGGGATGCAGGCTACGGAAAACCTGCTGCAAGCCAATCCGGATGTCGATTTAATCTATGGAGAAAATGAGGAAATGGCTCTGGGTGCCGTGCAAGCCGTTGAAGGACGGGGTCTAAAGCTATGGGATGGCAATGAAGGCATCATGGTGATCGGTGCGGACGGTCTTAAGTCCGGTTTTGAGTCCATTCGTGAAGGGAAGCTGACAGCTACGGTTGATGTTGGTACGGTGGATATGGGCCGGGAATTAATTAAGTCTGTTTTTATGCACCAAGTTCTAGGATTCTCTATTGATAAGATTCAGAATGTTCCAACTGTCATTGTTGATAAGGATAATGTTGATACGAGAGAGGCTTATGTAGACTGGGCACTAGGTACAAAGCGCAAATAAAAACGATATGTATTTGCAGGCAGCTTCTAAAGAACAAAATCGCTAACGCGACTTAAATTACGGGGCTGTTCCAAAAGTAAATGATTCTGAACTCAAAAAAGTGGATGGGCAGAGTGTCATTTTGCCCAACCACTTTCTGTATTTGATCGGTTGTCGAGCGATTTATGGTACGGAAGCCCGGTCGTTGAGATCAACATAAACAACAATAATATGATATTAATAAATGAATTCTATGTATTTTTCAACGCATTGAAACTTCACAATCTCCCGACTTGCGAAATTTACCCGGCGGCATGCCTGTCATTTTCTTGAAAATTAAATTGAAATAGATGCCATTCGGATAGCCAATCTTGGAAGCGATCTCGCGAATGGTTAGGTTGGAATGTTTCAGTAAACGCTTTGCTTCTTCTATCCTGAAGCGTATTAAATATTGAATAGGGGAAATGCCCATTTCCTCTTTATAGACATGAGCCAAGTGGTAAGGGCTTACAAAAACGACACTTGCTAAATCACTGAGTGTTAAATCCTGATCATAATTCTCTTCGATATATTTTTTCACATCGGTAGTAATGGATGAAGATGTATCTGGAAAGATGTCATAAAGTTTTCGGAGTATGAGGACAATGAGGGCATTAAGCAATGATTGAATCATTTCTTCGGATCCATACGTTTTGAATTGAAATTCATTGTATATATCGGAAAAGAATCGGTTTGCCGAACTAAAATCACGATCCAACTGAATAACAGGATGTTTATTCGGAGCAGCCAAAAAACCATCCGGCAGGCCGGAAATGGATAAACCGGCAAATGAAATTAGTGTACCTGATATCGGGGATTGGGTCGACGATTTAATTTCAAATCGGGCACCGGTCGGCAGAATAATAATTTCTCCTCCGGTAATTGAGATGATCATGTCATTGTACAAACACTCACCACGTCCGTTTTGCACAAAAAAAATGTAGGTGTCGTTTCCGTCTGACAACGGATTTTTCCAAGAAGCCCCTCCTATCAATTCATAGGCGGCAAGAAATTTGGGGTTCTGGATAATGTCAGGAATGCCTTGCATCGGTTATACCCCCTTAACCGTTTATAGACATATGCTCATTTGCTGTAGCAAGTATATCCGAATTATATTTGAACTGAAATTGAATTCAACAAAATATAATAATAATCGCAATAATTTATAATGAAATAACAATTTAAATTATTTTAATCGCAGAAAAGGTTCGTATACACTTAGCATATTAAATCACAGGATGAAGCGGGGTGATCGATTGCTTCTGCGATTAAGAAGTGTAAGCAAGGCATTTTTCGGTGTGAAGGTGTTGGATGAGGTTCACTTTGAATTGTCAGCAGGGGAGGTTCATGCACTGGTGGGACAGAATGGAGCCGGCAAATCAACCTTGGCTCATGTGATCGCAGGCGTACATCAAATGGATGGCGGAGAGATTTATCTGGATGAGGTGAAAGTGTATGTTAAATCGCCGTTTCATGCTCGAAGGCTGGGCATCTCCATCATTAAGCAGGAGCCTGAACTGCTCCCTGAGATGACGATTACCGAGAATATATTTCTCGGGAATGAAGTAAGTTATTTGGGCGTATTCCCCAAGGGCAAGAAGATGCAAAGGGAGTCGAAAGCGCTCTTAGAATCGATTGGATGCAGGCTTCATCCGAATACGCTTGTCCGGTATCTCTCGACTACAGAGAGATACATCGTGGCGATCATGCAGGCGATAGCCAGAAAACCCAAATTACTCATAATGGATGAGCCGAGTGAGAAACTGACCGATCATGAACGCGAACAGTTGTTTAAGCTGATTGAGGATTTAAAGAAACAAGGCATTGCAATTCTGTATATCACTCACCGTCTGCAGGAAATTCCGCGTATCTGTGATCGGATTACAATTCTGCGTGATGGCAAGCATGTCATTACACGCAAGCCGGAAGGGCTCTCCGAGCAGGATACAATTAAACTGATGATCGGCCATGATATTAGCCGGATGTTCCCTCCGATCAATGAGAACCTGGGAAGTGAACTGCTTAGGGTTGAGAACCTTTCTGTGAAACCATGGTTTGAGGCGATTAGCTTTCAGCTTAGGGAAGGAGAAATATTGGGGTTGGCCGGTCTTGTCGGAGCAGGTAGAACAGCGCTTGCGGCTACGATATTCGGACAAATTCAAAAACATATCGGAACGATTTATTATAAGAATCAACCTGTCAACATCATGCATCCCCATCAAGCGGTCAGCAACAGTTGGGCTTATGTCAATGAGGACCGTCTGGAGTCGGGATTGATGAAAGATATGAGCGTTTCAAATAACATATCGATATCCAATATGGCGAAGAATAGCCGCTACAATTTCCTGCAAAAAAATCAAGAACAGGTGTTGGTGCTGGATCAGATTATCGATTTGGGCATTAAAGTGATGCATATTGACCAGGAAGTGAAGTATTTAAGCGGCGGGAATCAGCAGAAAGTGGTATTGGCCCGATGGCTCGCCGCCGACAGCGAAATTTATTTATTGGATGAACCGACGCGAGGAATCGATATCGGTTCCAAGGCTGAATTATATATACGGATTCAAGAGCTGGCGAGACAGGGGAAAGGGATCATTCTCATTTCAACGGATATTCAAGAGATTATTGGCTTATGCACCCGAACGCTTGTGATGCACCGCGGCAAAATTACCGGTGATCTGTCACAGCGGGAAACAACGGAGGAATCCATAACGAGTCTTATGACCGGAGAGCAATAATTTATAATTTTGTCTCAAGATTGGTTAATTGAATTATTTGGATTATTCTCTAGAATGAAATCAAGATATCTTGTGTCACAGCAAAGATCAACGATGATATCCGAAACAAATTCCGCTTATTCCAAGGAGGGGCTTATGAAATTTGGTGCAAGCACGTTCATTTGGGCATCGCCTTTTTCCAGGCAGACATTCTATTTGATCGACAAAGTCAAGGCATTCGGATTTGATGTGCTGGAAATCTGTATCGAAGACCCGCAGACTATTCCGGTTAAGGAAACCAGAGCATATATGGATGATTGCGGAGTGGAGGCTCTGGTATGCGGAGCGTTCGGTCCTAATCGCGATATCAGTTCTGATGACCGGGCAGTTCGGGAAGAAGGCCTTGCTTACATCAAAACCTGTGTTGATTTTGCGGTAGAACTTGGTTCTCCGCTCGTCTCCGGTCCGATGTATTCAGCCACGGGAAAAACAAGATTGCTTACCCCGTCACAGCAGCAGCAGCAGTGGAATTGGACGGTGGAAAACATGAAGAAGGCGGCCGATTACGCGGGAGAACGAGGTATTAAGCTAGCTGTCGAACCTTTAAACCGTTTTGAAACCGATCTCATTAATACGGTGGAGCAAGGAATGGAGCTCCTCAAGAGAATTGGACATGATAACGTTGGTTTTCTCTTGGACACCTTCCATATGAACATTGAGGAGAAAGGAATTGGGGACGCGATTCGCGCAGCAGGCAAACATATCTTTAATTTCCACAGTTGTGAGAATGACAGGGGCGTTCCGGGGACAGGGCATGTGCCATGGGCTGAAGTGACACAAGCGTTAAAGGATATCGACTATAACGGCTATATCGTCATTGAGGCATTTACGTCTGAAATAACGGAAATTGCAAAAGCGGTTTCAATGTGGAGACAGCTGGCTCCGACTCAAGATGCAATTGCTGCGGATGGGATCTCGTTCCTGAAGAAGGCATTGGCTTAACGGCGGAAGAGAACTGAAAGGAAAGAGGGAGACAGCATGAACATTGGGCCAAGGAACAATAGTGATATCTATCAAAAAAGCAAAACCCGTAATATAGGGAGCCTTGGCCTGTTTCTTGTCATCCTTGTTTTTTCTGTGCTGTTTAGTATCCTTTCACCCGTATTTTTAACGGTAACCAATATTATGAATTTGCTTATTCAATCCTCCATCTTGGCGGTGCTGGCGCTCGGGACAACCTTTGTCATCCTGACAAAGGGAATCGATCTTTCGGTAGGCGGGGTAATGGCTGTGTCATCGGCTGTCGGTCTTGGAATGATCGTGAATGAAGGTGCACCGGTCTATGTTGGGGTGCTTACCTCGTTATTGATCGGACTGCTGTTCGGATTGCTTAACGGAGTCATGGTCACTAGGTTCGCAATTCCCCCGCTTATTGTTAGCTTGGCATCTATGGCCATTGCAAGAGGAATTATCCAAATTTATACAAACGGAGCCAATATATCTCCGGTTCCCGACAGTATTAAATATTTAGCCAGCGGACAACTATTCGATTTTCCCGTATTACTCCTTATCGTGGGTATGCTGGCGGTTATTGCACATTTGACCCTTTGTCGGACGGTATATGGAAGAGCCGTGTATGCCAGTGGCGGAAGTGAGTTGGCTGCAAGACTAGCGGGGATCAGAACGAAGAGAGTGATAACGGGTACTTATGTGATCTCCGGTGTGCTGGCTGCTATAGCTGGAATTTTGCTGGCTGCACGGCTGGAATCTGCCGGTCCAAATGCAGGGATGGGCATCGAACTGACGGTGATTGCTGCTGTGGTGATCGGCGGAACCAGTTTGTTCGGCGGACAAGGCAACATTGTTGGGACGCTATTGGGAGTACTGTTAATTTCTCTGATCTCCAATGCGGTTAATTTGCTTGATGTTCCTCCGGCTTGGGATCAACTCGTCAAAGGAATTGTGATCATGGTAGCGGCATTGTTGGATGTGTATAGAAGAAAATATTACAAAACGGGCTACGCTATTATAAAGTGAGAGATCAATTATGCAAAAACATCTTCAAAAGTCAGTCTTTTTGTTCATCCTGGCTGCGCTGTTAACAGGCTGCGGCAGCGATACTGGGCCAGACAATGAAAAGAAACGAATCGCTGTTCTGCTGTGGAGCCGCGGCTTTGAATTTATGGTTGCCCTGGATCAAGGCATCAAAGATGAGGTTGAAAAATTCGGATATGAAGTGACCATACTGGACGGTCAATCAAACAGTCAACTTCAATTAGGACAAATCGAAGATAGTCTGGTTAAGAAAGTGGATGCGATTATTTTGGCGCCCGTCAATTCGGACGAATTAGTGCCGGGTGTAAGGAAAGCAAATGAAGCGGGAGTACCTGTCATTACGGTCGAGGGCGTTATCTCAGAAGGGGTAGAGATCGCCAGCAGTATCATGTTCGACAACGAGGGCGCAGGCAGAATCGCCGCGGAATTCATGATTCAGGAGCTTGGGCAAGGTGCGGTATTGGAAACGTCGGGGGCACAGGGAACATACCAGGCAATATTGCGGAGCTACGGATTTAAAGAACGAATGAGCGCAGCTTCGACTTTCGGGGTCGTTTCCAAAAATGCCAACTGGCAAGCAGAGAATGCGCAGCATATTACGGCTGATTCCATAACGGCCAACAAGCGGATTAATGGCGTATATTCTCACAATGATGACATGATTCGCGGCATTCTTGGGGGATTGAGACAGATGAACAAGCTGAAGAAAGCCGGAGAAGAAGGGCATATTCTGATTGTGGGTACGGACGGAACTCCGGAGGCGCTTGAGCGGATTCGAAGGGGTGAACAGGATGCGTCGGTACAGCAGAATCCGCTTGAAATGGGGGCTGCGGCCGTGCAAGCCGTTGCAGCTGTGCTGGAAGGACGAGAAGTGGAGAAAGTGAAAGTTATTCCGGCGGTATTGATCACCAAAGACAATGTCGATGAACCGAATCTGTGGGGAAACAGAATGAAGGAATAATTGGGAAACAAAATGTAAGCGCTTTCTATATTAGAATTGTTACAATACAACTGTTGACAAAATAATATATGATAAAATATAATAACAACAAACATTAAATAATATAAAATGATAAGGAGGATGATCAATGAAGGCACGTCTTGTTCCCGTTTATTTCAAATCCGAACGAAACAGCGAATTCGATAAACAGGTGGTTCGCCTGAGGGAGATGCTCGCCGAGGAAGCTGAGATTATGGAACCAGTCGCTCTGGGTTCTCCTGTTCCGGAAGCGGATGCTGTTATTTTCCCACAACTGGTGGGAGAAGCGTATAGAGAAATTGAACAGTTGAAACAAATCAATAAGCCATTTCTTATCGTTACATCTGAATTTGGTACGGTAGCCATGTGGGATTGGGAAATAATTACGTTCTTTAAAGCGGAAGGCATCGAAGTGTTTGCGCCTTACAGTCTTGATCTGACGAAAACAATCTGCCGCACGCTGGCATTAAAAGATCAGATGAAACAGACGAAGTTTCTGATCTTCCAGGACAGTCCCGGCGAAGGGATGCAGGCAAGCATCTTCAAACGTTTCTTCTGGTGGGAAGAAGAGTGTATACGGCGAATTCAAGAGAAATTTGGAATTTCGATCGTACGAAAGAGCTTTAAGAAACTTGCCCAGAATGCAAAAGAGATCCCCGATTCGGAAGCCGAACAAGTGCTGTGGGCATGGGATCACAAAACGGAGGGCGTTGCCCCCAGAGCGTTCAAAAGCGCAGTTAAAATGTATATTGCGGTCAAGCGTGAAATCGAGAACGATCCGTCTATTAGAGGCGTAGGGATGAATTGTCTGAATGAATCGTTTTATTCGGATACGACACCGTGCCTGACTTGGAGCATGCTTTACGAGGAAACAGGGGTTATGTGGGCGTGCGAAGGAGATATTCTGTCGCTTTTGAACAAATTCATTATTCACAAGTCATTGAAAGCGCCGGTTGTGATGAGTAATTTGTATCCGTTTCTTGCCGGAGATGCCGCTATTAAACATGAAAGAATTGATAAATTCCCGGATATCGAAGAGCCTGAGAATCATATTCTTGTTGGACATTGCGGGTATTTTGCATGTATGCCTCGGGCATTTGCGTCGGAATGGACATTAAGACCGAAGGTGCTTGGGATTGTGGATGAGAATGCGACAGCTATCGACGCCCGATTTCCCGAGGGCGATCTAACGATCGCCGAGCTGCACCCTACCCTTGGGAAAATGCTCGTGGTAGAAGGGACACTGAAGCAATATGTTCAATATCCGGGCTCGGATTGCCGCAATGGTGCGCTGCTTAAAATCGATGATGGACATAAATTAATGAACACCCTCTATTCACATCATGGAATATTGATTCCGGGGCACAAAAAAGTCGAACTTAATATGATGCTTCGCATTCTGGACTTAACCGTTGAAGAGATTTAATTTTGTTATATTTTTCAAAGATCATATTGACCAATAAAGAACAATAAAATATAATAAAAAATATAAAAAGATAATTAAAAACAGAATTTAATAAAAATAATGATAACTAACACAAATGGTTGGAAAGGAAAGTGAGAAGTTATGTTAGCAGCCATGTTGTATGGACCCAAAGATTTACGGTTAGAGGAGATTGCGGATCCGGTCATCAATGAGAACGAAGTATTGCTTGAAGTGAAACGTGCCGCAATATGCGGTACGGACATAAGGATGTATAACAACGGGTACAAAGGAATCAGCAGTACGACACCTAGAATTTTGGGACATGAACTTGCCGGCGTCATCAAAGAAGTAGGGAAGAATGTAACCAAGTATCAAACGGGAATGAGAGTGACGGTTGCTCCCAACATGGGATGCGGTTTGTGCAGACAGTGCATTAGCGGAAATACGCACTTGTGCAATGATTATCAGGCTCTTGGCATCAATATTAACGGAGGATTCACCGAATACGTTAAAATTCCTGAGTCGGCCGTTAGACAAGGGAATATCAGCCCGCTTGCAGACCATGTAACCTTCGAAGAGGCGGCGATCGTTGAACCCTTGGCATGTGTGTACAACGGATTTCTGAAGGTGGATATTAAACCGGGCGATCATGTACTGATTATTGGCGCAGGTCCGATTGGGTTAATGCATGCCAAGCTGGCCAAGATGGCGGGAGCTTCCAAGGTCATTATGAATGATATCTCGGAAGAGAGAATGGCGATGTGCCGTCAGATTGATGATTTTATTACAACAGTAAGAACCGAAGACATGAAAAGTTATATCCATGACATTACCGACGGTGAAGGCGTTGAAGTTGTTATCACTGCCTGTCCTGTACCTCAGGTTCAAGCCAATGCCCTTGAATTAGTGGCCATTAACGGCAGAGTGAATTTTTTCGGCGGACTTGCGAAAGACAAAGAAATTGTCCCTATTAATACAAACCTGATTCATTATAAGCAAATTATCGTTACCGGAAGCACAAGATCGAGTATTTTACAGTATAGACAGGCGCTGGACTTTGTCAAGCACGGACTCATTGATGTGAAATCGCTTATTTCAGCAAGCTTCCCATTGAATCAAATCGATGCTGCTTTCGATAACGCGACTAAAGGGATTGGATTGAAAAACGTGATTACCGTCGGTTCATAAGATGGCGGTCCATGAATTGAGGTTCCATCCATTTATATATAACAAATACTAAGGAGTTGATTCAGATGGCTTATGTTGTAAGAGGTAGAAAAGATGTTGAGAATTTCCCGGTGGAGGATTGCCATGATGGTCAGGGGACAATCTTCGTAAGACAGCTTCTAGGTTATGAACCGCTGCTTCCTGTACCAGGCAATCCGGAAGATTTTGATTCTCTTATCAATTTTATGCATGAAACAACTTTACCTGTCGGAACGACAATCGGATTGCACCCTCATGTCGGCAATGAAGAAATTTATTATGTGGTGGAAGGCAAAGGTGAAATGACGGTTGACGGAAACGCATTTGTTATGGAACCGGGCACCGCTTGTCTGACGAAAAGCGGCAGCAAGCATACCTTCAAAAATATCGGCGACTCTGACCTTAGAATTATCGTTATCGAAGCTGTTTTTGACAAGAAAGATAAGAAAAGCAAACAACACTAACATGACTGCAATCGTTATCAAAGAGAGAGGTCCTTGCTCTTTCTTTGATAACGCTTCCTTCCACTAAATCCGGTAAGAGGTGAACAATGTGCAGGAAATCAATGTAGCTTTGATCGGTTATAACTTTATGGGTAAAGCGCACAGCTATGGCATTGAAAATGTGTCGTTCTTCTTCGACCATGGCGTAAAGCCAGTGAAAAAGGTGATTGTTGGAAGAACGGAGCATCTTGTTAAGGAAGCAGCAGAAAAATTTGGTTGGGAAGAATATGCGACCGATTGGAGAGAAGTGATTCATCGGGAAGACATTCATGCCATCGATATTGCAACGCCTACGTCTTCACATGTCGAGATTGCGCTTGAAGCGGCCAAAGCAGGGAAGCATATCTTTTGCGAGAAACCGTTAGCGATGAATGCGAGTGAAGCGCAACAAATGTATGAGGCGGCGGAAAAGGCCGGAGTGGTTCATATGCTAGGTCATAATTACCGCAGAGTACCGGCAATTGTACTGGCCAAAAAATTGATCGAGGACGGCCGATTAGGCAAAATCCATCACTTTCGCGGCATATATCTGCAAGATTGGCTGCTTGACCCGAATTTCCCCGCCAGCTGGAAGCTCGATAAGAAAATTGCCGGTTCCGGACCGCATGGCGACTTAAATGCACATATTATTGATCTGGCCCGACTGCTGGTTGGAGAGATCGATCAAGTTATCGGGATGGAGAAGACATTTGTCGGCAAACGTCCTCGGGTGAAGGTGGATGAGAAATTAAGCTCCAATCTCACCGCAAGCGGTGCATCGGATGATTATGACCCGGTTACGGTTGACGATACAACATCTTTTCTGGCGAAATTCAGCAATGGAGCTGTCGGCACCTTTGAAGCAACGCGATTCGCAGGCGGACGCAAAAACCATGAACGGGTCGAGATTAATGGCAGCAAAGGATCGATTTCCTTTGATTTCGAACGGATGAATGAATTGGAGTTTTGGTCCAAGGAAGATGATGTGGAGGTACAGGGCTTCAGAAGGATATTAGTTACCGAAAGTACGCACCCCTATATTAGCGCATGGTGGCCTCCTGGACATGTCATTGGTTACGAGAATACCTTTGTTAATGAATTTGCCGATTTTTTCAAAGCCATCAAGGATAAAGAGCAGGTGTATCCTAACTTTTACGATGGCGTGATGAACAACAAGGTACTGGATGCAGTAACCAAATCCATTGAAACTCTGACTTGGGAAAAGGTTTGACGAATAAACACAATAACGCGATTGACTAGGTATGCAAGTGATTCATCAGCACGGATGTAAGCGCTTTATATATGTTTGTTGCCATCAAATTAATCAAGTAATAAAAATAGGGGGGGTACTCAATGAAAAAGAGATTGAAAGTTTCGATTACCGTTCTGATTTGCAGCTTATTCATCTTAAGCGCATGTTCTTCGAATTCCACGCCTGTGAGTACGAATACATCCGAACTATCCGACAGTGGGGAATCATCGGATCAGATTGTGTTAAACGGCGTATTTCTCGGCTCAACTTGGGGAACGTCTGTACAAGAACTGGCGAAAGATTATGAAAAAGAAACAGGCGTTAAAGTGAATATCGAGCTGGTTGGCCGCGATGTCATTTATCAGAAGCTGGCGATATCGATCGCCGGGCAAGCTGATTACGACATTTTTAGCGTCGACTACAACTGGGTTCCGGAGTTTGGCTCGCAGGACAGCTTGCTGCCGCTGGATGACTTGATAGCGAAACATAATATTGATACATCGGCATTTTTACCTAAAGCATTGGCTTCGGCACAATGGAATGGCCAGAACGGATCGTTCGGGGAGGGAGGCACAATATATGGTCTGCCGCAAACCGTCCACCCTCATTTGCTCTGGTACCGCTCTGATTTGTTCAATGATGATCAATTCAAACAGCAGTTCCAAGAGCAGTATGGTTATGAGCTGGCCCCACCAAAAACAATGAAAGAGTTCCGTGATGCGGCCGAATTCTTTAATGGGAAAGAAGTGGATGGACAACAGATATACGGCTGGGCCGCACAAGCGAGCAAAGGATTCGGGAATGTTCATACATGGCTGACTTTCCTGTATTCCAATGGCGGAGATGTGTTTGACTGGGATAAGATGACTTCTTCGTTGTCTACGCCGGAGGCGATTGAAGCGACGAAAACATGGGCGGATCTGCTGCAGTTCTCCCCTCCTGGGATCAATGATTATACTTTCGTAGAAGTGGCTTCGGATGCGGCACAAGGCAAATTGGCGATGGCGATTCACTGGTCCTGGTCCGCCTTTGAAGTCGATGAGCCCACCATGTCCAAGACGGTTGGCAAATGGGACTTTGCCCAAGTTCCGGCTATGAAGGAAGCAGTGCCGAACTTCTCGGCATGGCCAATGGTTATTCCGAAGACATCGAAAAATGCGGAAGAAGCATTTAAGTTCATTGCATGGCTGGAGAACAAAGAAAATGACGTGCGTCAAGCCTTGTTGGGAGCCGGTGATCCAGTTCGGGAAGAATCTTATTCAGACCCTGCTCTAACGGAAAAACTGATCGAAGGAACCGATGTCAAGCAATTCCGCCGTTATGAAGCTTTAGCAGAAGCCATGGTAACAACCAAAGCCCGGCCATTCTTTCCTCAAGAAGAAAAATGGGAAAGTACCGTATCTGAATACTTAAGCGCAGTCCAGTTCGGTCAAATGACAGTAGAAGAGGCAATGAAACGGGCGGATGAAGCGGTCAACAAAATGTTAAATTGAGTTCATTGCAAGTTTGATTGGTGGGGGGGAATCCTTCCACCCCAACCCCAATTAAATCAGGAGAGTAGCGATGAAAAAATTCAGATTACAAAACAGTGGTCCTTATCTAGTGATGGCACCCGGAATGATTATACTGCTGTTATTTTCAATCTATCCGTTAATTTTCTTATTAAAAATTAGTTTTCAGGATTATAGTCCGATCAGTGCCGTTAAACCATTCGTCGGATTGGATAATTATGTTCATCTCTTCCAGGATAGAAGCTTCTGGAATGCCTTAAGAATAACGGCGATATTCGTGGCAAGCACCGTCGTGTTGGAGTTTGCCATCGGGTTAGGTCTGGCGATCATATTGAACCGCCTGACTGTCGGCCAACGGATCTACCAGTCCATTCTGCTGCTTCCGATTGCAATGGCACCCACGGTCGTCGGATTGATGTTCCGCTTTATGATGAATGATCAATACGGGATTATGAACTACTTTATGGAACTATTCGGCATGTCCAGAGTCGCATGGCTGTCCAATACAAGCCTGGCATTGCCAGCCTTGATCTTTACCGATATATGGCAGTGGACGCCGTTTATGATGATTATCTTGTTGGCGGGTTTAAAAGGGATCCCGGACGAGCCTTATGAGGCCGCGAATATTGACGGCGCTTCGGCTTGGCAGGCCTTTCGTTATGTAACCATTCCTCAACTATCCAAGATCATTTATATCGCATTACTGCTCAGAACGATCGACTCGCTCAGAATCTACGATACGATTTATATGATGACCAAAGGCGGTCCGATCAATGTGACGTCCACGCTCAGCTGGATCGTCTATGATAAAGGGTTTAAATTTCTGGAATTCGGTTACGGCGCAGCAATCTGTATCATCCTATTAATTATTGTTGTCAGCTTGTTGACGTTTGTGCTGAAGAAGTTAGATTTGTTTGAAGTGGAGGACAGACCATGAGCGCATCCAAAAACAACACCGTTACTGTATTACAGTATATTATCGTCATTATCGCAATGGTCTTCTTTATCTTCCCGATCGTCTGGATGTTCCTTACTTCGTTGAAAAATCAGATCGATGCGTTTGCATCCACGCCACAATGGATTTTTTTGGCAACGCTGGATAACTATCGAATGATTCTCTTTGAACGGGACTTTGCCCTATATCTTCTGAACAGCTTGTACGTATCATTTCTTTCAACGGTGCTGGCGATTTTTCTGGGGAGCGGAATCGCATATCCATTCGCCAGATACCGTTTAAAAGGCGGAAAGAACGTTATGACGTGGATTTTGACGCTGCGTATTGTACCGCCGATCGTATCTGTACTGCCGATCTATCTGGTTTTTTCACAGATTGGCATGCTCGATTCCTATACTTCACTGGTACTCATGTACACGTTCATGAATCTGCCCTTGGCAGTATGGCTGCTGTACGGTTTCTTCAAAGATGTACCGCACGAAATCGAGGAGTCCGCGCTGGTCGATGGGTGCAACCGCTTTACGGCATTCTTCCGGGTGATCTTCCCGATCATCGGGCCGGGACTCGTATCCGCAGGTTTATTATCATTCATCTTTGCGTGGAACGAATTCCTGTTTGCTAACATCTTATCCGGTCCGCATGTAAGAACGGCTCCGGTAGGACTGAATGAATATGCGACTCCTGTAAGCATGCTGTGGGGACAGATCGCGGCTGCCGGAACGCTCATCATTATCCCTGTAGCCATTATCACTTTGATTCTTCAGCGTAAGATGGTGCGGGGTCTCACGATGGGTGCTGTTAAAGGTTAACTGGAACACGCTGATTACACTTTTAATACATGCAGTGTGTTAAATAAATAGAACATTCGAGGAGATGTTGACAATGACGACGATGAGAGCAGTTATTTTACCCGGCAACAAAGAGGTCCAAGTAATCGATAAGCCAAGACCAGTACCGGGCGATGGTCAAGTATTAGTCCGCATGCGGGCATCCGCCATCTGCCGAAGCGATATGAGTTTATATTACGGAGGTAAACCGCTCGTAGGCGGCGAGGCGGCGAAGACAGGACGAATCGTCCCTGGCCATGAACCGGCAGGGGATGTCGTGGAAATCGGTCCCGGCGTTAGAGGCGTTATGCCAGGCGACCGCGTTGCCGTATATCTTGCAATCGGCTGCGGTCATTGCAGATATTGTCTGAGCGGTTATTTGTCTCTCTGTTCGGAGTGGAAATGCGTCGGGTTCGATGTGGACGGAGGAAATGCCGATTATATGGTTGTCCCTGCACAAAACTGCTTGAAGCTTCCGGATGAAATGTCTTATGAAACAGGAGCTCTGCTCCTTGATAATATGGGAACGCAATATCATGCGCAAAAAACGTTAGAAGTATCCGGAAACGATACGGTAGCTATCTATGGTCTCGGACCGATGGGCAGCGCAGGCGTACTGATTGCCAAGGCACGAGGTGCGAGAGTAATCGCTATTGACGTTCTTGAATCAAGGCTTGAAATGGCAAAGGAATTAGGAGCAGATGTAACGATTAACAGTGCGAAGGAAAATGTGCTGGAAGTGATCAGTAATCTGACCCATGGCGAAGGTGTCGATAAGGCGATTGATGCCTCGGGTAATCCGTCCGCTCAAAACATGGCATTGGACAGCGTGCGCAAGATGGGTTCCGTTGCATTGATCGGTGAAACTAGTTCAACGACCATTAATCCTAGTGAACAAATGATCCGGAAATTATTGAAGGTATACGGCATTTGGATTCACCCAATTTGGATGTATGAAGAAATCGCCCAGTTTGTCCTTGATCATAAAATCCCGGTTGATCGTTATATTACTCACCGCTTTTCAATTGAGCAGGCCGCAGACGCTTTCCGGATGTTTGATGAAAGAATAACGGATAAAGCCGTATTTGTCTGGGACTAAATGAAAAACAGATGTAGCGGCCTATTCTCCTGAAATGCACCTATGCGAATTATGCAAGGTGCATTTTTTAAAAGACAAGAATTATAACGGAAAGGTAGGGGTTGGAGTGAACCGAAGCCCGCATTTTATTGGCATCGACATCGGAACACAAGGAACAAAAGTATCTTTAGTGAATGCGTCCGGTGAAATGGTCACGAATTCATTCATTCCATCGAATCTAATCCGTCCGGAGCCGGGAACTGTTGAACAGCAGCCAAGCGAGATGCTCTTGGCGGTCATTGATGGCATTAGAGAAGTGAAGGAACGTTCCCGGATCGATCCCCGGTACATTCTCGCGATCGGCCTGGACGGACAAATGGCCGGCATCATGGGAATCGATCGGGATTGGAACGCGGTTACCTCTTATGACTCCTGGCTGGATACGCGCTGCGAAAAATATATGCCAATGATGAAGGAGCAGGAAGAGCAGATTATTCAATTGACGGGTTCTCCGGTTACTTACGCTCACGGCCCTAAGATTTTATGGTGGAAACATGAACGGCCGGATGTTTATAAGCGGATTGACAAATTCATTCTTCCAACGACTTATGTTGCAGGGAGTTTGGCGGGGCTTAAGGCGGAGCAGGCTTTTATTGACTATACACACCTTCATTTTGCCGGGTTCGGCGATGTGCTTCGTAATCGGTGGTCAGATGAGCTGCTGCATGCTTTCGACATCAGCAAGGACAAATTGCCGCGTATCGTGAATCCGTGGGATATTATCGGACATTTGACTAAGGAGAATGCAAAGCTGTGCGGTTTAGCCGAAGGGACTCCGATCATTGCCGGCTGCGGCGATACGGCGGCTACGATTCTGGGGGCCGGTATTACGAAGGCGGGTTCCATTCTCGATGTAGCGGGAACCGCATCGGTCTTAAGCTGCTGCGTGAATGAGTATCAACCGGATACCAGGACCAAAACCTTCATCTATGCCCGTTCCGTCATTCCGGATTTATGGACGCCGTTAGCTTATATTAACGGGGGCGGACAATGTTTGGCATGGTTTAGAGACATGATGGCAATGAAGGAAGGGAAGGTAACCTTTGATGAGCTGAATACGGGGGCGGCAAGGGAAAGCGCAGGCAGCAAAGGACTCTACTTTATTCCCCATTTCGCCGGAAGAGTATGCCCGAACAATCCTTTCCTTAGAGGCAGTTGGCTTGGCTTGAATTGGTCTCATCATCAAGCTCATATGTATAGATCGATTCTCGAATCCATTGCTTATGAGTACCATGGCTATCTTGCGGTGATCAGGCAATTAATACCGGACGCGCGATTTACCAATGTTAATGTTGTTGGAGGCGGGGCTAAGGGCGATTTATTTAATTCCATTAAAGCCGATGTGCTGAATGTCCCCTACACGACGCTCAATAATAGCGATACGGCTACCGTTGCCAGTGCAGTCATTGCCGGCTATGGCATTGGTTTTTATACCGATATTGCGGAAACGATGAACAGCATTGTTAAGGTCAAACGGAAGATTGAACCAAATGCTGACAATCATAAGCTGTACACGCCATTGGCGGAAACGTATCAGAGGGCGCTTGAAGCATTGACGCCGATTTATCGGAATCATCTTTCATAGATTCCGAATGTTAATGAATAGGGATGTGTTACTTTGGCCATTCAAACCGTATTAGGTCCGATTGAGCAAGAAGAACTGGGCTTTTGTCATAGTCATGAACATTTATTCCTTGCAGACGGTATACCCGCTTTATTGAATCCCGCATTAAGAATTGACGACCTTGAACGAACGATGCAGGAGCTCCGGATGTATAAACAAGTCGGAGGCCGCAGTATCGTTGATGCGCAGCCTCTTGGCTGCGGAAGAATGGAGATGCAGCTTGTCGAGGCGGCCGCCCGGACAGACATCCATATCTTGGCCTCGACCGGATTTCATAAATTGGCCTTCTACCCCTCGGATCATTGGATCTATCGATATGACGAAGCGGCACTGGCTGATATATTTGTTCACGAATTAACAGTCGGTATGTATACAGGCACGGACCGGGAAGAACCGGGGAGCTTCATAGACGAAAAGGCGGGCCTGATTAAGACGGCTATTGACGAGGAGCGGGCAGGCGACCGGGATAAGAGATGGTTTCGCGCCGCCGCCAGAGCCGCCTTGGAAACGGGAGCGCCGTTAATGTGTCATACGGAATTGTGCGAACAGGGCGTACAACTGGCAGCCTATTATCGAAATCAAGGCATCCCAGCCAATCAAATCATTATTTGTCATTTGGACCGTAAGCTGGACCGTTTGGATATTCATAAACAGCTGGCAGAGCAGGGCATATATCTTGAATATGATACAATCGGCCGCTTTAAGTATCACAGCGACGAGGAAGAGGCGGTACTGATCAAGGAGATGGTCGATAGCGGATACGAAGACTTGATCCTGCTGGGCCTTGATTCAACGCGCCAACGACTGCGAAGTTATGGCGGAGATATCGGATTGGATCATTTGTCTGTGCGGTTTCTGCCTTTATTGCGGAAATTCGGTATCTCTGACAGCGCTATTCATAAAATGATGATCGATAACCCGGCTCAAGCGTTTGATAACAAAAGACAGAGGAAGTGAATGAGATGACGCTCAAGGTTCTTATCACTCCCCGTTCCTTCGGGAAGGGGAGCCCGGCACCGTTAGAGATGCTGAAAAATAAAGGGTATGAAATTGTAATTAATCCATACGGGAGAATTATGACGAAGGAGGAGATGGTCTCGCTCATTCAAGATGTGGACGGCGTTATCGTTGGCGTCGATCCATTGGATAAAGAAGTATTGCAGCACGCGCGTAAGCTGAAGGTGATTTCCAAGTATGGCGTAGGCATCGATAATGTCGATACGGATTATGCGAAACAAATGAGTATTCCCGTAACGGTGACCGCTGGAGCCAATAAGGAAGCCGTCGCGGATTATGCATTTGCATTAATGCTGGGGACCGCAAGAAAATTAGCACAGATCGACAAAGAATGCAAAAATGTCAATTGGAACAAAATGACGACCATTGATATGTGGGGGAAAACGCTGGGTTTAATCGGTCTGGGCAATATCGGCAAAGGTGTCGCGAAAAGAGCGGGCGGTTTCAATATGAACGTGCTTGCTTATGATTTGTTTCAGGATAAGGCTTATGCGGAGGCAAACGGCATTCATTATGTCCCGCTTGAAACACTTCTTAAGGAGTCCGATTTTATTAGTATGCATCTTCCGTTAAACGAACAGACCCGCCATATTATAGGTTCCCAGCAGTTTAAGATCATGAAGCCAACAGCAGTGATTGTCAATACGGCTCGTGGCGGCTTGATTGACGAAGAAGCGTTATTCTGCGCGTTGAAAGAAAACCAAATATGGGGGGCCGGTATTGATGTTTTTGAACAAGAGCCCCCGCATAATAAAGAACTTCTGGGACTTGATAATATTATCATCGGCTCGCATTGTGCAGCTTCCACGTACGGGGCAATTGATGAGATGGGAATGATGGCATCGGCTAACATAATTGAGCATATGGCTGCAAAAGCAGAAATCATCGACGCTGATTGACAAATTATTAATATATAATATAGAATAATATAAAAAAATAATAAAAAATATATAACAAAACGGAGGTGAGGGGGGTTATGATAAATAATAATAGTGGACACATGTTTGCGGATGAAAGAAAAAATGGGATTATTGAGTTGATCAATCAGCGGGATAAAATATTAGTGCCTGAGCTTGTACGTTATTTTAATGTATCGCCAGCCACGATCCGAAATGATTTAAGGGAATTAGAGCAGCTAGGATTATTGAAAAGAACGCATGGGGGTGCTCTTTCTGTCGGCATTCCGACAGTCGGTTTTGAAAAGGAAAATGAAATCAAAGGCCATAATTTCCTTACGCAAAAACAATCCATTGCACGAAAAGCAATGGAGTTAATCGATGACGGGGATGTTATTGTTCTGGATGCAGGTACGACATCCATCGAACTCGCCAAACTCTTTCATGAGAAGAGCAATATTACGGTTGTGGTTAACGATCTTGATATAGCTGATTGTTTTGAAGGCATGGAAGGAATTCAGGTGTTAGTGATCGGAGGCATTCTGAGGAAGAAATTTCATTGTACAATCGGTCCATTTGCCACAAAAACGTTAAATGAGCTGAATGTCGACAAGGCATTTTTGTCCACAAACAGCTTCAGTATTGAGAAAGGTTGTACGACCCCCGATGTGAGCCATGCAGAAATTAAGCAAACGATGGCCAAAATCGCCTCACAAGTGTTTGTGCTTTGTGACAGCAGTAAAATTGGTATCAATTCATTCGTGCAATTTGCTGCGCTAACGGAAATCGATATGTTAATAACAGATAAAGACATTGATGAAGCAATACTAAGGAATATTCAAGATTCCGGCCTTGAAGTCGTCGTAGCGGGCGGATAACCCCAATCATTCACCCCCTGAAGAAACGATTATTATTTTTTCGTTGTTCAGGGGGGAGGAATGGTCTATCCCTTCGTAACGATAACCTTGGTGCCCAGATCCGATATTTGCTCTAAATCGGTTTGCTTGATCCCTTGATCCGTGATCAAGGTTGTGATTTCAGATGGAGCGGCAAATTGGACAAACGAATTTTTTCCTATTTTGCTGCTGTCGCATAAAAGAATCGCATCATTGGAAATTTCCACGAATTTCTTTTTGATTTCGGCTTGGTTAATATCCGGTGTGGTGCATCCCCGGTTGAAGCTAAATCCGTTGGCCGCCAAGAATACTTTATCGACATTAATATCAGATAACATTTTTAACGCGAACGGACCTATGGTAGAACGGAATTTTTTTCTTAGATTTCCACCGATCAAGACGACTTGAATGTTTTTGTAATCTTCCAGATGTCTGGCGATATCAATATCGTTCACAAGAACCGTGATATTGATATCGTCCAGTATTTTAGCTAATTCTAGGGTTGTTGTTCCTGTATCGAGGATAATAATGTCGCCTTCTTCAATTAACTTTGAAGCGGCTTTGGCGATTAATCGTTTCTGGTCAATGTTTTCTACCATTTTTTCTTGATGGAATTGTTCAAATCCGACTTTGGGCGTTTCAATGCTTATGGCCCCACCATGTGCTCTTTTAATGAGGCGAAGCGTTTCCAGATCACGTAAATCATTGCGAATCGTGGCAGGAGATACGTTAAAGTGTGTGACTAACTCAGGGACAAGAACCTTTCCCCTGGTATTCACAAGTTTAACAATTTCATTCTTCCGTTCTTCTGAAAAAAGAGGGTTGGAGTCGCTTTCGATCTCTTTCACATGGATCACCCTTTTTTATTAATTTATACTGTATTACTTTATTTTAACATCAAACAATAAAATTAAAAAGTGTCTTGCTAATAGGAGTGATCTGATGAGTAATAAACAATCCATTATCAATAAAATTTGTGAAGTCGGCATTGTCAGTGTCGTACGGGCGGAATCGAGCGATAAAGCGCTGCAGATTGCAGATGCATGTATTGAAGGCGGGATTCCTTCTATTGAGATTACATTTACCGTACCTCGCGCTCATAAAATTATTAGTGATCTAGCGCATAACTATTTGCCTGGTGAGATGATTCTGGGCGCCGGTACGGTATTGGATGCGGAAACGGCCAGAATCGCCATTCTTTCAGGTGCCCAGTATATCGTCATGCCTTATTTCAATAAAGACGTCGTGCGGTTGTGCAACCGGTATGCAATCCCTTGTATGCCAGGAGTTATGACAATCAAGGAAATCGTAGAGGCGATGGAATCAGGTGCGGATATTGTGAAGCTGTTTCCCGGCGAAATGTACAACCCAGGTATGATCAAGACGATCAAAGGTCCGCTTCCTTATGCTCAGATCATGCCAACCGGCGGAGTGGATCTGGATAATATCGGAGAATGGATTAAAGCAGGCGCAGTGGCAGTAGGCGTCGGCAGTTCGTTGACGCGTGGAGCGCAATCCGGCGATTACGCATCGATAACAGAGCTTGGCCGGAAATTCATAGCGAAAATCAAAGAAACCAGACAGCTAATGAGCAGCACATCATAATTGCCGCAATAAGGTTAAGATGCGATATGAAGAGAACAACGGTCGATAAAGTCGTCTGGTGTTCTCTTATTTTATGATTTAATTGTTAAATACTCGTTGACATAATAAGTAATGATAAAATATAATATTAACTAACAACAAAAGATATTAAATAACATTAAGATGTGTGACGAAAATCCGAAAGGAAGTTGAGGAAAGTGAAAAAAGAAATTGGAGTATGCGTCATCGGTTCCGGCCGGGCCGGCATGATACACGCCGTAAATTTTAGAAGAAATGTGCCACACGCGACTTTGGTCGCGATGGTTGATCCGATTGAGTCCGTCGCCAAGCAGGCAGCGGAAAGTCTTGGCGTCGACACCTACTACACCGATTACAAGGAAGCGCTAAAAAACGATAGCATTGATGCTGTCATCGTCGTAACGCCAACCATTTACCACCGGGATATTGTTGTAGCAGCGGCAGAGGCCGGTAAACATATCTTTTGTGAGAAGCCGATGGCTATGAACGCCACCGAATGTGATGAGATGATTGCTGCAGCCCGTAAAAATAATGTCAAACTGCAAATCGGTTTTATGCGCAGGTTTAACGACAGCTTTATCCAAGCCAAAGAAGAGATCGAAGCCGGTGCGATCGGTGATGTTGTATTGGTTCGATCGTTGACCAGAGGTCCGAGCGTACCGCAGCCATGGATGTACGATCTGGCGAAGAGCAACGGTCCGCTTGCGGAAGTGAATAGTCATGATATCGATACATTGAATTGGTTCGTCGAATCAGACATGGAGAGCGTATATGCGATTGCGGGTAATTTCAGATGCCCTGAAGCGAGACAGGATTTCCCCGATTTCTACGATAATGTTGTATTAACGGCAAGATTTGCGAATCAGCAGCAGGGTATGATCGATGGAGCGGTATCGGTGAAGTACGGTTATGACTCGCGCGTGGAGATTCTTGGCACAGAAGGCGTCATTTTTATTGGACAGGTACATGAGAAGACGATCGTAACCGCAAATCGACAAGGGCTGAGCCGTCCGGTTATGAACAGCTGGAGAACGCTGTACAGCAGTGCATATTTGGCGGAGGATACTCATTTCATTGAATGTATTCTGGAAGATAAGGAACCTAAAGTGACAGGTCATGACGGCAAGAAGGCGGTAATGGTCGTGAATGCGGGCAATTTATCGATTAAGGAAAGAAAAGAAATTTTCCTGTCTTCCTTGCAATCATAATTTCATTCATTGACAAAAGGAGAGGTCAACTATGATATTGCCACCGAAGGCGAGTGAGCCGACGATGTATTTCATCGGTGTAACGACGACGCAATCTTCAATAATGAAGTTGTTTCCATTATGGGCGCGTGAGCTTGGATTAAAGGACGCTGTGATTAAAGGCATCGATATTGAGATTCATGCCGACAATGAGAAATACCGTGACTGCGTGCAGTTTATAAAAGACGATCCCTTATCATTAGGGGCGCTCGTCACAACGCACAAAATCGATCTGTATCACGCTGCCGAAGATATATTCGACTATCTGGATCCTTACGCAGCGATGTTCGATGAAATATCATCCATATCGAAAAAATCCGGAAACCTGGAAGGGTATGCAAAAGATCCAATTTCCAGCGGTTTGGCGATGGAATCCTTTATACCGGACAATTATTGGAACGACTACGGCGGGGAAGTATTGATCATGGGAGCGGGGGGCAGTGCGCTAGCCATAAGTTCTTACTTAACGGAAAAGAAACATGGAAGTAATGTGCCAGCTAAAATCATCATCAGCAATCGCAGCGAGCAGCGACTGGCTTCGGCGGAGCGCTTGTTAAGCAAGATCGATACGGATGTCCAATTCGAATACCGCCTCTGTCCGAATGCGTCGGATAATGACGGACTGGTGAGCGGATTGACGCCATATTCTCTCGTTATTAATGCAACGGGATTAGGGAAGGACCGGCCCGGATCACCTTTGACCGATGCCTGTGAATTCCCGGAACACGGCTTGGTGTGGGAACTGAACTATCGGGGCGCTCTGGACTTCATGCATCAGGCGCAGCGGCAAATGGAGAGAAAGCAGCTTCACGTGGAGGATGGCTGGATCTATTTCATTCACGGATGGACACAAGTTATTGCCGAAGTATTTCACACGGAGATCAAGGGTGATAAGTTCACGGCTTTGGAAAAAATCGCAATGGATTTAAGGATGACCAAATCATAAATAAAGAATGGAGGAATAACAATGAGCACAACGGAACAATTTATGGCGCCTTTTTCGGTGTATTTTAGCTTGAATAATGGCTTATCGGATACGAAAACGTCTTTAAAAAGAAATTTATCGAAAATGAAGGGGATGTACGCGGATGATCAGTCCTATCAGCAACTGTTAAATGAAGGCGATCCTCTTTTATACGAATTTCATGAATTGGGGGTACCTGAGCAGCCTGGAAACCTCGCATTCGGTACGAGTATCGTGTATCCGGGCAAAGTGGGTAATGAGTATTTCATGACCAAGGGGCACTTTCATACGATTCTGGACACGGCTGAAGTCTATTATTGTATAGGCGGAAAAGGCTTCATGCTGATGGAAAATCCGGAAGGAGACTGGATTGCCGAGCCATTTCAGCCAGGGAAAGCCGTATACGTTCCGGGAAGGTATGCTCATCGCAGCATAAACACCGGTAACGAGCCATTGATTACATTTTATGTCTTCAGAGCGGATGCAGGTCATGATTATGGAACAATCGAGAGCAAAGGATTTAGGAAAATTATCATTGAACAAGACGGAGAAGCGGTCATTACCGATAATCCGAAGTGGAAGTAAGCAGGTAATTTTGGAGTGGGGCTGCCTTAGCTTAGGGGTAGCCCCACTCCTGTTAATCAACTGTTTTTCATAATAACTTTTATTATTTAGCAATAATTTATAATTCTATCTCAATTTTACTCAATTGTATCGATTGTTCAGAGGGCCTATGATAATAAAGACAAATGGAAGCGCTTTATTAAGAGATAAAAAAAGTAAAAATTAAGGTTGACAGCATCCAGGTGAAAATTTATAATAAAAAACAACAATAAAAAGTACAATAAGATAATAATTGATATGTTATGTGGGCGGGAGTGGTTGTATGGTAAACAAATAGGCGATTTCCTTGCTGATTAAGGTAGTTTAGTTGATTTTAATGTGATTGTAGAGTTTTTATAAACAAATAAAATCTCTAGGGAATAAAATATTGATTGAATAAAATAGTAATTTATAATAAAAAATATTAAAATTTAGTATATGATATTTAATTTTTTTGAATTAAGTGTGTATATTGATATGAATTGATAATAATTGCTGTTTAAATGTCAAATGGCTTGTTAGGTAATCGAAGTGAACTCATCTTGAAAGCGTCAACATGGAGGTGGCGAGATGACTTTATTGCAGGCAATCGACGTACATAAGCGTTTCTTTGGGGCAGTCGCTCTGGAAGGTGTCCATTTTGAGTTGGAAGCCGGCGAGGTTCATGCGCTGCTTGGCGCGAATGGAGCGGGCAAATCAACGCTCATCAAGATCATATCCGGATATCACGCTCCCGACAGCGGCGAGATTCTGATTAACGGTAACAGCATGCGCACCAACAGCCCGGCTGCATCTCATGCCGCCGGCATTGCAACGATCCACCAAGAGCATAATTTGGTTCCGCATATGAGTGTGATCGATAATGTGATGTTAGGCAGATGGCCCGGACGTTTTGGCGTCGTATCGGTGGAAGAAAGCAGGAGGAAGGCGAAAGAAGCCGTTTCTCGTGTGGTGCCCGGACTGGATCTGAATTTGCTCGGACATCAGTTAACGCCGGCGGAAGGGCAGTTAATTGAAATCGCAAGAGCATTATCCGAAGATGCGCGTGTGCTGATTATGGATGAACCGACAACTTCGTTGTCGCCCAGAGAAGTGGAACGGTTGTTTAAGGTCATGCGGGAACTTAAGAAACAAGGGATCGGCATCATATTCGTCTCGCATTGGCTTGAAGAAATTTTTGAAATATGCGATCGCGTGACCGTATTTCGGGACGGTCGATATGTGGGAAGAGAATTCATTAAAGACATCGATGAAAACCAGCTCGTTCGCATGATGGTTAATACGGATGTTCCTGAAGTGCCGCCGGTTGAAAGGAAACCCGGCAAAGAAATACTCGCGGTTCGCAACCTGAACAAGACAGGCGTCCTAGAGAACATTTCATTCAGTCTGCGGGAGGGAGAGATACTGACGCTTGCAGGTCTGGTAGGCGCAGGGAGGACGGAGCTTGTGCGATGTATCTTTGGAGCCGACAAATACGACTCCGGCGAGGTTCTCATCGAAGGTAAGACAATCCGGCGTAATTCTCCTTCCACTGCCGTGAAAGCCGGAATCGGATTTATTCCAGAGGATCGAAAGGGCCAAGGCTTGGTAGGGCTGTTGACCGTACGGGAGAATTTTACACTTAGCCTTCTCGATCTGGTTGCGCCGGGCGGTCTGATACGCAAGGACCGAGAAATCCTTATTTCCAAAGAACAGAGCGAAGCAATGAAAGTGAAAGCGGCATCTTTTGAGTCTAATATCATGAGCCTGTCGGGCGGGAATCAGCAAAAAGTGATCATTGGCCGATGGCTGGCCCGCAAACCGAAATTACTTATTCTGGACGAACCGACCAAAGGCGTCGATGTGGGCGCTAAGGCGGAAATACACCGGCTGATCGGCCAACTGGCCGAATCAGGGGTTGCGGTTCTGCTCGTGACTTCCGAGATGCCCGAAGTGCTTCTGCTCAGTGACCGCGTGCTGGTCATGAGGGAAGGAAGGATAACATCGCAACTTAACCGGTCAGAGCTTTCGCCGGAGAGAGTAATCCGATATGCAACAACAGAGGAGGTTATCACCCAATGAACATTTTACGGTCCACAATGCAAGCATTCCGGCGAATTCAAGTTCAAGGTTTATTAGTCGCCATCGTCGTTCTGGGAGTCATTATGAGTTTTGCGTCTGATTCCTTCTTAACTTCGACCAATCTGATTAATATTTTATACTCATCAACCATACTAGCTGTGGTGGCCATCGGCCAAACCTTTGTCATCCTTGTCGGAGGAATCGATTTGTCCGTAGGCTCGATGATCGCATTATCCTCCGTTCTTTCCGTAGGACTGGTAGTGATCGGCGGTCTTCCGGTCGGACTGAGCATTGTTCTGACTCTACTCGTTGGCGTCGCATTCGGTGTCGCGCATGGACTGGCGGTAACGAAACTAAACATGCCGCCGTTAATCGTTACCTTAGCAAGTTTAAGCTTGGCAAGCGGTCTGGCTTACGTGTACTCGGGAGGCAAAAATATCATCCCTGTGCCGGAGTTTTTCCGGGCGATCGCAAACGCACAGATGTTTGGCGGCAAGCTTCCGGTATTTATCCCGTTCGCGATTATCATCGCGGTAATCAGTTACTTTGTACTTGCCAAGACCAGCTTCGGAAGAATGATCTATGCTGTTGGCGGCAATAAAACAGCCGCCCGTCTCGCAGGTATTCCTGCTAACCGGATCATTATTATCGCTTTTGTCATCTCTTCGCTCTCTGCCGTCATTGGCGGTCTAATGATGACCGTCCGCCTGCAATCGGGAAGCCCGATTATCGGCGTAGGCATGGAGCTTACCGTTATCGCGGCAGCCGTCATCGGCGGTACGAGCTTATTCGGCGGTCAAGGGAATGTGGTCGGCACGCTCCTGGGCGTTATTTTACTGACAATGGCTTCCAACGCAATCGTATTGCTCGCCATCCCGCCTAATTATGACAAAGTATTCACCGGTCTTGTTATCGCTCTTGCTGCCGGACTTGATATTTATCGTCAGCGCAAGGATACGAGAAGCATGACCCGATTAACCAAACGATCTACAACCAATTCCGTTCTTTCCGACAAGCAAACGGTAAACAAGCAAGGGGCTTAATAGATGGTGTTAACCATTTTTTTAAGACACACAATTTGAAAGGGGAAGAAACAAAATGAAAAAAGCAATGAGCAATTTAGCAGTCCTGATGTTGATGGCCGCCGTTGTACTGGCAGGTTGTGGATCGAACAACAATTCACCAAGCAATCAGCCGCAAACCCCTCAGCAAGAAAATACACCAGGTACGAACGAAGGAGGAGCTTCCGGTGAGCAATCACCTGAAGGGAAGACAGTGGCCTTTCCTTTGATGGGATTAGGATTTGAATTCATGGTCATGCTGAATGACTCGGCGAAAGCGGTTGCCGAAGCCGCCGGGATGGAAGTGAAGGTCTTTGATGCGAACGTTGATCCAAATAAACAAGCGGAGCAAATGCAGAGCATCATTGCCACGAAACCGGATGCGATATTGCTGAGCTCTGTTGATGGCGCTCTGATTGTTCCTTCAATCGATTCGGCTACGAGTCAGAATATCCCGGTATTTGGCGTAGAATCCAAAATTCTCGGCGGAGATTACTTGACTTGGGTTGGTTATGATAATTACGCAGCCGGTGCTATGGCGGCGGACTATATCGCAGAGAAGGTAGGCGAAGCGGGCGGAACCGTACTTGAACAACGCGGTCTGGTCGGCGGAACCGGAGCTGACCTCAGAAGCGAGGGCTTCAATGAGCAGATGAAGAAATATCCGAATTTTAAAGTCGTGACATTAAATAACGAATGGATTGCCGACAAAGCGTTCTCCAATACGCTTGATGCATTTACCGCTTATAACGATATCGTAGCTACCTTTTCCGCGAATGATGAAATGCTGCGCGGTGTAGTCTCCGCATTGCAGAACTTGGGCAGAGATAAAAAAGTCGGTGAAGAAGGGCACATTGTGATGGTCGGCGTGGACGGCACGCCTACCGGATTGGAGCGCATACGTGAAGGAATCCAAGATGCCTCGCTGAATCAGGACGCAAAATTGATGGGTGAAATGGGAATGGAAAGGGTAGTTAAATATTTCCAAGGGGAAACGGAATTCGAACGCGATACGATGATTCCTCCATCCATTATTGATATTAACAATGTCGATGATCCTGAACTATGGGGCAACATCATGGCTCAGCAATCCAATTAAGGATACGGGTAGCAATCGATTAGGGAGATTGCTCTGATCATATATCCCTAATGTCCCTAATCGATTCTATATATTTAATCTTCCAACCACGCTAAGAAAGGAGAAAGAAACGGCATGAGGGTAATTCAAATAGGCCTTGGATTCTGGGGCGGCGGATGGGCTGGTGTCATCGCCAATTCTCCATGGACCGAGCTTGTCGCGCTTGTTGATTTTGATGAGAAGACATTGAACGCAGTCGGTGAATCGGTTGGCGTGCCCCAAAATCGGAGATTCACTTCTTTAAGCGACGCTTTGAAAAACGTCGAGGCGGATGCCGCACTTGTCGTAGTACCGCCGCAAGCTCATGAAGCGGTTGCGATTGAAGCGCTGGAGGCAGGTCTTCACTGTATGATTGAAAAACCGTTTGCTCCGACGCTTTCCTCTTCGAATAAAATCGTGGAGAAAGCAGAAGAAGTCGGACGATATGTCATGATCACTCAAAGCTTCCGGTTCCGGAGAGGGCCACGTACGGTTAAACGCTTAATTGAAGAAGGTGCAGTCGGGAAAATTGAAACCATTTATGGACGATTCAGAAAAGCCCCTCCTTTTTCGGGCTTCCGCGCTGAAATGGAAGAACCTTTAATTGTGGATATGGCGATCCATCACTTTGATTACATTCGCGGTATCTTCGGAGTGGAGCCTGACTGGGTTCGCGCCCGCAGCTACAATCCAAGCTGGACGTGGTTTAACGGCAATGCCTCTGCCTTTGTCGAGTTTGAAACCAATGATGGAACGATGATTTCGTACACAGGCTCCTGGGTGTCCCGCCGTCCGCACACGACATGGGACGGTGCGTGGGAAATTCACGGAACGCATGCTTCAATTCTGTGGGATGAGAACCGTGTGCTTCTGTACCCGCATGGCAATGTTATCGGAGAAACCGTATTTCGACCTAGAACATTAGAAATTTCGGATGATATTCTTGAAGTTTCACTTGAAACGGTGGAGGAAGAGGAGCGACTGGGAACAGTGAAGGAGTTTGTGACGGCCGTTCAAGCGGACCGGCTCCCGGAAACCCACGGCAAAGACAATCTCCGCAGTCTGGGATTAGTATTGGCTGCAGTCGAGTCGACGAAACAAGGCGGAGAACGGATTGATTTTAATGCATTTTACAACAATCATATTAAATTATAAAGCGATTATAAGGAGGAATTATCGATGAAAATTTCATTTAACAGCTGGTTGTATGGTTCTGCATTTGGTTGGCTGCCTTCCCGCTCACTGGAGGACACGGTTGATACGCTTGCTGAAATCGGTTATGACGGCATTGAAATCGGAGCTGCTGCTCCGCACGGATTCCCGGCTCATACGAGTACTGCCCGCCGTAAAGAAATTTTGAAGCATGTAAAGAGCCGTGGCATGGAAGTATCCGCTCTGTGTCCTGCATTAGGTGGTGGTCCAGGCTACAATCCGGCTTCGCCTGAAAAAGAAGAGCGGGACGCGAACTTTCAATATATTTCGGAATGTCTGCAATTGGCGCATGATCTGGAATGCGAGAATGTCATTTGGCTGCCGGGTTGGAAGCGTTACAAGCAACCTCGCCAGGAAGCATGGGATTATGCGGTTGAAGCGCTGCACAAATGTGCGGAGGTTGCCCGTCCGCTTGGCGTTAAGCTGGCCGTGGAACCGACCTCCGAAGTATCGGATGTCATCGAGCATGCAGGCGATTCCCTCAAATTGATGAAAGACGCAGGTGTAGGCTCAGACGTTGCCGGCGTTATGCTGGATACGATCCATGTATTCTATAGAGGCGACGATGTCAGAGAGCAATTTAATGAAGCGGGAGAGAACCTGATCTATGTTCATATCTCCGATATTAACCGCGATGCGCCTGGTGTTCATACAGATTTCAGACCTGCGATCGATGAACTCGCTTTGATCGGGTATGACGGGTGGCTGTCCATGGAAATCGGATTCCCGCGTCGTGACCGCAACCCGGACGGCATTACCCGCCAAGCGATCGAATACTTGCGTCCAATCGTTGAAGGCACCCAAGGCCGTCTTGCAAGCTGGAGAAATGTTTCCGTTAAATAATCGTTTCTTCGACAACCGCTTCCTCCTGCAGGGAGCGGTTGTCTATTATAAGAGACTTGATCTTTCAACGAATGAATGACAGGGGGACTGTTAAATGCAAATCTATACCTTCAAAACAGACCGCGAATTGGACGAGGCTGGTGCAGGCATAGTGATCAGCTTGCTCAGAAGCGTGCCGGGCGCCAGCTTGGGTCTGGCTACCGGACAAACTCCTGTTGGTGTATATGAAGAGCTGGTCAAAGCGTACCGGAAAGGGCATATAAGCTTTAAGAAAGTAAATACATACAACTTGGATGAGTATAGAGGGGTAGGTAAGAAAGATCCCCGCAGCTTCTATGCCTTCATGCATCAGCATCTGTTTCAGCACATCGATCTACCGGAGGAGCAAATCCACATTCCGGATGGAGAGGCGGAAGACGTGATTTTGGAATGTAATCGTTATGACGCTTTGCTTGGCAACGTGAGGCAATTGGATCTGCAAATTCTCGGCATCGGACTGAACGGACATATCGGTTTTAATGAACCGAATTTCAGGCTCTCTTACGGCACGCATGCAGTCATCCTGAGTGAAGAAACCCGCCGGGTAAATTCTAGTTTCTTTCATTCATTGGAAGAGGTGCCGGAGCAGGCGATTACAATGGGCGTGGGGGCGATCATGAAGGCAAAGAAGATCCTATTTATCGCCCGTGGCGAGAAAAAGGCTGAAATCGTTCACCGTGCGTTAACCGGTCCAATTACTACCGAATGCCCGGCTTCGCTTCTGCAGCTGCATCCCGATGTAATCGTTCTGCTGGATGAAGGGGCCGGGAAATTGATTGGATAGGTAGTTAAAGATAAACGAAATGATTAAGATTGGGGTTCCCGGCATATGGTACAATGATGTTGATCGCGATCGACAGATGACAGGGCCGCATTATTAAACGCGGAGAAATGCATGTGCACAGAATCTGTATGGATGTTCCGGAAATAACGATCGGCGCTGCAGGGAGGTAATAAGAAGTATATGGATATTTCGGCATTACAATGGGCAATGCTTATCATTTGCTCGGTACTGATCGGGTTTTCGAAAACCGGCGTCCCTACCTTAGGGATTTTTGTTGTCGCATTAATGGCCAACGTATTTCCTGCACGCGAATCCGTCGGCATCCTGACTCCCATTCTCATCACAGGCGACATTATTGCGATCATTTATTACCGCAAAGCGGTTGTCTGGAGATACATCATTGTGCTGCTGCCCTGGGTTCTGCTCGGTATTCTGCTTGGGTTTGGCTTACTGGATTTAATCGATAATGAGACGCTTTCCGTGCTGATCGGATCGCTGGTGCTGCTGCTTATCATTCTTTTTCTAAGCCAGAATCGGGTGGAGAAAGTGATGAATTTCTCCTTTGCCAAGTCCCGTACCATGAACGGCTCGCTCGGTGTGCTTGCCGGCTTCACGACAATGATCGGCAACGCGGCCGGAAGCATCATGTCGCTCTACTTGTTGTCCAAGGGCATGCAAAAAACGGCTTTCGTCGGCACGAACGCATTTTTCTTCTTTATCGTGAATATGATCAAGGTCCCTTTCACCGTTAACCTGGGACTGATCACGCCGCAGTCGCTTGTGCTGAACGCCTGGATGGTGCCGGTCGTGGCTGTTGGAGCGTTTATCGGCTTTAAAGTGCTGCCGCTTATTCCGAAGAAGCTTTTCCAGACGATTATTCTTATGTGTGCAGTCGTGGGGGCTATCTTTTTGATCCTCCATTGACCGGCGAACTTCAAGAGCAACTCGTATTCTTAAGGAATCCGATTTAATGGATCTTTTTGGGGTAAGCCGTAATACGTTAAGTGAAGCCGTAAGAGCGCTTGTTCAAGTCGGACTTCTCGAGACTAAGCAAGGCGATGGTACATTTTGCGGATGATGCTGCCCGGCTTGTCCTGCAGGGAGTCGAGAAAAACCGGAGCATCATCAAGTTTCCGTCTTATGTCGGCTTGCTGACCTTCATGTATCGGTTTATGTCAGGTTTATTCTTTCGTCAATCACATCAAAATCGTACTTTCTTGTAGGGAGAAACGTATGCAGCAAGCGCTTTAGGCGCCCTCCTGTTCATTCTGATGATTGTGAAGCCTTCATTGTAGAATGGAGCTGGAAGATCGGCATTCCTATTCATCAATTAATTCAGGGGGCTGCAGCCGAAGTTGGATTGCCGCCCCTTGTTTCATTGTGGAAGGAAAAAGACTTTTAATAGAGAAACTTAAGTTATATAGTTAATTAACCCCCCCTTGGTGTCATAGACGTAAGATAAGGAGAGGATTCTATGATGTATGAATTAAAGACAAAAGAAACCGATCGCAGTGTCTTTGAATTTATCGAAAATGTTGAAAGTCCTAAAAAGCGTGAAGACGCCTATAAATTATTAGATATTTTTACGGAGGCGACGGGTTATCCGGCGAAGATGTGGGGACCGAGTATTATTGGATTTGGGACCTATCATTACAAATATGAATCTGGTCACGAAGGTGATGCTCCATTAGTTGGATTCTCGCCTCGAAAAGCAAAAATCAGCTTGTATTTTGCGACGGGCGACACCAAACGAGAAGAATTATTAAAGGACTTTGGAAAACATACGACAGGAAAAGCGTGCGTGTACATCAATAAAGTGGCAGATATTAATATTGATGTTTTAAAAGCGTTGATTAATCAATCTGTAAGCTTTTTGAAAGAAGCCTATCCGAATCAATAAGCCGATTTTAGTCTGCACCTGGCTCTGATAAGTGGGCATTTTGGCGAATACAATAACGGAGTGGGTGAAATCCCGCTTCTTTTTTTGTGCTCATTTGTGTTATCCTTATATGTTATGACTTAAAGGCAGGTTTGTGGAGACGCTGCAAGAGATGTTGGAAGTTACGTGATTGAAGAATATATGCGCTTATAGATAAGGAGACAAAATGACATTTAATGACTTGAATATTACACCCGCGATTTTAAAAGCTTTACAGAAAGAAAACTATACTGCGCCGACACCGATCCAGGAACAGGCGATTCCAGCTGTGTTAGCCGGCAAAGATTTATTCGGCTGCGCTCAGACTGGAACAGGGAAGACGGCCGCATTTGCTTTACCGATTATCCAACGATTAAGTGAAGAGCAAGTTAAACCCCATACACAGCGCCGCATTCGCTCATTGATTTTGACGCCGACAAGAGAGCTTGCTATTCAGATCGCGGATAACATTAAGTCGTATAGTCAATACACCACGTTGCGTTGTACGGCTATCGTTGGCGGCGTTTCACAAAAAGTGCAGGAGCGGTCGCTAAATCAAGGTGCGGATATTGTGATTGCTACTCCGGGCAGACTCATCGATCTCATCAATCAACAATGTATTGATTTACAATATGTCAACATATTAGTGCTTGATGAAGCCGACAGGATGCTGGATATGGGCTTTATTCACGATGTGAAGAGAATCATCACAAAAATGCCGAGCAAAAAACAAACGCTCTTCTTTTCGGCAACGATGCCGCCCGAAATATCCAAATTGGTCAAATCGCTGTTGGTCAATCCAGTGAAAGTGGAAATCACGCCGGTGTCTTCTACGGTCGATCGGATAAAGCAGTCTGTTTATTTGGTAGATAAGGCAAACAAGCAAAATCAGTTAAATGACCTTTTACAAGATAAATCCATTGCTTCGGCACTGGTGTTTACCCGGACCAAGCATGGCGCTGACCGCGTTGTGCGCGAGCTGACTAAAGTGAAGATTTCCGCTCAGGCCATTCACGGCAATAAATCTCAAAATGCCCGCCAGAACGCACTGAGCAATTTTAAGAGCGGTGTAACGCGAGTGTTGGTAGCGACGGATATCGCAGCAAGAGGAATTGATATCGATGAGCTTTCTCATGTGATCAACTTCAACCTCCCTAATATTCCAGAAACCTACGTTCACCGAATTGGCCGTACAGGCAGAGCAGGATTGAGCGGGATTGCAATCTCCTTTTGCGAAGTGGAAGAAATTCCGTATCTCAAGGATATTGAGAAATTGATCGGAAAGACCATTCCCGAAGTGAAAGACCATCCCTATCCGATGTTAGGCACTACTCAGCCTTTAAATACGGCAGCATCATCGGCAGCCGCAGTCCTGAAGCCTGCTAAACCCAAGGCAAACCCGAAGCCCAAGCCCAGGTCCGAGTGGTTTAAAAAGAAAAAAATAAGCAGATAACATAAAGAAGAAAGGAGATTGGAACATTTGACTAATCACGAAATAAAGAATGAGTTGCCTCCAAACTATGAGGAGTTAAAAAAATCTGCCAATCGAACATCCGATTGGAGAGAACGTCTGGCTGCAGTAGAAGAGCTGGGAAATTGGAATCACAAACAAACGATTGATGTACTAACGCGTCTTATGACAAGCGATCCCGTATATAAAATTCAGGAGGCCGCTTACCGTAAGCTGAGCGCATTTGGGGAAGATGTGAGCTTACCGCCAAA
The DNA here is from genome assembly GCF_014640295.1 of Paenibacillus abyssi. Lineage (GTDB taxonomy): Bacteria > Bacillota > Bacilli > Paenibacillales > Paenibacillaceae > Paenibacillus_D > Paenibacillus_D abyssi. Next base: position 140,856 of record NZ_BMGR01000005.1, on the reverse strand, counting down.
GGAAAAGGGCGAATTGTTTAAAGGTATAACGAAAATCCTGCTAAGAATTAAGAAAAGCTTGCCAGCCGGACATACGTATGATGAGTTCAAAGAGAAGTTAAAAAAGATGAGAAGCGATGTGTATGATACGTACGAAGGTGAAAAGGGAGCCGACTTTGATCAGTGGCTTGAAACCAAATGGGCGGCGTTAACGGACAAGGTGAGGCCATGAGTAAAGCGAAAGGCAAGGGCGGGACAGGCAGAGGAACGGATAAAAAAGGCTGGAACCGCTGGCAAGCCAGCGCCAACAGAGCAAAGAACGCCCCAAAACCATATAAAAGCAAAGGCACTAAAAAAGCGGATGGTACAGTGTCGGCTGCTGGCAAAGCAGACAAGTCCGAAAAGTAACGACTGCTTAGAACTGTAAATAAAAGGGTCATTTCCCATTCGTCTATATGACATATGTCATATCCCCAAGTGACGTTTATAACTATTGCATAGCGGCCGAGTCATCTATACTTAGGATAGACTAGGGCCGCAGGCTGCAAAAACGCTGCGCGCGTCATATCGAGGAGGAAGCATCACAATGGACCAGAGTAATATCTCCCATCTGAAAAAACATGTTGCCCCGTTTGAGAAAACCGATACGAAAGCAAGTATCAGACAATTAATCAACACATTGGTGCCATTACTGGCGCTGTGGTATGCCGCATACCTAAGCCTCTCGGTTTCATACTGGCTTACTCTTCCGTTTGTGATCGTTGCTTCGGGGTTTATGATCAGGACCTTTATCCTGTTTCATGACTGCTGTCACCAATCGTTCTTCAAGAGCCGCAGGGCTAATGATATACTCGGCACCATTCTGGGTGTCCTTACCCTCGTTCCGTATCAACAATGGAAGAATACGCATTCGATCCATCATTCCACGAGCGGCAACCTCGATAAACGAGGCATCGGCGATATGTGGATTCTGACGGTTGAGGAATATACCGCTTCTCCATTATGGCGCCGCATAGCTTACCGGATTTATCGGAACCCGGTTGTGATGTTCGGAATCGGGCCGATCGGTGTTTTTCTCATTCAATACCGTTTCAACCGTAAAGGCGCGAAGCGAAAGGAACGGATGGGTAATTACGTGACCAATGCCCTGATTGTTGGCTTGTACGCATTGATGGTGTGGGCAATCGGATGGCAGGCGTTTCTGTTAATCCAAGGGCCGATCTTCCTCATATCCGGCAGTCTTGGAATTTGGCTGTTTTATGTACAGCATCAGTTCGAGGATTCCTACTTTGAGAATGAAGACGAGTGGAGTTATGTGAAAGCGGCCGTCGATGGAAGTTCTTATTACAAGCTGCCCCTGCTCTTGCAATGGATTACCGGAAATATCGGCTTTCACCATGTACACCACCTGAGCCCGAAAGTGCCGAATTATAATTTGGAGAAGGCGCATAATTCATCAGTTCCGCTCCAGAAGGCTACGACAATTACTATCCGTCACAGTCTGAAGTCGCTCGGTTTCCGTCTGTGGGATGAGCACGGCAAAACGTTCATCAGCTTCAAGGAGCTGAAGCTCATGACCAAGAAGGCAGCTTTGAGTGCGAATAATAAAGCCGATACGGTGGCAGGCCAATTGAAAACCTCGGGTCAAGCCAGCTAGAAGCATAACTTTGGTATAATAAACGCAGTAGGTATAGAATAAAGGTGAGTGACCATGCAGAAGTGGCATCATATTTTTCATAAGAACACTGGACTTAGCCCTTATATATGGGTCGTCTTTTACATCCTCCCTTTTTATTTCATATTCCGTTCTTCCTCTACGTACGAAGTAGTAATCGGCATCATTTTGATTCTGGTGTTCTTTGCTTGCTACGTACTTTCTTTTATTTCAAAAGGATGGCTGGTCTATTTCTGGACCAGCGTCCAAATTCTCATTTCGATCACAATGACCATGCTGTTCGGGTATGTATATTTCGCTCTGTTCTTGGCCTTTTTTATTGGAAATATCCAGAATTGGATCGGGTTTGTTACGCTTTACGCCGTCCATCTTCTGACCACAATCGTGACGATCAACTTTGGCTTCGTGACTCAAAACCCTATTTTCATTACCCAGCTGCCGTTTGTCCTGGTCAGTCTGATTGGCGTTATCCTGCTTCCCGTCACCACTTATAATCGGAACAAGAGAGATAAGCTTCAGGGGCAGCTGGAAGATGCGAACAGGAGAATTTCCGAGCTGGTCAAGCTGGAGGAACGTCAACGAATCGCCCGCGATCTCCATGATACCCTCGGTCAGAAGCTGTCGTTAATCGGTTTGAAGAGCGATTTGGCGGGCAAGTTAATAAGCAAAGACCCAGACAGGGCGCAGGCTGAAATCAATGACGTACGCCAAACGGCAAGAACGGCATTGAAGGAAGTACGGGATTTGGTTACAGAAATGCGCGGTACCCGGTTAGAGGATGAGTTGTTTCGGGTTACACAGATTTTGAAGGCTGCCGAAATCGATCTCTTCCTGGAGGGCGACCCCAGAATGGCCGACATCTCCCTGATGACCGAGAACGTGCTCAGCATGTGCTTGAAGGAAGCTGTGACGAATATTGTGAAACACAGCAGCGCCACAACATGTTTGATCGCCATCGAGCCTTCGCCGACCGAGTTCGTTATCAAGGTGAAAGACAATGGGGTCGGCATCGCCGGCGAATCCATGTATTTTAAAGGAAACGGACTTCGCGGAATGAAAGAACGGCTTGAATTTGTAAACGGTGTGATGGAGATTGTGTCGGATGCCGGGACGATGATCGTTTTGAGAGTGCCGATCGTGTTCAAGCAGCCGGAAAAGGAGGTGGTAACATGATTCGCATCGTGATCGCCGAGGACCAACGTATGCTGCTTGGCGCTCTAGCTTCCCTGCTCGACCTGGAAGAAGATATGAAGGTCGTCGGTAAAGCAAGCAACGGCGAGGATGCCGTGCGGCTGGTTCACCTTCACAAGCCGGATATTTGCATCATGGACATCGAAATGCCAAGGATGAGCGGGCTCGAGGCGGCCGAGGAGTTGAAAGGTTCGGGCTGCAAGGTGATGATCCTGACCACGTTTGCCAGAGCCGGGTATTTTGAGCGGGCGATCAAGTCAGGCGCAAGCGGCTATCTGTTGAAAGACAGTCCCAGCGAGGAGCTGGCGGACTCGATTCGAAGCATCATGACCGGCCGTCGCATCTATGCAACCGAGCTGGTCGATGACGCTTATGGGAATGAGAATCCGCTGACCGAACGGGAGAAGGAAGTATTGCTCCTTATTGCCGACGGTAAGAATACGAAGGATATCGCAAGCGAGCTGTACCTTACGAATGGAACCGTCCGCAACTATATCTCCGTTATCCTCGATAAGCTCGGCGTCAGCAACCGGGTGGAAGCCATTACCCGATTTAAAGAGAAGGGCTGGTTCAAGTAAATAGTACAAATCCCCTTACGATAGACAGTGCCTGAGGTTAACACGCTGTTGAATGGAGGGGATTTTTTGCGAAGTTCGACAGTTTCTGACAAATTAGTGAGAATGTCCATTTGAGTTTCTATGACTTAATGATATAATGTCCCCAATATTTGCTATTGGGATCGGAGTGAGCTTGGGAGTTAGATAGGAAAAGAAGCGATTTTCATGTATGTTTTGAATTCTTCTAAAGTGTATCGAAGAGATTACTAAACAAAGGGGATATCACTATGTTTTCTCGAAAAGCTCACCACCCGCTCGCTGAACTGTTGGAGCAAAGCCGAATCTTATCAAAACACTTTAAAATGAATGATCGGTCAGGGTCGCTTCATCTATCCACGAATTCTCCCGAAGCTAAGGAAATTGCCGACAATGTAAACGAGGCACTGGAATCGATGAGAAACTTCATACATGAATCAGATATCCACTTTGATCTGTTGACTCAAGCGTTCCAAGTTGGCTTATGGGATATGAAAATCGTGGCCGGTGATCCCCTTGATCCTAACAACACGATTGTATGGACCGAGGGCCTTCGCAGTTTGTTAGGCTACCATAATGAAGCGGAGTTTCCCAATGTCCTCGACAGTTGGTCATCAAAACTGCATGAGGAAGACGCTGAACGGGTTTTTCAGGCTTTTGCAAATCACGTGTTTGACTATACCGGGAAAACGCCTTTTAGTGAAAAATATCGTCTGCGTGTGAAAAGCGGCGACTATCGATGGTTCCATGGCACCGGAAAAACAGTCCGGGATAGCGAAGGCATCCCCCTTATGGTAGCGGGCGCTTTATTCGATATTCACGAAGAGAAACTTAGATCGGAGCAGCTTGAGGCGTTGGTCGTCCGCTACGATTTAATAAATAGGGCTCTGGTGGAAGGTCCTTGGGATATGACCGTAATTGCCGGCGATGTTGTCAATCCGGGCAATGAAATTTGGTATTCGCAGCAGTTTCGGAAACAGCTTGGATTCGAGGATGAGAATGATTTTCCGAATGTGCTCAGCAGCTGGGCCGGCCGACTGCACCCCGAGGATTCAGGGCGGACCTTGCAGGCTTTTGCCGACCATATGAATGACTACACCGGTCAAACTCCTTTTGACCTTGATTATCGTCTTGCAAAGAAAAACGGTGAGTACCGTTGGTATCATGCCAGCGGTGAAACCATTCGCGATAGCAAAGGCGTTCCGCTTCGAGTAGCCGGAACGATCCGGGACATCACCCATGAAAAGAATAAAGAACAAATCGTACAAACAATGAACGAAAGAATGCAGCAGCTTTCCGAATCCATCGGCGAGATGGTAAGAGGCGTCAATTCCGTCTCCTATCAAGCGCAAGAGCTTACTGCCGCTCAGGAGCGGTCTACAGAGGCTGCCCATAAAGCGAAAAGCAGTGCGGATGAAACTAAAAATATATCCGATTTCATTAAAGAAATTGCGAATCAAACGAACCTTCTGGGGTTAAACGCTTCGATCGAGGCTGCCCGCGCGGGAGAGTCAGGCCGCGGATTTGCCGTTGTTGCCGGCGAGGTTCGCAAGCTGGCTATACATAGTGCCGACGCCACCGTGAATATTGAACAAAGCCTGGATAACATGAAGGAGCTTATTGAACAAATTCTGGATCATATCGGCAATATGAATGCTCTTACACAGACGCAAGCTGCTTTGACAGAGGAAGTAAACGCGTCGATGGATGAGATAAACACCATGACACGATCATTGGTGGACTTTACAAAAACAATATAAAACCGATCCTGCTGAAGCAGACAACAAAGAACACGCTGTGCAGCGGCCGCTTCCCGGTATTCCACCGGGGACCGGCCGCTTCGGTTTTTACCGCTGCTTTTATTATAAAATTTCGGCGAATGAAAGCTATTGTCCAACTTGTCCAAACGTGAATCATTGAATGAGTACGAAATTACCGATACTATAAGGCTAGAAAGTCGATGCTCATTACCGGCTTCAAATTTACAGACGTATGTGAAACATTAGCTGGAGCGAGATTATAACTACATACATATTGACACCTGAAAAAGGGTTGTGTTATATAAAAATAAAGAATTAGCACTCAGATGGCTTGAGTGCTAACCACATTCTGAAAGGAGATCAACTATTCATGGCGATCAAACAGTTTGAAGCAGAATCGAAACGATTACTGGAAATGATGATCAACTCCATTTACTCGCAGAGAGAGATCTTTCTTAGAGAGCTTATTTCGAATGCCAGCGATGCCATTGACAAGATATACTACAAAGCATTATCCGATGATCAATTGGTGTTTAACAAAGAAGATTATTATATCAAGGTAGCGGTTGATAAGGCGAACCGGACATTGACGATCTCCGATACAGGGATTGGCATGACCAAAGAGGATCTTGAAAGTAACCTTGGCGTTATCGCGAAAAGCGGCTCCTTGGCATTCAAGAAAGAAAATGAATTGAAAGACGGACATAATATTATCGGTCAATTCGGGGTTGGATTTTATTCGGCGTTTATGGTGGCGGATGTCGTTACTGTAATCAGCAAACCTCTGGGCAGCGACCAGGCTCACAAGTGGGAATCCGAGGGTGCAGAGGGATATACGATTGAGCCATGCGAGAAGGACTCGGTAGGTACGGAGATTATCCTGAAAATTAAAGAGAACACCGAAGACGATCAGTACGATGAGTATCTTGAGGAGTACCGTTTAAAGGCGATTATCAAAAAATATTCCGATTTCATCCGCTATCCGATCAAGATGGATATGAAGGAGCAGCGGCCAAAAGAAGGCAGCGAGAATGAATTCGAGGATGTTCTGGAAGAGCAAACCGTAAACAGCATGGTCCCGATCTGGCGTAAGAACAAAAGCGAGCTAACGCCGGAGGATTATGACAATTTTTATGTTGAAAAACGTTACGGGTTCGATAAGCCGCTCAAGCATATCCACATTAGTGCCGATGGCGCTGTGGTATATAATGCAATTTTGTTCATCCCGGAGAATACGCCGTTTGACTATTACACGAAGGAATATGAAAAGGGGCTGGAGCTTTATTCCAACGGCGTGTTGATCATGAATAAATGCGCGGACCTGCTTCCTGACTACTTCAGCTTTGTCAAAGGCATGGTGGATTCAGAAGATCTGTCGCTTAACATTTCCAGAGAGATGCTGCAGCATGACAGACAATTAACGCTCATCGCAAAGAACATTAAGAGCAAGATCAAGAGCCAATTGCAAAGCCTGCTGAAAGAGGAAAGAGAGAAGTATGAGAAATTCTACAAGTCCTTCGGCAGACAGTTGAAATTTGGCGTTTACAGCGATTATGGGATGAACAAAGATGTGCTGCAGGATCTGCTGCTGTTCTACTCCTCCAAAGAGAAGAAGCTGGTCACCCTGGAAGAATACGTATCGAGAATGCCTGAGGATCAGAAGTATATTTACTACGCTTCAGGAGATTCGATCGAAAGAATCGAGAAGCTGCCGCAGACGGAGATGGTTGCCGATAAGGGTTACGAAATCCTCTATTTCACCGATGACATCGATGAGTTCGCGATCAAGATGATCATGGCGTATAAAGAGAAAGAGTTCAAATCGGTATCGAGCGGCGACCTGGGTATTGAATCGGATGCAAACGAGAATCAAACGGAAACAGAAGAGAGCGATAACAAGGAACTCTTCGACTATATGAAAAACGCGTTGGCAGACAAAGTCAAAAGCGTCAAAGCGTCCAAAAGGCTGAAAACCCATCCTGTATGCCTGTCTACGGAGGGCGAATTAACGATCGAAATGGAAAAAATACTGAAAGCCATGCCGAACGCTCAGGATGTAAAAGCAGACAAAGTGCTCGAAATTAACGTCAATCACGAGGTATTTCAATCCTTGAAAAATGCTTATCAAAACGATAAAGAGAAGCTCAATCTGTATACAAACTTGCTGTACAGCCAAGCGCTGCTGATCGAAGGATTACCGCTTCAAGATCCGGTCGAATTCACAAACGATATGTGCAAAATCATGGTCTAAATAAGCAGCTGAATAATTAAAAACAATAACCCGTCCCTGGCGCAGACTAAGGCGGGTTATTGATGTTTATGAGTTAGAACAAATAAAGTTCGAGTTCCTGACTCCTTCAACCGGGCTGCACTTAGACAAGCTCTACCAATGTCTTCGCTTGCTGGTCCAGTTGCTGTGCGGCATCACCGATGCCTGAGAACTCGTTAAGCGCTTGTTCGATCCGCTGCTTGCTATCGGCGATAGCAAGCTCTGAGCGTTTCACGCTTGTACCCATCTTCTCCACTTGAACGGTAATTTTCTCTACATTATTCTGGACTTCCTGTGTTGCCTCTTGGACTTGTTTGGACAGATTTCTAACTTCGGCTGCTACAATGTTGAAGCCGCGCCCGAACTCGCCGGCGTGCGCCGCTTCAATAGCGGCATTGAGCGCAAGCAAGTTGGTCTGTGCCGCAATATCCCGGATCGTATCGACGATTCCTTTGATGGCGGCCGCTTGAAGCTGCAGAGCCTGTACCTGATGTTTATTCTCATCCGCCTCGGTTACGATTTTATTCATGGCTTCGACCAGATCCCGACTGCGATCAATGCCTTCTATCGCTCGATTGCGGAGATTTTCCGCCATCACATTCAGATCCTCAGTAACTTTCGCTGCGGCATTCCGTTGCCGTATCGTAATATCCGTCGCGATCTTTAGCACGGCCTTGACCTGACCGTCCTGTACAACCGGCATGTAGGTGGCTTCCAGCCATATCAAACGCCCGTCCTTGGTTATCCTCTGGATTTTTCCCTGATGATGAATACCTTGGCGCAGGTTGTTCCAGAAATGCTTGTATTCCGGGGTTGCCGCAAACTCGGGAAGGCAGAACTGCCTATGTTTGAGACCGGGCATCTCTTCTGTCTGATATCCGATCGTTTGCGCAAAGTTGTCGTTTGCCCATAACACTGTTCCTTCCAGATCGAATTCGATCATGGCTAAAGACTTCTCAAGGGCACTAAGTACCGCATCCGGATTTAATACTTGTTTGCTGACCTCTGCGTAATTCATGAACCACACTCCTCTTGGGTTTGATTAGCTGCGTCTTTAGTCGTGAGTCTTTCACATCTATTTTATTTATCGGTTTGCTTCATTCCATTTGTAAGGAATTAATTTCCTTATTTTGACTGGCAGTAGACGTTAGCAGAACCATTGAATAAAAAATAGATTCGTTTAATATATACTTGAGAGTTACTTTTTCGGCGTAGAGGAAACGTTCAATATGGACTTTTCGGAAAGCGGCAGGGAAATCAGGTTTGAGTCAGCGGGGGTGAGGATATGAAAAAGATTGGATTTATTGACTACTTTCTTGATGAGTGGCATGCCAACAAGTATCCGGAGTGGATCAGCAGCGCGTCAGAAGGTAAGATGCAGGTAACGTATGCCTATGGCAAGAAGGACTCGGAAAGCGGTCTGAGCAATAGCGAGTGGTGCGCCGGAAAGGGCATTAAATTGTTGTCTTCTATAGAAGAAGTGGTAGAGCGCAGTGACTATTTGATCGTGCTGTCGCCGGATAATCCCGAGCTCCATGCGGAATTGTCCGAGCTTCCGCTGCGGTCAGGAAAGCCTACTTATATAGACAAGACGTTCGCTCCGGATCGAAGAACAGCACTGCAGCTGTTCGAGACGGCGGGTACATACGGCACGCCGGTGTATTCGAGCTCCGCGCTGCGGTTTGCAAGCGAGTATCGGGAGCTTGATGCGCAGGGCATCGAAATGGTCTGCAGCGTGGGACCGGGTAGCTTCGAGCATTACTCGATCCATCAGATCGAGCCGATTATTTCCCTGATGGGCTGTGAAGCCAGGCGGGTAATGTTCATCGGAACAGAGAAGTCTCCCGCCTTGCTGATCGGATTTGCAGATGGACGCCAAGCGACCATTAATCATTTCGGCTGGGAATGTCCGTTCACGCTGACGATCAACTATGAGTCGGGCAGTGCGAAGGTGGCACAGCCGAAGTCGGACTTTTTCGATGCTTTTATCCGCAACCTGGTCTCTTTTTTCGAAACGGGAGAGCCTGCCGTCGATGCGAAGGAAACGGTCGCGATTATCACAATCATTGAATATGGCCTAAAAGCGGCGCGGACGCCATATCAATGGATTGAACTGCCTTAAAGGGACAGCTTCATGCCGTTCTCTTGTCACCGATCATCAGTCTGCGGTGCTTAAGGCTGTACCCTGCCCTCTAAGCTGCGTCCATGTCCATTACCTGTTAAGTGGTACCGGCAATGATATACAACGGATATAACTTTTGGGATAATACTTAGAGCAACGCTGCTTTCTTCGGAGTAAACAAGCCTTAACAGTAGAGGAGAGCTATAACATGTCCAGCATTAACTATCAAACGTATGGAACAAAAGATAGAGAAACGATATTGTTTCTGCATGGCGGCGGGTTAAGCGGCAGGATGTGGGAGGGAGTGGCTTCACATTTGTCGGATTATTATTGCATTGTGCCGGATCTTCCTCTACATGGTCGCAGTAGAGATACAGGACCGCTCACCCTTGCTCATTGTATCGAACAGATCGAATCCCTTATTAAGGGGAATACACATCAAGGGACAGCCCATATTGTCGGACTCTCGCTGGGCGGTGCGATAGCATTGGGTCTGCTGAGGCACAAACCCGGCATGGTGAAATCGGCACTGCTAAGCGGCACCTCCACGAGGTTAAACAAACTGCTGGCGATGATTAATAATCTGAATGCGCCTTTATATAACATCATGCCGGCTATGACATTAGCCAAGTTGATGGCGAAGGGATTTCAGATCCCGAATCAATACATAACGGAATTACCACAGGAAGCACAGGTCATGACAGCCTCCACTATACGAGCCATGACGCAAATGCTTACCGAGATTGAGCTGCCGTCCGAGAATAAAACGCCTCTGCTTGCCCTTGTAGGAGATAAAGAGACCCGGCCTGCCAAATCCGCTGGCAAACAGATCATACAGCAGGTCCCGCACAGTCACGGACGATTGGTCCCGGGTGTCGGGCATGTATGGAGTTATCAAGAACCAAAGCTGTTCGCAGATGTCATCGACCAGTGGATACAGGGAAGGATTCATCCGGCTTTAAGGCCCTTTTGAAGGATAACATGGCTCCCGAACCGCTGCATGACGAACTTACTGGATAAGCAGAGATCATGTTATATTAATATTACAAGTCAAAGAAGACAGACATCATTTCGGTCAAAAGGATAGTTGAGAAGGTAAGGTGGCATTTGGATGGAAACGTTGGAATCGGAACACAGTGTCTACGGTACAATTCATTCTGTTGAACCGCTCGGCGAGGGCATGCGTGTTTGTGTGGATATGATTGATTTTTTACAATCGGACGAGGGTGTTTTAGTCGGAAATACCGGCCACGGTTACGTGCTGGTGCTGGCTGAGACCCGTGCTACGGAAACGTATCCCTCACGGCCTTTCCGCATCAATTGCGGAGCCGTTCACCAGTACATGAAACAAGGAGAGCGTACGAGCTATCTGTCTGAGCTGGTGCCTGGAGCGATGATCGAGGTTTACAGTCCGAGAGGCTCGCGGCAGGTTGCCTTGGGAAGAATTAAAATTGAAAAACGTTCCTTCGTCCGGGTTGAAATCCGAGTGGAGGACAAGCTGATCTCCGCATCCTTACAGAACTCTGAGAGCGTGCATGTCTGGACGGAAGCAGGTGAAGCGAAGCCGGTTACACGGCTGCAGTCCGGTGATCGAGTGTTATGTTTGATGGATGAACCGGGCAGACATCTCGGGATGAAAGTCACAGGCGAGACCATCGAGTTGTGATGACATAGATGGTTGGAGGAAACAGATGATGAGGCTTACCAGACAAGTTGCAGATCTTATCGTTAAGAAGACAAAAGAGCTGACACAGATGAATATGAATGTGATGGACAAGGAAGGGATCATTGTCAGCTCCAGCGTTCCCGAGCGGATCGGTACCCTTCATGAGGGCGCGATCGAGGTCGTACGAACCGGAGAAGAAATGATTATTTCATCCAATACGACGAGCAGATGGGCCGGGACGAAGCCGGGAATTAACATGCCGATCTTCTTCCATCATGAGATTATTGGTGTCATTGGCATTACGGGCCTGGAGGCAGAGGTCATTCCTTTTGGGCGCGCAGTGAGAATGATGACGGAATTGCTGCTGCAGCAATCGTATTTATCGGAGCAGATTGAAATGAAGGAACGTGCCAAGGCTTATCTCGTTCAAGAGATGATTTCCGGCACGGAGCATAGCTCATTGGAAATTTTGCATGCAAGAGGGGAACTGCTCGGTATCGACTTGACCTTGCCCCGATCGATTATGATTATCCAGATTCACATGAACGATAAGATCTTTGAGGAATCGGACCAAAGCTATTATCGAATGATGGATCTTACCAGATTGTTCCGCAACCCCAAGCAAACGCTGCTTGCTCAGTTGGGGTTGAACCGGTGGGTTGTCATTACGGAGCTGTCTGCCTATAAGAATGAACAGCATGCCAAAGAGGAGCTGCTGACGATTTCTTCGAGCATTATGAAATGGATATCGGACAGGTTAAAGACCGGTGCGCAAATTGTACTGGGCAAAGTCTGCAAAGACATCAATGAGATGGGCATATCCTTTCATGAACTGCTGCGGTTGCTGGAGGTGCTTCATAAATATTCGGACAAAGGGCCGATCCTGCATATTGATGACGCCACACTGGAGCTTGTACTATCTGAAATTTCCCACACATCCAGGCAGCGGATCATCGAAGAAGAACTCGGGGAGCTTATTCATTACCCGGAGCTGGTCGATACGCTGCAGTCCTTTTATGATTGTGATATGAACTTTAGCTTAACGGCGCGAACGATGGGAATCCACCGGAATACGCTCATGTACAGGCTGGATCGTATTGAGAGCTTTTTAAAGGCCAGTCCCAGGCAGTTCAGGCAAGGAGTTCGTATACAGTTAGCAATCCTGCTGTATAAATTAAAGATGTAAGGGATTACAGATTTGATTTTTTTGTGCATATTGCACAAAAAAACTTGTAAATAAACAGCTCATATAGTGTGGTTTACACATTGAGGGGAGAGGCGGCGTTGGGTATAATCGCATTATAACCTCGTACAGCTCAATCGTCTTGATCAAGAACGTGATGAGAATATACTGAAGGAGAGGAGCTGGTTAGGAGTGAAAATTGTCATTGCGCCCGATTCCTTTAAAGGCAGCCTTTCTGCGAAAGAAGTTGGACTTGCTATAGAGAAAGGCATTCATCGCGCCACTAATGAAAGCGTAACCATTGTTATTCCTATGGCAGATGGCGGCGAAGGTACCGTGGAATGCCTTGTTGATGCAACCAACGGACAGTTTATCGAAGCTGTCGTGAAGGATCCGCTGGGTAGGGATAGGAAATCGGGCTTTGGTATTTTGGGCGACGGCACAACATGTGTGATCGAGATGGCGATGTCCTCAGGATTGTATCTGATCGAGGAAACGGAACGAAATCCTCTGCATACAACGACGTATGGATTTGGCCAGCTTATACGGGCGGGCCTGGACCAGGGCTGCCGCCATTTTATTTTAGGTTTGGGAGGAAGCGCTACCAATGATGGCGGAGCGGGGATGCTGCAGGCATTGGGGGCTAAGCTGCTCGATAAGGAAGGCCATCCGATAGGCTTCGGAGGAGGAGCATTAGACAAGCTTGCCGAGATTCGCCTGGACGGCTTGGATCCGCGCATCGCGGAGAGCCGGTTCATTATCGCCTGCGATGTCGATAACCCGTTCGTCGGTCCAAGCGGAGCATCCGCCGTATTCGGACCGCAAAAAGGCGCAACGCCCGAGATGGTCCGGCAGCTGGATCTGAATTTAAGGCATTTTGCAGATTTAATTGCGCAAACCAGAGGGATAGCGGTTCATGATCTTCCGGGGACCGGCGCGGCGGGCGGCCTGTCAGGCGGACTGTTGGCCTTTATGGATGCGCAACTTGATTCAGGACTGTCGATTGTCGCGAAAGTGACGGAGCTCGAAGCGGCGGTGAAGGATGCGGATCTTGTCATCACCGGCGAAGGCCAGGTCGATTTCCAGACAGCAAGGGGAAAAACGCCGTGCGGTGTGGCGCAAATCGCGCAAAAGCATGAGGTGCCCGTCGTTGTTCTGGCCGGCTCGATCGGACACGGAATTGAAAGCCTTTACGAGCATGGCGTATCCGCTGTGCTGAGCATCGTGAACCGGCCGATGCCGCTTCATGAAGCGATGGGACGAACTGCGGAGCTGCTGGAGCAGGCGGCTGAGCAAATCATGAGAATTTATGCGATCAGAGGGGGATTACTATGAGTCCGGAAGGCTTCAGCCAAGATATTATACAATTGGGACCGATTATACTAGCGCTGCTTCTCTTCTGTATTATTTTTATTGTGTACGCCACAGCAAAATGGAAGCTGCATCCGTTTCTTTCCATTATCGCCGCAACCTACATTCTTGCGCTCGGCACGAATTTTATCGGCATCTTGAGCGGTGTGGAAGGCCCGATCATTAAAGATATCGGAGGCGCAATTAACGGGGGATTCGGCGGAATTGTTACGAGCATCGGTCTCGTTATTATTTTCGGAACCATCATCGGCAAAGTGCTTGAGAAAACAGGCGCAGCGGTCAAAATGGCGGAGGTTGTGCTGCGTCTGCTCGGCGACCGGCATCCGGCGATTGCGATGACGATTATCGGATGGATTGTCTCGATTCCGGTGTTCTGCGATTCGGGATACGTTATTCTGTCCTCGCTGAAAAAGTCGCTGGCCAAACGCTCGGGCGTCAATGTGGTTACGCTTTCCATCGCTTTATCCACCGGCCTGTATGCGACGCATACGCTGGTTCCGCCGACACCGGGTCCGATTGCTGCGGCAACAAATTTGGGCATCGGGCCGGACGGCCTGTTCTGGGTCATCGTGATCGGAATTATCGTCTCGATTCCGGTAGCGCTTGCCGGACATGTATGGGCAAGAATCGTGGCCAGCAAATACACATCTACGCTGGAAGAAGCGACGCAAACGTTTGAGGAATACAAACAGCAATTCGGCAAGCTGCCTTCCGCTTGGGCGGCCTTCGGTCCGATCCTCGTCCCGATTATTCTGCTGGCGCTAGGCTCCTTTGCAAATTTTCCGGTCGGTACGGATGCCGAAGGCAATCGCATCCTGCTTACCAGCGGATTCGTCAATACGCTGTTCACCTTCCTTGGCGCGCCTGTGAACGCTTTATTTATCGGGGTATTACTGGCCTTATTCACGCTGCTGCCTAAGCGCGATGAAGAAAATTTGACGAAGCTGATGGGTCAGGGGCTGCTCGACGCGGCGATCATTATTATGATTACCGGAGCGGGCGGCGCGCTCGGCGGCGTGATCCGGGCGACTCCGATCGCCGATTACGTGAAGTCCTTGATCAGCGATAACGCTGCGTTTGTCGGCGTAGGCGCATTATTCGTCGCCTTCCTCATTGCAGCGCTGCTGAAAACCGCTCAAGGAAGCTCGACGACAGCGCTTGTTATTACTTCGACGATCATGATGCCGATGCTGCCGTCCCTCGGACTTGATGCGATGGCAGGCACAGTGCCGATCGGACAAATGCTCACGGTCATGGCGATCGGCTGCGGCGCGATGGTCGTCAGCCATGTCAACGATTCGTATTTCTGGGTCGTATCGCAGTTTTCCGGCATGTCGCTGAAGACCGCCTACCGCGCTCAAACGATGGCAACGCTGGTACAGGGTCTTGTCGGTATTATTGTAGTCGCCATTATCGGTGTATTTTTTCTATAAGTAATTTTATTTTGCAGAAGGCATCCGAGAGGGTGCCTTAATTACTTTCTATCCCATAAACCTCAGCTGTCCAGCGATCGATCAGCTTCTGACGGTTTCCGATCTGAGCAATCTTCAAAAATTAATGAACACAGTCTCGATACGCAATTTGAACAGCAGCTTGGAGCGCTTCGAACCCGATTACAGAGCCTGCTGGAGGAAGTTCATGCAAGCTGAATGATGAGAATGAGAACTTTTTTGGGCGAACATTCATTCGAGACATCCTGATGTCACATGGTAATGCTATCCTCTAATGGAAACGGCTTGATTCCACTTTTTCGGAGGGTGACATAACGATGAAAAAATCAGATAAAATTCAACTCGATATTGTAACGGTTGTGACGCAGTTAGGGTTAAGTGAGTATTTTATCTATGAAAGAAGGAAGTCCCCTGTGGTAGACGAATAAGTAAATATAGGAAAATAGAACTACTCGTTAAGGGGGATAATCATGATCGACAAGGTGATCCGCATTTTCAATATTACGAATGCAATTCAGGCGAACCCGGGGATCTCGGCAGCCGACCTTGCGCTTAAATGCGATGTGAATATCAGAACCATATACAGGGACCTGGATATATTGAGCTTAATTGCTCCCGTTACCAATGAAGGGCGGGGAACGGGCTACCGCTTTATGGGAAAGTTCTTTTTATATCCGCTGAATTTCTCCGAGCAAGAGGCGCTCGTATTTTCACTGCTGCCGTCCGTGGTTGACAAGGATAAGCTCCCTCCAGGGTTTGATACGGCCTACGATAAGGTGATGGCCACCCACTTCAAGGAAAAATCAAAGCAAAACAGCCTGATTGAAAATATTACGGATATTATCCAGATGGGTACACCGGCCTATCGCCAGGAAAGCCCGAACTATCTGCAGCCGATCATTCAGGCCATTTTGGAGCAGAAAACGATCGATACGGTATATCACACACAGTACCGCAATGAAACGACGAATCGAAAAATCAACCCGTATTATTTGGTGCCCCGCGACCAGCGCTTTTATCTGATCGGGTACTGCCATTTGAAACAAGCGATCCGCACGTTCCGGATTAGCCGTTTTCAGAACGTAGATATTACGGGTCACTCCTACGATAAAGGCGATTTTAACATCAAGCAGTATTTGAAAAATACATGGTCCATCGACCGGGGCGATAAAAATACGACCTTTAAAGTCCGGTTCAGCTCCGAAGTGGCCCGTTACATAAAAGAAGAAGAATTGTTCGTGCATCCCCGCATGAAGGATCAGAAGGATGGCAGCCTGATCTTTGAAGTGACGGTTAACAACGAGAAGGAATTTATCAATTGGATTCTGCATTATGGGCCGAATGCCGAAATACTTGAGCCGCAGTCGGTCAGAGAAAGCTTAAAGCAGCAGCTCAGCCAGTGGGTCGAGATGTACAGGTAAGTACAATCGTAGAGTCAATGGCTCTATTATAAAAGCGTCACCCCGGAGCAGCCGGCATACTGGAAGGGTATGCCGGCTGCTCTTATTGTCGACTGCCCAACGTTGTCCACTCTTGAATTGGCAGAAAATTAAAGCTATTATGAATTTAGTTTTAGTATTATTTTACAAATAAATTGGAGGGGGACGTTGACGTGATGACAGTAAGATGGGGTGTGGTCGCCACCTCCGGATACAAGCTATTGACGTTATGTTTCATTGCCATCCTTTTTGTAAGCGGTTGCGGTACAGAGGCTGCCAATTCCAATCAAGATGAAGTCGTGTACGTGAATGAAGACAAGGAAGAGCGAATTGCGCAAAGGCTGCAGGATGTTCAAAGCAAGCCCTACACCATTGCGGTCGTGCCTAAATTGACGGGTATTTCATATTATGAAGCCGCCGAAGAAGGGGCCATGGAAGCGGCCGAGGACTTGAATGTTAATGTCATATTCACGGGCCCGCCTGTCGGTGACGTTACACTGCAGATGAAAGTGATCGAAGAGTTGATCGCACGTAAGGTGGATGCCATTGCCGTATCGGCTAATGACCCGTTTAAGCTGCTGCCCGTGTTAAAGAAAGCCCGTGAACAGAACATCAAGGTCATTACCTGGGACGGGGATACGGATCCGATCGGCAGAGAGTTTTTTGTCAACATGGTAGATCCACAGACCTTAGGCCGTCACCTCATGGACAATCTGGCGCTCAGTTTAAACGAAAAGGGGAAATTCGCGATTATTACAAGCTCGCTTACCGCCTCTAACACAACGGATTGGATTAAATGGATTAAAATCCAACAAAAAGAATATTACCCCGAAATGAAGCTGACAGAAATCGTATCCAGCAATGACAGCTACGACAATGCCTATGAAGCCGCAAAGTATCTCATGAATGAATACCCGGATCTATCCGGTATTATCGGCGTGAGCGCCGTTGCGCCGTCTGCCGCCGCAAAGGCAATCCAGGCTGCCGGGAAAAGCAACTCGGTAAAGGTTGTAGGGCTATCGCTGCCTAATGCAATGCGTGATTATATCAAGGAAGGGGTAACACCGAATATTACGCTTTGGAGCCCGCAGCGGCTGGGGTATTTAACCGTTGCGTTAGCGAAAAATTTATTGGACGGCGAGTTTCCGTATGATCAGCAGGAGATCCCTAAAGTAGGCAATATACGGGTGAAGGATAATGTGGTGATTATGGGCGTACCAATCGTATTCACAAAGGAAAATATCGATCAATATGACTTCTGACAGCAAACTTATCCAGATGCTGAACCTTAGAAATTACCGTCTCCGCTCTAAACTGATCATCACCTATCTCTTGCTAACCGTCGTGCCTATATCACTGCTGGGTTATATCTCTTACTCTCAATATACCAAATCGATCGAAGGGCAGGTTGGGGAATATATCCCGAAAATATTAGATCAAGCGAATGAGAATATCGATAAACAGATGGAAGAATTAACCTATGCGCCGGAGCTGTTATACAACTCAAGCCAGGTCTTGTCCATCCTGCGCAAGGATTCCTATCCCACCCGGTCCGAATTTTTAAATGACCGCTTTACGATGAACAGCTATCTTTCAAGCACATACTTCACAGAGAAAAATTCACTGTTAGGCGTGTTTGTATGGACGAAGCAGCGCTTATTTTCCAGTACGACCGTTTCCTATACCGGCTTTGAGAAGGAGCCTGATTGGGGGGGCGGGGACGGCATGATTTTGCAGCATGAGACCGATCTTCGATTTAAGGGAAAGCCGCCTTTTTTCTTGATCGTAAAGCCCATACAAGACTTCGAGAACCGGCGGACGATCGGTACGATTATGCTTGCCGTCAGGCTAACCTTTATTGAGAGCGTACTAATGAGCATCAAGGATCAGGATGAAGCGGAGATCTGGATTATGAACCGGCAGGGCAGAGTCATCTATCACACCGACCCGGAACAGATCGGCACAGTCGAGAACATGTCTGCATTCCCGCTCGCCAATGGCAGCTTTCGATCCTACAAGAACGGGGAGAGAATGCTGGTCAGCGTAAGCGAATCCGAACGAATGGGATGGATTACAGTTCATCGCATACCGTTTAAATATTTAACCGAACAGGCGGAGATGGTCAAAGATTTTGTCATCGGGATTTTTATTGCCATCGTACTGGCCACAATTATAATTTCCGTGTTTATGGCTTGGAGCGTAAGCCGGCCGATCTATAAGCTCAGCCGCCTGATGAGAACGGTGGAGAACGGTAATTTTCAAGTGGATCTTAACATTCAATCAAAGGATGAGATCGGCATATTGGCGCGCAGCTTCAATTCGATGGTTTCCAGGATCAGAGAGCTTGTTCAATTAAACTACCATATCGAGATCCGGCAGAAGCAAGCGGAGTTATATGCGCTGCAATCGCAGATCAATCCCCACTTTATGTACAATACCCTGGAGACGATCAGTATGGCGGTTGAAGAGGACGAAAAGGAAACGGTCGTGGAAATGGTGACGCTTCTGGGCAAAATGCTTCGTTTTTCATTGAGCAACAAAAACCGGATCGTCACGATGGACCGGGAAGTTGAACATATCCGCAATTATTTATTGATTCAAAAATACCGGTTTGAGCAGCGGCTCCATTTCACCATCGATTCGGATATTGAACTGCAGCATTACTACTCGCCGAAGTTTATTTTACAGCCGATTATTGAGAATTGTATCAAGCACGGCTTGGAAACCCGGAAGGGTCTTAACATTAGCGTCGAAGTATTTAAAGTTCAGGGCATCCGCCCGCAAACCGAGGATATCACGATTATCATTAGGGATAACGGGGCGGGAATCGACCATGAAACGCTAAAAATGATTCATCGCTTACTGCGGTCAGACCCGATTGCGAAGCGGGATTCGGGCTATGGCCTGATTAATGTGCATGCCCGAATCGCGATGCTGTTTGGCGTGGAGTACGGGCTTGCCGTCGAAAGCGAACCCGTAGAAGGGACGGAGATTGTTATTCGAATCCCTGCCATTACCGATCTGCAAACGGTCGAAAAATATGAGAGAATTGAGGACGAGTCCTATCGTGGATAAAATAAAAACCATTATTGTAGATGACGAGAGCCGGATTCGCAGAGGGATTGAACGGTTGGTTCTCTCCGGAGGTGAACAGTGGGAGATTGTCGGGACATTCTCGGACGGGATTGAAGTAATCGACTTTCTAGAGGAGCAGCCGATACGGATCGATCTGCTGATTACCGATGTGAAAATGCCGGAGATGGACGGCCTGACGCTGATCAAGGAGGTTAAGAAGCGGAATCAGGATCATGATTTTTGCTCCATTATCGTGAGCGGGTACGATGATGTCGTCTATTTGCAGACGGCCATTCGGGAAGGGGCCTCCGATTATGTGTTAAAGCCGATCGACCGTACGCAGTTTATGGAGATTCAGCTTCGCGTAAAAGATAAAATCGAGCTTCAGCGGCGCCAGAAACGGAAATGGAAGGACTTGGCGAAGGATGCGGATAAGCTCGCTCAGACCAAGCAAACCCAGCTGCTCAGCGAAACCTCGTCCTCTTTTCCCGAAGACATTTCAGCGATGTACTGGATCAAGGATTTCCCTGACGGGTTATACCAGCTGTTTCACGTCAGCACGGATGAATTCCCGTATAAGACCCGTGATTATTCACCGAAGGATTGGGGCACGATGTCTTATGCGGTTGAGAACATTATCGATGAAGTGGTGAACAGCTTTATTTCGGATGGGAGGCAATCGGGCTGGTGGTGGAGAGACGGCGGGTTTAACTTCTGGGTGCTCCTGTTCAACTCAGAACAGGAGGTGAAGGAGTTCAGTGTAAAAGGAGAAGGCTTCCCGGACTATTTGAAATCATGCATTAATCAATATACTCCATTCAGCGTTTCCATCGCGGTAAGCCAGCCGTTTGAAGATCTTTCGATTCTGCCGATCATGAAGAAACAGCTCCATTCGCTGATTCGTTTTCGAATGGCCTTTGGAGGAAATAAAGTGTTTTCCTCCCGTTTAGCCGATGAGCTGGGAACGAGGGATGTTAAGCCTAGTCTCTCTTCGGAAATGAAGGAAATGGCGGGCAAATCAGCCTTCATGCTGGGTCGGGCGGAGATGGGGGAGATCGAGGCGCAGCTGAACGCTTTTTTTGGCGAGATCACAAAGCTGCGTTCCCCGGACGACATTCAATTTGCCATCCAGTATTTCATGATCCAGCTGTATAAAGTATGTCTGGAGAGTACGGAATCCGGCATGTTATGGAGTGATCTGGATGAGCTTTTCGAAGCGGTCAAGGCGGAATCCAATCTGAACCGGATAAAAAATGCGATAAAGCAAAATGTTGTCCAGCTGCATGGGAAGCTGCTGCATTACCAGCAGGAGCATGCCCATGACCCGGTTGTTAAAGCGAAGGCGTGGATCAAGGAACATATCAGCCAGAAAATATCAATTAAAGATATTTCCGACCATGTGTATATGAATCCGACTTATTTTTGTGAGTTTTTCAAGAAGCAGACCGGTAAGACGGTGTTGGATTATATAACGGACGTCAGGCTGGAGAAAGCGCGCGAGCTGCTGCTGGATACGGACCTGAACATCGGCAAAATATCGCAGCAGCTGGGCTATCAGGACACCAAGTACTTTAGCAGGCTTTTCAAGCAGAAATGGGGACAGCTCCCTTCCGAATACAAAAAACACATTAAAACGCAGGACGGTTAAGTCCTGTTATGGCTGATACGCCGCCATTGGCGAAGGTGAAAGCAGCTGGATAGCTGTATGGCTGGCTGTATCACCACCAGAAGATGTCTCCAAGCAGGAGGCATCTTTTTTGTTGCCATGCCAGGAACCGAGAATTGTCCCCCCTATCAGAAGATTGTTTACTTAGAACGCCGCCCCGGATGTTGTAAATTAACAATAGCAAGAGCAAGCAACACACGTTATGAGCCGGAAGGGAGGACAGCGGGACGGCAGGCGGCTTGCAGAGGACATCAACTACAACTAAAACGGTGAGAGGAGTTAACAAATATGATTTCAAATGCAGCGTTGAAATGGATTCCTGATAAGTTCGAAAATTTGGTGCGCTATGGTGAGTTCCAAGGGCCGGGCGAGACGATTACGAATGAGGACTACAAAGCACGGGTTGAAATTGCAAAACAAAAAATCGCCGATGAGGGCCTGGACGCATTGATCGTATTCGGCGACTGTTACCGGATGTCCAACATCCGCTGGCTGGTGAACTACCGCACGATTGACGGTGTGTACCCGCAGCCGATGCTGCTCTACTTGGTGCCTGGCCGCGATCCGGTGTTCTTCCTGCCGATGAGCGAGATTCCTTCGGCGCATACTTCCTCCGCAATGGAAGTACTGGGCGGCGATATCCGGGAGATCCGTTCGGAGTGGGGGCCATTCCTGAAGGAAAGAGCGGCTCAAGACAAACCGAAGAAAATCGGCATCTGCGGATATACGTTCATGGATCTGGAGTTCTGGTTCCCGATCAATGAGGCGTTCCAAGGCTCCGAGGTGAAACGCTCCATGATCATCGAGCAATTGAAATCGAAGAAGAACGAGGCGGAGATCGCTTCGATGAGACGTGCGGCCAGAGTGTGCGACGCAGGGATCGAAATGCTGATGGACCTGCTGCGCGACAGCGAAGGCATTACCGAGCTGGAAGCAACGTCCCTCGTATACGCGGCCATGTTCGCAAACGGCGGGCACGCGATCGCATACGACATCATGATCCAGTCCGGCGAGAACACGGATGTGCTCTTCAAACGTCCGACCACCCGTCCAATGCGTCGTGGCGACCTTGTCATGATGGATTACGGTATCCGCGTCAATGACTATGCTTCCGACAACGCCCGTACGATCTGTTACGGCAATGTATCCGATGAAGCCAAGCGTCTGATGGAGGCGTGCTCGCTCGGTTACGAGGAGTGCCTGCAGAAGATTAAGGCCGGCATGACCGGTATCGAGGCTGACCGTGTCATTCGCGAAGCTTTCAGCAAGTATGAGGTGGAGCAATACCTGGTCGAGGTGAGCGAAGGCCGTACTGGGGCACATGCGACCGGTATGGATCCGGAGGAGGATATTCCGGAAATCGGGCCGGCTTGCGATAACGTGCTGGAGGAAGGTCAGACCTTCGCTTACGAGCTGTCTCTGATTGTTCCCGGCATCGGCGGCGTAAGAACGGAAGACCAGGTCGTTGTGCGCAAGAACGGACTTGAGCCGTTCCATACCTTCAATCGTTTCCTCTACGTTGAATAATAGATTAATAGATCTACGTTTCTTCAAACGTTGAATAATAGACAGATTTGGATATCGGCTGCGCCTGCTTCATGCAATAACAATCCAGGCAGGCGCAGCAACCAAGTTTCCGTTGGATGGGAGTGAAGGGTAACAGATGACAGTTGAAGAGGATCAAGTCCTTTTGTCGCTAAGCGGAATTACGAAGCGCTTTCCCGGTGTGCTGGCGCTGGAGAACGTATCACTGGATGTACGAAAAGGGGAGGTGCTGGCGCTAGTAGGGGAGAACGGGGCGGGCAAATCCACGCTGATTAAAATTCTCTCTGGGTTATACAGCAAAGATAGCGGAGAGATCCGGGTTCGGGGAAAGGCAGTCGATATCAACGGCACCAAGGAAGCTCAGGCACTCGGCATCAGTACGATTTTTCAAGAGCCTTCGCTGGCCCCTCATCTGTCGGCGGTACAGAATGTATACCTGGGAAGGGAACTCGTTAAGTCAGTCGTAGGGAAAGCTGTGCGGGCGATGAACGAGAAGGAAATGTATCTGGAGACGGCCAGGCTCTATCAGAAGTTTTTCCCGTCGGTAGAGGATCTCCATCGGCCTGTGGGTGAGCTGGATGCGCTCAAAAATCGCGTCATCGAGATTGTGAAAGCGCTTTCTGTTGATTGCTCGGTCGTGATCATGGATGAGCCCACTGCCGCGCTTGCCGAGCACGAGCGCGAGGTTTTGTTCGATTTTATCCGGCTTTTGAAGGCACAGGGCGTTTCAATTATTTACGTATCGCATCACCTGCGGGAATTGTTTCTGCTTGCCGACCGGATTACGGTCATGCGTGATGGAAAAAATGTCGCTACAGTCAATAAAGAGGATACGAATATCGATCATCTGGTCTCCATGATGGTGGGCCGGGAAATATCCAACCACATCGTAAAAGAGAAGGTGCCGCTTGGCAAGGTGGTCTTGGAGGTATCCGATCTGAACCGCAGGGGTGTGCTGAAGGATATCAATTTCCATGTGAAGCAGGGAGAAATCGTCGGGATCGCCGGGCTGGCCGGATCGGGGCGGACGGAGACGGTGCGTGCTGTCGTCGGCGCGGACCCCATTCATTCGGGCAAGGTCGTCGTGGATGGGCGTCCCCGCCGGATTCGTTCGCCGCGCGATGCCATTCAGGCGGGGATCGGCCTGCTGCCGGAGAACCGCAAGCTGCATGGCGCATTAATTGAGCTGACGGTCAGCCAGAACATCACGGTAGCTTCCATCAAGCGAATTCTTGGACAGAGGTTTGTGTTAAAGAAGCGAAAAGAGACGCTGATCGCCGAGGATTACGTAAAGCGCTTGGGGATCAAAACACCGCATGTGAATCAGAAGGTCAGGTTCCTGAGCGGAGGAAACCAGCAGAAGGTCATCCTGGCCAAGTGGCTCTTCACGCAGCCCAAGGTGCTGATCTTCGATGAACCGACGCAGGGCATCGATGTAGGCGCCAAGGTTGAGGTTTACAACTTGATCGCGGAATTTGTGCGGGATGGAGGCGCTGTGTTGATGGTATCCTCAGAGCTCCCTGAGCTGATGGGGCTGTCCGATCGCATCTATGTGATGCACAAAGGGAGATTTGTCTGTGAGTTTTCACGAGAAGAAGCGACGGAGGAGAACATTATGATGTACGCTTCGGGAGGGCATGAATGAATACGCACACTAGAAAACTAATAAAGCTTAATGCGCGCGAAGGGCTGGGCGTTTCGATCATTCTTGTCATACTGTTCGTGTTTCTGTCGGTATCGTCCGAATACTTCCTGACGGTCGAGAACATTACCAATCTGCTTATGCATTCCGTCTTCGTCATGCTGGTCGCCTTTGGTGTGATGTTCGTGCTCTCGACGGGCGGCATCGATCTGTCGGTCGGTTCGGTCCTCGGCCTGTGCGGCGGTGTCACCGGCTGGCTGATGATGAACGGAACGAACATGTGGCTGGCGATTCTGGCAGGATTACTACTGGGTACGCTGATCGGGGCGTTTAACGGAATGATCATCACGCGGCTTCGCATTTCCCCTTTTTTGGCCACTTTTGCCATGCTGTATATCGCGCGCGGGCTGCTGCTTCTGTTTACCATTAATGAGCCGATCCGGAATTTTGCCACGCCGGAATTCGCATTTCTGGCTCAAGGCTATTGGCTGGGAATCCCTATGCCGGTCTGGATCGCCTTGGCCGTGTTTCTGATTTGTTATTTTCTGTTCAATTCAACGAGCTTCGGACGTTTTGTTGTAGCTGTCGGCTCGAACCAGGAAGCGGCGCATCTGTCGGGTATTTCCACAAACAGCATCAAAATTAGAGTCTATGCGCTGTCGGGCTTGCTGGCTGCATCCGCCGGTATTCTGTTGTCCTCGCGGCTGACGGCCGTTCAGCCGTTAATGGGTACCTCCTATGAGCTTGATGCGATCGCTGCGGCTGTCATCGGCGGAACGAGCATGTTCGGGGGCAAGGGAAGTGTGACTGGCGTAGCGATCGGCGCGATCATTCTTGCGCTTATCTCCAATGGGCTGGATCTGCTGGCGGTGAACCAGTTCTATCGTTTGATTATAACCGGCCTGATCATCATCATTGCGGTGGGCGTAGAGCGTTATACATCCACAAGGGCAAAGACGGCCTAACTATACCATGAATATATAAAGCGACTTCTGAAGGAGGCTGCCAAACTTGGGAAATCAAAGTCCAGAACCCATCGTACAACCGGACTCTGATCGGCTGAAGAGCTTGCGCATACCGCTGAGAATCGATGGGCAGATCATCGGACTCATCATTTTCTTGGCTGTCATTATGATCGTGATGTCTTTTGCTTCGGAGCATTTTTTGACTTATATCAACCTGCTGAACATACTGCAGCAGGCAGCATTCGTCATGATATTGGCATTTGGAATGACCTTTGTTCTATCGACCGGCGGCATTGACTTGTCGGTGGGCTCCATCGTCGGCATTTCCGGCGGAATGACAGCATGGCTGCTTTACCATGATGTAAACATGGTGATGGCTGTCATCGGCGGCATGAT
The DNA here is from genome assembly GCF_014640295.1 of Paenibacillus abyssi. Classification (GTDB taxonomy): domain Bacteria; phylum Bacillota; class Bacilli; order Paenibacillales; family Paenibacillaceae; genus Paenibacillus_D; species Paenibacillus_D abyssi. The sequence goes on along the minus strand of NZ_BMGR01000005.1, from coordinate 114,868 downwards.
CGTCGGTACGGCGGTGGGCATTGTGAATGGCCTTGTCATTACGAAGCTCGGCATTTCGCCGTTTATTGCCACGCTGGCCATGATGATTATCGCCCGCGGCGTCCTCTATGTATGGACCGGAGCCATACCGATCCGCGAGTACATGAGCAGCAGCTTCACATTTCTTGGCCAAGGGCGAATTTTAAATATTCAATTTCCGGTTATCGTTGCAGCACTGCTGCTTCTTATCCTGCTATTTGTCTATCGTCGAATGAGGTTCGGCCGCCATGTTCTGGCTCTGGGCAGCAGCGAGGAAGCCGTCCGCATATCCGGCATCAAGGTTGACAGGCTGCGTATCAAGGTCTATGCCTTATCCGGCCTTATCGCCGCTATCGCAGGCATTCTTCTTGCTTCACGGCTGACGACCGTACATCCCGAGATGGGCAAGAACTACGAGCTGGAGGCGATCGCGGCCGCCATCATCGGCGGAACAAGTCTGGCCGGGGGGAAAGGCAGCTTGGTCGGAACGGCGCTTGGGGCCATCATTTTGTTCATGATCAAGAATGCGATGAATCTTCTCAATGTCCATCCGTACTGGGAGACGATCGTTGTCGGTGTCATCATTCTCGTTGCCGTTACGGTCAATATTTGGGGCGGCTCCGCAAGAATCAGGCTTGGCAGCCGCAAGGCCTTAAAGGAGGTGAAGCAGAGCTAAGAAGCAGAGGAGAGCTAAGAAGCAGAGGAGCTAGTCGTCATTCTAGCAGCAGGGGTTTCACTGGCTTACGGCTATCAATGAGAGGCAAGAAAATTTGAGGAGGTCAAACAGATGTCGGGTAGAAAAAGAATGAGCATGAAGCTTATCATGCTGGTTGTCCTTGTGGCGAGCCTGGTCATAGCAGGCTGCACCAATAACGAAGCTCCGGAAGAATCGGCTACGCCCAGCGTAGTCGCTGAAGGCTCTTCCACCGCTTATCAATGGGGAGATCAAAATTTTGAACAATTCGTGGGAACAGCCGCGGAAGGGCGCACGCTTAAGATTGGCTTCACCCCGCCGGCAGCCTCGGAATTCTACGATATTATCGAGCATGGCGCCAATACGATGATGAATGAATTAAGCGACCGCTTCGGCGTTAAGTTCGAGTTCGAGATGTCTGCGCCCAATGAACATCAGTCCGTAGAATCCCAGGTGGCGACCATCGAGAACTGGACGGCGAAGCAGTATGATGCGATATTGGTCTCCTCCGCAGGTGATTTTGACGCGATGAACGCCGTCTACCAGAAAGCAATGGATGCGGGAACGGCGATCTTCATGTTCAACATGCCGGCCGAGATGTGGGAGGAAGACGAGTTGAAGGCGGTCTCCGTCATCGGTTACAACAACCACTATCAGGCGGGTTATATCGTCGGCAAGTATGCTGCGGAAAAGCTTCAAGGCAAAGGCAATATATTGTTGATCTGGGGACTTCCCGGCCACTGGTCGACCTCGCGCAAGAACGGCTTTCTTGAAGCGATAGCGCCGTATCCGGATATGAAAATCGTCGGCGAGCAGCGCGGTGACTACGTTCGCGACAAAGGGATGCAGGCTGCTGAGAACCTGCTGCAAGCCCACCCTGACGTAGATTTGATCTACGGCGAGAACGAAGAGATGGCGCAGGGAGCCACGCAGGCAGTGGAAGCGCGCGGCCTGAAGCTGTGGGATGGCACGGATGGCATCATTACGATCGGAGCTGACGGACTCAAATCCGGTTATGAATCGATTCGCCAAGGGAAGCTGACTGCTACCGTTAACGTCGGCCCGGTCGATATGGGACGCGAGTTTATTAAAGCGGTATTCATGCATGAAGTGCTGGGATACACAGTCGACAAAATCATTAATGTGCCTACGGCTGTCATCGACAAGGAAAATGTGGATGTTGCGGCGGCCTACACCGATTGGGCGCTCAGTACGAAGCGGAACGACTAGAACGTTGGCCTAAGCAAGTCTGTAAAAGGACCTGATGACCGTATGTTAACGTCGGGTCCTTTTCTTTCACAATAGATCAAGCTTCACGTTGTTTGTCCGAAAGGGTGGAGGCCATGGGATGGCTGTATGTGCTATTCGTCATTATTGCAAATGTATTGGCAGTTGTATGCTTTAAAATCCATGCCCAGCAGGAAAATTGGGCCATGTATGCTTTGGGGTACGTATTTACAGCCATCTGTTATTTCTCATTATCGTTAAGCATTAAATACCTGGGCATGATCGTCCCTTATGTCGTTTGGTCCGGGGCGGGTATCGCTATTATTGCTTATATAGGTTATGTCTTCTTTAATGAACCGATGTCGGCCCTGAAAGTCGTATCCGCTCTGCTGATCATGGCGGGAATTGTCGGAATGACTGTATCTGAATAGGACTGTTGTCGATATTGCCAAGTATCTTTCTGATTTATACTATTAAACGATACCTAATGTTTAATCATGAGGAGGGATTCATGGCGATGAAATCAATGAAAATGTTCGGGTATTCAGTGCTGTCTTTTCTGTTGTTTTTCTCGGTTGCATGCAGTAATTCCAGCGAAGGCCGGAATATGGACGATCATGCAGAATATACGCATCGCCCTGGTGCTGCGAGTGAGCCGGTCGCTATAGACTACGGATTATTTTGCGGGGACTTATGTCAAGAAATGCTGACGCTGGAAGCTCCAAGAGATTCGATCAAGGGCACAGTCGGCGTTGTTGCCTCGGGTACCTTTCCTTACGGAGCGGGTACGATGAGAATGGCGGAGGAAGCGGTCAGAACGTATTTTCCGAATATGGAAGTTGTGATTGGTAATGGAAAAAGTGATCCGGTCATCCAATCCGCGGTCATTGACGATTTTATTGCCAAGCAAGTCGATGTTCTGGTGATTGACCTTGTAGAGAAGGATACGGTTAACCCTGCTCTGGAACGGGGCAAGGCAGCGGGAATCCCGATCATACTGATTGATCGCTGGTCGCCGGTCGAGGTATTGACGCTCATTAAGGCTGAGGATGTTGAAGTGGGCAGAAAAGCCGGACAGCAGGTGGTCGCTCTATTGAACGGCAGGGGCAATGTCATTGAATTGAGAGGAACTCCGGCTTCCACCACAGCGATAGATCGAAGTAAAGGGATTTTGGAAGCGTTTGAAGGTTATCCCCATATTAAGATTATTGAGAGCATGAATGCCGATTTCGAACAATCGAAGGGATTCAAAATTATGGAACATATCCTCCAGCGTTTTCCCTCAGGACAGATCAACGCCTTAGTCTCCCATGCCGATGTGATGACTATGGGGGCTATTGAGGCGATCAAGGCTGCCGGCAGAGAAGATGAGATTGTTGTCGTAAGCGTCGATGCACAGGAAACGGCCCTGGAGGCCATTGAAGAGGGAACGATCGATGCGACGGTTGCGTACCCGATCGTTATGCCAATGGGGATTATTGCAGCCGCCAAAACAATAGCCGGAGAGAAGATGCCGAAATTCATCGAGCTGGAGGCGCCTGTGGTTACCAAAGAAAACGTGGAGAAATATAAAGGAAAGACAGGCTACTAGGACTATTCAGCGGATACGAGGTGAAAAGATGAGTCAGAAGCATGATGTTATCATAGCCGGAATAAGCGAAGCCTCCGTCATCGTTGCGGCCGAGTTAGCCCGTGCGGGCCTCAAAGTGATCGTGCTGAAGAAAACGGGTGAACGCGGCATGATGAAGTATTCCGCCAAAGCGTGGGATTCCGATGATAACATCATGTCCGATTGGCCCATTAGTGATAAAGAGCTTAAAGCCGGCTATAACCGTGTGGAGAAGGAGCTGGCAAGGGCGGCAGCCGATGGTAAGCTGGAAGAATTCCTGCGATTCGTCGCCGTTGAAACGGGTAATCTGGAGCTTCGACCATTCGCTCAGGTTAAGCTTGTTCACCGTGATTCATTGGGACGGGCCAAGGGCGTATCGTATTTCAATGCCCAAGGTGAACCGGAAGACTTGGAGTCGGAGATCGTCATTCTTGCCGGCGACGCCCTTGAGAATGCAAGGCTTTTATTGGTGTCTGGAATTAACAAAAACGGCGATGTGGGCAGGCGCTTTTATCCCTACTCCGCCCAAAGTGACTGTCAGGCGTCCTGCAAGTTGGATCCGGTAACAAAAGACGCCTATGGGCTGCCTGTACTACAGATTCATTACAAATGGCAGGATAATCATGGAAGGGAGTATCAATCTACGCTTGTTGACCAGTTTGTTCATGGCTGCGGCACTCACAGGATGGGATGGGACCGTAAGGAGACGGTTGTCGATCCGTATGGCGAAGTCCATGAATGTAAAGGGCTGTTTGCAATCGGCGCAGGCCAGCTGCCTTCCTTTGTTCCTTGCCATCCGATGAAAACGATCATGGCTTTGGCTTACATGACGGCTGACCGGCTATTATATCGTGTGCACCGATAATTTCACTCCCGCTTCTTCAGTAAACCCGCTGCAAAGCCTTCTCTGAAACTTCACCTTACCTTCGAGCAGACCTGAAAAATCGAATTTTTACATTTTAATCCAACTTCAGTGAACGTCAAATAGGCCCCGCCTAGCATACAGACTGGGGCCTGTTTATGATGAAATAGATTAATTTAGGCGACATAAGTCCGGTAACGCCGATGACCACGGACGTAAAAAAATTTCCAAATGAGTCATGGCTGTTACTTATTTTACCCGCAGATGCTCACTACAATGAGGGTAGATTGATTTTTTCGAGGAGGCGATTCAATGAGTATGCTTGACTCTGTATTAAGGTATTTCCAATTTTCGGTGGATAGGGAGGAATACGAGTGTGAATATACGACTTAGGAAGTTTATCTGTTTACTGCTAGCTGGAATCTTACTGGCTTTTCCTTTGCAAGCGCTTCCGGCGCGAGCGGTCACTGCAGAGGGACCGAATCAATTGCCGGATGGAGAAGTGATTCTTTCAGCTCTTAGCCTTGCGAACGCCGGCCTCAAAGCAGGGTCTGAAGCCTATGGGAGCATGGAAGTTGTAGCCGTGGAGGGGGAAGGATTTCCGGAAGCGCTGCGCTTTACGACTACTGTCCAGCCGTCATTCGATTACGACTTTCAATATGAAATTCCCATAGAAGCCGCTATTGAAAAAGATGATGTCATGCTGGCAACTTTCTATGCAAGAACGATAAGCTCCACGCATGAAACGGCTGAGGGAACGGTCAGCTTTGTCCTGGAGAAAGTGGGGACGTGGGAGAAATCGATCACGGAAAAAGTGGCGGTCCCCACGCAGTGGAAGCAGTTTTTTGTACCCATTAAAGCTGCGCTTGATATGCCGGCCAATCAATCTCACGTTACGCTGCGTGTCGGCTACAGGCCGCAAGTGATTGAAATGGCGGATATTAAAGTCATAAATTATAAGAAAGCGATCACAATCGAAGACCTGCCAAGTACGCCTTTTTACTACGAGGGGATGGAGGAGGATGCTCCTTGGCGTGAAGAGGCCGACCGGCGTATCGAAGAAATCCGCAAAGGGGATCTCGAGATCGTCGTGAAAGATGCGGACGGCCAGCCTGTTGCAGGCGCCGATGTTCATGTGAAGATGACGAAGCATGATTTTAAGTTTGGCACGGCTGTGAATAGTGCGATGGTTTTCGGAACGGATGCGAATTCGGAAATCTACCGGGAGAAGCTGAAGGAGAATTTCAGCTCGGTTGTCATGGAGAATGAATTGAAGTGGCCCTGGTGGGAAGGCGACAAGGCCAGAGCGGTAAGACTGTATAACTGGTTGGGCGAGAACGGTTTTGCCATCAGGGGTCATACGCTGCTGTGGGATGGCTTGACCAGAATGCCAAGCGACATCGGCGGGATCGTCAATGATCCGGAGCAAATTCATAAGCGGATTCAGGATCATTTTCATGAGGTGGCGGGATATTTCAAGGGAAGGCTTGTCGATTGGGATGTATTGAATGAACCGACGGCCAATAAAACGATTCGCAGTGTGTACGGGGATGGGATTGCGGCGGATTGGTTCAAGCGGGCGAAAGAAGCGGATCCGTATGCAAAGCTGTATGTGAACGAAACGCAAATTTTAGGTTTGGATTCGCCGGTTATTCATGAGTTTTCCAATTTTCTTGAAACGTTAGTCGACAGTGGCGCTCCGGTAGACGGCATAGGGATTCAGGCTCACTTTGGAAGCGCGCCGGTAAGCCCGATGGCATTTTACAATCAGCTTACTCATTTCGCACAATACGCCGATGAGATCGCCATAACGGAATTTGATATGAACACCCCCCGGGAAGACATGCAAGCGATGTTCACCCGCGATCTATTGACGGCGACCTTTAGTCATCCGAACGTGGAATCATTTACGATGTGGGGTTTCTGGGACGGCGCACACTGGCAAAGCAACGCGCCCTTATACCGTGCGGATTGGACGTTGAAGCCGGCCGGCGAGCAATGGCAAAGGCTCATCTACAATACGTGGTGGACGGACGTTCGAGGGGTAACGGATGCGGAAGGGACTTACAAAACGCGGGGGTTTTATGGTGATTACGAAATCGCAGTTACCTATGAAGGAACGGAGCAGACCTACCGCACTTCCTTAATAAAAGGAGCAGACAATAAGGTCACCGTTATATGGGGGCAGGAGCCGACGGAAGAGCGCCCATCGTTCGTGCCTTTGCCGATACCTGATCAAACCGCAGATATTACAGCACCGGTATGGCCCTATGGAAGTGTTTTTGGCGCAGCGGACGTTGCCCCTGCATCCGTAACGTTGAATTGGCCGAAAGCACATGACAATATTGAGGTTGACCATTACTTGCTTTATAAAGACGGAAGCTTGCTTGAGCAAATTCCAGCTCATCTGACAAGTTATGACGTGACAGGATTGGCACAAAATCAAACCTATGTTTTCACGATAAAGGCTGTGGACCAGCAGGGGAACCATTCCGTCGAAAGCGAAGCGATCCGCGTCACAACGCCGTCAGGCACGGATGATGTTCAGCCGGGATGGTACAAAGGATCTTATCTTACGGTATCCGACTTGCATCAGTCCGGCGCTGTGATTAGTTGGCCTAAAGGCGTGGATAAAGTTCGCGCGGCCAGCTACCGTGTTTATGTGAATGGCCGGTCAATCGTGGATACGGCAGAGCAGAGCTACAGCTTAACCGATTTATTGGAGAATACACAATATACGGTTCGTGTAGAGACGAAGGATGAGCACGGCAATATATCGTCTGGCGGCCCAATTGTTGTATTTAAAACATTAGGCACAGTAGATACTGCCGCACCGACTTGGAATGAACCGGGCTTTACAGCATCCGGGGTCACTTCGAATAGTTTAACTTTACATTGGACGCCTGCACAGGACAATCGCGAAGTAACGGCCTATCGTGTGTTTAAAGGCAATCAAGAGCTCATAACCCTGCCGGCCTCGGCAGCTTCTTATGAGGTCAGAGGATTATCGGACTACACCACCTATGAATTCAAGATAAAAGCGGGTGACGGGGATAATAATTGGTCAGATGTTAGCCCGCAATTGACCATTACAACCGCTGTCGCGAATGATGATGTGATGCCGACATGGCCAAAAACAAGATTGTTGACGTATTCTTCTCTAACGGATAGAGAAGTTACGCTGCAATGGACGCAGGCTGAGGATAATATCGGGGTAACGGGATACCGGATTTATCAAAATAACAGCTTGATCGCGAGTGTGGACGGGAATGTGTACAACTATTCAGTTTCCAATCTGGAAGCGGACCAGTCTTATTCATTCCGGGTGGAAGCGGTTGATGCATTTGGTAACTCGTCGAACACAGGCCCATCCATATCGGTCAGAACGCATTCAGGGCTCGTAAGACAAGCGTATCGATTACATCCAAGCGATGACGCGTTCCCGCAGGCGCCTGCCGTATTCGGAGGAGCGGGTACGACGAATAACCTCGCCTATCTCAGATACAAGAATGCTGCGGGAGCGTCCGGCAGCGAACAGAACAAAAATACAGGAAATAACAGAAGGGTATATATGAAATTCCCGCTGAACACGGTTACAGGCAGTGTCTATGAAGCTTCTCTCAGCTTCTATGTGTCTGCTGTGCAAACGCCGAACATCGATATTAACATGGCCTTGTATGCAACCGGCAACAATTGGTCGGAGAGCACGATCAATTGGCTCAACAAACCGGAAGCAGGAACGCGCCTGGACAGCTCAACGGTTCGAAACGCCGGATATTGGAAAACCATACCGGTGACCGATTATGTTATGACGAAAATAAACGGCGATACGGCAATCAGCTTCATGCTTCAGGATGACAACTGGCTGGATCAGAATGTGGATATTTACTCCAAAGAGGCGAGCGATGCGGCCTTAAGGCCTTATCTATTGATTAGTACCGCAGCGGTTGAGGAGGACGCAGCTGCACCGATTTGGAGCGACGGCACGCTGAATGCTTCGCATGTTAAACCGGATAGAGTAACCTTGACGTGGTCGGGAGCATCCGATGAAACAGGTATTACAAGCTATAATATTTATCAAGATAATGTACTTTTTGCAACCGTCGGAGCGGATGTCTCCAGCTTGGAGGTCATCGGCTTGAATCCGTCTGCGTCCTATGAGTTCAGGATTGTAGCAAAGGATACGAAGCATGAGAGTGCAGGCGGACCAACGGTTCGGCTGACGACGCCTGACGCGGATCGGCAAGCGCCGGTGTGGCCGGCAGATTCCGCATTGGAGGCTGATTCTGTGTCCCGCTTTAGTGCGGCGCTTTCGTGGACAGCTGCCGAGGACGAATATGGAATCGACCACTATTTGATTTATCAGGGAGCTCAAGTGATTGCGCATGTGCCCGGCAGCAAGACAGCTTATACGGTTACCGGTCTTCCGGCAGGCACAACGACCGAGCTTACGATATCGGCCAAGGATGCGGCGGGTAATGAAACTGCAGGACTGACCGTCACCGTATCTACGCTGGCTGCCGATACAACTGCTCCTGCTTGGGAAGCAGGCAACGAGTTTATTGCATCTCATGCGGGAACAACCGGAATGCTGCTCCATTGGCCTGAAGCTTCCGACGATACGGCGGTTGCCCGATATGAGGTTTATGCAGGAGATGCCAAGGCGGCCGATCTTGAAGGGGCAGTTACGAGTTACTATATCAATGGGCTGGAAGATGATACTGCATATACCTTCTCAGTTGCAGCGCTGGATGAAGCGGGTAACCGCTCTTCGAGATTGGAGCTGGCGAGATCGACATTGAAGCTGGATACGATTACGCCTGTATGGCCTACAGGATCCCGTATTACGACAACGCAAGAGGGTGACGATGTGATCTTGCGGTGGGATTCGGCCATTGATAATGTAAGCATCAACAATTACAACATATACCGCAACAGTTCATTCATGGCTTCCGTTGACGGAAAGCTGACAAGCTACACCATTGCAGGCGCATCTGACTTGAATGCGGTATACAAGGTGGAAGCGGTTGACTTTATGGGCAATATGACGATTCATGGTCCCGGTACCGATGATCCGGAAATTCCGTTTCCAAGTGATACGACGCCTCCGACCTGGCCGGCGGGCAGCAAGCTAAGAGCGAATAACATTACGCAGACGTCTGTGCAATTGGTTTGGACCCCCGCCGCGGATCAAATGGGAATAACAGCGTATAGACTGCTGCAGGACGGCCGTGTTCTGGCCAATCCCACGGGCACGACATGGTTGGTAGATAATCTGGAAGCGGGGCGGAAATATAAATTCAAGGTGGAAGCTGCAGATGCTGCGGGTAACTGGACGAAGAACGGACCGGCGTTGACCGTCCGGACGCTTCGCCCGGCACCGGGTAAACGGCAGCCGGATGCACGCCCGAATCCGAAAGCACCGCGATCAAGGTAAAGGACGGAAATAATATATCGGGAATTGTCCGCTCACCGTGCCAACGATCACCTGTTGGCACGGTGTTTTATATAACAGTAAGTTTTTTTTCAAACGAGTAATAATTGTTGATGATGTTCATGCCCTCACCCGGGATATCATAGTGGAAACCGAACAGAAAGAGGTGCAATCGTGGAACCTGCCATTACTGCAAACAACAAAGCTCGAGCAAGTGCAAGTGCAAGTAAAAGTACAAGTGCCAGAAAAAAACGGCTTCAGGAGACGATAGCCGGATGGATATTTGTCGGCCCCATGCTGATCGGGACGGCGCTGATGACATTAATTCCAATCCTTGCTTCGGTCCTCATCAGCTTTACAGACTGGAGTTTTATTAAAGGTATAGATGAAATCAGGTTTGTCGGGTTGGACAATTTCGCAGGTCTGACTCAAGATGAAACGTTTATAACCTCATTCAAGAACAATTTTATTCTTATGCTGGCGATCCCGATTACGATGGCCATATCGCTTTTATTGGCGATCATCATCAAGAACGGCGTATGGTTCAAAGACCTGTTCAAAATCATTTATTTTATGCCTTATATTTCAAGTGTTGTCGGGGTGGCGGTTGTATTTCAAGTCTTATTCCATCCCTCGCTGGGACCGATCAATCAGTTCTTGATGAAGATCGGCATAGAGGATCCGCCGAAATGGCTGGCGGACATTTCCTACTCACTCCCGTCGGTGATGCTGATCCTGATCTGGACTCAAATCGGATTCAATATGATCATCTATATGGCCGGTCTGCAAAATATCCCAAAGGACTTGTATGAGGCAGCCAGCATAGATGGAGCGGGCTCGTGGCAGCAATTCCGGAACATCACGCTTCCGCTCGTATCGTCCACGTCGTTCTTCCTGCTCGTAACCGGTGTGGTCTACTCGTTCAAAGTATTTGACTTGATTGCGGTATTAACTGAAGGCGGGCCCGCCAACTCAAGTTCTGTTATGGTCTATTATTTATACGATGTTGCATTTACGAACTTGAGAACAGGGTATGCTTCCGCAATAGCGATGGTGTTATTCCTATGCGTATTGGCTATTACGGTGTTTCAATGGGTAGGTCAACGGAAATGGGTGAACTATTAGGAGGTGATTCATTTGAAATTATCAAAAATACTGTTGACCATTCTCATGCTTGCTTGCGGTATACTGTTTTTGCTTCCCTTCATCTGGATGATCAGCACATCGATGAAATTCGAACAGGATGTATTCCACTACCCGATTGAATGGATTCCCGTCAATTTTAACGGCTTCTCCAATTATATGAAAGTTTGGGTAGGCGATTATCCGTTTTATCTGTATTATTGGAACACGATCAAAGTGACGGTTCTGACGACGTTCATCTCGGTGCTGGTTTCATGTATGGCGGCCTATGGCTTCACGAAAGTCCATTTCCGCGGACGTGATGCACTCTTTCTGATTGTGCTGGCGACATTTATGGTGCCGCAGCAAAGCATTATCGTTCCCCAATTCATTTTGATGCGTTCGATTAATCTGTTTGATACGCATATCGGCCTAATCCTGCTGGGAAGCTTCAGTGTACTCGGAACCTTCATGATCCGCCAGTTTTTCATGAGTATCAACAATGAGTTTATCGAAGCGGCCAGAATTGACGGGGCGGGCCATACCCGCATTTTTCTGAATGTTACAATGCCGATGATCCGGCCTGCGATTGCCACCTATGCGATCTTGCGATTTATCTGGACATGGAACGACTATCAGAATCCATTGATATTTCTGCGGACGGATCAGTATTACACGTTACAGCTGGCCATGAATAAATTCGCGGATACATACGGCCAGTTTTATTCCCTGACCATGGCGGCAGCCGTATCCGCGATTATCCCGCTGCTCATCGTATTCCTGATCGGGCAGAAACAGGTGATCGAGGGCATTGCGCTGGGCGGAGTGAAAGGTTAAGTCATTATTTTTTCGGATGAGTAAAAAAAGTGGATTAAAAGCGGTTTTCTGTCATGGCAAAATGCATATAGAATCACCAATAAATATGTTAAGGGGAATGAGAAAATGAAGAAATGGTTTGTGGTTTTCATACTCATGATCATGGTCGTTTCGGGTTGTTCTTCAGCAGGCAACAATAATACCGGATCATCTCCAGCTCCGGAAACGCCTCCTAGCAGCAATGGGCAAACGGAGGAACCTGCCGCTGAACCGGTAACAATCAATTTCCACAGCTGGCACATTCTCGAGAACGAGAACCTTAAGGGAATGATTGAAGAGTTTGAGAAACAGCACCCTGGAATTAAGGTCAATTATGTACCGCTTGTAGACAATGGCGATGCAACAGAAAGTATCAAGAAGCTGGATTTATTAGTCGCATCGAATGAGGATCTGGATGTTGTGGTTTTCCCGGATACACCGAAGTATAATCAACGCGCGGCAATGGGAATTTTGGCGCCGATGGATGACTTGCTGGAAGCCAACAATATTTCCGTGAAGGAAGAGTATAAGATTGATCCTACGTTTGATGGCAGCGTGTATGCGCTTCCTGGAAAGTATGTGGAGTACATGGTATTATTAAACAAAGATCACCTGGACGAGGCGGGACTTCCGGTTCCGACAGATTGGACCTGGGATGAGTTTATGGACTATGCCAAACAGCTGACCCAAGGCGAAGGCGCTTCCAAACGTTATGGAGCCTACTTCCACAATTGGGCCGTATTCTTCAACCAAGCCGTGGTCAACCAAGCAGAAAACAATAGTTTCCTCAAGATGGATGGCAGTTCAAATCTGGATAACCCGGGGTTTGTGAAATCGTTGGAAATCTTGAACCAAACGATGAATGTAGATAAGTCTGCTTATTCTTATGCGGATATTACATCGCAAAAAATGCACTATCGCAACGTTTACTCCAATCAAACGGCCAGTATGATTCCAATCGGCAACTGGATGGTCGTTGAAGTCGGCGGCAACGACAACTTCAACTATGAGCACACGACGGTGTTCGCTCCTTATCCGAAGAATAATCCGGATGATCCAACAGGATATACAAGCGCAAGTGCGGATTACTACGGTATAGCCGCCAAATCGGATCATAAAGAGGAAGCATTCACCTTTATCCGCTGGTTAACGACAGAAGGCATCGTGTTCCAAGGATCTCAATTCCCTTCTTGGACCAAGGCCGATCTGACAACCGTAGTCGACAATATGATGACCTTCCCTAAAAATCCCGATTTAATTGATAGAGAATCGCTTATGCATGTACTCAGCAGTTCCAAAGCAGGAGTGGCCAACATGCCGGCATATCAATCGGAACTAGAGAGTGCTTTTATTGAAGAAGCAGAGAAATATTTGCTCAATTCGCAAGATATCGATACAACAATCAGCAATGCCAAAGAGAAAATCCAAAAAATTATCGATGCGAACTAATAACGATCACAATAGATGAACAGAAAGAGAAGGCCTGCCGGTCTTCTCTTTTCTGGCACTTCCCGACCCCGGAGGATAGATGTGTGAACATGAAGTTTCTTTTCCCCAGACATACGCTTAGAACAAAGCTGGTCGCTACGGCATTGGTCTGTATTTTGGTGCCGATGTTGATCACTTTGTCCGCTTCGGAATGGCTGACCAGAGACCTGCTGCGGAAGAATGCGGAGGACAACGCCTTTCAATCTCTTCAGATTGCCAATGAATCGGTCATAACCATTTTGAACAATATGATTTATGTTGCTAATTTTATCCAGTTTGATCCGGAATTGAACACCTTGCTCCGGGAACAGCTTGATGAGCCGTTTATGATTCAAGATTATGAACAATATTCCAAGCAGATCAAGCTGATGCGGACGCTTGAGACACTCTCCTTCTCGGGGGAGAAGCTGTTTATCAGCATCTTGCTGCCCAATGGAAAGACGTTTAGCAATTACGCCAACCAAAGCTATGAACCCCGGAACATGATCTCGGAGCCTTGGTTTCTTGCCATCCAGGATCAGCTTCCATACGAAGGGGCATGGCTGGGCGTTCATGAAAATTATTGGCAGGATCAATCTGCCTCGCCTTATTTGATTACGGCCGTGCGGCCGCTCAAGCTGACAACCGGAAGCAATTATGCTTATATCTTTGTAAGTATGGATGAACGAAGATTGCATAAAGTTTGGGGAGACGATCGCAGCGGACAAGAAATGATGCTGATCGATCAGAACGGCAAGATATTGTCTCACTTGGATCCTCTGAAGATAGGGACCCAGGGACCGAGCTTCCGCTCCTATTCGGAACAATCGGAGTCCATGCTTGTCCAACTGGGCGACATTGACTTTCTGATGGCCAGGATGGAAACATCCTTCTACGATTGGAATCTGATCAGCCTGACGCCCTATAAGGAAGCAGTGGGGAAAATTACGGGAATTAGCCGGTCCATACTGCTGACGCTGCTTTTGTTCTTCTCTATTTTCTTGATCATACTGATCTTGTTGATTCGTCAATTTACGAAGCCGATTCTCCGTTTGTCGGGCATCGTCAGGAAAATAGACGAGGGTAATTTGGAAATCCGTTCACAAGTTCGCGGTATGGATGAGATCGGCGTTTTAGGCCGGGCGCTCGACAATATGCTGGACCGGATCAAGGAGATGATCCATAAGATCAAATACGAGCAGCAGCTTAAGCGCAAAGCGGAAATTGATATGCTCCAGGCGCAGATCAACCCGCATTTCCTGTTTAATATCCTGAATTCGATCCGAATGCGTATTTTATTGAAGGGTGATCAGGAGAATGCCGGTATTATCGAGTCTTTAAGTACGGTGCTGAGAATGACGATTGACCGGAACAACGCTTTCGTCACATTGCGGGAGGAAGTTGAAATCGTGGGCCACTATTTGCAGCTTATGAATTTTCGCAGAAGGCAGCCCATTCATTTGGTAGCCGATTTAAACCAAGATACATTATTAAGGGAAGTGCCGCGCTTTATTATTCAGCCCCTTATCGAGAACGCTTGTATGCATGGCATTAAACAACATGGCGGTTGCATTACAGTTAAGGCTCAGATCGTTGAAGACGCTTTAATCATCATCGTGGAGGATGATGGAGATGGCATGGAACCGGTGGCGCTTGATCAGCTTAACCGTAAATTGGGCATGAACGGTCCTGGCAACGACCGGAGTGAGAGAAAACTCAACGGAATCGGTTTAACCAATGTGGCGGAAAGAATCCGGATTATCTACGGTGCCGCGTCAGGGATGACGGTGGAAAGCAAGCTTGGGGAAGGTACGAGAATCACTTTAAATATACCTACTAAATCGGAAGAGGAGAATGGCCATGTTTAAGGTGATGCTGGTAGATGATGACCTGCCCGTCTTGGAATATTTCGAGAAAGCCGTGCCCTGGGAATCACTAGGACTTCAATTGGCGGGTGTCTACGACAGCTCGAAGGAAGCGCTCGAAGCCGCCATGATCTCGATGCCTGATATTTTGATCACCGATATTGGAATGCCTGAACTGGACGGGTTGGAATTGGTAAAACAATTAAAGACGAAAGCCGCCCAGCTTAAAGTGCTGATCGTTTCTTGCCACAATGAATTTGCTTATGCCCAGCAAGCTCTCAAGTATAATGTGCATGAGTATCTGCTTAAAGAAACGATACATGCGGACAGCATAAGTGAAGTTCTTAGATCTCTTGTCCAAGAATTGGAAACGCAGAACGCGATCTTTCAGCAGACCGAACGGTTAAAACAATTTGAAAATCAGCATCGTTCCGTGATCAAAAAGAAACTGCTGCGGGACCTGTTATATGCTCCGTTATGGGACGAACAAGACTGGATGCGCCAATGTAGGCAGCAAGGCGTTGTTCTCGGCCACGATTCCATCATCCCGGTGTTATGCCGTGTGGACAGATATTCCGATATCATTCGCGAGCTGCGTCTGACTGATGAAACCTACGAGTTTGCCATCGACAATATTGCGAGTGAATTTTTAATGGATAGTGGGTCGGGTGTTTTTTTGCCGCTGGACAGTACAACAGCCGTTCTGTTCTTTCCGGCATCCTCTTCACTTCATATTAATGATTTCGATAGGGTGAAGGATCAGCTGCGCGGTGTCCAGGCCGCGATAACGCACCATCTGAAATCTTCAACCTCATATCTTATTGGCGGAAAGATTAACCATTCGCAGCTGAGGTCAGGTCTGACCGAAATGCTGGCCGAGCGGAATCGACATTTTTACGATAAAGACGGGATGATCCGGAGTTTTAACAAAGAGCCATATGCCACAGAGGATTTGTTTATTTATTATGCTGAGGCTGAACAAGAATTCAAGAGATACCTGGTAAACGATAATAACGCTGAATTGAAGGAAGTTCTGCAGAAATGGACCGCGTTCATCATCCATAAGCGTTATCATCCATCCACTGTGAAAGAATGGCTGCTAAAGCTCATGTTGGATATTCTTATCAAATTAAGAACACTGAAGCATTATAATTCATCCTACGCGGAAGAAGTCATTCATCAAAAAATCCTGCAGATGGACTCCATCTACCATTTGGAAGACTGGCTGTTGAACTATATGGAGCAAATCACGTTTCCGATGGACCTCAGCTCGGTTCAGAATTCCATCATCGTGAAAGCGCAAAATTATGTAGCCAATCATATGGAGGAGAAAATCTCCATGGAAACCGTTGCTGGCCATCTGCATCTGAATCCCAGTTATTTCAGCCGGATTTATAAACAAGGCACGGGAGAGGGCTTCATCAAGTATGTAACACGAGTGAAAATGAAGGAAGCCTGCAGGCTTCTGGACAACACGAATAAGACCATAGAAGACATATCGGACCAATTGGGGTATGAAAATAAAAGTTATTTCAACAAATGTTTTAAGAATGTACTTCAAATATCGCCTATCGAATATCGCGGGCAAAAATAACACACCGCAATTTAGTTTCTATTGAGAAGGAAGCAGGGGCTTGTTGCGATTACATTAAAATAACTTTAAACTATTCATGTGTGTGCGTTTACAACACGAGAGGAGAGCCGCTCATGAAAAAAGAAACCTTTGTCCAGCCGGATCCGCAAAGCTGGATGGAGAAATTCCATTTCTCCATTCCGATCAAGGTCCGCTACTGTGAGACGGACATGCTCGGACATGTGAATAATGTCAGTTATTTTATGTATTTCGAGCAGGGGCGTATCGAGTATTTTGAGAATCTGGAATTAACCGAGGATTTGTTCAGCGAGAAGACCGTATCCGTCGTTGCGGACCTGGAGTGCCAGTATCTGGCGCAAATTTATTTGAAGGATCCCCTGAAGCTGCATGTTCGAGTGGCTAAAATCGGGCGTTCTTCAATGGATATTCAATACGCCCTTGCGGCGCATGGCCAGCTCAAGGCAGCAGGACGCGGCACGATCGTGCTGATGGATACGAAGAGCGGAAAAAGCACGCCAATCCCTGAGTCCGCGCGCGAAATCATCCGTTCCTTCGAGGGGAATGCTCTGACTGAATCGTAGCGATATAGATATATTGTGTATAGCTCATATATATGGTTCCACAAAAGGCTGCCTGGTGCAGCCTTTTTCCGTTAGCGGAGAAATGCTGAAGCCAGCTAAAGGTCGATTCCGAACATCAAAAGTTAGTTATCCGTAATAATAAAACAGCGCCGTAATTTTAAAAATCTTATCTCTGATTTTTAAAGCTGATCATCGATTTTTGAAAGTTACAGAACCGATGGATTAGGCTAATATAGTGACAGGCATTGGCCTCGGGGTATCTTTAAAAATTAATGATAGCGTTTACAAAAAAGAAATTCTAATGTCAAGGGGGCTTTTTTATGGGTTTTTTGGGGCGATTTCGGAATTACCGGGTGTACCGTAAGCTGCTGCTATCCTATGTACTGCTGATTGTCATTACGATTTCACTGGTCACGACGATTTTGTACTTCCTATTCTCAGCCAAAGCCGTACAAGAAATTGACGACTCTTCTCAAAAAATGCTCTCCCAAGTCAGCTATACCGCCAATGTGGTATTTAAGCAGATCGAAATCATCACCAACCAACTGTTGAATGACAGTCAAGTTACGATGTTTCTATATGCCAATAACGACAAAATCGTTAACTATAATGTGAAACTGCTGCTGTCTAAAGTGCAAAGCGTATATCCGTTTATCTCAAATATAAGCCTATACAATTTTGAAAACGGCAATTATATTGACGCGACAGGCCAGAGCAAGGACCCGAATCTGCCGGCTCCGCAGCATGTTCAATATTTTCAGTTCTATCCCAGGCAGATTGAACAGGTCAATGAACAGATGAATCGACTGCTCACGTTCAAGATCATTCCGCTGCCTTCCTTCACAGGCGATTCGAAGTCTGCGATCGTTCTGGATTTGGAAGAAGCCTACATTCAAAATACGATGCGGAGCATCAGTTCTTCATCTCCTCACACCAGTACTTTCGTCATGGACAATAGAGGGATCGTACTTTCACACTCCAATGCCGCCTATTTCATGAATGATGTTTCCGATGAAGAATATGTCCAGACAATTATAGACGGAACAAGCGACCAAGGCAGCATTGAAAGTACGATTAATAAGAAGAAATATCTGATAACCTATGTAAAATCGTCGACGCTCGATTGGTATTTTGTCAGTGTACGTCCTTATAACGAACTTTTCTCAAATATTTATGAACTCCGGAATTGGACGCTGCTCGTAGCAGTCATCCTTTGCGTCATCGGAGGGGTGATCGCGCTTGTTGTTACAGGCAATTTGTACAACCCGATTAAAGCTTTGGTGGACAAAGTGAGCGAGAGGGGCGTAACGGCAAAAAATGCCTCTCTTTTGCGGCTGGATGAATATAACCTGCTTTCCGAAGTTTTTACGAATACTCTGGCATCGGCCAAAACGTTGGAAAACAATCTGATGCGGTCTACCCAGGCGATGAAGAACAGCTACATGTTCAATTTATTGAAGGGGAATTCAAACGAATCGTACTTCTCGCCTGATATTGAACAGAAATGGCAAAACGAGCTGAAAGGACCGTACCTGCTCGCCATTTTGATCAAAATTGATTCGTTTCAAGCATTTAAACTTAAATACAATGCCATCGACCGGGGACTTGTCAGGTTTGCCGTCAGCAATATCGCCCATGAGTTAGTGAACAAAGTCTATCCTAACGAAATTGCCATGATCGAGGAGGAGGAGACCGCTCTCATCGTCCAGATGCCTCATTCAGAATTCGGGGAAGCGTTATATTTAACCCTTGCGGAAATCCAGGAAACGATTCAAAACTACTATAAAATTTCGGTATCGGTCAGTATTGGAGACCCCTGCACGCATTTTTTGGATATCCGAAACTCGTATCAATCCGCCCAATTGTATATGAAGCAAAGGTTATTCTGGGGGAATGGCTCTATATTGGATGCCACCAAGGCCCGGAGGGAGCAGGAGTTGCCTTCCCGTTATCCGATTTCCAGCGAAAGGAAACTGATCGACGTCATTAAGCTGTGCCAGCCGAAGTCGATTCAAAGGGAAATTGATGACTGGATTGTTCATCTTTCGAACAACAGTTACTCGCAAGCCATTCAATACACGAACTTTCTGTTCCTGGCCATCATACGGGAGTTTGAAACGATGACGGAATGGTGGGGACTCGATCCCAATGAATTATATACAGCCATGAACGATGTTCACGCGGCTGAGACGTTGGAGGAAATTAGAAAGCGCCTAAAGGATTTCTGTTTTCGGATTATGTCCATGATCGAAGAAAATAAGAATAATCTGACTACCGTCAAAATAGCTAAAGTCATCGAAGAGGTGAAGCAGTATCTGCATGCCAAGTACACGGATCCGGGGATTTCCCTTGAATCGGCGTCGGATCATGTTGAATTATCTTCCGGTTACATCGGTAAATTGTTCAAAACCGTAACAGGCTCGTCTTTTAACGATTATGTCACCTCAATCCGAATGGAGAAAGCCAAGGAGTTGCTGCTCGAAACGTCATATACCGTGGCTCAGATCGGGGAGCGGGTGGGCATTTACAATGTTTCCTACTTTTCTACCCTCTTCAAAAAGAAGCACGGCATGACACCGTCCCAATTCAGAGAGCAGCCGCGGGGCGAATAACGTATTGGTTATCGGTTTAGAGCCGTGAGACTCACGATTGGGTTTTGATATAAAAATGCCGGTTTTGAAAAACCCGAAATTCCGTTTTTGTGAAAGGAATTCCCGATAGTCAAGCTACACAACATCAGCAGCCCGGCCGTATGATTGACCCATACAAAAGCTTGGGGGTGCATGAATAGGCAAACAAACATGGTGTTGATGTTCCATTGTCGTCTAGAAGGCTAAACTGCAAATTTAACAAACAAATCCAATCTGAAGGGAAGCGAAGCACATGCATAATCCAAAACAAATTTACGATCACAACGGCAACGAGGTAACCCATGGACGAGTAACGGTAAACGGGGTTCGTCTTCATTATGTTACCGCGGGATCCGGCGAGCCGCTGCTGCTTCTGCACGGCGTACCAAAGACATTATTCTACTGGCACAAGCTCATTCCTCAGCTTTCAAAATATTATACGGTCATTGCTCCTGACGTGCGGGGGTTTGGAGATTCCGGCAAGCCTAAGGGCGGCTACGACATGGACAATATCGGGGAAGATATTGCCCAACTCATGGAGCACCTAGGTCATAAAACGTACAAAGTTCACGGAGAAGACTGGGGCGCTGCCTTTGCATATGCGCTTACGGCTAAATATCCGGAGCGGGTGGAGAAGCTGTCCTGGTGCGAAATGCTGCTGCCGGGGCTTGGTTTGGAGGACTGGTCGGTATTGAAGCCCGAGAATGTATACTCCAACCATTGGCTGTGGCATATCAACTTCTTCCATGTACCTGAGGTTCCTGAGTTTCTGATTTCCGGAAAAGAAAGACAATTTTGGGGTAAATGGATGAGAGACGAGTGTTACGATCCAAGCGGAATCAATGAGGATCTCGTCGATGAAATCGTCCGCTGCTGCTCCAGTCCCGGGGGACTGCGTCCAATCTTTGATGTGTACCGCGCTACCTTCGAGAACATCGATTTCGTCAATGAGAAGATCAAGAATAAGCTGAAAATGCCTGTCTACGCGATCGGAAGCATTCATTTTATCGGTGATGAAGTTCACCGTGAAGCAAATATATTTGCAGAAAACGTAACGACGGAATTCCTTGATTGCGGACACAGCCTGGCCCTGGAGCGCCCGGCCCAATTAGCTGAAATGCTTCGCAAATTCATGGGTTAATCGAAAATCGCCTCCATGGGAAGCCGGTATTCCCGCAGCCTGCGATCGCCGGTTTTCCCGCCAATCATTCAATATTATTAAAGGGGCTAATAAAAGATGAAAAAGAACCTGTTCACAAGCATTACCTGGCTTGTCATTGCCGTTCTCACGATAACGTTGTTGTCCGCATGTACGTCAAGAAACGAAGGTTCTTCCAATTCCAGCGCCGATAGCGCTTCTTCAGGCACAGACGGAGAAGGAAGCGGGACAAAGGTATTGAATCTGCTGTATACAACGAACGAAGCAAACGTAGAGGCGATCAAATCCGTTCTTCCCGACTATGAGCAAAAAACGGGCATTCGAGTCGAGCTGACAAGCGCTCCCTATACGAATCTTCAGCAGAAAGTCTTCCAGGAGCTTGCCAACAAAAGCGCGCACTACGATCTGATGGTCATTGATACGCCATGGATGGCGGATTTGACCGATAAACTGCTGCCGATTACGGAATTCCTGGAGGACCCTGAAGTCGCCGCCACGATTGAACTCGAGGATTTTATTCCGAAGGTGTTCTACGATACGACGGTTTATAATCCGTCCAAACCATGGCTGCACGCATCGGAAATGGATAAAGTTGATTTGCAGGATATTAAAAGCCAGGGCTTTGAGATATATGGCTTGCCGATCCAGTCCAACGTGCTGACGATGCCGTACCGGAAGGATCTGTTCGACAAGCCGGAGAACCGTCAGGCCTTTAAAGAGCAATACGGAAGGGAGCTTGAGCCGCCGGTTACCTGGGATGAGTTTCTCGAGGTCGCCCAATTTTTCACCCGTCCGAACGAACAGCTGTGGGGCACGACGCTCATGCCGGGAGTCGGCGACTGGGGAGCCGACGATCTAAAAACTTTTGTCGCGGCTTGGGGCGGGGACGGCTTGCTCATCAACGACAAGCTGGAACCAACCTACGATACGCCCGAAACCATTGAGGCGCTGACCTACTACAACGATCTGATCAACAAACACCAAGTCGTTCCTCCGGGAACCAGTACGTTCAGCTGGACTGAGGCCGGCACGGCATTCGGTTCGGGCCTAACCGCTATGACCATGAACTATTTTACCCAGACTCTGACCTCCAACGTGGAGGGCGGAATTATCGATTACGCCATGGTGCCGGGCAATATCATTGACGGCCGGTTGGTTCAGGGCCCGCACTTTGGCACATGGAACCTGTCCATCAACAAATTCAGCGGCAACCACAAAGAAGCGTTCGATTTTGTTGCCTGGGTAACCAGCTCGGAAGTTCAGCAGAAGATGCTTCAAAAGCAGCTGCATCCTACGCGCATCTCGGTATACGAAGTAGCGCAGGCTGATCCGGCGCTGACGGAAAGATTCAACAATTTCTACAAAACGCTCGGAGATTCGCTTGCGATCGGCGTCGGCCGCCCAAGAACGAGCAATGCCGAAGAAATCTGGAGAGCGGTAGCGACCGGACTGAACAATATCGTGACCGGTAAAGGAACGATCGAAGAAAATCTGGCAAGTTCCAAGAAGCAGGTTATTACGCTGCTGGAGCAAGCAGGATATAAGCCTGGCCAACAGTAATTTCAGCAGCGCGGGGGCCGGTAAGATTCCATTGCCCAGCCCCCTTCTTCTATTAAATCTCAAACAGGAGTGTTGAATTTGGCAACTCTATCGACAAGGACGCATGATGCTCCAATCGCTCGGAAGAAAAAGAGCAAGATGAACGCTCCGGCTATAATCCTTCTTGCGCCGGCGGTCCTGCTGCTGCTCTCCGTTACCCTTTATCCGTTCTTGTATTTGCTCTACACCAGCTTTTTCTCCCAAAATCTGATGAATCCGTCCGCCAAAGCCTGGATCGGTTTCGGAAACTACGCGGCCTTGTTTAAAGACGCCGATGTGATCCGGGGGTTCACGAATACGCTGGTCTTCGCATTCGGGGCAGTCGGTATCCAGATGATATTGGGTACGCTCATTGCTTTGATTCTGGACAAAGATTTACCTGGAATGAAAGCGATTACAATTATGATGCTGATTCCGATGTCCATTACCCCGATCGTAGGGGCGCTCACGTGGAAATATCTGCTTACGCCTCCGTTCGGCTGGGTCGGCTATTATTTGCAGAAGCTCGGCATCATTGACCAGCCGATTGTTTTTCTCGGCAGCGGCTTTTCCGCCATGATGAGCATGATCGCGCTGGATGTATGGAACTGGACCCCGTTTGTCGCGCTTATTTTACTTGCGGGTCTCAAATCGCGTCCGCATGATCAGCTTGAGGCCGCTTCGATCGACGGCGCGAGGCGGTATCAGGTGTTTATTTACATCACGCTGCCATTCCTGAAGCGGTTCATTCTGATCGCCGTCGTGCTTCGCCTGATCGAAGCCTTTAAGAATTTTACCGGCGTATTCGGGCTGACGAACGGGGGACCGGGCAATTCTACGCTGCTGGCAAGCTTGGTTGTTTACCGGAAAGCGCTGGAATCGTTCCAGATCGGATACGCTGCGGCAATCGCGTTTATATTTCTGATCCTGCTCAGCATCATTACGACGCCGCTCATCGGAAGGCTTCAAAAAGAAATCACAAATGACTAGTCACGGAGGTATTCGCGTGGGCATAAGGCTTCGATATATCGAAAATATATTGGCATACCTGATCATTATCCCATTGCTGCTGCTCTTCCTGTTTCCATTTTTATGGCTGATTATCACGTCGGTCAAAGAGGGGACGGATGCAATAGCGATCCCGCCAATTTGGGATTTTCACCCGACCTTTAACAACTACATCTCCTTGTTCAGAAGCACGGAAGGCAGATCGGCCGATTTCTCGGGAATGCTGGTAAGCAGTGTGATTGTATCCGTTGTAACGACCATACTGGGCCTGATTACAGGCACGATGGGGGCCTATGCCATTGCCAGATATAAATTCAAAGGCAAAGACTTTATCAGCACATGGACGCTCTCGACCTTGATGGTTCCGGCTGCAGTCAGCTTGATTCCCATTTTTCTATTAGTCGGGTCCTTGAATTTAATGGATACCTATATTGCGCTCATCATCCCTTACGTGGCGTTCAATCTGCCGCTTATTATTTGGATGATTAGAGGCTTTATTCTCGATGTTCCGGTAGCAATCGAAGAGGCGGCAATGGTTGACGGCTGCTCGACCTTTCAAATCCTTTGGAAGGTTGTCATTCCTCTCATCCTTCCTGGCATGGCCGCGACTTCGATTTTGGCATTGATCCAATCCTGGAACGAATTTTTGTTCGCCTTAGTACTAACGAGGGATATGGCAAAAACAGCCCCGATCGGGATCGCGGAATTTATCACTATGTACGGTATTCAATGGGGAGAAATGACGGCTGCTTCGATAGTTATTACATCTCCGATCATTATATTTACAATTTTTGTCCGCAAGTATTTGGTTCGCGGCTTAACGTTCGGAGCCGTTAAAGGTTAAACTCACGTTTCTTGCGCGTGCATTCAGGAATCGACTCACAATCCATAGTTGGAGGTATTATTCATGCGTGCTGTAATTTTTCCTGGCAATAAACAAATTGAAATCCGGGATGTTCCGGTTCCATCGCCTAAGCAGGGCGAGGTGCTGGTGCGTTTGAAGGCTTCCGCGATCTGCCGAAGCGATATGAGCTTGTATTACGGGAATCCCGTAGTCGGAGGGGATCATGCGGGAAGCGGCAGCATTATTCCCGGTCATGAGCCGTGCGGCGTCGTTGAAGCGTTGGGCGATGGCGTGCGCAATTTAAAAGTAGGCGACAGAGTAGCGGTGTACCTTGCGATCGGTTGCGGAACGTGCCCGCACTGTCTGGCCGGCTACACGATGTTTTGTAAGGGCTGGAAGTGCGTCGGGTTTGACGTGCATGGAGGAGATGCCGACTTCATGGCGGTACCGGAAGAAAATTGCATGATCATTCCCGATGAAATGAGCTTCGAGGTTGGAGCGGTTATCACGGATGCCATCGGTACGCTCTATCATGCACAGAAGCGTCTGGGCATCTCGGGCAGAGATACGGTTGCGGTATTCGGCATGGGTCCGATGGGCGGCGCAGGTGTGCTGCTGGCCAGAGCGGCGGGGGCAAAGGTGATCGCGATCGATGTGATTGATCACCGACTGGAGCTGGCGAAGGAGCTTGGTGCGGATACCGTATTGAACGGCAAAGAGACTGATGTGGTCGGAACTTTGCTGGAACTGACAGGAGGAGTCGGGATTGACGCATTCATTGATTGCTCGGGTTCGAGCATCTGCCACAATCAGGCGCTCGACGCATTGCGGCCGCATGGTCGAGGAGCGTTTGTCGGAGAATCGCGCGAGTCGACGATAAAGCCGTCCGAGCAGTTCATCCGCAAGCAGATCACTGTGATGGGGTCTTGGTATTTTCCAAAGCAAGAATTCAAAGAAATTACGGAATTCGTCGTCAAGCATAACATACCTGTGGAGAAGTTGATTACACACCGTTTTTCCATCGATGAAGCGGAAACCGCATTCCGGATGTTTGATGAACGCAAGACGGAGAAAGCTGTATTCATCTGGTAAATTGACGATCGGGAGAGGATATCGTTGGGACTGCAGGAACAAAAACCGATACTGACAGCGCACATGGTTATGAAGCTGTTGGAGGCAGGTGTGCATAAGGCAAATGAACTGCAAATCGCAATCAATATTATGGTTATGGATGATGGCGGGAACATGAAGGGGTTTATGCGCATGGATCAGGCTCCGTTGATGGGCGGTGCAATCGCCGGCAAGAAAGCCTATACTGCAGCAGGCTTCGGCATTCCGACTGCAGATTGGTACTCAATTATTAAAGACGATGCCGCGCTTATGTACGGTGTAGCGCAAATCGACCGCATGACAACGCTTGGGGGAGGCTTGCCTATCTACTATGCATCTCAGTTAATCGGCGGAATCGGCGTTTCAGGAGGGACTTCGGAGCAAGATGCCATCTGCGCCCAAGCGGCTCTGAACATTTTAACGCAGTGATAGAGGATGGAGGAATGTTAAATGAAGCACATCTCAGATTGCGCAGTTCTGAATAATGGGGTTAAGATGCCATGGCTCGGACTTGGCGTTTATCAAGCCGCAGAAGGTGACGAGGTGGAGCAGGCTGTAATTGCGGCGATTATGGCCGGCTACCGCAGTGTGGATAATGCCCCGATCTATGGCAATGAAGAAGGGGTTGGCAGGGCGCTCAAGAAGTGCGGCGTTCCCCGCGAGCAGCTGTTCATTACGACGAAGGTATGGAATTCCGATCAAGGTTATCATTCAACGATGGCCGCATTCGATGAGAGCCGCAAAAAGCTCGGCCTGGATGTCATCGATCTCTATTTGATCCATTGGGCGGTTAAAGGCATGTATAAGGAGACATGGAGGGCGCTTGAGAAGCTTTACAGGGACGGTAAAGTCCGGGCAATCGGCGTCAGCAACTTTCAGATTCATCATTTGCAGGATTTGATGGCCGATAGCGAGATTATCCCTGCAGTCAATCAGGTGGAATTCCATCCGTGCTTGACCCAAACGGAACTGCATCAATTTTGTAAAGATAACAACATCCAGATGGAGGCCTGGAGTCCGCTGATGCAGGGCAAGCTGCTTGTTCATCCGCTCTTGATGGAGCTAAGCGGCATATACGGCAAATCGCCGGCCCAGATTATTTTGCGTTGGGATTTGCAAAAAGGAGTGGTAGCGATCCCGAAATCCGTTACGAAGCAGCGGATCGAATCGAATGCCAATATCTTTGATTTTGAATTATCGGTACAGGATATCGCCAGGCTGGATGCCTTGAACCGGAACGAGCGGGTCGGTGCCGATCCTGACAATTTTAATTTCTAAGGAGTTATTCAGATGAAGCTATCATTTAATACCTGGGTATACAGCTGCTTCCCGTCCTGGCTGCCATCGTATCCATTGGAGGAAGTAATTAACCGGTTGTCTGCGATGGGGTATGACGGTATCGAAATTGGATGCGCCAGCCCGCATGCCTGGCCTGATCATGTGTCTGCCGAGCGGCGGAAGGAGATTCTGAGGTTTCTTAAAAAAGCCGATTTAAGCGTAGCGGCGATGCTGCCCGCGCCGGGAGGCGGACCCGGCAACAATCCGAGCGCTCCCTCCGTGGAGGAGCGCAGGTTCACGGTGAACCATTATAAGGAGGTTATTCGGCTGGCCCATGACTGGGAATGCCCGACCGTGATCTGGATTGCGGGCTGGGCCGTATTCGGGACCTCGCAGCAGGACGCCTGGAATTATAGCCTTGAGGGCCTGCAGGAGTGTGCAACATACGCCGGACAGCTCGGCGTCAATTTGGTAGTCGAGCCGACACCGGCAGACAGCAATTTGATCGAAACGGCTGATGATGCTCTAATGCTGGCCGAAGCGAGCGGACAATCAAATGTGAAGGTCATGTTCGATACCTACCATGCGTTGTACAGAAATGAAGTGCCAAGCGACTACGTATATAAGATGCGGGACAAGTTGCATCACGTCCATATTTCAGATCATGACCGTCTTCCGCCCGGTCAGGGCTCGGGGAATTTTGATGCGGTGCTGAAGGCATTAATGGAGTTCGATTATAAGGGTTATCTCTCGATGGAAGTAGGCTTTCATACCCGCCAAGCAGATCCGGATTGGTATGCTGCAACCTCTCTCTCTTATTTGAAGAGCAAGCTGTCCGAAATCTCCAGGCCATGAATAAGTAAAGGAGGAAATCGGGCATGAGAAAAGTAAAAGCGGCCGTCATTGGAACGGGCTTTATCGGGAAAGCCCATGTTGAAGCGATCAGGCGTATGGGGCACGTCGAGCTTGCGGCCATAGTTCTTGACGGCCAGGAGAAGGCGGATGCAGCGGCAGCATCCTTGCATGTGCCCAAAGCGTACGGAAATTATAGAGATTTGCTTCATGACAGTGAGATCGAGGTCATTCATAACTGTACGCCTAACCATATGCATTTCGAGATTAACAAGCAGGCCCTTCTTCATGGCAAACATGTACTGTCGGAGAAACCGCTAACAAGGACATACGAGGAATCGCAGGAATTATATCTGCTTGCAAGAGAGAAAGGGCTTGTTACCGGCGTTAATTTCAATTACCGCCAGTTTCCGATGATCCAGCATCTGCGCGCCATGGTCCAGGACAATGATTTGGGCGATATCCGCTTGGTGCGGGGAAGCTATTTGCAGGATTGGCTTTTCTACGATACGGACTACAATTGGCGGATTGAGCCGGAGTACGGCGGGAAAACGCGGGCAATTGGAGATATCGGATCGCACGTATTCGATCTTGCCCAGTATGTGACGGGAATGCGGATTGTGGAAGTATTCGCAGATACGGTTACTGCCATCCCCAAGCGTTATAAACCGCTTCATCAGTGGTCAACCTTTCATTCCGGGAGCAAAGAAGAGACAGAGCTGGTCGATATTCATACCGAGGACTATGGTTCTGTGCTTGTTAAATTTGAGAACGGCGGGAGGGGCGTGTTTACGGTATCGCAGATTTCTGCAGGCAAAAAGAACGCTCTGGAGCTTCATATCGACGGCTCGAAGGCATCCGTCAGTTGGAGGCAGGAGGAACCCAATCATCTGGACGTGGGGTTTCGGGATAAACCGGCGGAGACCGTCCGCAGAGACCCCGGATGCGTGAAAGCGGCGGCGCTTCCCTATCTTCACTACCCGGGCGGACATGAAGAAGGATGGCCTGAAAGCCTTAAGAATATGATGTTGCACTTTTATGATCAGGTGCTTGGCATGGACAACCGCTCTCAATCCGTCGCTTCCTTTGAAGAGGGCCACAACATAATGCTCATCGAGGAGGCCATTGTGAAAAGTGCCGAAACCGGAAGCTGGCAGAAGATTGAGGCATTGTATTGATCGCATCCGAAGGTCATTGAGTGAATCGCTCATTCGTTCCTTCGAGGGTGATGCTCTGACTGAATAAATTCGGCTTCGATTTATTGTATATATACTTAGGCTTTTATGCGGCGGCTGCTTCCCGTTATTCTACCGGGGAGCGGTCGTTTAGTTTTTCGCAATGGATAATATGAATCTATAAATAAATCTGTTGTTTACATAGGAAATAAAATATAATTTTCGATGGAAAATATATGAATTTAATTCTTTCCTCTAATGTCTGTCGATACGTATACTCCCCCTTCTTGGCTTAACCTCCATTGCTATAAAGGTGTTCCACAAAATGTGCCCTACGCGGCATACTCTACTCGTAAGATATTGTGCAATATTTGCTTTGAGCAAGCTCCCCTATTTTACCCTGCCAATCCCGTTCCATCGATACTGTTCTGCTATACGGCACAAGCTGGTTTTCTCCTGTCAGTCGACGTGTTACTTTGATACTAAATAATGACACTGGTGGTGAACACGGGATTGAAAGAGTCTGATTTGGTACGTTTTGGAGTATCGATGCCGCAGGAGCTTATCGAGCGCTTTGATTCTTTTATTACAGAGCAGGGATATAACAACCGTTCGGAGGCGATCCGGGATCTGGTGCGCAAAGCTTTGATCCAGCCGGAACGGCTTTCGCCAAAGGAACCGGTAGCTGGCACAGTTGTCATTGTCTATGATCATCATGCCACAGATTTGCCGAATTATCTGATGGAGCTGCAGCATGAATATCATGGCAACATCATCTCCACGATGCATGTGCATCTCAACCATCATCAATGTCTGGAGATCATTATCGTTAATGGCGAATACGGCAGCCTGCAGAGCCTTACCGATGCGATCCGCGTACAGAAGGGCGTGTTCTACGCCGAGCTTTCCGTCAGTGTGATCAAATCCCAGAGCCCAGGTCGCGATGGCGACGATCACCATGACCATGATCATCACAGTCATCACAATCATCACAATCATCACAATCATCACCAGCAGAATCACGTCTGACTCCAGCACTCATTCATCGCGTTCGCCACTGCCTCCAAGGCCATAATCACAACTATTATATAGAAGAGAAAGGATGAGCTTAACACTATGCATATTCCAGATGGAATTCTCGATCCGAAGGTATGGGTAACCGCTGCAGCGGTTTCCGGTATCGTATTAGCCCGCAGCGTCCGCTACTCGAAGCACAAGCTGGAGCATCGCACCGTACCCATGATGGGAGCGATGGCGGCGTTCATCTTCGCGGCGCAAATGATTAATTTCCCTCTGCTTGGCGCAGCGGCGTCCGGCCATCTAATCGGAGCGGCATTATCTGCGATCCTGTTCGGATTCTGGCCCTCGACGCTAATCATGTCCACGGTGGTGATCATTCAAGCGGTTGTATTTCAGGATGGGGGGATCACCGCTCTTGGCGCAAATATCCTCAATATGGCGATCGTTGCGCCGGCGGCCGCCGTACTTATGCACAAGCTGCTCCAGAAGCTGTCGCTTCCTGCGGTTGTGTCAGCTGTCGTCAGCGGATGGGTATCCGTAATTGCGGTTGCTGTTGTGGGAGCGCTTCTATTGGCACTGTCAGGTGTGGTGCCGCTCGAGCTTGCGCTTGGCACGCTGCTGTTCTGGCATGCCTTCATTGGAATCGGTGAAGCGGTGATTACCGCCGTTGTGCTGCCGTTCGCTTTGCGGTCTTCATTCACACTATCGAACAATAAGGAGATGTTGTTATGAGTAAACGGATCATCGCGTGGATCGCTGCCTCATTAGTGATCGCAGGAATCCTGTCCTTATTCGCTTCCTCTCACCCGGACGGATTCGAGAAAGCGGGGGAGGAAACCGGCTATATTGAACATGCCTCGACGCTGCTGCCGGCGCCGATGCCGGATTATTCGCTGCCGGGCATCGACAGCTGGATCTCCTCCAGCATATCAGGCCTTGCAGGCGTACTGATCACGTTTGCAGTATTCGTCTTTTTCGGCAAACGGCTGGGGAGAAAAACCCGATGAATCCGGTTATCCAGTACCCACCGCTGCGGATTGCAGCTTTGCTGCTCATCATTGCAATGGGGGTATCGGTGGAACGGCTTGACATCCTGTTTTTTTTATTGATCTTAGGCCAATGGTGGCTAGTGGCGGGCGGAGTGCCCGTCCATGTTTTTTGGCGCCGGTTCCGCCTGGCCCTTCCATTCTTCATCTTCATGCTGCTATTCTTTCCGTGGACGCAGCCCGGGAGCGGATATGCTGTTGGCTTTCCGCTAGCTCTGATGTATTGCGGACGGCTGCTCTTTTCCTTACAAATGCTTACACTCTTATTTCATCAGCTGCCGCTGCCGGTATTCTTTGGGGCACTGCTGCGGCTTAGGGTGCCTTCTATTTTTGTGGAAATGATCCTGTTCACGCTCCGGTACCTGGATGTGTTCCGGCATGAGGCTTCGTCCATGCTGAAAAGCCTTCGCAGCCGAGGATTTCGGACGGGGCGCTGGTTTTCGCTGAAAAGCTATATTACATTATCCCATTTGCTGGCTTCCCTGCTGCTGCGTTCGTTCCGCCGCTCGGAAAAGGTATCGATGGGCATGATGTCGAGAGGTTACAAGGGGATTGTTCCGGTGCGCGACCTGGCCCTTCCCCACCGGCTTGACGGATGGAAGGCAGGGGCAATGGCAGCTGCGGTATTCGGGCTCCTCTTATGGAGTATATCTGGAGGGATATTATGAGACCGATCGTACAATTCAAGGAGGTTCATTACCGCTATCGGTCTGAACGGGCGGCATTATCCAATGTCTCGTTCGACATTATCGCCAATCGGAGGACGGCAATTGTCGGTGCTAACGGTGCAGGCAAGTCAACTGCCGTTTTCCACTTGAACGGTTTGTTCCAGCCGAGTTCCGGCGAAGTCTGGTTCCGCGGGGAACCGGTCACCAAGCGGAATCGGGAGCGGATGGTGGATCATGTCGGGATCGTTTTTCAGGACCCGGATGACCAGATCATTTCTTTAACGGTATATGAGGATATAGCGTTCGGCCTTGTGCAGCGGGGAATAGCGAGGGAAGAGGTAGACCTGCGGACACAGCATTACTTAGCACTACTCGGTATTACCGAGCTTGCGAATCGCCACCCTGGGGAGTTAAGCCTGGGCCAAAAAAAGCTGGTGGCGATCGCGGGCGTGTTGGCGCTTGAAACGGAGCTCGTCGTCTTTGACGAGCCGATGGCTTTTCTGGATCCGCACGGAAAAAAAGAGATACAGCGTATTATGGAAATGCTGTCCGAGATGGGCAGAACTGTCATCGTAACGACGCATGATATGCAATTGGTGGCGGAATGGGCGGAAGATGTCATTGTCATGCGGGAAGGCGCATGTGCCGGTGTGATGAGTCCGGGCGAACTGTTCGCGAACCGCAGCCTTGTCGCGCAGACGAAGCTAGAGCTGCCCCCGATCGCAGAGCTGGCATCGGCGTTATGGGACGGGGAACCCCGGCTCATGCCGATTCGTATGGAAGAGCTGAAGCGATGGCTGGAACAGAAGCTGGCCGCAAACAAACTCGCCCCCCTTTTTACGGAGCCGTTCTGCATATCGGAACATAATTCTTCCCTGCCTCTTCGGGCCCGTTCATGATAGGAAGTAAATAGTCCGCTTGGCATGACGGGACACGAACGAGGGATGAGCAGAATGAAGAAGCTTTTATATTATTACTTTGCCATGCACACGTTATATTGTATTGCGCTGCTGGGAACACGGCCGATCGTATCTCTTTTTGTCTATGAAACCGGTGGCTCCGAGGCATTGATCGGCATATTGGTTTCCTTGTATGCCCTGCTGCCAATGCTGCTTGCGATTCGCATAGGCAAATGGCTGGATCGCTTCGGCGCCCGTTCCGTAACGCTGTGGGGCGGAGCGGGTATGCTGCTGGCCATTGCGCTTCCTTCTCTCCTCGCGAATATTCCGACGTTATTTTTTTCCCAATTGATGATGGGATTTTCCCAAATCTGCGTGTTAATTTCTCTGCAAAAGACGGTCGGTAATTTACCGGGTGACCGGGACCGTCTGTTTGCGACATTCAGCCTGAGCGGCTCCACCGGGGAATTGATCGGACCCTTGATGAGCGGGTTTTTGTATGAACGGTTCGGCTTTTCCGTCTCTTTTGCTGCCTCGGCCGCCTGCATTGCCATCGCATTGCTCATGGGCTTGCTGATATCCCGTTCGGCATGGAGAAGCGGGGAGCCGCTCGAGCGTCAAGAGCAACCTGGCGCGATTGCCTCGAACAACACCTGGGGGCTGCTTCGCACCGCCAACCTTCGTAATGCACTGATCATCAGCGGTTTGGTGCTGTATTCAAAGGATCTGTTCGTCGCCTATTTTCCCATTTATGCCACTAATCTGGGCATGAGCTCGGGCAGAATCGGGATCATCCTGTCGTTGATGGCGGCGATGTCGATCCTGGTGCGGGTAACGCAGTTTTACCTTGTACGGCGATTCGGCCGGGGAAGGCTGCTTTTTGTCACGCTGCTGCTAAGTGCTGCTGCCTATCTGCTCATTCCGCTCTCCGAATGGCCGATTCTTTTAACCGTTCTTGCGATGGCACTCGGCGTGGGACTGGGGCTTGGTCAGCCGCTCAGCCTCGTATTTGCGCTTAATTCCAGTCCGAGCGGGCGGCAGGGGGAAGTGCTCGGAATGCGGCTTACCTTTAACCGGGCCTCCCAATTCGGAGCGCCAATCCTGTTTGGTGTGATCGGGAGTGCGGCCGGAGTATCTCCGATTTTCTGGTTAAGCGGAGGGGTATTGCTGTTCGGGGCATTTTTTACGCGGATAAAGTAATTATCGGGCTCCCGTTCCGCATGGTGGAACCGGCTTGTTCTTTCCAGCACAGACAGGCGATATAATCACAGTAAAAAAGGTGGGAGGGTTTGTATGTCAAAGCTTCAGCTCAGTTTTGGATGTTGGGATTATGACAGGGTGCAGGCACTGATTAACGGTACGGTCGAGGTGGAAGGGATTGATCTGAACTTCTTGAAAATGCCGGTGGAGGAAACGTTCTGGCGCATGATGAGGCATCAGGAGTTTGATGTTTCGGAACTGTCGTTTTCCTCATTCCTTATCGCTAACGATCGGGGCAATCCGAAGTTCACGGCCATACCGGTGTTCATGTCCCGCATGTTCCGCCATTCCGGCATCTATGTAAACGTTAACAGCGGCATTCGCGAGCCGGGGGACTTGAAGGGCAAACGAATCGGCATTCCGGAATACCAGCTGTCGGCATGCGTCTGGATTCGCGGATTTTTGCAGCATGATTACGGCGTTGCCGCATCCGATGTGCAGTGGCTGACAGGCGGACAAGAGCAGCCGGGCCGAATTGAGAAGGTGAAGCTTGACCTGCCTCCGGAAATTCGGATTCAGCCGATCGGTCCAGAGCAAACGTTAAACGCCATGCTAGAAAGCGGAGAAATCGATGCGTTTATCGCACCGCGTGCGCCATCCTGCTTCCTGAACGGCTCGCCGAATGTGCAGCGGCTGTTTGCGGATTATGTGGCGGTGGAGCAGGAATACTTCCGCAATCACGGCATTTTCCCGATTATGCATGTCGTAGCGATCCGCAATGAGGTATTGGAGCGCCATCCTTGGATCGCGGCCAACCTGTATGATGCTTTTGTCAGCGCCAAGCAAAAAGTATATGACGGCTTCCGCCAAACAGCAGCCCTGAAGGTAACGCTGCCTTGGCTAGTCGCGGAGATCGAGCGGACGAAAGCTTTGATGGGCGAGGATTTCTGGCCGTACGGCTTGGAGGAGAACAGAAAAACGTTAGAGGCGTTCGTCACTTACCAGTACGAGCAGGGACTGATCAAACGAAGGCCGGAAATAGAAGAGCTGTTTGCAAAATCGACATTGGAAAAATACACGCTGTAATCTGCACAGTGATATATCAAGACAAATGTGGAAGCTTCCCTCTTCGATGTTCCGCATAACAGAACGTCATGGTGTGAAAGCGTCCGTATCTGCGATAAGTTGAAAAAGTAGAAGTCTTAGTAGCGCGAATGAGCAGAGAGGTGGGATTCAAGATGTCTGTAGAACTGGGAATGCTGGTGGCGCATGTACCGCGAATTTGTCACGAGGACCGCGTGGCCGAATTTCAAAAGCCGCTCACGGAGGCCATGTATAAGGCCTCGGAGGTGCTGCACAGCGTGAAGCCGGATGTGCTGGTGATCATATCGTGTCACTTCATGGCGACCTTTCATCATTATGTAGACGCAACCCCTCGGCATAAAGGAATCTTAACGGCTATGGAATGTCCGGATTTAATCTCTGATGTCCCCTACGACTATCCGGGTGATGAGGATCTGGCGAAGCGGTTGATCGAAGCGGGCAAACAAGCGGGCCTGCCGGCCGTGGCGGTCAATGATCCGACTTATGTGTGGGATTATGGAACCGTCGTTCCGCTCCGGTATTTGGTCCCGAATCAAGATATCCCCGTCATTGATCTATCGGTGTGCTGGGCAGCCAGCCTCGATGAAACGTATCTGTGGGGGCAGACGATCGCCAAGGCGATCGAGGAAAGCGGGAAGAGGGCGGTATTTGCGAGCAGCGGCGCGCTGTCCCACAATCTTGTGAGAGGGCCGGAGAGGATGCCGACCCGTTCGGAGCAGGCGCTCGATAATCAATTTGTCGAGTTTCTTATGAACAAGGACTTTACCTCTGCTAAGGATATGCTGCCGCAATATGCGAAGATTGCCGGCGTAGAGTCCGGCGGACGCCATATCGCGGCCCTGCTGGGCGTCCTGCAGCAATCGTACGAACCGCAATATTGGGGCTATGCGCAATCATCAGGCAGCGGAAACGTCGTCATGACGTTCCATCCGGAGGCGGAACAGCAATCGAATGCCTCATAATCCATCATAGTTGGAGGAGAAAGACATGGCGATGAACGCTCTTGCGGCCGTAGCGACGGACATCCGAACCACCGAATTACGCGAATTCGATATGCCGGACATTCCGGTGGACGGCGGCATACTTAAGGTGGAGATCGTCGGGGTTTGCGGTACAGATGTTTCATACTATACGAAAAAGCAGGATCCAAGAATTTTAGGGCATCATGTCGTAGGGCGCATCGAACGGCTCGGGCCCGAAGCGGCCCGAAGATGGGGACTCGAGGAAGGCGACCGGGTGGCGATGGAGGAGTATATTCCGTGCGGACAATGCGAGCATTGTCGAACGGGGATGTACCGGTCCTGCCCTTCGACCGATCCAAGGTCCGGCGGTATCCGGTACGGGGCGACGCCGATTAGCGTGGAGCCATCATTATTTGGCGGATTTGCTCAATATCTGTATTTACATCCGAACGCTGTGCTGCATCCTATGCCGGATCATGTACCTGCAGTGGAGGCTGCGCTGACGCTCCCGCTTGCCAATGGGTTTGAGTGGATGTCCATCATCGGCAAGACGCGGCCCGGGCATACGGTGTTAATTCAGGGCCCGGGCCAGCAAGGCCTGGCATGTGCATTAGCCGCCAAAACGGCCGGCGCGGAACGGGTGATCGTCACCGGCCGAAACTCCAGCTTGAACCGGTTGGAGCTGGCGAGCCGCCTTGGGGCGGACAACATTATTAACGTCTCCACGGAGCCATTGGTGGAACGGGTAGCCGATATTACCGGAGGAAAAATGGCGGATCTTGTCATCGATGTCACATCCGGGGGCAGTGAACCCGTTTATACATCGATGCAGTGTGCCGGAAAGGGCGGTACCGTCCTGTTCGGAGCTTATAAATACAAAACGATCGATGCGTTCGAGCTGGATGAGGTCATCAAAAAAACATTGACGATCAAAGGCGTAAGAGGACACAGCTTCGAGTCCGTTCGCATGGCCGTCGATCTCATCGCTTCGGGGAAATTCCCATTAGCAATGATGAATTCACACAATTACGCACTTAAGGATACGGATATGGCGCTGAAGACCGCCGGCAATGAAGGAGAGCCTTCACCGCTGCTGGTCACCGTTTCCCCTTGGCTGTAAGCGTGTACATTCCATACCCTCAAGGAGGAAGCAGGCATGTCATACAAGGCAATTGATTGTTTGCATTTTATTGATGGTCAATATGCAGCTTCGCAAAATGGCAAAACATTTGACAACGTCAACCCGGCAACAGGCAAGGTTATCGGAACGGTGGCCGAGGGCGGCAAGGAAGAGATCGATCTGGCGGTAGCGGCAGCAAAGCGAGCGCTGAACGGCCCATGGAAAAAGATGACGACGCATGATCGAATCGCTGTGATCCGCAGAATCGGGGATCTGATCCTCGAGCGTAAGGATGAGCTTGCGCACCTGGAGACGCTGGATACAGGGAAGCCGCTTTGGTTGTCTTCCTCGATCGATATTCCTCGCTCCGGCTACAATTTTCAATTTTTTGCCGATTATTTGCGTTCGCTCGGGACAGAATCGTACCAGCAGGATGATGTGGCGATTCATTATGCAATTCGCCGCCCGGTCGGTGTCGTCGGCCTCATTAATCCGTGGAACCTGCCGCTGCTTCTGTTGACGTGGAAGCTTGCGCCCTGTTTGGCCGCAGGTAACACAACGGTGTTGAAACCCGCGGAGCTGACGCCGATGACGGCAACCATACTGGGGCAGATCTGTAAGGATGCAGGCGTTCCGGATGGCGTCGTCAATATCGTTCACGGGTTCGGGCCGAATTCGGCCGGTGCAGCATTGACGGAGCATCCGGACGTGAACGCGATTTCCTTTACCGGGGAAACGACAACCGGAAAGATCATCATGCAAGCGGCATCCAAGACGTTAAAGCGGCTTTCCTACGAGCTAGGCGGAAAGAACCCGAATCTGATCTTTGCCGATGCGGATTTGGATGAAGTGATCGAGACAACGCTGAAATCCAGCTTCGTCAACCAAGGCGAAGTCTGCCTGTGCGGATCGAGAATTTATGTGCAGCGGCCTGTCTATGAAGCTTTTCTGGACAAATTCGTGACGAAGACGAAGGAGCTGAAGGTGGGGGATCCGTTCGATCCGAAGACCAAGGTCGGCGCACTGATCGGTGAGGAGCATTTCGGGCGAGTGACGAGTTACATCCAGTTAGCGCTGGAGGAAGGCGGAACGATCCTGACCGGAGGCAAACGGCCGGAAGGGTTGGATGAGGGCTATTTCCTTGAGCCGACGATTATCGTTGGGCTGGACCGGAACTGCCGCGTCGTGCAGGAGGAGATTTTCGGACCGGTCGTTACCGTCATTCCGTTCGACACGGAGGAAGAGGTGATCGAACAGGCAAACGACACGCATTACGGCCTCAGCGCATCGATATGGACGAATGATTTGCGCCGTGCCCACCGTGTCGCGGGACAGATCGAGGCGGGTATCGTCTGGGTCAACACATGGTTTCTCCGCGATCTCCGCACGCCGTTCGGCGGCATGAAACAGAGCGGGATCGGCCGGGAAGGCGGCATGCACAGCTTTGAATTTTATTCGGAGCTGACGAACATTACGATCAAATTATAAGAGGAGGCGACAGGATGGAGGACCATCGTATCTCAGCACTGGCGGACCTGCTCGCCGAGGCCGAGCGGACCGGTCAGGGGACGCAGCCGCTGACGGCGCTGCATGAAGACCTGACTATCGAACAAGCGTATCACGTCCAATTAACGAATATCGAGCGCAGAGTGAAAGCCGGTGACCGGATCGTCGGGAAGAAGATCGGCCTGACCTCTTTAGCGATGCAAAAGCTGCTGGGCGTAGACCAACCGGATTACGGGCACTTGTTAGAATCCATGGTCATCGAGAATCGCGGAGAAATCCCGATGAGGAGAGTCATGCAGCCGAAGGTGGAAGGGGAGATCGCATTCGTGCTGAAGCAGGATCTGATCGGTCCAAGGGTGACCGTACTTGATGTGCTGCAGGCTACGGATTACGTCGTGCCCGCCCTGGAAATCGTAGACAGCCGCGTAAGCGATTGGAAGATCAAACTGCCCGATACGATTGCCGATAATGCTTCATCCGGCTTGTATGTGCTTGGCGGGAGACCGATGAAGGTTGAGGAGCTCGACTTGACGCAGGTAGGCATGGTGCTGTACCGCAACGGACAGATTGAAAATACCGGCGTAGGGGCGGCGGCTTTAGGCAATCCGGCTGCGTGTGTGGCCTGGCTGGCCAATGCATTGTTCCGTTTCGGCATAACGCTCAAGGCCGGTGAGGTCATCTTGTCCGGCGCACTGTCTGCTGCGGTCAATGCGCAGCCGGGCGATACATTTACCGCTCGTTTTGCGCATTTGGGGGAAGCATCCGTATCGTTTACGCTTGATTAAAAGGAGGTTGAGTTCACATGGGCAAAGTGAAAGTGGCCGTACTCGGATCGGGTAATATCGGTACGGATCTGATGTTGAAGCTCGAGCGTTCAAGTGTTCTGGAGATGTCCGTGATGATCGGGATCGATCCGGAGTCCGATGGGCTAGCCAGGGCTAAAGAACGTGGTTATATAACGATTGACAGCGGGCTCAAAGGATTCTTGGAGCAGTGTCCGGAGCAAGCGGACATCGTATTTGACGCAACTTCGGCAAAGGCTCATATCCGCCATGCGAAGATGCTCCGAGAGGCTGGCAAGTTCACTCTGGATTTAACGCCGGCTGCAGTAGGGCCGTTCGTCATTCCGCCGGTTAATGTCGATGAGCATATCGATGCGGACAATATCAACCTGATCACGTGCGGCGGGCAAGCGACGATTCCGGTCGTGTATGCTGTCAATCGTGTCTGTCCGGTTGAATATGCAGAGATTGTCGCGACCATCTCAAGCCGCAGCGCCGGACCGGGCACGCGCGCGAATATTGACGAGTTTACGCAGACGACCTCCCGCGGCATTGAGGAAATCGGCGGTGCGAAGAAAGGTAAAGCAATCATCATTATGAATCCTGCAGAACCGCCGATCATGATGCGCGACACGGTGTATTGCCTGGTGGAGGACGGAACGATGAACGAAGCGGAAGTTATACGATCCGTTACGGAAATGGCTGAGACGGTACAAAGCTATGTTCCGGGCTACCGCCTGCGGATGGAGCCGATCATCGAAGGCAATAAAGTGACGGTGTTTATTGAAGTGGAGGGCGCGGGCGATTATTTGCCGACCTATTCCGGAAATCTCGATATCATGACTGCCGCTGCGGTTAAGGTTGCTGAGGAATACGCCAAAAAAAGAATCCAAAGTGCGGTTGTCTAATCGAAAGAGGAGAGTGATCATTCCATGACCGGCCAACGCGATATATTAATTACTGAAGTGGCGCTGCGGGACGGAAGCCACGCGATCGCGCATCAGTATACCGTGGAGCAGGTGACGAACGTCGCCCGGGCGCTCGATGAAGCAAACGTTCCTTATATGGAGGTGGCCCATGGCGATGGGCTGTCGGGTTCGTCCTTACAATACGGTCTGTCCCGGACCGACGAGATGAAGCTGATCGAAGCGGCCGTCTCGGTGTGCAAGCATTCGAAGGTAGCTGTTCTGCTCCTTCCCGGTATCGGGACGGTGAACGAGCTGAAGGAGGCGCACCGAATCGGCGCAAAGATGGCGCGGATCGCTACGCACATTACAGAAGCGGACATTTCCAAGCAGCACATCGAGATGGCGAAAAATCTGGGGATGGAAACCGTCGGTTTCTTGATGATGTCGCACATGGCGCCTACAGAAAAGCTGGTTGAACAAGCGAAATTGATGGAGAGCTACGGAGCCGACGTTGTGTACGTTGTAGACTCTGCCGGTGCGCTGCTGCCCCATGAGGTAAGAGAGCGGATCCGGGCGCTCCGGGATCATCTGTCTATCGATATCGGATTCCACGGACATAATAACCTTTCCCTGGCGATGGCCAATACGCTTGCAGCCATTGAAGAGGGAGCGAAACGGATCGACGGCAGCGTGCGCTGTCTCGGCGCCGGAGCGGGCAACACGCAGACTGAGGTTCTGGTTGCCGTATGCGACCGCCTGGGCATCCAAACCGGCGTCGATATTTACAAAATGATGGACTTGGCGGAGCATATCGTCGCACCGATTCTGAATTCGCCGCAGGAGATTACAAAAGACAGCCTGGTGCTTGGCTATGCAGGCGTATATTCCAGCTTCCTGCTGCATGCGCAGCGCGCCGCCAAGAAGTTTGGAATCGATTCACGCGACATCCTGGTTGAGCTCGGTAAGCGGAAGGTCGTCGGCGGCCAAGAGGATATGATTATCGACGTAGCTGCGGAGATTGCGGGACAAAAGGCGGGTGCAGCCGTATGACGATGAATAATAAAGCCCTTGCCGAATATCTGGTATCCGCCGAGACGGAAAAGCGCGAAGTCACTCGGATTACGGCCGAGCATCCGGAGCTGACCGTCGAAGACGCCTATGTGATTCAGGAGCAATTGGTCGGTATGAAGCTGGAGCAGGGTTACCGCATCGTCGGACCGAAGATGGGCTTGACGAGCCGCGCCAAGATGAAGCAGATGAATGTAGAGGAGCCGATCTACGGTTACATTTTCGATTACATGGTGGAAGACAGCGGCCGCATTTCGATGAGCGACCTCATTCATCCGAAGGTAGAAGCGGAGATTGCTTTCATCATGGGCAAGGATCTGGAGGGACCGGGCGTGACGGGCGCGCAAGCGCTGGCTGCAACGGATTATGTCATTCCTGCGCTTGAGATTATCGACAGCCGTTACGAGAACTTCCAATTCACGCTTCCTGATGTTATCGCGGACAATGCGAGCTCTTCCCGCGTCATATTCGGAAGCGCGATGCGCAGACCAGGGGAGCTGGAGCTGGATTTGGTCGGGGTCACTTTATCGATCAACGGGCAGTTAAAGGATCTGGGAGCCGGTGCGGCCGTTGTCGGACATCCGGCGCATTCCGTTGCGATGCTGGCGAACATGCTGGCTCGCAAAGGATTGAAAATTAAAAAAGGCGATATTATACTTACTGGTGGAATTACCGGGGCGGTGATGCTGTCTACGGGTGATTATGTGACGGCGAAGTGGGACGGCCTCGGTGAAATCGGGTTTACAGTAAGCGAGTAAGGAGCGGGAGGAGGGCGAGCATGCCCATAGTTCATATTGAAGTGTTGGAAGGCAGGCCGGTCGAAAAAATAAAGAAATTGATCGAAAATGTTACGGATACCGTTGTTGAAACGTTGGAGGTTCCAAAGCAGAACGTCAGGGTACTCGTAAGTGAAGTGCCGAAGACCCATTGGGGAATTGGCGGAACGCCCGTTTCCGATATTCAGGGCCGGTGAGATGAAAAAAAGCGAATGCCCCGTCAACCCATGCTTGTGTTGACGGGGCATTCATTTTTAGAAACAAGGGTGGATCATCCAGACTTCGTTAATCCAACATGCCCTGCCACGCTCATTCGGTGACTAAGATCTTGTAATGTCATCTATCCAATTCCAGCAAAGAACGGTATCCATCCCCGCTAAGAATCCTCGTTGGCAGCTCGTTTAGATCGAATGGATAGTCCGAACCGGGTACAATGTGATCTTCGCCGACAACTTGGACGAGATACTCCAGCGCATGCGCGTTCCAAAGCACGGAATCGAACCAGAACCGCTTCAAATACTCCGATGGCTTTGCCTGCAAATTCGAGGAAACCTGATTCCACATATCATAACCCTTATCCAGCCGCCCGATCTGATAAGGCAGGAAACCGCCGCCATGTCCGAGCAAAATTTTGACATTGGGGTACGTATCCAGCAGGCCGCTCAGCAGCAAGTCCGCTGCCGCAACAGTTGTCTCCCATGGAACGCCGACAAGATTCGGCATCATTCGCGTCTGAATTCTCGGATCCGTATTGAGCAGAGGGTGAATAAAGATCACGGCCTTCAGGCGGTTCGCCGCTTCCCACAACGGGGTAAAGCCGGCATCGGATAGTAGCTTCCCGTTATGCCCCGGTCCGATGATGGCACCCTTCAGCCCGAGGTCCATGCCTGTCTCCAAGTCGGCGGCCGCCTGCTCCGGAGCGTTCAAGCTTACCGTTCCGAGCGCTGCAAGACGCCCCGGCTTATCGCTTGCAATTGCTGCGAGTGCTTGATTGTACACCTGCACTAGCTCCCGGGTGATCTCGCTTTGGAACTCATACAGAAATAGCTGCGGGATTGGGGAGATGAGCGTATGCTGGACGCCCGCTTTGGCTTGCTCCCGGAGAAACAACTCCTCCGAGACGAACGACGGTTTTAACTCGAACGCCCATTTGCCGTTGATGCTTAGGAAGTCCGCTTTGTTCGCATCGCGCTTGTCGAAGACAGCTGAAACGCTCTGCTTATTTTCGACAAGCCAGTTCAAAACGTCCGGAGGAATAAAATGAGTATGCGCATCATACATGAGAAAAAAGCCTCCTTATCAGTTAATAAAACAGGAAATAAAAGCGTTAACAAAACGTTTGAATTTTTTCACCGCTCATGTTACTCTTACCGTATCCGATTCCCTTTCTTACGTTAAGAGATCTGTTCTTCTATACGGAATTCGTTTGATCATAATCAGGAGGTTTTCCTGTTGGCTAAACAAATTGAAACTCTCTCATCCGTCCACAATGCGATGCGCATCCTGAAAGAATTCACCCTTGAGCAGCCAGAGCTGGGCATCAGTGAGCTGAGCGGACGATTAGGCTTGGCGAAGAGCACGGTGTTCCGGTTAATCAAAACATTGACCGAGAACAATCTGGTCGAACAAAATCCAAGAAACCAGAAGTATCATCTGGGAATCGCTGCTTTTGAATTGGGCTTTACGGTGTATCATGAGATGGAGCTTCGAACGGTGGCCTTGCCGCTGCTCGATAAGCTGATGCGCTCCATCCGGCGAACGGTTCATCTGGGCGTGTACGACAATGGCGGTGTAGTGTATATAATCAAGCGCATCCCCGAGGATCATCAGGGCACGATTTCCAAGATCGGCAAGAGAGTGCCTCCCCATTGCACGGCATCGGGTAAAATCCTGCTCGCCCATCAGTGCGAGGAAGAGATGGAGCGCGTATGCAGTCTTGGATTGGAAGCGCATACAGGTAAAACCGTCACCAAAGTAGACGTCTTAAAAGAACAGTTGATGCAGGTGAAGCAGAAAGGATACGCCGTCTGTTACGAAGAATTGAAACCGGGGATCTGTTCTGCGGCCGTTCCCGTATTCAATGACGATAACGAGGTGATTGCGGCCGTTAGCCTGACTGGAACACCCGCGCAATTTCTTCCGGCGCAAGTACAGTCGTATATCAAAGACATGCGAACGTACAGCAGATTGATTACCGAGCGCATGGATTT
This sequence comes from Paenibacillus abyssi, assembly GCF_014640295.1. GTDB lineage: Bacteria > Bacillota > Bacilli > Paenibacillales > Paenibacillaceae > Paenibacillus_D > Paenibacillus_D abyssi. The sequence goes on along the minus strand of NZ_BMGR01000005.1, from coordinate 70,637 downwards.
TGAATAAAAACGTCACGTATGGAGCGGTTTCCACTTGAGGAAACCGTTTTTTTTTTATACAATTTTTCATTCACGTTCCGTATGCAAGAACGTGGTGCTATGGCTCCGGAGCGCTTCATCTTACACTTAGAAAAAGTCACACCTAAGCTGTACAACCCAAAATGAAAGCGCTGCAAAGGAGAGGGACGAGACATGTTAAAACATGAAGACAATGAGCGGTTATGTCGGGTCGGTCCCGGAACACCGATGGGTGAAGTGTTCCGCCGTTACTGGATTCCAGCGTTGCTGTCGGAGGAGCTTCCAAAGCCAGATTGTCCTCCGGTTCGCGTACGCCTGCTTGGCGAAGACCTGATTGCATTCCGGGATTCGGAAGGCAAGCTTGGACTGGTGGACGCATATTGCCCGCACCGCAGGGCTCCGCTGTTCTGGGCCCGCAATGAGGAATGCGGATTACGCTGTGTGTACCATGGATGGAAATTCGATACGACCGGCCAATGCGTCGATATGCCTAACGAGCCGGCGGAGAGCAATTTCAAACACAAGGTAAAAATTACTTCGTATCCATGTTGGGAGCAAGCAGGCATCATCTGGACCTATATGGGACCTGCCGATGAGCTGCCGCCGGTTCCGGACTATGAGTGGATCCGGGCGCCGAAGACGCACAGGCACGTATCCAAAACGTATGAGAGCTGTAACTGGCTGCAGGGCTTGGAAGGCGGGATCGATACCTCCCACTCCTCCTTTGCGCACAACAACAACATTGCCGACAAGAATGCGCTGCGTACGCGGGCGCCTTCACCGAAGCTTGAAGTTGTGAAGACCGACTATGGTTTCTCCTACGTCGGCATCCGTGATCTGAAGGAAGACGGCAACTATGTTCGCGGCTACCAGTACATTATGCCGGCCCAGCAGATGCGCGGAGCGATCATTCGTTGGAAGGATGGGAAGATGGAGGAATTCCCGTCGATTGCAGGTCACCTCTGGGTTCCGATCGATGACGCAACGACTTGGGTGTGGAACTTTATCTACTCCTCAGAGCCAAGTATTCCGTTTACGGAAGAATTCGTATTGAAGCATGAAACGGAGTTCGGCCGGGGGCCGGAGGATGTGCTTCCGGGCTACCGGTTAAAACGCAATCCTTCGAATGATTTCCTCATTGACCGGGAGGTTCAGCGCACCAAAACCTTCACCGGCATCCAGGGGATTAACACACAGGACTATGCGCTGCAAGAGACGATGGAAAAGCCTTACTGCGACCGGTCCAAAGAAAAGCTCGGCACCGCAGATACCGCGATTATCGCCGCACGTCAGATGCTCCTTGAAGCGACGAGGACCGTGGAGAAGGGCGGACGCCCAAGAGGCGTCGATCCTTTAACGTACCGGAATGTACGAGGCTGCGACCGCCTTATTTCCAAGGAATTGCACTGGAGCGAAGCGATGAAGGAAGACTTTGCAGCTAAATTTTAAAATGGAGGCTAGAGCTATGGGTCATGAATCACATTACCACAGTAAGAAGGACCGTATATTCGTCAGAGGGATTCAAGGGCAATACAGCCTTAAGGAAGAATTGGATCGCTTGCGCGCGATTCCGCGCGTGTTTAAGGGCGAGGAGATCAAGTTTAACGACGGGCCCCAAGCGTTCAGCAAGCATTATATCGAGCCGGAGGATGGCGTGACGCAGACCTTCCACATTCATCTGGAGGAATACGGTCCCGGCGGCAAGTCGCAAAAGCACGGGCATGTCAATGAAGCGGCCTTCTATATCCTGGATGGCAAAGGTTATGAGATTCATGATGGAATCCGCTATGACTGGGAAGCGGGAGATATCGCCGTCGTTCATAATAACTGCGTGCACCAGCATTTTAACGCAGACGCGCACAAACCGGCGCGGGCGCTTGTCATCAAGACAAAGCCAATGTATATGTTCATGAACATGCTGTTCCAGAAGCAGGTGGAGCCTCGGCCGATCGAGCCGACTGCAGAAGGCGTAGGATTCAAAGCGCGCGAGGAAGGCGAGAAGTAATAAATAATCGATTCGAAGGGGAGGAACTGCACATGGCATGGGATGAATCAAAGGTATGGCTGCAGGGCAATGAAGAGGGAGACTATTATCAATTTTTGCTCGACGATGCGGCAGAGCGTCCGGTAAGGGATGCAGCGCGCAAGAAGATCGTAAGGCCGCAGGAAATGCCGTGGGAGATGGCGCCGCAGGGCCTGCTGAAGCATCTTCTTAACGAACAGATGAATACCCGTATGGAGACGGTCGATGCTTACATGCAGATTATTCCGCCAGGCAGCAAATCGGGCAAGCACCGCCATTTGGCTGAGGAGTGCCTGTACGTGCTTGAGGGCAGCGGTTACGATCTTCATCAGGATTGTGATGTGGAAATTACGGACACGTATCATTGGAAGCCGCAGGATGAGGTGAAGCGCTACGAGTGGAAGGCCGGCGACGTGATCTACATCCCGCCGAATACGATTCACCAGCACTTCAATGCGGATCCGGACAAACCGGCCCGCCTGATCTCTGCGATCAACCGGATTTATAAATATTGCGGACTTAACGATTTGGAGCAGCTTGAGAACGCGCCGGAATATGATCCGAGCGTCAAGCTGGATGCGGATAAGATATCGGAATATATCAACAAAGCAAAACAAGGCCAGAACGCGTAAACTAAAATTTAACGGTAAAGAAGGGGTTTGTGTGAGAAAGACAAAGCTGCAGCTGTTTCTTTTAGCTTCTTCATTGCTTCTGGTGTTTGTTATGGCGGGATGCGGTGCATCCCCCGCAAGCAAAGATGCAAGCGCTTCCTCAAACTTTCCAACCAAAAATATCGAGTTCGTAGTAGGCTACGCGCCCGGAGGCGGCTACAGCGACTGGGCCCAGGCGATTGCTCCCTTTATAAAGAAGCATCTGCCGAACCAAGTGAACGTTATCGTACGTCACATGGAGGGCGCCGGCAGCGCAATTGCGGCTAACTATGTGCAGAAAGCGAAACCGGACGGTTATACGATAGGCATATACAATCTTGGGGGATTAGCCGGCACCCAATTGGCACGCGAGGTCCAATTCGATTTGTCCACGGTCACTTGGCTGGCCCGTCTGTCTTTGGATCCTGCGATCGCCACAGTGAGCTCGAAGTCTCCTTATCAAACGATGGAGGATTTGGCCTCCAAAGATCATGTGATTATGTCCACCAAAGGCTTGGCGGCTAACGCTACGTTGACCGGTGCGGCCACTTTTGCGGAAATGGGCGTAAAATGGACGCCTCTGAATCATGACGGAACCAGTGAATCGCTGTTAGCAGTTATTCGTGGCGATGCGGATATTACATGGGGCTCCATTGACAGCCAGAAGCAGTATATTGACAGCGGAGACATGCGGATGCTGATGTACTACAATTCTGAGCGGCATCCCGATTATCCGGATGTACCGATTCCGTCTGAGGCCGGCTTGCCTGAGGAAATGAACGAAGCCTTCAATACGCATCGCCTGATCGGCGCTCCGCCGGAGCTGCCCGATGACATCCGCGCAATTCTGGAAGAAGCGATTAAAAAAGCAATCGATGACCCGGAATTCCATGAGGTGCTGGAGAAGATGGAGTTCACGACAAGCTATTTAAATAGTGCCGATACAACGGAAATGGTCGAAACGGCATTACAGGGCTATCAGAACTACAAGGACGTTGTTACTGAGCTTCTCGCGAAAGAATAATCTAACATACCGCTCGCGAGCGGGGAGGACATATTATGGGCTTCTTAGGTCAAATAGACACCCTTTTACAATGGGATTATGTAGTAATTATGATCGGAGCCGTCTTGTTCGGGCTAATTATCGGGATTTTACCGGGATTGGGAGGGAGCGTCACACTGGCGCTCCTCATCCCCATCACGTTCAGCATGAGTCCGGAGGCCGCGATTGTGCTGCTGATGTCGGCTTACAGCGCTGTTAACTATGGCGGATCAATCACATCCATATTGGTGAATACCCCGGGAGATGCCGCCAATGCAGCCACCACGTTTGACGGTTATCCGCTGGCCAAGCAAGGCAAGGCCAAGATGGCGATATCCGCTTCGATCTTCGCCTCGGTTCTCGGCGGGTTCATCGGACTGTTTCTGCTTGATCTATTGATCCCAGTAGCCAGAACGTTGGTGCTGGCGTTCTCGTATCCGGAATTTTTTATGCTCGGGTTGTTCGGTTTAACCGTTATCGCTGTCGTTACGCAGGGGAACACGTTCCGGGGATTGATTTCCGGGATGTTTGGATTAATGCTCGCTTATGTCGGTACGGATCCGCTTCTGGGATTAGACCGGTTTACGTTCGGTTCGGATTACTTATGGGACGGGCTCAGTTTGGTGCCTGTGATTATCGGACTCTTCGCCATCACGGAAGCCTTTAGCTTATTTACTCAGCAAGAGGCGTATGGGAGCGACATTAAAGTCGGGAAAAAGGGAGCCATCGAGGGCATTGCAGCCGTATTCAAAAATTTCTGGTTGTTTTTGCGCTCCTGTTTTATCGGTATCTTCATCGGCATCATTCCGGGCGTTGGCGGTTCCGTAGCCAGCTTTTTGTCCTACGGAATGGCTGTACAAACCTCAAAAAATCCGGAAAAGTTTGGCAAGGGAGCCATTGAGGGCGTTATTGCGGTTGAATCGGCCAATGATGCGAAAGAAGGCGGTTCTTTGCTGCCAACCCTTGCTTTTGGCATACCCGGCAGCTCGGCCATGGCCGTCCTGATCGGCGGACTGCTGATGCATGGACTGGCGCCTGGTCCAGAGATGCTGACAACGGACATTGAGCTTACGTACTTATTAATTGCAGCTGCTATCATGGGCAAGATATTCGCCGGTGTGCTCTCGTTTGTCATCGGGACACGGATGGTGTTTATCACGAATATCAAAGGGACGCTGATGGCTCCGGGCATCATTGCGATTGCGCTTGTCGGCTGTTATGCGACTTCGGGGAATATCGCGGACGTGATTGTGGCTCTGGTCTTTGGATTAATCGGGTTTTACTTCAAAAAATACGGTTACTCCCGGATCGCAATGATTATTGCGATGGTTCTCGGCGGTCTCATCGAGTCTTCCTATTATCAAAGCATGGCTACGTTTGGCTACAGCGGATTCTTTACCCGGCCGATCGCGCTTGTTCTGCTCGGGATGACGCTGCTGTCCATTGTATGGCCGTATGTTCGCAGCCAAATGAAGAAGTCCCGCGGAAAGGGGATTAGCGCATGATCCGGTTGAACGAAAAAAGCCTGTTTACCGCGCTGTTGTTTGTCTTCACCGCTGTACTGATGTGGAACACAATCGGCATGCGAAGCGACGTCGTGCTGGTTCCGCGGATCGTCGGCACCATTCTTCTTGTTTTCTCCGGGGTTCAATTGTTAATTGACTTGTTTCCTGCGATTGCCTCACGACTGTCTTTTCTCAGTAAAAGCTCAGATGGCAGCTCGACAATTGGCGGCGAAGGCGTTGTGGAAGAGGAGACGGAGACGAAAGAAGAAAGAAGGAGCAGATTTTTGTTTATTGTATGGATGGTGCTGTTTGTTGCACTGACCTATTACATTGGCATGATATATGCAATTGTCGTTTCGCTGTTTATTTATTTGAAATGGATTTCTAAGCAAAGCTGGCGACTTTCGATATTGTACTCTCTTATAACGGCGCTAATCGTCTATTTATCGTTTGTCGTTGGGTTGGATGTATATTATTTCATGTAGGCTTTCAGGATGGAGGTGACTCGCGGTGGACATTGATCTGCTTCAAACCTTCCAAAGAGTAGCGGCCCTGCAAAGCATCTCCAAGGCTGCGGATGATTTGTATTTGTCCGTATCCACGGTGACAGGGCGAATAAAGTCACTTGAAGAAGAGCTGAACGTCGAGCTGTTTCATCGCGCGGGCCGAAGGTTCGAGCTAAGCAAGGACGGGAAGCGTTTCTTGTCCTATGTCGACCGCTTTATCTCCATTCTGCAGGAAGGCAATCAGAAGGTGAAGCTGTCCAAGGAAGGGCGGACCGGTGAACTGAGCGTTGCGGTTACGCCGATCGTGGCCAGCTATGTATTACCCAGATTCATCCGCGAATTTCGCCTCAAATATCCTCAAATCGGGCTAAGAGTTGTAGCTTGCCCCAATTATCAGGTCATCGAAAAAGTGAACAATGGACAGGCGGAGCTAGGGATCATCTATGCCAACACGGCGGAGAAGGGGTTAAGCTTTCATCCATGGTATGAAGACGAATGGATGTTTGTTGCCCCGGATCGTTCACTTCTCCAAGGCAAGCCTGTCACTGCCACCGATCTCAGGCACGTCCCTTTGTTGGCCTATGGCAAGGGCCACCCGGAGTGGGATGCTGTTCTGCGTTGGTATCAACTAGAGGGAATCAGACCGAAGGTTATCATGGAACTCGTGCATATGGAAACGTTGAAACAATTGATGAAGGAATTTCGGGCGGTTGCTTTTCTCCCGCGCGTTTCTGTGATGGAAGAAATCGCAGATGGAACGTTCGCCCAGGTGCCGATCAGTCCTGGCCTCAGCGCGCGTTCAGAAATTTCGTTTGCATACCGAAACAACCAGCAGCTTTCTGTTACCGCGCATACTTTTTTTGAATTTGCGGCTCATTATGCCGACAATCTGCTTCCTTAAGGGGTAGAACTATGGATATGCTGCAATTGGAAACCTTCGTCAATTTAGTGCAGCAAGGCAATTTTAGCCGGACAGCGGAGGACATGGGCGTCTCTCAGCCGACGGTGACGATCCGGATGAAGGCGCTCGAGGATGAGCTGGGACTGCCGCTTATATTACGGATGGGCAATACGTTGAAGCTGACCCCGGCCGGCCAGACATTTTATGAACATATTGAACGTTCGCTGCGCGTGCTGAAGGAAGGGGTCGAGCAGTGTACAGGACGGCGTTCCGCGGAGACCATTCGGTTATCCTGTGCCGGAACGCCCAATTTGTGTGCCTATGTTGTGCCGAAGCTGCTCGGCAAGGTATACCGCGAACATCCGGACTGGGAGATGTGCCTGTCCACGGCACGTTCCTGGGAAGTGACGGAGATGGTATTGGATGAGGTGTGCCATATCGGGTTCATTAACGGACTTTTCAAGCACCCTGACGTGGTTACGTATGCTTTGTTCAAGGATCCTTTTTATCTTATGGCCCATCCCAGCCACCATTTGTGCCAGCGGGAAATGATCACGCTGTTCGATCTGAGGGAGGAGCTCCTGTTTACGTACAAATTGGAGTCCAACATGTCTTATATGATAAAAAACCTGTTTCGAGACATTAAGATGCGAACGGACTTGATGATGGAGCTAAGCGATTCCTACACGATGAAACGGATGATTATGGAGGGAAACGGTATCGGGTTTATGCCATGGAGCGCAGCGGAGCAGGAGGTGGCCTTTGGCCGGCTGGCTGTGCTGCCCTTAGAGCTGCCTGTGCCGCTCATGCGTGAAGTAAATGTGATCGCGCTGCGAAAAAATGTGCAACTCAAGCAAGTGTCGGATTTTCTAAATCTTCTATTTTAGGCCATGTCCCTGATTAACGGATTTTTTAATAGCGAGTTAAAAGAACGGCTATGCAACGAAGTTTCCGATTGTTTTATAGTGAGAACAGGGGCGGAGTAACGGTTATCTGCAGAGGTTCGCTCTTAAAGACTCACGATAAGGGGGAGGAAGAGATGCTGAAAACCACCTGGTTTGGGCCTACCACGACGTTAGAGCCAAAACCGCTGATTGATTTCAAATGGTTTATTATCGGCGTGACGATTTTCATTGTATCGTATCTGGGCATCGTGCCGCTCGCCTTTCTGATCTGGCAAAGTTTTTCGACGCCGCAGACAATGACGCAAGCCGCGGAATTTACTGCAAACAACTATGTAAGGGCTTACACCGATCCGCAAACATTAGTCTTGTTCTATAACTCCTTCATCTTTGCAGCAGGCACAAGCGCATTTTCACTCGTACTCGGAACGCTTCTTGCATGGATGAATGAACGGACGAATACGCCTTTCAAATCTTTGTTTTACGCACTCGCGATTATTCCGCTCATCATTCCCAGCATCCTGTTTACCGTTGCGTGGATTTTCCTGGCAAGCCCTGAGATCGGCATCTTCAACCTGGCATTGCAGAGGCTGTTCAACACAGATTATGTATTTTTTAATATCTACTCACTGGGCGGCATGATCTGGGTGGAGGGGCTCCACTACTCGCCTATGGCATTTCTGCTCATGACCGCCGCGTTCCGTTCCATGGATCCGTCGCTTGAAGAATCGGCGATGATGAGCGGAGCAAGCATTCGGCATATCGTATTTAAAATTACGATGAAGCTGGCCTGGCCGGCGCTGTTCGCCGCCGTTCTTATCATGTTCGTGCGGTCGATCGAATCCTTCGAGGTACCGGCGCTGCTCGGCATGCCGGCCGGGATTCAAGTGTTCACTTCGGCGATCTACAATGCGATCAAGCGATATCCCAGCGATATTGGCCTGGCAGGATCCTACGCGGTGACCTTGCTTATCATCACGAGTATCGGCGTGTTTTTCCAATCCAAGATCTCCAGCTCAGGCAGCAAATACTCTACGATGACGGGCAAAGGATACCGCCCGCGTGCGATGGATCTGGGCAAATGGCGTTATCTGACCGCAGGCATCTTCATTGTATACTTCCTGTTGATCGTTATAATTCCATTCTTAGTGCTCGTATGGTCGTCTTTGCAGCGTTTCTACAGCGTTCCATCGGTACAGGCGTTCAAGACCATCTCCTTTGAGAATTACAGTTATGTTCTGCAGTACCCATCCTTCTTGCGTTCGGTTTCCAACAGCGTGCTTTTATCGATTGGAAGCGCAACCACGATCATGCTGCTGACTGCAGTCATCTGCTGGATTGTCGTTAAAACGCGTATTCGCGGCCGCTGGATGCTGGACAATATCGCATCCCTGCCGATGGTATTCCCTGGTATCGTGCTCGGGGTATCGATCATGATTCTGTACTTGCAGTTCGACATTGGCGTGTACGGTACGCTCTGGATTTTGTTCATTGCGTATTTGACGCGGTTCATGCCATATGGCCTGCGGTACAATACGACCTCGATGATGCAGATTCACAAAGAGCTGGAGGAATCGGCGGCGATGAGCGGCGCCACGTGGGGAACAACCTTCCGCCGGATCATTCTGCCTTTGATGAAATCCGGCTTCGTAGCAGGTTGGATCTATGTTGTCATCGTGTCCATCCGCGAACTGTCCAGTTCCATTCTGCTCTATAGTCCAGGGTCTGAGGTCATTTCCATCGTCATCTGGGAGCTGTGGGAGAACGGTCAATATACGAAGCTAAGCGCACTCGGCGTGATGTTCATAATTGCACTGTTCATTCTGGTTATCGGCATGCAGCTGTTCACGAAACGAATCGGCGTCAAAGAATCTTAATTCTACGGGGGTGTTACGGATGTTAAATGTACGAGCGCTGTACAAGGAATTTCCGAACGATCAAGGCGAGACGGTCAAAGCGGCCCAAGACATTACGCTCGAGGTTCCGGAAGGCAAGTTGTTTACGATGCTTGGCCCGAGCGGCTGCGGCAAGACGACGACGCTTCGTTCGATCGCTGGATTGGAGCGTCCGACAAGCGGTGAGATTACAGTAGACGGCAAACTGATGTATTCGTCGGAGAAGAAAGTTTTCGTCCAGCCCAATCGCAGGGACATCGGTATGGTATTTCAGTCCTACGCGATCTGGCCGCATATGGATGTGTTCAAAAACACCGCGTTCCCGCTGGAAGTAGGCAAGAAAAAATTATCCAAAAAGCAAATTGAAGAAAAGGTGCTCCGCGCGCTTCACGTCGTCGCGCTTGACGGCTTGGAATCCAGAGAAGCGACCAAGCTGAGCGGCGGGCAGCAGCAGCGCCTTGCGCTTGCCCGGGCGCTTGTTATGGAGCCGAAGCTGCTGCTTCTTGACGAACCGTTAAGCAATCTCGATGCCAAGCTGCGCGAGCGGATGCGCTTTGAGTTGAAGCGGTTGCAGCGCGATCTCGGTATTACATCCATCTACGTAACGCATGACCAGAGCGAGGCGCTGGCGCTATCTAATCAGATCGCGGTCATGAATGCGGGCCGCATCATCCAGATCGGCACACCGCGTGAGATTTATGAAAAACCGGGCAGCCAGTTCGTTGCGGATTTCATCGGTTCGACCAATTTCGTAGAAGGTGTTGTGGAATCGGTTGTTGGTGAAGGGTATATTCTGGCCAAGACGAAGATCGGCTTGATCAAAGCCTACTCGGCGCAAGAGCCTGTTCCGGGCAGCAAAGTCGTCATATCGATCCGTCCGGAAAATATCCACGTGTCACACGAGCGTCCAACCGACGGGAATGTGGCGGAAGGACAGATTGATACGCGCATCTTCCTGGGTGAATATGTAGACCTGCAGCTGAAGGTGGGCGAGAGCTTGCTGCAAGCGCGTACGCATCCATCGCTGCGTTATCCGGCAGGCACCCAGGTGTATCTGGGCATGGATCCGGAGAAATGCATCGCCCTGCTGGATGCAAAATCGCCTCCGGCAGAAAAGATTGTTGTATCCAAGGCCGTTTCTTAAATGACTTTAACCATGACGAAAGGGGTTTAAAAACATGCGAAGGACAGCAAAACGCACGTCGGTAGTTTCCATGTTGATGGCTATTATTCTGATGATGTCCATATTAGCGGCTTGTGGCAATGGAGGCAATGCAGAACCGGCATCATCAGCCTCGTCCGGCACAGAGACAAAAACGGACACGGCCAATGGGGCGGCGGCAGGGCCAGCCTTCCCGACCGATATCGATGGCCTTGTCGCTTACGAGGGAGACGACCGCAAAGAGAAATTAATCGAAGCGGCAAAAAAGGAAGGCAACCTCAGCCTTTATACTTCGATGGCATTAGAGGATATGGAAAAGGTAGCTGCAAAGTTTGAAGAGATGTATGGCATCAAAGTGCAAATCTGGCGTGCAGGCTCGGAAAACGTACTTCAGCGCATCGTCACAGAAGCGCAAGCAGGCCGCTTTGACTACGATGTTGTAGAGACAAATGGTCCAGAGCTCGAGGCGCTGCACCGGGAGCAGCTGCTCATACCGGTGAAGTCACCCTATTTATCGGACTTAATCCCGGAAGCCATTACGCCGCATGGCGGATGGACAGCGACACGGCTTAATATTTTCGTGCAGGCTTACAACACGAGCAAGCTGAAGAAAGAAGACATCCCTACCACCTGGGAAGGACTGCTCGATCCCAAATTCAAAGGCCTTATCGCGGTGGAAGCTGAGGACATCGACTGGTTCGCAGGCGTCATTAAAGAGCTCGGCGAAGAAGAGGGAACGAAGTTCTTCCGTGATCTGGTGGCGACAAACGGAATATCCCTGCGCAAAGGCCACACCTTGTTAACCGAATTGGTCGCTTCAGGAGAGGTGCCTTACGCATTAACAGTCTACAACTACAAAGCCGAGCAGTTGAAGAACGACGGCGCGCCGCTCGATTGGTATGCGATTGAGCCGGCCATTGCCCGTGCTAACGGGGTAGGGGTAGCGAAAAATCCGAAAAATCCGGCAGCTGCAGTATTGTTCTATGATTTCATGATCAATGAGGCACAGGCGTTCCTCGCGGAAATCGACTTCGTGCCGACGAGCAACAAGGTGGATTCATCGTTGAATGATATGGACATCCGCTTTGTGGACGCAGGTATCATCCTGGATGAATTCGACAAGTGGGAAGCGCTCTGGCAAGAAATTATCATGGAGAAGAAATAAGAAGGGGGCAGATCATATGGCATTAGATGCAAGGGTATCCGAGGATTTAGCCAAAAAGTTCGCAACGGAGAAAGAGTCCGCTTATTCTAAATGGGTGAAAAATGAAGGATTGGAGATCATCAGCGGCCACTACATTCCAAACCTGCACACAGTGGAGTTGAAGCCATGGGCACGCAGAGGCGGAGCAGGCGTCTATATTAACCACGAGGCTTCACGCCACTCCAACGATTGTTATGTATGCGAGATTCCCTTGGGAGGGAAGCTGGCGCCGCAGCGCCAGCTCTATGAAGAAATGATCTATGTGCTCGATGGAAGAGGCTCTACGACCGTATGGAATGATGAAGGTAAGCGCATTACGTTTGAATGGCAGGCAGGTTCGTTGTTTGCGATTCCGCTGAACACTTGGCATCAGCATTTTAATGGATCGGGCCAAGAGGCTGCCAGATTTCTTGCAGTGACGAATTCACCGATCGTGATCAATTTGTACGACGACGATAATTTTATTTTTAACACGGCTTACGACTTTAAGAACCGCTTTAATGGGGATCCGGATTATTTCAGTAATGAAGGCGTACAGAAGGGGCTGCTGCTGGAAACGAACTTTGTGGCCGATGCGATCAACATTCCGCTGATCCACGCCAAAGAACGCGGAGCAGGGGGCGGTCATATTCGTTTCAATATGGCAAAGGGCTCGATGAACAGCCATATTTCACAGTTTCCGGTTGCGACGTACAAGAAATGCCATCGTCATGGCCCTGGTGCGCACGTTATTATTCTAAGCGGGGAAGGGTACAGCTTGATGGGACTGGATCCTGACAATATGCATCGGTACGACTGGCGGGAGGGCAGCATGATTGTGCCGCCGAATCTGTGGTATCACCAGCACTTCAATACCGGCAATGCACCGGCTCGCTATTTGGCGCTTAAGTATGAGGGAACATCGATCCGTAATGAGCAGGGCGTGCCGAAAGCGTGGATCAGCCAGCGCGTTGGCGGCGACCAGATCGATTATGCCGATGAGCATCAAAGTATCCGGGATATGTTCAGGGATGAATTGGCCAAGATCGGACTGGAGCCTGAAATGGAAAAAGCTTACGATTCAGAGCTGGCGGATCTGCCGCCGAAGCCGTAATTATCCCAATATCCAGAACGCCGAAACACCGCGGCCAGCGGCTGTTCGGCGTTCTTTAAAGTAAAGGAGCTGAAGCGATTGCGCCTCTTTTATCACGATGGCCCGTATGGGCATGTGCATGATGATGAAGATCACGACCATGATCTGGATAATAACATGTTATGGATCTCCGACCACATTGAATTAAACACCGTAGGGATTGATATCGGCTCCGCCGGAACCCAGCTCATCTTCTCCAAGCTGCAGTTGGCCCGCAGAGGGGAGGATCTGTCCAGCCGGTATGTTGTCGTCGGCAGAGGCTCTTTTTATCGCTCGCCGGTATCCTTCACGCCTTATTCAGACAACAGCCGCATCGACCATGAGGAAATTGCCCGGATTGTCGATGATGCATACAAGCAGGCTGATATGAACGCGGAGGCTGTTCATACGGGGGCGGTCATTTTAACCGGAGAAGCAATCCGCAGGGAGAATGCACAAGCGATCGGAGATGCGCTTGCGGAGAAGGTGGGCAATTTCGTCTGCGCTACGGCCGGACATAATATGGAAGCCCAGCTTGCAGCCTTCGGTTCGGGAGCGGCAAGGCGATCCTATGATAAGAATGAGCGGATTCTGAACATCGATATGGGCGGCGGCACGACAAAGCTGGCAGTTGTGGAGAAGGGGAAGGTGACGCAAACGGCAGCAATCTATATCGGCGGACGGCTTGTTGTCACGGATGAAGAGGGTGTCATCGTCCGTCTGGATCCGGGCGGTGCGAGCATCGCCGAGCGGGCAGGATATAGGCTTCAGCTGGGCGATCGCGTGACGCCGGACCAACTGCAGGCGATGGGGGATTGGATGGCACAGGCGGTTGTCGATTGTATTGCTCAGCGGCCGTTGTCGGACAGATGCCGGGATCTCTACTTAACACCGGAGCTGCAGGATCTGGGGCGCATCGACGGCGTGATGTTCTCGGGCGGAGTTGCGGAGTTTATCTATGAACGTGAAGAAAGGGATTTTGGCGATCTGGGACTGTATCTGGGTCAGGCTTTTCATAAATTGTTTGACAACTCCCGTTTTCCCTGGGAAGTGCTGCCGGCGGGAGAATGCATGCGCGCAACGGTTGTCGGTGCCTCCGAATATACGGTACAGATCAGCGGCAACACGAATTATATTTCCGACCACTCGCTGCTCCCCAAGAAGAATGTACAGGTATTAAAGCCCGAATTCGAGTTGGAGGGCGAGATTAATCCGGAGGAACTTGCGGAATCGATTCGCTTCCACCTGAAATCATTCGGCATTCAGGAAGGCAAGGCCGATATTGCGCTCGCCTTTCATTGGAAGGGGACTCCAGAATACGGAAGAGTACGCGCGCTGGCTGAAGGCATCGTGGACGGCTTGCAGCGTACGATTGCCGGCGGCCGTCCGCTCTTGATCGTGCTCGATGGCGATCTGGCCCGTACGGTCGGCAGTATACTGCACGAGGAGCTGAAGCTTTCTAATCCGATTGTGTCGATCGACGGCATTATGCTGCAGGATTTCGATTTTATCGATATCGGCCAGCAGCTCGAGCCTTCGATGACGGTCCCGGTAACGGTGAAATCACTTTTATTCCGGATGTAAGCAGACATTGACTTGGAGGAGGGCTGGTGATCCCATTGAGCGATGAATCGTTAAAGCAGCAGTTGGCAGATGCGATCTTAATGCTGGAGCAGGCAGGAATATTCGATTGTAACGGCCATTTTAGCATGCGCGTCCCGGACTCGGATTATATCTGGATCAATTCCGGGGCGTCGATTAGAAGCGCTTTAACGGTGAGTGATATTGTTATGATCGATCTGGAGGGCAAGCTGATGGAAGGGAGTGCCCCTCCGCCGATGGAATGCCATTTGCACACAGAAATTTATAAAAAGCGGCACGATGTCGGGGCTATCGCGCACCCCCATCCCAAATGGTCCACTTTATTTACAATTGCAGGTGTGCCGATTGAGATCGTCATGAATCAGGCGGCCGTACTCGGGGAAATTCAATATTTTCCGACTTCGCTCTCCGTTAATACGCCTGAGATGGGGAATCGGGTGGCCAATACGCTGGGCGCTCACCGGATTGCGCTGCTGCGATCCCATGGCGCAGTCATTGCGGCGGAAGGGATCATGGAAACGTTCGCGCTTGCTTGTTACTTGGAGGACAATGCCGAGCGCCAATACTTAGCTTCCCAGCTAGGAGCAGTGAACCCGCTCACCGCAGAGGAGCGGGAGACGATGGCAGGTCATCTTTGGAAGCCCAATCTGCTCCGAAAAGTATGGGACTATGAATATGCCAAGCTGAAGCGTTCC
Source organism: Paenibacillus abyssi (assembly GCF_014640295.1). GTDB lineage: Bacteria > Bacillota > Bacilli > Paenibacillales > Paenibacillaceae > Paenibacillus_D > Paenibacillus_D abyssi. The sequence continues at coordinate 55,421 of NZ_BMGR01000005.1, read as the reverse complement.
GTATAAAAGAACAAATGGCTTATATGCAAAGATGTATGATCGTATCTTAGAGATAAACGGGAGAGGAGACGGTGATATGATGACGCAGACGCTGATGAACAATTATTTGGACCAAAGAGTTGTTGCTATTCTGGGGTACAATGAGGACGGCCAAGATCAAGCGAGGAGATTGCGCAGCAGAGGGATTGATGTTGTGATTGGCTTGAGAGAAGGTGATCCATTTTGGTCCGCAGCGGAGAAGGACGGCTTTCCCGTCAGCAACCTGTTGAAGGCTGTGGATCAGGCGGATGTCATCCAGGTGTGGTATTAAAGGATCGGAACTTCTGGAATAAGGGGATACGCCCATGGAGAAAGAGGCCGAGATTCGAGAGCAGCGATCGTTAAAGGAAGTATGGATGATCACGATTGGGCATGGATTAACCCATTGGTATCCTGCCACATTTTATTTGCTATTGCCGATTATCGGGAAAGAGCTGGGACTGACGTACACGCAGATCGGATTCATCATTTCCTGCCAGTATATCGCCAGCTCGATCTCCAATGTCCCCAGCGGGATGTTAGTTGATATGGTCGGCCGGAAATCGCTGCTGCTGGCGACATCGTTGTTTTGGGTAGGGTTCCCCTATCTCTTGATGAGTTTTACGCAAAATTATTGGTTCTTGCTCGTTTGTGTCGCACTGGTCGGTATTGGAAATAATCTATGGCATCCGACGGCTATTCCTACATTGGCGCAGCGGTTTCCAGATCGCAAAGGCTTCGTCCTGTCTATCCATTCGGTAGGTGCGAACGTCGGCGATGCATTGGCGCCGCTTGCGATCGGCTCGATTCTCGCGGTGCTTGATTGGAGGCAGGTTGTTGCTTTTAATGTTGTACCCGGCGTTTTTATTGCCTTAGCGATTCTCTTTTTTCTGCGAAATCTGTACGTGGTAAAGAAGGATAAGAAGGAAGCGGATACCGGAACCGGAAAAGCGGCAGATACGACCAAAGCTAAAGAAGGCATGAGCTTTAAAGAATACTTTAGCGGTCTGAAGTCGCTGCTGAAAAACCGGAATCTGCTTATTATTTCAAGCAGCTCCGGCTTTCGCTCGATGACGCAGAACGCGCTGAATACATTTTTGCCGCTCTATTTGTTCTATGAGCTGATGTTTTCGGAAGCGATGCTTGGAGTCGCCTTATTCGTCCTGCAGCTTGCCGGCTTGATCGCTGCGCCGATATCCGGGACGCTATCGGATCGTTTGGGTAGAAAGCGAATTATTATGGCCAGTATGCTCATGACGGCAGCGGTCCTGGTCGTCATGGCCGCAGCGCCGAATTCCAAGTTTTTCGTCGTGTTTATTGCGGTGCTCGGTTTTTTCCTGTACGCGATTCGCCCTGTCATGCAGGCGTGGCTTATGGACTCTACACCTAAGAAAATGGCCGGAACAAGCATCGGATTGTTGTTCGGCGTACAAGCGATGTTCAGCGCATTGGCCCCGACCGCGGCCGGCCTGGTTGCGGATCGTTTCGGATTGTTCTCGACATTTTACTTTGTTGCCGCAACGATCGTTATTGCCAATTTCCTCATTTTCTTTATGCCGAATCAGACAACGAACAAAAAGGATGCGGCCCCTTCAGCCTCAGGCTAATTAACGATAAGGATCTTTACGAGAGCTAATTGAAAAAAAATGCCGCATGGCGGAACGAAGCCCTTAATATAGTTGCTTATTTCTGCTAGAGTGAAAAAAGGACTTCGTATTGAAATCGCTATGATTCTGACGTAAAGGGGAAGCACAATAACTATGGATCAACGAAAACCGCGCTTTCAGCTCATTGGGGGACATCAACACGCCCATCATGATCACGACCACCATCATGACCACCATCAAGAAGGCCACACACATCACGATCATGACCATAATCACCACCATGACGGTCATGCACATAACGACCATGACCACGATCATCACCATCACCATGATCACCAGCATCACGAACATCACCACGGTCATGATCAAGAACATCATCACGAACATCACCACGGTCATGATCAAGAACATCATCATGATCATGACCACCATCATGACCATCATCATGACCATGGCGATGAATACGGGCACGAGTACGACATGTACCCTAAAGAATTCGTTAGGCTATATCAATCACCGCATTTCGAAGGACACATCATCGATGTGCGGGAGGAATGGGAATTCCATAAAGTAAAGCTTTTAGGAAGCGTTTCCATACCGCTAAGGCATTTGCCTGAACGGTTGGATTCCCTTCGCCCGTCGGAAATGTACTATATAATCTGTTCACAAGGGATACGTTCGAGCTTTGCTGCAGAATATTTGCTTGAGAGCGGTTATACAGACTTGCGTGTCATCCAAACCGGAATCTTCGGTTTGTGTGAATATGTAGAGCATGAATTTGGAACAGTGCCCTGGATTATTAAGGAATAAGGGCTTGAACGATACCGATAGCCAGAGCACCCAGGACAATCCATATGGGCTCGAAGCTTCTCCAACCGACAGCAATGGCTGCGGCTGAAGTGGCTTCGGGTCCTTTTTATCATTTTTTCGTTCCAGCCCAAGGAAAACAAGCTTCCAAGCAAAGGATGATGAATCGGCAAGCGGACAGGATCAGGAAATAAAGATTTCCCTCCATAACGGATGAGTTTTAGCAAAAACCGTGATATGATGAAGCTACAATCGAAAGTTAGTAAAAGCAGCATTAATCCAAAGAGACGGAGGGTTGGTGTGAATGTCCTTCCTGAGCAGTATCGTTAATCGGATCGATAATATGCTGTTGCGGAAGAAGCTGATTATCTCGTTTTTTGTCGTTGTCGTTATTCCGCTGGCCATTGCGGGCGCTATATTCACCTATACGCTGTACAATAGTGCGGTTACCCGCGCCATTGAACAAACCGAGAACAATGTCGACAAGATTCTCAAACGCACGACGGACTTGCTTAACGTTCCGATTGTCATCTCGCATAAAGTGCAGCTGGACCAGGAACTGAAGCAGCTGGTTACGACACGGTACGAATCGGCTTGGGATAATGTGAAAGCGTATACATCTTACAATGAGTTTACGGATAACGAGCGTCTGTACGACGAGATAAACTCGATCCGCGTGTACTCCAATAATCCGACCGTGCTGGATCGCTGGGGCCTGCTGCAATCCGATGCTTCCGTACGCAATACGGCTTGGCACCGCGAAGCGCTCGAGAACAACGGGCTGATCGGCTGGGATCTGGTTGTGGATGAGCTGAACAAAAACAGCAGGACGCTGAGCCTTACGCGAAAAATATCCTACGGCAAGAAAGAGCCGATCTACGGCGTGCTGGTGGTCAATCTGAAGCAGGAAGCGCTTGACAACATTATCAGCCAAGAGCAATATGAAACGCTCATTATCAGCGACAATGATAAGATTGTAGCTGCCAAGGATACCGCTCTCATCGGCCGGAACATCGGCGGGGCGGGACTCGACCCTGAGCATTTCCGCGCGATGACGAGCGGGTTTGTCGGAAGAACGTCCTTTGACGTGGTGATCAACGGCGAGCATATGAAAGCGATCGTCGACCGGTTTCTTCCGGATACCAGCGCTTCAGGCATAACGGTCGTCGCCATGGTTCCGTACGAAACGATTCTTAGAGATGTGAAGAAAACCGGATTATTGGCAATAGCGATCATGATCGGAAGCTTGCTGTTATCCTCTGTGCTCATCTATTTTTTCTCCCTGAAGCTGAGCTCGCGCATCCGTAAATTATGTATGGAGATCAAAACCGTCTCCCTTGGAAATCTCGATGTCACATCCACGATTCAAGGCCGGGATGAATTCGGCCAGCTGGCTTCTCATTTTAATCACATGGTGCAAAGCATTAAAAATCTGGTCCAGAAGGTTTCGGAAACAAACTCGCAGAAGCATCAGCTGATGCTAAAGCAGAAAGAAATGAAATTCAAAATGCTGGCTAATCAAATCAATCCTCATTTTTTGTTCAATACGCTGGAGACGATCCGCATGAAGGCGCATGTGGCGGGGCAGCAGGAAATCTCCACGGCCGTTCAGCAGCTGGGGATGCTGATGCGGAGAAGCTTGAACATCAAGTCCGATAATATCCCGCTGAAGGATGAGTTGGATTTCGTCGTGGATTATTTGGAGATTCAGCGGTTTCGTTACGGCGACCGGCTGCAGTACGCCATTGAAGTGGAGAACCTGGCGTTATACAAGCTGCCGATCCCGCCTTTTACCATTCAGCCGATTATCGAAAACGCCGTAATTCACGGCCTCGAGTGCAAGGAGGAGCAAGGCTTTATACAGCTTAAGGTAAGCTTTGCGGGAGCGGGGGCGCTGATTACGGTGCAGGACAACGGCCTGGGAATCAGCAGGGAAAGGCTTGAAGAGATACAGGCGCTGTTCGATCAGGAGGAGAATACGACCAGTTCCAGCATTGGCCTTTGCAATGTCCATCAACGCATAGCGCTGCGTTACGGTGTGGAATACGGACTTCGTATCGAAAGTGAAATGGATAAGGGAACCAAGGTTGAAATCTATTTGCCCCGAGAGGATGAGGAAGTTGTACAAAGTGCTTCTAGTCGATGATGAGCAGGCGATTCTTGCCGGTTTGCGGACGATCGTGGATTGGTCAAAGTACGGCTTTGAGGTGACTGCAGAGGCTGCAAACGGCAGGGAAGGCGTGAAAAAGGCCAAGGAATGCCAGCCCGATCTGATCATGGCGGATGTGCGGATGCCCGGGTTGAACGGGCTGGATATGATCAGCGAGGTAAGATCGTTTTTGCCGCATGCTTCATATGTTCTGCTGACGGGGTATTCCGATTTTACGTATGCGAAGCAGGCGATTGAACTGGGGGTTTCCAATTACTTGCTCAAGCCGATCGACACACAGGAGCTGGAGGAGGCGCTTGCGGGCATTCATCAGAAAAGAAAGCAGCAGCAGGCCCGACAGCTGCTTCAGGAGGCAAACGATGCTCCGGAGGAGCAGCTGCTCGCCCGGCTGCTGGCCCCAAGCACAGACTCCGAATTAGCGGAACTGCTGCTGGATAAATTGGAGATGCCCTGGGACAGCTATCAGATTGTATTGGCAAATCGGCAGGAGGAGCAGGGGGATAGCCGGGATGAGAAGGAGCGTGCCCGTGATGAGCTGGCGTTGTATGTGAAGGCCAACAGACTGGGCATCGGATTTGAACGGGAAGGCTTTATCGGCATCGCGCTAAATAATGTCCAGATGAATAACGACGGACACAGCCAGTGGCTGCTCGACCTGTTCCGCCGGCATCGCATGCTTGTTTCAGCCGGTCCGGCTGTATCGGATTACAGGGAGCTCCGGCATTCCTACGAGGAAGCGAGAAGGCTGCTCAAGAACCCGTTCTATTATTCGGATGACGAAAGCCCGATCATGGGTGTTCCGCAGCAGTTCTGTTCACCCCTGCCGAAGGGGGCGGAATCGGACGAAACGGACCGTGATGAGCTGGATCAAATCAGGCAGAAGATTCTCTCGTATATCGAAGCCGGCAATATGAAGCCCGCCATCGAATGGCTGGACCGAAGCGCCTGGAGGATGTATCGCGAGCGTATGGAGGAAGCGCGTATTAAATCCTGGTACGCCGAACTGGTCAAAGAGGCCAAGCAGTTGGACGCAAACGCAAGCAATGACCAGCCTTCAAAGCTTGGCGTTGATCCGGCGGACATCTATAAGCATCCGAGCTTCAGGGGCATACACAGGCGGGTGAAGTCGGGCTTAAGCGCACTGTGCCAAAGCCGGCTTTCAAATCAGGAACAGGCGCTTCCCCGGTTGCTGGATTATATCCACCGCCACTATAACGAACCGCTTCGGCTGGAAACGCTGGCGGAGCTGTTCCATTATAACAGCTCGTATCTCGGAAAAATGTTCAAGAAGCAGACCGGGGAGAGCTTCAACTGCTATCTGGATAAGGTGCGGATCGGCTATGCCAAGCAGTTACTCAAGCAGGGGCAGAAGGTGCATCAGGTGGCCAAGGATGTGGGCTATCCCAATCCGGATTATTTCCATGCGAAGTTCAAAAGGTATGTCGGGCAGTCTCCTTCCACTTACCGGAGCTCGGGCTCGAAGTAGATTTAACAGGTGCGGGCATTGATGCCCGCACCTCTTTTTTTAGCATGAAAAATAGGTCTAGTTGTGTTGGTAGCCGAACATTTCCACCCATGATACGATTTAAACATCCTTAAAAAAGGCATAAGGAGGGGCGGCTCAAAGATGCAGCTACAATTGAAAGCGGAAACAATTGAAAGAAAGAAGCGGAACAGCTGGAGAAAAATCGTTCAGCAGCGATACCTGTTATTGATGTCACTGCCGTTTGTCGTCTGGTTGTTTATATTCCATTATCTCCCCTTGTGGGGCTGGACGATGGCCTTTCAGCGATACCGGCCGGGAAGATCGTTTTTTGAACAGGACTGGGTCGGCTTCACAAACTTTGTTCAATTGTTTTCTGATGAACGGTTCTACCTGGTGCTTAGAAATACGGTCGCGATGAGCTTCATGGCGCTTATTGTCGGCTATACAGTACCGATTATTTTCGCCTTGCTGCTAAATGAAATCCGGTTGATCACGTTCAAGCGCACGATGCAGACCATCTCGTATCTGCCGCACTTTGTATCCTGGGTTATTGTCGCCGGGATCGTTACTAAGATGCTTTCCACCGAGGGCGGGCCCATCAACGAATTATTGATGGCGCTGAATATTATTGATCAGCCCATCCAGTTTATGGCCAAAGGGGAATGGTTCTGGTGGATTGTTACGCTGTCCGATATGTGGAAGGAGACCGGGTGGAACTCCATTATCTTCCTTGCTGCAATCGCCGGCATTGATCCGGAGCAGTATGAAGCCGCAACCGTTGACGGCGCCGGCAGATTCCGCCGGATGTGGCATGTGACACTGCCGGGCATCCGGCCGACGATTTTCATCATGCTGATTCTTTCCATCGGCTGGCTGATGAGCATCGGCTTTGAGAAACAGTTTCTGCTCGGCAATCCGATGGTTCAGGACTACGCGGAGGTTATTGATCTCTATGTACTGAATTACGGGATCAATCTTGGCCGTTACTCGTACGGTACCGCGATCGGCATATTCAATTCGCTTGTCAGCATCACCCTGCTGCTGTCATCGAACTACATTTTCAAGCGTCTGACGAAAGAAAGTGTCATTTAATTTAGGACAAGGAGGGGAATCCATTGCCTGTTGGAGTAGGAAAAGGCGTTTCGGACCGGATTTTTGATGTGTTTCTCTATACGTTCATGATCTTGGTCGGCATTGTGACCTTATACCCGTTCCTTAACGTGCTTGCGATTTCATTCAACAATTCGACGGATACCATTCGGGGCGGCATCCATATTTGGCCGAGAATGTTCACACTGGACAATTACCGCACCATCTTCCAATATGACCTGCTGCTGACAGCGTTCGGAAATTCCGTGCTGCGGACTATATTAGGCACGGCGATCGGCGTATTCAGCTCCTCAATGCTCGCCTATGTAATCAGCCGCAGAGATTTTATCTACAGGCGTCAGGTTTCCATTCTGTTTGCGATTACGCTCTATGTATCCGGCGGATTGATTCCGTTCTACATGCTGATGCGGGATATGAACCTGCTGGGCACCTTCGCCATCTATATCCTCCCGGGCATCATCAATGCGTGGAACGTATTCGTTATCCGCTCCTATATGGACGGCCTGCCGCCCAGCTTGCAGGAGTCGGCGAGGATTGACGGGGCAAATGATCTGCGGATTTTCTGGAGTGTCATCCTGCCGCTCTGCAAGCCCGTTCTCGCTACAATCGCGCTGTTTATCGCCGTCGGGCAATGGAATGCCTGGTTCGATACGTATTTGTTCAACTCCTCCAAGGAGCATTTGACGACGCTGCAATATGAGATGATGAAAATTTTGAGCAATACCTCGGCCTCGCAATCTGCGGACGCGTTCCGAAGCGGGGATGTGGATGCGGCGACACGCGTCTCGCCGGAGTCGATTCGAATGGCCATCACGATTGTCGCCACCGTACCGATCCTGATTGTCTACCCGTTTATGCAGCGTTATTTTGTGAGAGGGCTTACACTTGGCGCAGTAAAGAGCTGATGCTGGTATTAACAGGCGGGCCCGTCTTGCCTGTCAATGCATAAAAGAACAAGGAGGATGAAGGAAATGAGGGGTTATGCAAGGTTACTGGCTGTTATTCTGGCATGTGTGTTGATTATTGCAGGCTGCAGCTCCAACAATAACGGCAACAACGCAGGGAATGCCCAGCCTAGCGGCAATGCGGCAAATGCACCCGGCGACACGGACGGAAAAGGCACAGGCGGAGAGACCGGGGAGAGAGATCTTTCACCGATTACCTTCACCATGTTCAGCGCGGATTTAAATCCGAATTATGAGAATATGCAGAGCCCTGTGGGGCAGGAAATTACGAAGCGTACCGGCGTCACCTTAAACATTGAATACCCGGTCGGCGATATTAAGCAGAAAATTTCGCTGATGGCGGCGAGCGGTGACTATCCGGATCTTATTTTCGCCAAGGGCGACCAGAACATCCTTGTGGATGCTGGAGCGTTCATAGACCTGACGGATCTCATCGAAGAGCATGGCCCTAACCTGAAAAAGCTCTACGGTCCTTACCTGAAACGGCTTCGCTACAGCAAGGACGATCCTTCCATCTATTTTGTCGGCAGCTTTGGCGTCGATGCGCAGCAGTGGCAGCCGAATAACGGCTTTCAGTTGCAGCATGCGGCAGTAAAAGAAGCGGGCTACCCTTCCATCAAGACGCTTCAGGACTATGAGAAGGTAATTAAGGATTATATCGAGAAAAATCCGACGATTGACGGACAGCCAGCCATCGGTTTATCGTTGATCGCAGACGACTGGAGGTACCTCATCTCGGTCACCAATCCGGCCGTATTTGCCACCGGAGGCCCGGATGACGGCGAATGGTATGTTGATCCGCAGACACACAAGGCCGCGCTTCACCATACCAGACCGGAAGAAAAGGAATATTTCCGCTGGTTGAATCATATGAACGACATCGGCTTGCTGGACAAAGAAAGCTTCATTCAGAAATATGACCAATACCAGGCTAAAATCTCTTCCGGCCGGGTAGTCGGTCTGATCGACGCCAAATGGCAGTACGAGCAAGCGGAACTGGCGCTGCGCCAGGAAGGCAAGCTGGACCGTATGTACGGCATGTATCCGGTCACGATGAATGAGAATGTCAAATACGCGGATTTCCAGAGCGCGGGATATTCAGCCGGCTGGGGAATCGGTATCTCCAGCACCGCCAAGGATCCTGTAAGGGCCATTCAATTCCTGGACTGGCTGGCGTCGGAGGAAGCGCAAATATTGAATAACTGGGGCATTGAAGGCGTCCACTACACGATCCATGACGGCAAGCGAGTGATCTCCGACGAGGAGATGAACAAACGCACGACAGACCCCGAATACGGGAAGAAGACAGGGATTGGCGTTTACACCTACCCGTTTCCGCAATACGGTGACGGCGTATTGGATTCGACTGGCCAAACCTACACCATTAACTCCAAGGAGCAAATCGCTAAGAACTACACCGATGTAGAAAAAGAGGTATTGTCGAAATACGGCGCCCAAATGTGGATGGACCTGTATCCTGCCGCCGATGAGTTCCCGGTTAAACCGTGGGGGGCCGCATGGCAAATCAATATCCCGCAAGAAACGGATGCGGCCGTTCAAATGCAGCGCATCTCCGATATTATTAAGAAGCGCATACCTGAGGCGATTCTTGCCAAGCCGGATCAGTTCGACGCGGTATGGGATTCGTTCATGAGCGATATCCAGCGGGAAGGCCTGGATCAGCTTACGGAAGAGTTCAACGGACTGCTGCAGGAGAGACTCGAGCTTTGGAATGATTAATAGAAGGAAAATCTATAGGGCCCCTCGCAAGAGGGGCTTCAGTCTGTTTCGTCAAGCAGAATGGTTGCCGGTGCGGCCTGGCTTTGCTAGAGATATTTCCCCCAGGTGACCTACGGGGGCAAAACCTATTACGGTATCCAGGCCCACACCTCCCAAACGGGCTGGGAACCGCCGAACGTGCCCGCATTGTGGGGATTGCAGTGAACGAGTTTAAGATGAGCAGCCGAGCTTGCCTCGGCTGTTTTTTCTTTGTTTTATTTTTCATCGAAACGTGACCTCATATGGTTCTGTAATTGGATCCGATTTCCCCGCGAATATTAGTGTTGACGGACAAGTTTCCTTCGGTGTAAAATGTTTCCCAAGGTAAACAAATATGTGCTTATCCAATTACTTCGGGTAAATGAGACATCGATCGAAGGTTCGCATACCGCTAATTCAAGAGGAGAAGAAATAATGACAGAAAATCTGTTGTTCGCATTTGGATTGACGTTGATGGCCGGTCTGGCTACGGGGATCGGAAGTCTGGTGGCGTTCTTTGCATCTACAACGAATACGAAGTTCCTCGCATTGACGCTTGGTTTTTCTGCAGGTGTTATGATCTATGTATCGATGATTGAGATATTTGTGAAAGCGCAGGATGCGCTTGTAGCTGCAGCGGGAAATCAGATGGGTAACTGGATTACCGTTGGCGCCTTCTTCGGAGGGATGATTCTTATTGCAATGATCGACAAATTTGTGCCGAAGCAGGGTAATCCCCATGAGGGAAAGAAAGTCGAAGATATGCAGCGTTCGGATACGGCGGTCAGAAATGCGAATTTGCTGAAGATGGGGAAATTTACGGCGCTGGCTATTGCGATTCACAACTTTCCGGAAGGGATCGCGACCTTCACCTCTGCTCTGCAGGATCCCGCGCTTGGCATCGCTATTGCCGTTGCGGTAGCGATTCATAATATCCCTGAAGGCATTGCTGTATCCGTACCGGTCTATTACGCAACCGGTGATAAGAAGAAAGCTTTTAAGCTCTCTTTTCTGTCCGGTCTATCCGAGCCGATCGGCGCACTTGCGGCATTCCTTGTTCTGATGCCGTTTCTGAACGATTTCACGTTTGGAATTATCTTTGCCGCTGTTGCCGGCATTATGGTGTTCATCTCGCTGGATGGATTACTGCCCGCTGCCAAGAAATATGACGAGGGACATCTGTCTATTTACGGCTTAATCAGCGGTATGGGCGTAATGGCGATTAGCTTGTTGTTGTTTATTTAGAGACTATTTATCCATCCGTGCAGCTAAAGCGCGGGAGGGAAGAGGCAGGCCGAAACAAGGCCGGGCCTCTTTTTTTTGCGCGATTCCATTCTTTAGAGATTGACAAATGCCTCTTCTGGCATTAAATTGAATATACATGCATATAATTGTATAAATATTCGAATGAGGTGAACAAAGTGAACCATTTGCTGTCCTTAAAAGAGTTAAACACGGATCTTATGTACTCCATTATTCATAGAGGCATTGAAATTAAGAAATATCCGGAGAAGTTTTATCAGGAATGCGAGAGAAAAGGCCTTTTGCTGCTGTTTCAGAAAACCTCGACAAGAACCAACCTGTCCTTCCAGTCCGGGATTAATCAGATGGGCGGTTATGCGGTTATGATGGACTGGAGTTCAAGCAACTTCAGCATTTCGCCCATTCAATATGAGGCGCAGTATGCCTCAAGAAACTGCGATCTCATCGTGGCAAGATTAAAGAAGCATTCCGATCTGATTGAATTAGCCAAGCATTCGAAAGTCCCGGTGATCAATGGGTGCGACGATAAATATCATCCGTGCCAGGCTTTGTCCGACTTCATGACCATTTATGAGGTTGCAGGGACATTTTCCGGCGTAACGCTTACCTATGTGGGGGTGCATAACAATGTCGCCAATTCATTGGTTGCTGGGTGTATCAAGCTCGGCATTAAGCTGCTATTGGTCACGCCGATCGTAAATGACGCCGCATGGGATGAAGAGCTGATGCAGGCCGCCTACCAAAGCGGATATGTGGAGAACGTGACTGACCTGTCTGAAGCGGTGTCGAGGTCTGATTTTGTTTATACCGATACATGGGTGGACATGGAGTTATTCCAATCGGCCGACTACGAAGAGAAAAAGAACAGTAGAATTCAGCAGATGCTGCCCTACCAGCTGAATAAAGCAAATCTCGGCGGGCATTCTCCGTATATCATGCATCCTATGCCCATTCATCCGGGCCTAGAGATCGAGGAAGAGCTGATCGAATCGGAAAAGTCGATCATTTATCAGCAGGCTGAAAATCGCATGCATACCCAAAAGTCGCTGCTGATCTATATGCTCAACAGAAGATAATTAGCAGGCATTAACAGGCTCAAGCTTACATGGCTTGGGCTTTTTGCTGCTTTGGAAATTCGTCATGATGTTTGGCTATATGCATGTGGTTTCATTCCTCAGCCTAGCAGGGCAATACCTCATATGCCCAGTTTGCTGGGGCGATCCCATCTTGGTAAACACGCAGAAGATGCAGGAAAATGTTGTTCACGAAAAACATTGTAAAGATAAACATCGTCTATTACGTAAAATAGTTGGTGTAGGTGGTGTTAACTTGTACATCGTAAGGTATCTTATTTTATGGCTCGCTTTCATTATTTTATTCAGTGCAGGGGCATTGGGATTAGAATGGTTAGAAGGTTACAAAATAACTACGACAGAATATTATGGCCTTCGTAATATAGGTTTTATTTTTATCATATTGATGTTCCTTACGGCGTCTGTCTTGTATCCTTTGGTTTTGTTGCCGTTATCCATTGTTATTGGCAGAATCGTGACCGTTTCATGGCTTCGTGTGCTGCTCTATTTTTGCTTGGGTGGAATAGGCGGGAGATTGATATTCCATTTGTTGTACGATGACCGTTTTATTCGGGAATATGACTTGAACATGGTCAGCTCTATTCTGATTTTCGGGACTATTGGTGTCATTTATGCCCTGCTGGATCATGATCTCCGACGCCGGCAGTCGCTGTTTGTTAAACAATCCTTGAAACCGAAGTGAGCTGCTATAACTTGACTGATACGTCTGGCATCGGAGGATCCTTTCCAGTATTGTTTTCTCTATGAAGACATGGTCCTCATTAGGATAAGGAATGACCGGGGGCTTCATGGATCAGTTCGCCTTTTGAGATTGTCTCCATCACGGATAACGTTGGAAAGTATTTTAACCCACCCTCGGTAAAACAGTATGCAATCAAGTTAAACAATCTTCTCCGGCCGCTTCCGGTCCCGGAACTGACTTGGCGTTAGCCCGCTGTATTTCTTGAATACAAGGCAGAAATACCGCTGATCGTCGTAGCCGACTTCCTCGGCGATTTTGTTGATTTTCAATACGCTGCCCGACAGCAAGGTTTTAGCCCTTTCCATTTTTGTTTCGGTGATGTAGTCCGAGAGCGTAACCCCGGTCTTTTTCTTGAAGAAGCTGCTAATATACGAAGGATTAAAGTTAATGACTTTAGCGATGTCCGCTGCGGAGATGGCCTGGCTTATATGTTCATGGATGTATTCTTTGATTTGGCTGATAATCTTGTCCTTATAGTCCTTCATTCTGTCGTTGAGGAAATCGACCATATTCTCTAAGCATTCAAAGGTAATTTCGCCCATCATGCGCGCACTTTTCACCTCATTGAGCTGTTTAATGCTGGCATAATTGTGCTGATACAGTTCCTCCGGCGGAATGCTGTACAGCTGCTTGAAATAATTGGTCGCATAATTAATGATTTCGGTGCAATGGTAGATCAGGACATCAGGCCGGACCCTGTCGGTTAGCGCTTTGTCGATAAAAGCATGAAGACAGGCTTTCGTTCGTTGTAATCCGTCGTTTCCCGTTAAAGCGTCAATGATTGCTGGATAATCAATATCCATCTTCTGATGGTTCGAGTAATTAACATCGCGGATGGACGAGATGCGCTCATCTGCAAATACCGCATAATCATAAGCATGTTTGCTCTGCATGTAGGATATATGAATATCGCTGGCCTCGGGTTTGCTTGCTCCGATCCCCCACTTGATGTCGATATTCAGTTTGTCCTTGAGCTCCTGGGTGACCAGAAGCAGTGTCTGGGAGACCAGGCTGGAGTCGCTCAGACCGGTGAACAGGAGAATGATTTCGCTCTGGTTATAAATCTGGTGTACCGTATATTGCTCCGATAAGACGGCGTCATTGATCATACTGTCCAGCACGTTCATATAATCCGGCAATGCTTCGATGCTGGTCGTCGCCACGAAAAAATGCTCGTAGTCGCATGCCTCGGAAAATTGCCCGTATATCAGCGCTTCGGAGAGCATCTTCTCGGTTTTTAACCGATGGATATCGCCGCTGGATAGCTGCTTGGACTCTCCGCACCGGGTCACCGCAATCCGGACGGCATCGAGCAGCTCGTCGATCTCAACGGGTTTGGTCAGATAATAGACGGTGCCGTGCTTCATGGCTTCTCTGGCATAGCTAAAATCGCTATAGCCGCTGCACACAATAAAGATCGTATCGGGCTTGATCTCTTTGACGCTTTCGATTAATTCCAGACCGTTCATACCGGGCATGCGGATATCGACAATCGCAATATCGATGTCGTGCTCCATTATTTCTTTACAGGCCGTCTTCCCGTTCGTGGCGGAGCCCGCAAGCTTGATGCCATGCTCCTCCCAGTCAACAATCGATGTTAACGTATCAATCACCAATTTCTCGTCATCGGCAAGATATAAATTAAACATGGGTCCACCTCATTCGTATGATTTCGACATGCTGCCTGTATTAGTTCATGTCCTTCAGCACAACGGTAATTTCCGTTCCGACGCCGATTTGGCTGTTAATCTGAAGACCATAATGGTCTCCATAATAGAGCTTAATGCGCTCATCGACATTTTTAATGCCGATTCCTCTTCCTTCACTCATCACGGATTCACTGTCGAAGCCGATGCCGTCATCCTTGATCAAAAAGTTTATTTTATCACCCTTTAAACAACCGTAGATATAAAGGTTACCGGGGCCTTCTTTCTGTTCGAGTCCATGGTAGATGGCATTCTCGACAAGGGGCTGAATGATGAATTTAACCATTTTCTTATACAGAATGTCTTCGCAGATCTCGATATGAACGTTGATCTTGTCTTCATATCTGATCTTCTGAATTTCCAGATAGCTTTCCACATGCCTGATCTCGTTTTTGATCATGGTGAACGATTCCCCCCGGTTCAAGGCAAACTTGAAGATTTTCGAGAGGTTCAGGACCATGGCGGAAATATTTTTGGCTTTTATTTTCTCGGCCATCAGGTAAATGCTGTTCAGCGTGTTGTAAAGGAAATGCGGATTGATCTGGGATTGCAGCGCCATTAATTCCGCTTCTTTCTGTTTAATGATGGCGTTGTACAGATTGGAGGTCAGCGCTTTGTTCTCGTTTACGACGCGTTGAAATTCACTGCCTATCTTCCCGACCTCGTCCTTGTCGTCAAACTCGTAATCAATCTCTTCCATCTTCTCGAATTTGCCGATGGCGAGCGTCAGCAGCTTGATCTGCCGCGTAATTTTCTCACTGCTGAGCAGGACGAATCCGATGGTCAGAAACAGGGAGAGCAGAATTAAAATCGCGGTCATAATCATGACGGATGTATTCTTGTCGTTCATGGCGTTGGTGTTAACCAGGGAAATGATCTTCCAATCGGTCAACTCATTGGTCTTCACGCTGTACATATATTTCGCGGTATCGATCTGAATGCTGTTTTTGTTGCCGCCGCCATGGATCTGCCGAATGAATTCCTGCCCTGCGGGCTGGCCGCCGTTTAGCGCATCAATGGACGAATAGAGGATATTATCCTGATTCATAATGACAATTTTGTAATCATTCGTATCCTTGTCGCTGTTCAACCGTTCGAAGATGTTCTTGTCGATGCCGATTACAATCATCCCGATGTAATCCATCGTGTTCATGTTTTTGAAAGCCCGGCCATAGAAAATCGCATTATTGTTCAGATCGACCTTTTTGCCGTCCAGCCATTGTCCTGTCGTATTGTTTTCCTCGATATCGCTGAACCAATCGTTGATTTTCTCGAAAAAATCCTGATGGTACGTATAAGTGACGGAGTTGGATGAAAAGAGCTTGACCGTATTTCTGTCCAGATAATACATGGTGCTGCGGTTGGAAATAAGGATCGTCTTGATGTAGTTTTTGTTGATAGTGAAGTTGCCCATCAGTTTCATGAGGTCCCACTTGCTCGGGTCTTTCGTGTCACTGATATTTTGCACGACGTCGAGCGTAGAGACGATATTCACCATATCCTTTACGTCGCCGAACATAATATTCAGGTTGGAATCGATGGAATTCAGCAGATTTTGCATTGCGTTCAAGACATAGTCGTTGGTTGCGTTTGTATACGTGTAGGTAGAGAAGATCGAAATGATAATCATAGGGACGAATGAAATCAGAATAGCGATCAGAATAAATCGCTGCTTGATGGTGGCGGGTACCGGAAGTCGTTTTAACAGTTTCATGTCCATTTTCCCCTACGGTTGATTTATCAATCTGGAAGCGCTTTAATTTTCATTAAATTATAAACAATATCAAAAGATTTTCAAATATTAAATTTAAAAAGCGGCTCTTATAATTGAACTATGCCAGGCATAACAAAAACATTCTGGGAGGGTTAAGCAGTGAAAAAAATGAACAAATTCTTTGCTATTCTGCTTTGCATAGGGATGCTGGCCTCGATCATTTCCGCATGCGCCGGCGGCAATAACAATGAGACCACAGGCGCTTCATCGAATGCCCAAGGCGGCCAGCAGCAGGAAGGCGGCAGTGACGGGCCGCAGCCGCTCAAAATTCACTATTTGACGTCCAAGCTCCTCAGCGACGGTGCGGTACAGACGATCATGGATCTTGCGGAGCAGTACAAACAGCAGGTCAATCCGAATTTCGAGCTTGAGGTGGAGAGCATATCGGACCGGCCGGCTTATCTTCAGAAGATCAAAATCCTCGCTTCGGCGAATGAGCTGCCGGATTGGTTCGATGCGGATCCGGAGCCGTTCTTTGAAGGCATTGCAGAAAAGGGTCTTGTCGTCAATATCGATGACGTTTACAAAGAAATTGGCGTGACGGATAAATTTTTCAAGGTATCGATCGATTATCCGCGGCTTGACGACGGTTCGCTGTACTTGATGACATGGAACGCGAATGCGGAGTACTTTTGGTACAACAAGGAACTCTTTGAACAGGCTGGTGTAAGCGCACCCACAACGTTCGATGAGTTTCTGGCGATCAGCGAAACATTAAAAAGCAAAGGGATTACTCCGATTTCCGTACACGGCAAAGATTTCTGGCCGCTGCTGAGATATATGGCCTTTATCCCGTTCCGCATGGAAGGCAATGATTACTTAGATAAATTGCGCAAGGGCGAAGCAAAGATGGCGGATCCGGCCGGCATGAAAGCGGCGGAGTTCATCCAGAAACTGGGCCAAAATTACTTTAACGAAGGCTGGTCCAATGCGGATTACAATACGTCTCTTGAGCTGTTCTTAAGCGGCAAAACGGCAATGTACTACATCGGAACCTGGCAAGTGAAGGATATGATCGACGAGAACATGAACCTGAAAGAAAATTTCGGTTATTTCAAAATGCCGCAGTACAGCGCGTCCGACAAAACGAAAGTATCCGATTTCTTCGCGAATTCCGGTATAGGAACGGCAATCAGACAGGATGCCTACAACGAAGAAATGAAAAATTTCCTGCAATTCCTGTTCGACAATTATGCGGATACGGCGCTGTACAAATACCATGTCATTCCGTCCGTCCAGCCGACCATCAAGGATGATTTGTCGCAAATTTACAAGGATATGCTGAAGGATATTTCCGAGGTTGAAACCTACACGAAGGTATGGGATGTAAGGCTGGATCCGGAAACAAACGAGTCGATCGGCAGAGAAAGCACCAATCTGGCGCTTGGGTTAAGCACGCCTGAAGAGTTTGCGAAGAGAATGGATGATGCGATCGCGCAAAATGCGCCGAAGTATTTTAAATAATAAATAACGGTTAAATGTGAAGTCGGTCAAAACGGGGCCGCATCCGCATCGTCCCGTTTTGGCCGATTATAAAGAAGCGGTAGGGGTGAGAGACCTGTGACAAGCAATAAAAGGATTGAACCGTGGCTGTTCGTACTGCCTGCTTTGCTCGTATTTTTGTTTACCGTTATCGTACCCATCATTTGGTCGTTCACCTATAGCTTATATGAGTGGAATGGAATCGGGGACAAACGATTTATCGGCATCGACAACTACACGAGAATGCTGACGGATAATGTATTCATTACGTCCTTTAAAAACAATCTAATCTTTACCGGACTGGGAACGGTCGTGCAGATTGTGATCGGCATGACGATGGCCGTTATCTTAACGAGCATCACGAAATTCAGAAATTTTATTAAAGTGATTTACTTTATTCCCTGTGTTATTTCCTCGATGGCGATCAGCCAGATCTTCTCCAAAATGCTGTCGATCAACCCCGAGGGGGTTGTAAATGCTACCCTTGGCGCAGTAGGTCTGGATAGCCTGAAAGCGGCGTTCCTGTCCGATCCGAATCTGACCTTAATCATCGTCACGCTTGTCGATGCGTACAAGTTTTGCGCCATCTATATGGTCATCTACTATGCCGCTTTCCTGGCGATTTCCAACGATATTATCGAAGCCTCGGTGATCGACGGCTGCAATTGGTGGCAGCAGTATATTTACATGCGTTTCCCGCTTATTAAAGGCATTTTCTTTATTACGGTGGTCATGCTTGTCAGCGGAACATTGAAGGGATTTGATGTGCCTTATATCCTGACCAACGGGGGACCGGGAGCGTCAAGTGAACTGGTATCCACTTATATGTATAAGGTTGCTTTCAATTCGGTTAATTACGGCTATGGCAGCGCAATTGCGGTTTTTCTGGTCATTGAGTGTCTTCTGATTGTGACGCTGATCCGCAAGCTGATTTCAAAAGTTGATGTAGAGGCGTGATGGAAAATGAAAACCGCACCATTGAATATCGGGGTCAGAACCCTTTTCTATATGATCCTGGCTGTGTTTGTTGTGATCCAGGTCTATCCGATTTTCTGGGTCATCATCTCCAGCTTTAAAACCCAGGCCGAAGTGATGAGCAGTGCGCCGTATTCTCTACCGGGCAGCTTTTATCTTGGCAACTATGTCAGTATGCTGCAAAATTCGCAAATTCCGACCTACTTCATGAACAGTTCCATCGTTGCGGTGCTTACCTTGTTCTTTACCATTGTCATCGGAGCGCCTGCGGCCTTTGCCATTGAGAAGATGAAATTCGGGGCGGGAAATCAAGTGCTGGCGTTCTTTCTTCTGGGCATTATGATCCCGATCTTCGTCACTCTGCTGCCGATGTTCCAAATCTATAATGCGCTAGGCCTGAGAAATACGTTCACGTCACTTATTTTGCCTCAGGTCGGGTTTAACCTGCCGATATGCATTTATCTATACAGCGGATTTATGCGTTATGTGCCTAATTCTCTTATTGAATCGGCCCATTTGGACGGCGCGGGCTCGTTCAAAATTTTCACCAGCATCATCCTGCCGATGTCCAAAAATACGACAATCACAATTATTACGTTCAATTTTATTTTTATCTGGAATGAGTTTATTTTTGCCAACACGTTTATGACCTCGTCCAGTATGAAAACATTGCCTTTGGGACTGAAAGATTTTGTAGGGCTGTACGGATTTACAGATTGGGGAGCGACGTACGCGGCCATAACCGTGACAATTCTGCCTACGCTGCTTATTTATTTCATTTTAAATAAAAGTGTAATTGAGGGCATGGCGGCCGGTGCGGTGAAAAGCTGATTTCGATAGCAGCTAAATATGACATATATTGGAGGAGAAAAAGGATGAATATGGAGCTTAAGAGAAACTGGATGATTCTGCAGGATGTGCACGATACGGGGGAGGAGCTGGGCATTTACCGGGAAGGCTTTAATTATGTAGCGATCGGCCATCAAATTTCCGAGTGGGAGCCGATAGACGAGTTGAAGCATCTGCAGCTGCTGTTTTCTGACAAACCGTATTTTGGGCGCGAGCTTCGCTATTTCAACCAGGCGCCTTGGTGGTATAAGAATGAGTTCGACATTGCCGCGGATCTGAAGGAGAGCCACTGCGTATTGAAGTTTACGAATGTAGATTATTTCTGCAAGGTTTGGTTTAATGGAGAATTTCTGGGCGAGCATGAAGGGTATTCAATCCCTTTTGAATTTGATGTCAGCCATCTGATTCATAAAGGAGGTAAGAACAATGTTATTGTAAAGGTTTGGTCACCTTGGGACAAGGATGTCCATCTCAACGATTATAACCGGCGTACGTTCAACGTCAAACGCGATTTGACGAAAGGCACCTACGAGCACGATGATACGCTGATCGCCAGAGATGTCAACCCTGTCGGCATTTACGGTTCCGTCGGCTTGACCTTCTATAACGGAATCCGGTTTGCGGGTGAGCCGTTTGTCACTTACGAGCTTTCGGACGATTTAAAGGCTGCGAAGATCACGGTGAACGCCGAGGTTGTCAACTTGTCGCAAGCAAGCCAGGTCAGCCTGAATTGCAGGTTAATCGATGCTTCAACCCATCTGGTTGTCACACGTTTTACACAGACGCTGCAATTAAATGGGGAACATAACCGCATTACGTACGCTTTTGACGCCGATTCCATCAAGCTGTGGAATACATGGGATCGTGGAGGACAGCATCGCTATATTCTGAAATTGGAGCTGGCAGCGGATGACGCTGTTGTGTACGCAGTCACCAAGCGTATCGGATTCCGGAAAGTTGACATGATCCGGAATGAAGAGCAGACGACCTTCATTGTAAACGGCAAAAAGATGTACATCCGGGGAACATCATATTTTCCTGAAGTCTACATATCA
Source organism: Paenibacillus abyssi (assembly GCF_014640295.1). GTDB lineage: Bacteria > Bacillota > Bacilli > Paenibacillales > Paenibacillaceae > Paenibacillus_D > Paenibacillus_D abyssi. Next base: position 34,560 of record NZ_BMGR01000005.1, on the reverse strand, counting down.
CAAATGAATAAGGAGCGGTATCTGCGGGATCTGCATGCGATCAAGAATGCCGGCTTCAATCTGGTCCGGGTTCATGTGCATGTGGAGCAAGCCGTATTCTATGAGCTGTGCGACGAGGTCGGCATTGCTATTATGCAGGATTCCGAATACAACTGGACGCATCCCGTGGACAGCGAGTGGGCGGAGCGTTTTATTCAAATTTATCAGGAAACCGTGTATATGCTCAACGATCATCCCTCAGTGATCAACTGGATTTGCTTGAATGAACCGGGCGTATTTGACCCTGCCGGCAGAACCGAGGGTTATGCGATGCAGATCAGCCCCGGGCCGCAGCTTTATGAGACGGTAACCCGAATCGATCCGAGCAGGCCGGTAATCAAGGGCTCCTTTTGCCACGACGATCCGACAAGCGGCGACAGCCACAACTATACGGGCTCGCTGGAAGCGCCGAATGTTCATTACACCGAAATCTACGGAACAAAAGAGAAGCTGAACACTGAATATGGATTTGATGCGCCTGGCTGTGCGTCCAATTTAAAAACGATTAAGCAGGTCTATAAACGGCTCGAAAATATCAGCGGGCAATTCGAAGATATTCAATATTACCAGTACCGGCTGATTAAATACTTTACCGAGCACTACCGGATTCAGAAGTATCAGCCTTGCTCCGGGTATGTTCATTTTATGTTCATCGATCTTTGCCCGCAGAGCTTCTACGGCGTCTATGACTGGTGGGGTGTCCCCAAAATGGGCTTGAAAGCGCTTATGGAGAGCAACCAGCCGGTCGGCATTTTCGTGGAGCAAACAGCGGATAAACCGGTCGGCATATGGTTTGTGAATGATCTTCTGAAGTCATTCGGCACATGTACGGTAGAATGGACCGTGACAGACGGCAATCATACGCTTATTACATCCGATGAAAAGCTTGTCGAGGCGGACGCGGATTCGGCATCCTATGTCGCAGATCTCTCCTTTGAAGTCGAGAGCGGGGTTTCCTACCGCATCGCGCTTGTTGTGAAGGACCAAGAGGGGACCATCATTGCTACCAATACGTACGAAGACGCCTTTAACCATCCGGTGCATGTGGAGGGCCATCCGTGGCGGATGAATCACGAGTATGGGGTTCGGGTGTATCATGGTTAATGCTGAATAAATTCAATACGAGAATGTTGTGTGAAAATACGATAGGGTCTAAAACACATGTTCGAAATGCTGACACCTGTTTACAGATGTCAGCTTTTTTATTGTTCGCCCAGCATGGGCGTCATCTCTAGGGTGAAAGTCCCGAACGGGGGCCCGACCGAACAAGCGCTGAACGATATCGCGGAAGCGGGAAATCGACGCACCGACAGGCAAGATTCTGTCGGTCGAAATTGACGACGATGACGATGAAGATAATGATTAATCATGAAGCCTTCCTCCGGGAGAGCTTGAATTCCGCACAAGCCTGCCTAACCTCTCTATGTTATAATAGCAGATATGTGGCCGGCATGATCCTACCGGTTCATCATTGTTCTTGCCACTAGAAAAACAGAGGGCGGTATCAGTCTTGAAAACATTCAAAAAAGTATATATCGAAATTACGAGTGTATGTAATCTGGCGTGCAGCTTTTGCCCGCAAACGAGCCGTAAGGCTAATTTTATTAAGCTGGATACATTTAATAACATTCTCGATCAGATCAAACCGCATACCAATCACATTTACCTTCATGTCAAGGGGGAGCCGATGCTGCACCCCAAACTTGATGAATTGCTGGATGCAGCACATGAAAAAGGCTTCAATGTGAATATGACTTCAAATGGAACCCTGATTGATAAAGTGAAACATAAGTTGCTTGGGAAGCCGGCCCTGCGCCAAATTAACTTCTCACTCCACAGCTTTGATGGGCATGAGGGGTCTACCGACCGTGAGGGATATTTAAGGAGTATACTTTCCTTTGTCCGGGAAATAGCGGAGCATAAGGTGATTGTATCCTTCCGTTTATGGAATCTTACACAGGACAATATGACGAACCTGGAGAGGCAGAGAAACCGGGAGACGCTGGAAATTTTGGAGAAGGAATTCAGCCTGGATTATAAAATCGAGGAAAAAGTGGTACCGGGCAGCGGCGTCAAAATCGCCGATCGGATCTACTTGAATCAGGATCATGAATTCCAATGGCCTAGCCTGCAAGCACCTGAGGATAACGGCAAAGGCTTCTGTCATGCCCTGCGCAGCCAAGCAGCGGTTCTGGTTGATGGCACGGTTGTCCCATGCTGCCTCGATGGCGAAGGTGTCATTAACTTGGGAAATGTTAATGATACGCCTTTCTCTGAAATCGTAGAGGGGGAAAGAGCCAATAACCTTTTTTATGGTTTTTCCAGAAGGGAAGCCGTTGAGGAATTATGCAGGAAATGCGGCTATAGACAACGATTTGGCGCATAAAAGTGCTTTAACAGAATACTACCAATCAAGGACGAGCAGCGTTGGCTGTTCGTCCTTTCTGTTTATATCAAAGAATTAAGGGGTCTATGCCGAGGGATGTTTGTTGATTTTTAAGGTTGCTGCAGATTTATTTAATTGCTCTGCCATGCGGGCCACCGAATTAATAGCAGCAGACAAATCCTTATCCGTATACACTTGCTTAAACCGAAATTCTTTTGCGTGGTCACGTAAATTTCGACATATTCCCGCAAATTGTGCCCATATATGGAGATGCATTTCGAATATCTATAATAGCTAAAAGAATAATAGGATAAGGAGAAAAGACGATGAAGTATATGGCAGCATTGAAATGGATCCTTGTTTATTTTGTTGTTACATGCTTATGTTTGACAGTGATGCTGCCCGCCGGCACGGTAAAGGCCGACGGGAAGACGGTGTCGAGTTCATTTGCCCAAAAGCTGGATCACTCAGGCTCATCTCAAGTCATTCTTGTTAAGGCGGACCATACTAAGAGCTTTACAGGCCGGCTATCACTATTAGAGAAAGAAAATGGAAATTGGATAGCCTCCATAGACAATGTTCCTGTTGTATTGGGGAAGAATGGAATAAACAAACAAAAAGAAGGTGACGGGAAAACACCGACGGGCATCTTTCCTTTGGGGACGGCGTTCGGCAGCACAGCGGCACCGGCTGGTATCAAGCTGGCTTATAAGAGAACAACCAAATATCATTATTGGATCGATGATCCTTCATCGAAAGACTACAACAAGTGGATTCATTATACGAAAGATCCCCTACAGAAATGGAAGTCATTCGAACGATTGTACCAGCCGTTATATAAGTATGCGATTGTGATTGGCTATAATGAGAGGCCGATCAAAAAGGGAAAGGGGAGCGCGATCTTCATCCATCTCTGGCGAAGCCCGGAGAAGCCTACTGCAGGCTGTGTTGCCATGTCCGAACAAAACTTGCTTACATTGCTTAAGGCGTTGGATAAAAGCAAGTCTCCCCGAATCGCTATTGTTGCCGGAAGTTCGTAGTAAGAAAAGCCTAATTGAGTCACGATATTGCATTGACTCCGCAACCCTGATTCCGTATACTTGAATTAATAAATAATGATAATCATTTTCATTGTAACCAGGGTTGAGGAGGAGCAATGAGCTATCTACAGATGCATGATATCACAAAGCAATTTCATGATGGCAGCAAGCCGGCAGTCATGAAGTTTGAGCTTGAAATGAATAAAGGGGAAATCGTATCCTTTCTGGGTCCCAGCGGCTGTGGAAAAACAACGACGCTGCGGATGATTGCCGGGTTTGAGAGACCGAGTTCCGGTAAAATCACGATTGAAAACGAACTGATCTGCGACAATCATTTTTCACTGCCGCCCGAAAAAAGAGGAATCGGCATGGTGTTTCAGGATTATGCTTTGTTCCCACATTTGAGTGTCATTAAAAACGTCATGTTCGGTTTACATAAATGGGGTGGCAAAGAAAAGAAAATGCGCGCTGAAGAGGTGCTTGAGATCGTCGGATTGCTCGACTTTGCAGACCGGTATCCTCATGAGCTTTCCGGCGGGCAGCAGCAGCGTGTCGCGCTGGCAAGAGCCATGGCCCCTAATCCGAGACTTATACTTTTGGATGAGCCATTTAGCAATTTAGATGTTAAGCTGAGGGAAAGAATGCGGTTTGAATTGAAACAAATTCTGTATCGTGCGAAGATGACGGCGATTTTGGTTACGCATGACCAGAAAGACGCATTCGCGGTATCTGACCGGGTTGTCGTCATGAATGCCGGTGAAATCCAGCAAATTGCTGAACCGAGAAGCTTGTACCGTTGTCCGAAAAATTGTTTTGTCGCCGAATTTCTAGGCAAAACGAACCTCCTGACCGGGAAGCTGGATGCGGATTTAAAACATGTATTTACAGGAATCGGAAAGATTTGCTTACCTGTACATACGACACAGCAGGAGGATCAGGTCATGCTCTCGATCCGTCCTGAAGGCTGCCGTATTAAGAGCGATGGAAAGTTCAATGGTTCCGTTGAGGGGATTACCTATTGCGGAGAGTACCAAGAAGTGCTTGTCCGGTTAAATACGCAGGAGAACAATGACCAGCTTATGGTCATTCATGCCCAGGTAGAGGAGAATCTCCAGGTAGGGGATACGGTATATTTTGATATTACGCCTGAACTCGTAGCGCTTGTCGAAGCCGTATAATACGGCTTTTATTTTTTTGTCATAATTGAAAAGGATTATCATTATCATCCTATTGACAACGATTATCACTATCAATATAATAAAGATTGTCTAAAATATAAAGGAGGGAATTACCAGAAATGAAAACGAGAAATATTGTACTTATGCTCATGCTTTGCTTTGTAATGGTTTTTGCAGCGGCATGCGGCAGCGCGGGAAGCACGAACAATGAGGTAAATCAAGGGGGAGCAGCTGAGCCGACACCGCAAGAGAATACAAATGGTGAAGCAGCTGTTGAAGAACCGCTATCAGGGGAATTAGTTGTATACTCTGCAAGAAACGAAAAGTTTGTTGATGCCCTGCTTCAAAAGTTTCAAGATGAGACAGGAATTACTGTAAAAGCACTGCATGCCGGAGATGCAGTAGTCAATAAAATTATTGAAGAAGGCAATAACACGCAAGCCGATGTTCTCATTTCAAATGATGTTGGTTCGATGGAGCACCTGCGCCTGCAAGGATTGCTGCAAGGCAGTGAGCCTGAAGGAATCGAATCCATTGATCCGTTGTACCGGGCTGAAGATAACTCCTGGTTTGGCTTATCGGCCAGATCGAGAGTACTGATCTACAACAAGGACTTGATTACAGAAGAAGAGCTTCCTCAGACAATCTGGGAGCTGACGGATGAGAAATGGAAAGACCAATTCATGATTACCCGGGGCGGTAATGGTTCGATGGTCGCTCATGTATCCGCGCTTCGCAATGAGTGGGGAGATGAGAAAACTACGGAGTGGCTCACAAAAGTGAAGGATAATGCTGGAGCAATCACAGATGGACACGGCGACATTCGCAAAGCAGTAGGCGCCGGCGAGTACAAATTCGGACTTGTTAACAACTACTACTATCATCAGCAGTTAAATGAGCCATCGGATAACAATGTTGGAGCCCTGTATCCGGATCAAGGCGAGGACGAAATGGGTGTGTTTGTTAACGCAGCCGGTGTTGCCTTAATTAAAGGAGCGCCGAATGAAAGCAATGCCCAGCATTTCCTGGAGTGGATCCTGCTTCCAGAGAACCAAAAAGAATTTTCCTTCGCTTCCAAGGAAGTTCCGCTGAATCCGGAGATCCAAACAACAGAGGAAGCAAAAAGAATCAGCGACTACAAAACGATGAGCATGCCGCTTAACAAACTGGGTGAAGTATGGCTCGATACGAAAGAATTGATTGAAAAAGCGGGCCTTGACCTTGAAATAAAATAAAAGTTCATCTATGATGAGATTGTTCTATGTTTTCATATCAACCTTATGAGCCCGTCGGAGTTTACTTATATGAATAATAAACAGTCCCTTCAAAAACAACATACATCGAAGGTTCGGAAACCATGGTTCCGGACCTTCTTCCATTACTGCAGCGTAAAGTGGAACAAATTGTGGAACGGCCATCCTCCGGACTATGTTTTGTTAACGATTGCAAGCATCACGGCATTAGTGATGTCCGTGCCGATTATTTATGTCATATGGAGGTCATTATTTGCGGGCAGTGAGCGGTGGCTAAAGCTGCTGGATACGAGAATACCAGGGCTATTGTGGAATACATTAAGCCTGACGTTCGTCGTGACTGCGCTGGCTGTGACAATGGGCGTTGCCCTTGCCTGGTTCGTGAACCGCTGCGATCTGCCGGGCGGGAAAACATGGCAGTGGCTTCTTGCTCTGCCGCTTGTTATTCCTCCTTATGTTGGAGCCATGACGTATATCATCATTCTGGGGCCGCGGGGCTGGTTGTGGGATGTATGGGGATCCCAGCCATGGCTGCAGTCGATATTCGAGAATTATCCCATTAATATCTATTCATTTTGGGGACTGGTTTTCGTCCTAACGATGTTTACCTACCCGTATGTGTTTTTAATTGCAAGCGCGTCTTTAAGAAAGATGAACCGTAACTTTGAGGATGCGGCACGCTCGCAAGGGTACAGCATGCAAAGTATCTTTTGGAAGATCAGCCTGCCCTTTCTTCGTCCGGCAATCGGTGCCGGAGCGATTCTCATTGCACTCTATGTGTTATCTGACTTTGGGGCAATCAGCATGCTGCGGTATATGACCTTTACGTCGGCTATCTATTACCAGATGGGGAGCTTCGATAGTGTCGCGGCTACCGTGCTGAGCATGGTACTGATCCTAATCACGATTGTCGTGCTGTGGATTGAAGCATCAACACGCAAACGTACCGTCCATCAAACGTCGAATTCCTATAAACCGCCTGAACTCATAAAGCTTGGCCGATGGAAGACGCTGGTCATGGGGATTGTACTGGCCGTGTTTGTCTTGTCTGTTGTGCTTCCGGTCATCGTGCTTGTATACTGGTCATCCATTGGGATTTCCATGGGGGCAATCAATTCGAAGTTTTGGCAGTATACGTGGAATAGCATTCTGGTATGCGGTCTGGCCTCCTTGTTCAGTATGCTGCTTGCGCTTCCGTTGATTTATTTGAAGAGCAGGTACCGTTCTGTTTTCACCAGGATGATCGACCGCCTGGCCTATTCCGGTTACGCACTGCCGGGTATCATTGTTGCGCTTGGCATTATTTTTATCTTTAACAATTATATTCAGCTGTTATACGGCTCGTTTATCCTCATTGCGATCGCTTATATCGTCCGGTTTCTTCCGCAGGCGATGCAATCGGGAGAGGCCTCGCTAAATCTCATCTCGCCGAGGATTGATGAAGCGGCCCGAAGCTTGGGGCATTCTTCATTAAAGATTCTATTCAAAATAACGCTTCCGTTAATTATGCCCGGCGTTCTGGCTGGAGGAGCATTGGTGTTCGTAAGCTCGATGAAGGAGCTGCCGGCAACCCTGCTGCTGCGTCCCCCGGGTTTTGATACGCTGTCTGTCCGGATTTGGGTGGAAGCGGGGGAGGCAGTATATCATCTGGCAGCGCCAGCTGCTCTGTTGGTCATCTTGGTAGCTACCCTGCCGCTACGCTGGATGCTTAATAAATAACATGGTCATAGGCCGATTCTCATGCTGTGAGAGTTGGCCTCGTTAATTTAGGTGATCACTATGATTTTCGAATAGCTTAATAGAGGCTAATAGCACTTTTACCGAGAGGTGGCATCCCAAGCCTTCTTTCCGTTTTTTTAATAGCTTAATATACCGCTCCGCGATGATGTTCCAGTCAAATTGCTGTTTGGCGTAGCTTCTAATTTGACTTCTGAACTGCTGGTTATCCCGGCAGGCCTGAGAAGCAATAGTGATGGGCAGTACAGCTACCTTCCCAGTAAAACCGGCATTTTTATAAATTTCTTTGATTTTTGGACTAAGCACCAGATGGTATTTAATCTTTGAAAGTGAACGGATAATATGCCGGTAATCAGCATTCCAATGTTCAGACGCTGCAACATAGGAGTGATGGGAGGTTACGATCAGCTCGAATCTGTAATCTTCTGCAAGCTTGGCCCACATCGAAGCATAGGCATCAAAATGAAGATGTACATAATCATAATTCCATGGTTGAGCCGCCAGCGACGATCTCGATAGCGCCCCATCCATCGTTTGGAATCGCCATTTTTCCCGGTCCAACCAATAAGAGTTTCATGATGTCCAAACACCTCCTTGCTTCTGTAAGCCTGCCGCTGCTCGAGTAAATTGCATCTTCTCTGTTGAACTATATCGTCCTTAACTAACATATATATGCAGTATCGTTAGGAGGGTGATCAAGGTGGACAAGAAGATCAAACGATACTATAAGCTTAAGAAGCAGCAAAAAGAGATCGAGCAGGAATTAAGCAGCCTGCGAAGTGAGATTTTATCCCTATGTGCCGATCAGAAGGTGGCAGAACAGGAGCTCGGCGGATACAAGGTCAAAATTATTTCCCAGGAAAGAAAAGAATTCGATGACAATAAGCTCTATAGCGTGCTGCCTGATCCTGCCGTGTGGCGTATGCTCTCCAAGGCTGATCCTGCTAAAGTTGCAAGTCTAATTCATTTAAATATCATTACGGACGATACCATAAAAGACACGTTCACGGTCAAAAAAGTAACATTGCTTCAAGTAGATAAAATATAAACAGGAAAAGACTATGTCCGTTATTCGGGACATAGTCTTAGACCGTCGATAAAGCCCTTAATATGATAAGTGAGAACGAATAGGGGGAGGGGTGTCCCTCCATTCCTTTCATGGGGTTTATCGACAAGTTCAAGACGATGTCTACAACGGACATAGTTTTTTATGCTGTACTCCATATGGGATACAGTTTCATTTTAAGCTTTATTCCTGATGTGGTGTAATTTCCGGAGGTATCTTGGGTTGAATTTCCGGTGTAGGGTCAGGCATGATTTCTGGAATCGGTTCAGGAATGATTTCCGGGTCTGGACGCTCCGGATCAATCTTAGGTGAAGGAGGCGGCGTAATTTCCGGTTTGTTGTCACGGCTAATATCCGGAATTTCATTTGGCGTTTGATCTGGCTCGCGCATTTTAAACCTCTCCTTTCGGTTATGCCTGTGATTACCCGAAAAGAAGGTGCAGGTAACTGAGTATTTTTTAATGGTATTCCAAAACTTACAACATAGGATAGACAGGAAATACCTTTATGGATCTATTAAAATTGAGGTATATTTAGGGAAAAGACTACGGGAGAGCGATGATCATGTCTTACATACTTGTAACCAATGAAGAACAATTAGAGGCTGTTTACCGGATACGCCGCGAAGTATTTGTGGAAGAGCAGGGGGTGCCGGCAGAAAATGAATTTGACGAATATGAAACGGTGTGTGACCATATTCTGGTCTATCATGAAGAACAGCCTATCGGGACGGGAAGGCTGAGAATCGCAGACGGTGCAGCCAAGATGGAACGCATCTGCATTCTGGCCTCGTATCGGAAATTCGGCTTAGGAAAAGAAATTATGGCGTCTTTGGAATCGCTGGCTCAGACAAAAGGCCTTCGGAAAGCGAAGCTGCACGCGCAGACCCACGCGCAGAGCTTTTATGAAAAACTTGGCTACCGGGTAAAATCGGATGTGTTCATGGAAGAGGGAATACCGCACGTATCGATGGAAAAGGAGCTTGCACCGTTGCAGGATTAAGCATTTTTCGTATAGAAGTGAACTGAATCTACATAAAGGGAGAGTGGATTTATGAAAATCAAGAAGCTGGAACTGTTCAAAGTACCGCCCAGGTGGCTGTTTCTTAAGGTGGAGACGGACGAGGGGATCAGCGGCTGGGGAGAACCGATCGTGGAAGGCAAGGCGGATACGGTTCACGCTGCGGTAACGGAAATGGGGGATTACCTGATCGGAAAGGACCCGATGCGGATTGAGGATATTTTCCAGGTACTGTACCGCGGCGGCTTTTACCGCGGCGGGCCGATCCTCTCCAGCGCCATATCCGGCATTGAACAAGCGCTGTGGGATATCAAAGGCAAGTTTTATAACGCGCCGATTTATGATCTGCTTGGCGGGGCCTGCCGGGACAAGACGCGCGTCTATTCATGGATTGGAGGCGACCGTCCGGTCGATGTAGGCCTGGCGGCCAAACTTCAAGTTGAGAACGGTTTCACCGCCTTGAAAATGAATGCGACGGAGGAGCTTCACTATATTGATTCCATCGAAAAGGTCGATGCGGCAATCGCCCGTATCGCAGCGGTGCGCGAAGCGGTCGGCAAGGGGATTGGGATCGGCATCGATTTTCACGGGCGTGTCCATAAGTCGATGGCGAAGGTGCTTGTAAAGGAGTTGGAACCGTACAAGCCAATGTTTATTGAGGAGCCGGTGCTTCCCGAGAATAATGAGGCGTTGAAGGAAATTGCCCGCCATACATCCTGCCCGATCGCCACGGGTGAGAGAATGTATACGCGCTGGGGCTTCAAGGAGCTTCTTGCGCAAGGCATCGTAGATATTATCCAGCCGGATCTCTCTCATGCCGGCGGCATTCTGGAGACCCGGAAAATTGCGGCCATGGCCGAAGCCTACGATGTGGCAATTGCCCCGCATTGTCCGCTCGGACCGATCGCGCTGGCGGCATGCCTGCAGCTGGATACCTGCTCGCCGAATGCGTTCATCCAGGAGCAAAGCCTAGGCATACATTATAATAAAGGCAGCGATCTGCTGGATTATTTGAAGGACCCCGGCGTCTTTGAATATAAGGATGGCTTTGTGAACAATCTGACTGGTCCCGGCCTAGGTATCGATGTGGACGAAGAGAAGGTGCGCGCAGCGGCCGCCATTGGTCATCAATGGAGGAACCCCGTCTGGCGCCAAGAGGATGGCACCGTAGCAGAATGGTAATCGAAGATTTTATATATGATGGTGGAATATGACAAGGTACTGCTTGATGTTATGTTCCGCTGTCGTTGTGTTTAAAAGTCTGTTTTTGGCGGATTGTGCCGAGGCGGGCTTTTTTCTTCGTGAAGAAGCAGGATCTAGCGGTTGCCACAGCGCCTATTAAGCTCAAAATAATCGTTTCCCCAGGCTTAACGGTTGCCATGGAGCTTAGGGGACGTAAAATTCACGAATACAGATGGAAAAACATGAGATAGTGGTGCTACCAACCGTTACAACAAAAAATACGCGATTTAGAACAAGATAGGCGCTGTGGCAACCGTTAAGCAAACCTTGGCGGAGACGATGGAGCCCGTCACCCGAAAGGCGATTTTATTCCTGTGTGCTTAAGAGGGCAGGTTCACGGCTAAAGCCGCAATGACATGGTCATAGAACAGCTTGTCCTCGGCGCTGAGCTTCTCTTTATCGCACACGATAAAGGTCGGGCGCATGGGAAACGGGTTGTTTCTGATCGGAATTTTAACCAGTGAGCCGCTCTTCAATTCCTCTCCCATATAGGAAGGCGCGAACAAGGTCGCTCCGTAGTTTCCCGTCACCAGCTGCTTGATCAGCTCCAAATTGTTCATTTCATAATGGATGTGATAAGGGATGTTCATCCGGTTGAACGTGAATTCGATCGTCTCCCGGTACTGCGTTCCTTTTTGATAAAGAATCAGGGGCTGCTTGGCCACTTCTCGCAATGAAATGGAGCTTTTCCGGGCCAAGGGGTGCTTGCTGGAGACGATGAAATAAATATGCTCATTATTGATCAAACGGAAGGTTAAGCTGCTGTCTTCTATGGAATAACGGGATAGTCCGATCCGGCAGCTGCCCATTTTGACATGATGAATGACCTCCAGCGTGGAGAAGGATTGGACCTTGATGTGGATTTGAGGGAATTTATCGATAAAGCTTTTCAGCAGATCTGTTAAAACATAAGCGCTGAGTGAATTCGTACAGCAAATTTCCAGCTTGGATCTTCCCCCCAAGGCGACTTTCTCTACCGCGACCTGGCCTTGGTCGATCGCTTCGATAATTTTTAACGCATAAGGCACGAAGGCTTTGCCTTCCAAGGTAAGCCGATTTTCCCCTTTTCTTCGCTCAATCAATCGCTTTCCCAAATTTTTCTCCAATTGATGAATGCGGTGCGATACTGTCGGCTGTGGCAAATATAGCTGCTCCGCTGCTTTCTGGAAGCTTCCCAGTTGATGGACGGAAATAAAGGTTTTAATTTGCTCCAGGTTCATAGGGATTCCTTTCTTGTGTTATGTTCTAGTTAGGTTTTAGTTGAATTTGCCCATGTAATATCGCTTTCATTCATTTTATGAATCATAACATTCATTTCTGCTCATTTACACGTTATATGAACTGACATAATATTAACTTACAACAGCGATATGGAGTTTGTATGTAATATTATATAACATTAAAAACCGAGGGCAAAGAACTAAATGAAAAAGGAGATGAGTGGACGATGGCTTGGGAATGGGAAAGGTTTATGACGGAGCAGGATAAGGCGCATGACGAGATGTGGGGGAAGAAGGAAAATTTCGGCTTCGGGGAAAAGCCCGCTCTGGTGCTGATCGATATCTATTACGGCGTGCTTGGATTTAAGCGTGAGCCGCTCCTGGAGCAAATCAAAACTATTCCCGGCGGGATGGGGCTGGAGGGCTGGGAGGCGGTTGACCGGACGGTCGAGCTGCTGGCGGCGGCAAGGAAGCATAGTATTCCCGTTATCCATGTGACGAAGCTCGATAAGAATGGCATTATCGGCTGGGGTCGGAAAATGGGCAAGCGTATGAGCCTGCCGGAGGGGCTGAAGGACAGGGCCAGCGAGATTGTCGAGGAGGTCGCGCCGATTGAAGGGGAGATGATCATTCATAAAGCGGCGCCCAGCGCTTTTCAAGGGACGGTCCTTCCGTTCATGCTGCGCAAGCTGGGGGTTGATACGATCATCGCCTGCGGCGAATCGACGAGCGGCTGCGTGAGAGCGACGGTTGTGGACGGTACGACTTACCGTTACAACATGGGCGTCGTTGCGGAATGCTGCTTCGACCGGACGCAGATGTCACACCATGTCAATTTGTTCGACATGCATCAGAAGTATGCCGATGTCATTCACCTTCCGGAGGCGATTGCCTACTTCGAGAAGGTAGGGTCAAACTTTAAGCAGTCTGTTTCCTCCTAAGTTGCAGCAATAGAATAGAGAGATCTCACCGAAAGGGGCCTACCACGAAATGACGCATATCAACAGAAAGCATACTGCCGCATTATTCATCTTGATGATTGGTATTGCCATGATGTTTACCGCTTGCTCTCAAACCGGAGGAGGTTCAAACTCCGGCGCCAGCGGTGCGGATTCCGAAGGAAACGCGGCTCCCGCTGCCGGAGGGGAAGCGGGTAAAGTTCTGAAGGTCAGATTTTACGACGATCCTTCCGGGTTTGATCCGGCGAGCGTATTCCGGATCGAGAACGAGAATATCGCTTTTAATGTTTTCAGCGGGTTGACCACCTACGATTCCGAGAGCGGACAGATCATTCCGGATTTGGCTGAGAGCTGGGAGACGGAGGATAACAAGACCTGGACCTTTCACCTGAGACAGGGCGTGCAATGGCAAAAGGGCTACGGAGAATTTACTTCGGCCGATGTGCTGTACAGCTACGAGCGAATTCTCGATTCGGCGACCGCTTCGCCTTATGCGGCGGAATTCAACAATGTGGAATCCTTCGAAGCGCCGGATGACTATACCGTTGTCATTCGTTTGAAGGACCCGGACAGCAACTTCCTGCACGTCGTCGCCAATTTCCACCAGGGACAGATTGTGAAGAAGGAGGCGGTGGAGGAACTCGGCGACCAGTTCAAATGGTCTCCGGTCGGCACAGGGCCCTATATGTTCGACAGCATGAAAGTGAATTCTGAAATCGTGCTGGTCCGCCACGAGGAATATTTCCGGGGGCCTGCGCCGATTGAGAAAATTATCTTCAGTATCATTAAAGACGACGATACGGCAGCGATCGCGCTGCAAAACGGCGAAGTCGATCTGGTCATGCGGATTAACCGGCAGGAGGCTCTGGTAAGGCTGCAGGATGCCGGCTTCGAGATGAACGCGCTGTATGACCGCGCAGTCAATGTCAAAATGTTCAACACGAGCATCAAGCCGCTTGATGATATCAGGGTCCGCCAGGCATGGGCGCATGCGGTAGACTGGACGGGCATCAGCGAGGCGACGAATCCGCTGCTGGAATCGGAGGCGTTTAACCTGCTGCCGAAGTGGATGGACGTCTATACGGAGAATGTGCCGAGATATGAATACAATCCTGAACGGGCAAAGGAGCTTCTGAAAGAAGCCGGGTTTGAAAATGGTTTTACAATCACACAGCATCTCAACGCAAGCAACGGGGTGACCGATTCCGACCAACTGGAGCAGGAATTCCTCAAGGCCGTGGGCATTGACCTTCAATTTGAGCTGGTGGATGCGGCTGTATACAACCAAATCCGGAATAAAGGCGAGTTTGAGGTGGCGGGAAGACAGCTGCCTGCAGTGAATCCGGATATGATTCTGTTCAGTTATCTCCACCCGGATAACATTGCGCCAAAAGGGCTCAACGGGGCGCGCTACAATAATCCGGAATTGACTGTGAAGTTGGAGGCTGCCCGCGCCGAGATCGATCCGGACAAACGGAGGGAGCTGTACGCCGAGGTTCAGCACATCGCCATGTCGGAACTGCCTTATATTCCGCTCTATTCCGCGAACGGATACTGGCCCGGCTATGATTACGTCATGAATGTAACGCTGAATCCATTATCGCAGGTGAATTTCTACGAGGTGGATATCAATAAGTAATGAAGTTGGGAGAGGGTAGCGATGGCGGACTATTTGCTCAAGAAGGCGGCACAGCTCATACCGACGATACTAGGCGTTGTCACGCTGGTGTTCTTTGCCATCCGCCTCATTCCCGGCGACTCTACGTCTTATATGGCCGGAGATAATTTGTCCGGCGAGGCGGTGGACGCGCTGCGGGAGCGGATGGGACTGGACGTGCCGGTCTGGCAGCAATATCTGGACTATTTGCTCGGTATCCTGAAGTTTGATTTTGGGACGACAATGGTGTCGGGGCTTCCGATCGGTCAGCTGATCATGGAGGCTCTCCCGGTCACATTCATGATTGCTTTTCTGACCGTGCTTATCGCGTGTCTTATCGCCGTTACGCTGGGGACGATCGCTGCATTCAGCGCACACAAGGGCAAGAAGCTGATCGATCAGGTTTTGACGTGGATAGCGATGCTTGTCGACCTGATGCCTTCCTTCTGGATGGCGCTTCTGATGATGCTGGTTTTCACGCTGTCGCTGGGATGGCTTCCGGCGTCGGGCCCGATTGATTTCAGTGATCCGGTCGGCCTGCTGCAGCGGATTGCTCTTCCCCTGATTGTACTGTCCCTCGGGCAGATTGCGACGATTGCAAGAATTACCCGGACATCCGTGCTGGAGGTGTTGAACGAGGATTATATTCGCACCGCAAGGGCGTTCGGTACTCCTCAGCTGCTGGTTGTGTTCCGCCACGCCCTCAAGAATGCGGCGATGCCGATT
Source organism: Paenibacillus abyssi (assembly GCF_014640295.1). GTDB lineage: Bacteria > Bacillota > Bacilli > Paenibacillales > Paenibacillaceae > Paenibacillus_D > Paenibacillus_D abyssi. Next base: position 19,038 of record NZ_BMGR01000005.1, on the reverse strand, counting down.
ATAACCGTTGCGGGCCTTGGTTTTGGCAATCTGCTCAACGGTACGGTGATTACCGAATTTATTTTCTCCATTCCGGGGATTGGAACGCTGCTGATCGGAGGCATTAACAGCCGGGATTATTCCTTGGTGCAGAGCGTCATTCTCGTCTACTCGTTCCTGTTTATCCTGGTCAACATGATGACCGATCTGATCTATAAATATTTTGACCCGAGAGTCAAGTTCTGACCCTACAAGAGGGATGGGAAAGGAGATGAACAACGATGCAAAACGGGATGGATGGGTCCATCACAACCTCCAAGGGAATTTCGCTGCCCCGGCCCAAACTCAGGGCCTTACAAAAAATTCTAAGAAACAGGCAGGGCCTTGTCGCGGTCTTGATCCTGCTGCCGATGATTGCTTTTGCCTTCCTGGCTCCGGTGCTGCCGCTTCAGGATCCGCTGAAATCCAATATTACGGCGAGCCTGCAGCCGCCTTCCACGGATAATCTGTTTGGGACCGACAAGCTCGGCAGGGATATTTTCAGCCGCACGGTTTCCGGGATGCAGACGTCGATGATGGTCGGCATCATCGTCGCTACCATCACGCTCTGCGGGGGACTGCTAATCGGTTCGGTTTCGGGTTTTTTCGGGGGACGGATGGATCGCTTCATCATGGGAATCGTCGATATATTCCTGTCTTTTCCCTCTCTCCTGCTGGCGATTGGCATGGTGGCGATCTTCGGTGCAGGGATGCTGCCGGTCATTATCGCGATCTCGATTGCCGACCTGCCCAGGGCCATAAGGCTGCAGCGCTCGCTGGTGCTGAGCGTCAAATCCGGCGCGTTCATCGATGCGGCGCGCATGGTTTCGGCTCCGACGCATTGGCTGCTGTTCCGGCATATCATACCCAATACCCTCGCGCCCATGCTTGTCGCCGCGAGTATAACAGCAGCCAATGCGATTCTTACGGAAGCGAGCTTAAGCTTTCTGGGCTTGGGCATCACGCCGCCTGAGCCTTCCCTTGGCAATATTATCCGCGAAGGCCAAATGTACCTGCAGGAAGCCTGGTGGATATCGACATTGCCCGGCCTTGTCATCTTTGCCATTGCAATCAGCCTGCACCTGCTGTCTGACGGCATTCGCGAAGTGCTGGACCCGCGTTCGAAGCGTTAGAGATTCGAGATGGCAGCTGCAATAAGGCACAAGGAGGAGATTCCGATGGAAAAAGAAAGCTTGCTTATCGTCGATAATTTGCATACGCATTTCTTCACCGAGCAGGGAACGGTCCGCGCGGTCAACGGCGTTTCATTCGAGCTGAAAAAGGGAGAACGGCTGGCGATTGTGGGCGAAAGCGGATCGGGGAAAAGCGCGATGGCGATGTCCCTGCTGCAATTGATAAGCTATCCGGGACGCATTGTATCCGGCTCGGTAAAGCTCGGAGACAAGGATTTGCTGCAGATGAGCGAGCGGCAGTTGAATGAAGTCCGGGGCGGGGAAATCGGTACGGTGTTCCAGGATCCGATGACCTCTCTTGATCCTGTAATGACCATTGAGGAGCAATTGGTCCATACGATCAGGCGCCACACGAAGCTCGACCGCAGGGGAGCCGTGCAGCGGGCGATCGAGCTGTTAAGGCAGGTCGGGATTCCCGACCCCGAGACGCGAATCCGCAATTATCCTTTCGAGTTAAGCGGCGGCATGCGGCAGCGGGTGCTGATTGCGATGGCGCTCTCCTGCAGCCCGAAGCTGATTATTGCCGATGAGCCGACAACGGCGCTTGATGTCACGATTCAGGCTCAAATTGTGGAGCTGTTAAAAAACTTATCTGCGGATACCGGCTGCGCGATGCTGTTTATCACCCATGATCTGGGGCTGGTGGCACGGTTCGCGCAAAAGGTGGCGGTTATGTATGCAGGGAGAATCGTGGAATACGGCACGGTTCGCGAGCTGTATGCAAATCCGCAGCATCCGTACACGCAAAGCCTCCTCAGAACCATTCCGAGCATGAAAGGGCCCCGGGCTAAAAGACTGCTGCAAATAGACGGCTTTCCGCCGGATATGCGGCAGCCGGTTGTCGGCTGCTCGTTCGCCCAGCGGTGTCCGGCGGCCCAGCCGATGTGCCGTACGGAAATCCCTTCGCTTACGGACAGGTCCCCGACGCATCGGGCGGCATGCTGGATCGAGGACGGAATTTTCAGCGGCATTGCGAAAGAAACGGCGCCGACAGCGGAGGAGCTCCTCCATTTGCCGCCTAAGGCCAGCTTTCTCCGGCATCAGGAACCGCAGGATGCGGCCATGCCGGTATTGGAGATCAAGTCGCTTGCCAAGCATTACAAAACCCGCTCTTCGCTCTTCCGCAAGAACGGTAAAGTCGTCCGGGCGGTTGACGGTCTGGATTTCTCGCTGCAGCCGGGCCAGACGCTCGGCCTTGTGGGGGAATCCGGCTGCGGCAAGAGCACGACGGCCAGGATGCTGCTGCGGCTCGATGAGCCCAGCGACGGCAGCATTATTGTAGAAGGCGTGGATATCGCCCATCTGAAGGGGGAAGAGCTGAAGCAGTTTCGCAGAAAAGTGCAGATGGTGTTCCAGGATCCTTACTCCTCCTTTAATCCGAAGCTCACGATTGAGCAAATTATTACCGAGCCGCTTCAGGTGATGAAGGTCGGAACGGGTGAAGAAAGGCGGAAACGGGCCAGGGAGCTGATTCTTACGGTCGGCCTCGATGTCTCCTATCTGGACCGATACCCGAATCAGCTGAGCGGAGGGCAGCGTCAGCGGATTGGAATTGCCCGCGCCTTGGCGCTCAACCCTTCGATTATCGTCGCGGACGAACCGACGTCGGCGCTCGATGTATCGGTGCGCGCACAGGTGATTAATCTGCTGGCCGAGCTTCGCGAGAAGCTGGGAATCAGCGTTGTATTTATCTCCCATGATTTGTCCATCGTCAAGCATATCTCCGACACGATTGCGGTGATGTATCTCGGGAAGATCGTGGAGTTTGGTCCGACGCAGGCGATTTTTGGAAATCCCCGGCATCCGTATACGAAAGCGCTGCTGTCTGCGGCGCCGATCCCCGACCCGCAGCTGGAAGCTGAGCGGAACGTGGAGCTGCTGTCCGGCGACTTGCCGAGTCCCGCGAATCCGCCGAAAGGGTGCCGCTTCAGCACCCGATGTCCGGCAGCCGAACATCGCTGCAAAGAGGAAAGGCCTGAATTAATCGAAATGGAAGATGCCCGTAAAGTTGCGTGTTTCTTGGTTTCTTAAGAAGGAGGAACACGTATTGAGACGACTAGGCATAATTGGCGGCGGGATCCATTTCGGCATTATATCGCTGACGCAGCCGTTCTTCTCCCTCTATGCCGCGGAATTGGGTGCTTCTACCGCGCTAATCGGCATGATGCTCATGCTGAAAGCAGTCTTCCCTCTCTTTATCGCCATGCCCGTGGGCCAGATGATTGACCGCATCGGCGCGGTGAAAATGCTTGGCGGAGGCAATGCCATCACTGTACTGTCGCTGCTTGTGATGGTATGGAGCCCTAACCTGCCGCTGCTGGCTCTGTCGCAGCTGTTCATAGGAGCAGGTACGATGATTATGGCTTCCGCGCTTCAAGTGATTGTCTCAGAGGGAAGCAAGGAAGAAAGAGACCGCAGCATTACTCGTTATTCGGCATGGTGCTCTGGAGGCAATATGGCAGGGCCGTTAATCGGCGGCGGAATCGTTGCGCTCGTGACATCCGGAGTTCTGTGGGGCTGGTCAGGCACGACGGAATTGGGTTATCGTACCGCCTTTCTCGTATCCTTCGCCGCGGCGCTTGTTTTCGGCTTAACCTTCCGGTGGCGCAGCCGCCATGCAGTGAAGAAGCAATCGTCAGGCGGCGGAATGAAGGAGTTTGTACGGCCCCGGGAAATCGTGGCAAGTTATATGGACGGAGCACATTTATTCAAACATCCGGGTGTTCAATTCGGTCTCGTAGGGACATTTCTGATTCATTTTATTCAATCGATCTGGCTGGGCTTTTTCCCGCTTTACCTGGATTCGCTCGGCTACAGTGCGCTGGCTATCTCGATATTGGTGTCCGTGCGGGGCATGGCGAGCCTGATCTCCAGGTCGTTTCTGGGGCAGCTCATGAAGAGGTTTTCCCAGGAACGAATCCTCATCGGAGCGGGCTGCATTGCCGCGCTGTCCTTGATCGTTTTGCCGCTGCTGAATTGGCATCTTCTGATGATTGCGCTGATCTCTTTCGTGCTTGGCTGTGCTGTCGGCATCAATATGCCGGTTAGTACGATGATCATGGTGGATGATACGCAAAGCAATGAACGGGGCAAAGTCATGGGTCTGCGCCTTTTGGCCAACCGTTTCTCGCAAATTGCCGGACCCGCCTTGTTCGGGGTGGTCGGTCATACGCTTGGATTAGGGCTGGCCTTTTGCTCGGGGGGAGGTGTGCTGCTAGCCTCCATGCTCGGATTCGGCGCATACAGCCGGCTGAAGCACAGGCAAGCAGGGGTCAATCTGAGAGAAACAGTATCGAACGAGAGAATTCTATAATATGGAGGAATAAACGATGAAATACGACTTTGAAGATCACTGCTGGAAAGATATCGTAAGCGAGGAGATTCTGGAAATTTACAAGCCTTACCACAGAGAAACCTTTATCGGCAAGCGTCCGGCGCTGCTTGCGATCGACCTTTATAATGCCAGCTACAAGGGAGGACCCAAGCCGGTCATTGAATTGCAGGGCGAGTACCCGAGCTCCTGCGGCATTCATGCGTGGGAGGCGATCGAGCCGACCAAGCGTCTGTTCCAAAAAGTGCGGGAATTAGGCATTCCGGTCATCTATACCACTAGAGACCAGCACACTAAAGCGCCGACTAAAATCGGCTCGACAAACCGCAGGCTGAAAAACATTACGGATGATGCCTATGACATTTTCGAAGCCTTTTCTCCGGAGCCGGAGGACCTGATCATCTACAAGAGCAGGGCAAGCGCCTTTTACGGCACCCCTCTTGCGGCATACTTGACGAAAATGGGCGTGGACAGCTTGATCGTCTGCGGCGAATCGACCAGCGGCTGTGTCCGCGCAAGTGCGGTGGAAGCCTATTCCTACGGGTATCATGTGACACTGGTGGAAGAGTGCTGCTATGATCGCAGCATGCTTTCGCACAAGGTCAATCTGTTCGATCTCCACCACAAATATGCCGATGTGATGCATATCGATGAGGCATTGGAGCATTTGGAGCTGAGATCGGAAGCTCGGACCTTGAACGTATGAAGTGAGGAAAGGCTGACGCTCTCATCTTTGAAGGGGCATGATTTGGAGGGAAGCGTACGTGTTTAAAAGGGCGGGCCTCATCGTTTTATTCGTCTCAGCAACCTTATATTGGTTGGGCTTTAGCATGCTGCGCCCGATGGTCGCTCTTTATTTTAATGCGGAGGGATATTCGCTCGCTTTGGTGGGTGCGCTGATGGCCCTGCATGCTTTTATTCCGGTGTTGTTCGCGATGCCTGCGGGGCAAATCATAGATCGGATCGGGCCGCGCAAGGCGGTGTTTGTTGGATCGGCGGTTATGGTAATCAGCGGCCTGTTATACGTTCTCGGCGGGATGTTCTCCTGGATCGTGCCGATCTTGATCGGCCAGGTGCTAAACGGGCTGGGCAGCCTGCTCAGCTGGGGGGCGCTGCAGGCCTCCGCCGGGCAGCTCGCAAGAAGCGCGCCAAAGGGTAATGGCAGCCATACGCTGCTGTCCAACTTTGCCTTTGTCAACTCCTTGGCTCAATTCGGCGGACCGCTGCTGGGCGGCCTGTTGTCCGATTTCGGTAATTATACGCTCGTGTTTATCGTATTCGCCTTATTTTCCGTCGTTTCGGTGGCCTTTTCTTTTCTGATCCCTGCCTCGAATAAGGAGGGCGGCGCCTTAACCGATGTGTCATTCAACTTGTGGAAAAGCTACGGAAGCGGCGTGACGCTGATGAAACAGAACCGTTCCTTCACGATGGCGCTTGTATTTAACGGGGTGCTCTTTGTTTTGGTGGATATTAAAGGGACGTTCTTCCCGATTTACCTCTCGAACATCGGGTATTCGAACACACAGGTCGGAACGATGCTCTCGGTCGGCGCAGTCGCTTCCGTCGTCATCCGTCCGTTTGTCGGGATGTTGATTGGGCGGCTCGGCCATCGGCTGATCATGGTCGGCAGCGTGTGGATCGGCTCCGCCTGCCTGATTGCCCTTATGTTCGAACCGGGATTATGGATTATTACCGCTGTTGTGTTCGCCTGGGGCGCATGCGCAGGCATCAATCAGCCGATGGCGCTCATTATGGTGGCCAGAACCGTGCCGTCCGAGCGGCAGGGGATGGGAATGAGCCTGCGTACGATGGCCAACCGCGTCGTTCAGGTTACCAATCCCGTTGTTATCGGCGGGCTCTCGACGGCAATTGGCCTGACCTATGGTTTCGGGTTGATTGCGCTGTTTCTTCTGATTTTCAGCGCGTTCGTGCAGAAATCCCTTAAGGAGGAACCGGACGCGATAGAGCAGGAAATGGAGGAGGAGGACGGCGGACATCCGCATGAACGGAAGCCGCTGCCGGTAACCATAGCGCCGGGAAGCGCGCATAAACTTACAAAATAGAGCCTTTCTCCGATACAGCGGAGAAGGCTCTTTTTTGTGCATAGCAAAGCGAATGCCGATATTCGCTTCCAAGGCTGTGATAATTTCTTATTCTTCGTTGGCTGTTTCCGCATAGGTTTTGAAATTGTCCAAAATCGCCTGCCAACCGGCTTGCTGCATCTCAATTCCGTTAATCTCTTCCGCTTCGAAGGATTCGATGATTTTCGTGCCGTTATTTTGTTGAATAAATACGATCTTCACTTTTCTGCCATCGGCTATCGTATAGGAGATGCTCTCGTTCATGTTCACCTCGTCGTATACTCCGCCAAAATCAAATCCCAAACTGCCGTCCTTGGACTCCATTCTCGAGACGAATTTACCGCCAACCTTAAGATCATTCTCGGCGTATGGCGTGTGCCATTCATCGGAAGCTTTATTCCATTGGGTGATATGCTTTGGTTCCGTCCAGTATTCCCATACTTTTTCAACAGGAGCATGAACGATCGTTTCTACGGTTATCGTTGCTTGATTACCAGTTCCCATTACATAACCTCCTTATACCCATTCATTTTTTTCAAATCCTGCACCTATTATAACATTTAAGCGGGAGCTAGGTTTCTTTTCGATTGCTATTGTGCGATTCTGCTCGTTTCGTTAATTAAAAATAGCGTTCAAGCGCATTTGCCCGGGCTGAATCGACCACTTCCACACAGGTTTTCCATTAATTAATTAATGCAAATCCTGTATGCGCCGATATTATAAAAACGGACTTTAGTAGGAATGGAAAGTTTTTTGGATTTGGGTCTGTGGACGGACAGTTATGCAAACCTTGATTCGTATTAGTAGATGTAACGTCAGGGGGGAGTGCGTAATGCTTGAAGAATCTGCTCTAAAAGATATGATTAGAAGAGCTCAGCGAGGAGACGAGCAGGTCCGACAAGAAATCATCGGGGGTAATAAACTGTTTTTGGAAAGAGTAACCTCCAGCATTTGCAAACGGATCATCTCATGGAATGATGATGAGATGAGTATCAGCCTTATCGCATTTAATGAAGCAATTAACCGATATGATCATTCGCAAAATGGGAATTTTTTCGGTTATGCAAAGCTCATTATTCAATCGCGGCTCATTGACTATTTTAGAAAAGAGGCCCGGCAGCAGGTCGCGGTGAGCCTGGACTATAATCCGCAAGCTACAGAGGGTGAAGAATACGAATCGAATTCCGTTGAGATTAAGCAGTCTTGGCATCAGTATAATGAACAGAAGCAGATTCAAGACCGAATGGATGAGATCTTTATCTATAGCACCAGGTTAGAGGAGTTCGGCATTCACTTCGAAGAATTGGAAGCTGCTTCTCCTGATCGATCAGATGCCAGAAATAATCTGATTCATATTGCTTATGAGTTTATGAAATATCCCCAATTAGTTGAATTTCTTGTAAAGACAAAGCAGCTGCCGCTTAAGCAAATGCTTGAGTTTGTTCATGTTAGCAGGAAAACAGTCGAACGCGGGAGAAAGTATTTAATCGCCCTTATTGTCATTCTCATGGCCAATGACCTGCCCCACTTAAAATCGTCCATTGCATTCCCCGATTTGGAAAGGAGGGCGAAATGATGGAAGAGACCAAAGGGCTTGTCATTAGAATTACCGATGAATTTATCGTTGTGATGTGTGATGACGGCAAGTTCCGCAACCTTCCCCTTCCCAAGATGCTTCCAATGGTAGGGGAAAGAATCACTGTTCCGCTCAACCCTAAAAAACGGCGGTTACCGCCTTGGATATATGGGGCTGCAGCAGCCTGTTTCTTCCTTGTGTTGAGTCTGACCATGTGGTCGCAATTACAACCTAAATATGATTATGTCGTTGCGATAGATATCAATCCCAGTCTGGAGCTGTATGTGGATTCGGATGGCCTTGTAAAAAAAGCCGATGCTCTAAACCCGGATGCAGAGAAGGTTCTAGATGAGTTTCCTTCGGAAGAACTGACGGTACAAAAAGCAGTTGAACAGGTCGTCGCTCAATCAGTAGCTCTAGGGTACATCCATAAAGACAGGGAAAATATCATCATGGTTACTGCTGCAAAGCTAAGAGGGAAATCCCTGCTTGACGCTAAATCGATCGAGGCTGCGGTGGCTGAAACCCTCCAGGCGGCACAGATTGACGGGTTTATCAAAGTGGAACAAGCCAGCAAGGCATTTTATGACCAAGCAAAGGAGCATAACCTTTCTCTTAATAAATGGCTTTTGATCCAACAGGCAGAGCGGCAGTCGGGCATTCAATTGAGCCTGGAAAAAGCCGCTTCGGAGTCAATCGCGCAAATTTTACAAGAAGCAGGAATAAGCAAAGAACAATGGTTTGTATCCGCAGGAACGGCGATAAACCAAGCGTTAGATGAGCAATCGGACATAACGGAAGAAACGTTTCCGGTCGAATCGTCTTCTAACCAAACAGAGGGGATGCCGGTTCCTTCAACTGAAAATGAAGGGCAGCAGCAGAGTATAACTGATTCACCAAGCCAGTCCCGGGATGTGAACAATAGTAAGACACGTAAGCAACCATCCGGAACGTCCGGGGTGTCCGGAGTATCAGGTAAACCAGCGGGAACTAATGGGTCGGAGGGCTCCGGTATCCCATCGGGATCGAGCGGGCCGACAGAATCACATGCGCCAGCGGTAACTAATGGATCGGCAGATAACGGTGCCTCTTCTGAATCCGGTATCCCATCAGGATCGGATGTTCCATCGGATGCCGGGGCACCTTCGGATACCGATTCCCAATCAGATTTCGAGGCGCCATCCAGCTCTGATCGCCCGTCAAGCGATGATGCGCCATCCGCCCCTGCTTCAGGCTCGGAGGGACCGCCGGATACTGGTGCTTCATCTGGATCAGGCAGTTCATCGGGCTCTGGCAATTCATCCGGCACCGGTAATACACCTGACTCCGATAATTCTTCGGGCTCGGATTCATCAGACTCAGGAGGTTCATCGAGCTCGAGTAGCCCGCCAAGCTCTAGCAGTCCGTCGGGGGCTGCTGGAGGTGGCTCAGCGAATTCTGTATCCACTCCGCCTTCTTCATCTGCAGCTAGATAAATGATAAACAATTCATAACCTTACTTTAGTATTCGTACAAAGTAAGGTTATTTTTTATGTACAGCCGGCATAGGCGTCAGTCACCATAACATAAGAGCGAACCATAGAAACTTGAGATATCTAAAAATTTCTTAAAAAATAATGAAGAATAATGTCTAATTTTGTCGACCAACCCCCACTTCAACAAATAAGCTGTCGTATTTTAAATTAAGCAAACAAACTTAAACCAAAATGGAGGTTGTATTAAATGAAACAAAAACTCACCGTATTATCTTTAGCAGCACTGCTGGCTGTAACCCCGCTTTCTACCGGTTATGCCGCCAGTACAGGAGCACAAACTGATTCCAGCACCACTGTGACAACGGAAACGAAATCTGAAGAAGACACGGTTGGCAGCTCGGTGTATTCCGGAAGTAACTCGGGCGCTCCAGACTATTACTTCGATTCCGGCAATCAGGAGAGAAGTGAGGATTATGATGATTCATACGATGAATCGGACAATGATGATTCATATGACTACGAATCCCGCTTAGGTGACGGGGAAGACTTTATTCCTAGTTTTGCCGGGTTTGATTTTGATTCTGATTTTGATTTTGAAGATGTCGCCGACATGTTCTCGAGCTTGGCAGATTTTCGTTCGAACTTAGATAAAGCAGATTATGGTAAATATCTGGAAAAACAACAAGCGGAGAATAATCTTTTTACATTGAAACAAGGCGTTGATTTTGATACTGCGATTGACGAGCTTGAGCAATCTTTAGAGACTGATCCGAATAATCAAGCGCTGTATGTTGAACTGGCTTTGACTTATCTGGCCAGCGGCGACCTGAGTAAAGCTGAGGAGGTTTCTGAGCTGTTAGCAGAGCTTGCGCCGGAAAGCTACCTCTCCTTCATGCTGCAAGCTGAGCTCGCAGGCAGCCAAGGTAGCGCGGAGAACAAACAGCTTTATCTTGAAAAAGCGGTCGAGTCCAATCCAACCAGCTCGGTTGCAAGGTTTAAACTTGGTGAAGAACTGGTTAGCGCAGGTAAATATAACGAGGCAACAGTGGAGCTTATGACTGCAGCAGCACTAAATCCGCAGCATCCTGAAGTTTTTGAAGCGTTAAACAAAGCATTCGCAGAAAACGGCAATACAGAGCTCAAAGCGTTTGTAAACGGCGTTGTGCCAAAATTTGACGTTAAACCGTTTGTTGAAAATGGACGTACATTAGTACCGTTCAGAGCGATCTCGGAAGCGCTTGGAGCGGATGTTAAATGGGATGGCGCAAATCAGCAGGTATCCATTCAACATGGGGATACCACAATTCAATTGACGATCGACAGTACCACGGCCATTGTGAATGGTCAAGAAGTGACGATTGAAGTTCCTGCAAAAGTTGTAGACGGCCGTACGGTCATTCCATTGCGCTTTCTTGGTGAATCACTTGGCACTATAGTAGATTGGAAATCCGAAAGCAAAATGATCGTTATCTCTGAGTAATAAGTAAGAATGATGGTATTGCTGGATTGTCCGGCAGGTGAATCATTCAAGCGATTGAATGATTTACCCCACCATCCGTTACCGTTTTAAAGAAGTGTAAAGGGAGGCCTGCAGGATGAAGCCGGTATTAAGTATCTGGAAGCTGGATGATCAAAAGGCTAGTGTGCTGTTGGATCAATTGTACGACCGTATTGAGAGGTTGGAAAAAGAGCTCGACGAATTAAAACGCGAGAAACAACCGGTTAGAATGATCGGCCATAAGCACGGCGTATTCGAACAGTTTTACCGCACGCAAATCGAAATGACAAAAAGCCAGGTTCTTTAGAGGGCTAATGAAGATTAGGGGTTATACGGCCGCCCAATTGATCAATGCACAGACTAAAGAACTGCTGGCTTATGAACTACGTGAAGCACAGACGTTCTTGCGGCGTTTGAAAGGCTTAATGTTCACCAACCATCTTCCATCCGGTACAGGGCTTCATCTTGCTCCTTGCCAATCCATACACACTTTCTTTATGAACTATGCGATCGATGTCATTTATTTGGATGACCAGCAGCAAATCGTTGGAATTGAAAACAAGCTGCAGCCTGGCAAGCTTGGCCAAGTATTCCGAAACAGCGTTTCCGTTATTGAGCTGCCGGCAGGCACGCTGGAAAATTCAAAAACCCGGGTCGGGCATACGGTCCGATTTCAGAAGAAAGAAAAGGAGCGATTCAGATGATGAACCAAATGAAATCTTTAATTATGGAAGAGGAAGGTCAAGCCATGACGGAATACGGCCTGATATTAGGGTTGGTGGCAGTGGCTGTTGTGGCGATTCTGGTCTTGTTGAGAGATGAGATTATATCCATTTTTCAGGGTGTAGTATCCAGTGTCCAGGGAAGTGAAGATTCAGCATCATTCGGAAATCTAAAAGATCAATAAAAACGGGCCAGCGTAGTCTATAACATTACGGCCTTTGCTCCATAAGGGGCTGCTTACATATAAGACAAAGCGGTGGAGGGTTCGCATGTGGCCCAATGTTATCTTGATCGGGGTATTAATGGTTTGCGTTGTGACGGATTTAAGAGAGAGAAAAATTTATAACGCGATTGTGTTTCCTTCGCTGCTAACCGCCTGGTTCGGACATTGGACTACCGGTGGTTGGTCAGCGCTTAGCATGTCGTTAACGGGATTTTTGACAGGTTTTTGTATTCTGTTGATTCCGTATTTACTTGGGGGGATAGGAGCGGGAGATGTTAAGCTTTTGGCATTGGTCGGGGCGTTAAAGGGGGCTTTGTTTGTTTTGGCAACATCGTTCTATATGGCTTTGATCGGAGCGGCAATGGCGCTGTTTATCCTGATTGTTAGAAAGAGATCCCGGAGTGCGCTCCATGCGTGCGTGATGTATTTGTACGGGTTAAAATACGGGCTCAAGTTTCCTTTCTATGGATTGAAAGGCTCAGTCACCGCGACCTGCCCATATGGAATTGCAATAGCCGGAGGCGGCATGATGGTTCTTCTCGGAAAAGGGTGGGGAATCGGATGAAACGATTGATTCGTGAGAATAGGGCGCAATCTCTTACCGAATTTGCACTTCTGCTTCCACTGCTGCTGCTCCTCATCTGCGGGATTTTTGACATTTGCCGAATCATGTATGGATATATGCATCTTAACATGGCTGTCCAGGAAGTCGTCCGCTTAGGCGGCATGGGCAAAACAGACAGCGAAGTTACAGCGTTCGCCCGGGAATATGTGAAGCTTGGGGACGCGGATCATCTGCACGTTTCTATCACTCCTAATGACTCACTGCGAAATTCTGGAGAGTATGTGACGGTAAAGCTCACCCAGGAGCTTGATTTCCTCACTCCACTCATTTCCAATATTCTTCCTGCCCCTGTCATCACTGCCAAATCTACCACTCGGGTGGAGTGAAAGGAGAAGCGGCATACCTATGAAGCAAACCTATCGTTTACTTTCCCAGCAGCGTGGAAGCGCCCTTGTGCTCGCCGCTTTTGTGATGCTTGGCCTTTTGGTCGTGGCGGCATTGATTTTGGACGGCGGCGCCGTTTACGTATCTAAGATCAGACTGCAGATCGCGGCAAATGCCGCAGTCTTGTCCGGGGCGCAGGAATTGACGAATCAACCGACCGCTGTGTACGCAGTGGTGCAAAAAGTGGTAAAAGACCATGATGGAACAGCGAGTTTAAAGGATACAACGGTCATTATGGAGCATAGGGTAAGCGTCCATCTGAAGAAGCAGGTGCCGCTTACTTTTTCCCGTTTGCTCGGTATTCAGGCCGCCCCTGTCGATGTAACAGCGGCAGCGGAAATTCAAACGGATCGCGCTGGTGACAAGCCAATTATCGTTGCCATCCGACTAGTGGAGCGGGAGCATTCATGAGAGTGAAACTCACCTTGGTATTAGCCATAATTATGGGACTTATTACAACGGCGTTATTTTTCAGTTATATGAAAAAGTTCGATGCCGCGCAAGCGGTGGATATCGTGTGGGTGGAAGTTATAGCAGCGAGGCAGCCGATCATGAAAAACCAGTCCATTTCTGCAGATATGCTGTATATGATTCAAGTTCCTGAGAAGGGCCTGCACCCTCAAACGATCAAAAGCACGGAAGAAGCAGAAGGGAAGTTCGCCGTCGCTGATCTGGCGGCAGGCGAGGTTCTTCTATCCCATCGGCTGAGGCAGGTGGAAGAGGAAACAATGTTTGTTTCCCGCAAAATACAGGAAGGCTATCGTGCGGTGACTGTTGAGGTGAACGCAGTTCAATCCGTATCCAATCTCATTGAACCGGAGGATTACGTGGATGTTATATCGACCCCTGCCGTACACGACGGAAAACCAGCTGTATCCTTCATCCTACTGGAGAGGGTTCGTGTGCTTGCAATCGGACGCAGGATGGTAGAGGCGGGACCCGATACGCAATATGAGGTATACAGCTCGGTTACGTTAGAGTTGAAGCCGCAGGATGCGGTCATGGTAATCAACGCCGGTGAACGGGGCAGTCTCAGCCTTATACTGCACAGCAGGATGATTCCTGCTGCTTAAGAGCGGTGCTGCGCGCATATCGCTCATTCCAGATGAGGAGGTTATCAGGTTGCCGAATGACGACAAGGGGCAGGAGGAGCGGATGAAGGCCAAACGCGGGGAGATGATAGCCGTATGCAGTGCCAAGGGCGGAAGCGGGAGAACGGTATTAGCTGTCAATCTGGCTGTTGCTTTGTCCAAAAGTAATCATCAGATCTGTATCATCGACGGAGACTTTCAATTTGGCGACGTCAGCATGGCCATGAATTTGCGCCCGGTATTTTCGGTTAAGGATGTCGTAATCGAATCGATGGACAAATTGACATTAGCCAGCTTTTTGACTCCCCATGCCAGCGGCGTGAAAGTCCTTGCTGCTCCAGACCGTCCGGAATATGCAGAGCTCATTACTCCGATGGTGATTGAACGCGCCTGTAATTCATTATTTACCGGTCATGATTATCTGATCGCCGATACGGGCGTCGGTCTGCAGGAGTCTACGGTAGCTTTTATGGAGAAGGCCGACCAAGTGTTTCTGCTTACAACATTAGAGATGGCATCGATTAGACATACGAAGCAAATGCTGGAGACGCTGGAATTGCTCGGCTTAAGATACAAAATACAAGTTATCATTAACCGATCCACCGCAGAAAGCGTGATTAGAGCGGCGGATGTTCCGGATATGCTTGGAGAAGCGAGTCCCATATATATCCCGAATGACCTTCAGGTTGTGAGCGAGTCTTTAGATTCCGGCATTCCTTTTGTCTGGAATCAAGGGAAGACGGAAATCGCTAAGGTGATCTTCAAAATGGCTGAGCAGTTGATTACGAGACGTGATATCGAGATGGACAAGCCGAAGGCCCCTTCCATTCTGAATAAGCTCATTCATAGTGCCAGAAGGTTACATTCATTAAAAGGTTAAAGGGGCAGACAACATGAGTTTATTGGGAAGGATTCAAGCCAGTAACGGCCCTATGGGTACCGAGATTAAATCTGAAACTGAAATCGGGCCGCAGATTCGACGGGCAGATCAGCCGGGCAGAGAGCCACAGACGCACATAAGCAAACATCAGGAGCTGAAAACACGGCTGCATAAGCAGATACTCCAGGAATTGAAGGAGGATAACGTGGAGGCGATCGTGTTAAAGCTTGATGACTTGGCCATGGAAATCATGAAGGAGGATGAATCTTTCAAGGGCAAGATTGACCGAAGGAAAGTGGTCGAAGAACTGATTAATGATCTTACCGGGTTCGGACCGATCAATCCGCTGCTGCTTGATCCCGACATTTCCGAGGTGATGGTAAATGGACCGGGGCAGGTCTATGTTGAGCGACACGGCAGATTGGAGCTGACTTGCATACAGTTCCGTGATGATGAGCATGTGATGCAAATTATCGATAAAATCGTAGCTCCTATCGGCAGACGGGTAGATGAGAGCAGTCCCATGGTCGATGCAAGATTGCCGGACGGTTCCCGTGTGAATGTCATTATCCCGCCGTTGGCGTTAAAAGGCCCTTCCATTACGATTCGGAAATTTTCCCAAGATCCCTTTACCATTAAAGATCTAATCCGATGTGGCACGGTTACCCGCGAGATGGCAACTTTTCTGGAGGCATGCGTAAAAGCGAGATTAAACATTTTTGTAAGCGGAGGTACTGGCTCCGGCAAAACAACAACGCTTAACGTGCTGTCCTCGTTCATTCCCAGCGATGAGCGGATCATTACCATCGAGGATGCAGCAGAGCTTCAATTATCGCAGGAGCACGTTATATCGCTTGAGTCGCGTCCGCCCAATATCGAAGGCAAAGGGGCCGTCACGATCCGTGATCTGGTGCGGAATTCCTTGCGAATGCGGCCTGAGCGTATTGTAATTGGCGAAGTGCGCGGAGGCGAAGCACTTGATATGCTGCAGGCGATGAATACCGGGCATGACGGGTCGCTCGCTACGGGTCACTCCAACAGTCCAAGGGATATGATCGCACGTCTGGAGACGATGGTGCTGATGTCAGGCCTGGAGCTGCCGGTCAAAGCGATTCGTGAGCAAATTGCGGGAGCGATTGATGTAATTATTCAACAATCCCGTTTGAAGGACGGTTCCCGCAAAGTGACTAATATCACGGAGGTCCAAGGCTTGGAAGGGGATGTCATTGTCCTGCAGGATATCTTCGTCTACCAGCAGGAAAGGATGGACACAGAAGGCAAGACGATTGGAAGATTGGTCCCGACGGGAGTAAGGCCGCGTTTTTATGAGCGACTGGAAACCACGGGAAATCCTATGCCTGCCAATATATTCGTCCAGTCCTTTGATTCATGGAACGAGGAGTAGGGGGAGAGCAGCATGAAATGGATCATTGTTTTGTTGTTCGCCTGCACGCTCTTTCTTTTAATTACAGCTAGTTTTCAAATGCTGTTTTCATCGGAGCGGAGAACGAGAAAGAGATTAACCTACTATTTATCCCTCCATGATCAAAGGACGTCAGCAAACAATAAATTCCAACGTGTGAAGCAATTTCAGCAGTATACGAGAAATGTTCGTGGGCGGTTGATCAGCAAGCGAAGAAGCGAGAGCTTGGCGCTGTTTCTCGCGCGAGCGGGCGCGCCTCTAAGGCCGGAAGATTTCATGCTTATTCAATGGGGTACAAGTGCTGCAGGCGCAGCCATTTTTTATTTGCTTTTTGGGAAAATAATATTTGGGTTAATCGGATTCGTTATCGGATTGATGCTGCCCCTTTGGTGGGTACGGAAAAAACAGCGGGACAGGTTGAACGGTTTCAATGACAGCCTGCAGGATATGATTACTACGGTTATCGGTTCTTTAAAGGCCGGTTTCAGCTTTGCCCAGTCTCTGAAAATCGTGGCTGAAGATTCGGAGTCTCCAATGAAAGAGGAGATTGAGCTTGTTCTAAGGGAAATGCAGTACGGCAGTACGATGGAGGCAGCGCTCCAGCAGTTACAAGAGCGGATGCCAAGCGAAGACTTGGACCTACTGATTCAATCCATCTTGATCCAGAGGCAGATTGGGGGCAATCTGGCAGTTATTTTGGAGACGATTGTGCAGATGATCCGCGACCGCAATAAAATCCAGCGCCAGCTTCGCACGTTGACCGCACAAGGCCGTCTTTCAGGACTCGTGATCGGGGCGCTTCCCATTGGAATCGGCATTTTTATTTATTTGATTCAGCCGGATTATATCGAGTCTTTGTTTCTTCATCCATTCGGAATCGTTTTATTAATTTATGGTTCGATTTCAGGAGTTATTGGATTTGCATTCATCCGCAAACTCACCAGGATTGAGGTGTGATTCTGTATGTTGTATCTATCGTTTTTCTTTATGGTTACCCTATTGGCCTACACAACACTTTTAGTTTCGCAGAATCGCAGCTCCCTCAAAAAACGCCGGCAAGCTGGGAAGGGCGATGCCCCGGTAGCCAGACCAAGAGTGAAGCCGCGTCTAGGGGCCTCGGCAGAAGTTTTCGAAGCGATATGGCACAGCTTAAAACGGCACTCCCAAATAAGGATGCAGGGAGAAAAAGCAGACCGGGTCGAGCTTAAACTCATGCGGGCCGGTAAGCCGCTGCGGATGAGTCCGGTCGATCTGTGGCTGCTTCAGATCATTTTATTGCTGATCATCCCCTTGCTGTTTGGGATTTATGCAGTAATGCTTGGCATTCCTTTCGGCGGGTGTTTGATTTTTATTATGGCAGGTATGGTGGCTGCTGTATTGGTGCCATCCCTTTATCTTAAGCTGAAAACAAAGCAAAGATGCAGAGCGGCATTGAAGGAGCTTCCGGATGTACTGGATATGTTAACCGTTAGTTTGGAGGCAGGCCTTGGTTTTGATGCGGCATTGCACAAGCTGGTATCTAGAAAGACGGGCGTGTTATCGGAAGAATTTTCTTTCTGTCTAGAGGAGATCCGCTTGGGAAAAACGCGTAGGGAAGCACTGCTCGGGGTGCGAGACCGGTTGCAGCTGGAGGAGCTTAAGCTGGTTATCAGCAGGATTTTGCAAGCTGAAAAATTAGGAATCGGAATGGCGCAAGTACTCCGCGTACAATCTCAGGAGGTGCGGGAACAAAGACGGCAAAGAGCCGAGGAAGAAGCGATGAAGGCGCCGATCAAAATCCTCTTTCCACTGGTGCTGTTTATTTTTCCAAGCTTGTTTATTGTGCTTCTGGGCCCTGCTGTGATACAATTCTTCCGTACCTTTTACGAGTAGAACGCGAATAGAAGCGATGCTCCATCGGAATACTAACGATTAATAATTTACACTGGCATAGTCTGCCGTCAATAGCTGACTGGCCGATGAAAAGGGCAGTCAGGCAACCGTTGGTTACCTGAGTTAAAAAGTATTTAATAGTTAGTTTAATATTTTTTTAGAAAAAACACTTGCAATATTTAAAGAGTGTATGGTATATTCTAATTCCGGTCGCGAAACGGCTGGAACAAACGAAAGAAAAGAAATGAATTTGTTCTTTGAAAACTGAACAACGAGCGAAATGCCCTATAGCTCACTGAGCTATAGAAAAGCAATAAACGTAATGAGCAATCAGCTCACATTCGGCGCTCATTATCCATCGGCTTTCAGCCGAAAGATAAAGACGCCTTTTATGGAGAGTTTGATCCTGGCTCAGGACGAACGCTGGCGGCGTGCCTAATACATGCAAGTCGAGCGGACTTGATGAGAAGCTTGCTTCTCTGATGGTTAGCGGCGGACGGGTGAGTAACACGTAGGCAACCTGCCTGCAAGACCGGGATAACATTCGGAAACGAATGCTAATACCGGATACACAATTTGGCTACATGGCCGAATTGGGAAAGACGGAGCAATCTGTCACTTGCAGATGGGCCTGCGGCGCATTAG
>NZ_BMGR01000004.1 GCF_014640295.1 Paenibacillus abyssi | reverse complement strand
TCGTCTTTTTTGTTCAATCGCTTTTTCATACTTCAAAAATCGGAAGTTATTCAGTGGCCTCGTTAGGGGTGAGGGGGTTCCGGCGTGCATATGCTTACGAAACGGAATCATTTGAGTTATAGGCAGCCTAAGGGGCCGTCCCGCCATGGAATTGGCTGAGGGATGGCCCCTTTTCAGATCATGCCCCTGACAGCGGGCATTCCGGGATCTATCAGCCGCCAGCAGCGCTGAAGCAGAATAAAGTCGAAGCGATATGGGCTGGTCCTTGATCCGCTGCAACAAACAAACATTACTGGAAAATCTCCATCAAAATTATTCTTTGAGGCTTCCGGAGGAAGTAGAGATGGAAATCCTCCCGTTAATTATATCGGTTGAGCTCATCTTACCGCTCAAGCGGCGCAATAAATGGAGGAATTCCAGTTACATGGGTCAATCCGTACGATTGCTATTAAATTTACTGGAGGATTTCCCGCTAGATTAATTCCTCACGATCCACATATTAAAGGCCGTTCCTGCGTAGTTGAAACTACTTTTGGGGCCCCTTCAACAATCTAAAACATGTGCGCGAGCGTTGCGTTATTTTCCTCTGGACGCCTTCAGCTTTTCCAACTCGGCTCTTACCTCGTCATGCTGGTCGAGGCGATTGAGCTCATCCTGTGATTGGACGCTCGTCTGACGGTAGGCATGAGCCCCGGCTTCCATCCGCCATACCCGCTCTTCCATGCGGGAAAAACCGCGGGTGATTTTGTCGGTTTCAAATGAGGGGAAGGCAGAAGCTGACTCTTCCAATGCACGCGCGGCATGGGCCCGTGACAACAGGAAAAACAGCTTGGACTGCAGCTCCTGATGAATGTCCGCCAACCGGACGATTTCCTCATTCAGCGCGGCTGCCTGTTTACGGATGAGATCCCGCTGCTCTTCATACGTTTGCAGCAGCTTCTGATGATGCAGCTTGTCCTGCAGCGCCAATTCAGCGATACCATCCTCACCCCGGTCTACAGCCAGTTCTGCCTGCCGGAAACGTTTGTTCACAATCTCTTTTGTTTGCAAGACCAGCAGGTCGTACTGCTGCTCTGCTGCGAGCTGGCCTGTCAGTGCTTCGCGGGCCTTATCAATCTGTTCCTCGATTAACCGGATATATTGTTTAGCCATGCTGATCGGATCCTCGAAGCGGTCCAGCATACTATGCATGTCTGCACTTGCAATTTCTTTTACTCTTCCGAAAATACCCATTTACTTCTCCTCCTTTTGTTGGTTTCGTTCCCACTCATCCAAAAATTTGCCGCGATTGTACATGGGCATCTGGTGCGGCGGTGTGCCGACTGTATGGGCTGCCGGGAAACTGTTGTTCTTGTTCATCCTCCGCTGAAGCAAAAGCAGCAGCAGAATGATAATGACTGCCCACAGCGGTGTCAACAGACTCATAAGCGCGAGTACGCCAAGGATGGCACTTCCCCATTTAAGGAAGCCTGATCCTTTGAACCACATCAAAACAGCGGCAGCAATCAGGGCAAGCTTCAACAGCAGCGGCACAATGACACTCAGGAAGAAGAAGCCCGTCCCATAATGCGCATGAGGGAAACCGTGGGGATCGCGTTCGCCGCGCCAGTGGCCGCCGGGAACATTATAGCTGTGCCAGCTCCAGAAATGCCCGATCGATTTGATTAATATAAGCGTGAGCATGAATACGGCTATGCCGACAAGCGCCCACATCAAGGTACGGTTTCGTTGCATCTTATTCACCTCCCTGGCGGTTGATTTCGTTGAACAATTTGAAGTATAGCCTCCTTTACTGAAATGGATATTAGCCTAGGCTGATAGAAACATGAGGATTACCTGAGCATTTGCTGAAAAAGGTTGTGAAATCCGGTTGAACGCGAAAGAGGGCTCCCCTCAAGTAGAGTTTTCTACTTCGGGGGCAGCCCTCTTATAGACGAAATATTGCTTGTATCAATTAACGTTCCAACCCATCCAATCGCACCGCACAGTGCTCACGTGCGGAAATCGTAGAAGCTTCCATTAACTTGGTTAGCTCCACAGCCAGCCGGATATTCTCATCGGCAGTCGTGTTCGATTGAATATGGTTCACCCATTGATGGAAGGCGCTCTCTCGGTCGTCAGGCAGCGCCTGCTCCTGCCAGCCGTCCGCCAGCGCTTGATCGCCGCGCGAGGTTCTCAGCAACAGCTTTGCGTCTGGGGTGCCATACATGAGTGTGCCATCCGTCCCGTGAATTTCAATCGTGAACGGCGAATGGCTGTTTACAAAACCGGCCTCGACAATGCCGATCGCGCCTGACTTCGTGGACAGAACCGAGACGGCGTTGTCTTCTACTTCCTTCCCGGTAATAAAGCTGTATCGTGCACTGACATCTACCGGCTCCTCCCCGAGGAACAGACGCGTCAAATACATCGGATGACAGCCCAGATCAATCAATGCGCCGCCGAGACAATTGTCCAGATCGAAGAAATGCTCAGGCAGCCATCCGGCGGTTGCGCCGTTGTGTGATAACCGTACACGAACCAGCGTAAGTCTCCCAAGCAGCCCCTTATCTAAAATTTCGTGGATGGCGAGTGTAGATCCGCTATTCAAACGGGGAAGCGATACGGTTAGTTTCACGCCGCTTTGCTCCACCTCCGCTAAAATTTCATTGACTTCTTTTACAGTTGGAGCCAGCACTTTTTCCGTGAAAATGTGTTTTCCTGCCTTGGCAGCTGCGACAATGACTTCACGATGCATGCGGGTAGGCGCATCTACGATGACGGCATCAATATCGTCCCGCTTCAGCATCTCATCCAAGGAATCGTAGAAGGGTACTGAAAGCTGCTCGGCGGCAGCCTTTCCCCGCTGCGGCTCATCATCCCAGACTGCGGCGATTTTAGTATCAGGATGCTCTTGTGCTTGCTTCGTATAATCCCATGCATGAACGTGCCAGAAGCTGATTTTACCAATCCGTAAAGTCAATTCTATCACTCCAATATCCTGAATTTATAAGGCATGTGGATAGATTACCATAATTTGAGGGAAGTGTGGGAAATAAAAACTTATGTTCAAAGGGGTCACAATAATCCGTATTTTCCAACAGCCTTCCACTATAGATGGCCAGTCGAGATTGCTAGTATGAAATTGCGAGGCATTTCATTCATTAGAGGAGGCGTGTTAATGAAAAGAAAGCAGTTTATCGCAATTGTCGTCGTGCTGGCCGTAATGCTGACGTTGAAGCCGATGGAAGCGGAGGCGGCATATTTCCCGCCGGGAAGCTCCCAGGGAGGCGGAATTGAAGATTTGGTATTGATCTACAACGGGTATTACAACCCGGCAAATTATGGAGGAGAGGATATCTCAGCGTGGCCCCGCGAGCAGTTTAAGCCGTACACCGCATTTGTCGACCGGCTTGGCCAGCGTCAGGAAATCTTTTTCCGGGATTATTTGTTCCTAGGCCTGCAGGGGGCGAACGGGCGATCTTTCCACCGGGAAGCCGATGCCTCGAAGGCCGGGCTGAAATCGGATTGGCAGTGGTATCTTGACCGCACATTTACGACGAATATGCAGCAGCTTAATGCATTAAATGAAGAAACAAAAGCAGCCGCGACTGAGCTGGGACAGCCGAATTTGAAAAATAATGTCGTGATCATGGTTCCTTTTGCCAATGAAAATGTAACGAACTTTGGCGATGTGGATGGCGACGGTGTATCGGAAAATTTGACTACGCTTGCAAACCGCGAGAAAGTGACCAGATGGTATATCGATCAGGTGCTCAGCCGGTTCAGCCAGGCGAATTATTCGCATTTGCAGCTGAAAGGCTTCTACTGGCTGAAGGAGGATATGGATACGACGAAAGCCGATGAAGTGAATCTGGTCAAAAACACCGCAAACTACATTCATAGTAAAGGGAACTACATTTTTTGCTGGATTCCCTGGTCACAGGCCTACGCGGCAACGCAGTGGGCATCCTTTAATTTCGATTTTGCGATTCTGCAGCCGAACCACTTTGTGAACCGGAGCAATACAACGACGCCGGAGACGATCAAAAATTCAGCGAACAAATCTTATCATGCGGGCATGGGCGTGGAGATTGAATTTGACGGGCAGATCCTCCGCTCGGATAAGTACCGGGAGCGATTTTACGATTACTTGAACGGCGGTTTGGAATTCGGTTTTATGAACGGTTCGATACTTGCCTATTATCAGGATGCGAGAGGCGTCTATGATCTAACGCAGCAACCGGAAATCGGTTATCCGATCTATGAGGATCTCTACCGCTTCGCCAAAGGAAACTACGTCACGGACAAACAGGTCTCTACGATGCTGAACACATTCGAAAGTCTGCCGTTCCCGACCAGCCCAAGCGCGGCAACATCCATTTCGACGGAGCAATATGTGCAGGGCCAAAAAGCGATGAAGATTAATTTCGGAAATTATGCTACCAGCGTGATAACCGGCAGCCGTGGAGCAGACTTTTCAAAGCAGGATTGGTCGAAATACGATTCCTTCCGAATCGATGTATATAACCCGCAGACTGTAACCGGCTATGTCACAGTACTTATTGGGGATCAGAGCGGAAAGCAGCACTATAAGTATGCGCCTCTGCACCGAAGCTCTTGGAACACCGTGCGGATATCGATTGAAGACTTAGCGGCAGGCACGGGCGGTTCGTCGCAGGAGCCGGGCACTGTGCCGATTGATGTCACGCGAATCGATTATATTAAGTTAGTACAAAGGAGCAATGCCAATTATTTGCCGCTACCAAACACGTATTATTTTGACAATATGCGGTTGGTGCAGGATGACGGTGCGAGGCTGAACGACCTGGAGTGGCAAACCTTTGGCGGCAACAATTCCGTGACGCTGTCTAAGACGGCAGCAACGATTCGGGAGCAGAATACAGCCATGCAGGTCCATTATGGCCTGTACAATGTCGCGCAAGCATGGATCGAAGCACCGACGCATTTTAAGCTGAAGGATTGGAGCAATCAGGAGGCCTTTAAAGTGGATGTCTACAATCCCAATAGCACGGTTATGAACCTGGGATTGAAGTTTACCGACTCGAATAACCAAACCTACTACAGACGCGTGGCGCTGCAGCCGAATCAATGGAACACCGTGCAGATTCCTATCGCCCACTTAGCGGCCGGGATGAATGCAACCGTCGGGGAAGGCACGTCTTCAGCGCTTGCGATCAATTCCTTGCAGCGCGTTGATTTCTATCAGCGCAATAACAGCAATTATGCGCCGCTGCCGAATCACCTTTTCTTCGATAATATCCGGTTAGGCGTGCTGGAGCCGTAAGCATACACTTATTAGCTGCCTAACGACAATCTATCGGCCACCTATCGTAACTGCCAACTACCACAACCGGTACAATTAGATGGAATTTCTCCAGCAAATTATAGGTATTGGTCACATGAAATTATATTACAGGGAAAAGCTCCAGTTAATTCATTGATGCCTTGAATGAATGCCTGAGATGGGTGTAATTAGCGTGAGGGAATCCAGTTAACACCATACGATGCGGGATATGTAGATGAATTAAGAGGACTTTATGGAGTTAAACAAAAAAGTATGAGCCGGGTCGTTATTCGATCGATTAAATGATGAAAGATGAAAGAGGCGAACTTATAACATGAATTCAGATCTAAATATGGAATTGCAACAAATAATGGGCCAAATGAGCCTAGAGGATAAGGTGGCTCAGCTGTTCACCTTCTCCGCCTTAGCCGCACGGCTGGATGATGCGTCCAAGCGGTTGATCACGGAGCTGAAGGTGGGGGGCATCTTTCTTGGCACGGGCTGCCTTCAGCAGCCAAAGCAGGTGTATGAATTGACAACCGCAATGCAGCAGGCCTCAATCTCGGAAGGAAGCGGCATCCCGCTGTTCATCTCAGCCGATTTCGTCGCAGGCGCAGGCTGCAAGCTGCAATCGGGGGCGGTTCATTTCCCGAAAAATCGTGCGATCGGGGCGGCAGATGACGAGCGATTAGCCTGTGAATCGGGAAGAGTGACGGCACTTGAATCACTGGCAATGGGCGTCAATTTCAATTACAGTCCGGTCGTGGATATTAACAATAATCCACTTAATCCGGTGATTGGCACGCATTCTTTCGGTGAAGACCGGGAGACGGTATCCAGACTTGGGTGCGCGGTCATTAAAGGCTATCAGGAGCATGGCATGATCGCGACGGCCAAGCATTTTCCGGGGCATGGCGACACGCATGTGGATTCGCATGAGGATCTGCCAGTTCTCCCGTTCAGCCGGGAGCGGCTGGAGAGCTTTGAATTGGTTCCGTTTCGGCGGGCTATCGAGCAGGGCGTGGATGCGGTGATGGTCGGCCATATCGCTGTCCCTGCGCTGGATCCGTCGAATATGCCGGCATCGCTTTCCTATGAGCTGACAACGAAGCTGCTGCGGGAGCAATTGAATTTTCAGGGCTTGATTGTAACCGACGGCTTGACGATGAAGGGCATTACGAATCAATTCACGTTAGAAGAAGCTTGTATCCGGGCCCTTTTGGCGGGCGCAGATATTTTGCTCGGTACGGCGGAGAGCTATGAGCATGCGGCCTCTATGCTGCAGGCGGTAACAAATGCGGTAGAGCAGGGCAGAATTCCGGTATCGCGGATTGAAGAATCAGTGAAGAGAGTGCTGATGATGAAACAAAAGTACCGGTTGATGCCCGAATTGTACCGACCCTCAGGCTATCGTGAAGACGTATTTCAGACGGCAGCGGCAGAACAAGTAAGCGAGGAGCTCGCTGCCAAAGCAGCTACTCCGCTTAACGGTATGGACAGAGGCAAGTTAAAGGCAATCGGAAAGCCGGAATCCTGGCTGCTGATTCGCGACGCTCATGCAACCAGGTTTGCCGAGCATCTGCGCAAAGAGCTTCTCTCTATAACAGAGCGAACTGCCGATCATTACGAGAAAGTGCTGGAACTGCTGGATTCGGAACCCTCGGATCAGGGTGTTATCCTTGCGATATCGCATAACAAACCGATCGATCCATCGTGGCTCAAGCTTCTCAATGACCGATTAAGCAGATCAAAGCATGCGGTATGGGTCCATTTCGGCTCGGAGTACGATGTGCGTCAGGCATCCGTACCTTGTCTGCTCATGTATGACCGCTCCCCGTCGCTCCAGCACCAGGCAGCGCACTACCTATGTGCTGGCAATACGTCACAATAATCCTTGAAATCACACGGATTTCCTCTGCCAATCCGTTTATAACGCTTTTACAATTAAAAATAAAGGAACATCAGCTGAGCAGTCAGAGAATGCTCAAATGATGAGTTAGAACAAACGGGGTGAGGGGTGTCCGATGAAAAACGAAGTGTTCGCCTAGTGTCCGCCCTTCGATGGAATCGGACACCCCCGCCCAAAAAAGTTCTAAAATGCGGAATCGGCAGGAGGGACCCTATGAACCGAAAAGGATTACGGACAGCATGGAGGCCGGATTGGATCCTCTATCTATTTCTGCTGCCGGGCGTGCTTTATTTTATCGTATTTAAATACCTGCCGATGTACGGCATCATTATTGCGTTTCAGGACTACAGCCCGTTCAAAGGGGTTTCGGGCAGCGATTTTGTCGGCTTGAAGCATTTCATTCGTTTTTTCGAGGATGATGAATTCATTACCGTGTTCCGCAATACGCTGCTGATCAGCTTCTACAAGCTGGCATTCGGATTTCCTGTCCCGATCTTGATCGCGCTAATGCTTAATGAAGTCCGCAAAAGCTGGTTCAAGCGTACGGCGCAGACTTTATTTTATATTCCGCATTTCTTTTCCTGGGTCATTTTCGGCGGGATCGTCATTCAGGCGCTCTCCTCCAAGGGCATGATCAATTCGATCATCACTTTGTTCGGCGGGGACCCGATCCTGTTCATGGCAGAGAAGGAATACTTCCGGAGTATTCTTGTCATCTCCGATATTATTAAGGAATCCGGCTGGGCATCGATTATTTATCTGGCAGCCATATCGGGCGTAAATCCTTCCCTTTATGAAGCGGCGAGGATGGACGGGGCCAAGAAACGGCATGAGATTTTCTATATCACGCTGCCGAGCATCTCCAGCACGATCATCATTTTGTTTATCTTACAGCTGGGCAATATTCTCGAGCTCGGCGTTCAACAGGTCTTTATGCTCTACAACCCGCTTGTCTATGAAGTCGGGGATATTATAGACACTTATGTGTACCGAGTCGGTTTGACGGAACAGAAGTACAGCTTCGCCACGGCGGTAGGCTTGTTTCAGGCGACAGTAGGACTGATCCTCATCTATGTGGCTAATGGACTGGCTAAACGCTTCAGTGGGGGAGGTTTGTGGTAATGCGAGAATCCGTATCTTTCCGGGTTGGCACTTTTTTAAACTATACCTTGTTAACGGTTTTCGGCCTGATCACGCTGTTCCCGTTTATGCATGTTCTTGCGCAGTCGCTCAGCAGCCAGACGGCGATCGTGTCGAACCAGGTCACGATCTACCCGGTCGGCTTTCAAACACTGTCCTACGAACTGCTCCTTAAGGACAATGACTTCTATCAGGCCTTCGGCGTCTCTCTGTTTCGAACCGCAGCCGGAGTCGGGATCAACATGCTGCTCACCTGCTTGATGGCTTACCCGTTATCCAGACAGGTGTTAAAGGGAAAAGGTCTGATCATGAACATGGTGATCTTCACGATGCTGTTCCAAGGGGGATTGATTCCATCCTTCCTGCTGCTGAAGGAGCTCGGCATGCTGGACACGATGTGGTCGCTGCTGCTGCCCTCGGCAGTCAGTGCGTTCAACCTGATCCTATTGAAAAATTTCTTTCAATCCGTTCCGGCCAGTATGGAGGAATCCGCGAAAATTGACGGTGCAGGCCACGGTACGATTCTATGGAAAATATTCGTTCCGCTCTCGCTGCCGGCGATTGCTACGCTGACCTTATTCTATGCGGTCATGCACTGGAACACCTATTTTGATGCGGTCATGTATATCAGTAATCCGGATCTGAATCCGCTGCAGGTGTACTTGCGCAATATGATCGTACTGAACGACTCCAATATCGAGATGACCAACAATACGGGTTTGTTCCTGATCTCGCCTGAGTCGCTAAAGGCCGCGACGATCATTGCCAGCGTGCTGCCGATGATTATCGTCTATCCGTTCGTCCAACGCTACTTCGTGAAAGGGGTGATGCTGGGCGCGCTGAAAGGGTAGGCTCTATCTATCAGTTTAAGGTAATTATGGTATATTAACCTAAGGAGGGTCTTTCCATGAAAAAGAAATTTTCCATCCTATTCGTTTTTGTAATGGCATTAACGCTGCTTGCGGCCTGTGGTTCAAATAATAATAACGCTCCGGCTAATGAACCGGCCCCGGCAGCGCCGAATAATGGAGCAAACGAGGGTGCTTCAGGCAATGATAACGGCGAGCCTGCTGTAATCAAGGTATTTATGTCCGGCGGAGCCAAGTTTCCGGATGGGCAGGACATTAACAATAATCCATGGACGGAAATGCTCGAGGAAGAGAACAATGTGGATCTGCAGATCGAATACGGTCCGGCTGCTCCCGATGAATTTATGAACAAGCTGACCTTGAAATTTGCTTCCAATGACATCCCCGATCTGTTCGTGATTCCTGGCAGCTCGCAGGGCTGGCTGATGCAGAACGCGGAGCTCGGCGCGTTGATGGAGCTGGACGGCAAAGTGGACAATTTCGAGAACTTGAAGAACGCTGTTTATCCCAATGCGTGGGAAGCTGCCAAATACAACGGAAAAATGTATGCGATCCCGGTCTTGAACGACGGAAACAAAGGAACGAGCAATCTCTATATCCGTCAGGATTGGCTGGATAAGCTGAATCTTGATGTGCCGGCGACGCTTGATGAATATGTGAATGTGGCAAAAGCCTTCCGCGATCAGGATCCGGACGGTAACGGCAAGAACGATACGTATGGGATGATCGCTTATGACAGCATGCTCGGCTGGTCCCATCTGTTTGGCGCATTCGGCGTCATTCCGGGCTACTGGATCGAGAAGGACGGTGCACTGGTTCAATCGGATGTACAGCCCGAGATGAAGGAAGCGCTCGCCTTTATCAGCAACCTGTATAAAGAAAAACTGCTTGATAACGAATGGCCGATTACGAAAGTCGCCGCATTTCATGAGAAGGTGGCGAATAACCAGGCGGGCGTCTACGAAGGAAGCTGGGCGGCGCCGCGTAATGAGATCAATACAAGCAAGCAGAACGATCCAAATGCGCAGTGGGTAAAGATCGCGCCTCCGAAAGGACCAAACGGCGACAGCGGCGTGTTCGGCGGTGCTGAGTATAAGACCTTTGCAGTAATCAGCAGCCAGGCACAGAATGTAGATGCGATTCTCGGGATGCTCGATTGGATGGCGCTTCCGGAGAACATCGATAAATTCGTATTCGGCTTCGGCGAGCTGGGCGAAGGCTTCATGTATGATATGGTAGACGGCAAATATGCGCTGAATTTCGAAAATCATAACCTGTACGGCTACCGCCAGCAGCTGATGTTCATGCAGCCGAAAGAGTTGAATACCAAGAAAATGGAATCGCTTGGCGCGGATTTCGATCTGGTAGGTTCCATTAACCATTCGACTGAATATGTGATTCCAAGCCAGTATGTCGGCGCTCCGACGCCTGCAATGGTCGAGCATTTAAGCACGCTGGACAAATTAAGAGCGGAAACCTTTACAAAAATCATTGTGGGTGAGCTGCCGGTCGATGCATTCGACGATTTTGTAGAGGAATATAACAGTAAGGGCGGAGAAGCCATTGCCGCCGAGGTTCAGGAATGGCATGCGGGCAGATAACTAACGACCCCTTAAAGGTAAGGTGACTGATTATGAAGAAGATGATGCCGGGACGATACAATCCGACGATCAAGCGAAAGCTGATGGTCCTCGTCGTAGGCCATCTTCTTCTTTTTTCTGTACTTGTCTATGCATTGTTTTTCTGGTTCCAATCTCTGCTGGAGGAGAAGATCAGCGCGTTGGCGCTGCAGACAATGGAGACCGTTATCGGCAATGTCGAGGTGTATATTAACAACAATATCCGTTTATCGAACACGATCGCCAGCGACAGTACGCTGGTGAAGCTGGTTAGGGAAAATCCCGATTTCGCCTCCTCGGAATCGATGTGGTCGCTTGTGCAGGTGCTGGAGAAATTGAAAAACTTCTCGGTCATCAACCAATATATTTACTCCATTGCCGTCTATAATTCCGAATCGGGCAAAGTACTCTCGACAACGGACGGCATTTACAACGCCCCCGCAGGACAACTGGAGTGGGCCGAGCAGATGAAGCGGCAGGGGAATGGTTTGGTTATTGGCGCCGATCTGAACGGAGTGGTTCCGAAATATTCTCAAGGAAGCGCCCGTTCGATGATCAGCGTCATCCGCCCGCTGCCGGGCAATGACAGGAACAACCTGCTCATCGTGAATTCCGACAAGCAGGTGCTGGACCTGTTTATCGGCGATATTGAGCTGTTTAGCGGGACAGGCATCATGATCAGCGACACAGGCGGCTCCGTTTTTTATGGCAAGGGCAATCTCCCGGAAGCGTCCAGGCAGCCGGCGCTAGGCAAAAATAGAAGTGCCAACCAGCCGTTTGAGACCGTGCGATATGGAGCGCAGAAATATATTGCCGTCCACAAATCCTCAGATCTGACGGGGTGGAATGTGAGCCTGATCATTCCGCATGATGAGATCATGAAGGATGTGGTCAATATGATGCGCGCCTCGGTACTGATTATGATCGGGATCACAGTGCTGGTGCTGCTGCTGTTCGGACTGCTGTACGTGCAAATTTTTACCCCGATCAGGCGGTTGATGCAGAGCATGGTTAGCGTGGAGAAAGGCTTGACGTTTCATCCGGTTGAAATCAGGCGAATGGATGAACTCGGTTTTTTGCAGCAGCGGTTTAATGAAATGGTGTCCAATGAACAGCAGATGCGCAAGACGATTTACGAGGAGCAGCTGCATAAGAAGGAAATCGAGCTCAAATTTTTACAGTCCCAGGTGAATCCGCATTTTCTGTACAATACGCTCGATTCGATCTATTGGGTGGCTGAGCAAAGCGGTGTGGATGAGATTGGCGATGTGGTGCTTGATTTATCCAAGTTCTTCCGTTTGAGCTTGAGCAGAGGCAAGGATTTCATTACCATTGCGGAAACGGTGCTGCATCTGGAATATTACTTGCGTATTCAGCAGTTCCGCCATACCGGTAAGTTTGAGGTTGTGTGGGATGTGGAGGAGCAGCTTGCCCAGGTAGAAGTGATGAAGCTGATGCTGCAGCCGGTCGTGGAAAATGCGATTATTCATGGTTTAGAGCGGGCAGCAGAAGCTTGCAGGCTCACCATTCGCATTCACAGGCAGGATGAATGGCTGCGCTGCAGTGTGGAAGATACCGGGATCGGCATGGATGAGCAGACATTAAAACATCTGCTGCATGAAATTATGCATGATGAAGGACCGTCGGGAACGACCTACGGTTTGCGGAATTTATACCAGCGCCTTCACATTGTATACGGCGATGATATGAAGTTCTCTATCCGGAGCAAGCCGCAGGAAGGCACGATTGTAACGATAAGGATTCGGCTCAGCCGTCTGGGAGGGAAGGGACTTGAAGATGAAGGTCATCATCGTTGAAGATGAACCGAGGGTTCGTAAAGGGCTCTCTGAGACGATCGATTGGGCGCTGTTCGGACTGGAGCTTGCAGGAACCGCCTCCAATGGGGTTGAAGGGCTGGAGCTGTTCAAGGAGCAGAAGCCTGAGCTGGTTGTGGCGGATATCCGCATGCCGGTTATGGATGGCTTGGCGATGACCGAAGCGATACTGGAGCAAAAGCCGGATACTAGAATTATGATCATCAGCGGCCACGATGAATTCGAATATGCCCAGCGGTGCATCGCACTCGGGGTTACAAATTATTTGCTCAAGCCAATCGGCAAAAAACAGTTTCACAGCGAGCTGGAGAAGATCACCGGAGATTGGCGCCAGCACAAGGAGCAAAGAGAGCAGTCCCTGGAATTAGAGCATAAGCTAAAGAGCAATCTTCCCGTACTCCGCGATGCTTTCCTTGAGGAATGGCTGGGGGGCGTCTCGCCGAAATCCGAAGCGATGCTGCGCGAGAGCTTTTCATTTCTGCATATTCCCTTC
This sequence comes from Paenibacillus abyssi, assembly GCF_014640295.1. GTDB lineage: Bacteria > Bacillota > Bacilli > Paenibacillales > Paenibacillaceae > Paenibacillus_D > Paenibacillus_D abyssi. The sequence continues at coordinate 397,412 of NZ_BMGR01000004.1, read as the reverse complement.
GATTTTGACGATGTGGCGGGTGTGGCGGTGTTTGAGCTGGATATCCCGGAGGGGGGCGGCCATTCCCATGCCGACCGCAGGCTGTTGGAGTTTGCGATCAACAATATGATTGGCGAGCTGCTTGAGGATAACGGCCTCTCCTACCAGCGGGGGAACGGACAGACGGTTGTGCTGTACCAGTCGGTATCGATGGACACGCCGGATGACTTGATTCTGTGGGTCGAACGCGTGAAGGCAAAGCTCGGCGCGGTTCTGCGCGTCAGCGTAACGGTCGGTTTAGGCTCCCGGGCGGTGTATGTGCAGGAGCTGCCGCAGTTGTTTCAGGAAGCGCTGCGGATCCTGCGGCTGAAGCTGTCTTTTGGCACGGACCTCATTCTTCATGAAGGGATGCTCCGGCCTGTGCAGGATCAGCTGGCGGTACTGCGCGAGACGGATGAGGCTTTGCTGGTCCACGCGGTGGAAATGAATGATGAGGCTCAAATTTCAATTGTGATGAACGGCTTATTCCTGGAGTGGGCAAGCAAAGAAGAGCTGTCCTACCCGGATGAAATCTCCTATCAGTTTATCGGTCTATTCACAAAACTGACTCACCGGCTAGGCAAAAGCATTCATGCTTATCTGAAGCACGATCAATTGGTGAAGTGGCGGCATCCCGAGCAATTCCGTTCAAAGGAAGACATCAAGCTGTGGTGGACCGCCCGGTTTATCGAGCTTGGCAGGAGTTATGCCGGCTACCGCCTGGACCGCAGAACCAAAGTGATTCAGCAGGTGATGGAGTATATCGATGACCATATCTTCGAAAATATTACCCGTGAGGATGCGGCCAGACACGTGTATATTAACTCTTCCTATTTAAGCCGTTTATTCAAAGAAGTAACAGGAGAGGCCTTCTCCGACATCGTACTGCGCAAAAAGATGGAGAAGGCTATGCATCTGCTGCAGGTAGAGCGCGTGATGGTCTATGAGGTGGCGGACATGCTCGGCTACAGGGATCCCAGCTACTTCGCCCGGGTGTTTAAAAAATATACAGGCAAGAGTCCTTCCGGGTTCCAGTGAGTCAAGAAGAGTGTGAACCTTCAAAAAGAACCGTCAGAGCGATCTGACGGTTCTTTCATGTATGTAGAGAAAACTGAGCTTTCCCCACGTTATTTCTTCACTCATTCCATGTTCAAATCCTTACTTCTCGAGCCCATCCAAACGTACCGCTCTGTTGTCGCGGGCTGAAATGGAAGAGGCCTCCAATTTTCATCCGCAGTCGTGTTCGACAGGATATGGTTCACCCATTGATGGAAAGCGCTCTCCCTGTCGGCTGGCAGGGACTGCACGTTCCAGCCCTCGGCGAGCGATTTATCGCCGCACGAGGTTCTCAGCACCAGCTTTTCGTCCGGTGTTCCGTACATCAATGTTCCTTCTGTGCCGTGAATTTCAATCGTGAATGGCGAGAAGCTGTTCACGAAGCCCGCATCCACAATACCGATCGCGCCCGACTTAACGCCGCTTTGCTCGACCTCCGCTATGATTTCATTGACTTCCTTCAGAGTTGGCGCAAGCACCTTCTCCGTAAAGATATGCTTTCCTGCTCTCGCAGCCGCTGTTATGACATCACGATGCATGCGGGAAGGCGCATCCACGATAACGGCGTCGATATCATCGCGCTGCAGCATGTCGCCCAGCGATTCGTAGAACGGTACCGCCAGCTTATCGGCGGCTGCCTTGCCCCGCTGCGGTTCTTCGTCCCAGACCGCAACATTTTAAATGCCCGGATGCTCTTACGCTTGCTTCGTGTAATCCCATGCATGTACGTGCCAGAAGCTGATTTTACCAATGCGTAAAGTCAATTCCATCACTCCAATATCCTGAATTTATGAGGCATGTTGATAGATTATCATAAATTGAGGGATACGGGGAAAATAAAAAAGCTAAAAAAATCGCAAAAAAACCTAAAAAATAAAGCGTTTTCAAAATTATTTATTCTTCTTAAAATGATAATACGTATTAATTCAACAGGAACTGGAGGGGACGGAAAGTGAGCTTCATACGAAAATGGGCGCTGCGCTTCGACCAAATTTTTGAAAACTTTGCCCTGATGGCAATGTGCCTGATGACCGTTATTGTAACTGTGCAGGTATTTACAAGAAAAGTATTTAATTTCGTATTCTTTTGGTCCGAAGAGATGACTTTGCTGCTCTTGATCTGGTTTGCTTTCATGGGAATCGCGATCGGATTTCGGGAACGGCTGCATCTGGCCATGGATTCGGTTAAGACAAGATTTCCGAAACGGGTGCAGCACTGGCTGGATAAAGTCGTCTATGCAACTGTGTTTGCCTTCGGACTCTACCTCATTGTTTACGGCTGGGATTTTACTCAGCTGATGCACAGTAACCGACTGGCCGCGACGCAATGGCCGTTAAGCGTACAATATGCGGTGATGCCCATTTCAGGCATCATGATTTGTATTTACAGTGTGCTGCAATTGCTAGGGGTTAAAACCGAGCGACACACTGATTTGGATGATGAGGAGGAACACGCATGACTACGGCTGCAATAGCGATGATCATCTTGGCTGTAAGTTTTATCATCTTAATGGTGCTCGGTTTTCCGATTGCCATTGTGCTTACCGGATCCACTTTGTTGACGATCATGTTCTTAGATATTCCGCTTGCGGTCGTGGGCCAGCGCATCATTCAAGGCGTGAACTCCTATACTCTGCTGGCGGTACCGTTCTTCATTCTTGCCGGACAGATTATGGGGCAAGGGGGACTTGCTCTCAGATTGATCAACCTGGCCCAGCTCATGGTCGGATTCATTCGCGGCGGGCTCGCCATGGTGAATTGTGTAACGAGTACGCTGTTCGGCAATATTTCGGGCTCGGCCGTCGCCGACGTGTCTTCAATCGGCTCCGTCATGATTCCGATGATGAAGAAGAAAGGCTACGATGCGGACTACACGGTCGCCGTTACGACTTCGACCGCAGTCCAGGGCGTCGTCATGCCTCCGAGCCACAATATGATATTATATGCTTTGGCGGCAGGCGGCATCTCCATCTCCAATCTGTTCATGGCCGGCATTATCCCTTGTTTGATCATGCTGGTAGCGCTGATGATCACCTCTTACATAATTGCCGTTAAACGCGGTTACGAGAAGGGGGAACCCGTTGCGCTCAAAGCCGTTCCAAAAATCATCAAGGATGGATTCTTATCCTTAATGACGGGCGGCATTATTCTGGGAGGTATCTTCTCCGGTTGGTTTACGGCGACGGAATCCGGCGCGATCGCCTGCGTGTATGCTTTCATTCTGACGTTTTTTGTTTATAAGGATATCCCGCTCTCCCATATGTGGATCATCTTGAAGAAGACGTTCCGCACCGTATCGATGGTCATGTTTCTGATCGGAGCTTCCAGCGCGTTCGCATGGGTGCTGACCTATTTAAAAGTACCGCAGATGGTAACGGAGCTGTTCCTGGGTTTCACGGCCAATCCGCATCTGATCTTGTTTTTCGTTATGGTCCTGCTGCTCCTTCTCGGAGCACCTATGGATATGGCGCCGCTTATTCTGATCATGACGCCGATCCTGTTCCCTGTCATGACCGCACTAGGTGTAGATCCGATCCATTTTGGCGTGGTTCTGATCGTGAATTTGGGAATCGGCCTTATTACGCCGCCGGTGGGAACTGTGCTGTTTGTCGGCTGCGCAATCGGCAAAGTGTCGATCGAGAAGACCTCCAGAGCGCTGCTGCCGTTTTATGCCGCATTGGTTGGCGTATTGTTCCTGTTGGCTTACGTGCCGGATATTACATTGTTCCTTCCAAGAGTGCTGAACGGATATGCGGGATAAGCATGATCTAAAAAAAGCAATAAAATACACCAAAAATCTCGGTAGTTGATGTAGGCGCTTTCAAATACAATTGGTGTAGGCGCTTGGCTTTATGCGAAATTAGAAAGGGGAGGTTGACCATGTTTAAAAGAAGCAAAAGGTTTTTCCTGCCGGTTGTTGCGACCTTAACGATCAGCTTGCTGCTGACGGCGTGCGGCGGCAACAACGGCGGCACGAGCAATACGGAAGCAAACGGCGGGGGCTCAGCAGCAGACGACAAGCCAACGTATACGTTCCGGCTGGCTGAAACCCACGCACCGGATTATCCGACCACACTCGCCGACTACAAATTTGCCGAGCTGGTGAAGGAGCGTTCCGACGGACGTATTACGATTGATGTGTTCCCGTCCGCTCAGCTTGGGGAGGAGAAGGCGGTTCTTGAGCAGGTTCAATTAGGAGCGATTGAATTTACGAGGGTCAGCACAGGACCGATGGCGGAATTCAATCAGGATTTTGGCGTTTTCAGCTTGCCTTATATTTTCGATAATGATGAGCACTTATGGAATTTCTTAAACGGAGAGCATGGCGCAAAGCTGCTCGGCAGCCTGGAGGATTCGAGAATGAAGGGACTGGCTTATTACAGCGCAGGTTCCCGCCATTTCTACTCCAGAACTCCTATCACAAGCTTGGAAGACCTTCAAGGATTGAAGATCCGCGTACAGCAAAACAAATTAAATATTGATTTGATGGAGGCTCTTGGAGCCAGTGCAACGCCTATGGACTTCGGCGAAGTTTACAGCGGTCTTCAAACCGGTGTCATCGATGCCGCTGAGAACAACTATCCAAGCTATTATTCAACCAGGCATTATGAAGTCGCCAACCATTTAATATTGGACGGCCATCAGCGTCTGCCGGAAGTGCTGCTGATCTCAAAAATGGCCTGGGACAAATTATCCGATGAGGATAAGGAAATTATTGAACAAGCGGCCAAGGATTCTGTCGAATACCAGCTTGAGGAATGGGCCAAATTCGAGCACGAAGCCGAGGAGCAGGTGCGCGCTGCGGGTGTGACAATTACCGAGGTGGACGACATCAGCAAGTGGCAGGCCGCAGTTCAAACGGTTATTGACGAGCATGGTGCAGCGTATCAGGAAGTGCTCGATGCGATCCAGAGCGCCCGCCCTTAAAATGAATCGAAAATAAGAGGCTGATTGCCTCTTATTTTCAATTTATGTAATATAATCGGAGCAGAGTATTGTATTACGACAACGTTAGGAGAAGGGAATGCGAGCACGCTTTAACGAGGTTTTGAACAATCTGTCACGCATCGTTTTATTGAGAGACCGCTCCTTGACTGTCAAGCTGCTGTATTTTTCTGCTTTGTTGGTCGTTATTCCTCTGTTCGTGGTCAGTTATATTACCTATACGCAGTCGGCGCGGATATTGGAGCAGGAAACGAAGCAGTACAGCTGGCAAATGATCGAGCAGGTCAAGGTATATGTGGATGATTATTTACGGGACTTTGAGATCAGCACGTTGAAGATTGTCAATCACCCGGATACCGTTGCCTTTCTGAAAATGAACAGCTCCGAAGAAATTGAAGAAAGCGGTATCAAAAAGGCCGTCTCCAATGTGTTGAAAAATACGGTGTTTTCCCGGTCGGATTTGACCAATGTTACCCTTATTCTAGAAGATATCGATGTCATCGATTCAGCCGGAATCCACAATGAATTTACGGCACGGCAGCTCCAGCAGGAATATTGGTACAGCCGTATTCCCAGAACTGGCGGTCCTAGCACGATAAGCCGGATGATCCAATGGCAGGGAAGAACGATTCCCGTCATATCTGTCGTCAAACGAATCGTACATCCCTACACGCTGGAGCCATTCGGCATGCTGATCATTGATGTGAATTACGGCAGGCTGACAGATGTTGCGCGCAAAGTCAGTCCAGGACAAACAGGCTATTTGTTTATTGTGGACGATCAAGGCCGGTATGTGTATACACCGGATACAGCGATGATAGGGGAAATCTATGAATTGGAATATTGGGAAAACATGAAGCAATCGGCCAGCGGATCATTCATGTCCGGTTCCGGTAACGCGCGAAGGCTGATTACATTCAGCGAGTCCTCCCAATTGCAATGGACCTTGGCGACCTCCATTCCATATACCGAGGTTACCAGGGGGATCGGTTCGATTCAAAAGACGACAGCAAACACGGTAATCATTACGCTGGCTTTGGCGTATATGATCGGTATCAGCTTTGCTTCGAGCCTGATACGTCCGATACGGCATTTGTACAAATATATGCGAAGGGTAGAAAACGGGGATTTCTCAGGCAGAGTGACGGTCGAATCCAAGGATGAGATCGGGCTGCTCACGATCGGTTTTAACAAAATGGTGCAGCAGCTGTCCACATTGCTGGAAGAAGCATATGTATCAAAGCTGAAGGAAACCGAGCTGCACTTGCGGTCAAAAGAGATGGAGCTAAAGGTGCTGCAATCGCAGATGAATCCGCATTTTCTGTACAATGCCCTGGAGACGATACGCGGCATGGCGCTCGATATCGATGAGGAAGCCATTGCGGATATGTCAGCAGCGCTAGCAAAATTTCTTCGGTACAATTTAAGAGATACCTCGCAAATTGTAAGCATTTCCCAAGAAATCGATATTTGCAAGCTGTATCTGCGCATCCAGAAATTCAGGTTTGAGCAAAAGCTGGATTACGCGTTTGATATCCCGGAGTGGGCATTAACGTGTGAGACGGCGAAGTTCTCCCTTCAGCCGCTTATCGAAAATTGTATTGTACATGGACTTGAGCCGTTTGATGGACAAACGCTGATTCGTATGTATGTGGAAAAAGAATCCAAGGACGCTTTTATCTTGTGGATCTCCGATACGGGAGCAGGCATGTCCGAGAAGACGATCAACAAGCTGAACATCGACTTGAAACGCAAAGATATTATGGATGGAGGAGCCCATATCGGCATTGTCAACGTGCATAGGCGGGTGTCCTACCTCTTTGGTCATCCGTACGGTCTTTTGCTCAAGCAAGTAAAGGAAGGCGGAACGCTTATCGGCATCAGATTGCCTAATCGTTCTTAATTTGCTTGAAGAGGAGGGGAAGCATGTATTCGATCGCTTTAGTAGAGGATGAAAAATGGGTACGGACGGCGATAAGCAAAGTCATTGGAAAAATCGGTCCGCCGTTTAAAGTCGTCATGGAGGCTACGCAGGGCGTCGAAGCATTGGACTGGCTCCAGCTTAATCGGGCTGACATTGTGTTAACGGATATTCGCATGCCGGTGATGGATGGCCTGTCTCTGATGAAGGAGATTCGAGACAGAGACATTCCAGCCGATGTCATTATCGTCAGCGGTTATGATGACTTTAAATATGCACAGCAGGCGTTACGTCTGGGCGCGTTTGACTTTTTGTTGAAGCCGCTGGAGAAAGCTGATCTGGAGGGCGCCCTGCAGAAATGGCTGGAGCGGGGTAAACCGAAGATTGGCAATACCGATGAATTGGAGCTGTCTACGATCGAGAAGGTGATAAGGTTTATCCAGCATTCGATGCCCGGCGAGGTGAGCTTGAAGGATGCGGCAGCGCATGTATACTTGAATCCCAGTTATCTAAGCAAGCTGTTCAAGCAAGAGGCGCACAAAAACTTTGTGGAGTTCGTCACGGAGACCCGAATGAGAGAAGCGGGTAAGATGTTAAGCGGTACTTCCTTACGAATATCCGAAGTTGCGGAACGGTTGGGGTACACGGACATATCCTATTTTACAAATACATTCAAGAAACACTTCGGGATCACCCCCAGCGAATACAGAAAGATGAAACGGCCGATTATGCGAATTCCATAGTATAAAATAAACCCCATCGTTCGACTCTGAACGATGGGGTTTATTTTGGCAATTTTAACAAGATCGATTTCAATTTGTTCATGTGTACAATGAGCTCGGACAAATCGATATCATCATAAACGCTGAGCATATCCTTTATTTTGCCTGAGATCACCCGTTGAAATTCACTGCATACCCAATCCCCCTTTGGGGTAATCTGGATATAAATGTTTCGCCGGTCATTTTCACACGGAATGCGCTCTACCAGTTCTTGCCGCACCAGCTTCTCCAGAAGCGGCGTCATGTTGGGCCTGGAAATATTAAGCTGCTCGGACAAGTCCGAGACAATCGCTCTGCGCAGCTCATGCAGCAGTATAAGCACGCGACCGCTGGCTGGAGACAATCTTACGGGGGGAATTTCTTCTGCGGAAATCGAGTCGAAAATCTTCTTCTGCAGCAAGGGCATGATGATCATGAAATGTTCCGACAATTCTTCGATGATGTTGTTCCTCATTGCTTAGCCGCCCTTCAATATATATTATCCAATAATTTTAACATAGCTTTAACATGATGGCTATTGATTCATAATAGTTATTAAACTATAATTAACAAGGCAAAAAACTAATTTTACCTTTTTTATTGGATAGGAGGATTTTGTTGTGAATACCGCTACTGCGGCTGCAGGTCCGCAATATAAAGATTTAGGCGACATCAAACGGCTGCCGATTTTAATCTCGCTTGTCATCGGTGCTTTTTTTTCCATCTTGAATGAAACGCTGTTGAACATCGCGTTCAGGGATCTGATGATTGAGCTTCAAGTGACAGCGTCGACGATTCAATGGTTATCGACGGGCTATTTGCTCGTTGTAGGGATCTTGATCCCGGTATCGGCGCTGCTGGTACAGTGGTTTACCACCCGGCAGATGTTCTTGGGTGCGATGGTTTTGTTTGCGCTTGGCACATTGGTCTGCGGCATCGCGCCGGGATTTCCTGTATTGTTAATCGGACGTCTTATTCAGGCGTTCAGTACGGGATTAATGCTGCCTGTTATGATGAATACAATTTTAATCTTGTACCCGCCTGAAAAGCGGGGAGCCGCGATGGGCAGCATGGGATTGGTGATTATGTTTGCTCCGGCGATCGGCCCTACGCTTGCCGGACTCATTCTCGATTCAATGAGCTGGCGCTGGCTGTTTTTCATGGTGCTTCCTTTCGCAATCTTCGCCATCGTGTTCGCTGCGATTTATTTGAAAAATGTATCTGAAGTAACCAAACCGAAAGTTGACGTGCTTTCCATCATACTGTCCACCCTAGGGTTTGGCGGAATTGTATTTGGATTCAGCAGCGCAGGCGAAGGGCATGGCGGGTGGTCGAGCCCGCAGGTCTATCTTTCTCTGACGGTTGGTATTATTTCATTGCTGCTGTTCATTTGGCGTCAGCTTGTATCCAAGGAGCCGATGCTGGACATGCGCGCCTTCAAATCGCCGATGTTCTCACTTACGACGGTGATGCTGATCATCGTTATGATGAGTCTGTTCTCAACGATGCTGCTTTTGCCGTTATTCCTGCAGGGAGCACTGTTGATGACTGCATTTACCGCAGGTCTTATTCTGCTGCCGGGCGGTGCGCTTAACGGTCTGTTGTCTCCGGTTACCGGCAAGTTGTTTGATAAATTCGGCCCAAGAGCGCTGGTTATACCGGGCTCGGCGATCCTTGTTGTGGTCATGTGGCTATTTACACGAATCTCGCTTGATACCTCTACAGGTACGCTTATCGCGCTTCATTCGGCGATGATGATTGCGATCTCGATGATTATGATGCCGGCGCAGACGAACGGATTGAATCAATTGCCGAGGAAATATTATCCGCACGGTACAGCGATTCTTAATACACTGCAGCAGGTATCCGGAGCGATCGGCGTCGCTTTCTTCATCAGTATCATGTCTTCGGGACAAAGGGATTATCTGGCCGGCTCTTCGAATCCGAATGCACCCGCAGAGATGGCCGGCGCGCTTAATGCAGGCGTACACAGCGCATTCTCAGTCGGCTTAGTCTTCGCTGTTGTCGGCTTGATTCTGTCTTTGTTCATTAAACGGACATCAGCGCCGCAGGAATAAACAAACAAGGGGCTCTCCCAAATTACACTGGTACCCATAAACTGGACACTTTAAAAAAAGTGTTCAGGCTGTGGGTACCTTTTTGTATACTGAAGTAACAACGGAGGGGATTAGGTTGAGCAAGAAGCGATTTACGGAAGAAGAACGTGAGAAGCTGTCAAAGAACAGATACATAACGAAAGTTAGTGATAAAGCGATAACTTACGCAGATGAATTTAAGCAGTTTATTGACCAATACATGACAGGCAAAACCCCAAGAGAAATTTTTGAAGCTCACGGGTTTGATGTTACTGCAATTGGAATCAAGCGAGTAGAACAGTCTGCCGATCGTTGGAAGAAAGCCTACGACCAAGGGGGTATTGTCGGGCTATCCGACTCCCGAAAAGAAGCCTCTAGGCGTCCTTTACGACGGGAGTTATCGCAGAATGAAGTCATTGCTAAACAAGAAGCAAGGATCAGGTTACTAGAATCTCAAGTAGATTTGTTAAAAAAGCTAGACACGAAAGAAAGGTTGCTGGTAGCAAAAGGAATGAATCTAAGCAAGACTCGGGGTATTGCAGCTATATCCACGCCGCAGATTCGCGCTTAGAATATGCCCTTTCCGATGCCGAAGCAGGAAAATTAATTAAGAAGGCTTTCAACCGAAGAGAGTACAAGAAGGGTTCTCGCTCCATTAAGATGATTCTTGAAAACGAGTTTGGCGTCATTTATAACCTAAAGAAAACCCGCAGGCTTATGAAGAAATTCAAGATGTCTGCCCACATTGAAACCCCAACCCCTACACCCATGGCCAAGGCTACGCAGGAGCATAGGACCCTCCCCACAGACTTCAAAGGGATTTTAAAAAGGGTATTCCTGGTCTGGCATTGCATACCGACATCACTTATCTCCCGCACGGTCGTTCAGAGATGGGCTATTTGTCGACCATATTGGACGCCTCAACAGGTGAGGTTCTCTCTTACAACGCATCCAATCGGCTCACATTGGACATTGCCACGGACACTGTTGACGCTCTCAAGAAACAGAAACGTCTTAAGCTCCGTAAGCATTAAATCCGATGAGCATTCGGAACAAATGGCCTTCCAAGAAACAGAGTACTTCAAGGACAAATCCAAGGAACGCTACAAAATTGAAGCAAAGAACAGCGAACTCAAACATGGACACGGGTATGATGTTGCTACATCCTCGGGTCTGCTTGGTATGCAGTTGCAAGGAGCAATGGCCATATTTGCCGTTAATCTCAAGCGGATATTGAAGATATCTGAGTAAGATTAACGGGAAATACAACAAAAAATGACCAAAAAAAAAGAAGGAATCCGCCCCAATAAATGGGAAACGGTGCCTTGTTTTTGACTTGGACTATACTGACTCTTGAACCTAAGCCAGTTCTTCAGTGGCCTCGTTCAATACAGGAATCATCTATTATTGGTTCCCTAATTGTTCATAATCACTCTTTTTTAAGTGTCCTTGACATAGGGTCCAGATTAGGTAGCTATTTAACTATCCCTTTTCTTTTTCTAACACTTGTAGGGAGGTTTATTTTTCGCATCTATTGCTCAGCTCAGAAGATAACCCACTACAAACCAATATGAAAAATGGACAGTTAAAACTTAATTTTTATCAATATTAGTTCGTTGGTTAAGCGTTTACAATTGAAATGATGAAGAATATTTTTCCTTAGCCGGTGTTACCAAGCTATTGTACTGCTTAAAAGTAAAACCCATTTTAAGGATAAGGATGTGGTAAATAATGAGATTGGAGAATAAAGTTTGCCTTATTACTGGAGCTGCCTCTGGAATTGGAAAAAGTACAGCTCATAAATTTGCAGAAGAAGGAGCAAGTGTGGTTGTAACAGATTTGGATAGTGACAACGGGATTAAGACAGAGAAGAAATTTGTAAATCAAATGGAGAAGCTATTTTTATCAAGGGCGATGTGACAAATCCTGCATCCGTTAAAGAAAAGTGGTGTAGGTAAACTTCACGGAGCTAGAGGCTTGGGACAATGTAATGAATGTGAATTTTGTGCGTGGAGTTTTTCTTATGAGAGCAAAAAAGTGGCTCTATTATTAATATGTCCTCTTGTATTGCAGAAACAGGTTTAGCACAACGAGCTTCTTATGCAAATCAAAAGGAGCTATTTTAGCTTTAACAAAATCAATGCAGGTAGATTATGCTCCTTATAATATTCGAGTGAATGCCTTCCTACAAGGAACCATTCTTACTCCATTTGTAGAAAACTATTTAAAGACATCCTATGACAATCCTGAAGAGGCAATCGAAAAACTTTAAAACACGGCAATTAAGCGGGGATTTAGGAAGACCGGAGGATGTCGCTCAAGCAGCTTTGTTCCTATCGTCGGACGAATCCAAGTTTATGACAATGGGTATTAGGGAAAACTTGTGATGATTTTAGCCCGATTGGACCATATCTAGTTTCAGCAGATGAAATTGGAAATCCAAACCTTGAAAACAACTGTAAATGGAGAAGTTCGTCAAGATTCTAACACTTCCGATATGATTTTTAATGTAGCAGAAATTGTAAGCTATATTTCTCAACACATGACATTGACTCCTGGAGATATTATTTTAACAGGGACACCTGAGGGAGTCGTTTTAGGCTACCCAGAGGAAAAACAAATTTATTTAGCACCTGGGGATAAAGTAACAGTTGAGATAGAAAAGTTAGGAAAATTAACAAATACATTTGTCTCAGAAGTGGAATAATCAATAGTTTACAAAATTTAAAGGGGGGACTGATGTGAAATTGCTGGATGGTTTACTTGTCCTAGATTTTGGGCAATTTTTAGCTGCACCTTTTGCAGCGATGCGTCTTGCCGATTTAGGGGCACGTGTGATAAAGATTGAACGATCTGAAATTGGAGACCTAAGTAGGAAGCTTACATTATCTAACTTAGTGGTCGATGGAGACAGTACTGTTTTTCACTCCATGAATCGAAATAAAGAAAGCTACGCTGCGAATTTAAAAAATCCAGAAGATGTAAAGGCTGTCATGAAATTAGTTGAAAAAGCAGATGTATTAATAGAAGGATTTCGTCCTGGAACCATGGCAAAGCTTGGGCTTGATTATGATTCAGTTAAAAAAATAAATCCACGTCTTGTATATGGTAGTGTTACTGGTTATGGAAACGAAGGTCCATGGAAGGATAAACCAGGGCAGGACATGCTAGTTCAATCGTTATCAGGTATGCCATGGCTAAATGGCAATAGGGACCAGCCTCCTCTTCCATTTGGACTTTCCGTGGTGGACATGTTTACAAGCGCAAACCTTGTTCAAGGAATTTTGGCTGCACTTGTCCGCAGAGGAACAACAGGAGAGGGTGGTCTTGTAGAAGTAAGTCTAATAGAATCTGCATTGGACTTGCAGTTCGAGGTATTAACAACACACTTAAATGATGGAGGAAAGCTACCTGAACGAAGTGAAGTTAATAATGGTCATGCTTATTTAGGTGCTCCTTATGGAATCTATGAAACAAAGGATGGGTTTATTGCGCTAGCGATGGGTTCCATTATTCAGCTAGGAGAACTGCTCGAATGTGATGAGTTATTAAACTACCAAGACTCAAAAACCTGGTTTGATAAACGAGATGAAATTAAAAGGATTTTAGTAGGCCACTTGAAGCTAAAGGAAACAAAGGAATGGCTTCAGGTTTTAGAAGCAGCTGATTATTGGTGTGCTGATGTTCATACGATGGAAACATTAATGAATCATGAAGGGTTTAAAGCATTAGAGATGGTCCAAGAAGTCGTGCGGAAGAACGGGGCTACATTAAGAACAACAAGGTGCCCAATTCGTGTAAATGGCCAAAGGCTATTTAAAGCAAATGCCGCTCCTGTATTAGGAGAGGATACAGATCATGTGAATAAAGAATTTCATCTAAAAGGGTAATAACCATATAAGAAGGGATGGGGAACAGATGAAGTCGATTTTTTTTGAAGAGTATGAAATAGGGACTGAGCGTGTGTCAACTGGTCGAACAATTACGGAAGCGGATGTTGTCATGCATGCTGGCCAAACAGGGGACTTTTATCCTCATCATATGGATAAAGAGTGGTGCAAGACTCAGCCTTTTAAAGAGAGAATTGCACATGGAACATTGATTTTTAGCGTTGGAATTGGCATGACTGCAGGAGAGATTAATCCAGAAGCAATATCATATGGTTACGATCGTTTGCGTTTTATTAGACCAGTTTTTATTGGTGACACGATTTATGCAAAGGTAACATTAAAAGAAAAGCGAGACCATCCTAAGAAGCCTGAATATGGCTTTGTTGTAGAACAAGTAGAAGTATTTAATCAAATAAATGAAATCGTATTAGTGTGTGAACATCTGTTACTAGCAAATAAGAAAAGTAGTTAAGTATAATTTTTTTAAAAAAATTTAGACTGCGAGTGAATGATATGAGTAAGAAGCCTTTACAAGGGATGATTGTTCTTGATTTTAGTCAATTTCTTTCAGGACCATATGCGGGGCTAAGGCTTGCTGACTTAGGAGCTCGTGTCATAAAAATAGAAAAGAATGATAGTGGAGATATATGCAGAAGCTTATATATATCTAACCTTGAACTAGATGGGGATAGTACATTATTTCATTCGATCAATAGAAATAAAGAGAGTTTCTCCGCTAATTTAAAAAATGAAGATGACTATCATGCAGTCGCTGAATTGGTGAAAAAAGCAGATGTGGTCATTCAAAATTATCGACCAGGGGTAATCGAAAAGTTAGGTTTTAGTTATGAAGAAGTAAAAAAATTAAATCCTAACATCATTTATGGCTCGATTAGCGGATATGGTAGTGATGGACCGTTAATTGAAAAGCCAGGACAGGATTTATTAGTACAATCGTTTACTGGTATTCCGTGGTCGATTACTAGTGATCGAAAGAAACCAACCCCATATGGATTAGCGATTGCTGACATGATAACAGGAGCTCACTTAGCTGAAGGAATTTTAGCTAGTTTAGTTCGGGGGACCATAACTGGTAAAGGTGCAAAAGTAGAAGTGAGTTTATTAGAATCGACATTAGACTTGATGCAAGAAATTTTCAGGAATGTACTTCAAGATTATAAAAAGAACTATGTATTAGCTCCCGCACCGAAGGGGATTTATGAAACAAAAGATGGGTTTATCGCATTAGAGGCTGAATCTGTACCAAAACTAGGGAAGATCATGAATTGCCCGAAGTTAATGACATTTGAAGAACGGACAAGTTGGGTAGACTTCAAGGATCAAATTAAGCAAATCTTACAGGGACATTTTGTTCAAAAGTCTTCTAATGATTTGATTAATATTTTAGAACGTGAAGGGATTTCTTGTGCAGAAGTATTCAACTGGAAGCAATTGATTGAACATGAAGGCTTTCAAATTCTTGAAATGGTTCAGAATGTATATCGTTCAAATGGAACGAAGCTAACAACTTTACGCTGTCCAATTCGGATTGACGGTGAAAGGTTTCTTTCTTCCATTGGATCTCCGAAGGTTGGGGAACACAATGAAAGTATTAGAAGAGAATTTAATTTTTAAATGACTAAGAGGAGGGAGGCGTGACCACTTTGTCTGAGATCTTGGATTTGCAGTATAAACCGAAGTTGCCTAAAAATAAAAAAAGAGGAATGAAGCAAAAACGATTGCTACTATTTGTGAAAAAGCTGGGGTAAAAGCTGCAGTTAATCAACAGATGAGATGGGCTCCAAGTATTCGGGCAAGTCATCATATATATGGTATTCGCTGGAGAAATTCGTGCATTAGTCCATGATAACCATAACAATTGGGCAACAGAAGATGATTGGTATGCAAAGTTTCGATTTGAAGGAACGGATGGAATAATCAAGGGAACTAATGGTTCTCAGTATCCTGCTGCTTACCTTTCAATGAAAGAAAAACGTTTAGTAAAGCTTAGCGAAATTGGACTTTAAATTAAACTAAATAAAATGATTAAGGGCGGTTCTTGCCCTTTTTTGAACACAATCTATAAAACTATAGTAAAAAACGGAGGGATAGGATGCTGCATTTACGGGGAATGACATGGAAGCATGATAGAGGAATAAAGCCGCTATTAGCAGCTAACGAAGCATTTAAGAAGATACATCCAAATGTACAGATTGACTGGGATGCACGCTCACTTCAGGATTTCGAACGGTATCCATTAGATCTCTTAGCGAAAGAATATGATTTGATTATGATTGACCACCCACATATTGGAACTGCAGTTAAACAAAAGCTCTTACTTCCACTATCAAACTATCTTTCCGAAGATTTTTTAGAAGATCAGAAAAAAAATAGTGTAGGTCTAAGCTATTCAAGTTACGAATGGGAAGGGGAACAGTGGGCATTAGCTGTGGACGCAGCAGCACAAGTAAGTGCATATCGTAAGGATTTGCTTTCAGCCTCAATTCTATCTGTTCCTAAAAACTGGAGTGAAGTTCAGTCTCTGATAAAGGAGCTTCCTAAGGGAGTCTATATTGGATTACCTCTTGTTCCTGTTCACGCGTTTGCAAGCTTCTTTACACTGTGCTCGCAAATTAGTAAACAGGAGTTTTGGAGCGATGAAACAGATTTAAACATTGAGGCTGGAGAACAAGCAATTAATATTTTGCAGGAAATACTTCCGGTGTTACATCCGCAATCATTAAATAGTGATCCTATTATAATGTCTGAGCATATGGCGAATACAAATGAAATTGCATATGTCCCACTAATGTATGGATATTCTAACTATGCTCAAAATGGATTCGCTTCGAATGGTATTCATTTTGGAAATATTCCTTTCGATGAGGATCTACCGACTGGCAGTATGATTGGCGGAGTCGGTCTAGCAATCTCTGCTCAATGTGTACATATTAATATTGTTATTGATTATCTAAAAATGACTGCTGATGGAGAGTTTCAATCTACTACTTTTTTTCAAAATGGAGGACAGCCGGGCCATCGATCTGCGTGGCGTAACGAAGAAGTAAATTTTGCGACGAACGATTTTTTTAGAAATACACTTCAGACCCTTGATTATGGATCAATGAGACCACGATTTGATGGATATATCGAGTTTCAGGAGAAAGCAGGAACGATGATACGGGATTTCTTGATGGAAGGTAGAACGGATCGAAAAGACCTGATTCAACAATTAAATATACAAGCTAAAAAAGCGAGGAAATAAAAGGGTGAAGGGTGGGGATGGAATGAAAATTGATTCACATCAGCATTTTTGGAACTTTGATTGGTTAAATTACTCATGGCCGACGAAAAATGAAGAAGCCATTTTTCGAAATATAGAAGCAAATGAACTCGAGCCATTGTTAAAAAAAGCTGGTATTGATAAAACCGTGATTGTTCAGGCAGATGATTCCTATGCTGATACCGTTTATATGCTTGAAACGGCCAGTAAAAAGGAATGGGTTGCAGGTGTAGTTGGCTGGGTTCCATTAGATAAACCCGGTGAAGCAAATGCGAAGTTAGAAGAATTTTCTAAAAATCCTTATTTCAAGGGTGTTCGACATTTGATACACATGTATGACGATCCGGATTGGATTGTAAAGGATGTAGTCATAGAAGGATTACAAGTATTAGCATCCTATGATTTAACCTTTGATTTAGTAGCTATTTTCCCGAATCATATCAACCATGTATCTACGTTAGTTGAAAGGGTACCGAATTTAAAAATAGTCGTTGATCATCTTGCTAAACCACCCATTAAAGACAAAATTTTTGATCCATGGGCCGAGCGAATGCGAATAGCAGCCAGTTATACGAATGTGTATGCAAAAATTTCAGGCTTAAATACCACAGCAGACCCTGAAAACTGGACAGCAGCCGATTTCCAGCCATATATAGAAGAAGCCATTCGTTGCTTCGGTGCTGACAGATTAATGTTTGGTAGTGACTGGCCAGTAGCTAATCTGGCTGGTGATTATTTAAAAGTCTGGACAGAGACAAACAAGGCATTAGAAGGGAGATCAACAGAAGAGATCAATGCAATCCTTGGTGAAACGGCTATAAAATTTTACAAGCTATAAAATGTATTAGAAGTTATTGTATTATAAAAAGGAAGATGACTTTTAAAGTAAAGTCATCTTCCTTTTTTTATTAATTAGAGTAGTTTAAAGCTTGAATCGTAGTTAAAAATTCGTATTCTCCTGAACCTAATTCTAGCTCGGCAATTCCATTTTTAACCTTTATCACTTTTATGTCTTTAACGGTTTGAACTGGTGCTCCATTTTCGGTTATCTCATCGATGGATGCTGCTGGAAGAAACACTCTTGCTTCACTATTCACAGGTATATGAATATTTACCTTTAGTCTTCCATTTTCTAATTGTTCCCACTCTGATTTAACTTCACCAACTAATAAACGATTTCCTGCTTTTACATATTTAAGATCACTTGGAATATAAGGTTTAATCGTAAAATAGTATGCATCCTTTTTAGAATCAAAGGAATAATTTAATCCTCCTAAACTATTGTAAAACCATTCTTCTATATGACCTAGCATGAAATGGTTTTGAGATTTTCCTACGGTCGGGCCATCCCAAGCTTCCGTTAATGAAGTTGCTCCATTTACTACTTGGTAGCCATAGCTTGGATAATCTACTTTTCTGATCATTTCAAAAATGATATCAGAACGATTATTCTCTGAAAGTGCCTGAAGGACATATCTGTAGCCAACATCACCAGCTGTCGTATGGTAATCATGTTTGATAATATTTTCTACTAAATAATTGAACACCGTTTCCTTATCCTTTTCTCCCACTAATCCTACTGATAAAGGCATTGCATTAGACGCTTGACTGCCATTTCCATACTGACCAGTGTTTGCATCAAAGAATGTATGATTAAATGAATCTTTTATGCTATGAGATAAATATTCATAGTATGTCGTATCCTTTTCATTGTTTGAAAATAGCTTGGTCATGTTGGTGAAAATATCGACGATATGATAAAACATTGCTGTTTCAGCTAATGGAACCGGCGTATTTTGTGCAAAACCTGGACCTTTTTCTCCAACATCATACCAATCTCCAAGACCATCTACTATAATATAATCCTCTGATTGTTCGCATAAGTAACTAATATAGTTTTTCATGCCATTATAGTGATCAATGATCAATCTATCATTTCCAAACTTCTGATAAATATACCATGCACTAATGATATAGGTAGCTCCCCACGATACAGAATGACGGAAAATATCCCATGGCTTTTCAAACACGACATATTCAGGTGCTGTTGTTGGAATCATTCCATTTTGCAGCTGGGCATCTTTTATATCTTCCATAATCTTTGTAAATAATGGCTCAACGGAATAATTATATAAAATAGACGGCCCCATAAGATGAACCTGTTCAAGCCAACCAAGCTTTTCACGGTGAGGACAATCCGTGAACACACTTTTCATATTACTTAATATCGCCCAATTAATGATTTCATGAATCCTGTTAATCATCTGGTCGGAGGTTTTGAAATATCCCGATATTTCCATCTCTGGATAAATCATTTGCCCTTGAATATTCAGAAGCTTCGTCGCTGCTTTTGAGTCAAAGCTAACGGGAACAGCCCCTTCAATTTGAACATAACGGAAGCCATAATACGTAAACCGAGGGCTCCACGTTTCTTCCTCATCACCCTTTAAGGTGTAGTTAAATTTATAAGGGGAACCAGACCAGGTTTGATTTGGCGAACCGTCTTTATTTAATATTTCTGCAGGAATAATTTTCACAGCCTGATTTTTAGAACCGGCTACCGTTATTTCTACCCATCCTGAAAAATTTTGACCGAAGTCAATTAAATATTTGTCATGATCAAGCTTTTTTATTTCTTTTGGTTCAAATGTTTTCATTATTTTTAAAGGTGTACTTTTTTGAGAGACTAGTTTTCCTTTTGGAGCTTCAATTTCTACGGCTTTTTTCCATGGTGAGTTATAAATAAATCCTGGTTTATCCCAGCCGGCTTGCTCCTTGTTGGCATCATAATCCTCACCTCCATACATACATGAAAAAGTGAGTGGACTAGAGGAGGTATGCCAATTATTATTACTAACTATTTTTTCTACTGTTCCATCGTAATAGGTTACTTCCATTTGAACAAGACATCTTGGTTCACCGAAGGAATTCTTGAACTTCGTATAACGCCCACCTGGTACATGAAAGAACCCATTACCTAAAATAACCCCAATTGCATTGGTTTCTAATGAATATAAGTAATCGGTTACATCGTATACCGAATAAAGGCAGGTTTTGTCATAATTCGTCCAACCAGGTTCTAATACTCGGTCTCCCACTCTTTTTCCATTTAATCTTAATTCATAATGTCCTAAACCACAGATATATACTCTAGCTTTCTCTATCTTTTTCGTTAAATTAAATTCATATCGGAAGAAAGGGGCAGATGAATCAGCGTTATTTCCTCTTGTAATCCATGTTCCAGTCCATTCTTCTGGGTCCAATAATCCCATTTCCCACCAGCTTATGTCACTTTCGATTTGGTTTCCATGATTATCCCAAACCTGAACTTTCCAGTAGTACCTTGTATTAGACTGAAGCTGCTTTCCTTTATAAATAATATTCACATTTTTTCTGCTTTGTACCACGCCAGAATCCCATATATCACCTATATTAGTAGAAACCTTTCTTATATCATCCGAAACGAGAATACGATAGGCTTCTTGAATAGTAGAACGTTGATATGATCCGCCAAATTCCCAGCTTAAGAGAGGTTCCTTTACATCAATCCCTAACGTATTACTTTGACTCTCCACTAACAATTGCTTTATGGTCATTCCTTCACATCCTTTACAAAAATTAAGTTTCTTAGATAATATCATTTTTTGGAAATAATTTTGATTCTAAATATTAAGGTAAGAATGTGCATTTTTAAGATTTTAATTTATTGGCAAGGCGCTGCTCTTTTCTATTAGGTCTTTATTCTTAAGATTATACGTTAAAAATAATCGCTATCAGAATGAAAAGAGAGGCTTTAAAATTCAAGGTAGAGATAAAAAGATTGAGATAGGAGGAATTATGTATGTCTTTAAACGATTTAAGGAAAGCGTTTACTATACCGGATCCTCATTTTGGACCAGTACCGTTTTGGTGGTGGAGTGCTGATGAGGTAACTGAAGAACGTGTTCGTTGGCAACTTCAAAAGTTTCGTAATGGTGGATTACGTAACATTGGAATCATTAATATCGCGCCAACAGGACCACAATACGGAAGTATCAGTGATAATCCGTTTTATTTCAGTGAAGATTGGTGGACGATGTTTGAGGTAGCTGTCCGGGAAGCAGAGCGCCTGGATATGCATATCTGGTTCTATGATCAAATCGGATTCTCCGGCTCTAACTTTCCTGCTAGAATCGTCGCTGAAAACCAAAATTACTCTGGGTATCAATTACGTCGATTTGCAGATAAAGAGGAAATTCCTGAAGGTGCGGAAATTTTATTAGAAGAGTCTGATTACTACTATGTTGTTATCAGGCAAGGATTTAATTGGCTGGATGAAACGGCATGTAAATTGTTACTTGATAAAGTACATGGAGAATTTGAACGTCGTTTTCAGCATGACTTAGGTAAAACAATCATTGGTAGTTTTCAAGATGAACTTCCTCCGTTACCACTTTGGTCAAAAGAAATGCCAAGATTATATATGGATCGTTATAACGAGGATATTTTACAGCAGTTACCTGCACTTTTTGAAAATACTCCTGATTCTGGAGATATTCGCAGACGGGTTTATGACCTTGCCGCTGACCTTGCGGAAAAAGCATTTTTTATTCCGATATCCAAATGGCATGAAAAATATAACATGCTGTTAGGGTGTGATCAGGCAGGTCCAGCAAGACGTGCGGATGTTCACGGGGCACAGCGCCTTTATTTAGATTACTTCCAAACACACCGCTGGTATAGCTCCCCAGGATGTGATATGGATGGCGAGGTAAAGCCACACTCGTCTATGGTACATCTCCATGGCGGAAAGCGGGTGTGGTTAGAAGGATTTCACTCAAGCGGTTGGGGTGGAACGCTTGAAGAGACAATGCATTGGTTAATTCCGTGGTTTCAAGGAGGAACAACACTGTATAGTCCACATGCTGTCTATTTTAGTACGAAAGGCGGCTGGTGGGAATGGGCATCGCCAGATACTGGTTGGCGTCAACCATACTTCGAACATTATCATGTGTTTGCGGATACAGTGAGCAGAGTTTGTTCTTTATTAACACAAGGAACCCATATTGCTGATATCGGTGTACATTATCCTTCCTATGCTGTAACGGGATATATGTCCCTTAATGATGGAGGCGGAACCGAGCATCCGATGTCAGTTGCGAACAAAATGCCACATGATGCTTTAAAGCACATGCAGAAGGTTCACGAGAATATAACAGGAAGATGGAACCGTAAAGATCAAGACTTTTTAGGTGCATTACGTGAAGTGAATAGAGACTTTGATGTTATTGATGATTCTGCCTTGGAAAAAGCAGTTATAGAAAACGGAAAGCTTACGATCAATGGTGAAACATTCTCAGTCTTACTTCTATCAGGAACAACCATCATGAGAAAGGAAGCTCGAGAGAAGTTACAGGAGTGGATTCATGAAGGGGGATTAGTGATTGGTGTCGATATCTTAGAAGGTGATCCAGAATTAGAGGGAATGATTTCGTTTCAATCGCCAATAGAGGCAGCTCAGCTAGTGGATAACAAGTTGTCTAAGCGCGTAGAAGGAAAAGGAATGTTCCTGCAACGACAGACTGATGATGCCGATATCTTTTTATTATTACCTGACAATGGCAGGCTTATAAGAATGCATAAGCCAACAGACCCTGATACAAAGGTCCAAACACAAGCTACATATCGTCTAAGAACTCCAGGAAAGCCTCAACTGTGGGACCCAGTTTTAGGTAATATTTATTCTCTGGAATATAAACGTCAGGGAGAATGGATTGAAGTAGAAGTGGATTTTACATCATGGCCTGCTGCAATAGTTGTTTGTCCATTTAATTCTTCAGAAGATAGTGATAGGGATCAATCAAAATATATGAGTACAAAATCGTTACAGCATGTAAGTGTAGAGCTACCATCCGATGACTGGCGCATTAAAGTTGTTCCTACATTAGACAATACGTATGGTGATTTTGATCTTCATGGTGATCATACGATGATGCCTATCGAACAGCGCGTCGTTCGGGTTGCATTAGAAAACAGTGAAAGTGACGGTGTAGAAGCCGGCTGGCATTTGCCTGATTACGATGATACCAAGTGGATATCAAGGCTTTGGAGTGAATCTGCTTATTGGATAGCTAGTAAAAAAGAAAGCTTTGAACAAGAGGATTCCTGGGAAGTGATTTATAGTAATACACTTGGTGATTTGAGCTTTAAAACATGGGCGGGACGAATGGGAAGAGTTCCTCGCCGATTTTTAAACCTTGGTAAAGTAAAACAAGGCGAAGCTGTATGGGGTAAATCCAATGTTATCGTGGAATATCCGGGTGAATACTGGATTCGTTTAGAAAGCAATGCAAAAATTACTGGATCGATTGATGGAGAAGAAATCGTTTGGATTGGTGGACCAGAAGAACAAACTGCATTGGTTCATTTAAA
This sequence comes from Paenibacillus abyssi, assembly GCF_014640295.1. Lineage (GTDB taxonomy): Bacteria > Bacillota > Bacilli > Paenibacillales > Paenibacillaceae > Paenibacillus_D > Paenibacillus_D abyssi. The sequence continues at coordinate 374,032 of NZ_BMGR01000004.1, read as the reverse complement.
CAAGGGTGCAAACGAAATTATTTTAAAAGCAGAAGCTGTTGTAACCGAGCTTATTCGTGTTGGAATTGAGATAAATAAACAAGCGAAGCCTGCGTTACCAAAGTGGATTTTTACTAACAAACCAAATGCGAAATCATCGTTAGTTAACTATATCAATCATGATCAGAACATTCCTATTAAAAGTGTCAGAATGGTATTTGCTGCAAGGGGGCGTGTTTCTCTTCATGTGAATGGTGAAAAAGTGACAGAGCACGGTGACTTTAATCCATATATAAGACAAGGACAGGAGGAAGTGGATGTTACGTCTCTTTGGAAACAAGGGAAGAACGAAATTAAATTTGAATTGCCTGAGGGCGGTGGCGAAGTATTAGCCGATGGGGTGGTTGAGTACTTTAACGGTGAAACACATATCTTCTGTACAGGAGAAGATTGGGTAAATGAACAAAATGAAAAAGCAGCTATTCTACATGAGGCGGTATTGCAATTTGCAGAAACAGAGTCCTTATGGTTATCTGATCGACCTCATCCTTTACCGAATGTAGGATGGCTAATGCCTAATTCTGTTCCTGATCCGAAACCACTTCCATTTCATCTCAATCCAAATGCAGTAGGAAATCCTGTATGGATACGGGTACCAATGCCAATCGGGGCAAAGACATTAAAAATAGTTTGTTCCGGTTCGGCCCGTGTATGGATTGGTGGGGAAGAAGTTGCTGTACAAGATGGCATTGTTAAGTTCCCTGTCCAGCGAGCAGGTTCAGTTGCTTCAGTTCGAATTGAACCAGATGGACCTAATACAGAAGCAGATGTTCTTTTAGCACCGATTCGCTTCGAAACGGCTCATGCCAAGGGTAAATTAGGTGACTGGAGAACAGCGCTATCCTTATCACATTTTAGTGGTGCAGTCGAATATGAAACGATGTTTACGGTTCATGATCATTCTAAAGCAATACTAGATTTCGGTCATATAAGAGGTACAGCAGAGGTGTGGGTAGATAATCGTCCTGTTGGTATACGTGTATGGCGTCCATATCTTTTTGACTTAGGTGAGAATCTAAATTCAGGAAGCCACCGATTAAGAATCAGAGTAACCAATACTTTAGGAACACATTATCAAGTCGGCCGGCCAAGTAATGTCATTGGTGGCGAGAACCTGTACTGGAATAGTGATAAAGATCAGACCGGTTGGACTGAAGATGCTGCAGCTGGTGGCTTATACGGCCCAGTACGTATTTATCAATCTTAAGAGAATGATTGTGATGGAGGAGTTAACCTATGATATCTAAGAAATTACCAAAAATTTTTTACGGTGGTGATTATAATCCTGAACAGTGGCCTAAGGATATTTGGGAAGAAGATGTAAGGCTATTCAAATTAGCAGGAATAAATATTGCGACTGTGAATGTATTTACGTGGGCTCTTAATCAACCATATGAAGACACGTATAATTTTGGTTGGTTAGATGAAGTGATCGATAATCTTTATCAAAACGGTATTTTTGTTTGTCTAGCGACTGGTACGGCAAATCACCCTGCTTGGATGGCAAAGAAATACCCGGATGTATTATCCGTTGATTTTGAAGGAAGAAAAAGAAAATTTGGTTTTAGACATAACAGCTGCCCAAACAGCCCAACCTATAAAAAATTTTCGAAGCGACTCGTTCAAAAGCTGGCTGAAAGATATCATGATCATCCAGCCTTGATTATCTGGCATGTGAACAATGAAATGGGCTGCCAATGTTACTGTGATACATGTGAAAAAGAATTTCGTATTTGGCTGCAAAAGCGTTACGGAACTCTGGAAGAGGTAAACAAGGCATGGAATACTCGGTTTTGGGGTCATACTTTTTATGATTGGGATGAAATTGTCCTTCCAAATCTATTAAGTGAACACTTAGATAGAGAGTATCCAGATAAAACAGCTTTTCAAGGAATTACATTAGATTATCACAGGTTTAACTCTGATAGTGTATTAGATAGATATTTAGATGAATACGAAATACTTCGTAATATTAATCCTAATTTACCAATCACGACGAACTATCATGGACATGCAAACTATAAACCGTTGGATTATTTTAAATGGAGCAAAAAGGTAGATATCGTAGCATGGGATAATTATCCCTCCTACGATACACCAGTAAGTACGACCGCATTTCGTTTAGATATGATGCGGGGTTTTAAAGACGGCGATCCATTTATGATTATGGAACAAACACCGAGCCAACAAAACTGGCAGCCTTATAATTCCTTAAAACGTCCAGGGGTTATGCGTTTATGGAGTTACCAAGCAATTGCACGTGGTGCAGATACTGTTATGTTCTTCCAGTTAAGAAGGTCTATTGGTGCTTGTGAAAAATATCATGGGGCTGTAATTGAACATGCAGGACATGAACATACAAGAGTATTTAATGAAGTAGCAGAGTTAGGGAAAGAGTTACAATTACTCGGTGACCAATTACTTGATTCTCGTATACATGGAAAGGTTGCCATCGTTTTTGATTGGGAAAATTGGTGGGGAATTGATTTCTCTAGTGGACCAAGCGATTTATTAGATTATCCGGAACAGGTGCAAAACTATTACAATGCCTTCTTTGACAATAATATTCCGGTAGACATTATTAATACAGATTCTGATTTTAGTAAGTATGATCTTGTTGTAGCACCGGTCTTATATATGGTTAAAACAGGGCTTGCTAGAAAAATAGAAACGTTTGTTGCAAATGGTGGAACGTTCTTGACAACTTTTTTTAGCGGAATTGTCAATGAAAATGATTTAGTTACTTTAGGCGGATATCCTGGTGAACTAAGAGAATTATTAGGCGTTTGGGTAGAGGAGATTGACGCTTTATTTCCAGGGAAAAAAAATCGTATTATGCCAAATACAAAGCTACCTGGGTTCAAGAAAGAGTATGTGTGTGATATTCTTTGTGATTTACTCCAACCAGAAGGTGCGGAGGTTTTAGCAGAATATGGGGATGATTTTTATAAAGGTATGCCTGTTATCACTCGAAATAAATTTGGAAAAGGGGAAGCATGGTATATTGCATCTAGTCCTGAACCAACATTTTTAAAAGAATTATCAAAATTTATTTGTGATTCAAAAGGTATCCAACCTATTTTGGAGGTTCCATCAGGAGTCGAAGTAACAATGAGAGAAAAAGCAGGACGTTCATTTATATTCCTTCTGAATCATTCGGAAGATTCAAAGAATATTAATTTTAAAAAGAAAAAATACAAGGATTTATTAAGTAAATCGATCCTTGAAAAGGAAACGGCTATCCCACCAAATGGAGTTTTTATCATAGAAGAAATTCACATGGAGGAAGCAAAATGACACAAGAAAGAGTAGGTGCAACCTATCTAGTGGAAACACCTTATTCATTAGAATATGCAGCAGAAAAAATTGCTGGTGAACAGTCTACCGGTACGTTTACTGCTGTTCCTGGTGAAACGGATGCTTTAAAGGAACTCCATGGGGTAAAAGTAGTCAGTGTAAAAGAATTAGAGCAGGTTCAATCACCTAGTTTACCGGGTGTGAAACTACCATCCAATCATAATGGGGTATTTTATAGAGGGGAAGTTAAAGTTTCATTCCCTTTACATAACTTCGGACCTTCGATCCCCAATTTATTAACAGCTGTAGCAGGTAATTTATACGAGCTGCAAGAGCTCTCAGGATTAAGGTTAATGGATGTGGAGATTCCTGAATCTTTTAAGGATGTCTATCAAGGTCCGAAATTCGGTATTAAAGGAACGAGACAATTAACAGGTGTAGAAGGTCGACCAATTATTGGAACAATTATTAAGCCAAGTGTTGGACTTTCAATGGAAGAACTACAAAAGACTGTTATGAATCTAGCATTAGCTGGTTTGGATTTTATCAAGGATGATGAATTAAATGCAAATCCACCATACGCACCATTGGAAAAAAAGGTTAAGGCTGTGATGGAGTCTGTCGAGCGAGCAGCTGATAAAACCGGTAAAAAATTAATGTATGCATTTAATATTACAGGTGATATTAATGAGCTGCGCCGAAATCATGATCTTGTCGTTAAAGCAGGTGGAAATTGTGTTATGGCAAGTATAAATAGTATTGGAATAACGGGAGTGGCTTATTTAAATACGTTTAGTGAAGTACCTATTCACGGTCATAGAAACCAATGGGGGATGCTTACTAGATGTCCTTCTCTTGGAATGGAATTTACAGCATACCAAAAATTATGCCGTTTAGCTGGAGTTGACCATATCCATGTAAATGGTTTAAATGGAAAATTCTATGAAAGCAATGAATCCGTTGTAAAAGCGATCCATGCTTGTACGGAGCTATTATTAGATGGATATGAAACGATGCCTGTCGTTTCGAATGGACAATGGGCAGGAACAGCATGCGCAACATATGAAAGCACAAAGTCAGTAGACATGATGCATTTAGCAGGTGGAGGGATCATGGCCCATCCAGATGGACCTGCTGCAGGATTTGAAAGTATGAAATTAGCATGGGAGGCTGCTGTTAATGGCATTAGCTTTGAACAATATGCGAAAGAACATCATCAGTTAAGAAAAGCTGCAGAGCTGTTTTCATCAAAAAAATAGGGAAGAATATTGTTGTTCGAACGCTGTGTCGTGACTGGAGGGTGTCCAATAGAAACATTTGGGACACCCTCTGAAAATATAGTAAACTGTTGAATTTTAATGCTAATTTTTAATATCAACACATGAGATTAACACACCCTATTTACAAGAAACTGTAAGGGTTTTTGAAGACATTAAAAAAGAACACTTTTATCTTAATTATAATCAATATCTTCAAACAATTAGAAATCTTATAATCAAATTAGATAATAAATACGGATTTACTAAATGAAGGGGGAGCTACAAATGGAGGAGGTACAAATGAAGCTCAAAAAAGTTGAGGATAATTCTCATATATCGATAGATATTCATAAGCAACAATTTTGGAAGCGTTTTAAAAAACAAATATATCTACAGTCCTTTGTTTTTTTTGGACTAATCGTTTTATTCTTTTTTCAATACTTACCCATGTTTGGGATTTTAATGGCATTTAAAGAATATTCCATTACAGATGGAATTGCAGGGATCCTCACTAGTGAATGGGCCGGGTTAAAATACTTTAAGCAATTTTTCAATGCTTATCAATTTGAGCAAATTGTTACAAATACGTTAGCCATTAGTTTTTTGAAGTTATTTTTTGCATTTCCTGTTCCTATCATACTTGCAATCATGTTAAATGAAGTGCGAATTAGTGCGGTCAAAAGAATTGTTCAAACGACAAGTTACTTTCCACACTTTATATCATGGGTTGTTGTAGCAGGACTTGCCTCTGTTTTCTTATCAACAGAGCAAGGGGTCATTAACAATCTACTAATAAGCTTAGGCTTAGCCGACAAACCGATTGCGTTTTTATCAAACCCTGATCACTTCTGGGGATTAGCGGTAACAACTGCCATGTGGAAGGAAGCTGGTTGGTGGACAATCATATTTCTAGCTGCTTTAAGCGGAATTAATCCTGCATTATATGAAGCCGCACAAATCGATGGTGCTGGACGAATACAACGAATTTGGCATATTACGTTACCATCCATAAAAGGTACGATTGTGGTTGTCTTAATTTTAGCGATTGGAAATCTATTAGGCGGAGGTTTAGTTGGATCAAACTTTGAACAGTCTTTTCTATTAGGTAATTCAGTTAACTCTGATAAATCCGAAATCTTGCAAACGTACGCATTTAAGATGGGGCTTGCTCAAGGTCGTTATTCTTATGCGACTGCGATTGATTTAATTCAATCCATTATCTCGGTTACCTTAATTTTCGGAGCGAATTGGCTTTCTAAGAAAGTAACTAAAACTGGATTGTTCTAATAAGTCTGAAAGGAGCTTTCTCAATGAAACGAACATTAGAAGACAATATAGTAGACGGAGTCAATTATTTCTTATTAGCAATTGTATTTTTAGTTACTCTATATCCCTTTTATTATTTGATTATTATCTCGTTTAATGATGGGGTAGACGCAACATTAGGTGGTATTTATTTTTGGCCGCGTGAATTTACCACCATTAATTATACCACTCTCATAGGGGATCCAAAATGGATATTAGCATTTTTCGTAAGTGTTCTTAGAACAGTAGTTGGTGTTGTTTTAGGTGTATGCTGCACATGCCTTGTCGCATATGGATTAGCGAAAAAACATCTAATGTTTAAGAAAACGTATTTTGCATTATTTATAGTCGGTATGTATGTCTCCGGAGGGATTATCCCACTTTACGTTGTGTTAAGAGGATTACACCTATTAAATTCATTTTGGGTATATGTTATTCCTGGAATGTTAAATATATTTCTACTATTTATTGCAATATCATTTTTCCGTGAGATACCCGCTGAATTGGAAGAGTCAGCAAAAATTGATGGAGCAAGTGATCTGAAAATCTTTTTCTCAGTCGTCCTGCCGATTTCAAAGCCTTTATTAGCTACAATGGCACTTTTTACAGGAGTTGGACAATGGAATGCTTGGCTAGATTCAGCTTATTTTGTCCAAAACGAAAGTTTGAGAACGCTAACATATCGGATGATGGAAGTCATCAACAAGGCTAATATTCCAGTCGATCTTCAAGGTCAAGGTGCGGAGCTTGCAGCCCAAGCAGCACAAGCTACGCCTTATTCACTGCAAATTACGGCAATGGTTATTTCGGTAATACCTATTATATGTGTGTATCCATTTTTACAAAAGTATTTTGTAAAAGGTGCAACCTTAGGTGCTGTTAAAGGTTGATAAATGGTAGTATTCTATTAATTAAACAAGAATACTCTTGGGTGGTTAATAGGTAACTATAAAAATCACAGGGAGGAAGAAAAATGTTAAAAGGGGAATTAAGGAGAATTATTAGTTTGATGGTTTTAGTAATGGTTGCACTTTTTGTTATGGCTGCTTGTTCCAGCGATAATACTACCTCTTCATCGTCCAATGGCGAAAAGACAGGTGAAGAAACAACTACAAATGACAGCAACACAAATGACTCTAATGAAGTGAAGGAGCTTTCCATTTTCGTTGATCACTCATTTTGGCCGTTGACAGATTGGTCGGGTGCAGTTGCAGAAGAGATTACGAAAAGGACTGGAGTTAAGCTGAAGGTTCAAGTAGCTTCTGACGGACAGCAGTTACCATTGATGATTTCATCAGGGGATTTACCTGACCTTGTATTTACATCTACTAATTTCCAGCAAATGTCCAATGCTAATATTTCTTATTCATGGGACGAATTAATAGAGAAATATAACATAAAAGACTTTAATATTGATCCAGTTGCTAGAGTGTTAAACCAAGGTGAAGATGGTAACCTTTATTCGGTAAAAAATGGTTTTACATCGCGTGAAGCCTTTGAAGCAACTCCAGCTGCATTAGGTAACGTACCTGCCTTATCATACCGTACTGATATTATGGAAGAACTAGGTAATCCAAAGCTGGAATCATTGGATGACTTAGAAAATGTTTTGAAATTGGTAAAAGAAAAATACCCTAACATGACACCGCTTGTAATGGCACCTAATGCAATCGGTCAGCATTTTCGAGTTAATTTCGGTGCATCTTATATAAAGGGGTTCCAAGTAGTTGATGGAGAAGTAAAATATTTTCTCGCACAGCCTGAGCAATATGATTATTATATGTTTATGAATAAGCTTTACCGCGAAGGTCTTATTAGTGCTGAAAACTTCACTTGGAGCGACCAAAGCCAAGGTAAAGCAAAAATTATCAATGGTGAAGCTTTTGCCATTAATAATTTAACTGATATGGCAACGATTAATAAGGAAATAGAAGCAAGTGGGAAAGACTTCCGAATTACTCAATTAACGAAACTTGTAGGTCCAAATCCTCGCATATCAGCTGATAGTGCAGGTTGGTCTGGTACATTTATAACTAAAAAGGCAAAAGATCCAGAAGCTGCTATTAAATTTTTACAATTTATGCAAAGTGATGAAGGACAGATGTTAGGATTATGGGGAATTGAAGGAGAGCATTGGACAATGGAAAAGCCTATCGAGGAAGGCGGATACCCAGAGTTCAAATATGAGTCTCAAAGCGCAGCTGCACAGAAGGAAATAGGATCTGTTTGGTGGGGACTTTTAGGGGATAAAGGAATTTATGCGCAGGTTCAAAGATATGTACCGGGTACGCCGCAAACAGAAGCTATGATTGACGCTAAACAGTATACAAAAGGTAACCCATTATTAGGAGGTATTGTACTTCCGGTTGATTCAGAATATCAAATAATCAAAGCAGAACTAGATAATATGGTTGTGAATGAAGAAACAAAGATTTACTTAGCAGAAACAGAGGCGGAAGCAAGCCAGGCTTATGAAAATATGATGGAAACTGCTAAAAATATTGGTATGGACAAATTAAATGAGTATGCTAACGAACAATATAAAGCACTAGAAGCAGAATTAAATAAAGCTAAAAGCGGTAACTAATTCTTAGCGGGGTAAGGCTTTTTAAGCCTTACCCATTAACATATCCTTAATATAAAGAAGGGTTTACATTGAAACGATGGACGAATTTTACATGGCCTAAACTGATGACTATGGGAAGAATTGTACCTAAAATGATTCTAGGTTATCTTTTGCTTGTTGTCTTTCCAGTTATTCTATTTGGTACATATCTTTACAATCAAATCCATAATGATATGCTTGATAATTATTCCTCCGATAAACAAAATTTAATTAATCAAGCTGCCAATAATATGGAGATGGACTTGGCACGTGTTGATTCTATTTATACCTTATTTCAATATAACCCGACAGTGATTAATGCTTTAAGTGGAGCATATAAAACAAATGCTACTAAAGCATACACGTATTTAAAAGATATACGCCCAATGTTTACATTTGCCTCATTAGGGAATAAATCAATTCAATCTATTAAAATATATAAAATGAATCAGAACGTATTACTATCTTCAAGTGAAATTCAAAATATTGATCAGCTTGAGAGACCATTTGTGCATGAAAAATTAAAAGATATAAAGGCAGGAAAAGGACTATGGATCCCAATTAATTATGAAGAGAGAGGGTCTATTCCATCCCTTTCTTATTTTCAGCATATTTATGATAATACGTATATAAAAGAGTTAGCTATATTGAATGTAACCTTCAAAGATGATCCTTTAAACTCGTTTTTACAAACGATAAATGTTGGTAATGGGGTTAATGTTGCCATTTTTCACCAAGGGTATATCTTTTTTAAAGATAAAGAACTTAAAATCAGTAATCAGCAATTAAGGGATTTACCAAAAATGATTGGTTCAGATAATAATAGTTACATGATATGGAAAAAAAACAATCTATTAGTTAATCATATATACTTAGAAAATTTGAATCTAGATTTTTATTTTCTTAGTTCTGTCAACCAGGTTATGAAGGATATCAATGAAAAATCAATCATATTTGGTGTAGTTTTACTTCTATTATTAATTATATTGTCCTCTATCTATTATTTAACTGCTTCTGTATTAACGAAGCGTGTTGTTAATTTGGCAAAACATATGAGAAGAGTAGATGAGAATCAGTTAAGTGTATATCGTGGAGAGAAGGGAAATGATGAAATTAGCTTTCTCACTGAATCCTATAATTCATTGATTAAAAGAATTGATGAGCTAATGAATAAAGTCCATCGTGCTGAAATTATGAAGCGAAAGGCTGAATATAAGGCGTTAGAAGCTCAGGTCAACCCTCACTTTTTATATAATACATTAGAATCTATTCGAATGCTTGCAGAAATGAATGACGATCAAGAGGTAGTGGAATCAACTTTTACTCTAAGTAAATTGTTGCGATACAGTTTATCTTCAGGTTCAAGTGAAACCACGCTTGAACAGGAAGTAGAAAATATTCGCGATTATTTAAGCATTCATAAAATCCGTATGATGGATAGACTTCAATATGAAATACAAATTGAAGCAACGATAAAAAATATCCATTGTCCTCGCTTTATCTTACAACCATTAGTTGAAAACAGTATTAAACATGGACTTTCAAAATCAAGAAAGCCCGGCTGGATAAGGGTTGCGATTCATGAAAATGACGACCAAATAGAACTATCGATTTCAGATAACGGAAAGGGTATGACTAGGGAAAGACTAGAAAAGGTAAGAAGTGTGTTGAATAATGAACTAGACAGAAGTTTGTTACAAACGGATAGCTCCGGTTTAGGGGTTTCTAATGTGAGTGAACGAATTAAAAACTACTTTGGGAATGACTCTAGAATAGAAGTAACAAGTAACTTAGATGATGGTACAACATTTAACTTGATATTAAAAAAACAAAGGGGGAAGAATAGTGCTTAATGTAATGGTTGTTGATGACGAGCCGATTATTTTAAATGGTCTTATCAATATTATTGAAAAGGTTTCTACTCCGTGTTCTACTATACAACGTGCCTCAGACGGTTATGATGCTTTGGAAAAATTAGAGGATTATAAGCCGGACCTTATTATAACAGATATTCAAATGCCAGAAATGAATGGATTTGAGCTGATCAATGAGGTCCGCAACCGTGGTTTATGTCAACGGTTCGTCATATTATCGGGATACGATGATACGAATTACCTACGACAAGCGATCCGTTGTAAAACGATTGACTATCTTCTTAAACCTGTAAATAAAACAGAGTTATATAATGTACTCTCTAATATTTCATTAGAGTTATTAAATGAATCTAAAAGAGTTAGTGATAATTATAGACCGATACCAGAAACCAATATTCTAATAAATGGAAACGCTAACATATCTGAAAATACAAAAAAAATAATCAAGTATGTCGATCAATATTATTTTAATGATTTATCATTAGATCAAATTGCGGAGTATATCCACTTACACCCAAACTATATTAGTCACCTATTTAAAAAAGAAACAGGACTATCATTCATTCAATATTTACATTTATATCGAATTAAAAAAGCAAAGGAGTTAATGATAAGAGATCCAGAGGAAAGTTTGAACATCATCTCCGAACAAGTAGGCTATGAAAATGTGAGACATTTTTTCAATGTTTTTAAGAAATATAATGGTGTAACGCCAGGAAAATATAGAGAGCAGTATAAGTATAAAATTTAGGCATAAGGAGTCTATGATGAAACTTAACTATGATAAACCAGCAAAAGAATGGACCGAGGCATTACCTATAGGGAATGGACGTCTGGGTGCAATGGTTTTCGGTGGTATTGAAACGGAGCGTCTTCAATTAAATGAAGATACTTTATGGGCTGGTCGGTATCAGGAATGGGAATGCCCTCATGCGAAAGAAGTTCTTTCCGAGGTACGCCAGCTCCTTAAGGATGAGAAATACGTGGAAGCGGATATTCGTTGTAAAGAATTAATGGGGCCGTATACTGAATCATATTTACCATTAGGTGATTTATTTTTACATTTTGAACATGGGCAATTAGTCAACTCCTATGAACGAATTCTTCATCTTGAGGACGGAATAGCTCGTACAGAATACCAAATTGGAGATGTCGTTTATACTAGAGAAATATTTGCATCCTATCCTGATCAAGTAATCGTTATTCGATTAGAAGCAAGTAAGCCTAATATGCTGAATGTTCATGCTAGACTATCAAGCCCACTACGCTATAAGACGTATTCTTCGAAGGATCATTTATCGATAAGAGGGATTGCTCCTGAAGAAGCTGCTCCACATCATTTTCACGCCAATCATCCAATCGTATATGGGGATTTTGAAACAACTGCTGCCATTAGATTTGAAGGGCAATTACATGCGGAATTATGCGATGGGAAAGTAGAGATAGATCACGACGGGATTCACATCTTTAACTCAACGAGTGTGACACTTTATTGGGGAGCAGGGACCAGTTTTAAAGGCTTTGACCAAATCCCTGATAAAAGTTGGAACGATGTGTCATCAAAGGTAAGTAATTATTTTAGCCCGGTAAAAAAACAATCCTTTGAAAAACTGAAAAGTAGACATTTAATGGATTATCAAGCTTTGTTTAAAAAAGTAGACTTACATTTAGGCGAATCTACTTCACCAAATGGATTGTCAACCGCTGAAAGAATTAAGGAATATGGCGCAAGTGATCCAGGATTGATAGAATTGTTGTTTCAATATGGAAGATACTTAATGATTTCAAGCTCAAGACCTGGTAGCCAGCCTGCTAATTTACAAGGTATTTGGAATGATAAAACAAGGCCGCCATGGAGCAGCAATTATACGATAAACATTAATACGGAAATGAACTACTGGCTTGCAGAGACTTGTAACTTGAGTGAATGTCATCTGCCTCTTTTTGACTTTATTGAAAATCTAGCTGAAAATGGCAAAAAAACTGCAGCAATCTATGGTGCAGAAGGCTGGGTCGCACATCATAATACAGATATTTGGTGCCAAACTGCACCAAGTGGGGGATATGGACACGGTGATTCCGTCTGGGCAATATGGCAAATGGGTGGTGCTTGGCTATCGCAGCATTTATGGGAGCATTATTTATTCCATAAAGATAAGAACTTTTTGGAAAATATAGCGTACCCGATTATGAAAGGCGCGGCAAAGTTTTGCTTAGATTGGTTAATAGAGGACGACAATCAAAAACTTATTACCGCACCATCTACATCACCAGAGCATAAATTTATGACCAAAGAGGGGATGTCAGGTGTTGGGATTGCTGCAACAATGGATCTTCAAATTATTTGGGAATTATTTACGAATTGTATAAGTGCGGAAAATGAATTGAGTATTGATTCAGAGTTTAAATACGAATTAATGTTCGCATTAGAAAAACTGTATCCACAAAAAATTGGAAAGTATGGACAACTGCAAGAATGGTTTATGGATTTTGACGAAGAGGATGTTCACCACCGACATATTGCTCATATGTATGGTGTATATCCAGGCAATCAAATCACTGAAAAACAATTACCAGAAATTTTTGAGGCGGCAAAATGTAGTCTAGAACGTCGAGGAGACGGTGGCACGGGATGGAGTTTAGCCTGGAAAATTGGATTATGGGCACGGTTTGGTGATGGAAATAGAGCATTTCAATTTATATCTAATCTTCTCCAGCTAGTTACAGATGATAGTGAAAGTTATTTAAATGGCGGGGTATATTCGAATCTCTTTGATGCACATCCACCGTTTCAAATCGATGGGAATTTCGGGTTTTCAGCTAGCCTAGTAGAATTGTTGTTACAATCACATCAAGGTTATTTATACTTCCTTCCATCCCTTCCTGATGTATGGCCGAACGGGTATGTGAAAGGAATAAGAGCACGTGGAGGCTTTGAGGTTAACTTGAAATGGAAGGGTCATAAATTAGTAGAGGCTGAAATTATTTCACATCAAGGCTCGATATGTAATGTCTGTTCTGGAGATCCATTATCCGTTAAGCAAGTCGATGGTAAGACACTGCCTGCTCATCAAGTAGATAATGCCGTTCTAAGCTTTCAAACAGAAATTGGAGCTCGATATATTTTAACCTCAATTTAACATACATTATAAACTTAGTTTACTCTTTAAAATGAACATATATTTCTTAGATATGTTCATTTTTTTTTTGTGTTAATGCATGAGAAAATGATTAAAAAGTAATTTCGTTTCATACTCGCAAAAGCAGATGTGAGCGCTTTCTATAAGGTGAGGAATATTACTGGTAGTTGAATACCGGAGGTGTCAATGTGAATAGCAAGATCATGCTTGGGTTTTATGGGGATGATTTTACAGGATCAACGGATGCGATGGAAGCCTTAACGTTAAGTGGGATACGAACCGTTCTTTTTTTAGAACCGCCTTCCGTAGACATAATAAATGAGTCCTTTTCAACTATCCAAGCGTTCGGTATAGCTGGGGTTAGTAGGTCGCTTAATCAGAGTCAAATGGAAGATGAGCTTCGACCAGCATTTAAAGCATTAAAAGATTCTGGTGCACTCATTTGTCACTACAAAACATGCTCCACCTTTGATTCGTCATCCGATGTTGGGAGTATTGGTAAAGCGATGGAAATAGGAAAGGAGATATTTGATTCATCCCAAACCTTTATTCCATTAGTTGTTGGAGTTCCTAGATTAAATAGATTCACGGTATTTGGAAACCACTTTGCAACTGTGAACGGTACTACCTATCGCTTAGACCGACATCCTGTTATGTCTAAGCATCCAGTGACTCCGATGCATGAAGCGGAGCTGCTGGAGCACCTAAAGGAACAAACAAACCTGTCAAGTGGATTAGTAAATATCTTGGACTTATCCAATGAAATAAGTGTTGTGAAAGAGAACATAGCTGAGAAGAAAAAAAATCATGATCTTCTTCTATTTGATGTATTGGATGAAACAAATCTGAAAAAAATTGGTGAAATTTTACTAGATGAAGCGGCATATAACCAGCTATTTGCGGTAGGTTCATCTGGGATTGAATATGCACTTACTGCAGCTTGGAAAAAAAGTACACAAATAGATACGAAGGAGCCAACCTTTACAAATCGAGGACAATCTGAACCAATGTTAGTTGTATCAGGTAGCTGTTCCGCTGTAACCAAAGCACAAATTGATTATGCCAAGAAGAACGGATTTACCTGTATAAGAGTATCCGGTGAGGAGCTTCTATATGATCATGTTGAGCATGTACGCAATAGATTTATAGATCAGGTGAATGAGCTGTTAAATAAGGGAGAAAATGTCGTCGTTTATTCCGCATTAGGTCCTGATGATCCTAGCATTGAGAATGTCAGAAAAAAGCTAAATGATCTAGGACGGACTAGCACAGATACAGGACAATTTCTAGGGGAACAGTTAGGGAAAATGACCAAAGAAATAATTGAAAATCAGAAGGTAACTCGTTTAGTTGTTGCTGGAGGGGATACATCAGGATATGTATTAAAGGAACTTGAAATATACGCGATGGAAATGGTAATGCCAATTACTCCAGGGGGGCCGCTATGTAAGACCTATTCGAACAACAAAAAATTTGATGGATTAGAGGTTTGTTTAAAGGGAGGCCAGGTAGGCGGTACCGACTTCTTTGTAAAGGTTAAGAACGGGTAGGCCCTCAGAGCGAATGGCAAGTTATAACTAAGGAGGAATGAAAAATGAAGACAGTTGTTGCAGTGTACACGGGGCAAGGATTAGCTGAGCCTTTAAAAAAAGTTTTTGATGAAAAAATACCTGGTTGCCGGTTAGTAAATATTATCGATGATAGTCTCATAAGCGACGTTGTAAAAGCTGGTGAAGTAACAACTGCGGTAAAACGCAGATTATTTCAATATTATCAAAATGCCGTTGATATGAATGCTTCCGTTATTTTAAACACTTGTTCTTCTGTAGGAGAAGTTGCAGATCTTGCTAGAGATTTCATTGATATCCCTATCGTAAAAATTGATGAACTGATGGCAAAAGAAGCAGTTGATAATTACACTTCTATAGGTGTTATCGCTACCTTACCTTCTACATTACAACCAACAATGAGGTTGATTGAGAAGCAAGCAAATCTAAAAGGGAAAACGATTAATATCGTAAATGGTTTAGCTGAAGGTGCTTATGATGCATTGGTTAGTGGAAAACCAGAAGAACATGACAGGATTTTGCTTGAAACAGCAAAAAAACTTGCTGAGCAGGTAGATGCCTTTGTACTTGCGCAGGGTTCCATGGCTAGAATGGAAGCAACGCTTTGTGAAAAAACTGGAAAACCGGTATTGTCAAGCCCTGCTCGAGGTGTGACAGAAGTGAAAAATCTTTTGGGGGATTTCTAATGGCAATGATGAACGGTCATATCGAGGACTGGAGAAATTTAACCATATTAGAAAGAAATAGGGAAAAATCACATACACAATTCATCCCATATGCGGATATTGCGACATGCTTGAGTGATAGTAGAGCTGCTTCCCCTTATTACCAATTATTAAATGGAAAGTGGAACTTTCATTACGCCTCTTCACCAGAACAAGCATGTGATGACTTTTATCAATCAGATTTTGACCTTAGTAATTGGGCTACCATTCCTGTTCCTAGCAACTGGCAAATGAAGGGATATGGGATACCTTTGTATAGTAGTAGTCCATATCCATTTCCGATAGACCCACCATATGTACCAACAGAAAATCCAACAGGTTATTACATTAAAAAATTCTATGTGTCAGAGGAATGGAAAGATAGACAAACAAACATTGTTTTTGAAGGTGTAGACTCTGCATTTCATCTTTGGATTAATGGAAAGTTTATCGGTTACAGCCAAGGAAGTCACAATCATTCAGAATTTACTATAACAGATGCAATTGAAACTGGAGAAAATATTGTTGCTGTAAAGGTTTATCAATGGTCAGACGGGAGTTATTTAGAAGATCAGGATAAATGGCGATTATCTGGAATATTTAGAGATGTGTATCTAGTGTCCGTTCCTTATCTTCATATTTTTGATATTTCAACTGCTGTTGCTTTTGATGATGCACTGGAAGATGCAATTTTAAGTGTGAACATCAACATGAAAAATGGAGCCCAACAAGAATTAGCACTCCACTCCC
This sequence comes from Paenibacillus abyssi, assembly GCF_014640295.1. GTDB lineage: Bacteria > Bacillota > Bacilli > Paenibacillales > Paenibacillaceae > Paenibacillus_D > Paenibacillus_D abyssi. The sequence continues at coordinate 357,491 of NZ_BMGR01000004.1, read as the reverse complement.
TTGAAATTCAATTGATTGATCAAGAACAACGGGTAATTCATCAACAAGTAATAAAAGAGGAAAAATGGATACCAGCAACATCTGAACTTTTAAATAAAATAAATATTCCCGTAAAAAAGCCGGCAAAATGGTCAGCCGAAGATCCTGCATTATATAGGCTTGTCATCATTCAATACGATCATAGTAACCATATGCAAGAAGTGAAAAAAGTAAATGTCGGCTTTCGAGTGATTGAAATAAAGGAAGGTCAAATGTTGATTAATGGAAATCCCATTATTATAAAGGGAGTTAATCGAAATGAGTTTGACCCTAGATTAGGATTTGTTACAACTGTTGAACAAATGATTAAAGATATCACCCTTATGAAACAACATAATATCAATTCCGTTCGAACCTCCCACTATCCAAATGATACTCGTTGGCTTGATTTGTGTGACGAGTACGGTCTGTATGTCATTGATGAAGCAGATTTGGAGACACACGGTTTTCATTTTATTGGGAATGAAAGCTATCTTTCGGAAAATCCTGCTTGGGAAAAAGCTTATTTAGAACGTGTGCAGCGTATGGTGGAACGAGATAAAAATCATCCTTGTGTTGTGATATGGTCTCTTGGGAATGAATCGGGCTATGGAAGAAATCATGATGTAATGGCCGAGTGGGTTCGCGGGAGAGATTCATCAAGGCCGATTCATTATGAACGAGCGAAGGATGCTGAAGTAGTAGACATTGTGAGTACGATGTACCCTTCCGTGGACACTATTATCGAAGAAGGAAAAAAAGAGTATGAACAACGCCCATTTTTAATGTGTGAATATGGTCATGCGATGGGAAACTCTGTCGGCAATTTAAAGGAATATTGGGAAGCAATCTACAAGTACCGTCGCTTACTCGGAGGCTTAATTTGGGAATGGACCGATCACGGGATTGTTTGTGAGGATGATGCAGGAAATGAATTCTATGCTTACGGCGGAGATTTTGGGGATACCCCAAATAGTGGTTCTTTCTGTATTGATGGTCTACTTTTCCCTGATCGAAGTTTAAAGGCGTCTATTCTTGAATATAAGAAAATTATTTCGCCAATTGTCATAAAAGAGGAAAATATAAAAGAAGGTATAGTTAAAGTTATCAATCGTTATGATTTTTTAACTTTAGAGCATCTTGATATTGTTTGGACTGTAAAGAAAGAAGGGGAAGCTGTACAACAAGGCCAAATTCCATCATTGGATACAGCTCCTGGTAAAGAAGATTTGATAACAATTCCATATGATTATACAAACCTACAGCCTGGATATGAGTATTGGTTAACGATTCAATTTGTCCTCAATCGAGATACTTTATGGGCAGAGCGTGGACATGAAATTGCATGGTCAGATCTGTCCATTCCCGTTAAAGGGGAAGTTAGCATCACTTCAAAGGAAGCAATGCCGAACATGTATATGGAACAATCTAACTCCTATTTGATTATGAAGGGCAATGATTTTGAAATCACGGTTGATAAGTTAAAGGGAATTATCACTAATTGGGAATTTATGAACCAAGAATTACTGCAGGTTGGCCCAAAGCTACAGCTATGGCGAGCACCACTAGATAATGATGTGAACTTGAAAAAAGAATGGATAAAAAGTGGGTATAATCGATTAAAAGCTCAACTTAGAGATCTAACTTTTGAATGGCTTGTGGACAATCAAGTGTGCATCTTAAAAACGTCATTCTCTCATGGTGCAGATGGGTTAGGTGTATGTTTTACTTCCACCACAACCTATACCATTTATGGAAATGGCCAAGTTACGGTAGGAACAGAATTAAAACCTACCGAATACATGGAGTTAGCTTGTTTACCGAGGATTGGAATGCAGCTAGAGATGCCAGGGGAATTCAATGACTTTAGCTGGTTTGGACTTGGTCCGCATGAGTGCTACCCGGATCGTAAAGAAAGCGGGAAATTAGGAATTTATCGTGGAACCGTCCAAGAACAGTTTGTTCCTTATATCAAACCACAAGAAAATGGGAACAAAGCTGATGTCAGGTGGGCTACTGTAACAGATTCACGAGGAATTGGTTTCCTGATCGTTGGTGAACCATTACTTAATACAAGTGTTCACCATTACTCTACAACTGATTTAACGAACACGGACCATGTTCATAAATTAACGCGACGAAATAGTACATTTGTTAATTTGGACGATGAACAGAGCGGAATTGGAAACCATAGCTGCGGCTATGCTCCAACACTAGAAAAATATTTAATAAAGCCTAAAAATACATCATTTTCTTATAAAATTATCCCAATCTCTTTAAATAGTAGTGATCAAGGTAAATTAAGTAAACAACTGATCGAACACACTTAAGAAAAGACAGGTGTTAATATGTTTAATCAAAAAGTTACGAAAATGCTCCACGGAGGAGACTATAATCCCGAACAATGGCCAAAGGACACTTGGTCCGAAGACATGCGAATGTTTAAATTGGCCGATATCGATATAGCGACAATAAATGTTTTCTCATGGTCTCTGACACAGCCTGATGAAGCCACTTATAACTTTGAGTGGTTAGATGAGATTATGGATATGTTGGCAGACAATGGAATTAAGGTATGTCTAGGTACTAGCACCGCTGCACATCCTGCATGGATGGCCAGAAAGTATCCAGATGTGTTAACTGTTGACTTTGAAGGCAGGAAGAAAAAGTATGGACGTCGTCATAATTCATGTCCTAATAGTCCTACTTATCGGAAATATGCCAAAATAATCGCGAAAAAACTGGCGGAACGTTACAAGGATCATCCTGCCCTATTACTATGGCACGTGAATAATGAAATGGGTGTTAGATGCTACTGTGATAATTGTGAAAAGTCATTCCGTCATTGGCTTCAAAACAAATATGGTAGCTTAGAAGAAGTGAATCGGGCATGGAATACAAAATTTTGGGGACATACCTTTTATGATTGGGATGAAATTGTTCTGCCTAACCTTCTAAGTGAACATTTAAGTGCAAGTAACCATGAAGTAACATCCTTTCAAGGGATTTCATTAGATTATGACAGGTTTATATCTGATAGTTTGTTAGATTGCTATCTTCTTGAAAGAGATGCAATAAAGGAAGTCATTCCAGATGCAGTGGTGACAACTAATTTTCAAAGTAATGGCACGTACAGACTGCTAGATTATTTTAAATGGGCAAAATATCTTGATGTAATCGCATTAGATATGTACCCAACAAATGATATGCCTATGGGCATGACTGCAATGAGGCATGATTTAATGAGAGGACTTAAAGATGGTGATCCATATTTACTCATGGAGTCATGTCCAACACAGCTCAATTGGAAACCTCAAAACGCTCTTAAACGACCTGGGGTACATAAGTTATGGAGCTATCAGGCTGTATCTCGTGGGGCAGATGGTGTTATGTATTTCCAACTAAGAAGATCGGTTGGTGCGTTTGAAAAATTCCATGGAGCCCTTATTGATCATGTTGGTCATGAGCATACACGTGTATTCCGTGAATGTGCAGAGCTAGGTCATGAACTAAGTCAATTAGGTGATTCCATTTTAGGAGCAAGGGTTGATGCGAAGATCGGTATTGTGTTTGATTGGGAAAACTGGTGGGCAATAGCTCATTCAAGTGGACCTAGTGTTGATTTAAATTATATAAATGAAGTGCAGAAATACTATGATGCCTTCTATCACCAAAATATACAAGTGGATATGATCGGTGTAGAAACGGATTTAGAGCAATATGATTTAGTCATTGCACCAGTTCTTTATATGGTAAAACAAGGCTACGCTAAAAAGCTAGAACAATTTGTTGAAAATGGGGGAACCTTTGTTACAACCTTTTTTAGTGGAATCGTAGATGAAAATGATTTAGTAACGTTAGGTGGGTATCCAGGCGAACTACGGAACCTGTTAGGAATTTGGGTGGAAGAAATTGATTCTTTGTTTCCTGAACAACGAAATAGTATCGTAATGAAGCAACCATTTCACCAATTGAGTGGTTCATATGAATCTAGTATTTTATGTGATTTAATTCATGAAGAAGGTGCCGAAGTAATTGCTGAATTTGGGAATGAGTTTTATCGCGGGATGCCAGCATTAACGAGAAATATATTCGGTAAAGGTGATGCTTGGTATGTTGCATCTAGTCCGGAACCTGAATTTTTAAAGAACCTAGTAGGTGCTTTATGTGAAAATAACGGAATAAAACCGACTCTAATCACACCTCCAAATGTTGAAGTTAGCCGCAGGAATAAAGATGGTAAAGAATTTACATTTATTTTAAACCACAATGTTGAAGCAAAAACAATTGATATCGGAGTTAAGAAACAGAAGGATATGTTAGCTGGGACGGTAATAAGTGGTGAGATAAATATCCCTCCTAACGGGGTACTAATTTTGGAAGCAGTAAATGAAAGAGTTGCTTCTGCAATAAAATCGTGACAGGAGTGAATGAAATGAGTGAGAGGAGCAACACAATGCTGTGGTATAAAGCTCCAGCAAATGAATGGGTAGAGTCACTTCCAATCGGTAATGGACGTCTTGGAGGCATGGTATATGGAGGCGTAAAACAGGAGCGTATTTCTCTTAATGAAGATACATTATGGTCCGGTATGCCATCGGAGGCTGATAATGCCGAAGTGGTAAACTATCTGGAAAAAACTCGAGAGTTAATTTTTGCAGAGAAATATCGAGAAGCACAAACGATTATTGAGAATCATATGCTCGGACCGTGGTCTAGTTCGTATCAGGCTATGGGTGATTTGCAGATAGAGTTTCTGCATGGTTTGGAAGTAATTGACTATCGAAGAGAACTTAATTTAAGAACTGCTATTACTTCTACTGAATATAAAAGTAAGGGTGTCTGTTATTATAGAGAATCCTTTATATCATCCGTTGATCAAGTAATGGTCGTTCGGTTAGAGAGTGATACTCCTGCAGGAATTGATTTCGAAGCTTCGTTAACGAGTCCTTTACAGCACACAGTTTTTATGAAAACAAAGGAACAAATTGTATTGCAAGGGAAAGCACCAAGCATAGTAGAACCGTTACATGATCCTAGTGAACAACCGGTGATCTATGAAGAAGGGAAAGGTATGTCTTTTCAAATGAATCTATTGGTCTTACCCGAAGGTGGTCGTGTGGAAGCACACGGTGCTAGACTGCTAGTTAAATCGGCAAATGCCGTAACATTGTTGTTTTCAGCAGCAACAAGCTTTAATGGTTTTGATAAGGATCCGGTTTTAGAAGGAAAGGATCCTGCAAAGCTTTCTGAAAAATGGTTAAATGAGGCAACTAACTATTCTTATGAGGAATTAAAATCTCGCCATATTGCTGATCATCAGTCCTTTTTCGATCGTGTGGAGCTAGAGCTAGATGTGCGAAATTATGAATCAATTCCAACCGATGAACGAATTTTAGCTGTAAGAGATGGTAAAATAGACGATCAACTTGCGATTTTATTTTTCAATTTTGGCAGATATTTATTAATTACCAGCTCACGCCCAGGAACACAGCCATCCAATTTACAGGGAATCTGGAATAACAAAACTCGTCCGCCGTGGACTTCTAATAACACAACAAATATCAACACGGAAATGAACTATTGGCTTACTGAGACATGTAATTTGCCAGAGCTAAGTCAACCACTTTTTGATATGCTTAAGGATTTACAGGTAGCCGGTGGAAAAATGGTGGATGTCTACTATAAATGTCGAGGCTGGACAGCCCATCATGGAGTGGATTTGTGGAGGACAGCAGCCCCACAAGGTGCCAAATCAAAGGGTCCGGCAAGCTGGGCGTATTGGCCGATGACTGGACCATGGTTATGTCAACACCTGTGGGAACATTATGCATTTAGTGGTAGTAAGGAGTTTCTGCAGAATACGGCATATCCACTTATAAAAGGGGTTGCTTTATTCTGTCTTGATTACCTTGTAGAGGATTCAGAAGGAAACTTAGTTTCTGTCCCATCTACGTCACCGGAAAATACATTTATTGGACCTGATGGTGTTCATGCAGCAGTCAGTATCAGCTCTACACTAGATATTGCGCTTATGAAGGATTTATTTACTTATTGTATTGATTCAAGTGAGATTCTTGGGGTGGATGAAGAATTCAGAAATAAATTAATTGAAGCGAGAGAACGATTATTACCTTTAAAGATTGGAAAGCATGGACAGCTTCAGGAATGGTACAAAGATTTTGATGAAGCAGAACCTGGCCATCGTCATACGGCGCATTTGTATGCGTTACATCCAAGTAACCAAATAACACCACGATCTACTCCGGAATTAGCGAGAGCAGCGAGAGTCACTTTGGATCGTCGGAGAGTGTATGAAGGTACGGATACAATAGGCTGGTGTTTTGCGTGGAATATTTGTTTTTATGCAAGACTAGAGGAGCCTGAAATGGCATATGAATACCTTACAAAACTAGTAGCAAATCCATTTCCAAACCTGTTCAATGCACATCGCCACCCAAAGCTAAAGGAATATCCGTTAACAGTAGAGGCAAACTTTGGAGCAACAGCAGGAATTGCTGAAATGCTTTTACAAAGTCATGATCAATGTATTCACCTTTTGCCAGCTATACCTAAAGCTTGGAAGAAAGGAAAAATAAAGGGTCTTCGTGCACGTGGTGGATATGAGATAGACATGGAATGGGATAATGGAAAAGTAATAAAAACTCAAATAAAAGCTTTGAACGATGGTTTATGCAGAATAAGAACTGATTATATACCGGGTATAGTAAATGAAGAATTTATTATAAAGGATGGAATTATTGAAATTAAGGCAAAAGCCGGTAAGACATATTTACTAGAATTTAAGGACTGAACTTAATAAAAAAGAAAGAGAGTGATTATTTATGGTAAGTAAAGCAGAACGTCCTGAAATGATAAGACCAGGAATGTTTGGAGGAATTGTTTCAGCAGATACAAGGCGTAATGTATTTGATTATCACAATGAAGTGTTAATTCGTCACGAAGTACCGATTGACTTTGTATTTATTGGGGACTCAATTACAGATATGTGGGACATCGAAACGTATTTTGATGGTAATAATCGCCGCCTTGTAAACCGTGGAATTGGAGGGGATATGACTCCTTTCGTTCGTAGAAGATTTGCTGCTGATGTCGTTCAGCTAAAGCCAAAATATGCAGTGATCAAAATAGGGATTAATAATACGTGGGCATTGGATGAATGGCAGCCGCAAAATAGAAAAAAACCACAACAAATTCATGATGAAATCGTGGGTGATATTCAAGCAATGGTTCAACAAGCAAAGGAAGCAGGGATTAACCCTATTGTATGTTCGTTACTTCCTACTAGAATCGATACAAACAAACAAACTCCAGAACGTAATGAATTAGTCATTGAAATTAACCAGTCATTAAAGCAGTTTGCTAAAGAAGAAGAAATTGTTTATGTAGATTATCATTCAGCAATGACGGATGAAGATAGGAAAACACTAAGACCAGGTTTAGCGAATGACGGTCTACATCCACATGTACTTGGCTACGACATTATGGCTGAGACACTAAAAAGTGAATTAAATAAACAAGGTATTGAGATATAAATCGATAAGAAACTGATTTAATATTAGAATACTTGAGAGGAGTAGAATATGAATATCGAGCCGTATTTAACCCCATATAAGTATGGGAAGCCTGTATTAATAGGTTCAGGAGAAAAAGGAAGCTTTGATGAACGTTGTGTGGATTGTCCGTTTGTATTCCAGCATAATGAAAAATTTTACATGATGTATGTTGGGTTTGATGGAGTTGGTTACCAAACAGGACTTGCAACGAGTGAAAATCTATTAGATTGGGAGCCGATTGGAACCATCTTGAGACGAAATGAAGGCTCAGGCTGGGACGACAAAAATATTGCTGGGACATGGATCATGAAGGAAAATCATATAGACGCACCTCCAGTACTAAAGAAGTGGGATAATAAGTATTGGCTAGTTTATCATGCATATCCGGAAAATGGGTATGAAGAAGGCTCCGCAAAGATTGGGTTAGCTTGGACAGAAGATGAAAATCTACTAGAATGGCATAGATTATCTGAACCTATTCTAACCCCAGAAGCAGGAGATTGGTGGGAAAAAGGAGGGTTATATAAAGAGTGTTTAGTAGAGCATGGAGGTACCTTTTATTTGTATTATAATGCGAAGAATACAAATGAAGGGAGATGGATTGAACAGACAGGTTTGGCAACATCTAAAGATCTGCAAAAGTGGGAGCGATATAGCAATAATCCTGTATTACGTGTATCCGAAAATAGATGGGATTTAGGTTTTGTCAGCGATCCTTGTGTTCTATATGATACAGACCGTTATCAATGGGTCATGTACTTTTTTGGTTACGATTATAAAAAAGCCCAGGAAGGAATCGCTTTATCAAAGGACCTTCTGCATTGGGAGAAATACCCTGATCCAATTATTGAAATTGGAAAAGAGGGGGAGATTGATTCTATTTTTGCCCACAAGCCTTCTGTCATATCACATAATGGCGTTCTTTATCATTTTTATTGCTCAAGTAGAAGACATAAAGAAGGTGACCCAACGGTTAATTTCGGAAATGAATTTCGAACGATTACGGTCGCAGCATCAGAAGATATATTTTCATAGAGCCTAGCCGAATAGATCTAGAACAGAAATAATCCCCTAGTGTTTCAAGTATATCACTAGGGGCTTTCTAATTTTTCAAAATGGGAGATGTTTGACTTGATTACAAATGAAATAAAACAAAAGCTAATCCATATTGTCGGCTCTTCCAACTATGACGATTCCAACGTTGGAAGACTTGTCTATTTCTACGATGCTACACCACAATTTCAATCGATGCCTGATGCAATTGTCGCTCCGCGAAACACAAAGGAAGTTTCAGAGATTGTAAAGATATGCAATGAAAATCGATTACCGATAGTACCAAGAGGATCAGGAACCAATCTTTGTGCAGGAACCTGTCGCAGGAGGACTAGTTCTTCTATTTAAACATATGAACGACATACTAGAAATCGATGAATAAAATTTAACCGTGACCGTTCAACCTGAAGTCATTACGCTAGACATGATTAATGCAGTTGAAGCAAAGGGGCTATTTTATCTTCCTGACCCAAGTGGGAATATAAACGAAAATTCTGGGGACTTACGTGGACTTAAATATGGAGTAACACGTGATTATGTCCTCGCAATAGTTGGCTCAGAGGGAACGATCGGAATTATTACGGAAGCAACTTTAAAGCTTATTCCCATACCAGAGTTCTAAAATGACGATGTTCGATCTTTATCAAGATCTAGAAGCAGCAGCTAAAACCGTCTCTAGTTGCAAACAAGATAATTCATACTACTCTAGAATTTTTAGATCTACCAACACTGAAGGTTGTGGAAGCACATGCCCAAATAGGCTTGCCTACTGATGTAAAAGCTGTTCTCCTCATTGAGCAGGATGGTCCATTGGAAGTAGTAAAGTGTACTGATTTTAACAATAACATTCATATTTGAACAAACGGGTGCATTACTGGAATAGTAGTGCATTATTCTTTTAGAAATACAATGGTGTGACACCTGGGAATTTTAGAGAGCAGTATAGATATACAACAACAAATTAATTCAAGAAAATTAAACTTATCCTTTAATTATAGAAGCAGCAAAGTTTTGTTTACTTTGTTAAACCTTTAAAATGAACACAAAATTCTGAAATATGTTCTATATTTATTGTAGTTTGTTCATGAGAAAATAAATTAAAAAACTTTCTCGTCTATTTATTTTTTCACAAAATGTTAACGCTTTCCTAAAGGCATGAGAGTGAACGAGGGGCGATCTTAACGTCCAAGACTGGTGACGAGTTGAGGGAAGTTCTGAAAAATGGCTTTGTCGCGTTTTTGCAAAAGGATTTGAGAGATTGTTACGAGGAGGAAATAGAATGCTGATTGATACAAGGAAAAGCAAGTATTCCAAAGTACATTCTTTACCGGTACAGGCTATTGATTGGAATGAAGGGTTCTGGAAAGAAAGGTTTGATGTTTGCGCAGATGTATCTGTTCCGCATATTAGGAGTCAGTTTGAAGATGATTCACCGACGTTTCATGTCGTAGAAAACTTCCGAGTGGCGGCTGAGCTTCATGAGGGGGAACATGCAGGAACTCCATTTGGAGACGGTGATTTTTATAAGTGGATGGAAGCTGCCATGTATGTTGTGGCCAAGCGTGGCGACAAAGAGTTAGAGAAGGATTTGGATGCTTATATTGAACTCATTAGCAAGGCACAACAGCTTGATGGTTATATCTCCACAAAGCAGATCATCGCAGATAAGAGTAGCGGTGGTAATAGTCGATTGGGACATGTAAATGATTTTGAATTCTATAATTTCGGACATCTGATGACCACAGCCTGTGCATATAAGAGAATTACAGGAAAGGATTCTTTCCTGAAGGTGGCGGAAAAAGCAGCTGGATATTTGAGGAATCTATATGAAGAGCAAATTCGAAAGGGCGAGGCATTAACAGAGGTTTGCCCTTCTCACTATATGGGGATTACGGAATTGTATAGAACGACCGGGAAGAACGAATATCTGGAATTGGCTGAGTTGGCTCTTAAAGCACGGGATTTGGTAAAAAATGGAACTAATGATAATCAAGACAGATTACCACTAAGAGAACATAGAAAGATTGTTGGACATGGTGTTCGTTCTACCTATCTATATTCAGGAGTAGCAGATATCTATCTTGAAAATGGGGATGAGGAGCTGAAGACGGTACTGGACTCTGTATGGGAAAATTGTGTAGGTAAGAAACTCTACATTAATGGCGGTTGTGGTGCTCTTTATTCAGGTACGTCACCTTATGGGGAATTTAGTTTTGACATGAGTAAAAACGTTGTCCATCAGGCATTCGGATATGAGTACCAGCTTCCTAATATTACGGCATATAATGAAACCTGTGCGACGATCGGAAATATTATGTGGAACTTAAGGATGTTCGCTATAGATCCACAAGCAAAATATTTTGATATCATTGAACGTTCCATGCTGAATTTATCAATCGCATCTGTTAGTTTATCAGGCGATCGATACTTTTACCAAAACGCATTGAGAAGGGTGAAAGAGTTAGATCATGAATTAATGTGGCCATTGGAAAGAACAGGAACACTGACTTGTTTTTGTTGCCCACCCAACATGGCCAGGATTATTACAGAATCCAGTGAATATGCCTACATGATTTCTGATGATTCTATTTATACAGGGATGTATGGAGCTAATACTGCCGGTTTCCGTCTTAGTAATGGTGCAGCCTTCACCATCATGCAAAAGACAGAATATCCTTGGGATGGACGTGTTGTAATGGAATTTGGCGATGTAAAAGAGGATGTGCCTATTACGGTTAAATTGCGTGTTCCAGGCTGGTTAACAGGAGGATCTATTACGGTAAATGGCGAAGAGATTGCGGACTTGGATAAAAGCCATGCCTCCAGTTACTTCAGTATTGATATTGATAAAATAGATGGAACAAGAATTGAATTACAGATGGATATGCCTGTCCGTCTGACTGTAGCTCATTCTTATCTGGAGGAAAACATCAATCAGGTTGCAGTGGAGAGAGGTCCTTTGTTGTATTGCCTTGAGTCACCGGATGTACCTCTTCCGGAATTAGGAGATTTCATGTTGCCGGCATCTGCGAAATTTAAATCAGTTCCTTACGAGATAAGCGGCAAGACAGTCCTTTCACTGGAAACAGATGGATTAACTGTAAAATGGAATAAAGAAAAGGACAGGCAGGCTTTATATCAGACCTTGGATATAGAAGGGCCGGGACGAGTTCGTGTCCGAATGATTCCATATTTCGCATGGGATAACCGTGGAAATGGTGAAATGATGGTGTGGTTCCCATTATATTTTGGAGAATTTAGTTGATAATTGCTTTTAGCTCTAGTTTAAAAGGCTGAAGTATCAAAACAGCGCTCGGAAGAACATTCGAACATGCAGTTCACTGTTAAACCTCAAAATAGTGGCGACCTCTCTCCGGCAGAATACCGGAATCGATCGCCGTACTCCGACTATTTCAGCATGCTCAGAAATTCCCTCACGAACCCCGGCTAATCCGGCCACGCCTGATCGGAAACAAGATTTTGATGCGTGTGCAAGTTTTTCTTAATACATGAGTTCCACGGCACTTTCCTATTCGAAGGGGACAGATGTTTTTTTTATGAACTGCGAAGGCGTAATTCCCTTGTATTGCTTGAACAGCTTGGTAAAATAATTCGGATTGCCGCAGCCGATCATGGAAGCAATCTCGGTGACGGAATACTTGCGTTCGATCAGCAGTCGCTCGGCCTCGTTGATGCGGCTGAGATTGACGTAATCGACGAAGGTGCGGCCGGTAAGCCTTTTAAACGTTTTGCAGAAATGGTAAGGATTCAGGTTGACCCGTTTGGCAGCTTGTTCGAGTGTTATTTTGTCCGCAGGGTGTGTTTCTATATACCGGATCAACGATTTGAACCGCTCCCTGTTTTTTTCTACCGTATGATGTTCATCCATATTAAGAGGCAGATAGGTTCGCGATAGCTGTGTAACGAGCGCGTAGAGCAGGGATTTGACGACGAGCAGATATGCGGGCCCGTTTCTTTCATATTCGGAAATCATTTGTTTTAGTAAGGTGTAGCAAGCTTCATACGTTGGATCCAGAGCATCCGGCTTGACCGGAAATTGCAAGCGCCCTTCCATATACGGTGTCACGTATTGGGTATGGATCGAATCTTGCATCCATCCGCTGAAAAGCGATGGGTTAAATACAAGCGAAACAAATTCGACGGGTTCGTCGGCCAGACTGTAACCAACATGAAGCCCGCCGGAGGGCACGATCAAAAATTCACCGTGACGCGCCTCATAAGGACGGCTGTCTATATGAAATACTGCGCTGCCACGCTCCATGACGATCATTTCAAAATGCTCGTGCCAATGCAAGTACAAGATGTTCTTATCTCTTCTGGCATCAGGAATGCGGTTTCTAAAAAATTGGAATGGATATGCTTTTTCAGAGAGCCGGGTCTCTTCACGCAGTTCCTTCGGGTATGTCATAACAGGTCGGTCCTTTCTCCGCAAGATTAGACGATTATTGCCCAAGATTGGATAGAGAATCGGCTGGAATTAGGCGATATAATGAAATAGTCTTACATAAAGCAAATCAATATTAGAGTGTTTCATTAGTAGTCTATTACGAAAGCGGGGAGAACACAATGACGGAAAAGTACCGCGTAACGGTAGCGGGCTGCGGGGGTATGGCCAATAGTTGGATCCAGTATGCGCTGCAGCGCGAAGATACGGAAATTGTGGCACTAGTTGATATTAAGATCGAATTTGCCCAAGCGATGGCAGAGAAGTACGGACTCTCCTGCAAGGTGTTCACTGATCTGAGCGAGGCCATCCGGGAAACGGGTACAAATCTGGTGTTTGATATAACTATTCCTGCCAGCCATTACGGAATCAGCACGACGGCAATGCGGCTTGGCTGCGATGTGTTTACGGAGAAACCGCTCGCAGAATCGATGGCTGAATGCCGTGACATCATTCGTATCTCCGACGAGACGGGCCGGACGCATGCGGTAATGCAAAACCGCCGGTTCGACCCGCGGATCCGGGCGCTCCGGCAGCTGATTGATTCGGGTACAATCGGCAGGCCGGGATACGCTGGAGCCGATTTTTTTCTCGGTCCCCACTTTGGCGGCTTCCGCGATGTGATGGACAGCCCGCTGCTGCTGGACATGGCGATTCATACGTTTGACCAAGCGCGGCTCATTCTCGGTGCCGACCCGATATCCGTTTACTGCCATGAATTTAATCCGCCGGGATCGTGGTACGCAGGCAATGCGGCTGCGATATGCATATTCGAAATGTCGGACGGTTCGGTCTTCTGCTATCGCGGTTCATGGTGTGCGGAGGGAGCGCCTACCTCCTGGGAAGCGTCCTGGCGCATAACGGGAGAGAGGGGAACTGCGGTTTGGGACGGAGTTGGCGCTCCTTATGCAGAATCGGTTGCTCCCGGAGATCAGACGGGTAAATTCATGTTTGATTATGTAAAAGAAGAGGCGGAAGTGGCTGTGCAGGATCACACCTTTCATTACGGGTGTCTCGATGAGATGTTCGCTTCGCTTGAAGAAGGCCGCCGGGCAGAGACTGACTGCAGAGACAATATTCAGAGCATGGCGATGGTGTTTGGCGCAGTTGAAAGCGCTAAAACGGGTAAAAAGGTCATGTTGGAAGATCTGTGGAGGTGAAATCAGATGGTAAACATCGGTGAATGGGAGAACGCGGAGCCTGGAGTGAAACGGAAAATATTTGCGCCAGGAGAGCGCCTCATGATGATGGAGGTTCATTTCGAAGCCGGCGCGGAAGGATATCTGCATAGCCATCCTCATGAACAGATGAGCTATTGCCTCAAAGGGAAAATCCAATTTGTCATCAACGTTATTATGGGAAGAGTCTAATAATCGAAAGAGGCGATGCGGTTGATGTGGAAAGCAGACTCGTGGCTGGATCAATTGTATGAGAATGCTCTTATGAAACACAGAGAAAACGCGCAATCTGAGCTTCCTGAGCGCAGAAAAGAAAAACTTAAGCAGGCGCTTGGCGAATGTGTCGGCGAGTTCGAGCCTAATGCCGGATATACGCCGATACTGCTGGAGCGGGTGGAATGCGACGATTATATCCGTGAACGCGTCGAGCTCTCGGCTACACCTGGTTTATCATTCGCGGCTTATGTACTGCTGCCCAAAGAGGCGAAAGGAGCCCTGCCGGGTGTTCTTGCTTTGCATGGGCATGGTTATGGAAGCAGGGAGATCGTCGGCCTTCTGCCGGACGGATCGCCGGACACGAATGTCCCCGGCATTCATCAGCACTTCGCCGTTCAACTCGTCAAGCGCGGCATGGCGGTAATCGCGCCGGATGTGGCCGGTTTCGGGGAACGTAAGCTCGAAGCCGATCTGACGCTGAATCCGCATGCGCCGAACTCCTGTTACCGGCTGTCCACGCAGTTGATGATGCTGGGCAAAACGCTGACCGGCCTCCGTGCGTGGGAAGCACGGGGCGCATTGGACTATTTGGCATCACGGCCTGAGGTCGATGAAGCACGTGTGGGAGCGATGGGCTTCTCAGGCGGAGCGTTGATTGCTTACGTGGCCGCTGTAATGGATGAGCGCATAAAGGCGGAGGTATTATGCGGATTTCCGAATACATTTAAGGACAGCATATTTGCCGTACATCATTGTATTGATAATTATACACCCGGCCTGCTGCTGCACGCTGAGCTGCCGGAGCTGATCGGCCTCATTGCTCCGCGTCCGTTATTTCTTGAGTCGGGTACAAACGATCCGATATTTCCGGTGCAAGGCTTTAACAGAGCAGTCAGGGAGCTGCAAGTAATCTATGAGCGTGAGGGCGCTAAAGACAAACTGCAGACAGATCTCTTCCAGGGTGCACATGAAATCAGCGGCAGGACCGCATACGATTGGCTGAAACATGTATTAAGCTGATTGAATATGACTAAAGATTTGCAAGGCTGCCTTATCGACGGATGAATGTCCGCGGATGAGACAGCCTTTCATGTTCGAGGAGGGATAAAAGCGGCAAGTCGAAAGAAGAGCGGCGATACTATCGTACGCCAGGACGTGATTTGTTGAATTGAGGATCGATAGGTGTGTAAGGCGATTTCTTGTTATAATAGAGAAGTAAGCCATGTAATTGGCCAAGCAGTCCGGACTAGCCAAAGGGGATAAACCAACCTTTGCTTGTCCTCGTGAATTGCATACGGAGAAACGATTACGCTTACAAAGCTGAATCTAGTCTGACGATGGATCTGTCGGGTTATAAGAGTGGAAGCATGAACTGTGGATTGGAAATGGAG
Organism: Paenibacillus abyssi; assembly: GCF_014640295.1. Taxonomy (GTDB): domain Bacteria; phylum Bacillota; class Bacilli; order Paenibacillales; family Paenibacillaceae; genus Paenibacillus_D; species Paenibacillus_D abyssi. Next base: position 341,593 of record NZ_BMGR01000004.1, on the reverse strand, counting down.
GCAAATTGATGAGTACATTTGAAGACCTTGGATTTTGCAAGCTGGATGTTGACCGCGAGCAGCGCACGGGCTTTCCGGAAGTCGTATTCGGCTCCGGTAAGACGGTAGAGCAGATTGTTCAGATTACTTCCCGGTTAATCGAACATCATGGACGCGCGCTTGTTACCCGAATCTCGCCTGAGAAGGCGGAGCAGGTGAAAGCCCTGCTCCCTCAAACCGTTTATCATGAAGTACCACACTTGTTGTCATTCGGCGAACCCGCTCATCGCTTTCCGGGAAAGGTCGCGGTGTTGTGCGGCGGGACTTCGGATATCCATGTGGCCGAGGAAGCTGCTGTGACAGCGGAGTGGATGGGCTGTGAAGTAGAACGGATCTATGATGTCGGAGTAGCGGGGATCGACAGGCTGCTGTCTTACCGTGAGAACATCCGGCGCGCCAATGTCGTTATCGTCGTCGCCGGAATGGAGGGGGCGCTGCCAAGCGTGGTTGGCGGGCTGGTGAAAAGGCCGGTTGTTGCCGTGCCGACATCGGTCGGATACGGTGCGAATATGCAGGGCTTGACCCCGCTGCTGTCGATGATGACCTCATGCGCAACAGGAGTAGCCGTTATGAATATCGACAACGGCTTCGGTGCCGGGTATTATGCCAGCACGATTCAACAGCTGGTGAAGGAGGCAAGCGAATAATGGGGAAGCTGCTCTACCTGGATTGTATATCCGGTATTGCCGGTGATATGACACTCGCAGCACTGATCGATGCGGGTGCGGATATCGATTATATCCTGCGGCATTTACGGCGATTGCCATTCGACCCGTTCGAAATGGACATCAAGCCGGTGATGAAGAAGGGAATCTCGGCAAAGCAGGTGCTTTTAAGTTTTGATCTAGGCCATCATAAAAATCATTCTAACCAAGATAATGTACATACACACGATTTACACGATCATCACCATAATCACGATGATGATGATCACAGGCATGAACATTTCGATGAGCATGGCCACAGCCATGGCGAACACCACGGTCATGGCGACCATCATCACAGCCGTGGTGACCATCAACACGGTCATGGGGACCATCACCATGAGCACGGGCACCGTAAAGCTGCTGATATCATTAAAGGCATTGAAAATTCGAAGCTGCCTGAACGAGTCAAGTCGCGGAGTATCCGCATATTTCAAGCGATAGCGGAAGCAGAGGGGAAGATCCACGGCATATCGCCGGAAGAAGTACACTTCCATGAGGTTGGAGCGATGGATTCGATTATCGATATTATCGGGGTTTGCCTTGCACTGGAAAGTTTGGATGTGGATACGGTAACCGCTTCACCGGTGCCCACAGGAAGCGGTAAATTACGGATGGCACATGGCCTTTATCCTATACCTGCGCCAGCTACGGCAGAACTGCTGCGCGGCATCCCTTTAGCCCGCTTGGAAGCTCAGGGTGAGCTGACCACGCCTACCGGCGCAGGTATTCTTAAGGCATTGGCGGCAGAGTTCGGAGCATTGCCCGAAGGCGTGATCGATACGATCGGATACGGTGCAGGAAATAAGGAATTTGATCATCCAAACGTATTGCGTTGTATTGTGATGAAGGCACACGGTGATGACGAACGGGAGAACGTGGTTGTCATGGAAGCGCATCTGGATGATTGTACGGGAGAGATGATGGGATACACAATGGAACGGCTGCTCGAGGCTGGCGCGTTGGATGTCTTCTTCACTCCGATCCATATGAAGAAAAACCGGCCGGGCGTATTGATAACCGTATTAACGAAACCTGAAATTGAGGCGAGCTGCGAGCAGCTGCTTTTGACGGAGACCACCACATTGGGGGTGCGGAGAAGCCAGTGGACTCGCCGGATTCTCGGACGCCGGTCAGTGACGGTAGAGACCCGTTTTGGTCCGGTTCGCATCAAACAAGCATTGCAGGCTGGAAGTGTCGTCCATCAATCCCCCGAATACGAAGACGCGGCACAAGCCGCCCGCGCACATGGGGTACCGCTCCAAGCAGTGTATGAGGAGGCGCTGCGAGAAATCGCAATAAAGTCGTAGGAACAATAACGATTAGATACAAACTATAATAATGAAGATTATAGAAATGTATAGTATGAGCACATGGAGCATTCCTCTCTTTCAATGGAGCGGGGATGCTCCCCGCTTGAGGGCTGAATTCTCGCATAATACTCAGGAACAATGTTTAAATGCTTGTTAAAATAATGAATAATAGGCTATATTGATAAGAAAATAAAAATGATAACGGGGGATTTATGGCTACGATTCATGATGTCGCAAAAAAAGCGGGCGTCTCTGTTACGACTGTCTCCCGGGTATTAAACAATCGGGGATACATTAGTGAGAAGACTCGCAATAATGTGTTTCGAACGATGGAAGAGCTCAATTATCAACCGAATGAATTAGCGAGATCGCTTCTTCGCAAGCAATCCAACTTGATCGGGTTAATCATTCCGAACGTGTCCCATCCCTTCTTTAGCGAATTAGCCAGTTATGTCGAATATTATGCCTATCAACAGAACAGCAAGGTTCTTCTGTGCAATTCACATATGGATCCTGTTAAGGAGAAGGAATATATCGAAATGCTGAAGCGCAACCGGGTGGACGGGATTATTATGGGAAGCCACACGCTTGAGGTGGATGAATATCGGAACCTGAACTCACCTATCGTAACGATCGACCGGCAGATTGATGAGAATATTCCTTTTATCTCTTCAGATAATTACCGTGGCGGCCAGCTCGCAACAGAACTGTTAATTCAGAAGGGATGCCGTAAAATTGCCCATATCTGCGGGAATTTGAAATTGAACATGCTCGCGAATCAACGGACCCAAGCCTTTGAAGAGCTAACGGGCCGCCATAATATTGAGCATGTTACGATTCAGACGGATATGAACGTATTCGATCAAAAGCAGTACGAGCACATTATCCATACCTTGCTTCAGGAGCACCCTGATGTGGACGGCATTTTCTCCACAAGTGACATTATTGCAGCTTTTGCGATTAAAGAGTGCGTCAGAGCCGGGAAGCGAATTCCGGAAGACGTTCGAATTATAGGTTATGACGATGTAAATGCCGCAAATTGGATTGTGCCCGAGATTACAACGGTGAAGCAGCCGATTGAAGAGATTGGACGCCTTGCAATTGAATTAATCCGCAAACAGCTTGAGGATGAAAGCTTCGAACGGCAAAATATTCTTCCGGTTAAATTAATCGAAAGAGCAACCACTTAACAGCATATCCAGATCCAGTAAGAGCCGAGATCCTTTGGTGGACAAGGCTTTTTATTTGTAACAATTATGTCAAAGCTTTGACATGTCAAACGATTGACATATAAATATTGATAATTTATAATAAACTCGTAAGTCATTTACAAACGCTTTCAAAACAAAAAACTTGGGGGAACGAACGTGAAAAAATTCAAAGGTCTTCATGTATTGCTTTTGGCTCTTGCAGTTATGTTAGTTGTCTCTGCTTGCGGTAACAACTCGGCTGCACCATCGAACGAAGGCGCAGCAAGCTCGAATCAAACAAACGCTTCTTCGGGCTCTGAGGTAAAGATTTCATTGCTTAACTCCAAAGGCGAGATTCAACTGCAGTTGGAAGAAGCAGCAAAGGCTTTCAAAGAAGATTATCCGAACATCACACTGGAGATTCTTCCTACAGCAGCAGGCCAATCTCCATTTGAAAGAGCATCGGCATTGTACGCAGCAGGCAATCCTACGACAATCACAATGCTTGATACAGGTGACGTAGAGAAGTTTAAAGATCGCGTGTTGGATCTGAGCGGTGAAAAGTGGATGGAAGATGCAGTTGAGAGAAGTGTTGATCTGACAACTTTCGACGGCAAAAACCTGGCCTTCCCTCTGGCGATTGAAGGTTATGGTTTTATCTACAACAAAGCTGTAGTTGACAAAGCAGTAGGCGGTTCTTTCGATCCTAATTCAATCCAAACAAGAGATGATCTTGAAAATTTATTTAAACAAATCGAAGCTTCCGGTGTAGCACCGCTGATCATTTCCCCAATGGACTGGTCGCTTGGCGCACATTACCTTGCTTTGGCATATGCAGGCCAATCCGAGGATACAGCTGAAGTTGCGAAATTCATCGAAGATTTGAAAGCAGGGCAAGTTGATCTGGGCAGCAATGCTGTGTTCAACGGTCTGATTGATACATTTGATGTTATGATGCAGTACAACATTGACAAAGCATCTCCATTGGCTGGAACTTATGAGCGTGGTCCGGAAGTGCTTGGTAAAGGCGAAGTAGGCATCTGGTTCCAAGGCAACTGGGCATGGCCGCAAATCAGCAGCTTTGATACAGCTGACGGACAATACGGATTCTTGCCGATTCCAATCAGCAACAATGCAGAAGATTTCGGCAATACCCAAATCTCTTCCGCTGTATCAAAGCGTCTAGTTATTGATAAAGAGAAAAGCACGCCAGAACAGCAAGAAGCGGCTAAAACATTTTTGAACTGGATGGTTTATGAAGAGAAAGGCCAAGATTTCTTGGTAAATAAAGCAAACATTATTCCAGCATTCAGCAACATTACGCTGGAAGCTCAAGATCCGCTTGCGGCATCCATTCAGGACTACATTTCCCGTGGTAAAACGCAAGATTCCATGAGCACAATGCCGGCAGACCATTGGAGCAAAGTAGGCGCTTCGATGCAGAAGTACTTGGCTAAAGCGGGAGACCGTGCAACATTGGTGAAAGAAATTGAAGATTACTGGAAATCAGTGAAGTAATTCACTGCGGAAAGAAGCTGCCTGAGTCCCCGGATTCAGGCAGCATTTACGCTTGAAAGACATTATTTAAGTTAGAGAGGGATCGTTTATGATTGCAGAAAAAGGTGTCTGGCGGCAACTAAGAACCCGACTTTTATTTACCGGACCCACGCTATTTGCATTTATTACTGTAATGATCATCCCGTTTTTTTACGGTATTTATTTAACCTTTACGAACTGGGATGGTATTGCCACTACACAAGAGCTTGTCGGTTTTCAGAACTACGGAGAGGTTTTTAGAGACACTGCTTTTTGGCAATCATTTTATTTAACGTTGAAATACGTGCTGTTTTCCGTTTTGTTTATTAATGTGGTAGCATTCGCACTGGCCTATGTGCTGACAAGCGGCTTGAAAGGCCAAAGCTTATTCCGCGCAGGATTTTTTGTTCCGAATCTGATTGGCGGGATCGTGCTCGGCTTCGTATGGCAATTTATTTTTTCAAATGTACTTGTCTATTTGGGAAAGCAAGCCAGTATCCCGATTTTTAGCACCTCTTGGCTCGCAGATCCGAATAAAGCTTTCTGGACGCTTGTCATCGTAACGGTATGGCAATACGCAGGTTATATGATGGTTATTTATGTTGCCGGATTAATGAGCGTACCTAAAGACATCATGGAAGCTGCCAGTATCGACGGAGCAAGCGCTTGGCGGAAATTGCGCACGATGGTGCTGCCGCTCATGATTCCTTCCTTCATCGTATGTGTATTTCTTTCGCTGCAGCGTACGTTTATGGTTTACGACCTTAATATCTCGCTTACCGAAGGCGGCCCATTCGCAAGTACGAAGATGGTATCTATGCATGTTTATGAGAAAGCCTTCTTATCCAGGGATTATGGCGTCGGTCAAGCCGAAGCGTTTGTATTGTTCTTGCTTGTGGCCACCATTACCTTGATTCAAGTTTATTTCAGCAAAAAGATGGAGGTGGAAGCATAATGGTAGGCAGTAAAGCGTCATCGCCATTAATTAAGCTGATCCTTCTGTCCGTCGGTCTGTTTTTATTTATTTTCCCTTTCCTGTTATTGATTGTTAACTCATTCAAAGAAAACAGAGAAATCACATCGAGCCCTTTGTCGCTTCCAACCGGCTTTAGCCTGGTGAATTATCAAAGCGCTTTTGAGAAAATGAACTATTTAGCCGCTTTCTCGAACTCATTAATCATTACTGTACTTAGTGTGCTGATCATTTCGTTGTTTGCTTCGATGACGGCTCATTATTTTGTGAGAAATAATACGAAGTTTAATCAATATACATTTTTGATTATGGTTGCTTCGATGATTATCCCTTTTCAGGCCATCATGATTCCACTCGTTAAAATCTACGGCTCGCTGGGCATGCTGGACAGCAAATTTTCGTTGGTTTACATGTATCTCGGCTTCGGAAGCTCGCTTGCGATTTTCATTTACCACGGATTTGTAAAGAGCATTCCTGCTGAGCTGGAAGAAGCGGCTATGATCGATGGCTGCACGCGTACGCAGACCTTCTTCCGTATTGTATTTCCGGTGTTGACACCGACAACGGTAACGATCGCGATATTGAATGTTTTATGGATTTGGAATGATTTCCTTTTGCCTTCACTCGTTCTGGTGGCGCCCGATGAGAGAACGCTGCCGCTATCAACGTTTTATTTCTATGGAACCTACTCTGTCGATTACGGCCCGATGATGGCGGGATTAATGCTGACCATTCTTCCGGTTTTGATCGTGTATCTATTTGCGCAAAAGTATATCATCAAAGGAGTTATGCAAGGCTCCATTAAATAAATCGTAAGGATAGGAGAACTTATGACATATACATTAGAGAGAGCCGACCTTTTTATTTCTGAAAATAAACATTTACTTCGGCAGGATTACCGGCTCAATTATCATCTGATGAGTGAATTGAACTGGATGAATGATCCGAACGGGTTTGTTCATTATAAAGGGCAGTATCATATGTTCTATCAGCATTATCCCTATAAACCCGTATGGGGCCCGATGCATTGGGGTCATGCGGTAAGTACGGATCTGATGAAGTGGGAATATCTCCCGGTCGCATTGGCTCCCGATCAGCAGTATGACAGGGACGGCTGCTTCTCAGGCAGCGCGATCGAAAAAGACGGAAAGCTCTATTTGATGTATACCGGACATATTATGACGGGTCCTAACAAAGAGAAGGACTATTACCAGCTCCAAAACCTCGCTGTTTCGGATGACGGTGTCCGGTTTACGAAGGTTGATGTTAACCCGGTTATTGATGTCAAGCAAATTCCGGATGGAGCCAGCGAGAAGGATTTCCGGGATCCGAAGGTATTTGAAAAAGACGGAAGCTATTATGTTGTTCTTGGTTCGAATGATGGGCAGGGCAATGGGATTATTCTCCTTTACCGTTCTAATGATTTGTTTCAATGGTCATTTGCAGGAGAAATCGCGCGAAGCGACGGCAGCTTGGGCGATAACTGGGAGTGTCCGGATCTATTTGAGCTTGAGGGCCGCGACATTCTAATCATGTCTCCTCAACGGATGCCTGCGCAAGGCAATGATTATCATAATCTGCACTCAACCACTTACATGATCGGCAGCTTGGATACGGATAAAGGGAAGTTCAGCTATAATGAATACCGCCCTGTCGATTATGGATTTGATTTTTATGCGCCTCAGACGACTGTTGATGATAAAGGCAGACGGATTGTGATGGCCTGGATGGAAACCTGGGAGACGGCTATTCCGACGCAGGATGGACATCATTGGGCAGGAGCGATGACGCTTCCGCGGGAAGTGAAGCTTAGTGGAGACCGGCTGGTCTTCGAACCTTTAGAGGAAGTGAAAGCATATCGTTCTAATCCCTACGAGGCGCACAGCATCGCAATGGATGGACTTCAAGACCTGGATATATCAGGTGACAGCTATGAACTGCAGGTTGTTTTTGAAGCACAGCAAGCCGAAGAGTTTGGCTTAAAGCTCCGCGTCCATGGGGAGGAAGAGACAGTACTGTCTTACCGTCCGGGTGACCGGCTGTTCCGGTTTAATCGGGATAAGGCGGGAGCCGGCTTGGGCGGAGAACGCAGATGCGATGTTGAACTTGAAAACGGCCTGCTTGCACTGCGGATTTTCGTGGACAAATCATCGGTAGAAATCTTCATCCAAAACGGTGAAAAGGTTATGACCGGACGTATTTATCCTGGACAGCAATCGATTGGCATCCAAGCCTTTTCCAACGGGGCCTGCCAAATCCAATCGCTGTTGAAATGGGATATTAAATAAGCAGTAAGAGATAAGTCCTAAAGCAAGCGGAAGGCCCGGGATTATTTCCCGGGCTATTTTTCTGCCTCATAAGTCCCGCTGGTAAAGCAGCATGGCGTACTTTAAGGCGTGATTGCCATCTCCGGTACTTAAAAGGGATTGTATCTTGTTAGATTCATGCGGTAAAATAACGAAAGTGAACGGAGGTATGGACTTGTCTACAGATGCAGAAATTAAACCCGAATTATTACCAACAAAAATTTACAAATGTAAAAGTCCTGATTGCAAGGCATGGGTAAGAGAAGAATTTGCGACAGAGCAGCAAAGCTGCCCGATCTGCAAAGGACCGATGCTTCGCAGCATCCGGCATCTTCCGCCGATTGGCAAACCGAAAAAGAAAAGGGCAAGCAAAAGTAAATGAATGTGAAGATCCACGCTTCCACGAGGCGTGGTTTTTTCTTACATACAAAGAAATGATCTTCGCTGCGTTACAAGAAGAAATCCTACATTTGTCCATGCATCACTTTAAATTTTCCATTCCCAAAAACATAAGGGAACTGTCATAATTATTATAGTAATACTAACATCATGTCTGATTACAATTTACGGTTGGAGGAGTTTTGTTATGGGCATTCTTTATGATGAAAAACAACAAATATTTCATCTGCAATCCAAAGATACAAGTTATGTGTTCCAGATCGTTAATGCAGGTTATCCTGCCCATTTATATTGGGGACGCCGAATTCGCGGATTACAGCAATTAGACCGGTTGTTGGAGCTGAAGCAGCGGGGTTCGTTCAGTCCTAGCACCGATCCTGACCAGTTGAGTTTCTCATTGGACACCTTACCGCAGGAATATCCGGGCTACGGCAATTCAGATTTTCGGATGCCAGCTTATCAAGCGATGCTCGCTAACGGTACGACGGTTACGGATTTGCGATATGAATCGCACACGATTCTCGAAGGAAAGCCTGAACTTGCCGGGCTTCCGTCGACCTATACTGAACAAGATGATGAAGCGCAGACGCTCGAGCTGACTTTAAAGGATGCATTAACCGGATTAACTGTCGTTCTTACTTACACGGTGTTTGAACAATATGATGTTATTGCCCGATCAGCTAGAGTAACGAATAACGGCCAGGAAACACTGCAATTACAGCGGGCGCTCAGCATGAGCCTTGATCTGCCTACTGATCGCTTTGAAATGCTTCATTTGTCCGGCGCATGGGCGCGTGAGCGTTATGTTCACAAACGCCGTCTTGAGCCAGGCCTGCAGGCGATTGAAAGCCGCCGCGGTTCAAGCAGCCATGTGCAGAATCCGTTTGTCGCTTTGATGGCCGAAGGCGCAGATGAGGATCACGGCGATGTGTATGGCATTAATCTGGTTTACAGCGGTAATTTTATCGCCGGAGTCGAGGTAGATCAATTCTATAATTCACGACTGTTTATGGGCATCAACCCATTTGATTTCAACTGGAGACTTGAACCGGGCGAGGACTTCCAAACGCCGGAAGCGATCCTGGTCCATTCCTCCGATGGTCTTGGAGGCATGTCGCGGAGCTTCCACGATCTCTACCGTTCAAGGCTGTGCCGCGGCAGCTTCCGGGATCGGACAAGACCGATTCTGGTCAATAACTGGGAAGCGACTTACTTTGACTTTAATGCGGATAAGATCGAATCCATTGCAAAAGCCGGCAAAGAGCTGGGCATTGAGCTGTTCGTGCTTGATGACGGATGGTTCGGCAAACGGGATAACGATACGACCTCTCTTGGTGATTGGTTTGTCGACCGCAACAAGCTTCCTAATGGGCTGGAGGATCTGGTCAGCAGAGTCCGCAGCCTTGATATGCAGTTCGGGTTATGGTTCGAGCCGGAAATGGTCTCGCCAGTGAGTGAGCTGTACAAGGCGCATCCGGATTGGTGTCTGCATGTGCCGGACCGCAGACGGACACAGGCGCGTGATCAGCTGATTCTTGATCTGTCGCGTCAGGATGTTCAGGATTATATCGTTGGCGCAGTATCCGATATTCTCTCAAGTGCGCCGATCACCTATGTGAAATGGGACATGAACCGCAACATGACGGAGATCGGTTCGGCGTTACTGCCGCCTGAGCGCCAGCGCGAAACGGCGCACCGCTATATGCTCGGACTGTACTCCGTGCTGGAGCGAATAACTTCCGCGTTCCCTGACATATTGTTTGAGAGCTGCTCGGGCGGCGGCGGCCGTTTCGATGCGGGCATGCTCTATTACATGCCCCAAACATGGACAAGCGACAACACGGATGCGATCTCGCGCCTGAAGATCCAATACGGTACAAGCATTGTTTATCCGATCAGTTCGATGGGCGCGCATGTGTCGGCTGTTCCAAATCACCAGGTGGAACGGATCACACCGCTTGAGACAAGGGGCAATGTCGCCTTATCCGGCAACTTTGGTTATGAGCTTGATCTGACCAAGTTCTCCGACGAGGAGAAAGAGACGGTAAAAGGCCAGGTGGCATTGTATAAGGAAGTCCGCCATTTGGTGCAGTTCGGCGATTTTTACCGTTTGCTCAGCCCGTTTGAAGGCAATGATACGGCATGGATGTTTGTCTCCAAAGATAAGAGCGAAGCCTTTGTGATCTATGTTTCTGTGTTAAAAGAGCCTTATGCGGCACTAGGCCGTTTCCGTTTGAAAGGCTTGGATCTTGCCAAGGATTATCGCTTGGAGAATACGGATGCGATATACAGCGGCGACGAGCTGATGTATGCCGGCATACCGACGCCACAATTCAAGGGCGACTTTGAGAGTAAGGTGTATCGCTTTACAGCGGTATAGAATGATGAAAGCAAATCCCCCACTCGCTATGTATCAGCGAAATTGGGGGATTTATTTTTTGTGCGCATCTTACAGTATTTCCAAGCCCTCCATACGCAATTCTCTTGACGAGCCGTTTGATGTAAGGTAAAAAGAAAGAACAACGATACAGATTGGATCGACTCTGATAGGAGGATGACTCTGATAGAAAAAAGGAGGATTGTTTTGAACATTGGAATGAAAGCGTTCTATTCTGATTTGCGCATTAAATACAAGCTGATCATCCTTATATCGATCATCATGTTTATTATTGGCGCGGTTACTTACTCGATGCAGCAGTATACATTCGAAGCATATGACAATGAAATTTATCTGCAATCTGCAAGCGCTTTAAACAACGCGTCGTTAGGGATAGAAAATGAGCTGAGAAGGCTGGAGAAATTGTCGTTTAATATCGCAACAGACGCATCGATCCAATCCTATTTGACGATTATTAAGCAGGGCGGCTCCGACTACGATAACTTCTTAACCGCAGCAAAGCTCCGCGAGCGCATGTTTTTTTTGGGCGGGCTTGAGAAGTATGTGTTATCGCTGCAGATCATTGATGCTTACGGCAAGGAGTATACAAACGGAAACAATGCGATTACATCCACCCTCGGGCGAATCGAGCAGATAAGAACGGAAACGGCAAAAAATACGGGCGGCATCCGCTTTATCGTTCCCGATCATTATGATTCAGCCCTTATTGCAGGCCGGGAGATCAGGAAAGTGCCGAATCTGGAATTATCGTATTTAGGCAACATATCCATCCGCATCGATGTGAATAAGCTGTTTCAGGATTTTGCAGGTGGAATGGGGAGAAACGGGGCCCGCTTTACGATATTGGAAGGAAACCAGCTGGTATATTCTCTGCATGACTCTTTAGGGATCGAGAAATTGGGGATGAATTTGTCCGGGAAGCGCGGATATCAAATTTTGCCGATAGGCGGGAAGAAGCATTTCATCACCTATGTTCCCTCGGAATATACGAACTGGACGTATCTGAATATCATCCCGTTTAATGAGATTTTCAAAGAGACGGAATCGGCCAAACGCACCGTTTTCATCATTTATGGCATGATCTATCTGGTAGTTATTTTATTCTCATTAGCTTTTGCCAGGAGAATTACTGGGCCGATTGAGCGTTTGAACAGTAAAATGAGAAGAGTCCAGCTAGGAAATTTCGAATATGTGGAAGAGCCTGGGGACCGTGAAATATCCAAGGATGAAGCAGGGCAGATGCAGCGTAACTTCCGAATCATGGTGCAGCGGATTGAAGAGCTGATCAGAGAAAATTATGTGAAGCAGATTGCGATCAAGGATACAGAATTCAAAGCGCTGCAAGCCCAGATCAATCCGCATTTCCTGTATAACACGCTGGAAGCCATTAATTGGTCGGCCAAGGCGGCGGGCCAGCGGCAGATTTCCCTTATGGTTGAGTCGCTTGGGTATCTGCTGCGCAGTTCGATCAGCAATAAGGAAGCGTTAATCACTTTGGAAGAGGAATTAACGATAATCAGAAACTATATTACGATTCAGAAGATTCGTTTTGAGGAACGTTTGGATTTCGTTCAGGTGATTCCGCCGGAATTATCCCGCTGCCTGATTCCCAAGTTTTCTCTCCAGCCGCTCGTTGAGAATGCGGTCAATTACGGTTTGGAGCAGATGATCGAAACATGCCGCATTCGCATCGAAGCAAAACAGAAGGAGGGCTGCTTGTTCATTACCGTATCCGATAACGGTCCAGGGATGGATCAAGAATTTTTGGAAAAGCAGCGTGCAGGGCAAACCGAATCGAAGGGAACTGGAATCGGACTGCGCAATATTGATGAACGAATTAAGCTGTTGTTCAATGATAACTACGGTATTGAGATCAAAAGCGAGAGAGGATCGGGAACTCAAGTGACCCTGCGCCTTCCGGTAGAAATGAGGGATAGCGATGTATAAAGTGCTCTTGGTTGACGATGAACGAATTATTTTAGAGGGCATTGCTGCCATTGTGGACTGGTCAACATATGGTACAGAACTGATCGGGACAGCCCGCAACGGGATCGAAGCGATGGCGTTTATCGAGCAGCACCGGCCGGATATTGTAATCAGCGATATCAAAATGCCCGGGATGGACGGGCTGCAGCTGGTGGAGCATGCCAAAACGCTGCTTCCGGAGATTGAGTTTATCATGCTTTCGGGCTTTGGTGAGTTCGACTATGCGAAGAAAGCGATGCATTATGGTGTGAAACATTATCTGCTGAAACCTTGCAGCGAAGAATTGATCGGACAAGCGATCGCAGAAGTGGTTGACGATCTGCAGGAAAAGCAAAGCAAGCAGTTGTTTCTGGATAAGCTTCAAGCAGAGCTGATTAAAGTATTGCCAAGCGCCAAGGAGCAATTTTTGAAGGAGCTGGTCACCAATAAAATGTATGGGCGGCGGGAATGGGAGCAATACCGCAGCCTGTTTGGGATTTCAGTCCAGAATCGGAAGGTTAGGCTGCTCCTTTGCCAGTTGGAGGGCGAGTTTGAATTTGAGCATTTATTTGCCCTGAAAAATATTGCGGAGGATATTTTGACCAAGCAACTGCTTATTCTGAGCACCACAATGGGCAATCATGTACTGCTGCTCGTCAATGATTTCTTTGAAGACGAACAGTTATTGGCGCTGCTCGGGACGGTTAAACAGACGTTCACCGATTATTATAAATTGGATGCTACGATCGCTGTCAGTGAGCCGGATGACATTACGAAAGCGCGGTATATGTATCTTGATACATTAAAATGCTTGAAGCATCGGTTTTATTTAGGCGAAGGAAGCTTAATTACGGTCAAAGATATAACAATCCCGGCAGATCAGGATGTAAAGCCGTTTCTGTATGACGACGGGACATTGTGCATGCTTGTCAAATCGGGAGACTGGGAAGGGGTTCGGCAGGAGCTGGACGAGCTGTTCAAGGTTCTGTCGGAGCAGCGCATGATGGACAACTCGATTAAGGCTGATCTTATTCCGATCTACATCGCAATGATTCGGCAGGCGGATCCGCAGGAGACGGGCATCTATCTTAAAAGTTTGGCAAAGCTCGATGCAATGAATACCTTGCATGCGCTTCGTGAATTCATCGAAGAGACTGCAAAGCGCATTTGCACGGCCAATTACGAGAATCAGCGCACGAGACATACCGGCATTATTGCGAAGGTAATGGATATCATTGATGAGAATCTGGGCAATCCTTCTTTATCGCTGCAATGGGTAGCCGGCGAGATCCTGTACATGAACGCGGACTACCTGGGTAAGTTGTTCAAAAAAGAAACGGGCGAGAAATTTTCAAATTTTGTCATGAGGTCGAGAATGGACAAAGCGATCGAGCATATCGGCGAGACGGAGGATGTCAAAGTATTTGAGCTGGCCGAAATGTTGGGCTTTGGCGACAATCCGCAATATTTCAGTCAAGTATTCAAAAAATATACCGGCTTCTCGCCATCGGAGTACAAGAAAGCGTGAAATTTTGTGAGGTCTCCCTGGGAGACCTCTGTTTTTTAAACAAAATAGACCGGATTTTTGAATTCCTTCCATCCGTAAAACAAATTAGAATAATCAATGTAAACACTTTCAATTTTCTCATTCAGGAAGGGGAGTAAAGAAAATGAAAAAATGGATCATGCTGATCATGGCTTTCACGCTTGTCTTTACACTGGCAGCCTGCGGCACCAATAACAATGGCGGGATCTTGACAAATAACAGTGGAGGCGCGGGTACGGCCGAAGGAACCAATTCAGGCGGTGACAATACCGGCGGCGAGAAGGAAGCGGTAACGCTTCGCATGGCATGGTGGGGCGGACAACCACGGAATGATTATACCCTTGAAGTGATCAAAATGTACGAAGAGAAAAACCCGCACGTGACGATCGAACCGGAATACGCGAACTGGGATGATTACTGGAAGAAGCTTGCCCCGCAAGCAGCAGCTAATGAGCTCCCGGACATTATCCAAATGGACCTGGGTTATATCACGCAATACGGTACCAAAAACCAATTGGCTGATCTTACTCCTTTCTTGAATAACGGAATCGATGTTTCCAATATTGCCGATACCGTAGTAAACGGCGGTAAATTAGGAGACAAATTATATGGCTTCAACGCAGGCGTTAATGCGCTTCAAATTCACTATGATCCGGAAATGCTGAAGAAGATCGGCATGGACAGCATACCTGACGACTGGACCTGGGATGACTACAAGGAGCTGGCGAAAAAAGCCGGAGATGCAGGAATTTTCTTCGACACCGGACAAAAGCCGGAAGTATTCTTCAGCTATTACCTTCGCCAGAACGGTCAAAAGCTGTACAGCGCTGACGGTACGCAGCTGGGCTATGACAACGACCAATTGTTTATCGACTATTTCGGCATGACGCAGCAGGCGGTACTCGACGGCGGTTCCCCTACGCCAGATTTCTCGGCGCAAATTAAAGGGATCGAAGATGATCCGGTTGTAAAAGAGCAAGGTATTTCCGTATGGCAGTGGTCCAACCAATTCATCGGTCTGCAGCAGGTTGCCAACCGTCCGCTTGAAATGCATCCGCTGCCTGGACCGAATGTGAAGGAAGGCATGTTCCTGAAGCCAAGTATGTTCTGGTCGGTGTCGGAGAACTCCAATAACAAAGAAGAGGCGGTTAAATTTATCGACTTCTTCATCAATGATATTGAAGCCAACAAGCTGATTAAAGGCGAGCGCGGCGTGCCGGTTTCTTCCGTAGTGAAAGAAGCGCTGAAACCGCTGCTGACCCCGGAGCAGGTCAAAGTATTTGATTTCATCACTTGGGCGGAAGAAAACAGCACGCAAATGGATCCACCGGACCCAATCGGCGCGGCTGAAGTCATGAATCTCTTCAAAACATATGACGAGCAAATGAAATTCAACAAGATTACACCGGAAGAAGCGGCGAAGAAATTCCGCGAAGAAGCCAATGCCGTCTTGGCCAAAAACAAACAGTAAGCGTGAGATAGGCTGATAGACAAAGCAGATAGCTGGTCGCCAGGCCAGCTATCTCGCTTTTTCAAGGCATTGATATGCACTCTTCGCCCATTGGAGTTGGTACGTATGAGAACGAATGCGCTGAAACGGCATCTGACCGGTTATGCATTCATTGGACCTTTTATAATCGGATTTCTAGTGTTCACGGCAATCCCGATCTTTGCATCGCTTTATCTGTCCTTTACGAATTATGATTTGTTCACGACACCCAGGTGGCTTGGACTGGACAACTACAAGAAGATGTTTACCGCTGATCCCAAATATACGCAATCGCTGAAGGTTACGATGTTATATGTATTTGGCGGCGTTCCGCTGCGGCTTGCCTTCGCCTTGTTCGTCGCGATGCTGCTTAATACGGCAGCCAAAGCAATTGGCTTATACCGCACGATCTATTATTTACCTTCCATTATCGGCGGCAGTGTAGCCGTCTCGATTATGTGGCGCAACCTGTTCGGCGACGAAGGCGCCATTAACAGTATACTGGAGATTCTCGGGATCGGAGGCGTCAGATGGTTCGCCGAGCCGCTCGCCGCTTTGTGGATGCTTATCTTCTTATCCATATGGCAATTTGGTTCATCGATGTTGATTTTTCTTGCCGGGCTGAAAAATATCCCTGCGAGCTTGTATGAAGCGGCCGGAGTAGACGGGGCGAACGCGGTGCATCGTTTCTTCAAAATTACACTGCCGATGCTCAGCCCGATCATCTTATTTAACGCGATTATGCAAACAATCGGCGCATTTATGACATTTGTGCCTGCTTATATTATTTCCAAAGGCGAAGGCGGACCGATGGACGGAACATTACTGTATTCGCTCTACCTGTTCCGCCGAGCATTTGTGTATTTCGAAATGGGATATGCTTCGGCAATGGCATGGATCATGCTGCTGATCGTCGCTTTTATCTCGGTTCTGCTGTTTGCCAGCGCGAAATATTGGGTGCATTATGAATCAAAGGGAGGCAATTAACATGGCGCTCAAAAAAACAGTTAAACCTCTCTTGTACCATGCCGTCGTCATCGTCTTATCCATTATTATGATTTACCCGGTCCTTTGGCTTGTCATGAGCTCCTTCAAGCCCAGCAATACGATTTTTATTACGGCTGAATCGCTTATTCCGTCTCCGTGGGTGTGGGAGAACTATGTGATTGGCTGGCAGGGAATGGGCGGCAACACATTTGGCGTATTTATTAAAAACTCGCTCGTCATCGTTGTGCTTTCCACGCTCGGAGCTGTGTTTTCATCCGCATTGATTGCCTTTGGCTTTGCAAGGCTCCAGTTCTTCGGCAAGACGTTTTGGTTTGCCATGATGATGATGCTGATGATGCTCCCGCATGATGTGGTGCTTATTCCGCAGTACATTATGTTTGCCAAGCTGGAATGGCTCAACTCCATCAAGCCGATTGTCGTTCCGAACTATTTCGGCGTTCCATTCTTTATTTTCTTGATTATCCAATTCATTCGAACGATCCCGCAGGAGATGGATGAAGCTGCGACGATTGACGGCTGCGGCAAGTTTAGATTGTTTTTCCGCATTATTCTGCCATTGGTAACACCTGCACTTGCAACAGCAGCGATTTTCTCGTTCTACTGGCGTTGGGAGGATCTGCTTGGACCGGTGCTTTATTTAAACAAACCAAGCTTGTATACGGTATCGATGGCACTCAAGATGTTTCTGGATAACGAAACGGTATCCAATTGGGGCGCGATGTTTGCGATGTCGGCGGTCAGCCTGCTGCCTGTGCTTGCCGTATTCTTCGCCTTCCAGAAATACATCGTTGAGGGCATCAGCACGAGCGGTTTGAAATAGGATGAGAGGGGAATTGGACATGCCGCCACTTGTATTTGATGAACAGCAGATCAGAACGGTGATCGACTCGATAGTCGACCGGACATTCCGTATGGATTTTAATTGGGATTGGCCTGCAGGGGTCGCCTTTTACGGTGTAGCCTGCGCCTATGAAGCGACGGGGAATGAGAAATATATCGGGCTGCTTAAGGAATGGGTGGATGAAAAGCTGGAGGACGGACTGCCGAAGCTGTCCGTAAATGGCGTCTCGATCGGCCATTGTTTAATTTCGCTCTACAAGGCTACAGGCGACAATCGGTATATTGAAGTCGCAACGCAGATGGCCGAATATCTTAAACATGATGCAGAACGGTTCGCAGATGGGATTTTCCAGCATACCGTTAATTCCGAAAACTACAACTTCCCGCAGCAAGCATGGGTCGATACGATGATGATGGCCGGCCTGTTCCTCGTCCGCATGGGCGAAGTGCTCGGCAGGGACGACTATATGATGGACGGAATCAAGCAGTATCACGGCCATGAGAACTTTTTGCAGGACCCGGTCACCAATTTGTATTATCACGGCTGGGATCATATTGCGCAGAATCATATGTCAGGCGTTTACTGGGCACGCGGCAATTCCTGGGCGGCGCTTACGATGGCTAAAGCGCTCGAGATTGTCGATGTTGCGCTTCCGGCATTCATGATCATCGAAGGCTCGCTGCGCGACCAACTGAGTGCGCTCGTCCGGCTGCAATCGGATGAAGGGCTGTGGCATACTGTGCTGGATGATCCAAGCTCCTATCCGGAAACGTCCGGCTCCGCCGGCATCGCCGCTGCCCTGCTGTCCAGAGGAAGCCTCTACAATAAGTATGTGAATAAGTCGATACAAGGGATGCTGTCGCAAGTGTCGGAAGACGGCTCCGTTATGAATGTGTCCGCGGGTACGGCGGTTATGCACAATGTAGACGGATACAAGGACACCTCCAAGAAACGGGTGCAGGGCTGGGGACAAGGGCTGGCTTTGGTATTCTTTGCGGACCTGTTGAAAACCTCGGCACGTACCTATGCTTAAATAAGGGGCGCTATTTTACAATTCCATATTCCTTTTTACGATAATCCCGCGGTGATACGCGGGTTATTTTTTTGAACGTTTTTCCGAAATGGGAGAAGTTATCGAATCCGACCGCCGCCGCAATATCGGTAATTTTCAGCTCCGATTCACGCAGCAGGCGCTGCGCCTCCTTAATTCGTGTTAAGATCAGATAGTCCGTGAAGGAGAACCCGGTTACTTCCTTAAACATGCGGCTGAGATAATAAGGACTGATGTAGAAAAACTCGGAGAGCGACGCCAGCTTCATCGGCTCCGCATAATGCAAATTGATATAACGGACGATCTCGGATATTTTGCTGTGCAAGGGTGTGTCATGATGTAATGGGGAGAGGTCATTTTCTTGTCCATAACGGGCGGCGATGAGCAGGAGCTCCGTTATCGTATGGGCCGGTACCATCTCGTAGCCGGCCCTCCTGCACTCGATTTCGGTAAGCGTGCGGCGAATCAGCTGATCGACCATAAGCTGTTCCTGACGCGGCAGCCTGAGCACAGGCCCGGCTTGATGAAATGGGCTTAGCAGGAAGGAAGCGTGCAGGCTGGAAACAGCTTGCGGAAACCGGTCGTCAAAATGAATAATGACACGTTCATGCGAAGCCTCGCCGGCATAAAGCGTTTTGTGCAGCTCATTTCTGGGTATGAATACAAGATCGCCCTGCTCGACTGTATACGATCGATCCTTTACAAAATAAATTCGTTTGCCGGAGAGCATGTAATAAATCTCGTAATAGTCGTGAAAGTGATCGGCCCCCATCGTATAGGGTCCGGAGCGGCGCACATATTCGACAAACAGCTCGGGCAGCCTGCCGAAGCTTAACATTTCCGTTTCTGAAACAGGATTCATCGTTTATCTCCACCTGATTTAATTTGCGCAAAATATGCGGGGTTTCTGAATAAAAAAGCACGAAATCAAGAGAATTATACCATTTCAATGCGTTATGATAAAGGGGATGATACATGATACCTATTATGAGATAAAGGGTGATATGAGATGGGAGAAAAGAAAAAATATGTATTGGTTGGCACGGGAGGAAGAGCCGAGTTTTTTTATTCCGCAATTGCAACCGATTTCAGAGAAACCTCCGAACTGCTCGCTTTTTGCGACATCAATCAAACCCGCATGAATTACGCGAATAAACGTCTGACGGATAAATACAATTATCATGCTGTCCGCACGTACAAATCGGATGAGTTCGATCAGATGATTGAAACGGAAAAACCTGACTATGTTATTGTTACAAGCGTGGACCGCACGCATCATAAGTATATTATCCGGGCAATGGAGCTTGGCTGTGATGTCATTACAGAAAAGCCGATGACCGTCGATGAGAAGAAATGCCAGGAAATCATCGATGCGGTGGAAAGAACCGGGCGGAATGTGCGTGTGACGTTCAACTACCGGTATGCCCCGCATCATACGAAGGCAAGAGAGTTGATCGCAGACGGTGCGATCGGTCAGGTGACTTCGGTTCATTTCGAATGGCTGCTCAATACGCAGCACGGCGCCGATTACTTCCGCAGATGGCACCGCAACAAGAATAACAGCGGCGGGCTGCTCGTTCACAAATCGACGCATCACTTTGATCTGGTTAACTTCTGGATCGGCTCCCAGCCAGATACTGTATTTGCCTTCGGCGATTTGCTGTTCTATGGCAGAGAAAATGCGGAAAAGCGCGGTGTGACGCAGTTTTATGAGCGTGCGACAGGGAATGAGAATGCGCAGGATGATCCGTTCGCGCTGCATCTGGATAAGAACGACCACCTCAAGTCCATGTACCTTGATGCAGAGCACGAAGACGGCTACCGCCGGGATCAAAGTGTATTCGGTGACGGAATAAATATTGAAGATACGATGGGAGTCATGGTACGGTATAAGAATAATGCGATTCTGACCTACTCCTTGAATGCATATCTCCCATGGGAAGGCTATCGGATCGCTTTTAACGGGACCAAAGGGCGTCTCGAAATGTCGATCGTCGAGCAATCCTATGTGAATTCAGGCGGGGAGAAATCTCTGGAAGGCGCATTAAAAGGGAAAACGATTACGGTCTATCCGATGTTTGCCGCTCCATATGAGGTTGAGGTGGAAGAAGGCAAGGGAGGACATGGCGGCGGTGATCCTGTTTTGTTGAATGATTTGTTCGGTACACCGGTTGAAGACAAGTTCAATCGCGCGGCCAATCATGTAGACGGTGCCCGTTCCATTCTTACGGGAATCGCCGCGAATCGTTCGATCCAGACAGGGCAAGCCGTTAAAGTGGATGAACTGGTGAAATTCCATTAGTCGAAAAACTGAAAGGCGGGAATCAGATTTGAAACCATTTCTAGACGAACACTTTTTGTTATCAAATGAGACTGCAAAGCGTTTGTACCACGAATACGCGAAGGACATGCCGATTATCGATTATCATTGTCATCTCAGTCCTCAGGAGATTTACGAGAACAAATCATTCGGCAACCTGACAGAAGCATGGTTATACGGCGACCACTATAAATGGCGGGCAATGAGGGCCAATGGTGTGGAAGAGCAATATGTGACCGGCGGGGAAGGCGTCTCCGACTATGAACGTTTCCTGGAATGGGCGAAAACCGTGCCGAACACAATCGGCAATCCGCTTTACCATTGGTCGCATCTGGAGCTGCAGCGTTTCTTCGGCGTTGATGAGCTGATCAATGAAAAGAATGCGCCGGTTATTTGGGAGAAGGTAAACGCCAAGCTCGCTGAAAGCGGCTTCAAAGCAAGGGACCTGATTGTGAAATCCAATGTGAAGGTGATCTGCACGACGGATGACCCGACGGATTCGCTCGAATACCATTTGAAAATTAAAGAGCTGCCGGATTTCGATGTGAAGGTACTGCCTTCGTTCCGTCCGGACAAAGGGCTTGAAATCAACCGCCCTACTTTCATTGATTGGATCGGCAAGCTGGAAGAGGCTGCGGAAATGTCGATCCGCGATTATGATTCGCTGTTATTGGCTCTCGAAGCCAGAGTGAGGTTCTTCCACGATGCCGGCTGCAGAGTTTCGGATCATGCACTCGACTATGTCGCCTACGCGGAGACATCCAAGGTCGAGGTTGCCGAGATTTTTGCCAAAGCGCTTAAAGGCAGTGCCGTAAGTTTGGAAGAAGAGAAGAAATACAAGACGTATACATTGGTGCATCTCGGTAAGCTGTACGCGAGCAGAGGCTGGGCGATGCAGTTCCACATTAATGCGCATCGCAATAACAGCAGCCGTATGTTCGGCCGATTAGGACCTGATACCGGCTTTGATTCGATCAATGACAGCGCGGTTGCCTATCCGCTCGTGAGATTGATGGATGCGCTGGATGCAGATAATTCCCTGCCTAAGACGATTCTTTATTCCTTGAATGCGAAGGATAATGATGTGCTTGGCTCCATTATCGGCAGCTTCCAGGGCGGCGGAATTCCAGGGAAAATTCAGCTTGGCTCCGCATGGTGGTTCAATGATACGAAGCAAGGCATGATCGATCAGATGAATGCGCTTGCCAATCTCGGTCTGCTCAGCCGTTTTGTCGGCATGCTGACCGATTCCCGCAGTTTCCTGTCCTATACAAGACATGAGTACTTCAGAAGAATTCTGTGCAACATGCTCGGAGAATGGATAGAGAGCGGCGAGGCTCCTTCGGATATGGAGCTGCTCGGCGGAATGGTGCAGAACATCTCCTATAACAATGCGAAGCATTATTTTAATTTTTAATGAAAGTGACCTGACGGATAACGCTCCGTCAGGTTTTTTTTGATCAGCTATCATAATATTGGCTCAGAGCCTCCCCAGCCGACTATTCACCCCAAAGCAGCTCAGCCTGCACGCAATAGTGATCCCCAGCCGACTATACACTGCCTGGCAGCTCAGCCCGCACGAAATATCAAGCTAGTGTGACGCTTTATTTTTGTTACGTTTATGTTAGATATAGTAACATTAATTCATTGATCAAATCATAAATCACTCCTATAATGTTAATTAAAGTAACATATTTGTAACGTAACCATGAGTATCCTTTTGAAGATCAAAGTTGCAGTATAATGCGGGCTGACAAAGGGGTGAACGGCGTGTATTTGACTGTGGAGCAAGCGATGTCGGTATATCCGTTATCCGAAGGCAAGCTTGTTGCCGGAACGGAGGGGAGAGGGCGGATCGTCAAATCGGTGAATGTGATGGATGCGCCGGACATTACAGATTGGATTAAAGAAGGGGAGATGCTGTTTACGACCGCTTTTTTAATCAAGGATGCTCCAGAGGACGCGGCGCAGCTGCTTCACAAGCTGAACCGGCGCGGCTCCTCGGGGCTGGGCATCAAGCTGGGGCGCTTTTGGGATGTTATACCGCAGCCGATGGTCGCTCTGGCGAATGATCTGGGCTTTCCTTTGATTGAGCTTCCTTATCAATTTACGTTTTCCGATCAGATGAACGGGTTGTTTCGGGCAGAGATGCAGCGCAATACGCACGCACTGCATACGGTTGTGGAGAAGCAGAAGAAATTGATGCGCTTTGCTCTGCAATCAGATCATAACAGGCAGTTGTTTGACGATATGTCAGGTGTCATCGGTTATCCCATTGCGATCGTGGGCTCAAAAGGACAGATGGTCTATAATGCTTCCGGCATTGCAGACAGCCTGCTGCTGCAGGGATGGCCGTGGCTCAATCGCAACCAATGGATGAGGATTGGCCAGGCGCAGGCATTTCGGGTACCGTTCGTAAAACATCAGGTTAACACAGGCTTTGCGCTTTTTTTTACCTCGGAATCCATTCATATGACGATTGAAGAAGGCTTATTCTATCAAGCGGCAGAGTTAATTTCCTTTCACATGAATTTTAGATATGAGGATTATTTTGAGCGTTCGCTGCATAAAGATTTCGGCATGCTAATTAAACGCTACCTCAATCATGGCATTGCCGCTGATGTATTGGCTGATTTTGCGAAGAAGCTTGATCTTGAGCTGTTTGAAGGGGAGTTCCTGTGTGCGCTGGCGGACTTTTCCTGCAATGGGGATATGTCCTCCAGGCAGTTGCTGCTGGAGCGGTTGAAGGATGAGTATTTAAGTCATCCGGCGGTTCAGGAGATGAATGGCATTCACGTTGTGATGGAAGAGGGAGTGTTATCCATCTATCCGAACGGGCGGGAGGAACGGACGGCTAGGTTAACCGAGCTTTTGCATGCATGCTTCAACAGTATGGATATAAAAGGGGGGGAGCTGCCCAAAGCCGCGGTAGGCGGACGTAAATCAAGCTTGGCGGATTTGAAGGGGGCGTTCGCCGAGGTGAAGGAAACGCTGCGCATGGCGTTAGAACTCGGGATCGGAGAGGCTGTGGTATTTTGCCATTCTCTCGAGCTCGCCTATATTTTCGAACAGGTTTCCCCGGAGAGAATGGAGCTGTATTGCAATAAAATACTCGGCAAGCTTCTTGCAAAGGACTCCGATAGCGCGCTGGAGATGCTGCGTACGCTGGAGATCTATATCGAAAGCGACGGCCAAGTGAATGAAGCGGCAAAGCGGTTGTTTGTTCACCGGAATACGGCGGCCTACCGAATAGAGAAATTAAGCGAAATGCTTGAGGTTGATTTCAAAAAAATCAATGACCTGCTCCGCTTGAAGCTGGCGCTGTTGTTCAGGCAACTGCTGGCGCGTGATTCGGCAGTGTCCGGCAGCTCCGGCGATTCGAAGAAACGGTTGAGATGACAGGAGGAGTCGTTGTGGGCAGAAAGCTTATACGGAACGCAGTGATCTTGACGATGAACGCTACCGATGATGTGCTGCATGGAGATGTGCTGATTGAAGGGAACCGGATAGCAAAAGTGGGCGCTAATCTGGATGCGCAGGCCGACATCACGATCGAAGCCGAGGGCAAAGTGCTGCTGCCCGGATTTGTACAGACACATATTCATTTATGTCAGACGCTGTTTCGCGGACGGGCCGATGACATGGCTTTAATCGATTGGCTTCGCAAACGGATTTGGCCGCTTGAAGCGGCGCATAGCGAGGATTCCGTCTATTATTCGGCGATGCTTGGGATCGGCGAATTGATCCGCAGCGGCACGACGACGATACTGGATATGGAGACTGTGAATCACACCGAGTCGGCTTTTCTGGCGATTCGGGAAAGCGGGATCCGGGCTGTGGCCGGTAAGGTGATGATGGATCACGGAACAGAGGTGCCGCCGGCGCTGCAGGAAGATACGGAGCAGTCGCTGCAAAAGAGTGTCGATCTGCTGGAAAAGTGGCATGGCGCTGCAGGCGGGAGAATTCAATACGCATTCTGTCCGCGTTTTGTTGTTTCTTGCACGGAAGAGCTGTTGGTCGGTGTAAGGGATTTATCTGAATCATACGGTGTTAAGGTACACACCCATGCCTCGGAGAATGAAACGGAGATCGCGATCGTTGAAGCGGAACGGGGGATGCGCAATATCGTTTATTTGGACCATATAGGCCTTGCCCGTCCGAATCTGATTCTTGCTCACTGCATATGGCTGGATGAGGAGGAAAGAAAGATCATTCGGGAGCGCGGCGTCAAAATGACGCATTGTCCGGGATCGAATATGAAGTTGGCTTCGGGCATCGCCCAGGTCGCTTTACTGCATGGCGAAGGAATAGCTGTCGGGATCGGCGCGGACGGCGCGCCTTGTAACAACAATCTGGATATGTTTCAAGAGATGCGGTTAACCGCGTTTTTGCAAAAGGTTCAGCATGGACCGACGGTCATGGATGCAAGGAAGGTTCTTCGTATGGCAACAATGGGGGGCGCGGAGGTGCTGGGTATGCAGCGGGATATCGGCAGTGTAGAAGAAGGGAAGCTCGCCGATCTGCAACTGCTCGATTTGGAAGACTTCCATGTCTACCCTTCCTTTGATGCAGACTGGTTCTCGCGGGTAGTATATGCGGCGACGCGCGGAGATGTCGATACTGTGCTCATTGACGGGGAGATTGTGATGGAGGGCCGGATTGTCCGGACGATGGATAAGAAAGTCGTGCTGAAAGAAGCGGATCATGCGCTGCGCCGATTATTGGAGCGGATCTGATGGACATCAATTTCGGCGGGATAAGGATTTCTTGGCGGCCATAATCAAGGTCGCTCCGGTGTATATCGGCGTGATGGGGTCAAAAGCAAGAATCGTTCTTTTGGCAGACGGGTTGAACGCGCCAGACTCGCTTCATGCGCCTGTCGGGTTGCCGATCGGGGCTGAAGGCCCGGAGGAGATTGCTGTCAGTATAGCTGCGGAGCTTGTACAGGCCAAGAGGAATCATGCATCAAGGAATGCTACAGGAGGGATACGATATGAAGGTGGCGGGGATTTATTTGGCCGTCGGCCAGAGCCGGCGCAGGGGGGAACCGAAGCTGTCTCAAGAACTTTCGCCAGGTAAAACGGTGGGAGGCGCTGCGATTCAGCAATTAATGCGCTGCGGAATTGATCCGTTGATTGTTGTAGTGCGGGCCGATGATCCGCTTGGTTGGCTGCCCTCTGCTTCGGAGGATACGGAGAGATGGCGGACAGAGACTTCTTTCACGGCGCACTTGGGCCTTTCTTTTTCGCTGCGGTGCGGGATGAACGCGGTGCTGCCTGCTAAGCCTGATGCGCTGCTGGTGGCACAGGCCGATCAGCCGCTTATCCAGGCGGATTCGATCGAACGAATGATCTCCGTGCTGCGTGAGCATCCGGAACTGGATTTTGCTGCTAGCGGTAATGATGGCTCGCCAATGCCTCCCGCACTGTTCAATAAAACGTTATTTCCTGTTTTGGAACGATTGGATGGAGATAAAGGGGCGAAGGAAATATTTGAATCTTCAGATTACCGGGGAGTTGTGCTGGAATGGGGTTCAAAGGGTGGTTTTCGGAAGGAGGAAGCAGCAGAGAAAGATAAGGGGGCTTTGAAAAGACCGAGAAAGTAAATTCTTTAACAGTGCGTTTGTTTTGTGTGAGGTACATGTTATTCGATAAAGGATTTTCTATGGTGCAGTGCATCGTGCACAATGAAAATGATTACAATTTATAAGGGTTTCCAAATTAAGTGTTAGGTAAATTGACGTTGATCTATCGCGGGATTATAGTTGAGCTATATTGAGCGGTGTTACTAACTGATCCCGCGAGGAGGAAATGTATGAAGGAGAGTTATCGATTCAAAGGCGGTTTTATTTTATTGTTTATCCTAACCCTTGTGTTAGCGGGGTGCGCACAGCAATCGTCAACTCCACCGGAACCGGCAAATAACACAAATAACGAGGCGGGAAGCAATGCACCGGCGGATGAAACGCCAGCGGCTGAACCCGAAAAGGAACTGCCTCGTGTAGCTTTTGTCTATATCGGGACTCCGGGAGACGGCGGCTGGACTTATGAGCATGATCAAGGCAGGCTGTATCTGGAAGAGCAGTTGGGCATTAAAGCCGATGTTGTGGAGAACGTGCCGGAAAGCGCGGATGCGGAGCGTGTTATCACGGAGCTGGCGCAAAATCATGACATTATATTTACGACGAGCTTTGGCTACATGGACTATACCCTTAATGTCGCGAATAAGTTCCCGGAGGTCGTGTTCCTGCACGTATCGGGTTACAAGACATCGGAAAATATGGGGACGTATTTTGGAAAAAATTATCAAGCAAGCTACCTCTCCGGCATTGCCGCCGGAAAGATGACAAAGAACAATACAATCGGTTATATCGGAGCTTTCCCGATTCCGGAGGTCATTTATAACATCAATGCATTTACGCTTGGTGCACGCAGCGTCAATCCCGATGTTACGGTCAATGTCGTATGGTCCAATACATGGTACGACCCGACCATAGAACGTCAAGCGGCGGAAAGCCTGCTAGATAAAGGCGCGGATGTTCTTCTGGCTTATCAGGATTCGCCGGCCACGCTGCAGGCAGCGGCAGAGCGCGGAGCAATGGCAGGCGGCAACGGGTCTGACATGACAAGATTTGCGCCGGATGCTTACTTGACCAACCCGGTCTGGCATTGGGGCCCGTATTATGTGAAAGTGGTGCAGGAAGTGATAGACGGCACTTGGACCAGCGAGCCGTATGTAGGCGATCTGAATGACGGCATGGTCGGCTTGGCGCCGCTCGGTCCGAGCGTTCCTGAAGACGTGAAACAGCTTGTGGAAGAAACGAAGCAAAAGATCGCCAGCGGAGAGCTGCATGTGTTCACCGGGCCGATCCTTGATGCCGCAGGCGAGGTTAAAGTTGCGGAAGGCGCCATGATGAGCGATGAGGAAATTTTGAGCAGCAGCTGGTTTGTCCAAGGCGTCGAGGGTACGATTCCGCAATAACCGTTATTTAATATTCAGAATGTTTCGAAAAACTCCGTAAGGAGTTTTTCTTAAAATCCGGGAGGTATTTTGCTTAAGGGGGCCACAGAATTGAGATCGTCTTTCATCGTATCCGTCGATATGCAGGGCATTGTGAAGCGGTTTGGTCCGGTCATCGCCAACGACCATGTGAATTTTCAAGTGTATGCAGGTGAGATTCACGCGCTGTTAGGAGAGAACGGAGCCGGTAAAAGCACCACGATGAGCATGCTGTCCGGCGTATACCGGGCCGATGCGGGAGATATTTCCATTGATGGAAAGAGAGTGAGAATCCATTCTCCAAAAGATGCGATGGCGCTTGGCGTCGGCATGGTATTTCAAAATTTCCGGTTAGTGCAGAGCTTGACCGCTGCGGAGAATGTCGTACTGGGCGAGAAATCCTCCTTCTGGCGCGGGGCGAGGTGGATGAAAGAGAAGCAGCGGGAGATCGAAGCTATTTCCGAGCGATTCGGCCTTGCATTTCCGGTAGACCGGCCGATCTGGCAGCTGTCGGTCGGAGAGCAGCAGCGGGTGGAAATTGTAAAGACGTTATACCGCGGCGCGCGGATTATCATTCTTGACGAGCCGACCTCCGTATTGACGCCGGGAGAGGCGGAGCAATTGTTTCAGACGCTGGAACGCATGAAGCGGGAGGGCAAATCGGTCATCATTACGACCCACAAACTGAAGGAGGTTATGGCGACCTCAGACCGGATCTCGGTCATGCGCAAAGGGAAGATGATCACGACGATCAACAAATCGGAGACGAATGAGCGCGAGCTGGCCCGGTTGATGGTTGGCAGGGAAATTGTCTTAACGAAACAGCAAAAGCGGCCCATCCCGGGGAAACTGCTGCTTAACGTTCAACAACTGGATGTTGAAGCCGATCATGGCCGAAAAGCACTGAGCGCGCTGCAGCTTCGTGTCCATGAAGGGGAGATCGTCGGAGTAGCCGGTGTAGCCGGCAACGGACAGAAGGAGCTCGCCGAAGTATTAACAGGGCTTAGAGCTTGGAAGGGCGGCAGCATTCACTTCAATGGAAAAGAAATAAAGACAGCCTCCGTAAGATCGGCCATCGAAGCGGGCATCTCCCATATTCCTGAGAATCGCATGAAAAGCGGGCTGGCGGGCAGCCTTGGCATCGTTGATAATCTGCTCTTTAAATCGTATCGTACGGAGGATCATTCCAGGCTTGGTTTCTTAAGGGCAAGCAAAAACCGGATGTGGTCGCAGGAGCTGGTCGAACAGTTCGATGTGAAAACGCCGGATCTGGAAACGCCCGTACAGCAGCTGTCAGGCGGGAATCAGCAAAAGCTGCTTTTTGCCCGGGAAATTACGCGCAAACCGCGTCTCATGGTAGCTGTTCACCCTACGCAGGGACTGGATATCGGCGCAACGGAAGGCGTTCACCGTTTATTGAACGAGCTTCGCAATTCTGGCAGCGGGGTGCTGCTGATCTCGGAGGATCTGGATGAGGTGCTCCAGCTTTCCGATCGGGTGCTGGTCATCTACAACGGACAGATCATCGGTGAGATAAGCGCGGAGCATGCCGACCGGGAGCGCATCGGGATGCTGATGGCAGGCTTAAGCACGGCCGGGGAGGCAGCGGTATGAGGCAATTGCCCGCTACGGAAGCCGCGGCTTCACAGCGCGGGACCTCCGGTATGAAGAGACGCTTCTCATTCCGCCTGGAGCTGGACCCGTCGAGATCAAGTGCGCCATGGTGGACCCCCATTCTTTCTGTCGCGCTCGCCCTGCTGCTGTGTGCCGTGTTTATCGCGATCAACGGCATGAATCCCATTACGGTCTATATGAGAATGGTAACCGGCGCATTCGGCTCCTCTTTTGGAATCACCGAAACGCTCGTCAAAGCGATCCCGCTGCTGCTGTGCGGCTTAGGCGTTGCGATTGCTTACCGGATATCGATATGGAACATTGGAGCGGAAGGGCAATTCGCTGCGGGCGCGATGGGCGCGACAGCGGTCATTATTTATTTTCCCGATCTGCCCGCCGTCCTGACGATTCCGCTGATGCTGGTGTTCGGGATGCTGGCAGGAGGCTTTTGGGGGCTGTTAACGGCGATTCCCCGAACCTATTTTGGCGTAAATGAACTTATCACTTCGCTGATGCTGAACTACGTCGCCCTGCTTGCATTGGATTATTTCGTATTCGGACCTTGGAAGGACCCGCAGGGCTTTAACTTTCCGGGGACCCCGATGTTTACCGAAGCCCAGTCGCTGCCGGTTTTGGGCACGACGCGTTTGCACCTGGGACTGGTGTTTGCCTTGATTGCGATACTGCTCTATTTTCTGACGATCCGTTATACCAAATGGGGGTATGAGCTGCGGCTGATCGGTGCCAACAGCAATGCCGCCAAAAATGCCGGCATCAACATTAATAAGCATATTCTGATCGTTATGCTGATCAGCGGCGGCCTGGCCGGCATCGCCGGAATGGCCGAAGTTTCCGGGGTCACGCACCGGCTCATGTACGGGATCTCGCCGGGGTATGGATATACCGCGATTATCGTTGCTTGGCTCGCCAAGCTGAACCCGCTTGGATTAATCGTATCTTCCGTCCTGTTCGGCGGCTTGATTGTTGGGGGGTACAGCGTTCAGACGATGGGGCTGCCGTCTTCTATTTCGTCCATGCTGCAGGGTGCGATCCTCTTCTTTTTAATTGCAGGAGACATGCTCTCCAAATTCAGGCTTCGGAGCGGCGGCTGATGGGAGGCGACTTGGAATGGAATTAACCACGCAGCTGCTGATTGCAGCGATCGCTGCCGGCACTCCGCTGCTGTTTGCCACATTAGGCGGCATCATGAACGAGCGTGCAGGCATTATACAACTAGGCGCCGAAGGCTTGATGCTGATGGGGGCGGTAACCGCATGCCTGACCTATCTGCAAACCGGAAGCTTGAGCCTGGCCTTGCTGGCGGTATTTGGCGTAAGTGCGGCGCTTGGACTTATCCATGCTTTTTTATGTGTGACACTGCGTGCGAATCAGATTGTAAGCGGACTGGCGGTAACGCTTTTCGGCACAGGTTTTAGCGCCTATCTGGGCAAATCGGTCAGCGGCCAGCCGCTTGGCACGACGGTGCCGAGGCTGCAACTGCCCTGGCTTGAGCCGATCCCGGTCATCGGCCCGATTTTCGCGAATTTGAATCTCTTCACTTGGGTCAGCTTTGTCCTTGTTATCGCTATGCATGTGTTCATTCATCGGACATCATGGGGGCTGCATCTGAGAGCATTGGGTGATAATCCGGCTACCGCCGATGTTATGGGCATTCGCGTACAGTTATTTCGATACGGTTATGTCATCGTGGGCGCTGCGCTGATTGGGCTGGCGGGAGCAAATATGCTGTTAGTGTATTCCCCGACCTGGATCGAAGGGATGACGGCGGGAAGGGGTTGGATTGCGGTCGCGCTTGTTATTTTTGCAAGGTGGAATCCGATCCGCGCACTGTTCTGCGCTTATTTCTTTGGGGTGCTGGATACGCTCGGCTTCCGTATTCAGTTGACCGGCAGCGATATCCCCCCGTATTTTTTAAAGATGATTCCCTATGTTGTTACGATATTGGTTCTTATGTTTCTTGGCTGGCGCAATCGTAATAAGCCTTCCGGCACGCCGGAGGCGCTTGGACAGCCATATATTCGCGAACAGCGTTTCTAATTGAAAGGGGGCGGCTGTGATGATGGAACAAGAGAACAGGACCTCCTTTCCAAAGGTGTGGCAGCCGGCGGATCTTTCCGAAGCATGGCGGTTGAAGCACATGCTGGGCGATGCCGCCGTATACACTGCTGGAACGACGTATTTGCGCACCCAATGGGAAGCGGAGGGGGCAGCCCCTCCCGGCCATTTCATTGATCTGTGCAGCACCGGCCTGCTTGCCGGTATCGAACTGAAGGATGGCGAATTGTTGACGATCGGTGCGCTCACAACGCTCGCGTCATGCCGAAGCTCTGCCCTGCTGGTAAACCATGTGCCCGTACTGATGGAAGCTGTGCGTGCAATCGCCGCGCCTTCGGTGCGCAATCTCGCGACGATCGGCGGAAATGTCGCATCGACGTTTGGCGATGCACTGCCTGCACTGCTCGTTTATGAGGCGCAGCTCGTCTGGTATGACGGCAAGCTGCTGCAGGTAGAACCGCTTGCAGATTGGTTGGCCGGTTTGCGGCATGCTGCGGCAAATCATGCGGCAAAAGATAACCGCATCTTAAAGGAAATCCGCATCCCGATCGCATCCGATTCCGATGTGGATAGCGGGATGCGATTGGAAATGTACAAAAAAATCGGCCGGAGAGAGGCATTTACCCCTTCGCTCGTTTCCGTAGCGATGACCGGCAGGATTCATCAAGACGGACTATTATCGGGGTTTCGGATCGCGTTAGGCGGCGGCGGAGCGATTGCGCAGCGCTTGAAGGAAGTGGAGTCGCTGCTCCAGCATGCCAATTACACGCAACCGCTGCTCGGAACCATATATGACATGATTGTTGAAAATGCAGAACTGCAAGGCGATCTGTTCGCAAGCGCATTGTACAAGAAGCAAACGGCCGCCAATCTGATTCTCTCAGCGCTTTGGAGAGCCGCAGGCCAAGCGGGAATGCACTGACTGCCAACATCAGGGAAGGGAGAGGAAACCATGCTGCTGAATCGGGAAACAAGCGGTAAGCGATGGCGGACCAGGCCTGACGGAGAGGAGAAAGTAACGGGCAAGCTGGTTTATCTTACGGATATGTCCGCTTCCGGCATGCTCTTTGGAAACGTGCTTCGAAGCGCTTTTGCGCATGCCCGCATTATAAAGCTTTGCACAGATAAAGCTATGGCCCTGCCAGGTGTCCACGCTGTTCTGACGTTTGAGGATATACCGGGCTTGAACGGCTTTGGCATTGCCAAGCCGAATCAGCCGGTATTCTGCGAGGATCGCGTTCGTTATGTCGGAGACGCAGTCGCCGCCGTTGCGGCTGACAGCGAGGAGCTCGCGGACCAGGCGCTGAAGCTGATCGAGGTTGAATACGAGGCGCTTCCGGTCATTGACGACCCGGAGCAGGCTCTGGCTGAAGATGCGATGCTTCTGCATCCGGAGGGAAATCTGCTGCACCGCGCGGAGTATCGGAGAGGAGATACCGCCGCGGCCTTTGATGACTGTGTCCATATCGTGGAAGAGACGTATTTCACGCCCCGTCAGATGCATACGTATATGGAAACGGAGGGCGGGTTATTCATCCCTGGGGAAAATGGCAGAATAACGGTCTATTCCGCCACCCAGCACGGATTGATGGACCGTTTGCAGCTGTCGCGCATTACAGGGCTGCCCGAATCGGATATCCGCGTGATATCCAGTCCGATTGGCGGATCGTTCGGCGGCAAGGATGAGCTCAATGTCCAGCCCTACGGGGTTCTGCTGGCACTGCGAACAGGCAGGCCGGTAAAGCTGCACAATTCCAGGAAGGAATCGGTACGTGCCGGCATTAAAAGGCATCCGATGAAAATAACAATGAAGACCGGCGTCAATCGGGAGGGCAAATTGCTCGCTCACCAGGTGAGAATTGTAGCCGATACCGGCGCTTACGCGACCTTGGGAGCCGAGGTGCTGAATTTTGCGCTCGAGCATGCCGTGAGCGGATACCGGTTCGAAAATGTCGAGGCACAAGGCTATTCCGTCTATACGAATAACGGCGTTTCCGGTGAATTTCGCGGTTTTGGCGGCAACCAGGCCATATTCGCCTTGGAAGGACAAATGGACCGGCTGGCGGAGCTGCTTGGCATGGACCCCTGGACATTCAGAGCGTTGAATCTGCGGCAGATCGGCGATCCAGGGCCGCTTGGCCAGCGTATTGCACAGACTGACGGCGCAAAGCAGGTGTGGGAAGTATTGGCTCAAAGCCCGCTCTGGATGGAGCGCAGCGGGCCAAGCGGAGAAACACATGAACCATGGATTCGTACGGGAATCGGCGCGGCCTTGGCCATGCATGGGGCAGGATTGGGCTTTGGCATCCCCGATCCCGGGGCGGGCCGATTGGCGCTTGCAGCGGATGGGAAAATCGAGGCGATATTCGGCTACGAGGAATTCGGCCAGGGCTTGATCGCGACGCTCGAACAAATGCTGATCGAGCAGTTCGGATTTGCGACGGAGGATCTGCGCATTGTGATCGGCGATACCGATGTGGTCCCGGACAGCGGTTCCAGCACGGCATCCCGGGCAACGAGCATGATGTGGACGGCGCTGCGGAACATGCGCCCGGCCTTTACGAAGCTTCTGGTTGAAAAGGCCGCTGCCCTTACAGGCACTCCTTATGAACAATTGGAATTGGGAGCAGGCGGGATAAGGAATAAGGCGGGCGTCCTTCTGCTGACATTTGAGCAATTGGCGTCAGCCGCTGGAGAGCCGCTTGCTGTCAAGACGGAATTTCACTACCCGGTTACACCGGATAAACGGGTGGGGGCACATTTTCTGTATACGTATGCGGCCGTCGCTGTAAAGGTGGAAGTCAATACGCTGACCGGACGGGTTAAAGTCGTCGATCAATATCATGCGGTAGCGGCAGGGCCTGTCGTGAATCCGCAAGGCTTTCTCGGGCAGATCGAAGGCGGAAGCGGGATGGCGCTCGGCTTCACGCTTTCGGAGGATGCTTTCATGAATAGCGGGCGGTATGGGGTGAACAATCTGGATACGTATCTTATCCCTACTGTAACGGATCTTAACGGGAGCGTAACGGTAGTGCCGATTGAGACACTGCCGGAAGGCGACATTTACGGCCCGCGGGGAGTCGGCGAGATCGGTTCTGTTGCGCTTGCTCCTGCGATAACGTCTGCTGTGCACCATGCAGTGGGCAAGCGGATCGCTAAGCTGCCTATCGAGCCTCACCTCCTTCAAGAAGCGCCATTTGCGCAAAAGAAAGAGGTGAGCGGTGCATGACCGATAATCACGCTATGAAACAGGGTGCTCCCCAAGTGACTTCCAGCATGATCTCCAGTGAGACTTCCTACACATTGGATTGCGATGTGAACGGCGAACCCGTATCGATGAAGGTGCAGCCGTCCAGGCGGCTGTTATTCATCCTGCGAGACGATCTGCAACTTACAGGCACGAAACGTTCCTGCGAGATCGGACGCTGCGGCGCGTGTATGGTACTGATGGACGGCAAACCGGTCAATGCCTGTCTAACGATGGCCTATCAATGCGCTGGCAAGAAAATTACTTCTATTGAAGGCTTGAGCGGACGAGGTGTGCATCCGATTCAGCAGGCCTTCTTGGATGAGGGAGGCTTTCAATGCGGGTACTGTACACCGGGAATGGTCATTTCAACAAAAGCGCTGCTTGATGATAACCCCCGTCCCTGCAAGGCGGAAGTGGAGGAAGCTTTATCGGGCAACCTGTGCCGCTGTACCGGTTACGGCGGTATCCTGCGAGCTGTTTACAAAGCGATCGAAACGGCAGATGGATGATAATCGGTGGACAAACGCGACATTCATAACCGGCATGCACATGTGAGGTGGGATAGATATGTCAATTTCAATGAAGCACATCAACGACATGGACCGTGAACAATTCATCCAAGCATTGGCCGGTATTTTCGAGCATTCTCCCTGGGTTGCTGATCAGAGCTGGCCAGTTGGCCCGTTCGCTTCCCGCCAAGCGCTGCATGATGCGATGATGAGGACGGTGCGTATGGCGCCCTTCGAGAAAGTGGCAGAGCTGTTCAAAGCCCATCCCGATCTGGCCACCCGATTAAAGGTCAGCGAGATGTCTACAGCGGAGCAGCAGGGAGCCGGACTTGACCGGTTGACTCAGGGGGAATACGAGCAGTTCGCTGCGTTAAACCGCCAATATGCGGAGCGTTTCGGCTTTCCGTTTATTATGGCTGTAAAGGGACACAGCAAGGAAGAGATTTTGGACGCCATGCACAGAAGGGTGCGCCGCTGCTCACAGGAGGAGTGGGAGCAGGCATTAATGGAGATCGGGAGGATCACCGGATTTCGGCTGCTTGATCTTATTCACGAAGATGAGGAGGAGGCGCCATGACCGAACGTACAAGGGGCCGCACGATGTATTACGGAAAAGGGGATGTGCTGACTTACCGGACCTACGCCAAGCCGCTTGCGGTGCCGCCGGTCTCTGAATCGGCTTACGCGGGCAATGATAATGTCATTTTCGCACATAATATTAAATTTGCAGTCAGCGGCGAGTCTTTTTTGACTTCGTTCACGGAAGGCAATAATGCGATGGTCGTGGCGACGGATTCGATGAAAAACTTCATTCTGCGCCAGACCGCTCAATATACGGGTTCGACGACAGAGGGGCTGCTGGCCTTTGTGTGCCGACAATTTTTTGCTAGATATCCGCACGTGGCATCCATTACGGTTACAGGAGACCGGATTCCGTTTGACAGCTTGGCCGTAAAGGATGGCGGGCAATTAGCGGAGAGCGGGCTCGTCTTCCGTCGCTCTCATAATGATCATGCTTCCGCAACGCTGGAGTTTACACGCTTGGAGAGTGAAGCTGCAATTGTATCGCATGTCTCAAGCATCGCGGATTTGCAACTGATCAAAGTGAGCGGAAGCTCTTTCTTTGGGTTTATCCGTGACGAATACACAACGCTTCCGGATAGCTATGACCGGCCTTTATTCATCTTTTTGAATATCGGATGGCGATATGCCGACGTGAATGACGCGCTGGATGGGGAGTCCGGACGTTATGTGGCCGCAGAGCAAGTCCGCGATATTGCGCACCACGTCTTTCATGAGTTTAACACCCCCTCCATTCAATATTTGATCTATCAGATCGGACTTCGGATTCTTACGCGTTTTCCCCAGCTGGCAGAGGTGAATTTCGAATCCAGCAACAGGACTTGGGAGATAGTGATCGACACGATCGAAGGCTCCCGGGGAAGTGTGTACACGGAGCCGCGGCCTCCTTACGGATTCCAGGGATTTTCCATGACAAGGGGGGATTTGGCAAAGGGGGAATCCGCACGATGACAGGCAGGCTGACGACCCATGTACTGGATACTTCGCGGGGGAAGCCTGCGGAGGGTATGCTGCTGCAGCTGTGGAGGATCGAAGAAGACGGCGTGTATCGCAAGGTATGCGAGACAAGGACGAATGCGGATGGCCGCCTGCCATCGCCGCTGCTGGAGCAGGATACAATGGTGAGCGGCATGTATGAGCTGGTGTTTTTTGCCGGCGATTATTTCCGGGAAGCATCAGGCGGCATGGCAAAGCCGGTCCCATTTCTTGAAGCGATCCCTGTCCGGTTTGTCATCACGGATATTCACGAGCATTATCATGTACCGTTATTAGTCGCGCCGGGCGGCTACAGCACATACCGCGGCAGTTAGGAGGATCGCAACGCGATGGAGGGATCGTTCGATATCATTATCAAAAATGGGGAAGTCGTCCTGCCGGATGAGGTACGAAGAATGGATATCGGCATCGCAGCAGGCCGGATTGCCGCTCTTGCGGATCATCTGGACGCACAGGACACACGTGTGCTTGAGGCTGCGGGCTGTTATGTGCTGCCGGGGATGATCGACATGCACGTTCATTTCAATGAGCCGAACATGGGGTATTGGGAAGGCTTTCGCACCGGCTCGGCGGCTCTTGCGGCCGGCGGCTGCACCACCTATGCGGATATGCCGCTCAATGGTATTCCGCCTACGGTTAACGTCGAAGCGCTGCGCTTGAAGGCCGACGCCGCAAGATTGAATTCTGCGGTCGATTATACGTTCTGGGGCGGTTTGGTACCGGGCAATCTGACGCATTTGGAAGCGATGGCTGACGCTGGGGTGATTGGCTTTAAAGCCTTTCTCTCTAATCCGGGAGGCGAAGGCGAGGAACGGTTCAGGGAGGTGGATGACTGGACGCTGCACGAAGGGATGAAACGAATTGCCGCATTTAACGGGATTCTGGCCCTTCATGCAGAGAGCGATGCGATCACCTCGCGCCTGGCAGCGGATGCCATCTCGCAAGGAAGAACAGGAGCGCTCGACTTCGCTGCTTCCCGGCCGGCGATCGCAGAACAGGAGGCGGTCAACCGGGCATTGTTTTTCGCTGGGAAGACCGGCTGCAGACTGCACTTTGTCCATATCAGCAGCCCGGAGACAATAGAGATCATTGCTCAAGCCAAGAAGAGCGGGTTTGATGTTACGGCCGAAACCTGTCCGCACTATCTATTATTAAATGAAACGGATATGGAACGCATAGGCGCAGCAGCGAAGTGTGCGCCGCCGCTGCGCAGCGAGTCCGAGCGTGAAGGGCTTTGGGAGAAGCTTGCAGAGGGCAAGATCGATCTCATTGCCTCAGACCATTCGCCGTGTCCGGGAGCGTTAAAGCAGGGCGAAGGGAAATCGTTTTTTGACGTGTGGGGCGGCATATCTGGCGCGCAGAGCAGCCTTGAGCTGTTGTTTCACGAGGGGGTCAACCGCAGGAAGCTTCCGGTCACGCTGCTCTCACGGATGCTGTCCGGCCAACCGGCTGCCCGGTTTGGACTTTCTAACCGTAAAGGGTCCATGTCTCTGGGCATGGATGCGGATATTGCCATCCTCGATCCGGATTGGCGTTACATGCTGCGCAAGGAAGATTTGTATTACCGCCATCAGCACAGCCCCTACATCGGCATGCAGCTCTCATGCAAAGTGAAGACAACTTTGTGCAGAGGGCAGATCGTTTATACTGCTGAGGAAGGAATCAGGGATGCGTCGGGCGGCTGCTGGATGAAGGTTGTGAAAGGCGTCCCGATCAACGGATAAAGGAGGTCAAAGCATGAATGAGGCAATAAAGAAAGAAGCGGTCGAACTCATGCTGGAGCTGTTGGAGGAGCTGGCCTCATTCAGTGCTGATCAAGGCGGAGTCACCCGGCTGTTGTACACGGAACAATGGCGGAGCGCGCAGAGGCACGTATCTGAGAGAATGAGATCATTGGGCTTGCAAGTATACGCTGACCGGGTGGGCAATGTATACGGACGGCTGCCTGGCTCATCGCAAGAGCCTTTGGCCGTATTAACCGGATCGCATATCGATACCGTACGGATGGGCGGGAAATTTGATGGCGCTTATGGTGTTGCTGCTGCGATTGCGGCATTTTTCCTGCTTAAGAAAACCTACGGGAAGCCAAAAAGAACGTTGGAGGTTGTTTCGTTAGCAGAGGAGGAAGGCAGCCGGTTTCCGTTGTCTTACTGGGGTTCCGGCAATATTACAGGGATCTACGATTGGAACAATGCCGGCCAATATAAAGACTCTGAGGGAGTAGCGATGGCCGATGCAATGCGGGCTGCCGGCTTCGGCCTTGCGGAGCAGCCGGACTGCGTGCGCCGCGATCTGGCGGCATATATCGAGCTTCATATTGAGCAGGGGGTAACCTTGGAGCGGATGGAGCAGCAGATCGGGATCGTGGAAACGATCGCCTCGCAAAAGCGATTTACCGTTACGGTCACAGGCGCGGCCAACCATGCAGGCACAACGCCGATGACGATGCGCAAGGATGCGATGACGGGCGCGGCCGAAATGATCCTGGAGCTGGAGAAAAAAGCGTTCCGCTATGGTGAGCCGCTGGTTGCTACAGCAGGCAAAATCGAGGCGGCTCCGAACATGCCCAATGTCATTCCGGGTTCGGTGACGTTTACGCTTGATATAAGGCATGGCAACGAGAAAGAGCTGTCCTTGTTTTGCAATCATTTAATTGACACCTATAAGGAAATTGCGACGCGCAGAGCCTTGAAATTGGACTATGAGTTGTGGATGAATGCAAAGCCGGTACAGATGGATGCGCAGCTGACGGCGAATATTGAAGACATATGCAAAGAGCAGCGGTTGCCTTACAGGCGGATGGTCAGCGGAGCCGGTCATGACGCACAGCTGTTTCAAGCTGTGTGCCCGGCCGCGATGGTATTCATCCCCAGCAAGGACGGCATTAGCCATTCGCCGGAGGAATATTCCTCTCCCCGGTCGCTGACCGCCGGTTTTGGAGTGCTGACGGCTCTATTATACAAGCTGGCTTATGAGGAGGGACTGCCATGAAACGATATGCCGATCTGTCCCCTTCCCAAAGAACGATTATGACGCCGGGTCCTGTCGAGGTGGACCCGCGTGTGCTGCGGGCAATGTCTTATCCGATTCTTGGGCAGTTTGATCCAGAGTTTACCCGGCTTATGAATGAAACGATGGAGATGCTGCGGCTGCTGTTTCGCACCGGCAACCGGTGGGCTTATCCGGTAGACGGCACCTCCCGCTCGGGAATCGAAGCCGTGCTCGCAAGCTTAATTGAACCGGGAGACCGGGTACTGATCCCGATCTACGGACGATTCGGCCATCTGCTGCATGAAATCGCCGACCGCTGCGGCGCGGTTGTTCGCGTGATCGAGAAGGAATGGGGCACCGTATTCGAACCGGAGGAGGTAATTGGGGCAATGAAATCCTTCAAGCCCCATGTGGTAGCGATGGTCCACGGCGAGACCTCGACCGGCCGCATTCAACCGCTGGCGGAAATCGGCAAAGCTTGCAGGGATGAAGGTGTTCTGTTTGTTGTCGATGCGGTGGCGACGATTGGCGGCGTGCCGGTTGAAACGGATAATTGGTACATCGATGCTGTAATCGGCGGGACGCAGAAATGCTTATCCGTGCCTTCCGGGATGGCACCGGTCACCTATAACGAACGGGCTGAGCGAAAAGTGCTGGCAAGAAAACGGGTGGAAAGAGGCCTTAGAAGCATGGCGGAGGCGGAGCTCAGCGATCTTCGGCCGATCCAGAGCAATTATCTTGATTTGAGCCAGCTTCAAGACTATTGGAGCCCGGATCGGCTCAATCATCATACGGAAATGACCTCGATGCTGTATGCGCTTCGCGAGGGGCTGCGAATTGTACTTGAAGAAGGACTCGACAACCGCTTTGCCCGCCACAAGCTGCATGAGTCGGCATTGATAGCCGGGCTCGAGGCAATGGGGATGACATTGTATGGCGATATGAAATGTAAAATGCCGGTCGTTACATGCGTTACGATCCCCGGGAACATCGACGGTGAATCGGTGCGCAGCATGCTGCTTCATCGCTTTGGCATCGAAATCGCAAGCTCTTTTGGTCCGTTAAAAGGGAAAATATGGAGAATCGGAACGATGGGGTACAGCTGCAGGGAGCGGAACGTGCTTCATTTGCTTGGTGCGTTTGAAGCGGTACTGCAAAGACATCGCTTCAAGCTTTCTGCGGGAGCGGCGCTGCAAGCCGCATTGGATGTTTACGAAGGAGGATAGCCCATGTTCAATATTATGTCGCTTGGCCATCGGGCGATGGTGGCGACGCCGCATTATTTAGCAAGCCAGATCGGGAGCCATATCCTGCTTCGGGGCGGTAATGCCTTTGATGCTTCGGTGGCGATCAGCGCAGCGCTGGCCGTTGTGTATCCGCATATGACGGGACTTGGCGGAGATGCCTTCTTCATGCTGTACGATGCAAAGACGGGAGAACTGAAGGGCTTGAATGGAAGCGGGCGCGCGGGCAAGCAAGCAACGCTGGACGTTTATTTATCCCAGGGCAATATGACAATCCCCCATCGGGGCATATGGAGCGCGATTACGGTGCCGGGCATGGTCGATGCCTGGTGGGAGGTGTGGCAAAAGTACGGTCGTCTCCCTTGGGAGGATTTGCTGATGCCTGCGATCGAATATGCGGAAAACGGCTTTCCGATTTCCCGCAATCTGCATTATTGGATGGTCAAGGATGAGGCCTTTCTGCGGGAGGAGGAAGCATTATCGCGAATCTATTTGCCGGAAGGAAAGCTGTTGCAGCCGGGGGATCGATTGCTTCAAAGCGACTTGGCGGGCACGCTGCGGAAGCTTTGCTCAGGAGGGCGGGATGCCTTTTATCGCGGAGAGGTGATGCTGGATATTGTCGCGGGGATCGAGCGCGATGGAGGACTGCTCGCGGCGGAAGATTTTGAGTCCCATTACAGCGAGTGGGTCGATCCGCTCAAAACTTCATACCGTGGATACGAGATCTGTCAAATGCCTCCCAATTCGCAAGGCTTCTCCGCGCTAATGATGATGAATGTGCTGGAGCATGCCGATTTGTCCCGGATTCCGCGGATGTCCGCTGATTTTTATCATCTGATGACGGAGGTGACCAAGAAAACGTTCCGCGATCGGGATCGCTATCTTACGGATCCTGACTTTGCGGCGATTCCGCTTGACCGGCTCCTGTCCAAATCGTACGCCGGACAGCTTTATAAGGAGGTCGACCGTAGTTTTCCGCGTGCAGCGCCGTATTTATCTTCGGTTATGGGCCAAGATACCGCATACGCCGCCGTAACGGACGAAGAGGGCAATGCGGTATCCTTTATTCAAAGCTTATATTTTGATTTCGGCGCGGCTTATATGCCGGGCCGCTCCGGGGTATTCATGCAAAACCGGGGCTCGTTCTTTTCGCTCGACAGCAGCCTGCCGAATGTGCTCTCTCCCGGCAAACGCTCATTTCATACCTTGATGCCGGCTATGATACTGAGGAATGGCAAGCCGTACGTGCTGTTGGGGACACAGGGCGGGGAAGGCCAGCCGCAGACGCAGCTGTCCATCATGACGGGTATATTGGATTACGGCCTCTCCGTCCAAGAAGCGCTGGCGCTGCCCAGATGGGTATATGGCCGTACCTGGGGTATGGACAGCGATTCGTTAAAGATCGAAAGCCGGATATCGGGCAAGATGGCAAGCACGCTGCGCGAATGGGGCCATCAAGTCGAGCTTGTCGGTGAATGGGACGGTATCATGGGGCAAGCGCAGGCGATCCGTATCGATGAAAATGGCGTCATCAGCGGCGCCGCAGATCCCAGAGGCGATGGGATTGCCATCGGATGGTAGGCGGACGGGCGGAATCCGATTACGATTCCGCCGACCATTCCCGCAGCT
Source organism: Paenibacillus abyssi (assembly GCF_014640295.1). GTDB lineage: Bacteria > Bacillota > Bacilli > Paenibacillales > Paenibacillaceae > Paenibacillus_D > Paenibacillus_D abyssi. The sequence goes on along the minus strand of NZ_BMGR01000004.1, from coordinate 298,625 downwards.
TTTGGTCGGAGGGCAGCAAGATGGCAAGGAAGCCAAACAGCGGCAGATAGCTGGCAAGCTGCATGACGAGCGATAATCCCAGCGAATCGCTCAGGCCGCCGATGGCGACAGCGCCGATCGCGCCAAGGCCGAACGCGAGCCCGGTGGTCAAGCCCGATACGGTCCCGATCTTTCCGGGGACGAGCTCCTGTGCATAAACAACCGTTACCGACCATCCTGACATGACGATGAATCCGTTTAAGGCAATAATCGGATACGCCCAGAACGGATCCGCATAAGGGAGCAGCAAGGCGAGCGGCGCCGCGGCAACCATGGAGTAGAAAAGAACATTCCGCCTTCCGTAGCGATCGGACAGCGGACCGCCGAGAAAGGTGCCCAGCGCGCCCGCCGCGGCGAACAGGAAAATATAAATTTGAGCCTGCTGCAAGCTAAAATTAAACTCCTCCATCAGTTGAAAAGGATAGTAGATGGAGATGCTGGAGTTATACCATGTCCGGACAAATAACAACACAATAATGAGATAAATGGCAAATGTGATTTGCTTTTTACGCCCGGGAGGCATTTTCGCATCGGATGATTTTCTAACCGGCCTTGGATTGGTCGTAATATAATCTTGATACCATCTTGCCACGTAGAGCTGGACGGCAATGGCACAGCCTGTGATGAGCACGAACCAGATGGCACCGAATTGGCCAAACGGCACAAAGATCAGCACCGTCATGATGGAAGCGAGCGAGGAACCGGAATTACCGCCGACCTGAAAGATCGATTGGGCCAGGCCGCGGCGCGATCCGCCGGCCATATAGGCAACTCTGGAGGCTTCCGGATGAAAAATCGCAGACCCCAGGCCAATAAACAATACCGACAGCAGGATCGCCCAGTAATTCGGTGCGATGGCGATGCCGAACACGCCGATCGTCGTGAGCCCCATGCCGATGGGCAGCATATAAGGCGCCGGCTTGCGGTCGGCATACATGCCGACTACCGGCTGCATAACCGATGAGGTCATATTAAGTGCAAATACGATAATTCCCGCTTGCGTGTAAGAAAGGTTCATCGTTTCCTTGAGGATGGGCAAAATAGCCGGAATAATCGCTTGCATCGTATCATTGATCAAATGTACGATGCTGATCGCGATTAAAACGCGAAACACAGTCGGTTTAAAGTTCGACACAGTAAAACTCCTTCCATAATAGAAGCGGGCTGCTCACTATAAGCGGCATGACTTCGCATGACTCCGCATGACTTCGTCCTTCCCCAAGAAAGACCAATTTCAGTGAGTGAAAATTCTAATCGCGCATACCCTTCCGTATGCTAATCAATTGTCATATATAGTAAGCCCGTCTATCAATTTATGTCAACGATAATATAAAGATGTGTCATTCAATCGCTCAGGTTAACCGCCGCTTAATTGCTTCCGATCCCGGTCAAGATAGGCAGGTAATTTCAAGGCTTAATTCAATCCAATTTCAAGAAAAAAGGGCTTTGCGTTCAGGGCAGCTTTCAAGTATGATGTAGAGAATAGTCATTTTACGTCAAAGGAGCGCACAAAAGTCATGAATGCAAAAGCGAAAGCGAATCATTGTAAAATTGTAGACTGTACGATCCGGGACGGCGGTCTCGTGAATAACTGGGATTTCAGCGTTGAATTCGTACAGCACTTGTACAACAGCTTAAATGAAGCTGGCGTCGATTATATGGAAATCGGCTACAAAAACTCTCCGAAGCTGCTCAAAGGCGCGGAGTCTGCAGGACCTTGGCGGTTTTTGGATGATGAATTCCTGCGTACCGTAATCCCGCAAAAGCTGAATACGAAACTTTCAGCTCTTGTTGATATCGGACGCGTGGATGAGAATGACATTTTGCCGCGTGAGGAAAGTCTTCTCGATCTGATCCGCGTCGCTTGTTACATTCAGGATGTAGACAAAGCGCTGCAACTGGTCAGCTTGTTCCACGAACGCGGCTACGAGACGACGCTGAACATTATGGCGCTGTCCAACGTAATGGAGCATCAGTTGCTTGAGGCATTTGAACTGATCAATGAATCCGTAGTTGACGTTGTATATATCGTTGACTCTTACGGCAGCTTGGATCCGAATGATTTCAGCCTGCTGGTGGACAAATTTAAAAAGCATTTGCCGAACAAACGTCTCGGCGTGCACACCCATAACAACCTGCAGCTTGCATTTGCGAATACGCTGATCTCCGCTGAGAAAGGTGTCGAGCTGCTCGACGCATCGGTTTACGGCATGGGCCGCGCGGCAGGCAACTGCCACACCGAGCTGCTTGTCGCGCATCTGAAAAATACGAAATACAATGTGCGCCCAGTGCTCGACATGATCGATAAGTATATGATTCCGCTTCGTCAGAAAGAAGAATGGGGTTATATCATGCCTTATATGATTACAGGCATGCTGGACGAGCATCCTCGCTCGGCGATGGCGCTTCGCAACACAGCCGATAAGGACAAATCGTTAGAATTCTACGACAAGCTGACAACGCCGGAGTTACTGCACGGCAACTAAATAATGAAGCGAAGCGGCTCCAATGTCCTGTACCGGGATGTCGGAGCCGTTTCTAAGTGCGGTTATTAGCGGGAAAGGGCTGTCCAACCAATGGCATTTGAAAAAATAACTTCGCGAAAAATCTATGAACAAATCGCCGATCAAATGAAAGAGCATATAATGAGCGGCGGTTGGAAAACCGGTGAGAAGCTTCCTTCGACCAAGGAGTTGACCGAGCAGTTTCAAGTTGGGCGTTCCACGATGCGCGAAGCGTTAAGCGCGTTGAAGGCAATGGGATTGATCGAAATCCGTCATGGCGACGGCTGCTTTGTACGCGAGGTGACTGCTGATGAGCTGCCGCTGCCGCAGTTTGAAACCCTCTTGCTGAGCAGAGAAGCGATATCAGAGCTGCTCGAAGCGCGCAAGGCGCTGGAGATTGCCAACGCGGCCATTGCCGCACAGAAGCGAACGGATGAGGATCTGGCCGCGTTTGAAGTGCTGTTGGCTTCGATGAAGGAGCATATCGGCGACCAAGCGGAAGGAGAAGCCGCTGATATACGGTTTCATCAGCTTTTGTCTGAAGCGACGCATAATTCAATCATGGTCAGGCTGCTCGATTCGATTGCCTCGCAGATGGAAATCGCGATTCGCGAGACAAGGCGCATCCAGATGTACAGCAGCAAGCAAGTATCGCTTCAGCTGTGGGAGGAGCATCAGCGGATATACGAAGCGGTAGCCGCACAAAATCCGGAGGAAGCGCAGCAGTCGATGCGCGCGCATCTGGAGCATGTGGAAAAGATGCTGAGGGAATATCTTGATCGAAAGTGAGAAAAATCGCAAGGAGATCAAGTTCCCTCTTTCTTTTTTATTAGATGTCTGATAACCTGATAACATAAGAATATTTGAAACAGAGGTGTAATTCAATGCGGGTTTCCTTATTCATCACATGTCTGTCTGATTTGCTTTACTCGGAGGTTGGGGAGAGCGTCGTGCGGATTTTGAGCGATTACGGCTGCGATGTAGACTTTCCTGAGGCGCAAACCTGCTGCGGCCAGCCGGCGTTTAACAGCGGTTATCAGGATGAAGCGCGCGAAGTGGCTCGCAATCTGATCCGCGCGTTCGAGCACAGCGATTATGTCGTATCGCCTTCAGGCTCCTGCACGGGCATGGTTCATCACTACTACCCTTATTTGTTTGAGAATGAACCGGAATGGAAAGCGAAGGCCGAAGCGCTGGTGGGAAAAATGTACGAGTTCTCGCAGTTTCTGGTCCAAGTGCTCGGTGTGACCGATCTGGGCGCCAGTTTCCCGCACAAGGTGACCTACCATCCTTCCTGCCATGCGATGCGGCTGCTTGGCGTGAAGGAAGAGCCGATGAAACTGCTCTCCTGTGTCGATTCGATAGACTTTGTGGAGCTCCCCAAGAAGGAGGACTGCTGCGGCTTTGGCGGCACATTTTCGGTTAAAATGGCCGATATGTCCGAGGCGATGGTCTGTGAGAAAGCGGTTAATGTATGCAGTACCGGAGCGGAAGTGCTGGTCGGTACGGATATGGGCTGTCTGATGAATATCGGCGGCCGCCTGAATAAAGAGGGACAGCCGGTGCGTGTGATGCATTTGGCGCAGCTGCTTGAGGAAGGGAGAACATCACGATGAGTGTACAGGCTGGACATGGACAGGATACAAATATGGATGAGCGGATCGGCTCAGGCTTGAAGCAGCGGACGAAGCAAGCGCTGCAGGATGAATTTCTGCGTAAAGCGGTAGCGTTTACAACGGATAAATTAAAAAACGGCCGGCTTCAGGCAATGGATGCCTTCGGTGACTGGGAAGCTTGGCGCGACCGCGGACGTGCCATCCGCGAGCATACGAATTCCCATTTGGACTATTACTTATCCCAATTTGCCGACAACGTCGCCGGCAACGGAGGCCATGTTTACTTCTGCAGCGGTGCGGATGATGCGGTCAAAACGTTCATGGGCATTGCAGATCGGCATAAGGCCAAACTAGTGGCAAAAGGAAAATCGATGGTGTCTGAGGAGATTCATCTGAACCATCATCTCGAGGACCGGGGCATCGAAGCGATTGAAACGGATCTGGGAGAATACATCCTGCAGCTGGCGCGCGAGACGCCTTCTCATCTCATTATCCCTGCTATTCACAAAAACAAGCAGCAGATTGCCGACTTGTTCACCGATGCATCCGGACAGCACTTTGAGCCGGAGACGAAGGTGCTTGCGGAGTATGCGCGCAAGAAGCTGCGCAACTATTTTCTGGAGGCGGATATTGGGCTGACGGGCTGCAATTTCGGCGTTGCGGAATCCGGATCGATCACGCTCGTATCGAATGAAGGCAATGGGCGGATGGTCTCCACGCTGCCAAAGGTGCATGTTGTTGTTATGGGCATGGAGCGTCTGGTCCCGACCTTTGAAGATTTGGAAGTTGTATTGAACCTATTGGCGCGCAGCGCGACAGGCCAGAAGCTGACGACTTATACATCCATTCTGACCGGTGCAAGGCACCCTGAGGATCTCGACGGACCGGAAGAGCTTCACGTCATTATTTTGGATAACGGCCGTTCCGCTCAGCTTGGCGATCCGATCTTCCAAGAGGTATTGAACTGCATCCGCTGCGCAGCCTGCCTTAATGTATGTCCGGTATACCGCCATGTCGGCGGCCATACTTATGGCTCGGTATACAGCGGCCCGATCGGTGCGGTGTTGACGCCGCTGCTGCAGCAGGATATGAAGGAAGCGGGGACGTTATCCTACGCATCCAGTTTGTGCGGAGCATGTTACGAAGCTTGTCCGGTCAAAATCCCGCTGCATGATATGCTCGTTCATCTGCGGCACCGCAAAGTGAAAATGAAGCTAACCTCGCTGCCGGAACGTGCGGCGTTCAAGACGTTCCAAACGGTGTTCGGCAGCGTCACATTATACAAGCTGGCTACCAAGTCGGGATACTATCTGCAAAAGCCGCTCGTACGCGGCGGGATGATCAAGGCGGGACCGGCGCCTTTATCAGGATGGACGCAATCAAGATTTATGCCGATGATGCCGAAGCAATCGTTCCGCGACAAATGGGCGGCGCTGCAAGCTGAGTTGGCGGCCAAGAAAGCGGCAAGGGAGGAACAGCGATGAGCAGGTCTGCAGGATCGATGACAGGCAAAGAAGCATTTATGCAAAATATAGCAAGTCGGCTGGGAAGACGTGAGCCGCTTCAAAAGGCGCCGGAACGGCCGTTCATCGGAGTTCCTGATTTTTACCGCGACCGGGAGCTTTCCACGAATGAGCTTATAGAGGAATTTATCCGCAACTGGACGGCATTAAGCGGCAGGACGCTGATCGTGGAAGAAGCGGAAGCGCCTCAGGCCATCGCAGCCTATTTAAAAGAAGTATGCGCCGAGCTTGGCATTACGCGTATTTCGCGCTGGGAGCATGATCGGCTGCGGGAGCTCTCGCTCGACGGACCGTTAATTGAAGCGGGTATTGAGGTTGTTCCATGGCGGGAGGATGGCGCTGATCATTTGAGGCTTGCGGAGCCTCCGACCGGCAGCGAAGGCAATTGGGCGAAGCGCAGCAAATTGCTGCAGGCTGCCGAAACGTGCCGGCTTGGCCTGGTCTGGCCGGATTGCGCGGTCGCTAATACAAGCACATTAGCGCTGTTCAGTGAAGGCGGCAAAGGCCGTTCGGTAAGCTTGCTGACCGATACGCTTGTTGCCGTATTCCGCGCCGATCAGATCGTAACCCGGATGGGTGAAGCATTTGCTTTGTTCAAGGAGCGTTATCCGAATGTGCAGCAGATGGCTTCCTCGCTGAACTTGATCACCGGCCCGAGCCGGAGTGCCGATATTGAGAATGATTTGACGATCGGCATTCATGGTCCGGGTAAGGTACACGCAGTCATTATACGTTAAAGGTTGAACCTTTCTTGCCTGTCTTGGTATAATAGGAAGCAAATGGCAAGGGGGGGAATTTACATGACACAACCCGAAATCCAAACGATCATTGATCAATTGACACATCGCAGTCCACTGCAGCGGTTATCTCCGCTAGAAGCATGGGATCGGGCTCTGGACGATCATATAGCCGAACTGGCTGCGAAAGCCGAGCGTAACGCGGTTTTAGCGCTTTTATCCGGACTTCATTTGTGGAACGACAGTCTGGACCGTTCCCATACGATTTCGCAGGAATTGAGCGATGCAACTGGAAGCTATTGGCATGGGATCATGCACCGTATGGAGAAGGATTACAGCAATGCGAAGTATTGGTTCCACCAGGTAGGAAACCATCCCGCGATAATGGAGCTTGGAGCCGAGGCGGCTAAATGGTTATCGGAGGCAGATGAGCTGGAGCTGCTGACAGACAGTGAACAAGAGACCATACGGTCTATTGTTAAAGGAGAAAAATGGGATCCGTACCGGTTTGTCGATGTTGTGGCCGCTTCTGAAGGCGGACGGTTGTCCGAAGCAAGCAGAGGCGTGCTGGAGCAGCTGCAGTGGCTGGAAATGTCCTCATTAATCCGTTATTGTGCGGCAAGAGCCGCTAACGCCATGAACTTACAGGTGTAATAAGGAAGAAGGACAGGAATCCCCAAATCCACTTTTGTGAAGTGGGTTTGGGGATTGTTTTTCTTGAAAATGAAGTCTACCTCAGTTTTTTATATCAGCAGGAGCAAGCGGATTACGATTGGCACTTTACATCAATGTTAATTTTTTTTAATGAAATGATCGGTTTTCTCATTAAAACGGGACAAGTTGTTCAAAAGCCCTCTAAATGCAAGGGTTTTTTCGAACAGGGGCGGTTAAATTTTCTCATTTTTTGAAATTGCCATTGATGCTGCCAATTTTTGTAGGGTGAAAGTCCCTGCTGCTTATCGGTAGGATGATTATAGACTACTAATCAAGCAGGAGGAATTCGAGTTGAAGAAAGAAATTTTACTAGCGTTATCCTTGTTCGTAGCAGCTCCGGCAGCTGCCCCGCTCATCGCACCGAATCATGCCGCCGCCGCATCCAGTTATGAGACCCAAGTAAAATGGGGAGTTAATTTTCGTTCGGATCCAAGCTCAAGTGCTTATATATTCCGGAAGATTCCAAAAGGTGAAAAAATTCATGTCATCGGAAAAGTGAACAGCTACTGGTATAAGATTAAAGTGCAGGACGGTACGATCGGTTATATTTCTACGGATCCCAAGTACACGAATTACAATTCTTCACCATCCCGCAGCACAAGCAACACGGGAAGTGTAAGCAGCGGTGCCGTAAGCGGCAAAGCTGATCGGGTCATCGCAGATGCCAGAGCATTAATAGGACGGGTAGATTACCAATTTGGCGTAAGAAATCCAGCGCGGCTGATTTTTGATTGCTCATCCTTTACGGAATATGTATTTGAGAAAAACGGAGTTGACATGAAGTGGGGTACCAAACAGCAGCAATATCAAGGCAGTGCCGTAAGCAAAAGCAATCTTAAAAAAGGCGATCTGATCTTCTTTTGGACAAGCAAGAAAAACATCGTAAATCATGTCGGCATTTATATCGGAAACGGCCAGTTCATCCATAACTCGCCATCCAATAATGTAGCCATTAACAGCTTGAACACCGGGTACTGGAAAGATAAATATATTAAGGCCAGAAGAGTTCTGTAGCCCTTTTAATTTACCGCAATCACTGCGCAGTCGAATGTTCTTCCGATCGCTGTTGTTCCCGGATTCCCTTGCATGAATAGGCCGAGGTGGGAATTCGGGAACAAAGGCGACCGCTGACGCTTCTCCAGAATCATTCGATCTGCTTCGTTTAGGCGTAACCGTTTCTTTCATAAAAACAAATAAAAAGAAGCCTTTCCTTGTTAACATGTAAGTACGACCAAACATGAACAAAGGAGAGGCTTCTTTACGGCCGTTCTTCAGTTCCTCGTTGATTTGGCCGAATACGCTTTCCGGTTCGTACATACGTCAATCTTTCTAATATCTGTCTTCCAAGCGCATGTGTGTTCCTTGTGGTACGTGTTATATTTGACGATCGCCGTTACGTTTTCAGTCTCCATGTAGGCATCGTTCTCTTCACTACCATAGCCGGCATCCGAGATAATCATGCTTAAGACAGCCTCATCTCGTCAATGGGCTTCGTACCCTTCAAGCTTTCCGTCCCCTCGAATAGCCGCCGCATGATGCTGGACATTGGGGTGAAAGTAGCCTACGCCCTCAAAACTCCGCCCGCCTGCCGTCACAGCGTTTAATTTGATACGAATATCCTCGCTCTTGCTAAATGCGATCAGCACGTCGTTTTGCGAGATGCCGTTGATATCGATATACCAAAGGATGGAACCCAATTCCGCGACAATAACCAGTTGAGCGGAGGTAAAATTCAATCGAGTATTCTCTTCATGCAGTGTAATGATCAGCTCAGCGAGCTCAAATTGTTCCAATATGCCAGTCCTCCTGTATTTCTTTCTAAAAAGTGATGTGTTATCTAGGCCTGCTTCGATTTTAATGTCGATTAGAAATTTTTGCAACAATTGGCATTTTGGAATCGTCAGAAAAGATAAAAAACATGTGGGGGGCTAAACAATGAAAGCGGGGCTATTAAGAGGAGTGCTGCTGTTGTTCGCTGTTGTGTTTTTGATCGCGGGCTGCTCAAAAGCGGAAGATCATGCGGGGAGTTCCAATAGCGGAAACTCAACTGCATCGCCATCAGCAGGTAATGGTGCGACCGAGTCCAATGAGAGTGCAACACTTGAACCAAGTCCGCCGCCTGGGAGCGGAGACGGCGAAGAAAGCCGCGGCGGCGGTGCCGGAGGTCAGGGTGGTCCAGAGCCGCAGGCAGGACAATTGACAGCAGGAGAATGGAATGACACGCTCGACTGGAGCCGGTGGGGCAATCTGCTTAACAGCCGGAAGGGGGATGAGTATCAACGGCATTGGGGATATTTCCGCTTTAACCGCTTGGCGGTGGAGGTAACCTCCGGGCAGCGGCCCGTTGTCGACGCGCGGCTGGTCCTAAAGGATCAGACGGACCATGCGGTATGGGAGGCCCGGACGGACAATCATGGCAGAGCTTTTGCATACGCCTGGCTGTTCGACGATCATAATCAGAGCGGCGGAGACGATGAATTTTCTGTCGAGCTTTACATCGGTCAGGATATTGTAAAGCGGTATGAGAATGTAAGCATCCCGCGTAAAGAGATACTGCAGATCGATGTGCAGCAGAACGTGGCGATGCCCGAGTCGGCGGATGTGATGTTAGTTATCGATACTACCGGTTCAATGGCCGATGAACTGCAATATTTGGCCGCGGAATTAAAAGATGTGATCAACCGGGTGAATGAGCAAACCGAACAGGAGCTATCGCTGCGATTATCGGCAAACTTTTACAGAGATCTATATGACGATTACGTCGTTAAGCCGTTTCCGTTTACGAAGGATGTCGATGAAGCGGTCCGCCAAATTGCCGCACAGGAAGCAGAGGGTGGGGGAGATTATCCGGAAGCGGTCGATGAAGCGTTGGCCAATGCGTTATATGAGCATGAATGGAGCCGCGAGGCCCGTGCCCGGCTGTTGCTTCTGGTGATGGACGCTCCGCCGCATGATGACAAACGCACAATGGGCAAGATGCGGGATCTGACGATTGAAGCGGCCCGAATGGGCGTGCGCATTATACCGGTGGCATCAAGCGGAGTAGATAAACATACGGAATATCTTATGCGGTTTCTGGCTGCCGCCACGGGTGGAACATATGTGTTTTTGACCGATCACAGCGGCATAGGCAACGCTCATCTGGAACCGGATGTCGGGGAGTATGAGGTTCATCTGTTGAATGATCTGCTTGTTGACCTGATTGTTCGTTATACCGAGCATAGATAGGCTTGCTGCCACATGCTTGCACCATAAGCGGACCTGCTTGCAGGATACGCGGTGCAAGCATTTTTTGTCGTGTGGATCGAATGTAAGGGGCATTGCGCCAATGCTGGACAACCGTGGCGGATTACGGCAAACTAGGTTAGAGATGAATTGAAACGTTTTATCAGGACAGATACGCTAGTGGCTAAATTGCGGCTGGATCTAAGAATGGAAAAGGAGAGGTCAGAGGGCATGTTGGATGAGCCGCCATACATACGTGTATTTATATACGGATCGCTGCTGCCGGGTTTGTCGAACCATCATGTGGTTGCTCCGCATCTTCAGTCGATTGTTCCGGGCACCATAGCTGGCACGCTTGTCGATTTTGGTCCTTATCCCGGTCTGTTCCGTACGGGGGACTTACGGTCGGCAGGGACGGTGCGGGGCTGCTGGATTGAAGTGACACGAATCGGGCTGCAAAAGATGGACGAGCTCGAAGGCTTCGCCGGAATAGAGGAAGAGAATGATTATGAGCGGGTTTGGGTACGCGATTCTAATCATCCCAAGATGCAAGGATGGGTATATGTTTGGCGGGATAATCGCGGCTATCCCGTGGTACGCGGTAATTATTGGCCGGATTATTTCGCGGCAAAATAAAAAGCCTGGGCCTCAAGGTTACGCACCTTGACTTGCCCAGGCTTTTTAAATGAAGTTTCACCTGCATATTTCGCAATAGACTGCTGCCGTTGCTTCTGCTTGGCGGCTTATGCAATTACACAATCACAGCCGTGTTCCTTAATTGCCTGCAGCCGTTTTTCTTTTTATTAATATACATTATAACGAATAAAAATTCAACTAATTTCGATCTGTTTATATTATCCAGCAGCACAACACAGCTCCAAAAACCTTGTTTAAATAACAAAAATGGCGTATAAATTGGATGTCAATTTACGCGCCATTTTGTATGTCACATGAAAACCAAGCGGCTTACAGGTCGCCCCAGTTCAGGTTGGATGATTTGCTGTAGTTCGTTACTTTTTGCTCGAAGAAGTCGGTTTTCATGCCGTTCATGTTGCTGAAGCTCTCGACCCATTTCATCGGGTGCTCCGTAATTTCCGGATAAAGGATATCCAGGCCGAGCTTTCTTAACCGTTCGTTGGACAGGAACTTGATGTATTGGTCGATGATGTCGTTCGTCAAGCCGGCAATTTGGTTGTTGGTGATATATTGTCCCCACTCAATTTCATGCTCGACCGCAGTGCGCATCATTTGGCGCAGTTCTTCGACCAGAACCGGGGTGAACAGCTCAGGATTTTCCTTGCGCACTTCCCGGAAGATCCCTTGGAAGAGGGCCAGATGCGTCAGCTCATCGCGCTGGATATATTTGATCTCGGAGACGGTCCCCAGCATTTTGCCTTGGCGGCCAAGCGCATAGAAGAAGCTGAATCCGCTGTAGAAATAGATGCCTTCGAGAATATAGTTGGCCATGATCGTTTTCACAAGATTTTGGGCGGACGGTTCCGCGATAAAATTCTCGTACAGGTCGGTGATGAAACGATTGCGTTTCAACAGGTTTTTATCCTCGCGCCACAGGTTGTAGATCTGGTCGCGCACGTCAGCCGAGCAGACACTGTCCAAAATATAGGAATAGCTTTGGCTGTGTACCGCTTCCTGGAATGTATGCACGGTCAGGCACAGATTGACTTCCGGCGCCGTAACAAATTCGTTCACGTTCGGCAGGTTTGCCGTTTGAAGCGAATCCAAGAAGATCAGGAAGCTAATGATTTTATCATAGCTGTTACGCTCGGAGAGCGACAGGTTTTTGTAGTCTTTGGCATCCTGTGCAAGCGGAATTTCTTCCGGAATCCAGAAGTTGTTCATCATCGTCCGGTACATCTTCGTTGCCCAGTCGTACTTCACGTTATTAAGCTCGATCAGGTTCGTGGTGTTGCCGCCGATCATCCGGCGTTTGCCCCAGTCGCGATCGCCTTCCTCATTAAACAATTTCTTACGCTGCAGTTCCATAATTCACGATTCCTCCTTATAACTTTCCTTATTATATCATTGCCGAATAGGTTTCTGCACATGAAAGAGGCCTTTACGCATAATCCAGATGTGCTTAAGCAGAAGATAAGGCCCCTGAGGGCCTTATCTGGTCATGTAATCTGGTGTTGTTACGAGCTGCAGCTGACACAATCTTCGACCTCAAGACTCTTGTTGCGGCAGTAGTAGACGGTTTTCAAGCCGTTCTCCCATGCAGCCATGTATAGTTCCAAAAATTCTTTTGCTGTATATTCAGGCGTAATGTATAAGTTAAATGATTGCGCTTGGTCGATATGGCGCTGACGGCGGCCGGCAGCTTTGATGCTCCAATGCTGGTCGATATGATGCGCTTCTTTGTAATACCAGAACGTCTCTTCGCTAAGGTTAGGAGCGGTTTGCGGAATGACGGCGTTCTTCTTCTCTTCAATAAAGAATTTGTTGAAGATCGGGTCGATACCAGCTGTTGAACCGGCTATCAGCGATGTCGAGGCAGTCGGTGCAATTGCAAACATCCATGCATTGCGGACACCGTGCTCGGCAACCTGTTTTTTCAGCTCCAGCCACTCAGGGCTGTTATAATCCCGGCGATCGAAGTATTCACCGGTCTGCCATTCGCTGCCTTCATACGCGTTGTACGTGCCTTTTTCTCTCGCAATTTCCATGGAAGCTTTGATCGCGCAGTAGTTGATCCACTCGTACAGCTCGTCCGCACGATCCAGATGCTCTTCACTTTCCCAGTTGACTTGGTTCAGAGCGAGCCATTGATGGTATCCGCTTGTTCCAAGTCCGACGGCGCGGTATTTCTTGTTCGTAATTTCCGCTTGTGGGATCGGGTAGTGATTAAGATCGATTACGTTGTCCATCATCCGCATCTGGCATGCAACAACCTCAGCGATTTCTTCCTTCGAGCGGGTACGGCCCAGATTAAGCGATGAAAGGTTACATACAACATAGTCGCCGCTTTTGACCTGTGTAGTGATAATGCCGTCTTCATGCGTTGTTGAGATGTACTCAGTCGGGCTCATGTTCTGGCAGATCTCGGTACACAGATTGGAGCAGTAGATGATCCCTTTATGTTTATTCGGATTCGCACGGTTTACCGTATCACGGTAGAATATGAATGGTGTGCCGGTTTCAAATGAGCTGGCCAAAATCTTCTTCATGATATCGATCGCCGATACTTCATCCTTGGAGATGTTCGGATTCTCTACGAGCTCTTCATAACGGCGTTCCCATTCTTCGCCCCAGAAATCTTCAAGCGCCCAGCCCATCATGGAGCGAACTTCATGCGGATCGAACAGGTACCAGGATTCGCGCGTCTGCACTTTGCGCATGAACAAATCCGGAATACATATGCCTGGGAAAATATCATGGGCTTTCATCCGGTCGTCGCCGTTGTTGGTTTTCAAGTTCAGGAAATCAAAAATATCTTTATGCCAAACGTCGAGATAGATGGCAACGGCACCGGAACGAACGCCGAGCTGATCAACTGCAATCGCAGTGTTATTGTAGTTCTTGATCCACGGCACAACGCCGCCGGCCACGCCTTTGTATCCGCGGATATTGGAGCCGCGGCTGCGTACCTTCCCGATATAAATGCCCATGCCGCCGCCGAATTTGGATACTTGGGCAAAGCTGGAGTCAACATTGTAAATGCCCCACAGATTATCCGGCACCGTATCGATAAAGCAGCTGGACAGCTGGTGGAACGGCTTGCGCGCATTGGCCAGAGTAGGCGTAGCAACTGTCATTTGCAGGCGGCTCAGCACATCATAGAATTTGCGTGCCCAAGCGAGCTTGTCCTGTTCTTTCATCGCCAGATGCATCGCAACGCCCATGAACAGCTCCTGCGGCAGCTCTAACACTTCTCCGCTAAAGCCTTTGATGAGGTAACGGTCCGCCAATGTTTTCAGTCCGATATAGTTAAACAGATAATCGCGTTCCGGCTTCATATAATTACCGAGCTCCGTTATTTCATCACGTGTATAATGCTCGAGTATGTATTTGCCGTAGAAGCCTTTGTCCGTTAAGTAAGTAATGAGGGAGTAGAAATCGCCATAACCGAAATACCCGTATTTGCGGTTGATTTGCGATTCTTTGTACAGATCATATACAAGCAGCTTTGCTGCGACATATTGCCAATTTGGCTCTTCAATGCTCGTTTTCTCAACGGCAACTTGAATAAGCGTACGTTGAACCTCTTTAGTCGTTATATTATTACGGAAGTAAGGAAGGAGAGCAGTTTCCAGCTCAAGCGGATCGCATCCTTCAAATCCGTCACAAGCAAAATCGATTACTTTCTTTAACTTCGAGAAGATCAGCTCTTCTTTTTGACCATTGCGTTTAATAATATCCACGTATAAGTCACTCCTTGTCGAAAGGCGTCATTGAACCGCTAGATAAACAACAGATAGACAATTGATATCCTACATATACACAACATATTGATAACAGAAAATAAGGTTACACCAAGATATAGTGGCTGTCAAGAAAAAGGATTCGACATTATTTGCGGAAAAAGACAGAAAAATTTGCAAGCCCATACCCCGCTTGAAAAATTCAATATTTGTCCGTTGGTATTCCGTAAGGCTATTTAGTACACTGTTTGATGAAAGGACGTGAATCCGTTGTTGTCAACTGGAAATTTTCAAAACAAAAGAATCACAAGGTGGCTTGCAATCGCAATGCTATTCTTGACATTCATCTCTATTTGGAGCGTCACGCCTCAGACGGCGAATGCGCATGCGTCAGCGGTGCGGTTCGTGCCGGAGCCGAACAGCCGCTTGGACACCGGCCCCTCCAAGGCAGAGATTCAATTCAATGAAGCGGTCGAGCCGGACGTCGGAGCGCTTCAGGTATTGGATTCCATGTCCCGTCTGGTGACGGAATCGCAGCATTCGGTATCGGAAGACCGCCAGACATTATCGATTGATTTGCCGAAGCTCGGTGAAGGGGTATACACGGTCGCTTACAGTGTCGTATCGGAGGACGGGCATCCCGTCTCAGGTTCCTATATATTTGTAGTGGGCAATCCGCCCGCAGCAAAGGACGCCTCTTCTTTTAATCCGCATGATCAGCTTGGACACAGCGGTCATGAGGTCGCCACCCAAATGACCACAGAGCAGTTTGTTATATATGCGGTTAGAGGAATCTATTATGCGGCTTTATTGCTGTCAACCGGATTAATGCTTTGGTACGCACTATTAAAACATAAAAATGAGGTTCAGCTTGCGATGTTCCGCAAATGGGGGCTGTGGACGGTAAGAGCCTTGTTAATTTCATCGCTGCTCTACGTATTCACCCATTCGCGCGAATTAATGGCGGGACAACCGTCATCGGACTGGGCAAGGCTGTTTACGCAAACGGAGATCGGCATGACATGGGGACTTTTAATTGTGCTGGCGCTCCTCGGCTTTGTTATGTTAAGGGCAAACGCAGCGCTGCGGGTTGTTTGGGCGGCTGCTCTGCTCGTATTGGAGGGCTTTAGCGGACATGCGGCGGCATATGCTCCCAAATGGTATTCCTTATCGCTGGGCATCGTCCATCTTATCGCCTCTGCAGTATGGGCAGGAGGATTGGCTTTCCTGCTGGTGCTGTGGTTCGAGGAACGGAAAGATGCCGGAAGGTTTGCTTCGAAGTTTACGAATGCGGCATGGACATCGATTGTGCTGCTGACGTTTACCGGGGTATTATCAGCGGTACTGTTCATTCCAAACTTTTCTTATCTGTTTTATACCTCTTGGGGAACGCTGCTAATTGCAAAGACGGTACTGGTGCTGCTCGTTATCGTCGTGGGAGCATTGCTCAGACGACGCGTGCGCCGCGGTGATCTGCCGGCTAATATTTTCCTGCGGATTGATGCGGCGCTCATGGCTTTGATCATCGTCATTGTCGGAATCTTTACCTATATAAGCCCGCTCCCGGCCAATGAACCGGTATCCAAGCATTTGATGGGCGAGAAGATGCATCTTACGCTGCGGATTACGCCTAATGTGCCGGGTGATAATGAGTTTATGGTAAAGGTATGGCTTCCTGAAGAAACAGGGGTGCCCAAATCGGTGAGACTGCTGCTCAGCTCGGAGGACCGGAAGAATATGGGCCCGATCGAGGTGCCGATCAAGCCGGTAGATGACGACGAGATCGGAGCGTTCACCGGATTTGTAAGAGCGACCTATCAGGCCGAAGGGCCATATATCCCGTTCCCGGGACGCTGGGTGGCGGAAATCAAGGTGCTGGATAAAGAAGATAATGAATTGACGCATCAGGAGACGTTCCGGAACTATTAATGATTCCGCACTGCTATTGTCATTGGAGGAGCGCAGTTGATGTCGTACAAGCAAATCAAGTGGTTAATTCTTTGGATTCCGACACTTACAATCGGCGTATGGGAGTATCTGCGGCATACGATATTGCTGCCGTATCTTTCCATGGAGCTTGGCAATCTGCTCTCGCCATTTATTGTGCTGGCTGTTACCGTAACGCTGCTGCGCAAGCTGTTCTCCCATTTGGAACAAACGCAGGACGAGCTGAGGCGGCATCAAGCGCTCAAAGCCGCGTTGGAGGAGCGTGAGCAGCTGGCAAGAGAGCTGCACGATGGAATTTCACAGTCGCTGTTTCTCATGTCGGTCAAGCTTGACCGGTTGGAGAAAGCGGACACAGATCATGAATTCCGCAGCCAAACGCAGCAGATACGCGATACAGTGAGACATGTATACGAAGATGTGCGCCAGTCGATCGCCGCGCTGCGAACCGCACCAGTAATAACCGACCAGCCATGGATGCAATCGATCCACGATTTGATGGATGAGATCCGCGAAGGAAGCGGGCTGCGTCTTGAGCTGGATTGGCAGCTCTCCGACGGGATGCTGACTGCCAAGGAAAAGGTGGAGCTGCTCGCTATCTTGCGGGAAGCATTGCTTAACGTACAGAAACATGCCCGAGCTTGCCAAGCGGTTGTCCGCTGCAAGCCTCATGGAGAAGACGGGCGCAGCTTCCTCTGTTCGGTAACGGACGACGGAATCGGAATCAGCGGCGAACGAATGAGAGCAAAGGGATGTTACGGCTTGCGGATGATGGAGAACCGGGCCGCTGCGATGGGATGGAGGCTCGACATCCGTGCTGCGGGGCCGGATGGTGCCCGTGGCACAACCGTTACCATAACAGCAAAAGGGGGCGGAGTGGATGAGTAAGAGCGATCACGATCACGTATTCAAGGTACTGCTCGTTGATGACCATCCGCATGGAAGGGATGGCATGCGGACAATTCTTGAGGTTGATCCGGTGTTCGAGGTGGCGGGAGAAGCGACAAGCGGGGAGGAAGCAATTGCGATGGCCGACCGCTTGATGCCTGATCTCATCCTGATGGACATTAATATGCCCGGAATGGGCGGGTTGGAAGCGACGCGGCGCATCAAAACACGCGTGCCCTATGTAAAGATTGTTATGGTGACCGTCTCGGATGACATTACGCATCTGTTCGAAGCGCTCAAACGGGGCGCTCAGGGCTACCTGCTGAAAAATTTGACGCCCTCTTCGTGGCTTGAATATTTGCGGGCAATCGCTGTTGATGAGGCGCCGATGTCCAAAGAGCTTGCCTTCCGCATTCTGCAGGAGTTTTCACCCGGTATGCAAGCAAGCAGCCCAAAGATGGCGCAAGGAGCCGCACCTTCGCCGGGTAACCCTCTTACGTCAAGAGAGCGCGAGATTTTGGGTCGGGTTGCGCTTGGCGAATCGAATCGTGAAATCGCAAGTTCTTTCAGCTTGTCCGAGCATACGGTCAAAAATCACTTAAAGAACATTTTGCAGAAGCTCCATCTTGAGAACCGGGTGCAGCTTACCCGTTATGCGCTGGAGCAGGGGCTCCTTCCCCCGGAAGGTTGACCCTGTCGATCCAATCGTCCATCCTTATGGAGGTCTGTCACAAATTGTACAAGGGGGCATAGCCCTTTCGAGTCATATGCCAGATCGGTTCAGGTGGTTATACTGGGTAACAGCAGTTAACAATTTGACCAGAGGTGAAAGAGGATGAAGAAATGGGTAAGCTTTGCAATTACAGCAATGGCGCTGTTTCTGTTTGCGGGAGTGGCGGCAGCGCATGTAACTGTTCAGCCGAAGGAAGTGACGCAAGGCACATATGAGGTTTTTACGGTACGTGTACCGAGCGAGACGAAAGGTACGAGCACCATCAAAGTGGAAGTTAAAGTGCCTGATGGCGTCAATATTTCACGTATTGAACCGAAGCCGGGCTGGACGAATACGCTGGAACGAGCAGCGGATGACCGAATCATCGGGGTTGCTTGGAGTGCAGAAGGCGATGGGCTCGCCGAAACCGAGTTCAGTGAATTTAAAATGCAGGGCAAGGTCGCGGATGATGCAGCAGCGCTGGAATGGAAAGCCTATCAAACCTATGCGGATGGCAGCACAGTGGATTGGGTAGGCGATGAGGCATCGATCACACAGGTTCTTGCAGGCACCCCTGGAGAAGATGGCCACGGACACGGCGTTGACGCAGCTGCAGGCCACGCGGCGGATACGGATACAGCTGCGGGTGCTGATACAACCGCTGCTGCGGGCGAACAAGCGGCAACTCAGGAAGCAGCCGCTGCCAATCCGCTTTCAACCTGGTTATCGATCGCCGCTCTGGCGCTTTCCTTGATCGCATTGATTATCGCTTTATCACGCAAACGTACGCGTTAATACGTTTGTGTTTGTCCTGGCAGCCTTACGTAAAAGAGTGGAATAGCTCCATATATGGAACTTGAGTGAGGGATTCATCTAACGGGAAAACCTCCCGTAAATTTATTTGCAGTCGTACGAATTGATCCATCTAACTGGAATTCCTCCTTCTAATTCGGCGCTCGAACGATAAGACGAGCTCAATCGATAAAATTAGCGGGAGGATTTCCATCTTTACTTCTTACGGAAGCCTTGAAGGATGAATTAGCTGGAGGTTTTCCAGGATAGCTTGCTTCAGCGGATCAAGGACCGGCTCAGATTGGTCCGGCCACACCCGTGTGGCTGACTGCCGACACGTATCGCCCCACCTGCGCGCTGGGAGCTTCTCGGGGTGCATGCGGCGCTTCTCGCGGTCACCGCCACGGAATCGGAAACCCCCGCCCGAATAAAGTTCTAATTCTCATCATTCGGGTTTATTGATGCTCTGAAGAGAATCATTCGATCTGCTTCGTTTAGGCGTAACCGATTCTTTCCTAAAAACAAACCAAAAGAAGCCTTTCCTTGTTAACATGCAAGTACGACCAAACATGAACAAGGGAGAGGCTTCTTTTGTATATCGAATATACCATGGACCCGCTTACTTTGCCCATGGACTTGCAGGAAGATATCCCCGAAAACCATCTCGTCCGCGTCGTCAATGATGCCGTCAATCGCCTGCCTATGAAGATCTTCACTCCAGCTTATCCCGGCGGTGGTCAAGATAGCTAAACCACCCCAAATTGCTCATGAAAGTCATCATTTACGCCTGCACGCAGCGTATCTACTCTTCCCGCCAAATCACCACAGCCGTTCGCGAGAATAGCATGTTCATGTGGCTCGCCGCCCGGCAGTGCCCAGACTTTCGCACCATGAACCGCTTCCGGTCAGAGCGCTCTTTTTATGTTATTAAGCTGCGATATTTTCGGCTCTTGTGTTGATTTTCCCCATAAGATAAATTACCGGTAAACCGCACAAAGTCATCCAGAATACGGTCATGTGGGAGGAAATGTTTGTAAAGAAGGATGAAACGAAACAGCTATGTCTTTCGTAGTACTACAGTCTTGGTTTTTTTATTTTTATATGAAAGGGGAAATGAATGCTCATGGAGGTTTACCCAGGGGGAAAGAACAATGAGCCGGCCAACGCGCCGCAGCTCCCGGAAGGAACGGTCAAGAAGCTGATTATCGGAGCGGTTATCGCACTTGTGCTGATGATCGGATGGACGACATTCTATACGGTGGAGGAGCAGGAAGAGGCAGCGATCCTGACGTTCGGCAAATATTCGGGAACACAAGATTCAGCGGGTTTGCATTTTAAACTGCCGTATCCGATCCAGCAGGTTGTTATCTATCCTGCAAAGCTGACACAAAGACTACATATTGGCTATCGCGAACAGAACGGAACGATTGTTCCTGTGGAAGAGGAAGCGCTGATGATAACCGGCGATGAGAATCTGGTATCGGCAGACGCGGTTGTGGAATGGCGTGTTGCCGATCTTCATAAATTCCTGTATAACATCGACGATCCGGAGCTGTTTTTGCGGAACATGGCCAGCGCGTCCATTCGGTCTGTCATGGGCGCCACCAATTTGGACTTTGCCATCACGGAAGGAAAGACAGTCATTCAAACCGAGGTAAAGCAGCGTCTGGATGAAATGCAGCTGCAGTACAACACCGGCATTCAGATTGTCAATCTGATGTTCCAGGATATCGAGCCGCCGGAAGGAACGGTGCAGCAGGCGTTCAGAGAGGTTACGAATGCGCGGGAAGAGAAAAATACGAAGATCAATCAAGCGCAAAAGTATGTGAATGATTTGCTTCCAAGAACAAGAGGTGAAGCGCAGGCGGTGCTCGAAAAAGCGGAGGCGGAAAAGCATTCACGCATCGTGAACGCACAGGGTGACGTGGCGAAGTTCAACGCCGTATATAACGAATATGTTAAAAATCCGGATATTACGAGCAGTCGTCTCATTCTGGAGACGCTGGAGAAAATATTGCCTGGCGCGAAAGTCATCATTACCGATGGCGGCAGCGAAACCGTTAATTATTTGCCTTTGAATGAACTGATGAGATCGAACGCTTCCAAATCTTCAGCGGGCGGGACTACGACACCGGCACCGACGCCGGTACCAGCACCGACGCCGGTACCGCAGGAGCCAGCAACTGAAGGAGGCGATGCAAGGTGAGAAAGTGGATTATAGCCGGAGTGAGTTTAGCGGTATTGGTCGTAATATCGATCGGTTCATTGTTTATTGTTAAGGAAGGCGAATACAAAGTCGTGCTGCAGTTCGGTGAAGCTGTGCGAATTCACCATAATCCCGGTATCAAAGTGAAAATTCCTTTCATCGAAACTGTGACATCACTGCCTAAATACCAGCAAATTTATGAAGATGCCCAGGTTGCCTCGATCCTGACGAGGGACAAGAAACCGATCAATGTGGATAATTATACGGTTTGGAGAATTTCGAATCCACAGCAGTTTTTGCAAACGCTGCGTACCGTCTCGAACGCGGAAAGCAGGCTTGGGGATGCGGTATACAGCACAGTTCGACGTAAGCTGTCCGAGATTGACTATGGCAACATTATTAGCGAAAATACGGCGCGTGGTGATTTGAACGACGAAATCACAAAGGATGTGGCCGACGCAGCGGTTAGACAAGGATACGGCATCGAGGTTATCGATGTCCGCATCAAACGGACGGATCTGCCGGATGAGAACAAGGAGAGCGTGTTTAACCGGATGATCTCCGACCGTCAATCGATTGCGGCAGGATACTTATCCGAGGGTGATGAGGAATCGCGTAAGATTACATCGAGTGCTGACCGTCAGGCAAGGGAAATGATCGCCAAAGCGGAATCGGACGCGAAGAAAATCCTGGCCGAGGGCGAGGAAGAAGCGGCTCGGATCTACAACGAAGCGTACGGCAAAGACGCGGAGTTTTACAAGCTATACCGCACGCTGGAAAGTTATGTAACTACAATACAGGATGAGACGGTTATTATGCTGCCGATCGATTCGCCGTATACGAGAACGCTGCTTGGTCAGCAGTGACCGGTATTCTGCAAGGATGAAGGAAGAGGCTGTCCCAAAAGGGATCTTCAATGAGATATTGAAGCTTGATAGGTACCTCTAAATCGGTAAAAATGGCGTCACAGGTCTCTTATCTGTGGCGCCATTTCTCGTCTTCGGACAACTGCGGCCTTCTTCACTCTTTAAACGAAGCAGATCGAATGATTCTGGAGAAGCGTCAGCGGTCGGAAGAACATTCGACTGCGCAGTGAATGCGGTACAACCAAAGCGTTTAAGAGAAAGGGGGTATCCCATCGTCATCATCGATGACTTATGGGATACCCCCCTTTTGCCTTTCTTATTGAAATGTCCTGATAACCAAGCTTCAACTTCAATTGGTTAATTCCCTCAGAAGTGGGGAACCTAACAGGGCAGCCAATGACAAACTAAGAAAGAAAGGTTCATTGTATGACAACATTATCCCACAGCGAAATGAATACAAGCCTTGCGGAGAATCTAACCCGTATTCGAACAACCCTTGGAAACCCGAACGATCTGATCATCAGGGAATTTACCATTCGACCGGGTATTCGCTGTTCGCTTGTTTGTATAGCCGGGATGATCGATAAGGATCTGCTTCATCGGGATGTTTTGCAGCGGGTGATGGCATTCGATTTCTCCGAGTCTGAGCCCCAGGCCGATCGCGGCAGCGTGCTTCAGCTGTTATATTCGGATGCGCTTTCTTTTCAGGATGTAAGGATGGTCACCGCATTCGATCCATTGATCGAAGCGGTTCTGTCAGGGAAATCCGTATTGCTGATTGATGGAAGCGCCAGAGCGCTTGAGTTCGGCAGTCAAGGCGGACCCAGCCGCGGCATTGAAGAACCGCAAACAGAATCCACGGTAAGAGGTCCAAGAGACGGTTTCACTGAAAATATACTCACAAATAAAACATTAATCCGGTATCGTATCAAAGATCCGAAGCTGAGATTTGATTCCTTTGATATTGGAGAGCGTTCCAAGCGGCAAATGTGCGTCATTTACATTGAAGGGCTTACAAACCCGGATCTAGTCGTGGAAGCAAAGCGGCGGCTGCAAACCATCGAGGTGGACGATCCTGAAGGCTCCGGCTCGATCGAGCAATGGATTGCGGATGAATTCCTGACGCCGTTTCCGCTCAGCCTGGAAACGGAAAGGCCGGACAAGATCACGCGCGCACTGATGCAAGGGCAGGCTGCACTGTTGGTGGACGGCACCCCTTTTGGCATTATCTTTCCGGTGACATTGAAGCACTTTATTCACTCGCCTGAAGATTTTTATCAGAATTGGATGGTCGCCACTTTATTAAGGATATTAAGAGTTGTCGCCATCTTTGCAACGATGTTTTTGCCTGCGCTGTACATAGCGCTGGTGGAATACCATCAGGGGATGATCCCGTCCAAACTGGCCTTTTCGATAGCTGGTTCCCGGGAAGGGGTTCCATTTCCCGCCGTGATCGAGGCGTTGTTGATGGAAGGGACGCTGGAGCTGCTTCGGGAAGCAGGGATTCGGCTGCCCAAGCCGATCGGTCAAACGATCGGCATTGTCGGGGGTCTTGTCATTGGCGAAGCTGCGGTATCTGCTGGCATTGTTAGCCCGGTCATGGTCATTGTCGTCGCAATTACGGCAGTATCTTCGTTTGCGCTACCGTCGTATACGTTTTCGATATCCATTCGGATCATCCGTTTTTTTGTGATGCTTGCTGCCGGAATATTCGGTCTGTACGGGATTATTCTGGCTTACATTGCGATCAGCATCCATATCGTGAATTTACAAAGCTTTGGCGTCCCTTATGCAAGCCCGTGGGTACCTCTCATATTGGAGGACTGGAAGGATCTGATCCTGCGGGCACCGGTAACTTTCTTGCGAAAGCGGCCCAAGCTGCTGCATGCCGGTGATCAGGTGCGAATGAGAAAAAAATAATCAGAGAGGAGTGAGCAGAATGCAAAGTGAGAAGAACAAAGCTACTGAAATCGAAATCACATTTACGCTCGCGTCAATGCTGATCGGGATAGGAGTTTTGGCTGCGCCACGGCTGTTGGCGATGCATTCTGAAGGCATCGATGCGTGTATCTCGATCATTCTGGCGGCGTTGCTTACGGCAATTTCTTGTTGGTGCATTGCGAAGCTGGCAGCACGATTTCCGGGAATGAATTTTTATGAATACAGCAGGACAATCGTCACGCAGCCTATTGCGCTTATTCTAGTCATTGCCATGACGCTTTTTATGATGTTGTTTGCCGCCTATGAGGCCAGAGCGATCGCTGTGATTTCCCGGCAGTATCTATTTGATCATACCCCCGTTGAAGTGATTGCGCTGACCTTTTTGATGATTGTAAGTTATGCCGTCCTTGGGTCGCGAATTGCCATTATCCGCTTGAATCTCATGTTTCTGCCGATCGTGGTTTGCACCATTCTATTTATATTGGCCTTCAGCTCTAATATTATCGAGATCAATAATTTGAAACCATTTTTGGTCACGCCCTGGCAGGATATCATGAAGGGGATGAAGGACAGCCTTCTGATGTTTATCGGTTTTTCCGTTTTGCTGTCTTATATTTCATTAATGAAGCGCCCGGAAAAAGCGCCCTCAGCCGCGATGTATGGATTACTGATTATCGTCGTTTTATATGTTGTCGTTTATATTGTCGTAATCGGCGTCTTATCAAATATGGGCACGGAGCATGTGTTGTTTCCTACGTTAGAGCTTGCTAAGGAAGTGAGGATCCCGGGTGATTATTTTGAACGGCTCGAATCGCTTTTTTTTGTTATTTTCATTATGACCATCTTTAACTCGGCAACGATGGCTTACGATACGGCCATGCTGTCCCTGCATTCGGTCATTGGAAAAGGCAAAAAAATTCATTACGTGTTTTGGCTGTCGCCGATTATTTTTTTAACCGCCCTGTTTCCGCAGGATGTGGTCGAGCTGTGGGAACTAGGCGAATTATTGGTGTTGATCAGCTTATTCTTAGGCTATAGCGCCCCGGTTGTGTTGTTATTCATTGCGACTGTAAGAGGACTGAAGGGGGATGTAAATGGTTAGGCCATGGTTCAAAGGGATCGCTTGTTTGATGGCAAGCACGATGCTGCTGACTGGCTGCTGGGACCGGGTGGAAATTGAGGAGCGCGGTTTTGTATTAAGCGTTGCGGTCGATGAAGCGGCCGAAAAAGAGGGGAGCGCTGACGAACCGAAAGGACTGCAGCAATTTGAAGTGACATATCAGTTCATCATTCCTACAGGATTGATGAAAAACGGTAAATCCGGGAGTTCGGATGGCAGCAGCGCTTATTTTAACATCACAAAAACTGGCGATTCGATGTTTGGGATTGCAAGGAGTCTGGCGGCTGAGGTTAGCCGAGCTCCTTTTTTTGAACATTTGAAATTAATTGTCATATCGGAATCCGCTGCCGAAACATTGGGGTTTGCCAATGTCCTGGATTTCTTCATCCGCGATCATGAAATGCGCAGAAGCGTCCGGACCGTCGTATCAAAGGGCCAAGCGAAACAAATGCTGTCGGTTGTCGCGTCCAACGAGGTGATTCCCGCTGAATACATCAGTTCGATATTGGAAAATTCCCGAAAAAATGCGGAAATCGTGAAAAAGGCAAGAATCGGCGATGTGCATGAATATCTGCTGCAGAAGCAAAGCTTTGTGCTGCCGCAGATCTCAAAGATCAACGACAAGGAAGCGGATTTGCGGGGAAGCGCGATGTTCAATGGTACGGATAACAAGCTGGTTGGTTTTCTGTCAGCGGAAGAAACGAAAGGGCTTAATTTTCTGCACGATAAAATTGAAGGAGGCAGCGTCAAAATTAAATGGAACGACAATGTATCAAATTTTGAAATTCGGGAATCAAAAACGACATTGCATGCCGACGTAAAGGATCGTAATCGAATTAAATTCCATTATCACATTAAAACAGAAGGCATCATAGCTGAGCTGTTTGATCGGCCGGATCTGATGTCCGCACCCGTAATCAAAGAAATGGAAAAGCTGATCGAAGAAGAAATTCGCCGTACCGCCGAAAAGACAATCCATAAGGTACAGCGGCAAAAAAAGGTTGATGTACTGCTGCTGCGCAGTCACCTGGAGAAAAACCACTACAGGATGTTCCAGGCCATAGAGCCGGACTGGGAAACCGGGATCAACTATTTTGCCAAAAGCGATATCATCGTCTCCGTTCATGCTAACATCAGGGCGATTGGCGCGATTAACAAATCAGAGAGGCCGTAGAAAGGAAAAATACGATGTGGACGATGCTCACCGAGAGGTTTTCCGTTCAACTTATTTTGTATGCTTTATTATCAGGGATCATACCTTGGGGTGTGTTCACACTCACGGACATGCTCCATCGACACGGAGATCCGCCATGGAAAAGCAGAAAAACCGAGTAGTTTCACTCTTGCAACAAAGGGAAGGTTTGGCTATAATATACGATAATGTATCAAGCAATGAGAACATGTGACAAATGCAAAGACGGAGAAGAGTAAGCAGTGCTTTCGTACAGGGAGAGGACACCGGAGATTGAGAGTGTCTTCATGAAATCAGGCTGCCGAAGTTCGCTCCTGAGCAGGGCTTTGAACGGCAGCGCGCGCTAAGCTGGCCAAGTAGGAGATGCCCGGCGCCGGTCCGTTATCCGGTATGAGGGATTGCCCGTCTGATGAAGATGAAGAGGCGATCCGAATTAGGGTGGTACCACGGTCCTTTCGTCCCTTACGGGGAGAAGGGGCTTTTTTTTATGCGAAACGATGCTTACTCTTAGAGGGTGGCGACAGCCAGAGCCGTTTCAGCTTGTTAGGAGGCGAATGGAATGAAGGAGCGTTTGGAGGCATTACGGTCAGAAGCGCTGCAGGAGCTGCAGCAGGTGGCTGATCCGGGACAATTAAATGAACTGCGTGTCAAATTTCTTGGCAAAAAAGGTGCGTTAACGGAAATTTTGCGCGGCATGGGCTCGCTCAGCGCCGAAGAGCGTCCTGTTATCGGCCAGGTGGGCAATGAGGTGCGCGGCGCAATCGAAGTGGTCATTGAAGAAAAACAGTTGATCTTCCAGCGGCAGGAGACGGAAAACCGGCTTCGCGAGGAAACGATCGATGTGACGCTGCCGGGAACGAAGCCTGCAGCTGGCGCAGTTCATCCGCTTAACAAAGTGGCACAGGAGCTTGAGGACGTATTTATCGGCATGGGATATACGATTGCAGAAGGGCCGGAAGTGGAAACGGATTTCTTCAATTTCGAGGCGCTCAACCTGCCTAAGAATCATCCGGCGCGTGACATGCAGGACTCTTTCTATGTAACGGACGACATTTTGATGCGCACGCATACGTCGCCGGTTCAAGTTCGGACGATGAAAGCGATGAACGGCAAGACGCCGGTTAAGGTCATTTGCCCAGGCAAAGTGTACCGCCGCGATGATGACGATGCAACGCATTCGTTCCAGTTCAATCAAATTGAAGGGCTTGTCATCGATAAAAATATCCGGATGAGCGACCTTAAGGGCACATTGCTGCAATTCGTGCAGCAAATGTTCGGCAAGCAGGCGCAGATCCGGCTGCGTCCGAGCTTCTTCCCATTCACGGAGCCGAGCGCAGAGGTGGATGTTACCTGTGTGCAATGCGGCGGCGACGGCTGCCGGATGTGCAAACAAACGGGATGGCTTGAAATTCTGGGCTGCGGCATGGTCCACCCGCGCGTGCTTGAGATGGGCGGTTACGATCCGAATGAAGTAAGCGGCTTTGCCTTCGGGATGGGCGTGGAACGGATTGCGCTGCTGAAATACGGAATTGACGACATCCGCCATTTCTATACGAACGATCTGAGGTTCTTAAGCCAGTTTGCCAGAATGTGACGCCACTAGAGCGAGGAAAGAAGGGACGAAACGATGAAAGTATCCTATCAATGGTTGAATGAATATATCGATTTGAGCGGTTTCAGCGCGGAAGAATTAGCGGAAAAGCTAACCCGCGGCGGAATTGAGGTTGACGGGGTCGAAGCCCGCAACAAAGGGGTAACCGGCGTTGTGGTCGGTTATGTGAAGAAGAAAGAGAAACATCCCGATGCGGATAAATTGAATGTCTGCACAGTCGATGCCGGGCAAGGCGAGGATCTGCAAATCGTCTGCGGCGCGCGCAATGTTGATGCAGGCCAATACGTTCCGGTTGCGATGATCGGCGCCAAGCTGCCGGATGGCCTGAATATTAAGCGGGCAAAGCTGCGCGGCGTGGAATCGCAGGGCATGATCTGTTCTGCGAAGGAGCTTGGCCTGAACGACAAGCTGCTGCCGAAGGAGCAGCAGGAAGGGATTCTTGTACTTCCTCAGGATAGCGAGATTGGCAGGCCGATCGTTGAGGTTCTGGGTTTGAGCGATGAGATCATGGAGCTTGATCTGACGCCTAACCGTTCCGATTGCTTGAGCATGCTCGGCGTTGCTTATGAGATGGGCGCATTGACCGGACAGCAGGTAAAGCTGCCTGATAACAGGGTGCATGACGCTTCAGAGCAGGCCGCCGATCATATTTCTGTGAGCATCAGCGCACCGGAGCACTGCACGCATTATGCTGCAAGATACATTAAAGGCATCAAAGTCGGACCGTCGCCATTATGGATGCAGAACCGTTTGATCGCTGCCGGCATAAGGCCGATTAACAACATTGTGGATATTACCAACTTTGTCATGCTGGAGTACGGCCAGCCGCTTCACGCGTTCGACGCTGATAAAGTAAGCGGCGGGCGCATTGATGTCCGTTTGGCGAAACCGGGTGAAACGCTGGTCACGCTTGATGACCAGGATCGCCGTCTGGAGCCGCATATGCTGCTTATTACCGATGGCGAGAAGCCGGTCGCGCTCGCGGGTGTCATGGGCGGAGCCAACTCCGAAGTGACGTCGGAAACCGTAAATATCTTGCTGGAATCCGCGAGGTTTGACGGCGGTACAGTTCGCAAGACGTCACGTCAGTTGGGCCTGCGCTCGGAAGCGAGCATCCGCTTCGAGAAGGAAGTGGATCCGGGACGCGTCATTCCTGCATTGGACCGTGCGGCAGCACTGATGGCCGTCTATGCGGCAGGGCTTGTCACCGAAGGCGTAGTGGAAGCTGTTACTGCAGGTGTTAGTCCGGTAACCGTCAAGGTGTCCTTGAGCAAAATCAATGGCTATCTCGGCACGTCCCTTTCCAGCCTGGAAGTAAAAACTATTTTTGGGCGGCTGCATTTCGAATATGAAGTTTCCGGGGATGACGTTTTTGAGGTTCGAGTACCGAGCCGCCGCGGTGACATTACGCGCGATGTCGATCTCATTGAAGAGGTTGCCCGTATCTATGGTTATGATAATATTCCGACGACACCGATCGAAGGGGCATCAACGCCAGGTTCACTGACGCTTCCGCAGGCGATTCGCCGCGAGATCCGCAAGCGGCTCACTAATTCAGGGGTTCATGAAGTGATCAGTTACTCGTTCACCGCACCTGAGCGTACGGGGCTGTTTCCTGCGCTTGCAGGCAATGTATATCCTGTCCGGCTTTCGATGCCGATGAGCGAGGACCGCAGCGTACTGCGTACCAGCCTGATTCCACATTTGCTGGAAATTGCCGGTTACAACCGGAATCGCAAAAATGATAATGTGGCTGTGTTTGAAATGGGCAGCGTGTTTTTGTCCACTGAGCAGGAATTGACACGACTTCCGCAAGAAAAGCATCGTCTGGCAGCTCTGCTGACAGGAAGCCGCACAGATGCGCAGTGGAATGTCAAAACAGCGCCTGTCGATTTCTATGATGTAAAAGGAATGCTGGAAGCAGTGTTCGACCTGCTTGGCATATCAGGCAAAATCACATATGAAGCTGCGGCGCCTGAGCATTGGCATCCGGGCCGGACAGCAGCGGTGCTGCTCGATACGGAAAGAGGCAGTGAATGTATTGGATATGTCGGCCAATTGCATCCGGATCTGCAGCGTGAATTTGATGTGGCGGACACTTATGTATTCGAGATTGAGCTGTCTCCATTGTACGAGGTTGCGGATTTCTCCATCGTATACAAGGCACTGCCCCGTTATCCGGCAATCGGCCGCGATATCGCCGTTGTTCTTGAAAAACAGGTGGAAGCAGGCAAGCTGACTGTATTAATTAAAGAAACTGCCGGCGATTTGCTGGAATCGGTCGAGGTATTCGATGTGTTTACCGGAGAAAAGCTGGGCGCGAATAAAAAGAGCGTGGCATTGTCCCTTGTCTACCGAAACGCTGAACGCACCTTGACAGATGAAGAAGTAACCGAGCTTCATGGCAAGGTTGTGACAGCGCTGGAGCAATCTTTTGGCGCGGAATTAAGAAAATAGGCAGGAAACATCCGAAGTCACATCGAAATAGTTCCATGCGAACTTTGATGTGACTTTTTTCGCGCCAACGATGGGTAAGATTCAGGGAGGTACAAACGCAATGGAAGCAGAACGCACACGGGTTACGGTTGATATATATGGGCATCAATACAAATTAGTAGGTCATTCCAGTGTAGATTACATGAAGCGGGTTGCCTCGCTTGTTGATGAGAATATGAATAAGCTGGCCAAAGGATACCCGAAGCTTGATATGCCGAGGATCGCCGTGCTGGCAGCGGTGCATATGGCAGATGAGGTGTTCCGTCTCCGCCAGGATAATCAGCGGCTGTCTGAGCAAGCGGAGAAGAACAGGAAGCTGGCGGAAGAATTGGCCGAGGCCAAAGCTGTCGTTTTGTCGCTTCGCAGCGATCTGTCCGAGCAAAGAATGAAATCCAATGATGATATTGAACGTTTGCGTGATGAACGCCAGCAGCAGCTTCAGCAGTTGGATGCGAGCTGGCAGGCCCGCTATGAAGAGCTGGATGCAACTTGGCAGAGCAGCGAGCAAGAGAAGCTGCAAGCGATGGAGGCAGAGGCTGAGCGCCGGGAACAGGAGCGGAAAGCTGAGCTGGAGCAGCTGGAGCAGCAATCTGCAGAGCGGATGGAAGCGGAGAGAATACGCTTGGAATCAGATTGGCGCAATAAAGTTCAATCTGTTGAAGAACATCACCAAGCGGAGAAAGAGCGCTTGGAGCAGAGGCTTGAAGAGGCGGAAGTGCGGGCGATGCAGGCGATGGAGCAGGAAGAGGCGGTACGGACCATGCTTCATGGCATAGAAAACGAGCTGAGACAGCGGGAATCACGATTTGCTGAGGCTGAGAAGCGGGTAGAACAGCTTCAGAGCAAAGAAGGCGAGCGAATTCACAAGCTTCAGCAGCTGGAACAGCAGCTCGCGAAGCAGCGGGAACAGCTTGAAGCCGCGCAGAAGCTCGACCAAGAGCGGAAGCAGCAGCTTGCGGCCGCGCAGAAGCTTGACCAGGAGCGCAAGCAGCAGCTTGCGGCTGCGCAGAAGCGGGAGCATGACCAACAGCAGCAGCTTCTTGAATCAAGGAAGCAGATCTCACAATTGGAGCAGGAGCTGGAGAAGAACGCGGTCCGCGAAGCCCAGCTCATGGAACAGCTGCAGGCCCTGGAAGGCAGGGCGGCGGAAGCGGTCCGCCGGGCAGAACAATCGCAGAGTGATGAAGAGCAGCGGGCACAGCTGGAGCAAGAGCTGAAGGAAGAAGCGCAGCAACTTCGGCGGCAGACTGAAGAGGCGGCAGCCGAATTAAACCGATTGAGTGAGACTATCCTTCGTTTGTCGGAGGAGAGTCAAGCCAGCAGGCAGGCTTCCGAATCTTTGAAACGGGAGTATGAGGAGATAAGCGAGGAGCATGCCAAGCTTCGTAATGAATATGCAAAACTTCAGTCGGAATATAACGAGTGGATCGAATTGATCGAGCAAAGCTGAATACCATCCATTAAGTCCGGCTGGAGCAAACAGCAGCGGCAATCGGACTGCACAACAAGACGCCGGATACTGCGCAACCTGGGATGAGCGCAATATCCGGCGTCTGTTGGCGAGATAGCCAATAGATCCTATTTATAGGTAACCAGCGTGCCTGTTGGACTGCCGGCTGGCAGCGAGGCTAACCGAATCAGATCGGGGGTCACCGTGGAGGCTTCCTTACCGGTCGCATGCATCTCGCTCTTAACCGTGCCCGGGTTATACAGATTGGCGATGATCCCGTTCTCGTGTTCTTCATCTGCCAATGTTCGGGTTAGGGACTCGAGTCCGGCCTTTGCGGCGCTGTATGCGGCATAACCGCCTGCGCCGTTCGAAGCTAAGCTGGATGTAATATTGATGATCCTTCCGTATCGGGATTTTCTCATGATGGGAAGCACCGCTCTTGTAAGCAGGAAAGGACCGGTCAAATTGACGGCGATTTGCTTGTCCCATTCTTCTGCCGTCAATTCAATTACGAGTCCGGGCTCGAATACCGCAGCATTGTTAACCAATACGTCGATGTTTCCGAAAGCCGCTACGGCTGCCTGCACGGCTGCGTTTATTTGTGATTCGGATGAGACATCGGCAGGATAAACCAAGGTCTGTCCCTTGCCGCTTGTCACAGCTGCAATTTCCTGCGCGGTTTCCTCCAGTTTGCCTTTGCGTCTGCCGACTAATATTACTGCTGCGCCTTCTCTCGCATAAGCAATGGCGGTCGCATTACCAAGACCGGTTCCCGCACCGCTAATCAATGCAACTCGTCCGTCCAATACGCCCATTCTGATCTCCTCCATCCGACTATTTAGGTTGAGTACATCTTAACAGAGGGAACGCCTTTGGGGGAAGGGGCGGCGCCATAAGACTTTCTTATGCTTCTCATAAGATCTGAGTTGTTCCGGTCCTTGATCCGCTGAAGCAGGCGATCCTGGAAAACCTCCCGCTAAAGGCTGCCAGGGTATAGGGATGGTCAGTCTTCGGAGAAGAGACAACGCTCTTCCGGAACGGAAAGAAGTTCAGGCTGAAGAAGGCCAACCAGTAAATCTGGTTGACCTAATAATACGAAAAAGCCGTCCCTGCGTAGTTAAAAACTACTGGAACGGCCCCTTTGCTATATGGATATTATTCAACGATTAATGTGGAGACCATTTTTGTGTGGCCGACGCCGCAAGGGATGCTGCAAATAATTTGATATTCTCCGGCATCGTCGATTGTGATGGTTTGCGGGTCGCCTGCCTGGATCTTATAATCCGTGTTGGCAATGGCAATGCCATGTACGCCCTGATTGTTTATCAGATTTATTGTGACAGGCTCGCCTTTTTTGATGCGGTATTCGGTTTGGTCAAACTCGAAATTTTTAGCTGCGATCGTCAGTTCTGTTCCGCCTGCAGCACCCGCTTCATTCGTCTGGCCGGTTTCATTTGCCGCATTTGTATTCGATGCATCTGTATTGTTGTTTTCGGTTGCGCCGCAGGCTGCCAATACGAGCACAAGAGCCATAGCCGCAGTGAGCAGCCATAATTTCTTTTTCATTAGAATACCCTCCAAATCAGTTGTATATGCTTCTAGTTAATTGTACTGCAAGTGCCAATCATTTGCAGTGACAATCTGTTGAAGTTAGTATGAACAAATCATGAACGCAGACATTCATTATTCTTCTATATAAATAGAACAACCCCTGTCCGCATTGGAAGCAGACAGAGGCTGTTAGGTGTGCAGCGTCAAGTTAATGATTGTTACGGCTGCGGCCGGCTTCATACGGACTGCTAACCGGTATGAACAAGTCGATAATACCGATCACCAAAGCGGCTAATATCGCGCCAAGCCAAGTAACGGTTACGCCGCTCACTATGAATTGGGCAATCCAGATGACCAGCGCGCTTACAAGAAAACCGACGATCCCTCTGCCGAATGGGGAAACCCGTTTGCCGAATATGCCTTCAATAACCCATCCGAGCGCGGCAATGACCAATGCCAGGAACAAAGCGCTCCAAAAACCGCCAACGGCAAAGCCGGGTACAATAAATCCGACGACCATCAGCACAAGCGCAGCGACGATAAAGCGAATCAGATGTCCAAGAAATCGCATGTACAGCGTCCTCCTTAATTCAGTTAGATTGTGTGCCAAAGTTATTTTCCCCGTATTTGTCCATAACGATGCGTGGAAGGTTCCGTCATGGCATCAATGACTTTCATCGGCTATAATAAGAGCGAGAGGAGTTGGGCTCAAAGGTGAACGATAAAATATTAGCTACCCTTGAATATTCCAAAATTTTATATAGATTGGAACAGCATGCGGCTACGGCACTCGGCAAGCGGGCGGTTCAGGCGCTGCAGCCAAGCCCGGACCTGGAAGATGTCAAACGTTCGCTCCAGGCAACGGATGAAGCCTATAAAGCAGACCGATTGAAAGGCAGCGCACCATTTGGCGGGATAACGGATATTAGCGCACCGCTGCAGCGCGCCAGAATCGGAGGAATGTTAAACGCTGCGGAACTGCTGGATATTGCCAATACTGTCCGTGGTTCACGCCGCGTCAAACGCCATGTGCAGAATCTGCACGACGATGATCCGATTCCTTTATTAGCTATGATTGCGGAACAGCTGTCTGAAGCAAAGCCGCTTGAAGATGCGATAACGGCTTGCATTGACGATCAAGCGGAAGTCATGGACAGCGCGAGCCCTGAACTGGCAACGATCAGGCGCGAGCTCCGGTCGGGTGAATCACGCATCCGCGAGAAGCTGGAACAGATGATTCGCTCCTCATCCGTTCAAAAAATGCTGCAGGACAACCTGATCACGCTGCGTAATGACCGTTATGTCATTCCGGTAAAGCAGGAGTACCGCTCTAACTTCGGCGGTATCGTGCATGACCAATCCGGTTCGGGCGCCACG
The DNA here is from genome assembly GCF_014640295.1 of Paenibacillus abyssi. Taxonomy (GTDB): domain Bacteria; phylum Bacillota; class Bacilli; order Paenibacillales; family Paenibacillaceae; genus Paenibacillus_D; species Paenibacillus_D abyssi. The sequence goes on along the minus strand of NZ_BMGR01000004.1, from coordinate 263,741 downwards.
CTTTTTATTGAACCGGAGGCAATGGTCGCCATGAATAACAAGCTGCGTGAGCTGAAGCTGGCCGAAACGCGGGAGATTGAGAAGATTCTGCAGAAGCTCACCGCTCAAGTGGCGGAATATGAAAATGATCTGATGATCGATCTGGATTTGCTGGGGCAGCTTGATTTTGCATTTGCCAAAGCGAGGTTCGCGCATGGTATGCGCGGGACATTGCCTCGTATGAATGACAGGGGCTTTCTGAAGCTGAAGCGGGGCAGGCATCCGCTCATCGATCCGGGGCAGGTCGTTCCCCTTGATGTTGAGCTTGGCAATTCCTATACGTCAATTATCGTGACTGGACCGAACACAGGCGGTAAAACCGTATCCCTCAAAACCATCGGACTGCTCAGCTTAATGGCGATGTCGGGATTGTTCGTACCTGCCGAGGATGGCAGCCAATTATGTGTATTTGATGCGATCTATGCCGACATTGGCGACGAGCAGAGCATTGAGCAGAGCTTGAGTACCTTCTCCAGCCATCTGACCAATATCATCCGCATTCTGAACGCCATGACTCCGAAGAGCCTGGTGCTGCTTGATGAACTGGGTGCTGGAACAGACCCTGCTGAAGGCTCGGCGCTTGCGATTGCGATTTTGGAGCATATGCATAATACGGGCTGCAGACTTGTCGCTACGACCCATTACAGCGAACTGAAAGCCTACGCTTATAACCGTAATGGCGTCATTAATGCAAGCATGGAGTTCGATATCCAGACGCTCAGCCCTACCTATCGTCTGCTTATCGGTGTACCTGGCCGAAGCAATGCGTTTGCGATCGCGGAGCGGCTTGGTCTATCACGCGATATTATTGATCACGCGCGCGGTGAAGTCAGCGATGAGAATATACGTGTTGAGAATATGATCGCTTCCTTGGAAGAGGACCGGTTAAGTGCAGAGAACGAGCGGCAGACGGCCGAATCACTGCGCCGCGAGATCGAGCAGCAGCGGCTGCAATATGAAGATCAGCTCAAGCGTTTTGAAGACCAGCGTGACCGGATGCTGCTCAAAGCACAGGAGGAAGCGCGGGAAGCCGTCGCCAAAGCCAAACGCGAAGCCGAGCAGATTATATCCGATCTCCGTAAGCTTGCGTTAGAAGAAGGCGCATCGGTGAAGGAGCATAAGCTGATCGAAGCACGCCGTAAGCTTGATGAAGCAGCACCGGAGCTTCACAAGCCGGGTAAGAGCAGCGCCAAATCTCAAAAGCAGCCGCAAAAAATCGGGGCCGGCGACGAGGTCATGGTATATAGCCTGGGCCAAAAGGGGCATGTCGTGGAGCTTACGGGCAGCGAAGCCTTGGTTCAATTAGGCATTCTTAAGATGAAGGTTGCCCTCGATGATCTGGAACTGGTCAAACAGGCATCATCGAAGCCGCAGCAGCCGAAACACGCCGTAAGCTTAAAGCGGACTCGAGATGATGATGTACGGACAGAGCTTGATCTGCGGGGAGCCAATGTTGAAGAAGCGATTATCGAGGTGGACCGGTTTTTGGATGAAGCCTTTTTGTCCAATATGGGGCAGGTTTACATCATTCACGGAAAAGGCACGGGTGTCCTTCGCACGGGAATAACGGATTATTTGCGTAAGCATAGACATGTTAAAAGCTACCGTCTGGGGAATTACGGGGAAGGCGGGGCAGGGGTTACGGTTGCGGAACTAAAATAATGGAGGGAGGAAAAGCGGATGCGGCAAGAAGTCGATCGGCTGCTTGACAATCCCTATACCGGCACGTTAGCTTATGTTTCGGTTGCCGTGCTGGCCTTGATCGTGTTTCTGTTTTGCTTTGAATTTGTTGCCCGCTACAATTGCTGGGATGAGATCAAAAAAGGCAATGTAGCGGTTGCGATGGCAACAGGCGGTAAAATATTTGGGATCTGCAATATTTTTCGCTTTTCCATCGAAGCCAACGATTCGGTCTATCAAAGCATGATATGGAGCATGTTTGGTTTTATTATTTTACTGGCCGCTTATTTTCTGTTTGAGTTTTTGACACCTGTGTTCAAGATCGATGAAGAAATAAAACAGGATAACCGGGCGGTCGGTTTGATTGCGATGATGATTTCTGTATCGTTGTCTTACATTATCGGCGCAACGATCGTTTAAAGAACAAGATTGATCACCGGGGGCGTGGAGAATAGACGTATGAAATATTTGTGGGGAACGTTATTAGTGCTTGCAGTGTTGTTCGTAGTGATTGGCGTAGTATATCTAAGCGGTGGCGGAGAGGAAAGTGAACAAAGTGGATCAACAAACAACAATCTGTCCGTGGTGTCATACTGAAATCGTATGGGATGAAGAGCTTGGACCAGAGGAGTATTGCCCGCATTGTGAGAATGAGCTGAAGGGGTACCGTACGCTCAGCCTAAATGTGGATAATGATGAAGATGAAGATGAAGAGATGAATGACGGGGAGCCGGACATGAATCTGTACTCTTCTGGGCAAGAGGAAGGATTTCGGAGCACGAACCGGTCTATGCTCGCATTAGAAGAGACGGTGGAGCGGATTCTTGATCAGCAGGAAGAGGTTCCTGAATGCCCTTCATGCAGGGAATATATGCTGGAGACCGGGCGGCAGACGATGAGTAAGGAAGAAGGATATGAACCGACTGCTCATGAACATATCGGCGATGCGCTGCTTCCGGTTCCTTTTCAAGTCATCTGGTATGTTTGTCCGACGTGCTTTCAGATGCAGAACCGGCTTCGTTTCAATGACCGCGAGGAGCTGTTGAGGCGTTTAAGCAGCGGGTCGAAATAGTAGTTCATTGGCAGTAACGTACAGCATGCGCTTCCCCTGTTTTGGGAACCTTACCTAAGGTACTTTCCGTAGGTAGGAGGAAGCGGCGTGGAGCACGGAAAATCGACTGTACAATCACGGCTTTATGCAGCCATGCGAGGCTTGCGATTTGATGGGGCGGACTCTGAACATAAGGGTCATGGAGCAGCTCAGGACAGGAAGGACGGAGCACTGGACAAGCAAGCGGTATTATTGCTCGCCGTGCAAGGTTTGTTTGCTGTCGCCAATGCGCTCTCGGGTACTTTTGTTCCCGTGTATTTGTGGAAAACCAGCCAGTCCTTTATGTTGATCGGATGGTTTACCCTGTTTCAATACGCGGTATCCGGATTGACGTTCTGGCTTGCCGGTAAATGGGTCAAGGAACGAAATAAGATGAACAGCCTAAGAATTGGTGTAGTGCTGTCCGGTGTTTTCTATTGTTCCATTTTATTTCTCGGCACCTCGGCAAGCGCTTATGTAGTGCCTCTAGGGATGCTGAACGGGATGGCCGCCGGTTTCTTTTGGCTTGCTTTTAATGTCGTGTACTTTGAAATTACGGAGCCGGATAACCGGGATCGCTTCAACGGCTGGGCTGGATTGCTCGGATCGGGTGCGGGTATTATTGCGCCATGGGTATCGGGCTGGCTTATTACTTCATTTGAAGGAAACAGCGGATACCGGATCATTTTTACGATTTCCTTGGTGGTATATGGCCTTGCGGCTGTGATCAGCTTCTTTCTGCGAAAGCGAAAAGCCGGAGGGCAATACGAGTGGCTTCACGGCTTTCGCCAGCTGAAACGCAGAGACCTGCCATGGAGAAATGTGTTTGCGGCATTGGTTGCGCAGGGAATCCGCGAGGGTGTGTTTATGTTCCTTGTCGGGCTCATGGTCTATATCGCCACGCAAAATGAGCAAAAGCTGGGCAATTTTGCATTGTGGACATCTCTGGTAGGCTTAGTGTCGTTCTGGCTGGTGGGCAAGCGTTTGAAAATGAAGGTTAGAAAACAGGCGATGTTGATCGGTGTAAGCATGATCGCTCTCGTTATTTTGCCGTTATTCTGGAGCGTCGATTACACCATGCTGCTTATTTTTGGAATAGGCACTGCTTTGTTCATGCCGCTTTTTTCGATCCCAATGACGTCATCGGTGTTTGATCTGATTGGTGCAACGGAAGAAAGTGCGCGAAAGCGCGAGGAATTCGTTGTACTGCGTGAGATCGGCCTCGTAATGGGCCGTTTGATTGGCTTAAGCGCCTACTTGCTTGTCATGTCACGCACTAATTCTCCCGCTGCCATGACCTGGCTGCTGCTTGGGGTTGGCGTAATGCCTATTGCAGGCTGGTGGTTCATGCTTCGACAGATGGGTAAGCGTGCTGCAACCGTCAAGCCTTAGGTATGCATATTTGGCGTCGGCGCTGCACCCGCGCCCCTGTCCAGACGAGCGTTACTTAAGGATGGACATTTTCTGACGATCGGACTTTGTCAACAGCTTTAAACGGGACTGCAGGATCGCTCTTCTCTCCCGAATGTAATTCAAGATATATGGAGGCTCTTGTTCAAAAACAGCGTATGTCCATTTTCTTGTATGATCATAACGGATAAGCGGTGAGATGGCGTCGTGCATGGCATGAATTGTGGGTGATAACGTCTCCGCTGTAAATGCTGTTTGCAGCAAGTAAGATAGCAGTTTGTAATAGGATTTCCGGTATTCAGGGATGGACAACACTCTTTTTGTCAGTGTGTTGTAGCCCTGAATCCGAACCAAGTCGCTTCCGCAGGGCTTTCCGTAACAATTTCGTCCCCATGTGCCTTCATAATCCCACGGCAGGATGCAATATAGACGGTTGCTTTTATTCTCAAAGAGGGTATAGTTCTGATCGAAACCGTCATAATTGCCGGTGAGAACTGCACCGGACAGCCACTTTAAATATTGCTCCACATCCAATTGATTGCTCAGGTGGACTCTCAATCTCTCCCCCTTCAACTGATGAAGTTTCCGAATAAATGAGATCAGGCGCACACGGTCTGAGGTTTCTCCGTTTTTTAATTCATATCCGTCGAATAATGATCTTTTCCTGCGTCTCGTTTCCGGATCGATCAGCCCGAAACCGGCATTGTCATTAACGGCGTAGATGATCGACTTTACACCGATCCCTCTGCTTTCAAAGAACTTCCGGTCCACGGCTTCAATCTCTAAGTAAATGCCAATTGGTTGGCCGTTCCACTCTACCCAGCAGTGACGCGTTTTTGAAGCGGGTACGCCAATCATGTTAAAGAAGGCAAATGAGAGCGCGTTGCGCAGCATGGAAGGATCGTCATACTCCGCGTTCCAGTGCAGCGTCGTGCCATCTTCCAATTGAATTTCAAAGGATTTCTTCGGATAATTTCTCGTATGTCCGCCACGATGACGAAGCATGGCAGGCATCCACCTTCCATCCAGCTCTATCTGAATAGGAATGAAACGTTTACTCCAAACATCTCTTTGGCTAAGCTCCTTTAGGTGCTCGGCTTCAATATGGATCCGGCGGGTTGGCAGTCCTCCTATAGACATGAGACCATCCCCTCAGGCAAAAATATAGCCTACGCTAAGCGTCAGGCTATTGTTCGTATTACCATATTCAGGATGATTCTATAATGTCACTTCCCGGATTACATATAAAAATACCAATGCGGGGGCCAGTTCACCATCATGCCGCCGGTGCGATGGCCTTTCGAACCATGGCTGCGGTTTCCATGGGTGCGTTCACCGCCGGTGCGATGGCCTTTCGAACCATGGCTGCGGTTTCCATGGGTGCGTTCGCCGCCGGTGTGATGACCCTTCGAGCCATGGGTGCGGTTTCCATGGGTACGTTCGCCGCCTGTTTGATTGCCTTCGATGCCATGAGAGCGTTGGCCATCATTAAATCCGCCGATCATGTCGCCTCTTGAACCATGAGAGCGCTGGCCTTGCGTACGTTCACCCCTACTCATGTCGCCCCTTGAGCTGTGTATACGTTCTCCATGGGTACGATGGCTGAGGGGGCGTTTTCCTACTGGCCGCTTCATTTGTTTTTTCTTCCGAGTCATTCTCATTCTTTGGTCTGTCATATTATGATTCCTCCTTTTTCGGTTTACTATAAGGTATGAAGCAAGTCTATTAACTGCGATAGTCACCTGCATAGTTTTCTAGAAATTGGTTGTATGATACATATATTTACTTAAGACAGGTCATAATATTGGACGTGTTTGCAGCAGCTGCCGGTGTTTACCATGCGGTAAGCCTGCTCCAATTAACGATGAACAGGGAGGATACAAGATGATATTGCCCTTAACGGCAAAGGAGATGGAGTACATTGTTGACTCTATGTCCAATGAAGATTTGCTGATGAAACAGTGCGCGGTTACGGCCGCAACGGCGAACAATGGGAGCTTGCGCCAGATCTGCTCCCAGATGCAGCAGGTCCATGAGCAGCACTATCAAGCGTTAATGAGCGCTTTATCGTATCACCAATCCATGGCGCCAACACAGCCGCAAAGCTGATTAAAAGGGGGAACACATGTGTATCAATCGCATAATCAGTCTCTAATGCCCGAGCAAGATATGGCGTATACTGTTTTAGCCGACTTAAAAAGAGTATCCAGAGAATACGCAATTGCTGCAACGGAATCAACCTGCCCGGATATCCGTCAGCTTTTTACGAGCCTGCTTAACAGTACGCTCCGCTTGCAGGGAGACCTGTTTCAAACGATGCAGCAGTTGAAGATGTATACGCCCTCTTCACCGGCCTTAAAGCAGGAAATAGACAAGCAGCTGCGGCAGCACGAACAAACCTTTCAGAAAACGAAGCAATTTTTACAGCAAACCAATGGAAATGTCCAACAATTTTCAAATCTGGCGGGACAGCATCAGATGCAGCAAGCCTCGATGCAGCAGCCGAATAATCCTTACTATATGTAGTTGACAGACCGGCGACCGACCCTGTCCCCTGCGGGACCTTGGGCCGGTCTTATTTATCTTCTGAAATACACGGGCGGAGCATAACCATACTACGAGCCTGTATGTTGAAGGAGGAGCTTGTTTGAATGAATGCTAATGAATGGACGATACAGTATTGGAAAAAAGCGAATCTGTACGGGATGCTGTCGGATTACTTCAGATATATCAATCCGGACAAATCAAACTATTACATGAAGCTTCATTGCGATTGGTTGATGAGGCTTGCCAATCACATCGAGCGTTCCGGTGATCCTTTCGATTACCCGATGAGTTCGGTCGGAGGAGGGCTCCCTTACGAGGCGACTTCATCATCTGTCCCGTATTCATCCGGATTTGGAATGCCGCCCGGCATCGGTCATGGCCCCCTGCGAGATCCGTTTCCGTGTCAAGCGGCAGCGTCCCCGTATGTTTCTTATGGCTCGCAGCCGATTCGGATGGAAATATCCGGATCAAGAGTGCGGATCATCCATGCTTCACCTGATGCAGCTGACGTCGATGTATATATCAACGGAAAGCAGGCCGCACATCATTTGGCTTATAAAGATATTGTCCCATATAGCAATGTGACGGCAGGCCAGTACACGATTGATCTTTATCCAGCCGGCCAGAAGGATCGGCCGATCCTGTCACAAACGCTAAACGTACAATCGGGACATTCGTATACGGTTGCAGCCTGCAATAAACAGAAGGATTTAAGGCTTTACGCCTATATTGACGATCCTGCACCGGCAGCCGGGATGGCGAAACTGAAGTTCATCCACCTGTCGCCTGATGCGCCACCTGTTGATATCAAAGTAAAGCAGGGCGCTGTTCTGTTTAAGCAGGTTGGTATCCCGCAAGCAACAGAATATGCTTCGCTGCCTGCGGGAGCGGCAACGATTCAACTGTTCGCGGCAGGGACTGGGGAGCCCGATCTCGAGGTGCCGGAGCTTTCCCTGACGCCGGATTCTGTCCGCACCGTTATTGTATTTGGCTGTCTTAATGGCAGACCGCCGCTTGAAACCTTGCTCTTATCAGATCTTTAATTGCTCGCCATTCGGCTTTATCGACGGTTTGGACCGCCCTTATCAAGAGGCGGTTTTTTTCTTTGCAGGAACGAACATTTAGTTGTAATATAAAGATTATGGTTCGAAGACGTTAGCAGAAGGGAATGAGGCCCGTGGAGAAGTTGAAAACGGACATATTGGAACTGCTTAAGGAAGATGCGCGGCGCAGCCCGGATCTGATTGCGACGATGCTTGACGTACCCGAAGCAGAGGTTACACAAGCGATTCAAGAGCTGGAAAAGGATCATGTGATTGTGAAGTACGCGACTGTGGTTAATTGGAGTAAGGTGAGCGATGAGAAAGTAACCGCACTTATCGAGGTTCAAATTACGCCCGAGCGGGGCCGCGGATTCGAAGGGATTGCGGAGCGCATTTACCTCTATCCAGAAGTTAAATCGGTCTATTTGATGTCTGGCGCGTATGATCTGTTAGTCGAGGTTGAAGGGAAGACCTTAAAGGATGTGGCGTCGTTTGTTTCGAACAAATTGTCGCCGATCGATGCTGTGTTATCAACGAAAACATTTTTTATATTGAAAAAATACAAACAGGACGGAATTATCTTCGAAGATTATGAGGATGATCAGCGCCTGTTGATTTCTCCATAGGATAAGGGTGAAACGCCATGATTAAAGACGAAGAACTGCAAACTTCCAAGGCTACCCGCCGTGCCTCGATGTCTGACTACTTATCGCCTCGGGCGAGGGCAATTCCACCGTCTGGTATTAGGCGCTTTTTTGACTTGGTCAGCGCGAGCAAGGATGTGATCACGCTGGGCGTGGGCGAACCGGATTTCGTTACGCCTTGGCACGTTCGGGAAGCATGCGTATATTCACTGGAAACAGGAAAAACACAATACACCTCCAACTCGGGCACGCCTGAGCTGCGGGAAGCAATCGGCCAGTATATGAACGACCGTTTTCATGTCGAATATGATCCAGCCAAGGAAATACTGGTGACGGTTGGCGGGAGTGAAGCGATCGACTTGGCGCTTCGCGCCTTGATCTCTCCAGGGGATGAGGTTCTTGTTCCCGAGCCTTGTTATATTTCTTATTCACCGATCACAGCGCTTGGCGGCGGTGTTCCGGTCGGCATCGAAACCTTTGCCAAAGATCAATTCAAGCTGACGGCTGAATCGCTCAAGGCGAGCATTACACCGAAATCCAAACTGCTTATCCTTTGCTATCCGAGCAATCCTACCGGGGCGATTATGACCTATGAGGATTGGCTGCCGATTGCTAAGATCGTAGAGGAAAACGACCTCATAGTGATCAGCGATGAGATATATGCAGAGCTTAGCTACAGCGGCAATCATGTCAGCTTCGCCTCTCTTCCGGGGATGAAGGACCGGACGATTGTGGTTAGCGGCTTCTCCAAGGCTTTTGCCATGACAGGCTGGCGCATGGGATATGCCTGCGGCCATCCGGATCTGATAAATGCCATGCTGAAGATTCATCAATACACCGTCATGTGTGCTCCGGTCATGGGTCAAGTGGCGGCATTGGAAGCTTTAACGAACGGAATGGATGAGATGAAACGGATGGTCGAATCGTATAACCAGCGCCGTCGTCTAGTCGTTAAAGGTTTCACCGAAATCGGCCTTGAATGTCACGAGCCGCAGGGCGCTTTCTACGCCTTTCCATCCATCAAGTCAACGGGATTGTCCTCGGAGACATTTGCGGAACGGCTGTTGATGGAAGCAAAGGTAGCAGCAGTCCCCGGCAATGTATTCGGCAAAGGCGGAGAAGGTTATCTAAGGTGCTCTTATGCAACATCGGTATCCCAACTGACAGAGGCACTTGATAAAATTGGGAATTTTGTCCATAAAATTAAAATGTCGTAAAATGAATTGTTTAATCTGAGATATTTTGATATAATTTAACAAATATCTTGAATAATTTGTATAAGCAAAGGGCATGAAGTCGTAACAGTGGATGCAGACAAGGAGGGGTGGCGATGGCTTATGCGGATCACGGGTTGTCTATGTTTGATGACCGAGGCATGGGTAAGTCTCGTAAGTTATCCTCTTCAATTCGAAATCTGGAAGACGAAATTTACCATTTGCGCAGAGTGATGGAACAAACTTATTTGCAAGAGGCCTCTTTTAATTCCGAGGTTGTCATCGAGATCAGCCGCAAGCTCGATCTCAAAATTAATGAGTATATGAAGCAAAAGCGAAAATAAATCGTATGATTATCACCTGTATGGTGACCTTTAACCTGAAGCCGGGCAAGTGGGCTTCTTTTCTTTTTTGGCGCGGCAATATTATGATATAGTTAGGATACGAATAGGGAAGGGAAGAAAATAAGGATGAAAATTTATACGCGGACGGGCGACAAAGGCCAGACTTCCTTAATCGGGGGCCGTGTTCGTAAGGACGATATTCGTGTAGAAGCATACGGAACGATCGATGAGCTGAATGCCTATACCGGCCAAGCCGCTGCGCTCGCAGCCAGATCCGGTGATCTAAGCGATCTTGCGCAGCATCTCGAGCAAATTATGCAGGAGCTGTTCGATTGTGGTTCGGACCTTGCTTTTGCGGATGAAAAACAGCCGGTCTATAAAGTGACAGGCGAACCTGCTGTGGAGCTCGAATCGTTGATCGATCAATATACCGCCCAAGCGCCGGACATTACGCGATTTATCCTGCCCGGGGGAAGCGATTTGTCCGCCCAGCTGCATGTATGCCGTACGGTATGCCGCCGCGCGGAACGGCGCATCGTCACATTGGCGGAGCATCATCCCGTCAATCCCGAAGTGATGATCTATATTAACCGGCTGTCAGATTTTTTCTTCGCGGCTGCAAGAGCGGCAAACGCACGCCAAGGCATGGCGGATGTCGAATATGTACGCAGCGCGGAGGTGTTCCGGAAATCCAAATGACAAATACCCAATATTATGCTCCCCTTACTTTGGAAATCACACCGGATGATGAAGGGAAAATGGTGAGAACGGTCCTTGAGCGCCGGCTGGGCGTCTCCCGCAAGCTGATGTCACGTTTAAAGCTGACGGACGAAGGCATTATGTTAAACGGACGGCGAGTATACACATCGGAGAGGGTCCATGCGGGCGACGTATTGGCGTTACGTATGGAGCAGGAGCAGTCGGATGATATTTTACCGCAGCCGATGTACCTAGATATTATTTATGAAGACGATTATTTATTGATCATCAATAAACCGGCAGGAATCATTGTCCATCCGACTCATGGCCATTATACGGGCACGCTCGCCAACGGCGTTGTTCATCATTGGATGGAACGGGGAGAGAAGATTAGATTTCGGCCTATACACAGGCTCGATCAGGAAACGTCCGGAGTGGTCGCCATCGCCAAAAATCCATATGTGCATCAACAGCTGTCGGAGCAGATGCAGCGCGGGGAGATCGAGAAGGAATACTGCGCTTTTGTATATGGCGCTCCAGAACAGCGTGATGGAACCGTTGACGCTCCGATCGACCGTGACCCGGACATGCCGCATGTCCGAATCGTAACGGCGGATGGATATCCTTCCATTACACATTATCAAACGGTTCATGTTTTCGGCGATCGCGGTGCGTCATTGGTGCGATTGCAGCTAGAGACCGGCCGTACCCATCAAATTCGCGTGCATATGAAACATATCGGCTGTCCGTTGATCGGGGATAAAATGTACGGCAACCCCAAGTTTGCGGAGCTTGGCTGGGCGGAGCAAGCGGAAGCCGCTGCAGGACGCCAAGCACTGCATGCGCAGCGGCTGGCATTTGTACATCCATATACGAAGCAAAATATTTCGTTTAAAGCGGAGCTTCCAGAGGATTTGCTGGAACTGGAACGTTTATTATCAACACTTAAATGATAGATAAAGGGGCTTTCAACTAAAGATGAGCAAATTACAAGTTTATTATTATCCGAAGTGCGGCACATGCCGCAATGCGTTGAAATGGCTGAAAGAAAATGAACGTGAAATGGAGCTTTACGACCTCTTCGAGCAGGCGCCGTCAGAGGGAATCATACGTGGATGGCTGGAGAAAAGCGGCCTGGAATTGAAGAAATTTTTCAACACGTCAGGCGAGGTCTACAAAGAAATGAAGTTAAAGGACAAGCTGCCTAAGATGTCGGAAGACGAGCAGATTAAGCTTCTGGCTTCGAATGGCAGGCTGATCAAACGTCCGGTTGTTTCCGATGGAGAGCAAGTAACGGTCGGCTTTAAAGAAGACGAATATAGCCGCGTATGGTCGGCTTCGGGGAAGTGAGAAGACGGCCGTGACAGATAAACGTAAACAAAACAAGCGCAATCCTTGGTGGATTTTGGGTGCAGTGTTGTTTTTTATCATCACAAAGGGCAAGAGCCTATTGCTCGCGCTTAGTAAGTTTGCAGGTCCGCTGATCAGTATGGCTGTAACCGTGGGCGCTTATGCGCTGTTAAGCCCGATTTGGTTCGCGGTAGGCTTAGTTTTGCTGATTCTTGTACATGAGCTCGGACATGTTATTGCGGCGAAGAGAAAGGGCTTGCCGGTCAGCGCGCCCTTGTTTATTCCGTTTATCGGGGCGTTGATTACGATGAAGCGCCATCCCAAGGATGCAGTTACTGAGGCATACATTGCGTATGGCGGTCCGCTAGTTGGTACGATCGGCGCGCTTATCGTATATGCTGCCGGACTCATCACGGAGATGTCTTTTCTGTTTGTGCTGGCCAATGTCGGTTTTTTTATAAATCTGATCAATCTGCTGCCGATTCATCCGCTTGACGGCGGCCGGATTTCCACGGCTGTGAGCAGGTGGTTATGGGTTCCTGGCCTGATCGGAGGCGCAGTCCTTATCATCGTCATGAAGAGCCCGCTTTTATTTATCATCTGGGCGCTGTTTGCCTGGGATTTGTATCAGAAATTTTTCCGTTACCGCAAGAGCGGCAAACCCTATCATATGGTAGGCGTATACGAGATTGATATTCAGCAGTTGGGGCTGCCGGCGTGGTATTTCTCGGGCGAGCAGCATGCGCGTGAGCTTCCCTTTACGACGTACAGCAAACTAAGCGGTGAACAAATCGTCCGTTTTGATTGGGAGACGTTGAATTTCCGGGGGGAAATGGAACTCCCTTTGCAGGGTATTGTGAAAAAAGTGCAGCTTACCGGAAGTGAACGGTTTGAAAAGGATGGCAGTGAGCAGCTGCGGATTAATGTACGGGTCGATTATGAAAAATACGAGAATGACCGTTACTATGAGGTACCGGTTGCGGTTCGGTGGAAATATGGCTTTGCATACGGCGGATTGGCCCTCTTCTTGTTGTTCATGATGTGGCATATTCAAACCTCCGGCGTTGTAGAGCCAATCCGATAGACCGATTATTGGAGGGAACAGCTTGATTACAGATACAAAATGGCGGTCCGAGCGGCTGCCGCGTTTAGGCTCCGCGATATTTGCCGATGTGGCGTCATGGAAGGAAGAAGCGCGCCAGTCCGGAATGGATGTGATCGATCTGGGCATCGGAAGCCCGGATCGGGCGCCGTCGGATAGGGTTAGGCGAGCGTTAAGCGAAGAGGTACTGCGGCTGGATCGTTACGCATATCCGGCATCACGGGGAAGTGCGGCTTTTCGCGAACAAGCGGCTCTATGGATGCAACACCGTTTTGGGGTTTCCTTGGATCCGGATCACGAAGTGCTTGCACTGATGGGTTCTCAGGACGGATTGGCTCATTTGGCGCTTGCGGTTACGAACCCGGGAGATGCGGTATTGGTGCCAGATCCTGGTTATCCGATCTATGCGGCAGGATTAGCGGTGGCCGGAGTAGAAGCTATCTATGTACCATTGCGGGAAGTGAACGATTTTTTGCCTGATCTTGATGCGATTCCAGAGGAGTCATGGAGGAAAGCAAAATTCATTTTACTGAACTTCCCAAGCAATCCGGTTTCATCGGTAGCGGAGCTGCCGTTCTTTGAGAAGCTGATTAAGATGGCGAAGCATTATGGCGTGCTTGTTGTGCATGATCTGGCCTATTCCGAGATGGCCTTCGATGGTTACAGGCCGCCAAGTATTTTGGAGGTACCCGGGGCGCTCGATATTGCCGTGGAGTTTCATTCCTTATCGAAGAGCTTTAACATGGCAGGCTGCCGGATCGGATTTCTCACCGGTAACCGGGAGGCGATCGGAGCGCTTCGCGATCTGAAGGCTAATCTCGACTACGGCGTTTTTGATGCGCTACAGCAGGCCGGAATCGTGGCGCTGCAGGAGGATATGGAGCGGGTCGGGGCTCCGGTGGGTGCGCTGTATGAGAGGCGGCGCGACAGCTTCGTGCAAGCATTGCGTGAAGAGGGATGGAACGTGGCTAAGCCAAAGGCGACCATGTTTATCTGGGCGGCTCTTCCTGGGGCTGCGGTGTCGAATGGTTGGACATCCCGTCGAATTTCCCAGGAAATGCTGCGCAAGACGGGCGTAGCGGTCATACCGGGCGATGCCTTCGGCCAAGAAGGGGAAGGTTATGTTCGTATCGCATTGGTAGAAGAGGAAGAAAGGTTAGTAGAGGCTGCCAGACGGATTGGGCGATTTATTCGCGAAGAATTGAACCAAAACATGCCGAAATTTTAGTTTTGGGGAAACGGGGGAGAAGAAATGCAAGTTGAGATGGAGATAGAGTTGCAGGCGGCGGATAGACCAAACCGATTGCTGTTGGTGGATGGAATGGCACTTTTGTTCCGCGCATACTTTGCCACATCGTTCACGGGCTCAATCCGCCGCACCAACTCGGGTATTCCAGTGAATGGCGTACACGGTTTTGTACGGTATTTCTGGGATGCCGTTAAGAAGTTCGAGCCTACGCATATTGTATGCTGCTGGGATATGGGAAGCACGACGTTTCGGACAGAGCAGTTCGCTAATTACAAGGCGAACCGGCCGGAAGCGCCGATCGATCTGATTCCGCAGTTTGATCTGGTGAAAGAGGTTGTGGACAGCTTCGGGATCCCTAATGTCGGGATTGCCGGGTTTGAGGCCGACGATTGTATCGGGACGCTTGCAAGGTTCCACAGCAAGGATGCAGAAGTATTCGTGTTAACGGGCGATCATGATATGCTGCAGCTAGTGGATGATCGGGTCACCGTTGTCATCATGAAAAAAGGCCATGGCAATTATGCAGTGTATACACCGCAATTTTTATTGGAGGAACGCAAGCTAACACCGGCTCAGATCATTGATCTGAAAGGCTTGATGGGCGACACAAGCGATAATTACCCGGGCGTAAAAGGCATCGGGGAGAAAACAGCGTTGAAGCTAATCCAAGATTACGGCACGATCGATATCATGTTGGAGCGTCTGCCGGAGCTTTCCAAAAGCATCCGTGCCAAGATCGAAGCGGATCTGGAGATGCTCCATCTGTCACGCGATTTGGCGCGCATCCGCTGCGATGCGCCTGTCGCTATTGAGCTGCAGCAGTGCCGCTGGACGCTGAACCGGGCGAATGTGGTGAACAAGTTCGAGGAACTGGAGTTCGGCAGCTTGATTAAGCTGATTGGGTGATCCCATCCGTCTTAATTGGCATTTAACGGTCATTTTGCAGGCTGAACAAGGAACAGCTCATCCATTATTGGAAGAGCTGTTCTTTTAATTTAACTTATAAAGTTTAGTGAATATAACAATTAGTTTATTATTTATAATATAACTCTATCAACCAGCAGCCTTCAAAATATATGGATAAGTTTATAATATAATATAAATTTTAAGTGATTTATAACGTTCATTGTAACAATAATTAGTAATTTTATACAGAATAACAAGAAAGAAGAGGTTGGTGAGAACTAATTAAACATTTCACTTGTTAAGGAGGTTGATATTGATGTACAAGACAAATGGTTTGTATGATATCAAAGTTTTGATGGTTATCTCATTGCTATTGTTTGTATTCTTCCCCGTTTCTACCTCGTACGGCGAAGGTTCATCAGATGGCAATTCCGCTGATGGCCAGCTCGTTCGTACCGAAGAAGCGTTACCGGGTCAAATCTTGATTAAATATAAACAAAGACCGGACAACCGCAACTTCGGCGCTCGATCGGTAACCAATATATCAGGGACAAGTTATAAGAAACTGGACTATTCTCCTAATATGGATGTAATAGAAAAGATTGAGCAGCTTGAATCCGATCCTGCAGTTGCTTATGCTGAGCCGGTCTACCGGGTTTACACTTCCACTGTGGTTACAGAATCCGTTTATTTTAATCCTTCCGATCCGGTTTATATGAAAACATGGGGACAGCAGGTGACGGGCCTTGCACAAGCGCGGGAGTTTACAACACCTGAACAAAACAAGAGAGTAAAGGTTGCTGTCCTTGATACCGGAGTTGACCTGGATCATCCCGATCTGGCAGGTCACCTGCTTCCAGGCAAAAATTTTGTGACCTCAGAAATCGCCCGTAATCCGAGTGCTCCCCCTCAAGACTATAACGGTCATGGTACGCATGTGGCAGGCATTATCGCTGCGAATGCACAGCATCCGGATGGATACGCAGGCATCGCACCAGGTACATCCATTGTACCGGTTAAAATATTAAATAATAATGGTATAGGGGATACTGCCGGACTTCTATCCGGGATAGAATACGCCATGCAGCAGCAGGTGGACTTTATTAATTTAAGTTTGGGTTTTTATTCCAGTAGCAATGCGGTTCATGATGCGGTGAAGAGAGCGGCTGCCCAGGGTATATTAATTTTTTCGGCTTCCGGTAACGATAGCAACCATTGGATTGGCAGCGAACCCGGTCAGCTTTTCCAATCAAGCAATGATACGGGACGATATTTCGGGTTGACGAATTATCCGGCTGCTTATCCTGAAGTGGTCAGCGTCGGGGCGCTGGCACAGCTTGCAGATCATTCACTAACCATCGCCGATTTTTCCAACATAGGTAAAGTGGATATTGCTGCGCCGGGCGTTAACATTTACAGCACTTATCTTGAAGAGCCCAATGTGATTGGAGACGGGTATGCCGTAATGCACGGTACGTCGCAGGCGGCACCGTTCGCTGCGGGTTTTGCCGCGCTGCTGAAATCGCGCAATCCAGCATTGACAGCAGGGGAAATCCGCCAGATCCTTCAGGATACAGCAAGAGAGATTTCTTTAACAAGGTTGAATTACAATGACAATTCATATCGGCTCGAGCCTTCTACGATGGCTGAATACTTTGGGAGCGGCCTGATCAGGAGCGAAGGGGCATACACATTTCCGAGGCTTCAAATGGATTTGGACACGAGTTTATTCGCAAGCGAGCGTAAGGTAAAAGCTGATGTTCGCATCGTTGATTCGTATGGAGCTATTATCGGGCAAGATGCTGGAGCTGCTCTGCAGGCTTGGAGTGTCAAAGAAGATGAACCGCTTGGTGCAATAACAAGAACGCTCATCTCTGAGAGCGATATTCCCCTTCAGGCGGGAGATGGTGCAGCGACATTGACCCTGCCGGATCAGGATGTTTATCATTTTGTCATTTACAGTGCTAATCGATTGGACGGAGACCGTATGATCCGTTCCAAGTTTTACGAATTGATCCGCAGACCGCGTACGCCGGTAGCGAATCTTGTAAGCGGCGTTTATAACGGCAAACAAACGGTCAGCTTGTCGGACAACACACAAGGGGCCAAGGTTTATTATATGTTCAGCGCTGCAGTTGGTGGCAACGTAACATCGGGAGTATACAACGGCTCCATACCGATCACGGAGTCCGGCGTGCTCACTGTTTTCTCATTGAAGAACCATGTGTTCAGTGAAAAAGCTTATTACCACTATATAATTAACCCAGAGAGTGCTTCTGCGATGCCTGACAGCAGCGCTGGCGGGGAGGTGATTGTCCCAGTCCCTGCCCCGGCACCGACGCCACCAGCTCCGGCACCAATACCAGCACCGACGCCAACGCCGACTCCTGTACCTGCACCGACGCCAGCGGCGCCGGAGAAAGAAATCGTTTCCGGGGAACGCGGAAAGGTTGTTCATGTAAGGCCGGAGCAGAATGAACTGGTAAAGCTTATTGAAGATAACACAATTAATGTAGTGACAATCGATGCGAGAGCTAATGACGATATTGATCAAGTCTATGTGATTCTACCTATAAAGGCGCTCCAGCTTGCTGCGGCGGGCAAGAAGACCGTGAATATTGAAGCGGACGATTTCACCCTCTCGTTTCCTCCGGGAGCGATAGAAAAAGCAGCAGTTGATGCCGACGTTACCTTTATCGCCCAAAAGAAGACCGAGAGCGATATCCGTCCGGCAAAAACGTTTGAAGGCGAACGGCGGTCGCCATTATATGACTTTAACTTATCAGCTGACGGCAAAAAGATAACCAGGTTCAACACGCCTGTTAAAATCTCTTTCTTGATTGATAATACCGGCTACGATCCGGATAAACTAGGCATTTTCCTGTTTGAAGAGACTAAAAATAGCTGGGTCTATGCAGGGGGCAAAATAACCGGAGGCTTGATCGAAGCTAATGTAAAGCATTTTTCTACTTATGGTGTGTTTGAGCTTGATAAAACCTTCGACGACATTAAGGGGCATTGGGCCCGTAAAGAGATTGAAACCTTGGCATCCAAGCAAATCATCACAGGTGTCAACGCATCACAGTTTATACCGGGCGTACAAGTAAACCGGGCACAGTTTGCTTCCCTTTTGGCAAGGACGCTTCTTCTGGATGAGCAGGCTGAGGGGATTCACTTTCATGATGTACCGGCAAACGCTTGGTATGCCCAAGAAGTTATGAGGGCTTTTGAGGCGGGGATTATTAACGGGGTAAGCAGCACCCGTTTTGAACCGGACAAAGCATTGACCAGGGAACAGATGGCTGCGATGCTGGTGAAGGCATACTTGTCCGCTGCCGGGAAACAGCTTAGTGAGATCGGAGAGAATGAGCGTATGAGCTACAAGGATGAGATGGAAATAAGCCCGTGGGCAAGAGAATATGTCCGCGCGGCAGCTGTATTGGGGCTTCTTCACGGTATGCCTGATCAGCGGTTTGAACCGAAAGGAATAACAAGCAGAGCACAGGCAGCGAGAGCTGTCTACCAATTGTTTTCAATCATTCCATCTTAGCTGGATATGTCGTAATATTCATATCATTTGTACTCTGTAACAAATCAAATGAAGAGACATAGAGATATGGCAGATTATTCAAAAGATCTAATGATCCGTTGACGATAAACCGGTAATTTAAGGATATTCCCTTAAATTACCGGTTTTTTTAATTTCAATCTGCTTTTAATATGGAGACAGTCGTTTCAGCTCGCTTTGCAGATTTATTCTAAAAAATAAGGGGAAATATGCCGATTACAATTAAAGAAGATATTGGAAGGTATGAGGCTGTTAGAGATATCGTTTCTGAGCTGGAAGTGTTTTTTGGCGGAGCAGCGCAAGAAATCTTTGTGAAGCTAAGTGCAATGAACAAAGAGGGAGCTTATCCAGCTGGACAAAACGTTGGTGTCTATATTTTCCAGTATATTTCAAATTATCAATAGTATGGAGGCGGAGGGTGCGGAAGGGGACCAAGCGTGCAAGAAGGCAATTGGTTTAACGAAGGAAGAAATTGTGGATCTCATAGCCATATTTGGAAGCTGAACTGAAGCAATTGTGATCGAAATACCGCTCGTCAACAACACATTGGGGGTAACTGCATGAATTTGCGTAAACACATCACATTCTCTTTCCGGTCCTTATCAACCAAATTAATTATGATTTCCCTTATGCTGCTTTGCATTCCAAGCATTACAGTCGGCGTTATAAGTTATATGAATGCAAAAGAAGAAATGAACAACTCGGCTAAAATTCAACTGAAGAATGATGTAAATCTGGTTATATCGACCATTGAGCTTTTAAATAAAGAAGTGGAAAAAGGAAATATCACGCTGGAGGAAGCGCAGGAAAGCGTGAAGGAGAAGATATTAGGGCCATTGGGCTCTGATGGAAAGCGTCCCATCAACAAGGATATCGATTTGGGCGAGCATGGTTATTTTTATATTCTTGACGGGGATGGAATGCTGCTGGCCCACCCCAACATAGAAGGGGATAGTCTATGGGACGTAGTGTTAGAAGACGGTCGGATGCTGGGACAAGAATTAGTGAAATTAGGCCGGAATAACGGCGGCTATCTCATTTATGATTGGCCTTTGCCTAATTCCGCTCAAGTGGCCTCCAAAATTACCTATTCCAAGATGGAAACGGATTGGGGATGGATTGTAGTTGTCGGTTCGTATATGAGCGATTACAATAGCGGGGCGAACCGCATCCTTGAAAGCATGGCCATTACCCTTTTGGTTTCGGTGATCGTTGGGATAATAGTGATGTTATTCTTTGTCAGGCGAATCACAAGGCCGATTAACCGGATCACAGAATACTCAAAACGGGTAGCAAGCGGAGACCTTACGCTTGAGGAGCTTAAAATCCAAAGCAGAGATGAGCTAGGCCAATTAACCGGGCATTTCAATGCCATGGTGATAAACCTGAAGAGGGTTATTTCTCAAGTCAATTCCAGTGCAGATCGGTTGACTGCCTCAGCGGAGCAATTATCGGCCGGCGCCGACCAGACGGGTAAGGCGACAGAACAGATCACCCTGGCTATCCAGGAGGTTTCGTCAGGCTCTGAACAGCAGGTCCAACGGGTATCGGTTGCTAATCGGACCGCACTCGAAACCTCTCAGGGTTTGGAAACAATATCGGCATCCATACAATCCGTTGCCGGGCTGTCGGATGCTGCAAGTAATGAAGCCTCTCTTGGGAATGATGTTGTGAATCAAGCGGTTCATCAAATGAACGAGGTACAGCAGCAAGTACAAAATACAACACAAGTGGTTAATATTCTTGGAGAAAAATCAAATGAGATCGGCGAAATTGTAAGTTTAATTACTGAAATATCCAATCAAACGAATTTACTTGCCTTAAATGCGGCTATAGAGGCTGCACGTGCTGGGGAGCATGGACGTGGATTTGCGGTCGTTGCCGGTGAAGTCCGGAAGCTGGCGGAACAATCGGGTGCTGCAACAGAAGGAATCAGGGAGCTCATTGGGCAGATTCAAAAAGAAATCGCCGGAGCGGTGGAATCGATGCATATGGGGCAAAGATCCGTGAATGAAGGGATTCGAACGGTAAATCAAACGGGAGATGCCTTTAAACGAATATTAAAAATGGTCGAAGAGGTGTCTCTTCAATCCCAAGAGGCGGCGGCGATCGTACAACAGGTGAATGACGGTACGAAGGACATGGTTCATACGATGGAAATGGTGTCTGTCATATCGCAAGAAGCAGCAGGAAACGCTCAGAGCGTAGCTGCAGCGGCGGAGGAGCAATTAGCCTCTATGGAAGAAATTACTTCATCCGCCCAAACTCTTTCGGGAATGGCCGAAGAGTTACAGGATGTGATCAGGAAGTTTAAAATGTAAGAACACGCAGGATTAGTACGCGGCAAGGCTTGAGCAGGGTTTACCGCTCAAGCCTTGTTTGTTTTTGAGAACCTGAATTGTCCCGATCGAACAGCAAGGTGTCGCATATGACAATGAACAATTCAATGGAAAACGATACGCTTAGATCGAGAAGTATATTCTTGTTCGACGGAAGGGAGCAGAGCGTATGATTGGCAAAAAAACCTGGATAATACCGGATGGATTTCTTCAGCCGAAGAGTACGGGAGAAGAAGTGAGCCATGAAGCCGTTTGTGTGTTGAATTTAGGAGATCAGGGTGCTGATATTCGGTTAACCTTTTATTTCGAGGACAGGGAGCCGATGGATCGATTTTTGTCCACCTGCGGCGCACAGCGGACACATCATATCCGGTTGGACAAATTAAAGGACGAAACAGGAAGCTCTGTTCCTATGGGAGTTCCTTATGCGATTAAAGTAGACAGCAGCGTGCCGGTTGTCGTTCAGCACAGCAGGCTCGACACATCTCAGGAGGCATTGGCGCTGTTCACGACGATGGCGTTTCCGGTAACCGAAGAGTAGGAAAAAGAATATTCATTTTGTCCGGATCGAAAATGTGATTGTCCCGATCAGTCATGAAGCGGGCGAAAGAGTTCATTATGATAGAAATAGGAAACGTTTTCAAACCATGCAGGGCCAAATTGCGGAGGAGAGGAAATGATGGATAAACCGATAGGCGTAGGCATTCTCGGTTTTGCGCACGGACATGTCAATGCATACTGCGAGGAGTGGGGCAAGCTCGAACACGGAGTCAAGGTTACAGCAGGCTGGGATCATGATGCGAAACGATTGGAGACCGCCAGGCAAGCTTATGGGATCAAGGCGTACTCCAGTGCCGATGAGCTGCTCGCCTGTGAAGATATTCAGGCGGTAGTGATCGCTTCGGAGACTTTGCTGCATGCGGAACTGGTTGAAGCCGCTGCGGCGCAGGGCAAAGCCGTCGTGCTGCAAAAACCAATGGCGCTCACGTTGGCTGAAGCGGACCGGATCGTAGAGGCTGTTCATAAGCATCATGTTCCGTTTACATTAGCCTGGCAGATGAGAGTAGATGCGCAAAACCTGCAAATGAAAGCGTGGCTGGAGAGCGGCGAGCTTGGTCAGGTATTCATGGTTCGCCGCCGGCATGGGCTGCCAGTAGCGTTAAACGATGAGTTCGTCGACTCGTGGCATGTCGATCCCGCTTATAACCGGGATATCTGGGCGGATGATTCCTCGCATCCGATTGATTTTATCCATTGGCTGCTCGGTGCCCCGGACAGTATCACTGCAGAATTGGAATCGCTTTATCATCCAGAAATCCCAAACGATAACGGTATTGTATTGTTCCGGTATATCGGAGGTCCGATTGCCGAAGTGAGCTGTTCCTTTACGTGCACCGCAGCGGAGAACACGACGGAAATCATTTGTGAACGAGGTACAATCGTGCAAAATTACGGGGATGTGCCCAGCTGCAATGTCCCGCGGCCCGAGGGCGCGGCCGGGCTGAAGCGGTTCGATGTGTCTACGGAAGCCTGGACGGCAAACGATATCGCAAGCCCGCCTCATCATGGGCATCGGATTCGCGGATTGGCTAAGCCGCTGGCTGAATTTATCAGAGGAGAGCGAGAACCGATTGCAACGGCCGAGGAAGGGCGGATGTCGCTGCGTATGGTGCTTGCCAGCTATGTATCTTCCCGGGAGGGACGCCGCGTCCGGCTGGATGATCCGGCTATCGCGCAAGTGTAATCGAAATCCCAAATAACGAGAGACGAAAGGAAGGTGAAGTTTCCGGATTTCCGATCCATCGGAAACCGGAAACGCACATATGGCAGTTAAAATAGGCATTGTCGGAATGAATGGAATCGGTAATAATCATGCGGCCTGTTATAAGGAAGATGAACTGGCACAGCTCGTTGGCGTGTGCGATGTGGTGAAGGAGCGCGCTGACGTAGCTGCTGAAAAATTCGGAGTGAAGGCTTACTACAGCCTCAAAGATATGATCGAGAACGAACCGGATCTGCAGGTTGTAGACGTCACGACAGGTGGAATTGACAACGGCAGCTGGCATTATGAACCCGCGATGGAGGCGATGAGCTACGGCAAGCATGTTCTGATCGAGAAGCCGCTCGCCCACGATATTCACGAAGGAAGAGAGCTGGTTGCATTCGCTGAGAAGCAAAAGGTTTACCTTGGTTGCAATCTTAACCATTATTTCACGCCGCCAGCTGAGAAAGCCAAGCAGTATATCGACAGCGGCGACATCGGAGAGCTGGTCTATTGTCTTGCGAAGATGGGCTTCAATGGCGGGGAAGCAAATTACGCGCCTGCGGGCTCTCCAAAAATCAAGGGCCACCCATACTTCCACATGAGAGCGTTTCTAACCCATCCGTTCAGCGTTATGCGGCATTTCTGCGGTGACATTACGCACATCCAAACCTTTTCCGATCGTCCCGGCTTCCGCCGCAGCGCAGGGGATGTCATGGTCTCGATCAACAGTATTCATGTGAAGTTCGCTAATGGCGGCGTCGGTTATTTGCTCAGCCAAAGGGGAGATGCGGTATACGGCCTTGGCGGCTGGTGGAGCCTGGAGATGGCGGGCACCAAAGGGACGTTCACAATCGAGAATTGCGTGGAAAAGGTATCGTACTGGAAAGCGGAGAAAGGCATCGCCCCGATCAGTGTCCAGCCGGAGCCGGTGGTTACGGATTTCGGGACGAATGATTTCAGCAGAACCTTCAACAACCGTCTTCACGCCTTTTTGGAGGACATATCAAACCAGGTGCCTTTCGATCAACTGCGTGCGAACGGAAGAGACGCGCTAGCCGTATTGGAGTATACCTACGCCGTTCAGGAGTCGTATGAGCGCGGAGGAGAAGTTGTCAGGCCGCACCGGCTGCCGCCGCTGCACGGTAATCCGTTGTTCATGAAAAATTAAATTCTAGGAGGCAATTATAAATGATCAAATTAGGTGTAAATTCCGTTTTATTCAGTCAATTTGACTTTGCAACTGCCGCGAGGCAAATCGCGCTTAGCGGTTATGACGGCGTCGAAATCGCCGCCATCCAAGGAATGTGCGAGCATTTGGATCTGAGCCGCTGGAAGGAGCAAAAAAGCGAGCTGCAGGCGATCGTTCAAGAGAACGGACTGGAGTTTCTGTCTACAGAGGTCGCGTCCTTGAAGGAAGAGAGATTGCTGCCGGCATTCGAAGCGGCTGCGGAAATCGGAATCCCGATCGTCAATGTAGGCCCCGGCGGAAAGCTGGGCGTGGAGGAGGATTTGCAAGCATCGATTGATACATTGGCAAAAATGACGGAGAGAGCGGCTTCGTATGGCATCACTTTATGCGTGAAGGCGCATGTGGGCAATGCCATCTATAATACGCCGACAACGCAACGTGCGATGGAAGCCATCCCATTCCCCGCATTCGGGATCGATATGGATCCAAGCCATATTCACAGAGCGGGAGAAAATGCGGAAGAAGCGCTGCCGGCTGTGCTTAGCCGGGTGAAACACGTTCATATCCGTGACTGCAAAGGCCGTGAGCAGGGGCCGGGCCCGATCGAGCTGCAAGCGTGCGGACGGGGAGAAATCGATCTGTTCGGTTATTGCAAAGCGATGGTAGATGGCGGTTATGACGGTCCGGTAGTGGTGGAAGTGATCGGCTCCAAGCCCGAGCATTCGCTTGCCCAAGTTTCGATTGTTGCGGCAGAGTCATACGGTTATCTGAATGCATGCCTGAAAAAGCTGAATGCCCGATAACACAACCAACGTTTAGGAGGACAAAAACATGCCACAAAAAAAACCGAATGTCATTATTTTTGGTATCGATAGCTTGCGGCGCGATCATATGAGCGCATACGGTTATTCCCGATTGACGACGCCTCATCTGGATAAGGTTGCATCTGAGGGCGTACTGTTCGAGCAGCATTTCAGCCCGAGCATTCCAACTACGCCGGCCTACGCGTCAATGCTGACGGGCATGGATGTGTTCGGAACAGACGTGGTGGCGCTTAGGCACGAGGGCCCGATGGGCGATCATGTGCAGACGCTGGCTGATGTGTTGGGCAAAAATGGATATAACACAACCTGTGTCGGATTCACGGGCAATCCGTCCTCGCGCGGCTTTCAAACTTATCTCGACTACGAATCCTGGGTTCCCGATGAAACCGGACGTACCCCGAAGGCGCAAAATCTAAATGATGTAACGATACCGGAGCTGGAACGCCTTGCCGCTTCAGAGGAGCCGTTCTTCTTATTTCTCAGGCACATGGATCCGCATTCGCCATATTTGCCGCCGGTGCCGTATGAGCGGATGTTCTACGGCAGTGATGAGAAGGCGCCGGATAACCGATCGATGGAACCGGTATATAATTTCAAGCCATTCGCCGACTTCCTGAAATCATGGATCCCTGAAGGCGTTACCGATCAGGAATATGTGACAGCTCAGTACGATGGCGCAATCGCTTATATGGATGCATGCATCCAAAATCTGTTCGCCAAGCTGGAAGCGCTGGGCATCGAAGAAGAAACACTTGTTGTCATCACCTCCGACCACGGTGAAACGCTGTATGAGCACGATTGCTACTTCGATCACCATGGACTGTACGACTGCACGCTGGTCGTTCCGCTCGTTATTAAGTTTCCGGGCCGTGTGCCGGCAGGGAAACGGGTATCCGATGTCTCGCTGATCTCGGATATTATGCCGACGGTGCTCGAGCTGTTAAATATTCAGAGTGAATCCGGTTTTGACGGACGCAGCCTTACGCCTCAGATGGCCGGTAAGGAAACGAAACGAATCAGCGAGTTCTACATTACAGAATGCACCTGGATGCGCAAGCATGGATGGCGCACGCCGGAATGGAAGCTGATCTGCGCGCTGGAGCCGGACTTTCATTTCAAGCCGGAGGTGGAGCTGTACAACCTGATTCAAGACCCGGAAGAAAACGTGAACCTGGCCGATCAAGAGCCGGAGGTCGTGGCATTGCTGCAAAAACGGATGAATGATCATATTGCAAGGCGCGAGCAGCAGGTCGATCGGATCAATCCGATCTATACGAACTTGAACTGGCATGGGAAAGGCAAAACCTTTACCTCATCGCAGGAGGCGTATGAATCGCTTCATATCGGTTCGGTTGTGGGTGCCCGCTCCCTGCAGGCGAAGGATCAGGGTAATGCCCTGCTCAATGAACGAGCCGCTCAAGCTGAGGAAAAGGTAAAGGAAGGTTCAAAATGATCAAAGTCGCAGTCGTCGGTGTCAACAATATCGGTAAAATCCACTGCCGCGCTTATCTGCAGCATCCGGACACAGCGCTTGCCGCCGTGTGTGATCTGATGCCGGAGCGGGCCGGCGCGGCCGGACGTGAATATGATGTTCCCTTCTATACGGATCTGCGGGAGCTTCTGGATAAAGAGACGGTTGATGTCGTCGTTGTGGCAACGGCAGGCGTGGAGAAGGGCAGCCATCATTTCCAGCCTGCCATGACAGCGATCGAAGCAGGCAGGGATGTGCTCGTGGAGAAGCCGATTTCCAATCAGATCGAAGAAGCCCGCCAATTAGTTGCTTTTGCCCGTGAGAAGGGTATCCGGTTAGCCTGCAACTTGAATCATCGATTTACGCCAATGGCTTATAAGGCAAAGGAATTAGTCACACAAGGGAAGCTCGGTTCACTGTTGTTCCTCAATATGCGCCTGACGATTCAGAATCCGCAGGATGAGACGGAATGGCTTCATATGCGGGCGCTGCATCCTCATTCCATCGACGTGATGCGTTATTTTGCGGGCGATGTAAAGCGTGTACAGTCGTTTATGACGAAGGCGCCGGGCAGAAGTTCGTGGTCGACCGTATCCGTGAATATGGAATTCACCTCCGGAGCGGTCGGGCATTTAACAGGAAGTTATGATATGTCGATGCGTCACCCGATTGAATACTGCGAGGTAGCCGGTCATGAAGGGCGGCTTGTGATCGACAATGTCTATGAACAGATGACATACTATCCGCACCACGCCAATGAATTAACAGTTATCAGAAATCCGTTGTTTGGCGGCATGCAAGGATTTAATGATACGTTCGGGCAGCGGATCAACCGTTTCATCGAGCAGATTAAGGCGGGTGCTGCGCCAGGAGACATTGAAGCCTCCGGCGCCGATGCGCTTGCCGCGCAGGAAGTAATAGAAGCTGCAATTCGTTCACACCAGCTTGGCGGAACCCCTGTAGATGTACCGCCAGCCTTGGTAAAGCGGGAGGGGATTTAGATGGACAGACAGCAGGGATCGGTACTTTGGTTTACAGGCTTATCCGGCGCCGGCAAGACCACGACAGCGAGATGCGTGGAAGAGAAGCTCCGCAGCCAAGGCCGGCGCGTGGAATTGTTTGATGGCGACGTGATGCGGGAGACGATCTGTAAGGGGCTGGGCTTCAGCAGAGAGGAAAGGTTTGAAAATACTCGCAGAATCGCGTGGGTTTCCAAGCTGCTTTCGCGCAACGGTGTGGATGTTATCGTATCGGCCATTACGCCATACCAAGAAATGAGGGCATTCGCCCGTCAAGAGATTCCCGGCTTTGTGGAGATCTATGTGAAATGTCCGCTCCAGGAATGCGAGCGCCGGGATGTTAAAGGTCTGTATGCCAAAGCGCGGCGCGGCGAATTAAAACATTTTACGGGTATTTCAGACCCATATGAAGAACCGCTGCATCCTGAAATTACGGTGGACACATCAGCCTTTTCTTTAGAGCATAACTGCGCTTTCATTTTGTCATGGCTGGACAAATACGGGACTGTTGACCGATGCGCCCTGCAGGGAGGATACTATACGATATGAAGATCATTCTGATCTCGCTGGATACGCTCCGCGCCTCCCGGTTAAGCGGGTATGGCTACGGAAAACCGACAAGTCCGCATCTGGACCGTATTGCCAGCCAGGGTGTATTGTTCGAACGCGCATATGCTGCAGACATTCCTACCGAAGTGGCGCACACCGGCATTTTTACCGGCAAGGTCGGCCTGACGACCGGGGTCGTGTCGCATGGCTCGGACCTGACTCATCTGCCCAAAACAACCGCATGGCTGCCCAATATGCTGCGGTCCGCAGGATTTACGACGTCGGCTGTGGATAATTTGTATCAGCTTAAAGAGTGGTTTGCCAGAGGATACCGGTATTACATGAACAGCGTCGGAGGCAACCGCTGGATCGACGGGAAAACCGTTAACGGGCTCGCAATGCCTTGGATCGAGCAGCACAAGGAGGAAGATTTCTTTTTATTCCTTCATTATTGGGACGCCCATACGCCATATTTGCCGCCCGAATCCTACATCCCCGATTTCTATGAAAGCGGCCGTGATCCGTATGATCCGGCGAACAAAAGCATGGAGAAGGCCTATAATCATATGGCATATCCCTTCTTTAAACATCATCATTATGACCTCGTCGGCCCGGTTACAGACGGCGCGTACTACAATGCGCTCTATGATGCGGAGATTCGTTACCTGGATGATCGGCTGAAGGAGCTGGACGATCATTTGAATGCACTGGGCATCCAAGATGATACGTTAATCATTCTGTTCGGTGACCATGGCGAGAGCTTAATGGAGCATGATATTTATTGGGATCATTGCGGATTGTACGAACCTACCGTCCATGTACCCGTCATCATGCGTTGGCCCGGCCGGATTCCGGCTGGACGGCGCGTATCGGGGCTTGTTCAGCAGGTTGATCTGCTGCCGACGATATTGGAGGCGATCCGCAGCGAGGCGCCCCAAGGAATCGACCTGGCCAAGCTTGAGGATCCGTCCGGGCTTGACGGGCGAAGCCTGTGGCCGGCGATCAAAGGGGAAAAGGAAGGGACTCACGATACCGTCTATCTCAGCGAATGCGCTTGGCAGGCGGCGAGGGGGATTCGGACGGACCGTTACAAATTTATCCGCACTTATGATTCAGGCCCGTTCACCCGTCCGCCCAGGGAGCTTTATGACACCATCACCGATCCAGAGGAAACGAAGAACCTGGCGGTTGTGCAGCATGAGCTGGCCGATCAGCTGGAACACCAATTGGAGCAATGGGTTGCCTGTAAACTGGCCGGCCGCAAGGATCCGATGGAGATACAGCTTGAGGAGGCGGGCCTTCCTTTCCGCAAGCGGATCAATCAAATACTGGCTTCTGCAGGACTGACCTGGGAAGATTGGAAGAAGGATCCGCGCCGCGAACGATTCGACAGAGCCGTACAAACCGTTCATTGAGAGGTAAAGCTTACGATCGTACGATCAGAGTCTTTTGCAGAGGGGATGGACGCATGCAGGATATTTTGGGCAGCAATCGCTACATGAAAGAAGAATTTCCTTTCTGGATTACACGGACGGAGCAGGGCTCGATTGCCGAGCATGGCCATGAGTTTGTCGAGCTCGTGTATGTGGCGCGCGGCAAGGGTGTCCATATCTTTCAAGGTACCGAGTACGATATTGATGCCGGAGATGTATTTATCATTAATCCCGGGGAAACGCATGCTTATTCCGTAACCCCGGGCGAACAAATGGAAATTATCAATTGTTTGTTTATGCCCTCTTTCATCCCCGACGCTCTGCTGAGCGAGCTGGAGATTACGGGTTCAATGGACTATTTTTACGTCCACCCTTTTCTGAAGCATGACGTTCGTTTCAACCACCACCTTAATCTGCATGGACAGGATGCAGCAGCTGTCCTTACACTGCTTGAAAGCATGATCCGGGAAATCGGTTTACGCGGTCTGGGCCATACGACGCTGATCAGGCTGCAGATGATCGAGTTACTCGTACTGCTTTCCCGTTATTACACCTTAATGCAAAAACAGCGAATTTACCTCTCCCCGCGCCAATTGGAGCGTGAGATGACCGCCAAGCGCATCTACGGTTATCTGGAACGCAACTATGACAAGAAGATCACTCTGCAATCGCTCGCCGGCTTGTTTAATGTCAGTACCCGCCATTTAAACCGTCTCATAAGGGAGGAGTTCAGCCGAAGCGTGATCGATGTGCTGCATGAGATTCGCATCGAAAGGGCGAAACATTTGCTGCTTGAATCGGATGAAAAGGTCATCGTTGTTGCGACTATGGTCGGGTATGATGACCCGTCGTTCTTCAGCAGGCTGTTTGTCCGGCACGTCGGCTGCTCACCCAGCCAATACCGCACTGGATTAGAGCTTCAAGTGCTGCGCAGTGCTAAGGAGGACGCCCCGGTATGAAAGCAGAATTACCCAATGTACTTTTGATCACGGCTGACCAGCTTCGTTACGATTGTGTCGGGTACAGCGGCAAGTATCCCGTTCGCACGCCGAATCTGGATCTTCTGGCGTCGCAAAGCGTTGCATTCTCTCATGCCTACTCCAATATTCCGGTATGCGGTCCAGCCAGGCAGTCCCTTTTGAACGGGAGAAGGTCGGAGATGTTTGGCGCCCTGTGGAATTATAACGGCGCGCTGCCTGTGGCTTCGCTCCAGCCGGATGCATATGCATGGACCAAAACGCTTGCAAACAGCGGTTATATGTCAGCTTTCCTTGGGAAGTGGGGCGTAAATCCGGTGTTTGATCCTACTGCATTCGGCTATCAGACATACGTGAGTGAATCAGATTACCGGAATTATAGGAAGAATCTTTATCCAGAAGTAAGCTATACCAACGGATTTTTCGGTGAAGTGAATCCGATTCCGGTCGAGGACGCGCAAACGCACTGGTTCGCAAAGCAGGCGATTGAAACGCTTGAGCGGCTGCAATCCGGAGGCGGCCCATGGCATTTGGCCCTTCATTTCCCGGAGCCGCACTTGCCCTGCCGGCCATCGGGACGATTCGCAATGATGTACGATCCGGCCGCCATACCACAGTGGGACGGATTCTCCGAAACCTTCGCGGGCAAGCCCTACATTCAGCAGCAGCAGCTATACAGCTGGGGGATTGAGCAATTCACATGGGAAGATTGGGCCCCTATCGCTGCCAGATATTACGGCATCATCAGCCAAATGGATGAGGCGATCGGCCGTGTTCTTACGGCGCTTGATAAACTCGATGCGGCAAAAAATACGATCGTCATCTTCACGGCCGACCACGGCGACATGTGCGGCTCCCATCGGATGATGGACAAACATTATATCCTATACGACGATGTGGTGCGCGTACCGCTGATCATTCGGCTGCCTGACCGCCGGCAGGAAGGGATCGTATGCAGCCGGTTCGTGTATAATTTTCTTGATTTTGCGCCCACCTTGCTAGAGCTGCTTGGACTGGAGGCTGATGACCCGGGAAATCTGCAGGGAACATCGCTGGTGCCGCTCCTCTCAGAGCATCAAGGCACGATACCATGGCGGGATTTCATCGTTTCGACCTATAACGGACAGCAGTTCGGATTATATACGCAGCGCATGATACGTACGGAGCAATGGAAATATGTGTGGAATCCTACCGATACCGATGAATTATACGATTTGCTGGCCGATCCGGCAGAGCTGGCCAACCGGATCACAGAATCGGACGGCAGCGGGATACTGACTGAGCTGAGGCGTAAATTATACGAGCAGCTGACGAAGGACGGTGATGCGCTTGCAGGCAATGAATGGACCCGCCGTCAACTGCTCGGTGGAAGCAAGCTCGTGCGCAGGACATAAACCCTTTTGAAGAGAGTGGATTGGGCATGCGGCGCTGGAATGATCTGATGTTAAAAACAAAAATGTTTGTTACGTTTTCGGCGGTCTCGTTATTTATTATCCTGTTAACCTGTCTTATTTTCTATTATAAAAATGTTAATGACATCAAAAACCAGACGTACTCGCTGTCAGAAATGATAACCAAGCAGTTCAGCAGAACGTTTGAATTGTATATGCAGGAGATTGAGAAGCTGTCCATATCGATCTTTGGCGACCCCGTTATTCAGAGCAACCTGCTCGCGCATTATGAAACGTTCGATCCCGTTGAAAATAACCGCATTGAAATTTCCATTAATTCGCGGCTTTTTAATCATGCCCACTCAAGGCCCCACGTAGAAAGTATCGCGATCTTCACTTTGGATGGGGATGTCTACTACGTTTCCAAAGGACAAAACCAGCTGTTAAATAATTCATTACAGAATGAAACTTGGTTTGAAAACAACCCGAAAATCTATGAAAATACATTCTTCCTGGTGCCTACCGCCAAAGAAAATGCGATCGGGGGAACGCAAGTCCATGTGATTCCCTTCGTGCGCAATATTAATCGTGTACCTTCACGCAATGTAATGGGATACATGAAGATCAATATTAATGCCGATGTCATCGATAATATGCTGGTTCCTTCAGACACCAACGAAATGGAGAAAAATATGCGGGTGTTTATTATTACGGACGAAGGGCATATCGTGTACGATAACAAACATGAACTGACCGGCCGTACAAGCATCGATATGGACACTTCGATTTTGCAGCGGGATCATCGCTATGGAGATATGATCTGGAACGGCAAGCAGTATCTCTATACCTATGAAAAATCAAGTTATTCCGGCTGGAATACCATGATTCTTATTCCAAATGATTTTATTTTATCAGAGCAAAAAAGATCGCAATACATCCTCATTATCGTCGGGCTCCTCGCCACGCTGATCATAGCTGTGGTTTCTTATGTTTTATCCCACCATATTACCCTTCCGCTGCGCTATATGATGAAGAAAATGAACCGGGTGGAGCAGGGCGATTTCAGCCAACGTATGACATTTGAAGGAAACAATGAAATCGGCCGGTTAAGCCGGATCTATAACAATATGCTGGACAGTATCTCCCGCTTGATCAGCGAGGTTTATGAGTCCAAACTGGCAGAGAAAAATGCTCAATTGTCGGCTTTGCAGGCGCAGATCAATCCGCATTTTTTATACAACACCTTGAATATTATGAAGTCAATCAGCCGCATCCGGGGCATTGAAGAGGTAGCGGAAATGTCAGAATCGCTGGCGGAATTATTTCAATACAGCATGCACAATTTGCAGCATCCGGTGCCGCTAAGGCAAGAAATGGACCATATCCACAACTACATGAACATTCAGCAGCACCGATTCAGCAACCGGTTCGAGCTGCGATGCGATATTCCCGAGGAGCTGCTCCAAGCCTCGGTATTAAAATTAACAATCCAGCCGCTGATTGAAAATGCGATTATACACGGCCTTGGCAAAGTAAAATCCGGAGGTTATATCGATGTGTCGGCACGGAAGGTGAATGGGATTCTAACCATTGAGGTTGCGGATAACGGCAAGGGAATGGATGATGAGCAGCTGTTCCTGCTGCAGCATTCGCTCCGGGCCCCGAATCGGATGAAGGAGCTTCAGGATGAAACACGCGGCATCGGGCTGCGTAACATCGGGCAGCGCATTCAACTGCTGTATGGTGAAAATCACGGGATTGAAGTCGTGAGTCAGCCAGGCGCAGGAACGACGGTAAAACTGAATTTTCCATACCTTACACATGAAAATGAGGAAGGGAAGGCTGCACATGAATATTTTTCTCGTGGAGGATGAGCGGTGGGCTTTGGCTGAATTGGTAGAGTTATTTAAGATTTATGAACCGGAGCATCAAATTTATGCTTTCGAAAATGGCGAGGATGCGTTAGCCGCCGCAAGCCACACCAAGCCGCAGCTGGTATTAACCGATATTAATATGCCGGGCATGGACGGCTTGGAGCTGATCAGCCGATTGAACCGGATCGACCAGACGGTTAAAGGCATTATTTTGAGCGTGCACGATCAGTTTGAATATGCGCAAAAAGGGGTGAAGATCGGGGTTATCGACTATTTGCTCAAGCCTGTAAAAAAGAACGTCCTTTACCAAACGATTGACAAGTCCCTCGAAGGCATAAAAAGCGATGACAAGCAAAAAGAAGAACGGTTGAAGTGGTCGATTACACAAATGATGTTCGATTGTGCCATGAACGAGGATGAGCATACGGTCTCGATCTACCATCGCAAGTATTGCATTGCCTTACTCCTGCTGGAAAACTGGGCCACGAAGAAAAGCTGGAAAGACACATATATTGTCGAGAGCGGGATTAAGAAGCAATTCACTTACAGGGCGGGTAAGGAGAGCGAGGTGGTGTGCGTCGATATCGATTCACAGCGCAAGGTCCTTTTGCTGCCGATGACCGATGACTTACATCGAAGCGCCATCATATCTAATCTTCGTTCATTCTATCAGCAATTGAACCATCATCGTCTCCATGTACATCTCAGTTATGTTTTCAAAAAAGAAAAAGAACGGATGCATACTTGCTTTGACTTCTTAAACAAACAAATCGAGGAACATATGCTATTAGGCAATTCCACATGGATCTATCCGGAGATGAGCAGCCGGGACGTGGATCTCAGCGGAATATGGGATAAGGTCAGAGTGCTGGAAATGTTATATAAAAAAGGCGATATCCTGAAAGGAAAAGAGGCGATCGATAAAATATTGCTGGAGCTTCAAATGAAGGAGATCACAAAGAGACAGCTGATGCTGTTTATTAACGATCTGTTTTACTCTTTAAAATATAATCTTCAATCCTCGGAAAAAAGAGACATCAATATCAATAAATTGCAAGAAGATATTCATTTGTTGGATGAAATCACCACGTTCAGCGAATTGGCGAAATGGCTGGGCGACAAAATAGTAGATGTATTTAGCGGGCATGAAGCGAAGGATATGAAGCCTAAAGGCCTTATTCCCGTTATCTTGAATTGGATCCACACGAATTATCAGTACGATATTTCCTTACAGCAGTTCGCCGCAGACAACCATGTCAGCTTGGGATATTTGTCCAGGCTCTTCAAGTCGCAAACGGGGTATACGTTCTCTGATTATTTGATTCGCTATCGTATAGGCAAGGCGAAGGAGTTGCTGATAGACGGGGTCGATCGAATGTCTGATGTCGGCAGCCTTGTCGGTTACGAGGATCCGAAGCATTTCCGTCATGTTTTCAAAAAAATAGTAGGCGAGCCGCCTAACAGTTATGTGAAACGGATAAATGGCCGTCCTTAGTGAATGTTTTTCTGTAAAAAGAAAAATTCCCCCCCTAAAAAAGTCAAAGGCGCAGGTATTCAGGCGTAATCAAACACCTTAAACTAAAGATGTAAACGCATTCAAAACTTTGATGAGTGAAAAAGGGAGGATGTTTTAGAATGAGAAAAACAAGAAGCAAACTGATCTCCACAGCTTGTATCCTGTTGATCATTACTTTGCTTGCAGCCTGCGGAGGCAACAATGCACCGGCGACCACAAACAATGCGGCAGACC
Source organism: Paenibacillus abyssi (assembly GCF_014640295.1). Taxonomy (GTDB): domain Bacteria; phylum Bacillota; class Bacilli; order Paenibacillales; family Paenibacillaceae; genus Paenibacillus_D; species Paenibacillus_D abyssi. The sequence goes on along the minus strand of NZ_BMGR01000004.1, from coordinate 228,275 downwards.
CAGGCGCTCAAACCCCAACCAATACGGCGGAAAAGACGAAAGTCACACTGATGGTCGGCAATACGGGCACTGCACTCGAAGCACTCCGGCATGTAGCGGCTGAAGCTGAGGATAAGCTGAACATCACGATTGAATTCGATATCAAGCCTGATGGCACAGAGGGCGATAATCTGGTCAAGACGCGTTTGGCGACGGGGGATATGGCCGATTTGCTCGTGTATAACTCAGGTTCCCTTCTGCAAGCGATCAATCCGGAGCAGAACTTCGTTGACCTCACAAATGAACCGTACATGGCGACCGTTATGGATTCCTTTAAATCAACGGTAAGCGCCAATGGGAAAGTATTCGGTGTTCCGTTTGGATCATCCAATGCGGGAGCCATTCTATACAACAAAAAAGTATACGCTGAGCTGGGCTTATCCGTTCCGAAAACATGGGCGGAGTTCATGGCGAATAATGAGAAAATCCATGCTGCCGGCAAAACTGCGGTAATCGGCACCTACAAGGATACCTGGACCTCACAGCTGTTCGTGCTGGCGGATTTCTATAACGTACACTCCCAAGTTCCAGCCTTCGCAGAGGATTATACGGCCAATAAAGCCAAATACGCGACAACGCCAGCCGCACTCCGAGGATTTGAGAAAATTGAGGAAGTGTTCAAGGCTGGCTTCATGAATAAGGATTTTCTTGCTACGACATACGACGTAGGACTGAAAATGTTGGCTGAAGGCACCGGCGTCCATTATCCGATGCTGACATCCGCTCTCGATGCGATCAATCAAAATTATCCGGAACAGGTCAATGACATTGGCGTATTCGCACAGCCAAGTGACAGCGCCGATAGGAATGGACTTACCGTATGGATGCCTAGCGCGATTTACATCAATAAAGAAGGTAAAAATGTAGAGGCTGCGAAAAGATGGGTGGAGTATTTCGTCTCTCCTGAAGGGCAGGAAGTATTAACTTCCAAGTTTAACGCGGCCGGGCCTTATGTTATCGAGGGCGTAGAGCTTCCCGACGACGCTTATGAAGGCGTAAAAGAGATGCAGGTTTATTTTGACGAAGGAAGGACTGCTCCGGCACTTGAATTTCTCTCCCCTGTAAAGGGCCCCAACCTGGAAAATATTACAGTGGCTGTAGGAAGCGGCATTAGTAGCGCAATGGAAGGCGCAGAAAACTATGATAAGGACGTAGAGAAGCAGGCTCACCAATTGAATCTTCCGGGTTGGTAAGATTGAATAAGGCCCTGCAATCAGATGCAGGGCCTTATTTTCAGAAGAGGGAGGAGAGAGAACACGATGTCCACAATGACCAAGAGGAGATACTCATATGTGTTTCTGCTGCCGGCTGCGATTATTTATTTTGTATTTTTTCTGCTGCCGACGGTGCTGTCTTTCTTTTTCAGTATGACGAGATGGACACTTACGGATTGGGATTTTATCGGATTTGATAACTATATTACGTTCTTTTCGGAGACCGCGCTCAGCATCGGCTTCCGCAATACGCTTATTTTCGCTGTCGTAACTTGCGGCCTAAAGGTTTTGCTTGGCCTGCTTCTCGGTACCTTGCTGACCTCCAGCATTATATTCAAAAGCTACCTCCGGTCGGTTATCTTCTTTCCGACACTTTTAAGTACCATAGCAGTTGGTATTACCTTTTCAACGATGATGCATCCATCTCAAGGGTTAATCAATATCAGCCTCGCCGCACTCGGGCTTAACGGCCCTGACTGGCTCGGCAATGTCAAAATCGCCCTCTTATCCGTAGCGCTCGTCGATGTGTGGAAAGGTGTCGGGATCGCAACGGTAATCTTTATCGCCGGCATTACGGCGATCCCCCAGGAGTATTATGAGGCGCTAAAAATCGACGGAGGCAATGCCTATGACGGCTTCCGGCATATTACAATCCCGCTTAGCCGGCCGGCGATGAATACAGTTATTATCCTCGCGTTTATCGGGGGCTTGCGTACCTTTGACCTGATATGGGCAATGACCAAGGGGGGACCGGGATTCACCACCGACCTGATCGCCTCGATCATATATAAACAGTACCAAGCGGGCTTTTACGGCCTTGCGACGGCGGGTAATGTCATCCTCTTTATCGGCGTTTCGCTGCTTGCGTTCCCGCTGTATAGGTTCCTGACCAGAAGTGAGGTGGACCAATGAGCACAGGTTTGAAACGATTTGTGACAGGCTTCTTTGCCGTCTTGTTGACAACGGTCGTATTCTGGGTGCCTTTCTATTTCGTCATTATCAACTCCTTCAAAAATCAAGCCGAAGCTGCGGAGATGACGATGGCCCTGCCGACGACATTTGAAATTTTCAACAACTACAAAGAAGTGTTGACGACGGCGGACAACATGCTGATTCGGGCCTTCTATAACAGTACGCTGCTTACTGTCCTGTCCATTATTATTCTAATTTTCGTTAGCGCGATGGCTGGTTTTGTGATGCAGCGCAGAGAAGGCGGAAGGGCATCCTCAACCATTAATTTCCTCGTCCTTGCGGGGCTGATGATTCCGCCCGCCATCGTACCGACAATCTGGGTGCTCGATTCCATCGGATTATTCAAAACGCTGGCAGGAATTACGCTGATCGAGGTTGCGCTTCACTTTCCTTTTTCGGCAATTCTGTACAAAGCTTTCATGTCCACGCTGCCGCGTGAAATTGACGAGAGCGCGTTTATCGATGGGTGCGGCGGTGTCAGGCTGTTTTTCAGTATTATTTTTCCGCTGCTCAAGCCTGTGACCTCAACCATCATAATTTTGCAAGCCATTAACATTTTTAATGATTTCGTCAACCCTTTGTATTTTTTCCCCGGCGCCAATAATGCAACCGTACAGCTTACGCTTTACAATTTTATGAGCCGATTTACGACTTCATGGAATCTGTTATTTGCTGATATCGTATTAATTTCCATTCCGCCGCTCATTCTGTTTATTTTCTTCAATAAAAAGATTGTTGCCGGCATGACGGCAGGAGCGGTAAAGGGATAGTTGGATAAGAGAGGAGAAATGGCATGTTTACAATAACCGGACTTCGCTGTGAATACCTTGAGAATCCCGTGGGGATCGATGTGCTGCAGCCGCGAATCAGCTGGCGGATGGAGTCGGATGAAAGGGCTTCTGCCCAGACCGCATACCGGATTGAAGTGGCCGGGGACGACCGGTTTCAAGAAAAGCTTTGGGATTCCGGGCAAGTGTTGTCGGATCAATCGGTTCATATTCAATTAACCGGGTTAAAGATGGAGTCGCGCCAAAGATACTATTACCGTGTTCAAGCCTGGAACCAGCATGGAGAGTGCTCGGAGTGGTCCGAGACGGCTTTTTGGGAAATGGGACTGTTGAAAGCGGACGAATGGCAGGCCGTTTGGATCGGCGCCCCGGCAAGCTTGCTGCCGGAGAACTCCGAGCAGTGCCCAATGCTGCGCCGCAGCTTCGAATTAGACGGCAAGATCAAGTCTGCGCGCGTCTATGCATCGGCATTGGGCTTATATGAACTGGAAATGAACGGCGTGAAGATCGGAGACGCCTATTTTGCCCCGGGATGGACCAGCTATAAGCATCGGCTTCAATATCAAACCTACGATGTAACCGGCCTGCTGCGGCAGGGCGGGAATGTAATCGGGGCTATGCTCGGGAATGGATGGTACAAAGGAAATCTGGCATGGGCAGGCAGCAAAGATCTGTACGGTGACCGACTTGCCTTACTTTTTCAACTTCACATCACTTTGGAAGACAGCAGGGAAATCACCGTCATATCGGATGACGGCTGGAAAGTGTCCGGCAGTCCGATCCTCATGTCGGAAATTTATCACGGCGAAACCTATGACGCGCGTTTGGAACAGCCGGGTTGGAGCGCAGAAGGCTTTGACGACAGCGGCTGGCAGCCTGTAGTGATCCTTTCGCATACCAAAGCAATCCTCATCGCGCAGGAAAACGTTCCAGTTAGGAAAATAGAAGAGATTAAACCGATCCAGCTGATCGAAACGCCGGCAGGCGAAACGGTCATTGATATGGGGCAGAACATGGTCGGCTGGATCCGCTTCACCGTGAAGGGCGAAGCGGGACAAGAAGTCCAGATCCGGCATGCCGAAATACTCGATGGGGAAGGCAACTTCTATACGGATAATCTGCGCGCTGCGAAGCAATTGATTCGATATGTATTAAAAGGCGGGGAGAGCGAGACCTTTGAGCCGCATTTTACATTCCAGGGATTTCGTTATATCCGGCTGACCGGATTCGAGGAACCGGTCCGGCTCGATGATTTTACGGGAATCGTGCTGCATTCGGATATGGAGCCGACAGGCGATTTCCAGTGCTCCAATCCGCTAATCAACCAACTGCAGCATAATATCGTGTGGGGGCTGAAAGGCAATTTCCTCGATGTCCCGACCGATTGTCCGCAGCGGGATGAACGGCTTGGCTGGACGGGTGACGCGCAGATGTTCATCCGCACTGCTTCGTATCTGGCGAATATTACGCCATTCTTTACCAAATGGCTGCGGGATTTAAAGGCGGATCAAGCCGCGGACGGAGGCGTGCCGTTTGTCGTGCCCAATGTTTTAGGAACGGAGGGCAATGGCTTGTTTGGACCGCCCTTTAACTCTGCCGCCTGGGGAGACGCCGCGGTCATCTGTCCATGGACAATCTATCTCTGTTACGGGGATAAACGAATTTTGGAAGAGCAGTATGACAGCATGAAGGCATGGGTGGACTATATCCGCGGGCAAGGTGAACACGAATACCTTTGGAACACCGGCTTTCACTTTGGCGATTGGCTGGCTCTGGATTCGAAGCCGGATAGTTACATTGGCGCGACAGACCGGGATTATATTGCGACAGCGTTCTACGCCTACTCGGTTTCGCTGATGCAGAAAACGGCTGCCGTGTTGGGTAATACGGAGGATGAGAAAGCTTTCGCAGCGCTTTACTCAAACATACTTAGGGCCTTTACCGATGAATTTGTAACGCCATCAGGCCGTCTATCGGTAGCTACCCAGACCGGGCAGGTACTCGCGTTGATGTTCGGCCTGTTGGAGGGACCGGCCAAGGAAAGGGCGGTTCGTAAATTGATGGAGCTGCTTGAGGAGAGCAAATTTCATTTGACGACAGGCTTTGTGGGCACACCTTATTTGAATCATGTATTGAGCGATAACGGAAACAATGAAGCGGCTTATAAGCTGCTGTTCCAGCAGGATTATCCTTCCTGGCTGTATCAGGTCACAAAGGGCGCAACGACGATCTGGGAGCATTGGGACGGCATCAAGGAGGACGGCAGCTTCTGGAGCAAAGACATGAACTCCTTCAATCACTATGCGTATGGCGCAATCGGCGATTGGCTGTACCGCTCTGTGGCGGGGATTGATACGGATGATCATGAGCCGGGATATAAGCGGATTCGGATTAGGCCGCAGCCCGGGGACGGATTGGACTGGGCGCAGGGACAACTCCAGACGCTTTACGGGTTAGTTCGCAGCCGCTGGGAAAAATCGGATGATGGGAGAATGCGGATTGAAGTGAAGATTCCGCCGAATACGACGGCGGAAATTCATCTGCCTGGCGCAGCTTTGGAAGCAGTGACCGAAAATGGCATAAAGCTTTCAGAGGCTGCCGGCATTTCGTCCGTGACGGATATGGATACAGGCGTGCGGGTGTTGGTGGGTTCAGGTGAATTTCAATTTGCGTATTAATCGGTAAAGCCGGCCCTGTCTGCTCCGCTTTCTTTTCTTTTTCGATCTGGGCAAAAAAGAACCGGCTTCCTGACTAGCATGATTTTCTCCAGAAAGCAGCAGGGAGAGTTCTTCATTCGTTATTCCATTGTTCAAGTTGCTACCGCCTTAATCGACATAATATGACATATTATAAACGATTTATAGAGTCAAAGAACAGTATGAAAAATGGATTTAGCGGAACTTTTTATAGGGGGTTGTCCCAGAAGGTCTAATTAGACCTAGGGGACAACCCTTTTTAAGGATCAGTTACAACAAAGGAATTCCGCTTAGAAACCTTTATATTGGGGTTCTTCATTCTCCAATTGTGTAACACGGTTTTGCACTTGATCCACGATTTGTTGTGTTTGCTGAGCCGCGTTAGTGAAGAGTGTTTTTGCCTCTTGATTTTGAGTGCCCAGAGCAAATTGTTCAAGGCTGGCCTGCGCGCTTTTCAATGAAGCGACGCATGTTTTAACGTCAGATCCGATTGTCATCGATGTCACCCCCCTTCCCTGTTAACGAACAGTAATATAACTCATTTCAGGCGTAATTATACATGCATGCCGCACTCCTGCTTTTCCCTGTTCAGGGTAATGATTGTTCGGTTGATCTGCTCGATTTTGACAAATAATTTGGAATGTGAATAAGTGTTCTCGATTCTTGATCAAAGGAGGAATCAAATTGTGCAGGCATGGCTTGAAGTGGCACTGCGTACGTTGTTGTCCGTGGTCATCCTTTTTTTTATGACGAAGCTTTTGGGGAAACGGCAAATTTCCCAGTTATCCTTGTTTGAGTATATTACGGGAATTACGATCGGCAGCTTGGCCGCATATATCTCATTGGACCTTGAGGCAACATGGTATTTGGGTATTGTATCGCTTATTGTTTGGGTCGGCGTTTCCTTAGGAATTGAATTGCTGCAGCTCAAAAGTAAAACGATGCGAAATTTGATTGACGGCACAACAACGACGCTAATCAAAGACGGAAAAATAATGGAAGATAATTTGAAAAAAGAACGTCTAACCAATGAAGAGCTGTTGGAACAACTGCGCAGTAAAAATATTTTTAAGGTGGCCGATGTTGAATTCGCGGTGATCGAACCAAGCGGTGAAGTGAATGTGCTGCTCAGAAGAGAAAACCAACCGATGACCCCAAAGCATCTAGGCATTAAAGTCGGACCTGAACAAGAACCTCAAGCGGTCATTTTGGATGGCAAGATTATGGATGAACCGCTCGCAACCATCGGATTAAACCGGGCATGGTTGAATACGGAATTGGAGAAGTTAGGTGTTTCCGTCGACAATGTGTTTGTGGGTCAAGTCGACTCTTATGGACAATTATTTGTCGATCTGTTTGATGATCAGATTAAAGTGCCTGTACCTCAAAAAAAAGCTGCATTATATGCCACATTGAAAAAATGTGAAGCGGACCTGGAAATGTTCGGCCTGGCAACTGAGAGTAAACAGGCCAAAGAAATGTACGAACAATGCGCGAAGCAATTGCAGAATGTGATTTCGGACGTTAAACCGATCTTACACCGCTAATTGGAGGAAATGATCATGGCAAACAAAAAAAAGAAAAAACTGACGCCGGTCCAGCAGGAATATCAGGAGCTAGCCAAAAAAAGGGAGCCGGCCCGGCCGGTTGTTAAAAATTGCTTCAGGGCTTTTATTGCCGGCGGTACGATCTGCTTAATCGGTCAAGCGGTACAAGAGATGTTTGTTCATTGGGCCGGCTTCACAGAGAAGAAAGCAAGTGACCCCACCGTGGCCGTAATGATTCTGCTTTCTGTTATACTCACGAGTCTTGGCGTCTACGATAAAATCGCGCAGTGGGCAGGAGCGGGCTCTGCGGTTCCGGTGACCGGGTTCGCGAACTCGATGGCTTCGGCAGCGCTGGAGCACCGCAGTGAAGGCTATGTGCTGGGCGTCGGCGGGAAAATGTTCAAGCTTGCCGGCCCGGTCATTGTTTTCGGTACCGTCGCGGCTTTTATTGTCGGTATTCTTCATTGGATCTTTAATCCGGCAGCCGTAGGGGGTTCTTGAGCATGCTGAAAGGTCATCAAAGCTGGCTGTTTGAGAATAAGCCAACCATTCTTGCAGAAGCGACCGTGGTGGGCCCGTTTGAAGGGCAAGGTCCGTTAGCCAACGATTTTGACATCATTCACGGTGATTTAAGAATGGGGCAGGACAGCTGGGAAAAAGCGGAGCGGACACTCATGGAGGAAGCGACTAAGCTGGCCGTCGAAAATGCCGGATTGACAAAAGAGCAGATTAATTTTTTTGTCGGCGGCGATCTGATGAATCAAATCATCAGCAGCAGCTTTGCCGCCAGGACGCTGGCGATTCCTTATATCGGGATATTCGGGGCATGCTCTACTTCAATGGAAAGCTTGGCAATCGCCGCTAATCTTGTCAATTCGCGTTCGGCGAAATATGCGTTGTCCAGTGCGTCCAGCCATAATGCTTCTGTAGAAAAGCAATTTCGCTATCCCACGGAATATGGCTCACAGAAGCCTCCTACCGCGCAATTTACCGTTACCGGGGCAGGTGCCAGTGTTATTGCACAGAAAGGGGAAGGACCCTATGTCACTTCGGCGACAATCGGAAGGATTATCGACATGGGCATGACGGATCCTTTTAACATGGGGGCTGCGATGGCACCCGCAGCGGTAGATACGATTCAGGCTCATTTCCGTGATTTTCGGATTGAACCCGGGCACTATGACCTGATTGTGACGGGAGATCTATCCAAGGTAGGCTATGAAATTGCTAACGATTTATTCAAAAAGCATCACATTCCGATGCAGCAGACGGTCTATAAGGATTGCGGTATGATGATCTATGATTACGAGAAGCAAATGGTGCAAGCCGGAGCGAGCGGGTGTGCATGCTCAGCCGTCGTAACCTATGGCCATTTACTTAAAAAACTGCGGAATCGTGAACTGAACCGAATATTAGTGGTGGCGACAGGAGCGCTGTTATCGCCACTGTCTTATCAGCAAGGAGAAAGCATTCCCTGCATCGCGCACGCTGTATCGATCGAGAGCGGGGTGGAAAACACATGATTTATTTTTGGGCGTTTGTTATAGGTGGAGCCATCTGTGTAATCGGACAAATCTGTTTTGATGTATTCAAGCTGGATCCGGCTCATACGATGACATTGCTCGTTGTCGCCGGAGCAATCGCGGACGGATTAGGACTGTACGATCCATTCATTCAATTTGCGGGCGCAGGAGCAAGCGTGCCGATAACCAGTTTTGGCAATGCCTTGGTGCACGGTGCATTGGAGGAGTTGAAAAGCAGCGGCGGTATTGGCATTATTACCGGTATATTCAAAGTGACCAGCGCCGGTATCTCCGCCGCAATCATCTTTTCTTTTATGGCATCACTGTTTGTCAAGCCGAAAGGATAATGAATGAACAGAGCCGCTAGAAAGCATAATAACAGAAGATCATAAGAAGGGGTGAATAATGTGTTAAATCAAAAACATAAATGGTTGGCTGTTTTAATGCTGATCGCGATTTCAGTTTTTGCCGCAGGCTGCATGAACAACAACCCGAATGACAACAATGACACTAACGGTACAAATGGCACAAATAATGTCCAACAGCAAGGTACCCGAATGCAGCAGATTCAAAATCAACCGCGCAGGGATAATGATAATACCGGCGATCGTGTTGAAATAGCTGATAAAGCAGCAGAAAAGATCGTGCGCATAAAAGGTGTAAAACAAGCAAATGTATTGATCACAAGACGGAATGCCTATGTAGCAGCGGCTGTTGATGCAGACCGTATGGGTGCCAATCAAGGCGACATTACTCCGGAGCTGGAAAAAGAAATTGCTGATAAAGTCCGGGCCACCGATCCAAGCATCCAAAAAGTATATGTATCGACCAATCCGGAATTTTTTGACCGTGTCAATCAGTACGTGGCAGATGTAGGACAAGGAAAGCCGATCTCTGGTTTTTTCCAACAGTTTAACGAGATGATCCAACGTATATTCCCGAACGCCCGGTAATTGATATCAATCAGATCCCGCCTTGTCTACACTGCAAGGCGGGATCTTTTTTTTGAGTGATTGATTTGATGATTGACCACCAAAAAATCCGGTGATATGATGAAATCATATAAATTATAAACCTGGTTTATTATAGTAAACCAAATTGCATTGGAGGAGCAATGGAGAAGAAATATTGGGTTCCGGCTTTGGATAAGGCAACTCGTGTTATTGAATTAATAGCTGAGCATCCGCATCAGCTCAAGCTGATCGATCTCTCCAAGCAGCTCGGCATCAATAAGAGCTCGATGTTTTCCCTGCTTCATACGATGGAGGAGCTGCGATGGATCGCCAAAGATAAAGGGGATACCTATGCCCTAAGCTCTTTCTTCGGATTGATCGGCAGCACGTACTTCCGGCAATTCGATCTTATCTCTTTGTTCCATCAAGAAGCATTCATGACTAAACTGCGGATCGGGGAAACCATTCAGCTTGCGAAGCTGGAAGGCGATCATGTGCTTTATTTAGCCAAAGAGGAAGCGCCTTCACCGGTAAGATTAGCTTCGGATCCGGGGATGAAGCTGCCGGCGCATGGAACAGCGCTTGGCAAGGCGATGCTCGCCGGACTAAGCGAGCCTGAATTGGCGAGTTTATATCCGGAGGCAAGACTCTCAGGCGGGACGGCTAACTCCATCAAGACGAGAGATGAGCTGTTTAAGCAGATCTCCGAGATTCGCGTGGAAGGCGTCGCATTTGATCTTCAGGAGGCTGTTATCGGCTTTAGCTGTGTCGCTGCACCGATCAGAGGTGTAGGAGGGGAAGTGATTGCTGCTGTCAGCTGTTCCATGCCGCAGCATCAATGGGAAGTAAAACATGAGCTTGCACAGGCGGAAATTCGCAAGCTGGCTCAGCAGCTGTCGCAGTGCGCCCAACCACAAAGCATGTCCATAGCGAAATAGTGAAGGAGCGAGGCTCTAATGAGACTGCAAGGAAAAGTTGTCCTGATTACCGGTTCGGGATCAGGAATAGGCAAAAGCACAGCGCTGTTGTTCGCGCAGCAGGGCGCATCTGTCATTGTGAACGATCTGGATGCCGTTAAAGGGCAGGAGACGGTACAGGAAATTACCGAAAACGGCGGTAACGCCACCTTTATTCAAGCGGACGTAACCGATGCTCCGAGCGTACAATCGATGGCTGCTGAAGCGCTGCGGCATTACGGACAAATTGATGTGCTTTTCAATAATGCCGGTGTAAGCGGTGTCGGCGCACTGCATGAGATCGAGCCTGATGTTTGGGATAAAGTGATGGATATAAATATCAAAGGCGTGTTCCTTGCCAGCAAGTATATTGTTCCTCATATGATGGAGCGCAAATCCGGCAGTATTATTAACATGTCCTCTTGTGTTGCAGAGATGGGCTTGGCTAGACGCGTATCATATGCAGCGACTAAAGGCGCAGTGCTGGCGATGACCAAATCGATGCAGGTGGATTACGCGGGCTATGGCATTCGGGTGAACGCGCTGCTGCCCGGAACGATACTCACGCCGTTTGTCGAGCAATATCTGAAAAATTCGTATGATGATCCGGAAGCAGCGATTGCCGCGATCAAAACGCGCCAATTGAGCGGTGAACTCGGGACGCCGGAGGATGTGGCGCAAGCGGCGCTGTTCCTTGCCTCGGACGAATCGAAATTTATGATGGGCTCTCCGCTTTATATCGATGGAGGCGTTGTATTCGGCAAGAATGCATAATTATATTATGGAAAGGGAGTAAACGATGAAATTATTAACTTTTATTGAAAATCAGCAGTATAAATTAGGCATTCATACGGATAAAGGCGTCATTGATGTTGCCGCGGCGGCAGTGGAGCAGGCAGAAGTACCATTAAATGTGCATGAAGTTATAAATGGAGGGAGTAAGGCCATTGCGGCGCTGCAGCGTTTGGCAGATCAGGCACTGGCCGGAGAAAGGGCATTACTTGATGAATCGGAGTTGACTTTGGCTCCTTGCGTAACGGCCCCAAGTAAAATCATCTGCGTTGGCTTGAATTACCGCAAGCATGCGGAGGAGACGAATGCGCCGATTCCGGAATACCCGATTCTGTTCAACAAATTTTCCAATACGTTAACCGGCCACGGACATGATGTGGCGCTTCCGAAGGTTTCTCAGAAGGTTGATTACGAAGCGGAGCTCGTTATTGTCATCGGCAAAGAATCGAAATATTTAACGAAAGAGAATGCGCTTGACCATGTATTCGGTTACTGCTGCGTGAACGATCTGTCGGCCCGTGACCTTCAGCTTCGCACGCCGCAATGGATGTTAGGCAAAATCTGCGATGATTTCTCCCCGCTGGGGCCTTATCTGGTCACTGCCGATGAAGTCGGAGATCCGAATGAGCTGGAGATTAAATGTATTGTAAACGGTGAGGTGCGCCAGCACTCCAACACGTCCGATATGATCTTTAAGGTAGATGAGATCGTGAGCTACATTTCGCAGCATCTTACGTTGTCGCCTGGAGACATCATTTTAACGGGGACACCGGAGGGCGTTGTACTCGGTTATCCGCTGGAGAAGCAGGTTTATCTGCAGGATGGCGACGTCGTAACGATCGAAATCGAAAAGCTCGGCTCGATCACGAACCGCATGGTTGCGGAAGTTTAGGAAAAGGGGCTGTTGAATATGGCTGGAGAAATCCAAGCTGGAGCAGACGCATTGGTGGTTGATGAAAGGGATCATGTTGCAACCGCTTTACGCGACCTGGCTAAGGGAGAAACCGCACGGATTCGAAGGGGTGAAGATCTTCTTAGCATTGAGCTGCTGGAAGACGTTGCATTTGGACATAAAATAGCGGTAAAAGACATTATGAACGGTAAGGATGTACGAAAATACGGCGAAGTCATCGGACGGGCGACAATCGATATTAAGCAGGGGCAGCATGTTCATGTGCACAATATCGAAGGGATTCGCGGCCGCGGAGACCAAGCCGTAAAGGAGGCGCACGCATGAGAACGATTCAAGCATACGTACGGCCTAACGGAGATATCGGGATTCGCAATCATTTGCTTATTATTCCAACGGTTATTTGCTCGAATCAGGTGTGCAGCAGAATTGTGCAAATGGTACCCGATGCGGTTGCGATTACCCATCAGCACGGCTGCAGCCAGATCGGAGCCGACAAGGATCGAACGTTTGAAGTACTGGCCGGGACGGGGAAAAATCCGAATGTCGGCGGCGTTATTATTATTTCTCTTGGCTGTGAAGTCGTCGATCCGATCGCGCTGGCGGAAGAAATCCGCAAAACCGGTAAACCTGTTGAAGTGTTTGATATTCAATCCGTTGGCGGCTCGGTGAAAGCGATTCAGCATGGTGTGGAGCTCGCGCGCAAGATGAAGGCAGAGCTTGATAAACAGCAGCGGGTCCCTGTGCCGCTAAGCAAGCTGAAGGTCGGCGTAAAATGCGGCGGCTCGGACGCAACCTCCGGTCTGGCCTCCAATCCGGCGCTAGGCGTGGCGGCGGATGCGTTAATTGAAAGCGGCGGAACGATTGTCATTGGGGAGACGACAGAGATCATCGGTGCTGAGCATGTGCTGGCGGAGCGCTGTGCAACGGAAGAGACGCGGGCGAAGCTGTACCATATCGTGGACCGCTTTGAGAAAGAGGTTGACCGGATGGGCGCCGATATGCGCGGCGGCAATCCAAGTCCCGGCAATATTGCGGGCGGTCTTTCCACGATTGAGGAGAAATCACTTGGTTGTATCAGCAAATGCGGAACCGCTCTGATTAAGGGCGTGATTGAATATGCGGAGGACATTCCTGAGACAGGGCTTTACTTCATGGATTCTCCAGGTAACGATATCGAGTGCGTGTCCGGCATGGCAGCGGGCGGCGTTCATATTGTATGCTTCACGACCGGCCGCGGGACACCGACAGGCGCTGCTGTTGTGCCGGTTATAAAAATCACAGGCAACAAAAAAATGTTCATGCATATGGAAGATAACATGGATGTTGATGTCAGTGATATTTTGTCCGGCACGATGAGTTTACAGTCAAGCGGTGACCGTATTTGGCAGGAAATTCAGGAAGTAGCTGATGGCAAGCTGACGAAGGCGGAAATTTTGGGGCATCAGGAGTTCAGCATTAACCGGATTGGACCAAGTTTGTAACAGGGGAGAAGAAAAAACATGAGCACAATGGACAGTCAGTGGCTGAATCTTGAATATGAGCCTGCTCTGCCAAGCAACAAGCAGATGGGAATTGGTATTGTCGGAGCGGGAGAAATCGTGGAATCCTGCCACTTGCCGGCTTACCGGATGGCTGGATTTCTAGTTGTCGGTATCTTTGATTTAAATCAAGAGCGCGCACAAAAGCTGGCCGGACAATTCGGGATTGATAAAGTCTACTCAAGCGTAGAAGAGCTGCTCTCGGATTCTGCGGTTGTTGTCGTCGACATGGCTGTTCCCGCGAAGGTACAGCCGGGCTTAGCCCGGCAGGTTGCTGAGGCGGGAAAGCATATCCTGTGCCAGAAGCCTTTGGCTGAAAGCTATGAAGAAGCCAAGCAGATCGAAGAAGCATGCAGAAAAGCCGGTGTCAAAGCGGCTGTGAACCAGCAGATGAGATGGTCACCGGGCATTCGCGCGAGCCATACGATTATCAAGAGAGGCTGGCTCGGAGAGCTGCTTCAGGCATCCATTGCGGTGAATGTAAAACAGGAGTTCTCCAATTGGACGTGGCTTCGCGAGATCGAAACGTTGGAGTTTATGTATCACAGCATTCACTATATGGACACGATTCGGTTCTTGTTCGGGACGCCCGAATATATCTATGCTGACGGTGCACGGTTCCCTGGGCAGCTATGCAAAGGCGAGACGAGAACACTGCTTCATATCAAGTTCCCGGGCGAGGCAAGAGGTCTGATTCAAGATAATCATAATCATATCGGTTCAGAGGATGATTGGTACGCGACGTTCCGGTTTGAAGGGACTGAAGGGATCATCAAAGGAACGAACGGTTCGTTATACAATTATCCTGCAGGCAGGGAAGATACGCTTAGCTACTATTCTCGGCGCATTCATCCGGATTACTGGTTTACTCCGCAGCTGCACGGCAAATGGTTCCCGCATGCCTTTATGGGCACGATGGGCGAACTGATGCGCGCAATCGAAGAAGACCGCGAGCCCGAGAACAGCGTCTCCGACAATTTGCTGACGATAAGAATGGTGTTTGGCGCTTATATTTCGATGAGCGAGAACCGGCCTGTTTATTTATCTGAATTTGAGTAGGATGACCAAGCAGAATATTTCGTAGTATTTTGTGTCTCAATGTTATGAATATATTACCTGAATTACATCCCGTTAATTGTTCAGTTTAACCCATTCCACACCTGAACAACTGGAAAACCTCCTGATATATTTACTTCTGTCGGTCATTATCTCTACCGAGAGCCTTTTTAGATGGAGCGATTCCAGTTAGAGTAATCTTTCTAGATAACGAAGTCAATTTAGCTTGAGGAAATCCTGCTATACGCATACATATTGTGAAGCTTCGCAGCTGTGGTGGAACGACATGCGAGGTTACGGTTATAATTTCTGCACCGCGCAGCTCCCAGATCGCAGTGGATCGATACGTGTTGGCAATCAACCACACGCAATCAACCTAAATAAGGCTTGTGCAGAAACAGCATTCTGCACAAGCCTTTGTTCATTCGCACATATAAATCAAGCATAAAGAAAATATTATTTCAACTGGTTGGCAGGCGCAGCGCATACACCATCGACACAAGCAGCATCTGCCGCATTGTCATCCGATTCGTTCAATACGGTAAGCGGCGGCTTTATTTCACTCCACGCCTTTTCAAGCGCTTGAAGGAAGACTTCGCTGGACTGCGCGCCGGATACGGCATATTTGTTGTTAATGACAAAGAAAGGCACGCCACGTATTCCCAGATTGACCGCTTCCTGCTCATCGGCGCGGACTTCTTTGGTGTAATCATCGCCTGCGAGCATTTGGGCGGCCTCGTGTTTGTCCAGGCCAACCTCTTCCGCTAATGCAGCTAATGTTTCATGATCGCCGATATGCTTGGATTCGGTGAAATAAGCTTTGAGCAAACGCTCCGTCATCTCCGTCATCTTTCCATGCTTGGCGGCGAAATGCGCCAAACGATGTGCATCAAACGTGTTGGTTAGAATCATCGTATTGAAATGATAAGTTAACCCCACAGCTTGCGCTTGCGCAGTAAGATCATCATTCATCGACATCGCCCGTTCACGGCTCATGCCGTATTTGGATGCAAGCATATCATGCACATCAAAATCCACGTCGCGTTTTGCGTTTGGATCGAGTTCAAAGCTGCGGTAAACGACTTCTACATCATCTTTATTGGAAAACCGCTCAAGCGCCGCCTCGAAGCGGCGCTTGCCGATATAACAGAACGGACACATAAAATCAGACCAAATATCAACCTTCAACATAAGCACCTCCGATTAAAAAGTATGTTAAGCTTTCTTCACTTAGTCCTTAGCCTTGCAAAGCCTGCTGTACAGATGCTTTCAGCGGTGTCTCTGAGCCGATAAGATTTTTCAGATCATCTGCGGATTTGGACGTTTCACCTTCTGCCACGGCTTGATAGATGCCGGCGAAAAGAGCGGCTACCGGCTCAGGGAAGCCTGCGCCGATCAGGATGTTTTTCTCTTCTTCGAACGAAACGGCTTGATGTACGACCTGCTTGCCTGAAATCTCCGAGATCAGCTGCGCCAGTTCGTCGTAGCTCCAAGTTTGGCTTGAAACGAGATTATAAGTCTTGTTTTCATGTCCATCTTCTGCAAGGACTGCAGCAGCCGCCAATGCGAGATCATTGCGGGTTGCCGAGTTGATTCTTCCGGTTCCTGTATTCGTAACGACTGCGCCATGGGCTATGGATGCGCCAAGGCCCGGGTTAACAAATACTTCAGTATATAAAGCGTTACGCAAGAAAGTAAAAGGAATTTTTGTCGTGCGAATCGCTTGCTCTGTCGCTAAATGAACATGTGCCAGTGGAATGACCGACTGCTCGGCAAATGCAAAGCCAGTGTAAGCAATATGTTTCACTCCAGCATCTCTAGCTGCTTTTACAACATTCGCATGTTGAACGATACGTTGCGTGTCATCGTTATCCGGACTGGAGATAAAGAGCAATTTAGAAGCGCCTGCAAAAGCTTGTGTGAGCGATTCCTGATCGTTATAGTCGCCATGACGGACTTCGATTCCGAGGTCGGCAAGCGCGGCTGCTTTCTCTACATTACGGACGACGGCAACGATTTGATCCGCTGCCACTTTTTTGAGCAAGTGATTGACAACCAGACTTCCAAGTTCTCCTGTAGCGCCTGTAATCATAATTGACATAATAGTATACATCCTCTCATTAACCGAATTTGTGGGAGTGGGGTGTAGTGTAACCGAAAGAGTTACAACTCATTCAAAAAAAAGAGCCATAAACGATTCAGTTACAACTGACATAAACATTAGCCTTTAGCAGTTTCAACCGTTTTCTCGCTAAGCTCTGAAACCAATTGCTTCAGTGTAACTTGAGCCAATTCTTGCTCCATTGCCGTCTGTGCTTTCAACATATTTTTCCGAAGCACGGATTCGATATTCGCACCGATTGGACAAGCTGGATTGGGATGCTCATGGAAATTAAACAGCTCCCCTTGCTGGGCTACCTCTACAGCGCGGTAGACATCAAGCAGTGTAATTTCATCCAGCTCTTTATTCAGATACGTTCCACCGGTTCCGGCTTTGACCGAAACTAATCCCGCCTTCTTGAGACTGCTGATAATTCTGCGAATAATAACGGGATTGGTATTCACGCTGCCCGCAATAAATTCTGATGTACTAAGCGATGAATTCCAAGAGACGACGGATAAAATATGAACAGCGATGGAAAAGCGGCTGCTAAATTTTTTCATGTTGCTTCACCCTCTCGATGTAATCATTATAGTTACAACGAATATAGTTGTCAAATATTTTTCATTTGAAAGACGTTCTGTTGTCCGCGGTAGTGGGCCAGAGCAGGCGCAAAAATGCACCATGTGGAGGCAGTTCATGGGCGGTTTCCCAAGTTTAATGCATAAAAGTGATCATTTGCAGCTGCTTTATCTTGACTTCTTGGATAATTACCATAAGAATAAGGTTAAAGGACTAATCCTGGTTAAGGAGTCTGATATGGACGGTAAAACGATCTTATCTCATGAAGAATTAGAAGCTTTGCTCGGGGAAGAGAATAACAGTCAAGCCCTGAACGAAACGGCTGCCGGCATTCCGCAGGAGCGGAACATTGAGAAGAAAGAAGATGTTCCATCGATTCATACGCTTGTTAATGCGGTTAGAGCGCTGTCTTCCAGAGTTGAGATATTAGAGCAGCATGTAAGAGAGCTGAGGATCGAAGCGATTGCAAGGGAACAGATGGCAAGAGAGCAGAGCGTTCCCACGATGAAAGAAAAAGCGCCTGTCCAGGCATCCAAGACGACAAATCATCAGAATGAAGAAAAAGAAATGGAACAGGCAAGCCTTAGCCGGATGAAACGATACGATAAGTCTAGGACAAAATAGCTGTTTTAAATGATTGCAGGACAAGGGGCTGTCCCAAAAGGGATCTTCAATGAGATATTGAAGCTGGATACAAGGAAAGGCTTCTTTTATTTGTTTCAGGAAAGAAACGGTTACGCCTAAACGAAGCAGATCGAATGATTCTGGAGAAGCGTCAGCGGTCGCCTTTGTTCCCGGATTCCCACCTTGGCCTATTCATTCAAGGGAATCCGGGAACAACAGCGATCGGAAGAACATTCGACTGCGCAGTGAATGCGGTACAACCAAAGCTTTTTAAGAGAAAGGGGTATCCCATCGTCATCATCGATGACTTATGGGATACCCCTTTTTATTCTTGGACAAGCTCTGGAGCTGCGTTGCCCTCGCCGCCATCTCCGGGATAACCGCGTTCCAGCCCTTTATGCAGCGAGCGGTTTTCATAGTCAAAGCGGTTCGAAGGTCGTTGGTCATCACGCCAAGGTGAGCTCTTGCCGAGTGATTCGCTGAGCAGATCAGCCCCGTAAGGCCCTTCCGGGAATTCCTCCGGAATAAGGTCATTCCGCTGGGATTCCACCGTGGCGAGATCAGTATACAACTGTTTGTCTTCCTTCATCATTCCGTCCATAACCACACCCCCGGAAACAGTAGGATACGGTTACAGTGTGCCCCTGTTAATCTGTAAAATTCACAGTTCCAACAACTAAATAAAGGAATTGCTGAAGCTCCAGCGCTTCCTCTTCGGTTAGCTTAAACACATATTCCAAATAGCCTTCTTCTTCTAAATCATCGGGACCGATAATTGCTGTTTTGCCTGCCTGCAGGTCTGTAACTAATTTTTTTCCGTAGAAGCGGCTTGTCGATGTAACCGCAAGGTCAAACCTTTTAAGGCTCGGTCCAATAAAGGTAACAAAACGCGTATTGGTCTCTTCGGTCGTATCCGACATAAAATCGTAATCAGGAAGAATCATCCGCACAACCTCCATATCTCCTCTTTATCGCTTCATTATACACGAAAAACTGAGCCCAACAAACCGAATCCCCGGATCGGCTTGGGCGGATACAAAACCCTTGTAAGAAATAATGATTTATGGTAATATGCAAACAACCGAATCATTGTACGTGAGGAAGCACCTCTCTTGCTTAAGCAGGAGAGGTGTTTTTTTATGCTCATTTACGTGTCGGCAACAACGATGGAGGTGTGTAATTATGCAATTAGTCTTCTTGAACACGATGGAAAAACAAACCGAAGAGGGACGCGTAGCCCGCTTACAGGTGTCGATCTGTGAACGGCAGGGCACCTGGCAGGTTATTTGTGAAGAAGGGGATAATGATACACAATCAGGAATATGGTTCGAAGGCACATCGTGGGAAGAGATGCTTTGCGCTTTCCGGCATGGTGTTGCAATTAAGATGGGTGAAGGGTATGTTCCTGTCATTGATGGAATGCTTGACGACCGTTCGACCAGAGGTGCAGGCGGAGGGCTCTCGTTTCTGCATTGTTACGGCGAGCTTAACTCTCATCCGGAGCTGTCTGAGGCGCTTAGAGATTGGCGGAGGGCTAAAGCAGTTGAGCAGAAAAAGGCGGCTTACTTGGTTGCAACGAACCGTATGCTGTGGATGATCAGCGCGTTTGTGCCCCACCAGGAAACGGAGCTGCGACAAATTCCGGGCTGGGGCGAAGCGAAAAACTCAGATTATTCAGAAGAAGTGCTGGAAATCACCCGCAGGTTTGAACAGACAACCTCATTTCCTCTCGATTGGGTAAATGAATCACTTGATCCGAAAACCTATACGCAATGGCTTTATAAACAGAAAGAAAATAAATTCAAAGGAGAGATGGAAAGACAGCAGGAAAAACGCAGAATACTCGGTGGAGTCAAGGAGGGACATTCACTTGCTGATCTGCAAGCAGCGCTCGAAATGCCCAAGCGTGACCTACTCGAGAGAATTGAACAGCTGGAACGGGAAGGATATGATCTGGAGGCGTTGATTGAACGCGAGCTGGCAGAGGTGCCGGAGACGGAGCAGCAGAAGATATGGGCTGCGCTCGACGAGATTGGCGACCGCTACCTCAAACCTGTATTAAGCCAGGTGTATAATGAAGAAGAACTGAAGAGCAAGCAAGTGGACCTTCTTTATGATCGCTTGCGGCTCATGAGGCTGCGTTACCGCAGAGCCGTGCATAAACCGCAAGCCATGTAGCAAATAAGGGAAATAGAGCCATCTTCGTAAGCGGGCTTATCCGGAGGATACCGATGAAGATGGCTCTGGCTCCGGCCGGGATAGACCGCCGTCAGGCCAGATCGGATCAGCGTAACGGATTGCGGCATCTCCGTCACAAGAAAGGCCGGTTTCGTAGGAGTAATTGCCTATACAGTCGGCGGCGGTCATTCTTAGCTCCGCTGCTTGTCCGTTTTGGAAATCAAGGGTACGGGTATCGGCTTGCGAATCCACCGGAGCCTCTTCCTTCCCGTTCAGCATCTTTTCTTCTTCCCTAAGCCATTGCAGCACGGCTCTGATGACTTGAACGCCATCCTTTAATGCTCTATCCCAGAGCATCCAGGCACTGTGATTATGCTTGGTCTTATTATCCGTCGGATCGATCCAACTCCTCCTTGCTTCGTTTAATATGTCCAGCGGAGGGAGTTTCTTTTTGTAAACCAGCGGTTCAATTTGACCGAAGGTCAACACCCTGCGGATGCCTGTGGGATCATGGAACAGCCGTTGGGCATTAATCATATCACGGCATGCTTGATCCCAGTCCTCCCGGTGGACAAGAGGTGCAAGCTCAGGATAATGATAGGCTGTGATCTGCTCAAATGCCTCGACAATTCCTTCCGGGAATCGTCCTCCGATGTTAATTTCTCTCCATACTGGCGTTTTCCATGTTTCAATATTCAGCAGTTTAGCTGCAATCAGCGTATCCATCATGACTTCAAAGCGCTGATGATCCCATTTTCTGAATCCGGAACGGCTGAACACGTAGGGATGCATATTCCGGTCAAGCACATGGTGCAGCACAAAGCCAAGCGAATAGATAACTGCAGGGTTCGGAGAGTCGCCTTGGATCTTACGGCCGCTTACGGCATCCAGCATATCCATAATGACTTTGCCGCAGTGTTGGTTGTGCATCGCGCTGGCAAGCCTATTCATCGTTTTTCCTTTTTTCCATGGAAGGAAATGGTGGTAAAACAAAAAGTCCGGTCCTTGGCAGCCCATATTGAATAACCGTTTAAGTTCAGGTTTCTCAATTAACTGATGTTCTTCCAGCGCTTCGAGAACTTTGCTGCCAAAGATCAGATGAGTCCAAACATTCGGCATTATTTCCCTCCTTTAGATATGGGTAATTAGTCCTTTGGAGCAAAAAAATAGTATACTTGTCCTACGCTTTTAAGTATAATGTATTAAAGTACATGGAATCGATCGATTGATGTCGAAAAGGGGCGTTGCTGGTAATGAAGGCTGAGTATATTAATCCGTTTCTTGAGTCGGCGAGAATCGTCATTGAACAAGTGATCATGATTCGCCCTGCTACCGGACAACTCGGAGTGAAGGATGTGAAGTTCATTGAGGACTACATCTGGATTCAAATCGGCATGACCGGTCAAATGAGCGGTGACATTGTTTTCGGCCTAAGTGAAGAAGTAGCGCTAAAGATTATTTCTGCGATGATGGGCGGATTTGCAATATCAGAAATCGATGAAATGGGCAGCAGTGCCATTTCCGAGCTAGGTAACATGATCAGCGGCAATGCCAGCACGATGCTGTTTAATCAAGGCGTGCGCGTGGACATTACACCGCCGGTTGTGCTGCGGTCAGCTCAAGCTGCCGGATTCGAACCAAAGAAAGCACTAACGATCCCTCTTATCATGGACGGAATTGGGGAGCTTGATATACAGGTCTTGATTGCATAGTAACATGAATTTGCTCCCAAGAGGAGCTTTTTTTTTGCTTCCAGCATATCGGTTGCGGTAAAATTGATAGAGGTGATGAAGCATGTTGAAAGGGAAAAAAGTGTTGATAACCGGGGCGACAAGCGGAATTGGATTACTTACCGCAAGCATGCTTCTTGAGCGTGGAGCCTTCCCGATTATCACGGGACGCAATGAGACAAAGCTGCGCGAAGCGTCGGCTTCGTTGAGAGGAAAGTACGGTGTACATAAGCTGGATGTTACGGACGAGCAGCAGGTCGCTCTGGCGTTCGAACGCATCACGTTGGAATATGGCGAGATTGACGTGCTGATTAATAATGCCGGTTTTGCTTGGTTTGAGCCGATATCGGATGCGCCGCTTGAGCATTATGAGCAAATGATGGACACGAATTACATGGGAATGGTCCGATGCACCAAAGCGGTGCTGCCGCATTTTATGCGTCGGAAGCAGGGCCATATTGTTAATATCGCCTCAATAGCCGGCAAGATCGGTTCTCCCAAATCAACCGGATATTCGGCGACGAAGCATGCCGTGTTAGGTTTTACCAATGCACTGCGGATGGAATTAGAGGGAACAGGCATCGCGGTATCCGCGGTAAACCCGGGACCGATTGATACGCCTTTCTTTAACGTAGCGGACCCAAGCGGGACCTATGTCAATAATATAAAATGGTTTATGATGCCGCCGGAGCGGGTGGCAAAAACGGTAATCAAGGTGATCGAACGGCGGGTGCCTGAGGTTGATTTGCCGCGTATGGCTGCAATCGGGATCAAGCTGTTTCAGTTATTTCCACGTTTATCCAACCGGGTAGCTGCCAAATGGCTGAACAAAAAATAAGTGTTTTGAAGAGAGTGGGGCATGGATGATGAATAATACTTGGGCCAGTTTGTCCTTAGACGCACAGCTTGCGGCGTTACTTCAGGAGAATAATATTGTTACGCCGACTCAGGTGCAAGCCGAAGCCATACCAGTGATGCTGGAGGGAAAAGATGTGATCGCGCATTCCCAGACCGGTAGCGGCAAAACGCTGGCATACCTGCTGCCTGTGCTCCAGCGGATTGATTCAGAGGATAAGAACGTGCAGGCCGTCGTGCTTGCACCTACGCAGGAATTAGCTATGCAAATCGTTCAGGTTGCTAAATCGTATGGCGAACCGATCGGGGTACGAATCCAGGCTCTGATTGGCGGGGCGGCGATCAAAAGGCAAATCGAGAAGTTAAAGGAGCATCCTCAGCTGGTTATCGGGACGCCCGGGCGTATTCGTGAACTGCTTATGCAGCGGAAGCTTAAGCTTCATGAAACCAGAACGATCGTGGTCGATGAAGTGGACCAGGTGTTCGGGCTTGGCTCGACAAGCGAGGTGGAAGAGGTGCTGCAAAGCACCAAACGGGATCGGCAGGTCGCATTTTTCTCGGCGACCTTCCCGGAGGCGATGGAGGAACTTGAAAGGCGTTGGCTCAATGAACCGGTTCGTGTTGCGGTTACGCCGCAGCAGCGTGTTGCTGCTTCCGTGGAGCATCAATTTATCGTGTGCGACAAACGGGATAAAGTCGATACTGCCAGACGGATTGTACGGTTATTGAATCCGGCTGCGGCGCTGCTTTTCTTGAACGATACCGATGTGATCTCCAATTGGGAATCCAAATTGAGCTATGAAGGATTTACGGTTGAGGCCATTTACGGCGATGCGGATAAAGCCAAACGGGCGAGTACGCTCGCGAGGTTCCGCGACGGACGCTGCCAGTTATTACTTGCCACAGACGTTGCTGCAAGAGGCTTGGATATCGCGGACCTGCCGCTGGTCATCAATCTGGATCCGCCCTTCGATGCGGATCACTATGTTCATCGTGCCGGACGAACGGGAAGAATGGGCCGTTTCGGAACGGTCATCTCGATCGTCACCCCGCAGGAGCTGTTTATAATGGACAAGTTCCAGAAGCAGCTTGCGATAACCATTACGCAGAAAGTGTTGGATCGCGGTAAGCTTGTGAATGCAGATGAAGCCCGCCAGAAAGCAGCCCCGTTCCGTAGAGCATCCGGTTCGAGGCAAGCGGAACAAGCTCCAGGACAAACTGCGGGAGCTGGAAAAGAATCAATGCAGGGAACCGCGCGGACAACAGCATCCAAGGCAGATGCCAAGCCGGCCTCGAAACGTCCGCCGCAAAAGACAGCGACTAAATCGGTGCGTGAGCGTGACCGTAAGGACAAAGGCGCTCCGAAATGGCTGAAAGCAAAGCGGAGCGAAAACGATTAGTGAAAATTTATTTAGCCCACCCCCAAAAAACGAAATGGACAAGCCGAATGGTATAAGCGTCAAACCATTTCGAGAAGGAGTGTGGCTAACGAATGAAAAAAGCAACATGGAAAAAGCTCGCGATCTCATCCCTGGCTGTCATGACATTAATGGGTGGAGCAACCTCGGCCTTTGCTGATGGGAAAGAAAAGGGCAGAGACAAAGATAGAAAAAAAGGGAAAGAAAAACACCATCAAAAAGCTGAAATTAAGATTAACGTAAATTTTAAGGATCTTGACGAAAAAGAAATGGAATGGGCGATGGAGCATATTATCCGCCTTGCATCCAAAGGGGTATTCAATGGATATGAGGACGGCACTTTCAAGCCAAGACAAACCATTTCCCGCATCGAAGCTTTGGTTGCGGCAGTACGTTTAATGGGACTGCGTGAGCAAGCCGAATCAGCGGAAGAGATGAGCACGGATCTTAACTTTAAAGACGCCGAGCTGCTGCAGGAAAAATATCCTTGGGCGGTTGGTTATGTCGCTGTAGCGTTGGAAAACGACTTGTTCTTTGAGACGGATGCGAAGATTGAGCCGAACAAACCGGCCGACCGCTTGTGGGCGACGACTTTGCTTGTCAAAGCACTGAAGCTGGAGGATGAAGCTAAAGCTAAAAATAATACCAAGCTTGAATTCAAAGATGCAAGGCAGATTCCAGCCGGTTCAGTCGGTTATGTAGCGGTAGCGATCGAGAAAGGGCTGGTCACCGGCTACCAGAACAACACCTTCCGTCCGAATCAACCGGTATCGCGCGCCGAGCTGGCTGCCCTGCTTGATCGTACGGACAACCAGCTTCCAGACCATGATGCCCAGGCTGTTGTTGGAAAGCTGAAGGCTGATCCGGCCAGCGGAGCGATCATTCTCCAAAAATCGGACAATACAGATGTCGCATTGGCACTCGATCCGAATGTGTTCATCTTCCGTGACGGAACGAAGGCGCAGGTATCCGCATTGAAAGCGGGAGATGAAGTTTTGGTTCGGACCTTCCAAAATAAAGTGGTTTTCATCGAAGTGACAAAGTCGGCAGCGGTTAATGTTGCGTTCACAGAAATCGGCAAGATTAATTCCGTAACGCTGAATGCGCAAGGTAAGCTGTCTACGATCTCGATTATTAAGACGGTAGATGGAAACGAGCAAGCGGTAATTTTCAACGTTGACACCAATGTAGAGATTAAAGGTAATGCTTCTCTGCTTTCCCAGGGCCAGCTTATTGAGGTCAAAGGTGAAAATGGCATCGTTAAGTCGATTGAAATTAAATAATACGGACTGATATCTTTTACATGCAGCTCCGGCTACCTTCGATATCGAGGGGGGCCGGAGCTGTTTCCATTTGAGCTGAGCGTTCGTTATAATAGAAGGATGAGGTGAAGCGGATGGAATCAGTTCTTCAAGTAGATCAATTGACAGGCGGCTACAGCCCGCGCAAACCCGTGCTTCACGGAATATCGTTCACTATTCGGCCAGGCGAGATGGTTGGTTTGATCGGATTGAACGGTGCAGGGAAAAGCACGACAATAAAGCATATTCTTGGCCTGATGAAGCAGCACAAGGGTGATATCAGGATCAATGGCGTCACCTTAGAGGAAAACCCGGAGCGTTATCGTTCAGCCTTTGCTTATGTACCGGAAACACCGGTATTATTCGACGAGTTGACCGTACAGGATCACATGCGGCTGACAGGCATGGCTTACGGAGTTGAGGAGCAGCTGTATGCTAAACGCAGTGAGAGGCTGCTGCAGGAGTTCCATATGAATGCGAAGGTAAACGCTTTTTCAGGACATTTGTCCAAAGGGATGAAGCAAAAGGTCATGATCATGAACGCGCTGCTGCCGGAGCCGCCTTTATACATTATAGACGAGCCGTTTCTCGGGCTTGACCCGCTCGGGATCCGTTCGCTGCTGGAACGTCTTGTAAAGGTAAAGGAAAGCGGGGCGGCCATTCTGATGAGCTCGCATATTTTGGCCACGGTTGAAGCGTATTGCGACCGGTTCCTCGTGCTTCATCGGGGCAGAATGGTTGCACAGGGTACGCTTGATGAGGTAAAGGGGCAAGCAGGAGCAGGAGCGAAGACGCTGGAGGAGGCGTTTTATCGTTTGGTCACGGAAGGGGATGGCGATGAACCGGTCGCTTAGCTTATTATGGCAGCAGCGGGCCACAGCGTTTCGCAAGGAAACGATACCGTATATTCGGTATATGGGGCAAAGCGGCTTTCCTGGTTTTGTCTCACTGCTGTTCATTGTAGGCATGATCGGGTACAGCCATTTGCTGCGCAATATGCCGCCATCCTTTCCGATTATTTCAGTCGGGGTTATCGTGCTCACGCCAATGATTTGCTGGAGTCCGTTTCGGACGTGGCTCCATCCTGCGGATACTGTATTCCTTATGCCTAGAGAAAAGGAGATCGGGGACTATTTGGCAAATTCATGGCGCTATAATGGCATACCCGGCGTCATTGCCTTATGGGCATTGCTGATGCTTTATGTGCCTTTGTACGTCAAAGCTGTTGATGAGCCGTTAGCGTGGCCGATGCTTGCTGTTGTCGTCACCGTTATGAAAGGCTTGAATGCGTTCGGAGCTTGGAGGGAGCGGCAGATGGCTTGGCCGGGCGCACGGCGCGGGATCCGGTTGGTCCGTTGGGCGGCAGCGGGACTGATGCTTGCAGCTTTTTTGGCTGCACCGCTCTGGAATGCGGCGGCTTTTGCGCTTCTGTTAGTGATTACCTGTGTTGTAGTGATTCGTTTGCCGCAGCGGCATTCTGTACCATGGGAGCGATTAATAACAGAGGAAGAACGAACGAGAAGAAGGTATTACCGTTTTTTCAGTGCCTTTATCGATGTCCCGGTTCTGCCTTCTCGAATAGCCAGAAGGGGTTATTTGTCCTGGATCGCCAATCGGATCAGATATGCTCATAAAAATACGTACCGTTACCTGTTTGCTTTTACCTTACTGCGTACGGAGCTAGGCGGCATCATCATGAGATTGACGATGCTTGGTGCGCTGATCGTTTATTTGACCTCGGTCGGGCTCTTGTTATCGGGTTGGGGGGCTGTAGCCGTACATATCCTGTTTGTACTTATTATCGCTGTTCAGTCCTCCTCGCTGCACCAGGTTCACCGCCATTCGGTATGGCGCCATATCTACCCGCTGCCGGAACAGCGGCATGACGGTTCTTTGGTCCGGGTCGTTGTCACGGCTTCCGCAATTTGTGGAGGAATAATCTGGCTTCCGCTGGCACTGACCTCCGGTTCACCCGATCAATATGCCCCTGCTCTAACAGCATTAATTGTTTATCTGGGATATGTATTCTGGATGCTGCCTGCAAGATTAAGGCGTAAGCTGACAAGTGGTCTGGAAGATTGAAAAGTGAAAAAGGAGGTTAGACGATATGGGAGATCCGCGGGTGAAGCAATTGGCCGAGCTGCTCGTTCATCATTCGGTGAGAGTGCAGCCGGGAGAGAGGATTTTGATTATCGGCGCAGCAGAGACTGCACCGTTGATTAAAGAGGTATATCGAAGTGTACTGCGTGCAGGCGGGCATCCGGTTACACAGATTGGGCTTGCCGAGCTGGATAAGATTTTTTACGATGAAGCCAGCGACGAACAGCTTGCCGACATCGAGGTCATGGATTGGCTATATCATCGTGCCGACGGTTTAATTCGGATTCTTGGCGCGGCTAATAACAAGGAATTGACCAATGTTGACCCGAAAAGGCTCCAGCAACGGCGCAAAGCAACCGGGAAGCTGTCCCAATATTTAATGCAGGGCGGAGCGAAATGGGTGCTGACGATGTTCCCGACACAAGCCCAGGCACAGGACGCGGATATGTCGTTGGAAGAGTATGAGGACTTCGTATACAGTGCGACCAATGTGGACTATAAAGCGCTGCAGCAATCCATGCTCGCGGCCGCAAGCAGGTTCAATGCGGCGAAGAAGGTACGGATCGTGGGCAAAGAAACTGACTTGACCGTTGACATTGAAGGACGTGAAGCTGTCCTTTGTTACGGCTTGCGCAACGTGCCGGACGGGGAGTTCTACTTCACGCCGAATCATTTGTTGACCGAAGGCTATATCTACTATGAATGGCCGACTATTTTTAACGGCAGGGAAATTGCCGGGATCCGCCTTCGCTTTGAAGCTGGGAGAATTGTGGAATGTTCGGCGGAAAAGGGAGAGGACTCGTTGATCCAGGCTTTGGATACGGACAAAGGCTCGCGATATCTCGGCGAGCTTGGAATCGGAGCAAACTTCGGAATTACCAGGCCGACCAAGGATATTCTGTTCGACGAGAAGATCGGCGGCTCCGTTCATCTGGCGGTCGGCAGGGCCTACGAAGCTGGCGGGGCAGGCAACGAATCGTCGATCCACTGGGACATGGTCAAAAACCTCATGGATGGCGGAGAACTATACCTCGATGGTGAATTAGTCCAAAAAGACGGAAAATGGTTATTCTAATAAAAAAATCGGAGTGCAGGACGAATGAACCTGTGCTCCGTTTTTTATTGCGACTCTAGTTGTCTTTGCGGACAAAGTATGGATATGCACGTAAAAGGGTTGACTTGTTGACCAAGCGGCAGCAAAAAAAGGACAACATTCCGCTGTCCTTTCTAGGTGATACATTTATGGATATAATCAAGCTTTGCCGGAAACCTCAAGAACCGCTTTGTAGATCGTATCGAACAGCTCCTCCAGATGCAGCTCCTCGATGCAGGAGAAAGCGACACGAAGATCAGTTTCGCCCAACGCGATCGTGCCGATCGCATATTCGTCAAGCAAACGTGTGCGAACGGATTCCGCATCCGTAGTTTTCAGCTTCAAGCACATAAAGTAACCGGAGTTAAACGGATAGTAATCCCAAACCTCTCCGTATCTGCTGCTGTCGAGCAGAGATTTGACACGGTTGGCGCGGCGTTTCATGATTTCGAATTTCTCTTGTTTCTGCGCATCGAAATCCGGAGATTTCAAGGCTTGCAGGACAAAGGTTTGCGAAGGATGGGCGCCGCTTGAAATGGTTGCGCGGATAATGCCCATCGTCTTCTGCTCCAGTGCTTTCAAAATCGCGTCAGAAGAGGAAGCGTACGTAATAAATCCGACACGGAAGCCCCAAACATATTCTTCTTTGGTCGCACCGTCAACCTTGACGGCCAGAACACGCGGATGAAGGTCGGCAAGCTTGCCGAACAACGATTCATGCATCGAGTCTTCAAAGAACAATCCGAAATAGGCGTCATCAGTTACGGCAACGACATTAATGCCTGCTTCTGCAGCATCGCGAATCGCAGCAACGATTTCTTCCCCTTCTTCTTTTCCCGGCGTGTAACCGGTTGGATTATTAGGGAAGTTGAGCAGTACGATCGCTTTGCCCTTTTCCTTTTGCGAGAGAAGCGCATTACGCAGTCCTGCGCTGTTAAAGCGGTTCGCTTCGTTATAAAGCGGGTACTCTACAATTTCAGCTCCGCGGCGAAGCCCGAAGGTCAGTTCATAGTTTTCCCAGTTTTTGTTCGGGATAATTACCGCGTCTCCCGCATCTGCGAATAGATCGGCAACGATACTTAATCCATGTGTCAGCGCATTAGTGACAATGGGATTGCCGAACGATTTGCCCTGTAAAGACGGATTCTCTTCAATCATTTTCTCGCGCCATGCGGTTCGGAGCTCAGGCTTGCCTTCCGGTGGCGCATATGGATAAATGTCTTTAGGTTCGTAAGAAGATAATGTATCTTGAATGACTTTTAGATGCATCGGTTGACCGCCCTCTGTAGCGATGCCGATTGTTGCGTTAAACTTCTTGGCCTTGGCCTTCGCTTCCGCTGATTGGCTTAGAATGCCTTCCTTTGGAAAATAAATCGCTTTGCCGATGCCGGAGAGCATGGAGTAGACATGCGCATTTTCTTGTTCAATCGCTTCATTCAACTGCTGAGCAAGTGGGTTCATTGGATATTATTCATCCTTCCAAATAGTTCGATTCCTTTCGGGTGCTATTATAACACTTTTTGGGTGTTATCGGCTAATGATATCCAAATTTTTTTAAGAAGTTGCACTGCCTTTTTGCTGTAGTGTATGATGACATCGATAGATTAGATAGAGGCTGTTGGGAGGTTTGGAAAATATGCTGCATGCTTCGCCTTCTTCATTTGTTCTGAAACCTGCGTTTGCAAAGATTGTTTGCGAGCCCGGATGGAAATGGCAGAAACGTGAGAAACCGCTGGCCAATTACGATTTGTTCTATGTTTGGAGCGGAGAAGGTGATTTGGAGTTAAACGGCCAGTCCTACCAAGTGGGCAAAGGAAGCTGCTTTTTATTTCGGCCGGGCGACCACACAAGCGCTACGCATAATCCGCAAAAGCCATTGGTACTTACCTACATCCATTTTGATATCGCTGAACAGGTTCATTCCGTGCCTGAACCCTACCGTGTTTTAACTGAAACCGTCGATTTTGAATATTTGCTTTCCAGGTATGTGAGGTTATTTCTAGTCAAAACCTTCGCAGCGGAAGAGGAGGCATGCCTTATTCTAAAGCAGCTGCTCATCCATTTGCTGCGGTCGGATCTGGAAGGACAAGTGCCAATCGAACGCAAAGCGAGCAACCAATTGACGGAAGCTATTCATGAGATCGCTAATTACATTCATCAAAATCCGGGCATTTCGCATCGAGTGGAGGATCTGGCCAAGCGGGCACAGCTCTCGCCCCGATATTTCTCCATCAAATTTAAAGAAATGATCGGTGTGTCCGTACAAGCCTATATGATTCAATCCCGCATTGAGCGGGCGCAGCATCTGTTGATGCATGCAGGAATGAATGTGACTGAGGTGGCTGACGCGCTTGGCTATCGGGATATTTTCTTTTTTAGCCGCCAATTTAAACAATATACCGGCAAGAGCCCTTCTGAAATTCGTTAAAGAGCAGAGAAGGGGATATAGATGATTGGCTGTTAAGTTTCACGTTTGTTGGCATGAGGGCAATATTTATGCATGAGGGCTGCCGTCTCCTCATCTAATTTCCCGCCGCGGTCGGACAGGCCTTGCAGGACAGGCTCCATACGCTGTGCGGATAAATTTTGCCCGAATTTGAACTTGCCGGATAGATGGACAATATCGATACGTACGACCGCTACGCCCTTGAGTCTAGGGATATAGTCGGCATCCTCGGCATCAATCGGTTTATAACCTCCTTCAGGCTGCAGCTTTCTCATCAGCGCTTCGAGCGCTCCAGCTTTTTCGCGAGCATCGTCAACAACCATTGCACGGCCTTGGATCATAACCGATTTAAAATAGCTTGTAGCGGGACAAGCCATCAGTGGATCGGAGAAATAGGATGGAATGATGGCATATTCTTTGGCAACGGCAAACGTAACATTCGGATGGGCGGCCAAGCTTTTCATTTTCTCGCCAATTCGGCTTCCATGAAAGTAAATGGCCTCTTGATGATAGACATAGTTGAGCGGTATTACGGACGGCCAACCATGTTCTGTCAGGGTACCGAGAAAGCCGAAGCTCATCTCATGAAGAAAATTATCGGTATCCTGTTTTTCCTGCGTCTCGAACTCTCCTCTTCTCATTTCAATCCCTCCAAAGTAATCATTCTAGATCATGTTTTCTGATGAAAAGTAGCATACCTTACTTGATTGATATTTAAAAAGATCCAATTTACATTACTTTTAATAGACCAATTTTGGGGTTGCCAACTGAATTGTGGCTGCCGGAGGTGATAGCAAATGGATCTAAGAACGGAATTCCGGATTGGTTATGACCGGCACCTGGAAACCTGCGGAAATGCTTATACTGCTTTGTATGAGGCCATTCGTGAGGCGATCTTGCAGGGGCAATTGACTTATGGCACGAGGCTTCCTTCAAGCCGCCAGCTGGCCTCCTCGTACGGCATTTCCAGAGGGACGGTAAATACGGCCTATGAAATGCTGCTTTCTGAAGGGTATATCAGAGCAGAGACCGGGCGAGGCACATTTGTTGATTTCCAATCGGCCAGTGCTTTTGGACAGAAGGAGCATGCGGCAACGATCTTCCTCTCGCCATGGGTTAGCCAGCTTGATCCTGTACCGGACCGAGGCGGGAGCGGGAGGGAGCTTCGCAAACCGCCGGCAGATTTGACGATCGGCAGAGTGGACCCGCGGTTATTTCCAATCGAGGAATGGAAAACGGCTTATTATGCGGAGGTGCGATCATCGGCAGAGCGGCCATATGAGTCTGCTTTTACAACGGAAGGTTATGTGCCGCTGCGCGAGGCAATCGCCCTTTATTTAGCCCGTGAACGTGGAGTTCTGGCTGAGCCGGAACAGATCGTCATAACGAATGGATCCATGCATGCAATCGCAATATTGAGTATGCTGTTAATTCATGAAGGCGATGACGTTGTTGTGGAGAATCCATCATACGGGGGAATCAGAAGGGCAGTTAAAGCGGCTGGAGGAAGGGTGTTGAATGCTGCCGTCGATCGTGAGGGTATTATTCCGGATCAGTGGCAATCACGCTTGCTGTTTGTTACGCCGACGAGGCAATTTCCTACGGGCGTGGCATTATCCCTCAAACGGAAAACGGCTTTGCTGAAATGGGCGGTCAGCCAAGATGCAGTCATTATTGAAGATGATTACGACAGCGAATTCCGCTGGGGGGAGAGGCCGACGGAGCCGTTAAAAGCTCTGGACCAGACGGGGCGTGTTGTCTATATTGGCACATTTTCCAAGACGATGCTTACTGATTTGCGGATTGGATATGCCGTACTTCCCTCACCCCTTGTGGATCCGTTCCGCCGAGCAAAATATTTATTTGAGCCATATCCAACGGGCATCGTAGAGCAGCGGGCGTTATCCGGTTTTATGGCTTCCGGCCGATACGGAAAACATTTGAGGCGGATGAAGCGTGAATGTGGACGCCGCATGATCGTATTCCGTAATCATATACAGCCGCTGCTTAACCGACATTTTGAGTTTTACGATTCGGATGCGGGCCTGCATCTGTATGCACGATGGAGGGGAGCTTCTTGCGATTATGATCATTTCAGGCAAGAATGTGAAAAGGCAGGCATCGTCTGGACGGACGGGAACAGATATGAGCTGCCTAATACAGAGCAGCGATACGCTTTGTTTGGCTTCGTACATATGAACGAACAGGAGCTAATGGAAGCGGCGGCTATTATAGAATCGGTTATAGAACATAGATAAGAGCCATTCCATCTGTCGATTGGAATGGCTCTTTTTAGGGTATTTAGGATAAACGCCCAAGCTCTTCTCCGACCCGAACCCGTTTCCCGGGCATGAGATCGTTACGAAGCGTGAAGGAATCGTCCTCGGTGAGCAGGACTACGGTGGAGCCGAATTCGAAGTAGGCAAGCTCTTCCCCTTTTTCGACCTGATTCTTGATCGGTTCGACATACCTGATGCTGCTGACGTTCATCGCACCGACTTTGATGACGGCGATCTCTCCGGTGTTGTGTTTAATGTAAGTGACCAACCGTTCATTGCGGCTAAGCACGCGAGGCATATTGCGAAGGGCGAAGTCATTAACGGGATACACTTTGCCAGGAATGTGCTCTCTCTCCACGATGACACCTCCAACCGGGGTATGAATCCGATGGTAATCGGTTGGACTTAAATACAGCACAATACAAAAACCGTGGCGGTAATTTTCCGTGCGCGGAGAGCGATTAAGCAGCTCCTCGATCGTATAATCCTGCCCCTTTACATTTAATATCGTACCGGAATTCACCGGTCCAGCGCCTGTGATCAATGCATCGACAGGGCTGACCAGCACATCGGGATGCGGCTCGATTTCTCTGGCTCCGGGCTTTA
This sequence comes from Paenibacillus abyssi, assembly GCF_014640295.1. Lineage (GTDB taxonomy): Bacteria > Bacillota > Bacilli > Paenibacillales > Paenibacillaceae > Paenibacillus_D > Paenibacillus_D abyssi. Next base: position 193,975 of record NZ_BMGR01000004.1, on the reverse strand, counting down.
ACCGGCGGGTGAAAAATTCGTTTAACGATTTATATTCATGGAGCTTCTTTTCAGCTTCTTCAATCCGGATGCCGTACAATTTGGCGAATTTTGGGATAAAACGGCGGCTCGCCGACGATTGGGCAAATCGGCCTGTTAATTTTGAGATCCATTTACGCGAGCTCAGCTCGGTCATCGATCGCAGCAGCCATTTGTTCATGCCGATTACTTCACGTCCTTTCTAGCACATCATATCTCTACCGAAATAGTTTGACACATCAGGCGGGTGAAAGCAATACATCATCCCTGCTCCAAGTATAACAGGATATTTTGCTGTGCATGCTGTCAATGGAGGTGTCTCTAATGACCGTGGTAATCATGGTATTGCTGTTAGTCTCTTCCGTATCCATTTGGTGGATGAAAAGGTTAAGCGGAAAGCTGACATTTTTTTTGGATGCACTGGGTTTTTTAGCGCTGCTCATCGTGTTCGCTATTGCATCGGCAAGTATCATCCGGACACTGCTCGATAACGCGGTATTTATGACCCAGGTTCATGAAGTGCTGTTGAATCCGTTATTTATTATCGGAGGCGCCTATCTTGGACCGTATTTTTCAGCGCTGTTGTTTAAAAATGTGATGGTGGGCCAGAAAAACATCAAAAGCCGTTAAACGATGAATCTGACAGCCATGTTCATAATCCCCATTTTCTTCTAGGCAAAAAACTTTTATACTAGTTTGTAGTAATCCAAGCAGCTAGTCTTGAAAGTTTCTTTGTCATGGAATCAGAGCAAATCATGCGAAATAGGGAGGAAGACTATGTCAACCATTCAGAATGCCCATGAAGCGATTCCCAAAACGATGCGAGCGGCCGTTATGCCGCAGCCGTTTGATATTGTGATCGAGGAGCGGAACGTTCCTGAGGCAAGCGGAGACGAGGTGCTTGTAAAGATCATGGCGGTAGGTATATGCGGTTCGGACATTCATTATTACGAGCACGGCAGGATCGGTCCGTATGTGGTGGAAAAGCCGATTATTTTAGGACATGAGTGCGCGGGCATCGTAGCTGCTGTCGGTGACAAGGTGACCCGCTTTAAGGTTGGAGACCGGGTGGCGGTAGAGCCGGGGATTACCTGCGGCAGATGCGATCATTGCAAATCCGGAAGATACAATTTGTGCGCGGATGTGCAGTTTCTCGCTACACCGCCGGTGGATGGCGCATTTGTCCAATATATCAAGCATCGTGAAGACTTTTTGTTTCCGATTCCTGACGGAATGTCCTTTGAAACAGCGGCCTTGATCGAACCCTTCTCAGTCGGCATCCATGCGGCCAAACGGGCAGGCATTAAGCCCGGAGAGACGGTTGCAATCATTGGCATGGGGCCGGTGGGGCTCATGGCGGTTGTTGCGGCAAAAGCGTTCGGTGCGGGAAAAATCATCGTCAGCGATATGGAGCCGGTACGTTTGAAGGCGGCAATAAAGCTGGGCGCACATCATGCGCTTGATGCAAGCAAGCAGGATGCAGCTGAAGTTATCAAGGATTTGACGGGTGGTAAAGGGGCGGATGTCGCTTTTGAAACGGCCGGACATCCCCATGCATTGAAAACGGCGCTCCGTTCTCTTTGCAGAGGAGGAAGGTTATCAATCGTCGGGCTCCCTCCGCAAGAAGAGATCCCTGTCAATGTTCCATCCATAGCGGACAACGAAATCGACATTTATGGAGTGTTCCGCTATGCAAATACCTATGCTCAAGGAATCACCTTTATATCGTCGGGAATTGCCGATACGGACATCATGATCACGGACCGTTATCCATTGGAACAGACTAAAGAAGCAATGGAGCGGGCTAGAACGAATAAGAGCGGTTCGCTCAAAGTAGTTGTATACCCTAATGGGATGTAGCGAAGCAAGACTTTAGCTTCCCCGTATAAAGTTGGGTGATGCCGGGCGGGATAATGCCGTGCCGGACAGGGCATTTCGCGTGTATGTTGTCATAGTAAAGCATACCGGAAAGAGGGTGTCCCATAGGCATGGCCATGCCCAAAGTCGCTTTCGTAACACCTGGCTCGTTCCCTCTGCCTTCCTCTAAAAGCAGCTCGGTGGAGCGTGTTGTCGAGTATATCGTGCCGCAGCTTAACCACGTCGTGAGAGCAAGAATCTACGGTCGAACCGCGCCCAGGCTGGCGAGGCGGGGAACTTTGCATGGCGTAACCTGTTTACGTTTTCCGGCGGTTAACAAAATCAGGTATATCCAGTCGGTAGCGCGATCGCTGCGCACGTTCAGGCCTGATTTGGTCGTGGTTGAAAATCGTCCCCAGCATCTTTTGCGCATTCGAAAGCAGTGTCCGCGTTCCCGCATTTGGTTGAATCTGCATTCTACAACCTTTATCGGGAACGGATATATTAGTCCGAAGCTGCTGCGGGAGAGCTTGCGCTGTGCGGAGCGGATCATTGTAAACAGCATGTACTTAAGGAATGTCGTCGCAGCCAAAGTGCCTGATGCGCTGCATAAGCTGCGCGTGGTTCATTTAGGCGTGGAAACCTCGAAATTTCATTCGCAATATTCTGTTGAAGGTGCTGAGAGGCGCCACTGGCTGCGGCATATAAGAGGGTGGAAGGATCGAAGCGTCGTACTGTATATGGGGAGGTTGATTCCCCGTAAAGGCGTGCATCACTTGCTCAGCTTACTGCCTGAGCTCGTTGCCGTTCACCCTGACATTCTGATCGTCATCGTGGGCAGCGCATACTATGGCTCCCATCGGATTACAGCTTATACCAGACAACTGCATAGACTGGGAAAAGCGTGGCCGAATCACGTGCTTTTTGTCCCCTATGTGCCTTATAACGAGGTGCCGGACTGGTATCTTGCTGCCGATGCTGCCGTGGTGCCTTCCGACAGAAGGGAAGCGTTCGGACTGGTCAACGTGGAGGCCATGGCATGCGGCCTGCCGGTTGTTGCAACAAGGGCCGGGGGGATGAAAGAAATCATTGAAGACGGCGTGACAGGGCTTCTTGCAGACCCGGATCATCTGCGAAGCGAGCTGCGTGACTGTATACTTCTGCTGCTGCAGGACAACGAGCTCCGGGCGATGATGGGACAACGAAGCCGTGAACGGGTAGAACGTTATTTCAACTGGCAAAAAGCAGGCGAGCGGTGGATGGAGGTCTTCATGGAAACGGGGCTCTTGAATCCATAAAATGTTATAAACCAAGGCAAATCAGGGTTGACAAATAAGGTTAACAAACGTATAGTCAAAGCAAGAATCCACTAGGGGCGCCCGAACGGGCTGAGATAAGGCGGAGCAACGCCTTGGTCCCTTTGTACCTGATCTGGGTTATACCAGCGTAGGAAAGTGGGATAATGCCTTGGTCGATTTGATAGACGGTTAGATGCCGGCAGATGATGCCCGTATACCGTCCTTACCATTGCATCATTCAGCCGCTCCTTCGCCGGGGCGGCTTTTTTGCTGGCTCCGCGATGCGAGAGAGGACTTTATCTGCGAGCCTCCTAGGGATTCTAATTTATTCCTTAGGAGGCTATTTTATATGTCCATTTTAACTACACCGCTGCCAGGCAGCCGCAAGGTTTACGTGAAAGGCTCAAGAGAAGATATTCAAGTTCCGATGAGAGAAATCGAATTAAGCCCGACAACGGCAGGGGGCAAGGAAGTCATCAATGAACCGGTACGTGTCTATGATGCGAGCGGTCCTTATACGGATACCGCATATGAAGCAGACGTCCGTCGCGGTCTGCCTGCGCTGCGCCGCGCATGGATTGAGGAGCGGGGCGATGTTGAAACATATGAAGGCCGCCAGATTAAGCCGGAAGACAATGGCTTCGTTTCGCAGGAACGTGTGGAAGAAAAAGGAGCAGAGCTGTTTCCTGGGTTGGAGCGCAAACCGCTTCGCGCTAAAGCGGGAAGCAATGTGACACAGCTCCATTATGCCCGTAAAGGAATCATAACGCCGGAGATGGAATACATTGCAATCCGTGAAGGGATGGAGCCTGAATTTGTCCGCAAGGAGATTGCGGAAGGCAGAGCGATTATCCCGGCCAATATCAACCATCCGGAAAGCGAGCCGATGATCATCGGACGCAATTTCCATGTTAAGATCAACGCGAATATTGGAAATTCCGCCGTTGCTTCCTCCATCGAAGAGGAAGTGGAAAAGATGACTTGGGCAACCCGTTGGGGAGCGGATACGATCATGGATCTGTCCACGGGCAAGAACATTCATACGACGCGGGAGTGGATTGTCCGCAATTCACCGGTTCCGGTAGGAACAGTTCCTATTTACCAGGCATTGGAGAAGGTAAACGGAGTAGCAGAGGATTTGAACTGGGAAGTGTTCCGCGACACGTTGATCGAGCAAGCGGAGCAAGGCGTCGATTATTTCACGATTCATGCGGGGGTACTCCTGCGCTATGTTCCGTTAACAGCCAAGCGGGTAACCGGTATCGTGTCCCGCGGCGGATCGATCATGGCTGCATGGTGTCTGGCGCATCATCAAGAGAATTTCTTGTACACGCATTTTGAGGAAATTTGTGAAATTATGAAAGCCTATGACGTATCGTTCTCGCTAGGCGACGGCCTGCGTCCGGGCTCGATCGCCGATGCGAATGATGAAGCTCAGTTCGCTGAATTGGATACGCTGGGTGAATTGACGAAAATCGCCTGGAAGCATGACGTGCAGGTGATGATTGAAGGTCCGGGCCACGTGCCGATGCACCTGATCAAAGAAAATATGGACCGCCAGCTTGCGGTGTGCGACGAAGCGCCATTCTATACGCTCGGGCCGTTGACCACGGACATTGCTCCAGGCTATGACCATATAACTTCGGCGATTGGAGCGGCAATGATCGGCTGGTTTGGAACGGCTATGCTTTGTTATGTTACACCGAAGGAGCACCTGGGACTGCCGAACAAAGAAGACGTGAAAGAAGGCGTCATTACTTATAAAATTGCCGCTCATGCTGCGGATCTTGCCAAAGGCCATCCGCGTGCTAGAACGCGTGACGATGCATTGTCCAAAGCAAGGTTCGATTTCCGCTGGAAGGATCAATTTCATCTGTCGCTCGATCCGGAGCGCGCAATGTCCTATCATGATGAGACGCTGCCGGCCGAAGCGGCAAAATCGGCTCATTTTTGTTCGATGTGCGGACCGAAGTTCTGCAGTATGAGAATTACACAGGATATTCGCGATTATGCCGAGCGCAACGGAATGGAAACGCAAGAGGCGATCGAAGCGGGAATGCGTGAAAAGTCAGATGCGTTTAAGGCTGCAGGTGGCCAGATTTATGCCAAATCTTGATCTTGGCGAATCAAAGCGGATCGGATCAGCTGAAATTCCCTGGGAAGAGCGTTATTCAAGACAGCTGAGATTCGCGCCGATCGGCCGTGCCGGCCAGCAGCGGTTAAGCGAAGCAAGCGTACTGATCGTCGGCGTCGGCGCGCTTGGGGCATCGCTTGCCCAGCATATGGTGCGGGCTGGTGTGGGCACTGTGCGGCTGGCCGATCGTGATTATGTTGAGCCGAGCAATCTGCAGCGGCAGGTGCTGTTTGATGAGGAGGACGCCCGCCTTGCGCTGCCTAAAGCGGTGGCCGCGGCGCGCAGGCTGCAGTGGATCAACAGCAGTGTGCATGTGGACGCGCATGTGACGGATGTGACGGCCCATACGGTCATGCCGTTGTTCGATGGCATCGATCTTGTGTTGGACGGAACGGACAATGCAGCGGCCCGGCTGCTGCTGAGCAAGGTCTGTTATCGCAAAGGGATCCCGTTTTTATATGGCGGAGTGGCTGGATCAAGCGGGATGAGCGCAATGTTCATTCCCGGGGAGACGGGCTGCCTGCACTGCCTGATCGGCGGCGAAGCTGCTGAGAATGAAGGCGGAATGGCAACTTGTGAGACGTTGGGCGTCATCTCGCCGGCTGTCGAGTTCGTTGCTTCACTGCAATCGGCGGAGGCGCTGAAGTGGCTGACGGGAGATCGTGATTCGATACGCCCTACGCTGCTTCAGTTTGATCTGTGGCCGTTTAAGGTTCGTGAGATGAGGCTGCCTCAAGCCAGACTGCAATGCTCTGTATGCGGAGAACAAGCACGGGGTGGGAATGTTGGGGACCAGCCTGCTGAACGCGTACCGGCAGCCGCTTCTCTCTGCGGAAGGGACACCGTTCAGGTGTCGCTTCCGCATACATTAGATTTGAATATGTGGAAGCAGAGGCTGACGGCGCAGGGAGCTACGGTATCCTCGAACCCTTATCTGGTAAGGGCTGAGCTGATGGATAATAGAAGGCTGGTTCTGTTTCCGGATGGAAGAGTGCTCGTGCAAGGGACGTCCGACCCATCGGAGGCCGTCCGGTTATGCGAGGCCTATTTGACTTCGAAGGAGAGGGTCGAAGAGCTATGGGAAAGCTGAACGATTTTTCATTATATGTCATCACCGGAGAGAACTATCATCCCGGACGCGCGATCAGTGAAGTAATGGAAGAGGCACTGCAGGGCGGAGCTGATATTGTGCAGCTTCGGGACAAAACGTCATCCCCGCAGGAGCTGCTGCGCAAAGCGCAAGAGCTTAAGGCGCTAACCAGGCGTTACGGCGTTCCGCTCATCATCAATGACCATATTGAACTGGCTATTGAGGTTGAAGCGGACGGCGTGCATCTGGGACAGGAGGATTTATCGCTTCAGGAGGCTAGACGCCTGCTCGGAAGCAGCCGTATTATCGGCATTTCCACCCATGCGATTGAGGAAGCGCGCGCGGCTGAGCTGGGTGGTGCAGACTACATTGGCGTAGGTCCGGTCTATCCAACCGGAACAAAACCCGGCGTCAAGCCGGTGACGCTGGATTATGTGCGCCAAGTGGCTGCAGAAATCACGATTCCTTTCGTTGCAATCGGCGGAATTACACCAGGTAATGTGGATGATGTGCTTGAAGCCGGAGCGAAGCGGATTTGCGCGGTATCCGCCATCGTGGGAAGCAGTGATGTCAAAGGAACGGCAAGGCTGCTCAGCGAACGCGTTCGTTCGAGCCGGGGCAGCGTTTATGCGCCAAAGGAAATCGTCGTCAACGGACGCCCGGAAACTGTAACCGCGCGAACGGTGGATCAACTTATTGCCAGATACGGATTACAGGGCAGAAAGCTCGTTGTTGAGCTGGATGGGTATATAGTTCCGCAGGATGAATGGGCAGCCACCCAATTGTTCTCCGGGGTAAAGATTGAGCTGGTCCATTTTGTTGGAGGAGGATAACGTGATGCAGAGCGAATGGGATAATGATGAGCTTATTATCGGGGGCGAACGGCTAAAATCCCGTTTTTTTCTCGGAACGGGCCGTTTTCCTTCACCTGCCGTATTTCAAATGGCACTTGATGCATGCGGTGCGGAGGTCCTTACGTTTGCTGTGCGGAGGGTTAATCTGGACTTTGTGGAAGACGATTCGATATTGCAGCATATTTCCGATCGTTCTTTAACCTATCTGCCCAATACTTCTGGCGCGGGAAATGCGGATGAAGCAGTCCGTATTGCGAGGCTTGCACGGGCGGCAGGCTTGGGTAACTGGATCAAGGTAGAGATCAGTGCTGACGACCGGACGCTGCTTCCCGACCCGATCGAAACGTTAAGGGCGACAGAAAGGCTAGTCAAAGAAGATTTTATCGTACTGCCTTATACTTCGGATGACCCGATCCTGTGCCGTCGGCTGGAGGAGGCCGGGGCTGCGGCGGTCATGCCTGGCGGAGCGCCGATCGGAACGGGGCTTGGCATACTTAACCCATACAATATCGGGTTAATCTGTGAACAGGCGAAGGTCCCGATTATTGTGGATGCGGGGCTTGGCTCGGCGCAGGATGCCGTACAGGCAATGGAGCTTGGCGCGGCCGGCGTCCTTGCCAACACGCCGGTTGCAAAGGCGCAGGATCCGGTGGCAATGGCCCAAGCGATGGCATTGGCCATTCGGGCTGGACGCATGGCATATTTGGCCGGAAGAATCTCCAGGAAAAAGTATGCTTCCGCGAGTAGTACGCGTGACGGAGTGTTATTCCATTCCGGGCAGAAGGAGTCGGTTGACGTTGGCTGAACATGTGTTGATTCTCGGCGGCGGCATCATCGGTTTATCCTGCGCGTTTGAAGCCAGACAAAGGGGCTACCGTGTTACGCTGCTCGAGCCGGGCTCGCTTGGCGGGCAGGCGTCAGGGGCTGCGGCTGGGATGCTGGCGCCCTACGCTGAGAATACTGAGCAGCCGGATGCCTTTTTCGGCCTCTGTCATGCGAGCTTGCTGCGTTATCCGGAATGGATTGGGCGCGTGCAAGAAGCATCCGGTATGGAAGTAGAGTGGAGCCGCTCCGGCAGCCTTCACATCGTATATCATGAGGCGGATTTGCTTCCGCTGCGCACCCGCATGGAATGGCAGAATCAGTTCGGCGCGCAATCTGAGCTCGTGGATTCCGCAGCTCTCAAAGAGCTTGAACCGCTTTTGTCTGGTGATGTCGCTGCGGCGCTGTATTGTCCGAAGGAAAGTCATGTCTATGCTCCAAGCTTGGTGAAAGCATTGGAGACGGCTTGCCGCAAAACCGGGGTAGAGCTTTTGGATCATGCGGGTCCGATCTCGGAGGTGACGTGGGATAAGGGCATCCAGGTATCGGTCAAGCCGGGTCGCTCTGCTGAGGTAAGGGGCGACCGGCTTGTTGTATGTACTGGAGCATGGACGGGAATGTATGAGTCATGGTTCGGTGTGCCGCTGCCGGTGCATCCGATTCGCGGACAAATCTGCTCGTATCCGGTTCCGACAGGCATGGTCAGGCATATGGTCTTTTCCAGCCAGGCTTATTGGGTGGCGAAAGGGAATCAGACGCTCGTGTGCGGAGCATCGGAGGATGTTGCAGGATTCGATACCTCGGTAACGGATCGGGGAATCGGACGTTTGACCCGGATGGGGCCTCGTGTGTTTCCTTTCCTCGGCGACAAGGAAACGGTGCACCGGTGGGCGGGCCTGCGGCCTGCAACCCGTGACGGCTGGCCGTTAATCGGGGAGCTTCCGCATCTGCCCCGCGTCATTTTAGCGGCGGGACATTACAGAAACGGCATTTTATTAAGTCCGATCACCGCTTTTCTTGTATCAGATCTTCTGGACGGCAAACAGCCGGAAATATCGCTTCAGCCTTTTGCACCTCATCGGTTCGCAGCAGGCGCAGTTCGAGGGGCCCTATGAGAGGGCCCCTTTGTTTATATATACAACAGGACATGCAGATATTCCGCGAACGGATCTCCCGCAGCCAAGTTGCGACTGTCTTCCGTTAATTTTATTCATTTCAGACCCCCTTTCAATCGGCTGTCGATTAACTTGGTGATATTCCCGGTTGTTAGCTTATTGATCGGTTTTCATTTTAACCTCCACAGTGACCTGCTGATAGGTATATGCATATGCTGTCTATGACTATTGGTGGAAGAAGGAGAGGGACATGGCTAAGAACAGGAGAGGTAAGGGCGCTAAAGGGCGAAAACCGCTTTTTTATGTGGATAATCCGAGAACGTCGGAACTCAAATGGCTGGATGAGTTAAAGGATACGGCTGCGAAAGATGTGCCTGTGAGCAAGCCTGTTACGATCAATTCGACCGCTGCGGCGGCAGAGCTGAAGGCGGAGGAGCAGACGGCCGATTCTGATGCGGCATCGATAACGGATGCCGTCTCAGAGGCGGAGCAAGCTGTACTGCAGGAAGCGGAAGAGCTTGTCCAGTTGATCGTCCAAAGTGAATCCGAGCGCGCTGAGCGAGTAGCGGAAAAACGAGCCCCGAATCGGGTGATGCCGATTATATATACCGATGATTTGGCGGAAGAATCGGTGACCACGAACAAGATTGCGCCGGGGGCAGTCGATAGGTCCAGAATCGCAAAAGATAGTGTAGTCACACAATCGATTGCCGATTTTGCGGTTGAGAGCATTAAAATTGCAGATCAGGCGGTTACGTCATCCAAGATTGCGTTGGAATCGGTGACGGGCGAGCATTTGATCCGCAACTCCATATCTGGAAGTAAAATCCGCGACCGTTCCATTAGCGGCGATAAGCTGAAGGATTACAGCATCACGTCGGATAAACTGGCTGACCGGACGATCAGTGCGGATAAATTGGCCGAGGGCTCGATCGAAACCAAACATTTAAGCTTGGGAAGCATAACCGGAGAATTGCTGGAAGAGCAATCGATAACAGCCGATAAAATACGCAGCGGTGCAATCCGGACGGAGAATCTTGCCAATGAATCGATCGATACATCCAAGCTGGCGGATGAATCGGTCTCGACCTCCAAGATTCGGGATAGCGCGATAACCGAGGAAAAAATCAGTCCGGCGTCTATCAATTCCGTTCATTTGAAACCGGGCATCCTGCTGTCCGATCACGTAGCGGTAGGTACTGTGCAGGGAAAGCACTTGGCTCCGGGCATAATCTCCGCAGAGCATCTGTCCGAAGGCGCGGTCGGAAGCCGGGAGCTGCAAGCAAGAAGCATCATCGGACGACACATCGCGCCCAAGTCAATCGGACCGGAACAGCTTCAAGAAGGCGCCGTGTTAAGCGGAAACGTCGGGCAAGGTGAAATTAATGCAGTACACGTAGCCGATGGCTCCATTATTACGAGCAAATTATCCGACCAAGCTGTCACTACGATTAAAATTGTCGATCATGCCGTGACATCATCGAAAATTGCAGATTACAGCGTAGTGACGCAGAAGATTGCCGAAGAGGCGGTTGTCGGCAAGCATCTGGGTCGCGAGAGCATTACAGCGGATAAATTGTCACGGGGAAGCGTGGAATCCCGTCATTTGGCAAAATTTTCAGTGGGAAGCGCCAATATACAACCTGCGGCAATCAGCTTTAAACATCTGCAGCATGGTGCAGTTCATACAGACTCGATTGCTCCATTGGCAGTAAGAGAAGAACACATTGGCATTGCCGCGGTTGGGATGACTCAGCTTGCCGATGAATCCATCAGCGACAGCAAGCTCATCGAGGGCAGTGTGACATCCAAAGCCCTTGCCAAAGGCTCGGTTCAATCACGCCATATCGTGCAGGATGCCGTTACGTTTGACAAAGTGGCGCCTGCATCGATCCGCTCCTATCATTTATCCGAAAATGTGGTAACCGATGAAGCGATTGCGGAGGAAGCGATTGGCAGCCGCCATCTTATGAACGCTGCAGTTGAATCCCGCCATTTGGCCGGAAATGCCGTAAGCACTGAAACGATCAAAGATGAGGCGGTCACTACATCGAAGCTGGCACCCGGGTCGGTAACGGAACGCCAGCTGGGCACGGGGGCGGTATTCTCCCATCATTTAGCCGATCATGTCGTTAACTCGCTCAAGCTGTCACCGGAATCCGTATCGACAGATAAATTGACGGACAGTTCAGTCACTTCAGGTAAACTTGCTGATGGCAGCGTTACTTCATCCAAGCTGGCCATACAGTCGGTGACAGAACGGCATATCGTGCCGGGAAGCATATCAGGAATACATCTGGCAGCTAAAGCGATCACCGAAGATCTGCTTGAGGATCGTTCGGTCAGCTCGGCACACCTTGCTCTGGATGCTGTGGGCAAGGATCATTTGCAGAATGGCTCCGTGACTTCCCCGAAATTGGAGACAGGGAGTGTTCAATCGGCTCACTTATCGGATGAAGCGGTGTTAAGCAAACATTTGTCCACGCAATCGGTGCTCGGTATTCATATCGGCGAAGCAGCGATTCGTGAATCCCACATCTCCGATCAAGCCGTTAGCGCTGAGAAGCTGGGAGAAGGAAGTGTAGCCTCCAGACATCTTCAAAACGAAGCCGTTGGAACGGATACACTGCAGGATGGAGCGGTGACAACAAACAAAATTGCCCGCCATGCCGTTACGTCAAAGCAATTGGCGGAGCAGGCGGTGAAGCCGCAGCATATCGCGCCTTCTTCTATCGGCTTTGTTCATTTAGCTGATGAAGCGGTAGGAACGGAAGCCCTTCAAACCGGAGTGGTCACTTCCGACAAGCTTGCCGTAGATGCGGTTAAAGGCGAGCACATTGTTTTGGAGTCGATTTCCGGGAAACATCTGAAGGCGGAAACGATTCAAGGATATCATATTAAAAAGGGCGCCATCACCTCACAGCATTTGTCACCTGACGCTTTATCTTCCGAGAGATGGCCCGATGGCTCCGTTCCGGGCAATAAAATCAAAGAAGGCACGATTGAACGGAAACAGCTGGCCCCGGGGGTCATTGGCAGTGAGCAGCTCGCAGAGGAAATCATCGGTTCGGCGCATTTAGCGGCGGGCTCAGTAACGACCGATAAAATTTCGCTTGGTTCAATCAATTCTGAACATCTAGTTCAGGCGTCCATTCTCGATCGGCATTTGGCTGATGGCTCTGTAACGGAAGAAAAAATCAGCAATGGATCGGTCACGGGAACGAAACTGGCTGAAAGTTCTGTAGGCGAGTCGAAGCTGGCGGATGAATCGGTGACAAGCGCAAAGCTGATGAACGGCGCTGTCACTTCGGAGAAGCTGGCCGAAGGTTCTGTAGGCGAGTCGAAGCTGGCGGACGAATCGGTGACAAGCGCAAAGCTGATGAATGGTGCAGTCATCTCGGAGAAGCTGGCGGACGAATCGGTGACAAACGCAAAGCTGACGAACGGCGCAGTCACTTCGGAGAAGCTTGCCGACGGATCTGTAGGCGAGTCGAAGTTGGCGGATGAATCGGTGACAAGCGCAAAGCTGATGAATGGCGCAGTTACTTCGGAGAAGCTGGCGGACGAATCGGTGACAGGCGCAAAGCTGATGAATGGCGCAGTCATCTCGGAGAAGCTTGCCGACGGATCTGTAGGCGAGTCGAAGCTGGCGGACGAATCGGTGACAAACGCAAAGCTGATGAATGGCGCAGTCACTTCGGAGAAACTAGCCGAAGGTTCGGTAGGCGAGTCGAAGCTGGCGGACGAATCGGTGACAAACGCAAAGCTGATGAATGGCGCAGTCACTTCGGAGAAACTAGCCGAAGGTTCTGTAGGCGAGTCGAAGCTGGCGGATGAATCGGTGACAGGCGTAAAGCTGATGAATGGCGCAGTCATCTCGGAGAAGCTGGCCGACGGATCTGTAGGCGAAACGAAGCTGGCGGACGAATCGGTGACAAACGCAAAGCTGACGAATGGCGCAGTCACTTCGGAGAAACTGGCCGAAGGTTCGGTAGGTGAGGCACAGCTAGGTGTTAGCTCGGTTACGGAATCCAAACTGGCTGACGGCTCGGTAACCGATCGTAAGCTGGCTGAAGGTTCGGTAGGCGAGTCGAAGCTGGCGGACGAATCGGTGACAAACGCAAAACTGTTGAATGGCGCAGTCACTTCAGAGAAGCTGGCCGACGGTTCGGTAGGCGAGGCGCAGCTAGGTGTTAGCTCGGTTACGGAATCCAAACTGGCTGACGGCTCGGTAACAGACCGTAAGCTGGCCTACGGTTCTGTAGGGTGGGCGAAGCTAGCGGATGAATCGGTGATAAGTGAAAAGCTCTCCAACGGCGCAGTCACCTCGGAGAAGCTGGCCGACGGTTCTGTAGGGTGGGCGAAGCTGGCGGATGGATCTGTGACAAACGCAAAACTGTTGAACGGCGCAGTCACTTCAGAGAAGCTGGCCGACGGTTCGGTAGGCGAGGCGCAGCTAGGCGAAAGCTCCGTCACAGAAACTAGGCTGGCCGATGCTTCAGTAATGGAAACGAAACTAGCCGCAGGCTCCGTGACGGAATCCAAACTGCGTGATGAAGCGGTCACAGAAGCGAAACTGGCCGAAGGTTCAGTAACCGGCGCAAAGCTGGCTAACGGCTCGGTAACTTCTTCCAAGCTGGCCGATGATTCGGTAACCAGTGCGAAGCTCATCGATGGAGTAGTCACGTCGGCGAAACTCGCCGATGGTTCGGTTGGCCAACTGCATTTACTTGATGGTTCCGTAACCGAATCGAAATTAGTCGATGGCTCGGTGACGGAATCAAAGTTAGCGGACAGCGCGGTTACGGAAATGAAGCTGCGTGATGAATCCGTAACTGGCGCGAAACTCGCCGATGGTGCTGTCGGTTCATCGAAGCTGATGGATGAATCAGTTACAAGTGATAAAATCTCGCATGGAGCAGTTATCACGGAAAAGCTTGCGGAGAGCTCTGTTGGAGCGGCACAGCTAGGAGAAGGCTCGGTCACGGAAACAAAATTGGCTGAAAAATCGGTGACAGAAACGAAGCTGGCTGATGGTTCGGTTATTAGCTCAAAGCTGGCTAACGGCTCGGTAGGCTCATCGAAGCTGGCGGATGAAGCAGTAACAAATGCGAAGATCATAAATGGAGCAGTCACGACGGAGAAACTAGCCGAAGGCTCAGTGACGGAGACGAGGCTGTGTGATGAGGCCGTGACAGAAGCGAAGCTGGCTAATGGCTCGGTCGGATCGTCAAAGTTGGCTGCCGAGGCTGTTACAAGTTACCATATCGCCTTGGGAGCCATTAATGCCCGGCATTTGGCCGAAGGATCGATATCGGGAACTACACTTCAAGACGGTACGATAACAGCGGAAAAACTTGCTCCGGAGCTTTTGAGTTTTAACGGTCGCAACGATGACAAAGCAGGGCAGGAGCATCTTGCGTGTGCATCCGTTAACGAAGAAAAGCTCGCCGACGGCTCGGTGACGGAAGCGAAGCTGCGCGACGAAGCGGTGACAGGTGCGAAGCTGGCTGACGGCTGCGTAGGCACAACGAAGCTGGCCGAGGAATCGGTGACCAGCGAGAAGCTCTCCAATGGCGCAGTCACCCAGGAGAAGCTGGCTGAAGGCTCGGTAGGCGAGGCGCAGCTGTGCGAATTCTCCGTCACAGAAACCAGATTGGCCGATGCCGCGGTTACGGAAACGAAGCTCGCCGACGGCTCCGTGACGGAAGCGAAGCTGCGCGACGAAGCGGTGACACGTACGAAGCTGGCTGATGCTTCCGTCGGATCGTCAAAGTTAGCTGCCGGTGCCGTTACGGGTTTCCATATTGCTGCGGGAGCTGTTCACACAAGGCATCTGGCCGAAGGGTCAATTGCAGGAAGCTTGCTTCAAGACGGTACGATAACGGCGGAAAAGCTTGCTCCAGGGCTTTTGCATTCCAACGGTTCAGTTACGGAAGGCAAATTGGCTGATGAATCGGTAACCAGTGCGAAGCTGGCTGAAGGCGCGGTGACGTCGGAGAAGCTCGCTGCCGCTTCGGTTGGTTCCGCGCAGTTAGCGGAAGGCGCAGTCAGTCGCGAGCACCTGTGCGCGGATTCAATCATCGGCCGCCATGTCCAAGATTGGTCGATCACGCCGAGCAAACTTTCTTTCACGCCTGTTGTCAGCCTGGCCGTGCAAGGAATCATCGGGCAATGCTTCGGATTAGAGCCTTATAAGTTCAATGGTCAGGAAGAGCATATCGATATCACCATTCGTTTCCCTGAAGCGTTCGGCAGCGTTCAATATGCGCTGACGGCAATAACTGACCATCCGTCTTGTTATGCGGTTATCAAAAGCAAAAAATCGGAAGAAGCGGTTGTCTCCATTATAAGAAGCAGGTTCGGTCCTGAGCCAGGCGGATGGCTGAACTGGATTGCCGTAGGAATGAAATAAGCTTTTTCTGAACTGGGCCTCTGCAGAGCATTCTCTGCCAGAGGCTATTTTAATTTCAAGACTGTTCCCAGGCACAATTCACACCGTATGCAGTCATCGCTAATTAAGGCTTCTTTGCTTGAGGCTGTAGCATGAGGAAATACGGCGCATATGTTGTAATAGAGCCAACAAGAACATAAGCGAAAGAGGGGTACACACTGTGCAGCACCTTGTGAATGAGATCGTTGAACATCTGTCGAAATCGCATCAGCAGTTAGCGCGGGTTCTGGAGGCAGAACGCCATGTTGTGGTCAGGATGGCAAATAACGTGCATGCATTGCCGGATCACAATCCGGATTTCAACGGGGTTGCAGGATTGCTGGAAAATTCCCAGTTCGTTACGAAAAGCATTGTCGGTTATTTGAATAGTTTGGCTGAGTTGGAAGAAGCTATCGCTGATAATTTGTCGCATATTATAAGGGAACTGGATCATGATGAGGAAGAATAAGGCTGTTATAGAGGGAGGAGGAGGTTCATGAGCCGCGAGCAGGATTTTTTACGCGTACTGGAAGCTTCCGCAAACCTGCATTTGAACATGGAGAAAATATTGGAAGCCAAAGCGGTTGAAGCCGAGAAGGTACGAAGCTGGATGAGCAGCCACATCACGGCTGAAGTGTTCCCCTCCCAGCAGGAGCTGGTAAAGGAAACGATGCAGGTACATGAGCAATTAATTGAAGTGATTGATGGGTTGACAAAGCTGAATCATGGAATGACCCATGTATTAAAGGTGGTGCTCCGGCATGATGCGGACAATCAGGGCGGCATCGGTGCCATGGGCTCCTTGGGTGGGATGCTTGGCGGCGGTTTTGACATGGAGGCAGGTGGCAAGTAGCGATGAGTCTGCGTTTGAAGGAATGGGAGATTAAAATGGAGTTAATCGCCTCCGTCGCGAGGAGTCAGATAGCGATGGCGAAAATATTGGAAAGCATCGCCGATCTTTCCGGGACTTCACCGAAAATGGCCAAGTCGATTCGGGAAAATATCCGCTTGTTAACGGGCATGCAGCAGACAATTGCAGAGAAAATAACGGGCATCAGATGGGGACGCCCTCAGCAGGGGCAGCCGGGCCGGCTGTGGCTTTGCGACCCGAAGCTTGCTGTCAGCAGGGTGAAATCAATCCAAACGGATGATAACCCATGAGTGAATTAGATAAAGCCGAAATTAGTCTTTTACCTATCCAGGTCAAATTTCGGTTTTATTTATGACGGCTGTCAAATAGAAAACGTGCATATCCGATCGGATTTGCATAGGTCGCCTTCCACTCCTCGAACAGATTTCCCAGTTGAAAACTGTAGCGCAGATCTCTCCCGTTACATTCCACGAACATCGGAAATCCGTTGGCTGTAATCCCTATGTCAAACCCGGCGTCTGCAAGGTGGGGCAAATAACCGCTCAAATGGTGAACGGTACGAAGGCAAAAGCTTGTGATGTCGCTGCGCACCTGCGCTATATTCAGCTCAGGATACTGCTGCAGAACGTCCTCGATTCTGTATACCGATCCGCCCTGCGCTACATTTGTAATAAACAGATCCTTGGCTGCTACTTTTGCGGCAATCCCTGTTACCTGCCAATTGCCGTCATGTGAGCGCTGCACGGATACTCTTAGATCGAACGGACTGCCGTTATAGGTTGCAAGCGGAAGCCTTTGCTGGACGATATAACGCTCCTTTCGCAGCTTTCGCTGCAAAAACAAAGGCAATGAGTTTTTGAAATCCAGCTTCCGCCAACCCCTCTTCCCGCAATAAGTAAGCTGCCACCCTGTCTCAAGCCGGTCCATTTTCATCAGTCCCCGGCCAATACTGCTGTTGTCCGGTTTCAGGATAAGCGAATCGTAAATGGCCATCATTTCCTTCACAGTGTCCGGTGAGGCTGCAACTGTGCCCGGCAGATGCGGCCTAAGGAGAGTGTCTTCCATAAGCAACTCATGGATATAAAGCTTGCGGTACCGGTTCCAGCTGTTAAATACTTGTTTTCCAGACTGAATAAGACGTTCAATCTGCCGTTTTGCGGACGTGTTCTCGAATAAGGCCCGGTTATGGATGACGTGCGGGATTACGAGCTGTTTTCGAATATAGCCGATCGGATGTTTGACATAAGCATGTACCGTATTTCTATGAAAATGGATATCCTGCAGACGAAAATAACAAGGTATCAATCCGTGCAAACGTCCTGCTTCTTCATAATAACGGATGGCTTCATGCCGCGTTTTGCCGGAAGGGATGCCTCTGTATACGGATGAGTTGACTAGTATGCCTACATATTGACTCTCCATATGACTACCACGTTCCTTCCTGGAGTAACTTGATCCTTCTATCAGACTATGAACGAACCCGTCCCTCTGCATGGACAAATGGGAGGTGCGCAGCAAAAAATGTGTTAGCGTGTAATGGATTAAAGACCACTTCAAGAAGCATGGACTTACATAAAATAATTTAGAGGCTCGAAGGGAGTGGGATCTACATGGGTCGCCCCAAAGAAATAACCCAAAGGCTTATTCGCAGAGCTTGGCGCAAGCTGGAGTTCTCCGGAAAGTTTAAACGCTTTTTTAAAGAGGAAGTAACCTTAAACCGCCATAAGATGGAATGCTTGAAGGACTCCTATAAGAGCAGTATCTGGAAGCTTGAAATTAAAGTGGATCAAAAAAGCATGCCGATCATCCTGAAAATCTCGAAGCAATTAAGGAAACCGCGACCGGAAAGCACCGTTGAAAAAAACATCTACCGCAAAGCGAAGCCTATTCTCCATTCGTTTATGCCTCAAATTTATATGACAAAAAAGAATGTCAACGGCCGTGACTTATGGGTGTTTATGGAATATATCGAACCGATTAAAAGCCGGGTGCAGTTCACGCCGGCGCACTTTGAAAATATCATTCCTGCATTAGCAAAGCTTCATGCATCCACAATGAATGAACGCTTGTTAAAACATGAGAAGATTTTCGGAGACTGGCTTCCCCGCTATGATTCTAAGGAAATGGAGGAAGAAAGAATCCGGTTGAACCAAAAGACGATCTATTATCTTGAAAAAGCGATGAAAGATTCCCGGCTCAAAGTGAAAGTGGAACCGTATTACAACCTCCTGAAGGGCCTGTTGAAAAAAGGCCCGGGTTATTTCCCGGAGGTGAGCAAGGCCGGATTCAGCATCGTACATGGCGATTTGCACACCGCAAATATGGCCTGTCACAATTTGAAAGAAAAGGCATGGCAGATTAAATTTATCGATTGGGAAGGAGCGAAATTTGCGCCGTGTTGGTTTGATATGGTCAATTTGATCGGCGTTTTCCTGGCCTACCGAAGAGAGTGGGAGGAGGAGGAAGAGGAGATCACCCGTCGCTGTGTGCATATGTATGCTAATGAGATGAAAAAACACGGCGTCGTGTTTAAAACCGATCCTATGAAATTATATCACATGGCGTATCTGAAACGGCTGCTTGAGCGGAGTATGTATCTGCAATTAAGCTGGGCCGTAACCGGTAAAAAAGAAGCAAAGCTGCTGCCGGTTTATCTGGAAAAAATCAAAGTGTTGGGCAAGAAATATGGTTTGTATAATTAACCTGCTGACTCTGCATCCGTGATAAACAGCTGATTTTTATGTCACGATTGCAGGTCCTTACATAAGATACAGAAGGAATCTGATGTGGAGGACAATGAAATATGACAACAGCTTATAATCCGGATGGCTTTAAAAAGGGACGAGAGGATGGATTTAAAAAGGGAAGACAGGACGGATTCAAAAAGGGGTTTGAAGTGGCGCAGGCTTCATCACCGGACGTTCAGTTAAATGATATTAGTCTGAGATGGCGGGAATTTCGGGCAGCTGAAGCGTTTGCCGAGCACTTTGGACACCCCGTCAAGCTGAATGACGGGCAGATGGATTGCCTGAAAGAAACCGTTAAAAGCGCGGTTTGGAAGCTTGAAATTTCAACCGTTCATCAAACTTATCCTGTCATACTTAAAATTTTCAAAGCCCCGATTGAAAGCCACAGCCTGGTTGAGTTAAATATGTACCGGAAAGCTAACGTAATTCTTGCGGACCTTATGCCTTCGATCTATTTCATCAACGAGGAAATAGACGGCGGTGATGTCTGGGTGTTCATGGAATATGTGCCGCAATTAAAAGGGCAGCTCATCTTTACGCCGGATCATTTTGATAAGATCATCCCTTCTCTGGCAAGAATGCATGCGCAGACGCATAATAACCGGTTCTATGAACACTGGGAGGTTTTCGCCGACTGGCTGCCTTTTTATCACTCGGAATCTGTCGCACTTGAGCGGCAAAAGACAAACAAGGAGACACTGGAGTACTTGGATAAAGCCATGCACCGCCCTGAATTAAAGGAGCGGCTGGATTCCAACTATAGCATGCTGCAAAAAGTATTGCGCAGAGGGCCGCATTATTTTCCGGAGCTGAATCAAGCGGGACAAAGCATTACGCATAACGATCTCCAAACGCCGAACATCGGGTGCGCGAATGTGGCGGAAGACAGCTGGAACATTAAATTTATCGATTGGGAAGGGGCCAAGTTTGCGCCTTGCTGGTTTGATATGTTTAATCTGGCGGGCGTGTTTTTTGCTTACCGTAAAGACTGGAGAAGCGATGAGGAAGCTGTCATTCACCGCTGTTCCCATCTGTATGCCGCGGAGATGAACAAGTACGGCATCGAATTTCAGGGTGACCCGGTGAGGCTGTACAAAATGGCTTACTTGCAAAGAGTATTGGAGCGAAGCCTGTATCTTCAACTGCATTGGGCAACAGAAGGACATAAGCAAGCTTTCCTATTGGAGGGTTATTTGGAGAAAATCAAAGGCTGGGGCAAGGAGCTCGGCTTGCATTAAACCAGACCAAGGACAAGATGAAAAGGAGGGGAGGACTGCAATGAATGCCGTATTGGACTATCTGAAGTTGACAGATGCTCTGCTCTGCTCTCTTCCCACCAGAGAACGAATCGCCAAAAGCCCAAAGCTTATTGTCCGGAGGACATTCGAGGTTAGAGTAGACAGAACGATGCCTTTTGAGTTTATCGCGAATGTAATGCCGCCTTTTTGCGGACTATGGGGAGCGGATGTCCGGTTCAACTATTCCGATTATGATGCCGCCTTGCCTCAGCTTGGCGGAGATCAGCAAGCGGATATGTATATCATGTGGCTGGATTGGCGTATCTATCGCAAATCGATGACAGCGCGGGAAGCCGCAGATTGGATCATGAGACGTATTCAACAATTGCGCGGCGGAACGGACAAAACGATCGGGGTGAATAATTGGCCGGAGTCGCTGGAGCCAGGCGGGATGCTGTTCAGCTCCTCTGTGAGCGACCGCGGGTGGATTCGCAGATTGAATGTGGAGTTGTCCGACCGGATCGAGAAAACGCCCGGCTGTGTATTGATTGATGTGGCCGGACTTGCGTATGAGTGGACAGGATCATTGTACGATCGCAGAAATGAAGAGTTAAGCAGTTATCCTTTTTCAGATCAAGCGACCATCCTGGTTGCCCGCCATTTGGCGGTTCACCTGCTTCCCGCTGTGTTTCATCCCCGGCTTAAAGCGATAGCTCTGGATCTGGATGATACGCTGTACAGCGGCGTTTTGGGGGAGGATGGCGGTGACGGGGTGATCCTCTCCGAGGGGCATTATGAATTGCAGCGGCTGCTGTTAAGGCTTAAGCACTCTGGAATGATGTTAACGGTTTGCAGCCGCAACGAAGAGCAGGATGTGAGGGCTTTATTTGAAAGCCGGGATGATTTTCCGCTAAAATGGACCGATTTTGCTGCGGTCTGCGCAAATTGGCAGCCAAAAGCGGAAAATATGACTCTGTTGGCGCAGCGGCTGAACATTGACCCTTCCGCATTCCTATTTATTGACGATAACCCGGCTGAGCTGTTGAAAATGGCGGGGGCGCTGCCTGGCGTGCATCTGCTGCAAGCGGACAGTAACGGGAGCGGTACAATGGCCAAAATATCGTATTACCCGGGGCTGTATCAGCTTCATTCGGATAAAGAAGCTTCCTCGAGAACAGCTGATATCCAGGCGAATCAAATGCGGGAAACACTGCGGAAGGACGCTAACGACTACGCGTCGTATTTGAAAAGCCTGCAGATGAAAATAACCTTGTATGTTAACGAGCCGTCCCATGCCGGACGATTGTTCGATCTGAGCCGTAAAACGAATCAATTTAATCTGGCTTTGCGCCGCATGACGGAAGTAGAAGCAAAACAAGCGATGGATACAACGGGCTATTTAACGATTACCGTTCGTCTATCAGATCTATTATCCGACAGCGGGATCATCGGAGCTTTTGTATGCCGGCTGGAAGGCGGGAAGGCCCGTATCCTTGAAACGCTTTTCAGCTGCAGGGCGCTTGGCCGTGAGATTGAGACGGTGTCATTTGCCGTTGTGTTGGATAAATTAGTTGCGCTTGGCGTCAAGGAGCTGGGTATAGATACGGTTGAAGGTTCCCGGAACGGCCCTGCTGTTGACTGGTTGAAGCGTTTTGTTACGGCTTCTTCTGAAGATGTCTCGGCTGAGTATTTGCTCTCCCTGGTCAAAGCATCATGTATGGAACATCCTGCTGAGGTGGAGGTGATCGAATGAACAAAGAGCTGCACACCCGTATCGCCTCGATCTTATCGGAGGTGCTGAACGCAGAATTTGTACCGCAAGACAATCCGACGCGGCAGGGAATGCCTAACTGGGATTCATTAAAGCATATGGAGCTCATTCTTCGGCTTGAAGAACAGTTTCAAGTACGGTTTTCAATCCGCGAGGTAGCGGGAATCCAAAGCCTGGATGATCTTATTAAGATCATAGGAGTGAAGTTATGAACCATCATATCGTTGTGGAGCGCTTTGGGATCCGGCTGCGGCCGATCAAGATGGATGATGCCGATTTTATATACCAAATCAGAAGATCGCCGGAATTGTCCAAATATATCGGGGAGCTCGATTCCCGGTTCTCCGTACATCAGTCATGGTTGGAACAGTATTTCCAAAGGGACGGCGACTATTACTTTTGCATCGAGCTGCTCACGGGAAAGCCTGTAGGAACGATTGCAATTTATGATATCGCAAACGATGCCGGGAATTGGGGCAGATGGGTGGTTTCCCCTTCGGTTCCGGCCGCCCCAGCCAGTGTATGGCTTATTTTTCACGTTGCTTTTGATCTGCTGGGATTATCCAGCGTATACTCCAATACGGTGATCGATAATGCGAGCGTTGTCTCTTTTCACGATAACTGCGGGTTGGCCCGCACAGGAATCGAGAAGGGAGGCCTCACGATCCATGGCACTGCCTATGACGTCGTCATTCATACGGTAATGAAAGAGGATTGGCCTTCGATCCAGCAAAGGCTGGAGCGGCCTGCTGCGTTGGCAGAGCGGCTGCTGCTGGAAGCGGATTAAGCGAAAGCATTGTACCACGCAAAAAGGGGGCGTTCCAAAAGTCATCGATGATGACGATGGGATAGCCCCTTCTCTTAAAAGCTTTGGTTTTACCGCATTCACTGCGCAGTCGAATTACAATTTGTTTACTTTAAAATAACGATAAAAGCGCCCTGTGAGTTTTTCTCCACTTGTCCCATAGTGTTTTGCTGACACGCCATCATCTTTTTTTCCTTGCAGCACACTGGTGTTATCTCCGTGTCCAAGCACCCAGGTTACTAATGGCAGTTCTACCATTACATAACGCCTGTCTGCCTCCTCCAGATGCTCATCTATATTAGAATGGGGTTTGAGCGCTAATCTGAACAGCTTTCTTCGTACATCATCCCGCTCCGTGGTTCTGGGGAAATCGTGATGCTTGAAGTGAAAAACAGCACTGCTGCCACAGCCGATATAGAACCGGTGCTTTCGCAGCCAGACTTCTTTGCGCACTAAATTGACCATGCAGCCCTTTTTTATAATAAAAGCCTCCGAATAAGGCTGTGAGCGTATATATTCTACAAAACGATGATGAATCCAATCATCGGCATCAAGCGGCATGAAGTAGCCTGTAAACCTCGCTTTTCTTAAATACACGCCGATTTCCTTGCGCTTGCGCATTTTGTCCTTGCTGAAATCTTTAGGCGCCTTTGGCGGTGGGAAATCTACCGGCAACCAGGTTACGCGTTTATTCCGAAGCTCCCTGATTTTTGGCATCTCATGTCCTGCAATAATAATACGAAAATGTTGATCTGTGCTTCTTAATATCGAACGAAGCGTTTTTGCCAGGCTGGCTTGGACATTATCCCAATCTTTTGAAACGGTTTTGCTTTTAAGCGAAATCGCAAATACAATTTCGCTTGGATGCTTCTCTTTTTCAGGGTGAATCATGTCATCCCTATTCAATTGGTTCAGATGCACTTCAACCTTTCTCAGGTGTTCCTTTATCGTTAATAGCGCTTCGGGAGTTTTCATTACATCTGCCAAATATGCCCCTCCTTCTGTTCGATTTAACATTGATACCCGATCCCTTGATAATGAAAGCCTATCGCCGCCATTAACCGGGCATCAAGCATATTTCTTCCATCAAATATGTTGGGGTCGTTCATGTATCGCTTTATCCGCTCCCAGTCGATATGCTGATAGCTTTTCCATTCCGTACAGATAAAAACGGCATCCGCCCCATAGAGCGCTTGTTCCGGGGTATTGCAGGGGGTAACCGAAACGTGAACAAGCTCCGGCGGAAGCTTTGCTACCGGATCATGGACGCTTACAATCGCTTTTTCATCAAGCAGGCTCTTAATAATATTGACGGCAGGCGCCTCCCTGATATCGTCGGTATCCGGTTTAAACGCCAGGCCTAATACGGCAATTTTTTTATGGACAAGCGTTCCCAGCCGCTGTCTGGCCTTATGGAGCAAATGCTGATGTTGAGCCCGGTTTATGGAGATGACCTGCTCCAATAATCGCAGCTCGGTATCATGTTCATTTGCAGTTTGGAGCAATGCGGATACATCCTTGGGAAAGCATGAGCCACCGTATCCAATGCCTGCCTGTAGAAAACTTGAGCCGATTCTCGGGTCGAGTCCGATTCCCTGCGCAACTTCCTTCACATTGATTCCCAGCTTGTCGCAAAGTTTGGCCAATTCATTGATATACGAAACCTTGGTCGCCAAAAAAGCATTCGCAGCGTATTTGATTAACTCCGCTGTTTTCGGTGTTGTGATGACAACAGGGCACTTCAGTGACTGATACAGCGCCTTAAGCAGCTTTGCCGCATGATCGCTGCTCGCTCCGATAACGACACGGTCAGGATACATGGCATCCGGCAAGGCTTTTCCTTCACGCAAAAACTCTGGATTTGAAGCGACATCGAATGGATGGGTGCGCGTTTGCGCTTCGAGGACCCAACGGGTCACTTTCTCCTGCGTGCCGACAGGAACCGTGCTTTTGTTAACGATCAGCTTGTACCCGTTCATATGTCTGCCGATGTCCATCGCCACCTGCTTCACATAGCGGAGGTCGGCGCTGCCGTCCTGCTGGGAAGGCGTTCCCACACAGATAAAGATCAGGTCGGATTGTTCGATTGCCTTGACTGTCTTTGTCGTAAAACGGATGTTTCCTGATTGCAGATGCTTCTTCAGCAGCGCTTCCAAGCCGTCTTCATAAAAAGGCAGCGAGCCTTGTTGCAATAGCTTAATCTTGGAATCGTCGGTATCAAGCCCCGTAACACGCCATCCTAATTCCGCCAATACCAGAGCGGTAGTTGTTCCCACATACCCCGTACCTACTACCAAGATGCTCACTGGTCTGTCACCGTCCCTCTTGATTGTAAGCCCGCTACAACGGACTGAAACCCGACAACCGTATCCTTTATAAGATAAGGAATATTTTTTAATTGCGTTTGGTTCAGCAGAATGCTGTTCTCAATATGGCATCCTTCGATATTGGTGTCGGCACCGATCGATACATAGGGTCCAATAACGCAATCTTTCAATCTGCATCCCTGTGCGATGGCCACAGGGGGAATGATATCGCAATTGTCCAGTTGACAGGTTTCATGAATGCGATGGGTAGGGCTCATCTCTTCAAGCATCCATCGGTTGGCTTCCAGCCAGCGCTCCAGCGTACCGATATCGCTGTTCTGTTTTTCCGTAATATGGTAAGGCACGGGGTGACCTTGATTAATGAGCCACTGAATCGCATCCGTAATCTCGTATTCTCCTCTCTTAGAGGGAGTAATGGCAGCTATTGCTTTGAAAATCAACGGATGAAACGCGTAGGCGCCGAGCACGGCCAGGTTGGATCTGGGGAGGAGCGGTTTCTCTTCCAAATGAACAATGCGATGATCTGAAATTTCAGCGATCCCGTATCCGTGCGGATTATCCACCTTTGTCAGCATTAAAGAGGCATAGCTGATTTGCGATGTAACGGGCAGCATTAGCTTGGCCAGAGAATCGGTAATTAAGTTGTCGCCTAATAACAGCAGAAAAGAATCCTTGTTTATATATCCTTCCGCTTGCTTCACTGCATCTGCGATCCCTTTGGGTTCATGCTGATAAATATAAGTGAGCTTAAGCCCCCATTGTTCACCGGTTCCGATATGGTCCTTCATGATGCGTTCCTGCGACGGGGAAATAACGATCCCGATATCGGTTATGTTTTGTTCGGTTAACTTCTCTATGCAGGTTTGTAAAATTGGAATATTAGCTACCGGAATAAGTGTTTTTGGATAGGAGCGGGTTAACGGATAGAGTCGGGTGCCTTTTCCGGCACAAAGGATAAGTCCCTTCACAGCGCATCTCCTTTTTTTTACAATATAAATCTTTACCTTCAATCTATGATGAAAATGTATTGTTGGTATGGATAAAGTGTCTAAGGTAATCGCCGTTTCTTTGTAAAAACGTGAATCATACGTTAATAAATGAAGAAAACGACGCTTCTGTATTTTGTAAAACGAAGGAGAGGGTTCACAATGGTTTCCATCATCTGCTGTACGATGAGAAATTCCTTTATGGAAAATATATTTAGCAATTACGAGCGCCAAAGTGTTAAAAAAAAAGAAATGATTATTGTCTTGAATCGGGATAACATGGACCTTAAAAAATGGAAAAGAAAAGCGAAAGAGTACAAAAATATCAGAGTATATCAGGTTTCCGAGAATGAGAAACTGGGCAAATGCTTGAATTACGGCATTAAGAAGGCAAAGTATGATATTATTGCAAAATTTGACGATGACGATTACTATGCGCCGGACTATTTAACAGAATCTGTAGACACGATTAAAAAGCTGAAAGTTCCCGTGGTTGGCAAGCACACCTCCTACATTTATTTTGAAGGGAAAAAAGCGCTGATGTTATTTAGGGAGGGCGGCGAATACAGGCATCGCAGCAAGGTAAAGGGAGGCACATTAGTTTTCAAAAGGGAGGTATGGGACAAAGTGCAGTTCGATGAAGACCAACAGAACGGCAGTGATTCAGACTTTTTAAGGCGTTGTAAGCGAAACGGCTTTAAAATTTATTCCGTTTCAAAGCATAATTATGTTTGCTTCAGGAGAGAAAATATTAAATCACATACCCAAAAAACAAGTACAGAAGAATACATGGCAAGATGCAAATTAATTGAACGTACAAGAAACTATATCCCGATCATAACCAAAAGCTTTTCATAGACGATGGGGGGAAGAAGATGTCGTCCGAAGAAAAAGCGATGGCGGTTTTGAAATTGTACTTTGGCAATAAGCAGCCCAGGATCAGGTGGCTACAGAATGAACCGGACAAATCCGTATGGAAAGTAACTGTCGATCATAATAAATATGTTTTGAAGTGCAGTAAGAAGCACCGCAAGGCTCCGATTTTTTCCATCCTGCTTCAACACGAACTATCTCAAAAAGGACTGCCTACTCCTGCCGTTATTCCAACGATCAATAAAGAAGTATTTGTAGAAGACCAATCATATCATTACTTTCTAACCGAGTACGTCAAAGGCAGCACGGCATCGATTAAAGAGCGTACGAAAATCATCGGTGATTTCCACAGGGAGGCGGTTTTACCCCGATCGCTTTCTATGTACCGTTCCAAGTTAGTACAAGTAGAACATAAGAGCGATTGGATCGCAGAATACGAATATAAATTGCGCTGCTTGAAAATGTGGATGGGAAAATATGCTCTGCCAAGGGATATGCGTCATTGCATAAATATGGCGGAAAAATGTATATCGATATCCAAGCGAGCAACGCTGCTTGATGAGCATATCGACGAGGTTAACCGGAAAAATCTGCTGACGCACGGGGATTTCTACAGTTCCAATGTATTGAAATCAAAAAAAGGAAAGCTGTGGATTATCGATTTTGAGCGTTCCGGTATCGACTCGCCGGTCAAAGATCTTCGGTTTATCATGCCGGATATTATTTTATCCTCCTACTATGAAACGTATTTTTCAAGATATCCCCAGGGTAAACGATACGAGCAGATTTATTACATGGATGCACTGTTTCCCCATCGGCTTTTTACCAAGCTGTATATATTGATACGCAAAAAGAAGGCGAGACGAAATTTGGACCAAATCAAAGACATCATTGGCCTGGAGCTTGAGAAAGAGCGGATGATCGGGGAGCTGCGGAAATATCAGTAAAATAGAGGGAGGGAATGGGGAGTGGCCGAGTTCGATAGCGGTTAGAGGCCATCCCTATTTTCCCCTCCTGGTACGAATGCCGTTACAGATAAACAACCAGTACATAAACTGAATGTAGCACACTTCTTAAATCTTTATTAGGCAGGTGAGAAACATGCCGAAACAAAGTCATATGAAGCCCGGAAAAAGAAAGAGGATCCAAAGCTATTTGTATACGATCAAGAATTCAGAATCCCCTAAAGTATCTGTGATCATCCCTGTTATGAACGAGCGAAGAACGATCGCGGCAGTCATCCGCCATGCTTATCGGGTGCATCCGGAGACGGAGGTCATCGTAGTGGCCAATGGATCCACTGACGGTTCGGCAGAGTTGGCACAAAAAATCGGTGCGAGAGTAATTCGCTATGACCATCCGCTAGGCCATGATGTGGGTAGAAGCATTGGAGCCAGGGAGGCCAAAGGGGAAATTCTGCTGTTTACGGATGGAGACATTATCATACCGACCCGGGATTTGGTCCCCCTGATTAAAGCGGTGAACAACGGCGTGGATGTGGCGTTGAATAAGTACCTCGGACCAACAGATAAACAGCACGTACACAGTGTCATCCTGGCAAAACATACGCTGAACATCATCGTCTCGAATCCCGATTTGAAGGGCGCCTCCATGACGACGATTCCCCATGCAATCAGCCGAAGAGCAAGAGATTTGATCGGGAGCGAGCAGTTGGCTATTCCACCTAAGGCTCAGGCCATAGCATTATATAACGGATTGAATGTCCAGGGTGTTCACTATGTAGAGGTTGGCAAAACAAATCCTCGAAGGGGGAGACGAAAAGGAAACGATCCGCTTGAGCAATTGATCGTAGGTGACCATTTGGAGGCAATTGACTGGTTCATCACGAAATCAGGCGAGCGGGGGAACCGGTATGATCTCTCACGAAACAGAGAGAGTGTATGAAGATGATCAATAAAAAAACGCGAGGGCCTAACGGCAGGACCCGTAAATTGCGAAAATCGCCAAAGAGAAGCCGAATCGGCAAAGGGACGCGCAGCTTTAAAAGGCCGCTGAAAGCAGCCGGTATCGATTGGGGAGAGAAAGCCTTCCGAGCGGGTCTGCTTGCTGCTTCTACGGCTGGTACGTTATTGGAAGAAGGGTCAAAGGCATCTGAAACGGATCCGCAGAAAAAAGTGAATGAATGCTGGACCAGATGGTATCGTTCAGTAAAAAGACTGCCATGGCCGTTTTATCATGTGGCAGCCGCCAAATTTGTGGCAGGATACCGCAAGCATACAAGCGGATATACACCGAATTGGGTACTGGTTCCATCGGATAAAACGATTGCCGCAATTGTTACGGTAATGAATGAAAAAGATACGATTGCAAGTGTTATTGAGCAGCTTCACAGGCTGCCGCTCCATGAAATGATCTTTATCGTGAACGGTTCGACAGATGAGAGTTTTGAAATCATCCGGAATCAATCCCGGGCAACCGTTGTCCATTATCATCATCCGTTAGGACACGATGTCGGCCGGGCAGTTGGAGCCAAGTTGGCCGAATCCGAAATATTGATGTTTCTTGACGGCGATTTTCCGGTTTTTGCAGAGCATCTGGTTCCATTCATCGACGCGGTCGAGCAAGGGATGGATATTGCGCTGAATAATATCTCGCCTTATCTCGGCTTATTCTCCAGAAGAGATTATGTCACCACGGTTAAGGAATTCGTCAACCGTTCCATGTCAAGACCCGATCTTGGTGCAAATTCGCTGACCGCAATCCCGCATGCAATGAAAAAACAGGCGGCACAGCAAATCGGGTATGCCAATTTGGCCGTTCCTCCGAAAGCGCAGGTTATCGCCATTGACATGGGATTGAAGGTAGGCTCTGCAGCCAGTGTGGATGTTATTACAAGGAACCGGCTGCGAACGCGCAATGTTGGCCAGAGAAACAATGTATCGGAATTGATTATCGGGGATCACATCGAGGCGTTAAAAACGGCTTTGGAACGAAAAGGTTCACGGCTATCTTATCCGGATCATATCAGACAAAGAAAGCTAACCTTGCATTAGAAGGTGGAGGCTATGAAAAAAACAAGCATCATTATCTCGACTTACAACGGCAAAGAGCTGCTTAAAGATTGCATATACACCATTAAGCGCCATACGGAAGAGCCGTATGAAATCATCGTCGTTGATAACGGCTCTACCGATGGAACAGCTGATATTTGCAGGCAGGAGCAAATAACCTTTATATCTTTGGCCAGTAATGCCGGTTTTCCAAAAGCGTGTAATATGGGGCTGAAAATCGCATCCGGTGATACATTGCTGCTTTTAAACAATGATGTTCTCGTATCTAAGAACTGGTTGAAGAATATGCTGGATTGCTTGTACAGCCGCAAAAACATCGGCATCGTCGGACCATTGACCAACTATGCAAGCGGCAGGCAGCAGATCGACATGCCTTTTACCAGTCTGGAGGACATGGCCAATCAATTGAATGAACCGGATCCGGGCAAGTGGCTGAAAGTGGATCGAATCGTAGGGTTTTGTTTTCTGTTTAAACGTGAGCTGCTGGAGAAGATCGGCCTGCTGGACGAACGATTCTCTCCTGGCCATTACGAAGATGACGATTACTGCTTCCGGGCAAGGAATGCGGGATACCGGATGATGATTGCCGGCGATGTGTTTGTCTTTCATCATGGCAGCGCCAGCTTCGGGCAGCAGGATGAGCAGGAAGTAAAGCAGCTTATTGAGCGCAATCGACAAATGTTTATCGATAAATGGGGGATCGACCCGGCTATATATATAAATTGATATTCTGCAGAAAGGAAGGGTTATATGAAAGGCGCTATTCTTGCCGGAGGCACAGGCAGCCGTCTTTATCCGTTAACAAAAATTATAAATAAACATCTTCTACCCGTTGGCCATGTTCCAATGATCTGCCATGCGATCGAAAAGCTCAGGGCAGCGAAGATTGATGACATTTTGATGATTATCGGCAAACATTCCGCGGGTTTATTCACTGAACTGCTCGGCAGCGGACAAGAACTGGGGGTTCGTCTAACCTACAAAATACAAGAAGAGTCTGGCGGGATTGCCCAAGCGTTGTCCCTTGCACAATCCTTTATCAGCCCGGGTGAAAAGTTCGTTGTGCTTCTTGGGGATAACTTATTCGAGGATTCTTTGATCTCCTATGCGCAGGCTTTTCAAGAACAAAAAGAAGGAGCTCGCGTGCTTCTGAAAAAAGTTCATGACCCGCAAAGATACGGGGTTCCCGTAATCAAGGAAAATAAAATTGTATCCATCGAGGAGAAGCCGGCCAATCCGAAGTCGGATTATTGCGTCACCGGGATTTATATGTATGATTCCGGTGTGTTTGATGTGATTCGGACGATAAAGCCCTCAGCGCGGGGTGAGCTGGAAATTACCGATGTCAACAATGTTTATGCATCCGGAGAACGGCTTGCCTATGATATTTTGAACGGCTGGTGGACGGATGCGGGAACCTTCAATTCCCTCTATTATGCTAGCGGCCGCTTGCTTGACGGTGAGAGGAAATGAATCTCCCGGAACAATCGGCAAGGAGAGAAGGGCAGGATGCCGGTTTTCGCCAGGGACGCAGTGACGGTTACCGGATTGGCTTATACGATGCTGTCCTTAAAGGGCTTCCTGCATTAGAAGAACCTGCACGGCGTGATATCCGCGTTCTATATGTTACGGCCGGAATCGGCGTCCCGTATCCGGCGCTGGATCAGGCTGTAATCGAAGGATTGGCAGGGCTGGTGCGTTACCTAACGGTCGCCAGTCCATCAGACGATGTTGCAATGATCGCAGGAAACGTCAGACCGGATCTTGTGCTCGTTCTTAACGGCGTTGTGCTGCCTGCTGAGAAAGTCGCTCAGCTTCGGCAGGCCGGATTCAAGACTGCCGTCTGGTTTACGGACGATCCTTATTATACGGATTGGACGATTGCAATAGCTCCCCGCTACGATTATGTGTTTACGCTTGAGTTGAACTGCTTGCCTTTTTACCGGCAGTTGGGCTGTGAGCAAGTTTATTATTTACCGTTCGCAGTTAACCCGGCCGTATTTCACCCGAAACGGGTGCCTACCTCCCGCCAGTCCGATATCTGCTTTATCGGTACGGCTTTTTGGAATCGGGTCGAATTAGTGGATCGATTAACTCCGATTTTGGCACAACGGAAAGTGATGATCGCTGGATGGTGGTGGGACCGGCTCAAAAACTATGATCTTCTCGCTGACAAAATAAAGCTGGGCGACTGGTTGAGCCCGGAGGAGACAGCCAGCTATTACAACGGAGCGAAAATTGTCATCAACCTTCACCGTGCCTTTGACGATGAGACGCTTAATGCCAACAGCCGAAAAATCCCGGCTGTTTCCGTTAATCCGAGAACCTTCGAAATTTCCGGCTGCGGCACGCTTCAATTATCGGACATCCGTCAGGATATGCATCATTTATATCATCCGGGCACTGAAATAGACACCTACGTTTCCGATGATGAGCTGATTCAGAAAATTGATTATTATTTACGCCATGAAGAAGAGCGGCAGCGTGTCGCACTGGGGGGATTTATGAGGACGAGGAAGGATCATACGTACCGAAAAAGGCTGGGCGAGATGTTATCAATCCTATTTCCATAACCTTCGGCAGGACAAAATGGATGGCTGTACCCGTTTCTTAAAATAGGGTGAAGAATATATTGATTTTATGAGTAAGATGGGGTGATAACCATTGCGCAGCGATTAAATAAAACAAAAAAAAAGATAGCCCCCAAACGTTTCCATAAACAAAGCTCCAAGAAAAGGAGAACAGCGCTCAAAAGGCCGCTTGGCCTAAACACATACCGACAGAAGCTGCTGGAGCAAGCGGCTGTTTCCTTCAACCAGGGCTTTGATGCCGGCTATGACGAAGCCATGCGCAAGTCGGCCCAGGCGGCTGTGCCTGCCCTTATCAGGAAGGAGCGGTTCAGCGGCTCCGAGGATGAGTATAAGAGGGGGCTCTATGACGGAGGGGATGGGATTGTGGATGCATTGCTGCCTGAATCGGATATTCTGCCCGAACTTTCGATTGGGCAGATTATTGAGGCCGGTGTGAGGGAGCTGCATTCTCATCGTTATCCTCTGCTTAGCGCAACGGATGTCGCCGGACAGATAAAGAGCGCTTTGGATTCACGCCAGCCGTTGTCGGTCGTTCGACTCGGAGACGGAGAGTTAATCACATTAGCGCAGGAAGTGATAATGAATGAAGAACAGGTACGGAAGGAAGGCCACTTTCTAAGCTATGCGGGAATTCATATACCGGATCTGGCGGCCAGGGATCAGCTGGTAAAGGCTGTGGAAAAAGCGGACATTGTCGGCATCCCAAAGTTGAGGCTGCCGAATTTTCAGCCGCTTGCATTTGCCGTATTGAAAGCTCACGGCATCGATTACCGCAAGCTGCAGCTGACCCAATCGACAATTAACTACTCGTTGTATTTGGAAGGCTATCTGAGGAGCATTCTTGCCGGCCGCCGTGTCCTGGTAATCGGCAATACCGCGCCCGGCCTTTCACAGGTGTTATCGGGCAGCGGCATCCATGTGACTGGTGTTATCGCACCTGTACATGGGATGTTGGATATCCCGCGGGTGATGAATGAGCTATCGGTTCATGAATTTGATATTGCGCTCGTCGGAGCGGGTATCCCGGCTGTCATTATTGTGCAGCGGATTGCGACCGAGCTTGGTAAGGTCGCCATCGACTTCGGGCATCTGGCGGATTCTTTTGTCAAAGGGGAAGCAGTCTTATGATGAACAAGGCGGTGAAGCGGGCGGACGGCTATAACGATGGATATAACAAAGGGTTCAACAAAGGTTATCATGACGGCTACAGCCGCGGAAAACTGGAGGGAGCCGCGGGCTACAGCATACCGTTCGACGGCACGAGTATCATTATACCAACCTATAACCAGCTGTTATATCTGAAAGAATGCATCGAGAGCATTGTTCGTTATACTCCGGAGCCATATGAACTGATTATTATCGATAATGCATCGGTTGACGGTACAGCGGATTATCTTAAGGCTGCCGGAGGTCTCCGTTTCCGGATCAACAAAGAGAATCTGGGCTTTGCGGGAGCGGTGAACCAAGGTCTCATGATGGCAAGAGGATCGACATTGATGATTTTAAACAACGATTCGGTGGTTACCCCGCATTGGCTGTCGAATCTGCTCGCCTGTCTGCACAGCAATCCGCGATTTGGAATTGTCGGGCCGGTCACCAATTACATCAGCGGGGATCAATTAATCGGTATCAGCTATACGAATATGACGGAAATGCAGCAGTTTGCCAACAGCTACAATCAATCCAATCCAGAGCGGTGGACCATAATAGGCAGATTGACGGGTTTTTGCATGTTACTTAAGCGGGATGTTTTTAACCGGCTAGGTTATTTTGACGAGGGGTTTGAGATCGGCAATTGTGAAGATGACGATTACGGGCTTCGTGCCCGGCTGCTCGGTTTGCAGCTAGTGATCGCCAAGGATACGTTTATTCATCATTACGGCAGCGTAAGCATGAAATCATTAAACGATCGATTTAACCAGGTGTATGAGAAGAATCTTTCGTTTTATGCCAATAAGTGGGTTGATCCGAACGGATTGTTATCTCTTGATTGGCTGCCGAAGATGAACGGTTTAACGCTTCGGACGGTTGATTCGTATCCAACCTGTGTGACTGTGCAGGGAGCCGGTTCAACGATGTACTGGGTAGAGAATGGGAAGAGATCCCCGATTAACGGCAGCGGCGGCCTGCTGGCGGTTCGCGTTTCCCAAATCGATCTGCGCAATTGGGAGCTGGGCGCAGGGATCTCCGCGGAAGAAGTGAAACGGCGCATTCAAGCTTTGCGCACGCCATCCCAGTCAAATGACATGGCCGAAGGCAGGCTCGTGAAAGCGGAAAGCGGGGCGGTCTATCAGCGCAAAGGGAAGAAGCTCCATCGTTTTATGAATCACCAGGCATTAGCTTCCTGGCAGCTAGATCTGTATGCACAGCAGATAATTGATCAGCATGAGCTGAATATCGATGAGGAGGGGCCTCCCATCATTGCTCCTCCGGTAATTAAGGCTGATAATCTATAAACCCTTTGAGGAGGCGCGACAAATGATAAAACGGAAAAAATCCGCTGATGTGCCTGCAAAGGCGGCCGGCGGCAGAAAAACAATAACAAGAAACGGCACGAAAACGACAGTGAAAAAAATAACCAAAAGAGGAAGAAGAACAACGTTTAAACGCAGAAAAATACCGGTAAAACAAAACGTCTCTTACAATAAAGCTTATGATGCAGGGTTTGACGAGGCATACAATGAAGGATTCGATGTCGGCTATGCCGAGGGGTTGCAAGCCGGCCATCAAGAAGCCTATAAGGGAGAATGATACGGGATGGCTCTGAGAAAAAAACAAAGGCCCGCCGCAAAAAGGAGAAAGCAGCAACCCGTCCGTATTAGCGCTTACCAAAGGGGGCATATCGCAGGCTTTGAGCGGGGAAAAGCAGACGGCTTTCAACAAGGGCGCGCAGATGCCCTGTCCAGCAATACAACAGCAATCGCAGAACGAACCAAGGCTGATGTGCTGGTCATCGCGGCCGGATTTATCCCTTCACTGGATATTGGCGTTATCCAACCATTCAATGAGCTGAAAAACCGCGGGAATTTCAATTTTGAAGTTATGGGCGAAGATGAAGTCAGCAAAGAGATGATTGCAGCAGCGAATACGGTTGTGTTTGTGCGCAATGTTGAGCCGGCAGCCTATACGCTGATGGAGCTGGCGCATCAATTAAGGAAACAGACGGTATATGTGATTGACGATAATTTTCTGGAGATGGATCCCGGCACCCCGGTCGGTCTCTACTATTGCGAACCTGAGCGCCGCGAAACGTTCATCAAGTTTTTGAAAAACGCAAAAACGGTGAAAGTCGATGCCTTGGAGCTCGGTGAATATATACAGAAGCGGTATAACAACAATGTGGTTTATTTTCCGGGTAGCGTAGATTTTGCCTGGATTGATCAACAGTCAAAAGATGAGCGGAATGATATGCAGGTGGTTATCGGGTATGAAGGCGGCGTTAAAGAGGAGGATTTTGCTCCTGTCATTCCAGCATTGAAAAAAATACTTGATTACTATGGAGGATTTGTAAGGCTGGAGTTTTTCGGGTTTGTTCCTGCCTCATTAGAAGGTCATCCGAGCGTATCTTATGAAGAGGGGGGCATGGACTACAGAAGCTTTATCAGGAAGCTCAAACAATGCACTTGGGATATTGGTCTGGCCCCGCTTCATAATCATTCTTTTAATAACAGCAAGACGAATAACAAATTTCGCGAATATGCGGCATGCCAAATTCCGGGGATCTATTCCAAATCGCCTGTCTACACGCCTTGGGTCACCCATGGGGAAACAGGATACCTCGCTCCACACACGGAGGAAGGCTGGTATGAAGGGATCAGGAAGTTAATTGAGGATCCGGAGATGAGGCATCGCATCAAAGAAAATGCAGAAGCTGCGGCCAGACAGCATTTTTCACTGGATACGTGCGTGGAGAATTGGAACAAATATATTTTTAAACCGTAGGCCGGAAGGAGAGAACAGACGATGGGGAAACGAGGGGAAATACACGCACTCATCATCGGTTCAGATAAAATCGCATCGTATAAAATCGGCATTGAGCAGCCCTTTCGCCATCTGGAAAAAGCGGGAATATGCAGTTATGATGTCAAGTCGGAGGATGATGTCAGTGTTTCAAAGGTTGCTTCTGCCGACATCGTCATCTTTTTTCGCACGGTGAAAAAGGAAGCTTATAAATGGCTGGACATCGCTCACGATATGGGCAAAAGAACGGTATATGTGATCGACGATCATTTTATTGCGATGTCTCCCGGGTCAGATATCGGAAGCTATTATCATGAAGCTTCCCGAAAAAGCACGTATGTGAATTTTTTGAAAAATGCTCAGATGGTAAAAGTGGCCTCCAAATTTTTCGGCAAACATATTGAAATGCATTTTAAACCGAGAAAAGTCGTTTATTTTCCGGGCAGCGTTGATTTTTCGATCATTGACCGCGTGGAGAAACGAAAAAGGCATCACGATAAAATCGTAATCGGTTATGAGGGCGGGAGGAAGCAGCTTGCCTTTGAACCGGTTGTTAAAGCGCTTCGCAAAGTTCTCAGAGTGTATGGGGACAAAATCAGAATTGAATTTTTCGGATATGCTCCCGAGGAGCTTGAAGGGAAACAGCAGGTGCATGTCCGCCAT
This sequence comes from Paenibacillus abyssi, assembly GCF_014640295.1. Taxonomy (GTDB): domain Bacteria; phylum Bacillota; class Bacilli; order Paenibacillales; family Paenibacillaceae; genus Paenibacillus_D; species Paenibacillus_D abyssi. The sequence goes on along the minus strand of NZ_BMGR01000004.1, from coordinate 156,490 downwards.
CACGATTCGGATTATAAAAGCTTCTTGAAGCGCCTGTACCGGTCGAAGTGGGACATCGGACTGGCGCCGCTGGAACAAACGCTGCTGCATGATTGCAAAACGAACAATAAATTCCGCGAGTATGCATCCTGCCGGATCCCCGGCATCTATTCCGCATCGCCTGCTTACACGGACTGGGTCAAACACAAAGAAAACGGGCTGCTTGTCTCGAGAACGAAGGACGATTGGTACGAGTCGATGGCCGAGCTGATCGAAAACCCTGAGCTGAGGGAAAAGATCATGGATAAAGCAGAACGTGAGGCGAGAGAAAACTTTTCAGTGGCAGCATGCGCCGATCGTTGGCGTACACAAATTTTGATGCCTAACTAAGATGGGATAAAGAAAGGAGATGTTCTCTTGGAGGATAAACTGATACCTGTTCTGCAGCCTAGCATTGGCCAGGAGGAAATTGATGCGGTAACCGAGGTTTTACGTTCCGGCTGGCTTGGCCTCGGACCCAAAACAGAGCAGTTCGAGCAGCAGTTTGCCGGTTTCGCAGGCAGCCGTTTCGCGGTTGCGCTCAATTCCGGCACAGCCGCCCTGCATTTGGCGCTGGATGTGCTGGGGATTGGGCCGGGCGATGAAGTCATCGTGCCTTCCATTACCTTCATCTCTACCGTTCATGCCGTTAGTTATGTCGGCGCGAAACCTGTCTTTGCCGATCTCGAGCATGACTCGATGAATCTGTCGGTAGCCGATATCGAGCGCAAAATTACAGACAATACCAAGGCGATCATCGTCGTCCATATGGGCGGCCATCCTTGCGACATGGATGCTGTGCATGAGCTGGCTTTAGCGAAAGGAATCAAGGTGGTCGAAGACGCAGCGCATGCCTGCGGTGCCGAATATAAAGGCCGGCGCATCGGATCGGTCGGCGACGTGACCTGCTTCAGCTTTCATGCGGTCAAAAATTTGACCAGCGGTGAAGGCGGAGCGGTTACCTGCAAGGCAGAATGGATGAACCGAAAGCTGCGCGAGAAAAGATGGGTCGGCATTTCCCGGGATACGTGGATGCGTTCATCGGGCGAGAAGGTGTATGCTTGGCAGTATTTTGTCGATGAAGTCGGTTACAAATATCATATGAATGATTTGCAGGCGGCAATCGGTCTCGTACAGTTGAATAAACTGAACCAGTTAAACGCAAGGCGCAGACAAATTGCCGAGCGCTACCAGGCTGAGCTGAAGGATTTGGAATGGATGGAGCTTCCGCAGGAAAAGCCGTATGCCCGCAGTTCATGGCATTTATTCCAAATTAAGCTGCAGGACGAAGGCCTGAGGGATCGCATGATCACCCATTTGCAAGAGAAAAATATCGCCTCCGGCGTCCACTACTACCCGTGCCACCTTCATCCGTGTTATATCCACCTGAAAGCTGTCGTGCCGATCTCCTCTGAAGTATGGAGAAAAATTCTTACCTTACCAATTCATCCGAATATAACGGATCATGATCTGGACCGGATCATCAGCCGGATAAGAGAGCTGAAGCCATGAAAAAAATTATGATTCTGGGTGCAGGAATCTCTCAGCTGCCGTTAATACAAACCGCGAAAAAAATGGGGCTGCAGGTGATCGTTTTAAGCCGCTCTGGAAACTACCCGGGATTTGCATGGGCTGACAAAGTCTATTACGAGGATACGACGGATACGGAGAAAGTCGTGGAAATCGCCCGGGAGGAGCAGATTGACGGCATCTGCACAACCGGTACGGACGTCGCCGTCAAAGCGATCGGCAAAGTGGTGGATACGCTTGGGCTGAGCGGCATCAATTATACGTCTGCGCTTCTCTCATCCAACAAATGGGAGATGAAGCAGGCGTTTATGGAGTATGGCGTAAGGACGGCAAAATGCATCAAAGCGAAATCGATAGACGAAGCTTACCGTGCTTTCGAATCGCTGTCTTTGCCGCTCGTATTCAAAGCGGTGGATAGCGGTGGAAGCAAGGGCATCGTAAAGCTGGAGCAGGCCTCACAGGTGGAATACGCCTATGCTGAAGTGATAAAGGCGACAAAACAGAACTTCTTTATTGTCGAGGAATTTATTGAAGGCATCGAGTTTGGCGCGCAGGCATTTGTCTATAACAACAGCCTTCAATTCGTCATGCCGCATGGCGATCTTATGTTTTATGGCGATGCCGGCGTGCCGATCGGCCACTACGTGCCCTATGAGCTGCCGGATCAAGTGATCCAGGATATTCAGGTCCAATTAGAACAAAGCATTCGCGCGCTGCGTTTGAATAATTGTGCCATTAATGCGGATTTTATATTAAAAGATCAAGAGGTGCACGTGCTCGAAATCGGCGGCAGAGCGGGGGCGACATGCTTGCCTGAACTCGTATCGACCTATTATGGATTCGATTATTATGAACAGTTGGTCAGAGCTGCTCTTGATATGGACCCGGATTTCCAATCTACAGCTTCACAGCCCTGCGCATGTGAACTGTTAATTGCCAATCAGGATGGAGAGATTGTGGGGCTGGAGAACGGGAACGAGCCTCATGAGGATATCATTCAGATCTCGTTTGATTACGGGATTGGAGATCCGGTTCGTAAGTTCAAGGTCGGCACAGACCGGATCGGCCAGATCATCGTCAAGGGGGAACGGCTGGAAGATACGCTTGAACGCTTGGAAGAGGTAAAGAAGAACATCAGGATCACGTTGAACCGTTGAGGGGGCATATCGTCCCTTCAACGGTTTAAGTGATCGACCATTTTACAACCAGCGCAGCTTGTGTCAGTCCGCCGCCGAATCCATAAAGCAGCAGCAGATTGCCAGGCTGGACACGACCGTCCTTCACGCCTGCGTGGAGGGCAAGCGGTATCGATGCTGCAGAAGTGTTGCCGTTATAGACAAGACTGTGCAGCGTATGTTCCATGGGAATGCCGGTTCGTTCACAAATGGATTCAATGATTCGCAGATTGGCGCTATGCGGAATAAACCAATCGATGTCATGGACGGATAAGCCTGCACTTGCAAGCAATTGCTGGATCCCTTCCGGTATTCTCGTAACCGCCCATTTATAGACCTCGCGGCCGTTTTGCACAATATGGCCTGTCTGCCTAATTTCACTGGAGCCGATTGTCGGGGACAAGCTGGAACGGTACAAATGATGTCCGGCGCTTCCATCGGTTATGGCATAGGAACCGACAAATGTCCCTTCGTCGCCCGGCTCAACCAATACAGCTCCGGCCCCGTCGCCAAATAGGATACAAGTGGTTCGATCGGTATAATCCGTAATTTTGCTGAGCGTTTCAGCGCCGATAACAAGAATCTTCCGATAGGCACCGGATAAGAGCAGGCCGTTGGCTACCTGCAATGCTGAGACGAAGCCCGCACAGGCTGCTTGGAGATCGACCGCGCCTGCTGCCTGGATCCCGAAATAAGCTTGGACCCTTGAAGCTACACTGGGAAAAAACGTGTCAGGTGTTGAAGTGGCGACGAGGATATAATCGACATCTTCGACAGTGACCGGATAATTCTCTAGAAGGCTGCGAACCGCACCATAACAAAGATCACTGCAATACTGATCATCTGCAGCGATTCTCCGTTCCACGATGCCGGTACGCTGGACGATCCATTCATGGTTCGTGTCGACCATTTGTTCCAGGTCCTCATTGGTTAAAATCCGCTCGGGTACATAAGTGCCTATAGCAGTTATCCGTGCATTGGAGTGAAATTCTGAGGCTGCCATCGGTGATTCACACCCCTCCGTAATATTGTATATCAGGTATTAGTACCAGGTACTAAAATATAATTTCATCCTACATAAAAATGATGGGACTGTCAAACATTATTAATGAGGGGGACAGCAGCTAGGAATCGTTCCTTCCCGTCATAGACATGGCAATTTCATTTTTCCGAAAGAAACGGCTTGTTATTCACAAAGTTGAGTGAAAATTCTTCTTTACCCTTATTTTACCATACTTTGTTTGCATAAGGTTACCTTCGTCTTCAAACGCTACTGATGAGAAGTTTACTTCAGTGTACAAATGGAGGATGGTACAATGCAGCGAAAATGGATCATATTGGCCATAAGTGCCGTCATTGGTGTGATGTTGACGGGATGCTCTGAACTGCAAGGGGATGTGGGCAATAAAAACATTCGCCCCAATAGCGTTAAATATGATGCAAATGGTAATCGAATGATCGACAAGCGATTCGCAAATGACCAGATGAATGAGATGAACCGTATCAACGGACGTCGATTAAACAGTAATAATGTGATCGGTACCCATCGAAATTATCACATTGACATGAGTGAAAAAGCTGCCGATCGGGTAACGGGGATGATGAATGTCGATGCGGCATATGTCATGATGGGGGACAAAAATGCTTATGTTGCTATCGTTCCGCAAAAGAATGATGGCGGTGAAGTTAGCAGCGCGTTTAAACATCAAATTGCAGCTGAGATCAAAGCGATGAATCCGGATATCGTGAACGTTTACGTATCGGCCAATCCGGACTTTGTGGGGCGCATGACGAATTATATGAACTATGCCCGCAGCGGCAAACCTGTACAAGCCTTGATTGCTGAGTTTAACGCAATGGTGGATCGCATATTTCCAGCAGATTCGGGCACCAGCATTATTCGATAAGATCGTGTATTCAATATTGACGTCAGCGGCAGATATTCCGCTGGCGTCATTCAATAAGTAAATAGGTATTCGATACCAAAAATTTTGATGTTTTTGTTACAAAAAAAAGGTTCTAAACGAATAGGATGTCGAAATGTGTCGAACTTCCAAATATATTCTTGTTGAAATATTTTCATGACACCAATACAATATAGCTAACATCAATTACATATACCGACTTATTCGAAACGGCAAATCTATTGAAAGATAGAGACGCAAAGCTATGGGCCTAAGGAAGAAAATTCTATGGTCGCCTGGTTCCCGAAGATGAGCTGAGCGTTTAAAAACATCACTCATTTTGGATGTTTTTTTTTATTTTATTTTTGTGAGGTGTTGCAATGCTATGGCTGAACATATGAGTGAGCAAGAAATATTGAAATTATTGAAGAAGCTGGACCAGGAGTCCAATCAGCTGCATGAAGAACATCAGGAGGCCGGATATTCCGGTCAAAATGTAGAGATAAATGATAAAATTATCGATGGCTTTATAAAAGTAGAGCATGGAAAGATCATTGTCGGAAATCCATCCAACGGGGGACGAATTCCTATCATCAATGCAAAGCTGCCTGTTAGATTATACATAGACGGGCAAGAAGCAATTGGTGAGACGAAGGTTTCTTCCGCGAGTAATATTGAGTGGAGAATCGAAGAAAAGCCATTATTTGAAATAACGGTATCGGAAGACAAATTGGAAGCTTATTTAACCATCAACCGTACCCGGCGGCATGCCTGGATTTTAAAGGAGGTTGCCACAACGTTGTATGCGGTGCTTCGTGCGGAGGAAGATCCAACGATCATACTGGAAACCGTTTATTTACAGGACGTTTTATCAGCGGTCGAGAAGATGAATATCAAGATGAATCTTGATATTGCGATGATTCAGGCCGAGATTCTTAACCCTTCTTTCAAGCCTATAAAATTTGCGTATGGAAAAGCGCCGGTTCAAGGACAGCATGCTCAGCTCAACCTGTTTTTCTCGGAAAATATTGAGAGCATATTCAACGAGGTCAAAGGCTCCATCGACTACAAAAATCATATGAATATCCCATCTGTCAAAAACGGTGATGTCATCGCCAGAAAGACACCGCTTGTTGAAGGAACGGCCGGTTATGATGTCTATGGCAACGTGCTGCTTCCTGATCCGGTCAATGACATCCGCATTGTAGCGAAGCAAAATGTCGAGATTACACCAGAAGCGATCGCGATTGCGCGTAAAGAAGGAAGGCCTAGAATTACCGGAAACAAAATCAAATACCTGGACATCAACACGACTTACATTGTGCCGGGGGATGTTGATTTACATACAGGCAACATCGTCTTTGCAGGAGATGTTGTCGTGTATGGCGATGTTACGGATAACATGATTATTGAATCGCTCGGAAACATCTATATTTCAGGCAGTGTATTTAATTCGACATTAACCGCTACAGGCAGCATAGCTGTACAAGGAAATGTGATCGGAAGCAATTTGTACTCAGGTTACTTTGGTATGCTCTATAACAGGCTTTATAACACGTCCAACCAATTGATCCAATATATTGAAAAAATGCTGGTCAGCACAAAAATGCTGTTGGCTGAAATAGGGAAAAAAAACAAGCACATTCGTTATGGACAAGTGTTGGTACTGCTTATTGAGAGCAAATACAATCAAATGCCGGAAATCGTTAAGGAAATGTTAAGCGTCATATCGAGCATTCAATCCTTAAATAAAGAAGCGATGCAGCAATTGAAATATTATTTGGAATTATCGCTGCATCCAGCGAAGATTGTTGAAGTGATGACAGCCGCTAGGTTGGAGGATTTTCTGCGTATCCTCCGGGAAACCTTCATGAGAATCGCGTTAAGCCAAGAAGCCCATGTCCAGATCAATATTAATCAAAGCCAAAATTCAACATTAAAATCCAATGGAGATATCCTGATCAGAAAAGAAGGGGTCATCCAATGTGATCTCTACTCAGCCGGCAATATTATTTTCTTTCTAGATAACTCTGTGTGCAGAGGCTCGAAGCTTGAAGCCGGAGATACAATATCGGCCATGTATGTCGGAGGGATCACGGGAGTAGGGACCACCCTTAAGGCGGCCAAGAAAGTCATGATAAAGAAAATGTTTGAGGGCAGAGTATGCATTGACCGAAGCTGCATCGATATCTTTGAGCCCATTGAAGATAAGACATTTGAGTAGGGCAGCTTCAAATAATATGAGGTAAGAATATAAGCCTGAGACAAGGAAGCATTTGCATCCTTGTCTTTTTTTGTGCGATCAGCTCTGTACCGTGCCCAATTTTCTGTGATACCGCACCATTGGTATAGCTAATTCATAAAATAATTTGACTGTATCCCTTAACCTTGTTATACCATAAAAACCCGAGCAAGGAGGGGTGACAAACTTTGAAAGATAGCGACCATAAGAGCAAATTTTTATTAACTCATCGTGAACGCGAGGTCTTTGAGCTTTTAGTACAGGACAAAACGACAAGGGATATTGCGCAGCAGTTATTCATCAGCGAAAAAACCGTACGCAACCATATCTCGAATGTGATGCAAAAATTGAATGTCAAAGGTCGTTCGCAGGCAGTTGTCGAGCTGATCAAGCTTGGGGAATTACAAATCTAATTCATCGGCACTTCTTTCTTGACCTTCTAACTATACTTCCTGCAAGGGAAGTTGGATGGGAGGTTTTTTGATAATTATTTCTAAAGGATTAGGCGAGTAATCACGCCTAAATACGTGTTTTTATGCGCTGCGCTGCACTGAATGGTTAAACTGGCGTATTCAATGGGCTTAGAGTACGGGGTGAATGTATGGGCTATTACATGAAAAGTCCTGAAATGGTAGTTCTTAGGATGTTGTGGCAGGTTCCGGTTGGAATATTGTTGAAATATCGAATTCAGTCATAAACCAGCTCTTGCTCCTCCTCCGGTACCATAATCATGCTTAAGTCCTTAGTGATCCCGAAATAAATTACAATTTTCTGACAATAAAAAAATGAGAAATGATTAATAAACAGCCTCTCACCCGTTATGGGTTATAAGAAGATCGACTTGTTGAGATATTGTAAAACGTAATCCTTTTGATATAGGTCGCATATAATCCAAAAATAATTTTATTTGCAAATTAATTACATATTATCTTTGTTTTTGACCTCTTTTTATTCGAACTAAAATCCACAATTTAGGAAAACGTGCTTATAAAAATAATGATGAAAATAAACAAGAACACCTAAATCAAATTAAACCTTTGTTCCCTCATTCGTTATTTCGATTTGTGACATAATCTAATCACATTCTCAGGACAGGAGGAAAAGTCGTGATTGACATCCATAGTCACATCCTGCATGGGATGGACGACGGGCCTGCCCGTTTGGAGGATAGCGTCGAATTGGCGGTGGCGGCTGTGAATAATGGAGTAACTGCCATCATTGCCACACCACACCACAAAGAGACCTTCCACAATGATGCCATTAAAGTAGAGCAGGCGGTAAAGGAACTAAATTTCATATTAAACGCCAGAGGCATACCGCTTTACGTCTATCCCGGACAGGAAATCAGGGCGCATGAAAAATTGCTTGAGGACTTGGAAAGCGGAAAGCTCCATACACTTGGTTCCTCTAGTTATTTATTAATTGAATTTCCATCTTCACGAATACCTGAGCGTTTCGAGGATACGATTCATGAGCTTTCCATAGCGGGGCTCACGCCGATCATCGCCCACCCGGAACGCAACGCGGAAATTGCCGGGCGTCCGGAGCGATTGGCTGAGCTAGTGCTTGCCGGGGCGCTCTGTCAGGTCACCTCACACTCATTGACCGGCATATTCGGCAGAAAGGTTTTGCGGTTAGCATATACCTTGATTCAGCGCAATCTGATTCATCTGATCGCTTCGGATGCACATAACCTGACGACCAGGCCCTACCAACTGCTTGAAGCCTACAATGTCGTGAGCAGCCGATTCGGATTATCGACAACGGAATATTTCAAAGCAAATGCCTATGCAGTTCTTCACAATTTGTCAATATTACGAAGGCCGTATATTGCACCAAGAGGCCCAGGAAGGCTATTAGCCGGATGGCCTTCGTTCAAAATATGAAGAGAGCAGAGCCGTCTTTCTGATTCAAAAAATGATGGAGGTTACGCAATTGAATATACAGCTTGACTTAAGATACTATGTTTCACTGATCCGCAAACGGATCTGGATCGTGCTGCTCGTCATCGTTCTTGGAGCAGCGGCATCAGGTTTATTCAGTTACATGCTGCTTAAGCCCGTTTACCAGGCCTATACGAAGCTAATCGTTAATTCGCCCAATGACCAGCCCGGCATGCTGAAGCTGGACTTAAATGCGATTAACACCAATATTAGTCTGATCAATACATACAAAGAGATCATCCGCACACCGGCAATTATGGATGTTGTCGTACAGAAGCACCCGGAATTAGGCGTAACGACCGAAGAGCTGATGCGCAAAATCCGCTTTAGCTCGGTGAATGGCACACAGGTCATTACCTTGGCCTACCAAGATACAGACTACAAGAAAGCTGCGAGGGTTGTTAATTCGATATCCGAAGTATTCCAACAACAAATATCAAAAATCATGCGGGTGGATAACGTTTATCTGCTGCATATGGCTGATCCGGCTAAGCTCCCGGCCCCCGTTAAACCTAATCCATTGCTGAATATCGCCATTAGCGTCGTGTTTTCACTTCTGCTTGGTATCGGACTAGTTATGCTGCTCGATTATTTTGACGACACGATCAAGAATGAATCCGATGTGCAGCGTTATCTCGGACTGCCGACGCTGGTCATGATCCCGTCTATCAGGCAGAAGGATTTCAAGAAGCGGAAAGCTTCCGCAACCATCCCTTCGAAAGCAGGTGAAGCGTCTAGTGTCACGACATCCTGAAGCACGGCCGATCATTATGGATTTAAATCCGAATTCTCCCATCTCCGAGTCTTATCGCAAGCTGCGGACCAATCTGCAATATGCGGAAGTAGACCGCCCGCTGCAAATGCTAATGGTCACATCGGCCAGCCCGCATGAGGGGAAGACGACCACCGTGAATAACTTGGCGGTTGCGTATGCCCAGTCTGAAAAATCCGTGCTGCTGATCGATGCGGATTTGCGAAAGCCAACGGCACATCACAGCTTTCGCTTATCCAACCGAGTGGGTGTCACCTCCATTCTTTCCGGACAAAAACGAATCATTGAAGCCATTCAGGATACCCGGATTCCCAATTTGAAGGTGATGACCGCAGGGCCGATTCCTCCTAATCCATCCGAACTGCTCGGCTCAAAACGGATGGATGGACTGCTGCAGGAGCTTAGAGAAATGTACGACATTGTATTGGTCGATACGCCGCCTGTGCTGGCAGTCAGCGATGCGCAGATCGTATCGACACGTTGTGATGGTGTCCTTCTGGTTATTAATTCCAAAAGGGTTAAACGCCAATTTGCTGTCAAAGCCAGGGATGCATTGTTATTTGTTAAAGCGCGGATTGTAGGGGTCGCCCTGAACCAGGTCCCTACAAACGAAGCTTACCCATATTATGAATACAGCTCCAACTAAAAAATATAGGAGGTATCAAAATGATTGCTGCTTACCGAACACGTTTGTTAATTGCCATGGATTTGACTGCGGTTGTGCTTCCGCTCGGGGCCGCCTTATGGATCCAGTATTCGAATCCATGGCAGAACCCCCATCCGGGAGTTTGGCTGGTGTACACCCTGCTTGCCGGATTCATCGGCCTCTACGGGATCATCAAGCAGCAGCTGCACCGAAGCGTATGGCAGTACGCCGGTGTGGGTGACATGCTCTCCATTCTGAAGGCAGCGATTCCGGCAGCATTCATTCCTTATACGGCCATAGCTCTAATCTGGGTGGAGAGCTTTCCGGTGCTGCTGCTGGCACATCATTTGGCCGGCATGGTCTTTTTAATGGCAGGTCCCCGATTATTCTGGCGTGCTTTCTGTGATAAATTCGGCAAATGCTCGCGTATCGAGCAGGGCCGGGAATCCCGGCGTGCTTTAATTATTGGTGCAGGCAGCTGCGGCACTCTAATTGCCAAAGAGCTACTGCAAAACAATGCCTCCACATTGATCCCTGTCGGTTTTATTGACGACGATCCGTACAAGCAGCAGCTTCGCTTGCTTGGTTTGCCTGTATTAGGAAATCGTGGGGATATTCCAAAGCTGGCGGAGTTGCATCACATTGACGAGATGATTATTGCGATGCCGTCAGTCTCCAAAACACAAATCTCCGAAATCATCAACAAATGCAAAACGACCCAAGCCAGACTTAAAATCGTCCCGGATTTGCAGGATGTCCTGCACGGCCGAAGCATGGTGGAAAAAGTGCGGGACGTTTCGGTCGAAGATTTGCTGGGGCGTGAGCCGGTACGCAGCGATCTTGACAATATCGCCAACTACGTCGAAGAGAAAACGGTGCTTATTACCGGTGCAGGCGGCTCAATCGGTTCGGAGTTGTGCCGCCAAATTGCCCCGTTTCATCCCAGTAAGCTGATTCTGCTGGGACATGGAGAAAATAGCATCTACACAATTGAGATGGAGCTACGCAGCCTGTTTCCAGACCTGGCGTTCGAAACGGTCATTGCCGATGTGCAGAACCGCAGCAGCCTGGAATCAGTATTTGAGCGCTTCCGCCCGGAGGTTGTCTTTCATGCAGCAGCGCATAAACACGTTCCATTAATGGAACGCAATCCATCGGAAGCCATTAAAAATAATGTGTTCGGCACGAAGAATGCAGCCGAATGCGCCGACCGTTTCGGCGCGGAACGTTTTGTGCTGATCTCTACCGATAAAGCGGTCAACCCGACCAGCATTATGGGCACGACCAAACGCATCGCGGAGATGTTCATTCAAAGCTTGGACAAACACAGCAAGACAAAGTTCGTGGCCGTGCGCTTCGGTAATGTTCTGGGCAGCCGGGGCAGCGTTATTCCGAGATTCAAGGAACAAATTGCCAAAGGCGGGCCGGTCACGGTCACACATCCGGAAATGGTGCGGTATTTCATGACGATTCCGGAAGCCGTTCAGCTTGTGATCCAGGCCGGCGCTTTTGCCAGCGGCGGCGAGGTGTTCATACTCGATATGGGGCAGCCGGTAAAAATATACGATCTTGCGGTTGACCTGATTCGATTGACCGGTTATGAGCCGCATGTCGATATTGAAATCCGGTTCAGCGGAATCCGTGAAGGCGAGAAGCTCTATGAAGAGCTCTTGACTAGCGAAGAGGGCATGACCTCGACAAAGCACAACCGGATCTTTATCGGCAAGCCGATGAATATCAACCGGACAGAGCTGGAATTCGAGATCCGTAAGCTCGAACAGGTAATCGGGCAGGATCAGGCGCAAATCCGCGCGGTATTGAAGCATATCGTACCAACGTTCCGCAACGTGTCTTAATTACGAATCGAGAGTAAGGTAGGTCTTTCATGAGCATAGAGGGCGCAACGCATTTAAAAGTACCGCATCACAAAGCAGGGCAGCGCCCGGCGGTTTCCAAAGTGTTAGCCCGGGGCGGCAGCATAAGCTTTTTGATCAATACGACCGGCATGGGACTTGCTCTTTTATTACAGATTATTCTTGCAAGAGTGCTAGGGGTTACCAGTTACGGAATTTATGCATTTGTTACAACGGTCATCACGTTTCTTGTCTTTCCGGCGAAGCTGGGGTTTGATACGGCGATTGTACGTCTCATCGCTTCTTACCGCGTACATGGCGCATGGTCCTCCATTAAAGGGCTGCTGCGCCGGTCGAACCAGATCACATGCGCATTATCACTGCTTATCTCTGCGGCTGGACTTATCATGCTTTGGATCCGCAGCAGTGTCATGAGCAGCGAACAAACGGCAGCCTATGCCGCCGGCTTGGCTTCGATCCCGCTGTTGACCTTAGCGACACTCAGGCAAAGCGCGCTGCAGGCGATCAAAGACGTGTTGTTCGCTCAAATGCCGGAGAAGATTTTACGGCCGGTATTAACGATCGGACTGCTGCTGCTCTGTATATACGGCTTCGGTATGAACGCAGGTGCCGGAGTGGCGATGGCCTGCTTCGCAGCAGCTGTACTTGTCACTTATGTGCTTGGGGCATTTGTGCTCAGGTACCGGATCGGCCCGGAGACAGCCGGATTGGAGCCGCAATATGAGACACGCCGGTGGATGGCCGTATCCTTATCACTGATGATCAATGCAGGCATGTATCTTATCCTCGGGCAATTGAACGTTCTCATGATGGGCGTGATGCACGGGTCTACGGAATCCGGCATTTTCTCGGCGGCCGTAAGGCTTGCAGCGCTTGTGTCGTTTGCTTTAACGGCGATCAACATGACGGCGGCCCCGCTGCTCTCCGAGATGTTTGCGAAAGGGGATACCAAGCAATTAAGACAAGTCAGTGTTTTATCCGGAAGAGCGGGCTTCGCATTCGCAGCAGTTGTTTCCGCACTGTTTGCTGTCCTGGGGCGTTGGATCCTCGGATTATTCGGCGAAGAATTCCAAGCCGCGTATCCTGCACTGCTGATCCTTGCTGCCGGGCAGTTGTTCAGCGCTTATTGCGGTCAGAACGGAACGCTGGCGACGATGACGGGGCACCAAGGGATGCTGACCAAAGCATTAATGGCAGCAACTGTGCTGAATATTGTGCTGAATATCGCGCTCATCCCGCTGCTAGGCATGACAGGGGCTGCCCTTGCAGCCACCTGCTCCGTAATAGGCTGGAATACGGCGATGGTCATCGTGATCAAACGAAAGTTGGGTATTGTTACGTTAGCTTGGATACCAAAGAGAAAGAGTAGGAGTGGACCGATATGACAACCGTACTGCTAGCAGGTGTGCCATTATCCCCTAACCTGGGGGATGGATTAATTGCCTCGACATTAAACCGGATTATCCGGATGAAAGGGAATGTCGAGATTATCCATTTTGACTTGGTTCAGGGACGCTGTAAAGGTGGAGGCTCTCTATCTCCGATGGATGAAAGCAGGGCAGTATCCGAACATTCCAACATAAATCGTCTGAACCAGGGCGGAATCAGAAAACGGTTAACGCCGAATTGGATGCGAATGGCAAAGTCATATTGGCTGCACCGTAGAAAGGATACGCTCATGCAGGAGCAGATCCGTAAGGCAGTAGCTGAAAGCGATGCGGTATTGATCGGCGGAGGCCATCTCTTGATTGACACGTATCTGACGTTTCCGCTCTCTGTCAGGCGTGTTGCCGTGGAGGCCAAGCGGCAGCGCAAGCCGCTTCACATTGTAACGGTGGGGGCGCGCGGTCCCTGGAGCTTGCCGGCGAAGGCCTGGTTTTTGGATGTGTGCCGCACAGCGGAGACGATATCCGTTCGGGATCATGACTCGAGAAAATTCCTGCTGTCTATGGACGCGGGACTTGAGACGAAGACGGTGGTGCTCTCCGATCCTGCGCTTTATACGCCGGAAGCCTTCCCGCTCGCTTTCGCTCATCGAAGTAAACCGGAGCGTGTTGGCAGCAGCCCCCAAGAAGTGATGCCTGTTGTGGGATTAGGGATTATGGATCCCCATGAGATGAACCGGCATTCCGAATATCGCTGGGAGCGGGATGCCTGCGCCTCTTGGTGGCGAGATTTAGCGGCTCATCTGGTACGCCAGGGGTTTGCAGTCGATTTCTTCACGAATGGCTCGGCGACTGACAATGCTTTTATGGAACAATACATAAAGCCATGCGCTTCCAATATTGAGCGCGTTTATTTCCGCCCATATCCGACGACTGTATACGGCCTTGTTGAGCAAATCGCCGACTGCGACGCAGTAATTGCCCAGCGCCTGCATGCATGCATTCCTTCTTTATCCATGTTCAAACCTACATACGGCCTCATTTGGGACCGAAAGCTGGAAAATATATTTAAAGATTTGGGGCTTGAAGCCAATGTGATTGATTTTCACATCCCTGCCGCCCAGGTAGCGCAGCGGTTGGATCTATCCGCTCCAATGCCTCTTGGGGTCCGGGAGAGGCTCCGGGAGAAAAAAGCGCAGATCAATGATTATGTCGGGAGAATCGTCGTATGAGCGCAAAAATCAAAGTGCTGCATGTCGTCGGTAAAATGCATCCAGGCGGAATTGAGACGTTGCTAATGAATATTTACCGCCATACCGACAGGGATACATTCGAATATCACTTTGCCGTGCAAACCGAGGAGAAAGCATTCTACGATGATGAAATCCTTGAACTAGGGGGAACCATTTTCCGTCAGCCACATCCCCAGCGGAGCCTAAGCCGATTCCGGCGTGAATTTGCCGCCAATGTGACAAGGCATGGTCCCTATGCAGCAGTGCACAGCCACATCTTCGGCTTCAGCGGATATGTGCTTAAGCTTGCTGACCGAATGGATATCCCGGTCCGTGTCAGTCACAGCCATAACACGCATGATAGCCGTCAATCATCGGTGCTGCGAAAAGTTTACCGCAGTTACATGCGCCAATTGATCAGCAATCACGCGACGACGATGCTTGGCTGCTCCAGGGCAGCCTGCGAATCACTGTTTGGCGATCACTGCTGGAGTGACAGGAGGGTCGATGTGATCCCTAATGCGATTATGCTGGAGCCCTACGAACAGCTCTCGGAAGACCGTTCGGAGCTAAGAAGGAGACTGGGCGTTCATGATTGCTCTGCCCCGCTGTTTGCACATATCGGGAGATTCAGCCAACAGAAGAATCATGCTTTTTTGTTGGAAGCCTTCGCTTGTCTTGCGGCGCAAAGGCCGGATGCAAAATTATTTCTCATTGGGGACGGTCCGCTTCGCCAGGACATGGAACGCAAAGCGAAGCAGTTAGCAATTGACGGGCAGGTACAGTTTCTCGGCTTGCGAAAGGATGTGCCGGAGCTGCTTGGCGCAATGGACGGCTTTCTTCTTCCTTCATTATATGAAGGGCTTGGAATTGTCCTCATTGAAGCGCAAGCAGCCGGGATTCCGTGCCTTGTATCGAACCGGATACCTGAGGAGGCGGATCTGGGCCTGGGCATGATTCACAGGCTGAGGCTTGAGGATTCTGCGCAGCGATGGGGGGAGGAAATGAACCGGATCGTTCTGCAGAAGCGGCATCCGTGGAACGACATTCAACAGGCTTTGCAGAAAAGCGGATACGATATTAAAAGCAGTGTAAGCAGACTGGAGCGGATCTATCGTGGCGAATCCATCCTTTAACCGGACGTTCTTGCTTGTGTTATATGGTTTCGTAGTCGTGTTCGCCTTAAAATGGATCTTTCCGCAGGATATGCTGCTTGGGATCATCTTATTTTTCGGGCTGCTCATTCCATTCTTTTTCCTGCTTCGCTGGCCGCATACGCCCGGGCCTTTGCTCATTGGGCTTCTTGCCTTGCTGACTGGAAAACTGGCTTATGCGGTTACAACTGATCCGCTCGCAGGTCCCGATGAAATTAATTACTTCGAACAGGTAAGCAGCTTTGAGCGGTTATCGGATTTCATGCCTTATGCACTTCAGCATATCTCGGGCGAGTGGGCTAATATGTCGGCTTATCCGATATTCGGGTTGCTTTATATGCCGTTTTTCAAGTGGATTGAGGTGCAGGAGCCGCTTCCGATCATTGCATTCAATGCGCTGTTGTTTGTGCTGATTGTCAATCAAACCTATCGCCTGAATGAGTCATACCTGACGTACCCGACACCTGGGGAAAATCGATCCGGTTTTCACAGCATGGTCATATTGGGTCTGCTGCTAAGTCCGTCCTTTATGCTGATGACGTCCATATTTGCCAAAGACGTCACATGCGTGCTGCTGGGCGTGTATGCAGCGGGCCTGCTGCTTCGCCGCAAATATATCTGGTTTGTCATCGTTATGGTGTATGCGACCGGACTGCGTGATTATGCCATCGTCTATACGCTGGGATTCTATTTCTTTTATGCCCAGCGGTTCCGCTCCGCCGTGGCCGTCATGCTGGGTGCAATGGCAATCCTGGCGGTACAGGTCGGGCCGACGGGATTAATTAATTCCGTTCTGTTGACCATATTTTTGTTTGTCAGTCCGAATCCTGTGAATCCTGGCAATTGGGACAGCGAGGTATTTCTGCGCACGCTTGAAGCGGTATGGATGCTTGTCATTCTCGGGCTCTCAGCGATTGTTTTCATGAAATACAAAGAAACCAGAAAGTTTTATATCCTTGCCTTCATCCTTTTGTATACGTATGCCTGTACCCTTGTTCTCGTTGGTTATGTAACCGTCACGGGCAGGGAGCTCGAGTACGGTGTGGGGACGATTGGTGACAACATGGTGCGCAAAAAGCTGCCGGTTCTTCCGCTGCTCTACATTATGCAAGGTTATACGCTGGTTTGGTTCGCACGGCTTTGCCGCACTCCTGTTAGGAGGAGTGCCGCAGCGCCAATGGAATTGACGTTAAGTACAAGCATAGGAGGAGAAGGGGAAGATGATTTATCGAACAAACGGATATTGAAAGGAGGGGGGATTCATGCGGGGTCGTGATCTGTTTGCGAAATATCAGCCCATGCTGCGTTTGATAATCAAAATAATGGGCTTGCTGCCAAAAGCGCTTCTGAAATGGATGTGGACGCTGAGCGATTTGCTTCCCGAGCTTTTGGGCGTAGCGTTAAGATACTGCCTGCTTAAAAACCTCGCCGGCAGGTGCGGGGATAACGTCGTGGTAGGAAGAGGGGTTGAGCTTCGTTATGCCGAGCGGTTAACCGTCGGTTCCAACGTGAGTATACACAAGCAGTGTTACCTGGATGCTTACGGTGAATTGTTTATCGATGACGAGGTGTCCATTGCGCATCAGACCTCCATCGTTTCGTTTCAGCATACATGGGGCGAGGAAGGGCTGCCGATCCGCGATAACCCGCTGTTGTGTGCTCCGATTCGCATCCGCAAAGATGTATGGATCGGCTGCGGGGTCAGAATTATGGCCGGTGTCGATATCGGCAGCCGTTCGGTGGTTGCTGCAGGAGCTGTAGTCACCCGGTCCATCCCTTCCGGCGTAGTTGCTGCAGGCGTGCCGGCCAAATTGGTGAAGCAGATCAGGCCGGAGCCGGAGCCTGATGTTTGTAGACAATCTGCGATAGCGCAGCTGAGGCAAGAGTCAGTATAGCAAGTGAGATCCATAGGAGGGAAAGAGCCATGCATGTTGTTTGGGCGCATGATCACACGTTTTATTTTAACGAATCCGGCAAGTTTTTCTCCGGAGGCAAGCTTCCTTATGCGGTATGGGAACGATACCTGGGCGTTTTCGGCCGGATGACGGTCGCATGCAGAGGAAAGAAGGTGCCTTCGGATGCCGAACTGCAGGGCAAGACGGTATCCAGCGGACCGAATGTCGATTTTCTCGTACTGCCCTCTTTAAGCAATCCGGTTAATAAATTGACCAAGAAAGGGTATGTCGATCAGCTGCTGACCGATACCATATCCCGTGCCGACGCGGTCATTGCCCGCATGCCCAGTGAAATCGGAGCAGAAGCCATCCGGGTCGCCCGCAAGTTAGGCAAACCTTATGCCGTCGAGATGGTAGCGTGTGCTTGGGATGGCCTGTGGAATTACGGGAATACGCAGGGGAAGCTCTACGCGCCGTTATCCTTATGGAAATCGAAGCGGATCGTGTTACGATCGCCATTCACGATCTATGTGACGGAGCAATTCCTCCAGGACAGGTATCCATGTATAAATGGGCATACAGGGTCATGCTCCAATGTGGAGATACCAGAGTCGGCTGTAGAAGTGCTGGAGAAGAGGCTCGCGCGGATCAGGGAACGGGCAGGCCGGGAACCGCTGCATCTTGGGCTGATCGGTTCATTAAACGGGAAAACGAAAGGAATTGATACGGCACTTCGGGCACTGAAACGCGTCATCCTTGATTTCCCGGATACCCGGCTTTATGTGCTTGGCGACGGCTCCCCGGACGGGTGGATGACGATGGCCCATAGGCTGGGAATAGCTGGACAAGTCAGCTTCTGCGGCGTCCTTCCCAGTGGAAAAGCGGTGTTTGATTGGTTGGACGATATCGATTTGTATATCCAGCCGAGCTTTCAGGAGGGATTGCCACGGGCCACGATTGAAGCGATGAGCCGGGGGTGCCCGGTGCTCGGTTCAACGGCCGGAGGGATTCCTGAGCTGATCGGGGAAGAGTGCCTGCATCGTCCGGGCAGTGATAAACATCTCGCACGGCAGATAACACTGGCGTATCAGAACGAAGAGTGGATGCGGAAGCAAGCCGGGCTGAATTTCTATCAATCGCAGAATTATACCAAAGCAAAGCTGGATCAGAAGCGCCAGGCCTTCTGGATGGCGTTCCGGGATTATGTAAGGGCAGAAGGGAATCTGCCGGAGTATGTAACCGAGGGAGTGGAAGCATTATGACGATTCTGGTGACCGGAGCAGCCGGCTTTATCGGCTACCATCTAAGCGATAGATTGCTACGGGAAGGCAATCATGTGGTAGGCATCGATAATTTCAATTCCTATTATGACATCAAGCTGAAAGAGGACCGGTTCGCCATGCTGGAGAGCCACCCGAATTTTCAAGGGGTGAGGCTGGACATCGCCAGCTACGGAGATCTTGAAGGACTATTCAACAAACACGCCATTCATACCGCCATACATTTGGCAGCGCAAGCCGGGGTGCGTTACAGCATCACGAATCCTTTTGCTTATCTGGAGTCCAATCTGCTTGGATTCGGCAACGTGCTGGAAGCTTGCAGAAGGCATGAGGTTTCCCACTTGATCTATGCTTCATCGAGCTCCGTATATGGAGCCAACGAGAAAATGCCGTTTTCGGTTCATGACAGCGTCGATCACCCGGTGAGCTTGTACGCTGCTACCAAAAAAGCGAACGAACTGATGGCGCACACCTATAGCCACCTTTATGGCCTGCCTACGACCGGGCTTCGTTTTTTCACGGTGTATGGGCCGTGGGGGAGACCGGATATGGCCTATTTCAGCTTTACGAAGCGCATCGCCGAGGGCGTTCCGATTCAAGTGTTTAATGAGGGCAGGATGAGACGGGATTTTACTTATATCGATGATATTGTCGAAGGGATTTACCGGTTGATCGGACATCCGCCAAAGCCGGATCCGCAGTGGAACCGGGAGCGTCCGGATCCCGGCAGCAGCTATGCGCCATATAAAGTTTATAATATCGGCAATAATCAGCCCGTCGAGCTGATGCGGTTTATCCGTGCGATCGAAGATAAATTAGGCAAACAAGCGGTAATGGAGTTCAAACCGATGCAGCCTGGAGACGTACAGGCCACGTTTGCGGATATCGACGAACTGACGCGCGATGCAGGCTTCCGTCCACAGACCACCATTGAGGATGGGATTGGACGTTTTATTGACTGGTATGCCGACTACTACAATGTGCAGTCGGACAAGCCGTCTGAAACGGCCGCAAACGGGGAGGTTCCTGTATGACCAAAGTCGCTCATGTGGTGACATCAGGAATCAGCCACAAAATTTTGGGCGACAAGCTTAAGCTTCTTCATCAGGCCGGCTTCGATGTCACGTTGATTTCTTCACCTGAGGAGGCGGATGCAGAGGTCGGGGCGTCCTACCCGTTTCGCTGGCTGTTTGTACCGATGAACCGAAAAATTCATCTTACTGAGGACCTTCGCGCGATCATACAGATGAGAAGCCTGTTCAAGCGTGAACGCTTTGATGTGGTGCATACGCACACAGCCAAGGCTGGCTTGATCGGCCGACTGGCGGCAAGACTTGCGAATGTACCCGTAGTGATCCATACGAGCCATGGCCTCCCATTTTTTGAAGGTCAGTCGCGCATTACATACACCTTGTATCGATGGCTGGAGAAGCTGGGAGCGTTTTGCTGCGATGCGCTGGCCTCCCAGAACAGCGAGGATGTCTCCGTCATGCAGGCGCTTGCGCCGTGGCGCAAGGTTTACTATGAAGGCAACGGCGTTGACCTATCGAAGCATGATGACGAGCAGCGACGGATCTCGCAAGAGACAATTGCAGACATAAAGAAAGTGTACGGTATTCCTTGTGACAAGCCTGTCCTGTTGATGGCTGCCCGGTTCGAGGGGGTGAAAAATCATACGATGCTCATCGAAGCGCTTGTGAAAGCCAAGCGTGCAGGCGCGCTTGGCTGGGTGAGCGTGCTTGCAGGAAAGGGGCCGCTTGAAGACGCGATTATGAAACGCGCAGCTGAAGAAGGGCTGCAGCGGGAGGTGTTTTTTGTCGGTCAGCAATCTCAGATGGCGCCATGGATGAAGATGGCAGATATCGTATCGCTTACCTCGGAGAAGGAAGGCATTCCCCGTTCATTGATGGAGGCGATGTGTTATGCCAAACCGGTAGTTGCAACCGATGTGCTCGGTACCCGGGAGCTGGTTGTTCACGGAGAAACCGGAGAGCTGGTGCCTTACCAGGATGCAGGGGAGCTGGCAGAGAGCCTGCAGCGTCTAATGTCCGATCCTGCGCGGTTAGTCAAGCTTGGAGAGGCTGGGCGCAGACGAATTGAGGAGCACTTCACAGAATCCCTGGTGGTCGAACGTCTTGCACGAATATACCGGGAAACTGCAGCCCGCGCTTCAAGACAGCGAAGATGGGGCTTGTGTTTCCAGCAGTTCGCCAAGCGCGGACTGGACTTGCTCGTATGTGTTCCCGCATTTGTCATGCTGCTTCCGCTGTTTGGCCTTACGGCAGCCTTAGTCAAGCTGAAGCTTGGTTCGCCGGTGTTGTTCCGGCAGCAGCGGCCGGGGCGCTTTGGCAAACCGTTTCATGTTTACAAGTTCCGGACGATGACGAGCGAGACGGATCCATCCGGGAGGCTATTGCCCGATGACCTGCGGCTGACCCCCTTTGGCAGGCTGCTTCGCAGGCTCAGCTTGGATGAGCTTCCCCAACTGATCAATGTCATTCGCGGAGATATGAGTCTTGTCGGTCCCCGCCCTTTATTGATGGAATATTTGCCTTTATATACCGAAGAGCAAGCCCGCCGTCACGACGTCAGACCAGGCATTACCGGTCTGGCGCAGGTGAGCGGACGCAATACCGTAACGTGGGAGGAACGCTTCAAGCTGGATGTCCGTTATGTGGACAACCAGTCTCTATGGATGGATTATAAAATATTGGCTTTAACGGCGGTCAAAGTATTGAAGCGGGAAGGAATCGAGCAGCAAGGGCAAGCAACTGTCCGTAAATTCACAGGAAATCCGGGAAGGGAGAGTGCCTGATGAGCAAGACCCCCTTATTAATTGTAGGCGCTGGCGGACACGGACGTGTCGTACGTGATTTGCTGCAAACTACGAAATCGTACTGGCTTGCCTTGGTGGCTGACGATAAGCTCTCCCATACGGAGCTTCGGGATGGTGTCTATTACGGTCCGGTTGCTCTGATGCGCGATTTGATCGCGAATGAAACAGACGCCGCTGCTGCGGTAATTGGGATCGGCGACAACCGGATACGCCGGGAGATGTCAATCCGGCTCGAGTTGCCTGATAAGCGGTACGCAGCCCTCATCCATCCAGAGGCATCCGTGGCGAAGGATGCGGTAATCGGTCACGGTGCTGTCGTGATGGCAGGTGCCATCGTGAACACAGGCGCTGTCATCGGACCGCATGCAATCGTGAATTCCGGGGCGGTTGTCGAGCATGATTGTACCGTCGGCGCGTTCGCGCATATTTCGCCGCGCGTTGCGCTGGCAGGCGGCGTTAGGGTGATGGAAGGCGCTCATGTCGGCATCGGCGCTTGCGTCATCCAGGGAATAAGCATTGGCAGGTGGAGCATCCTTGGCGCCGGGGCGGCAGCAATTGCCGATGTACCGGATGGCGTTACAGCGGTAGGCGTACCGGCCAGAGTGATCAAGCAGCAAACAATGCAGCAGCCGCACTTGACAAATCAAGATATCTACCCAAAATTCACGGAAAATTCAGAAATCAGTTTACTTCGCAACATTTAGCTAAAGGAGTGGTTCCATGAACGCCAAACGACGTGTCTATTTGTCCCCGCCCCATATCGGGGAAGCGGAGCAGCGCTATGTGCAGGAGGCTTTTGCAACGAATTGGATTGCACCGCTCGGTCCGAACGTGGATGAATTTGAGCGGGAGCTCGCCGAGAAGGTAGGAGCCCGAGGGGCGGTAGCGATGAGCTCCGGTACGTCTGCGATCCATCAGGCGCTTCGCCTGGCAGGAGTTGGAAGGGGGGATCGGGTATTCGTCTCGACGCTTACCTTTGTGGCTAGTGTGAACCCGATTTTGTACGAAGGGGCAGAGCCTGTCTTTATCGATTCGGATTTTGAAACATGGAATATGTCGCCGGTTGCATTGGAGCGGGCGTTTGAAGCAGCGGAACGTGAAGATAAGCTGCCCAAAGCGGTCATCGTCGTCAATCTGTACGGGCAGAGCGCGGATATGGATCCGATTCTCGAGAGATGCGGCAAGTATGGCGTTCCGGTCATCGAGGATGCAGCGGAGTCGCTTGGGGCGAATTACAAGGGGAAGGCCAGTGGAACGTTAGGCCATTTCGGGATTTATTCTTTTAACGGAAACAAAATTATTACCACTTCCGGCGGCGGCATCCTTGTCTCTAATGACACCGGAGCGCTGGCCAAAGCAAAATTTCTGTCTACACAAGCCCGTGATCCTGCTCTTCATTACGAGCATAGTGAGATAGGGTATAACTACCGGATGAGCAATGTGCTGGCAGGCATTGGACGCGGTCAACTGCAGGTGCTGGAGGAGCGGGTTGCGGCAAGGCGGGCCGTCTTCCAGCGGTATAAGGAGGCATTTGCCGGCTATGAGGGCATCGAATGGATGCCGGAAGCGTCCTACGGAACGGCTACGCGCTGGCTTACGGCGCTGACGGTCAATCCGCTTATCCTCGGCGTCACCCCAATTGAGCTGGTTAAGGCCCTTGCAGCAGAGGATATCGAAGCGCGCCCGGTTTGGAAGCCGATGCATCTTCAGCCATTGCTGCGCCAATATGATTATTTCACGCATGCGCCGCAGTTCAGTGTGTCCGATCAGCTGTTTGCTCAGGGCCTGTGTCTCCCATCAGGCTCGAGCCTTTGCGAGGTGGAGCAGCGCAGGGTAATTGATTGCATTCTATCCCAAATCGAAGCCAGGAGGAAAACTCATGAAAGTGCGTAAAGCGATTATCCCGGCAGCAGGACTTGGCACAAGGTTTCTGCCTGCTACAAAAGCTCAGCCCAAGGAAATGCTGCCTATCGTGGACAAACCGACGATTCAATACATTATTGAAGAAGCGATTGCCTCCGGCATCGAGGATATTCTGATCGTAAGCGGACGTGGAAAACGGGCGATCGAGGATCATTTCGATAAATCATTCGAGCTTGAGGAGACGCTGGGCAAGAAAGGAAAAACCAAAGAACTGGAGCAGATTCGTCAGATTTCCGAGCTGGCTAATATTCATTATATACGCCAAAAAGAACCAAAGGGTCTGGGGCATGCAATCTGGTGCGCGCGCAGCTTCGTCGGCAACGAGCCGTTTGCGGTCCTGCTCGGCGATGATATCGTGCAATCCCAGGAGCCATGCCTTGGTCAGCTGATCCGCGTCTTTTCAAGGTTCTCCTCATCGGTGGTCGGTGTGCAGCGGGTTAATGATGAGGATGTGTCCAAATACGGCATTATCGCGCCGAGAGGCTCCTCCATCGAGCCATCCGTATTTTTCCTGGATACCCTTGTGGAGAAGCCTGCACGCAAAGCGGCTCCATCCAACTATGCCATTATGGGCAGATATGTGCTTACGCCGGAAATATTCGATATTCTCGAACATTTAGAGCCGGGTGCCGGAGGCGAAATTCAGCTGACCGATGCGATAAAAAAATTGAACGACCAAAAAACGGTCGTTGCCTATAATTTCGAAGGCGTTCGTTACGATGTCGGAGACAAATTCGGATTTATTCGCGCAACGCTCGATTTCGCTATGGAGCGCGAGGAGTTAAAGCAGGATATGCTGAACTACATCCAGTCCTTGTATGAGCAGCATGTTCCAATTCTGAATAAGGTGGCGAAATAGAATGCGTAAAATAACGGTCATCGGTACGGGTTATGTCGGATTGGTCTCGGGCACATGTTTTGCGGAAATCGGCAATCGGGTCGTCTGCTGCGATGTGGACGAAACCAAAATCGCCAAGCTCCGCCAGGGTGAAATCCCGATCTATGAGCCTGGTCTCAAGGAGCTTGTCGAGCGCAATGCGGCAAACGAACGGCTGTACTTCACGACGGATGTCGGGGAAGCCATTCAAGCTTCGGATATTATATACATTGCTGTCGGGACACCGATGTCGGAGACAGGTGAGGCGGACATGCGCTATGTCATGCAGGCTGCCAAGATAATCGGGGAGAACCTGAACAACTATAAAATCATTGTCAATAAGAGCACCGTGCCTGTCGGCACCGGCCAGCTGGTGCGCATGGTTGTACAGGCGAACAAGAAATATCCTTGGACCCGTTTCGATGTCGTATCCAATCCAGAGTTTCTGCGCGAAGGTTCAGCCATCGCGGACTGCATGAACATGGACCGTGCGGTAATCGGCTCGGATAGTGAGCAGGCGCTGGAGATAATTGCGCAGCTGCATGAACCGTTTGGCACGCGTATTTTCAAGACCGATCTGGAAAGTGCCGAGATGATCAAGTATGCGGCGAATACGTTTTTGGCCACGAAGATTTCGTTTATTAATTCCATCGCGAATATTTGTGAACGGGTTGGCGCGAATGTGATGCATGTCGCAGAAGGCATGGGACTGGACAGTCGAATCGGCGGGAAGTTTTTGCAGGCAGGTATCGGATACGGTGGTTCCTGTTTTCCGAAGGATACCTTTGCGCTTGCCCATATTGCAGATAAAGCCGGTTATGATTTTGAATTGCTCAAGTCTGTGATCCGCACCAATCAGAAACAGCGGTATGTCGTAATGAGCAAGCTGCGCGAAGCGTTGGGCGGGTTAACAGGGAAGCAAATCGCTGTACTGGGGCTCGCTTTCAAGCCGGAAACCGATGACATGCGTTATGCGCCGTCGCTGACAATCATTCCGGAGCTGTTGAAGCAGGGGGCTTCCGTACGCGCGTATGATCCGATTGCAGTGGACGCAGCCCGGGTGCAGCTTCCGCCGGAGGTGCACTATTACGATCATGTGGAACAGACGGTCATTGGATGCGATGCCTGTGTCATTCTGACGGAATGGCAGGATATTGTGGAAATGGATTTAGGCACGATTCGAAGCTTTCTGAATCAGCCGATTATCGTGGATGGACGTAACTGCTTCTCGCTTGAAGCCATGCAGGAGCACGGCTTTGAGTACCATTCAATCGGTCGTCCGACGATTAACAGAGCGGAGCGTGATCGCCATTCGGCGAATTTTTAGATGGCTGGGCTGGATACCCGTCGTATGGTGGACGTTCACCATACTGGGCTTCTCTTCCCAGCCCTATACGGAGCAAAGTATTCAACCCTGGCTTCGCGATCAGGTGACGGAAGCCCGTCTTTCAAGCCTGCTGCCCGATACGACGCTGCGCTATCACCATGCGGTCATTCATGCGAAGCAGGAGCCGTATCGTTTTGTCGAGTTTATATTCCGCAAGTCAGCACATCTGTTTGTGTATGCCGTGCTTGCTGTCCTAACCTACACGGCTATAAAACCGTGGCTGCGGGACCGGCCTGCTGTGCTGCTGCTTGTCTCATTAAGTTATGTGCTGGTGTTTAGCCTTGTGGATGAGTGGAGGCAATCGTTGAATCCGATGCGCACAAGCACCATCCAAGATGTGGCGGTTGATGTGGCCGGCGGGGTTATTGGGCTGCTCTGCTTGACCGTGAGCTCTCACTTGTTGAAGCTTAAGCAAAATAAGCGATATGGATGCATCGACTAACTGGCGGGGAGGGAGGTGAAATGTCAATAACGTCGGAAAGGGTTGCTCGGAAACAACGGAAGCCTGTCAGATGGGGACGCCTGATGGCTTGTACCGCTATGCTGCTGATCATTCTGCTCGGCGCAGGTCTGCTGGCCTATAACTGGATGACTGACCGGGTCTTAGTTATTCTGGCAGATTACGAGCTAGAGGCCGGTCCAGGGTGGCAGACCGGCAAGCCGGGAGGAGCATCAGGGGTTCATAGACAACGGGAGAATTACAACCCCGAGCTGACTCCCGAGGAAGCGAAGCGGGCAAAGGAACGGGTAACGCTCGAAGAAAAGCTGCGCCTTGCTTCAGTGTTTCTTCGTCACTGGAGTGGAGAGGAACTTAAGCAGTTTCAGTCCTCGCTCCAAGATGGCCTGTCGCTTGAAGAGAAACGGGAACTAAAACGTAAGATGCTGTCCAGGTTGGATGAGGAGGAGTATAACGAGTTAATTGCAATTGCCCAAAAATACGGATGGAGCCAAGGCAAGGAGTATGAGGAATCGCTGCGTGAGCAATCAAGCAGAGAGCGCTAAGGTCCCATTCAACAAAGTGAGGAAAAGAAATTGCGTAAAACATCTGCATTAATCTCTTTATTAATGGTAGTGATGCTGTTATTGCCTGTAACTTCAACCTTTGCGGCAGCGGGAGAAAACCAGGACACAGCCTCAAAGATGCCGGTGCAGAGCACCGCAAATGTATCTGGATTTGGATTGCTGAAGCCGGTAATGATGAATTTCTTTCAGCTCTTGCTCGAAATGAGCAATAGCAAGTCTGAAGCAGTAGATAGGTCCAATCAGTCGGATAAATCCGATGACAAGAAGGATAACTCTGGCTTTAACGAGAAGTTAAGCAATCCTGGCAAGGACAAAGACAAGGACAGAGGCAAGAAGAACGACAAAGATAAGGACAAAGATAAGGACAAAGACAAGGACAAAGACAAGGACAAAGACAAGAAGAACGACAAAGATAAGGACAAAAACAAGGACAAAGACAAAGACAAAGACAAAGACAAAGACAAAGACAAAGACAAAGACAGGGACAAGCCAACAAAACCTGGAAAGCCTGATGAAAAACCGGAGAAACCCGATCATCCTAAGCAACCAAATGATGAAGAATTACAGAGGATTATTAACGAAACAACGAACAAACTCGTTGCCTTGAAAAACAGTTGCCAATCGAAATTAATCCCGATCGGACTTGAATTTTCGATGGCGGAAACGACCCATGAGAAAACCGTTCTTTACGATAAAGGAACGACGGTGTTAGCCGAGTGCGCCTCACAGTTTAAGTCGATCATTCAAGATGCTGCGTTGAAGCTGCAAGCCGCAGGATTATCAACCGATGAGCTTGAGCCGTTCCAAGCGCAATATGAGCGCGAGCTGGAGATCGGCAAGGATATGCTGGAAAAGATTGTAGACTAGTTGTTTTTATCATCATTGCTGGATATTATCGAGCGCACAGCTTTACGAATCTTTATTCTGCGGAATAGAGATGAGTAAGGCTGTGTTTTTTATTATTAATATTCAAACTTCATGTTTACACGTTGAGCATTAGTGAAATAAAATGAGGAGGAGCATCTGTAAAGCTGTGTATACGAAAGAAAATCAGGAAAGGGGCAGAAATGAACCGAAAAAACATTGATTTTTTAGGTGATATTACGATCGTCGTCTCCCCTGCATTAAGAATCAATAATGTAAATAAATCGATTTTTAATTTTCTCCTCTATACGGAAGAAGAACTCATCGGAAAGCATATACGCACAGTTCTTCCCGAATATCAGCTGGATAAGATTATCGCAAAAGAATCCCGATATATCCCGTTTACCGATACGATACTACTTAGTAAAAATGGAGATAAAGTACCAATCTCTGTTTCCGCTTCAGCAGTTCATGATGAGCAAGGAAATTTACTTGGAATTATGCTGCTTATGCATAGTGTTTTGGGAAGAAATCAAGTCAAAGTAACGTTAATGGATATAAATAATCGCTATCGTGCCATGACGGACTATGCTCTGGATGCCGTAATTGTGATGAATTCCGAAGGTATGGTTATCGAATGGAATGCGCAAGCGGAATTACAGTTTGGTTGGAGCGAGGACGAAGTTATTGGGAGCAGTCTGGCAGATCTCATCATTCCGCATGATCTTCGTGAAAGGCATCAACAGGGATTGATGCGGTTTATGGCGACAGGTGAGTATAAAATCCTGAATAAAAGAATTGAGCTGTCAGCTCTTCATCGTCTCGGTCATCATATTCCGGTTGAATTAACCGTAACACCCATCAGATGGGGAGACACGTATCTTTTCAGCGCTTTTATAAGGGACATCACAGAAAGAAAAGAAACGGAGAGAGCGCTTGTTGAGGCTAAAGAAGCTGCTGAAGCTGCGGCGCTGGTCAAAAGCAAATTTCTGGCAACGATGAGTCATGAAATTAGGACGCCGCTCAATGGCATTGTCGGAATGACACAGCTGTTAAAAGAGACGATACTCTCCCGCGAGCAGCAGGAATATTTGGAGTATATTCTGAAAAGCGAGGATGCATTGCTGGCGATCATTAACGATATTCTAGACTTTTCAAAAATTGATGCCGGTATGGAGCTGGAAGAGGAGCCGTTTGATTTGGTTGCCTGCGTTGAAGAATCATTGGATATTTTGTCCACCCTAGCTAAGGAAAAAGATTTGGAAGTAAATTATATGTTAGATACTGAAATCCCGCAGTATATTGTCGGAGACGTTACGAGGCTGAGGCAAATTCTAATTAATTTAATTGGAAATTCGCTTAAATTTACAGCGTCTGGCGGCGTCTTTCTATCGGTAAACAAACTTAATGATCTGAATAACGGTCAATTAGAGCTGCTCTTTACAGTCAAGGATACTGGAATTGGCATTCCGAAGGACAAGCAGACGTTATTATTCCTCCCGTTCTCTCAAGTAGACTCTTCAACTAATCGGATGTACGGCGGGACGGGCTTAGGGCTAGCCATTTGCAAAAGCTTGGTAGAGCTTATGGGGGGAGAGATATGGGCAGAGCCGGATTCGGAAGGGGCAACGTTCAGGTTTACAATCATAACCCAACCAGCGGATTCTTGGAGCAGTTATCATCAAGCTGCCGATACGGACATGCCTGCCGAGGTGAGCGCACAACTTCGGATCCTGATCGCAGAAGACAATGAAATCAATCAAAAGGTACTCCTGTATTTATTGGAGAAAGAGGGATTTCATTCGGATGTTGTCCATAATGGCTATGAGGTATTGGAAGCCATTCAACATCAATCCTATGATCTTATTCTCATGGATATAGAGATGCCCGGATTGGATGGAATCGAAGTCGCTCAAATGATAAGAAAAAATTTGCCGGCACAAGACCAGCCCAAAATGGTTGCGGTTACGGCGAATGCTTTCACGGAGGATAAAGAGAAATGCTTGGCAGTTGGAATGGATGATTACATTAGCAAACCGTTCAACCGAACGAAACTGCTGCAAATCTTGAAAAATTTAACCTTCTAATCCGCTTCCCGCGAGGGGTAGCGGATTAGAAGGTTTTTTTTGAAAAAGATAAGCCTACAAGTTTCACCTCTTACACGGAAGATGCTTCAGAATACGCCATCGATGCAACAATAAGATGATCTAATTTTTGACTTACCCATAGGACGTCAGGATGAAGGAGGTTCATTGCATGCTGTTCAGCGGTATGCAGCAGTTCGTTTCTGATATGATCGATTTCTTCTATCAGGTTCATTGTCATCACCTTTTCAATTTTTTAATTTGATAACCTCCTTTAACCGTTTTTTATAGTGAGAAAACTGATTTCACCAAAAATACAAAAAAAACCCACCCTTCGAACAGTTAACCCGGAGTTAACCGTTTGGAAGATGTCCGCTCAAGCTCCGGATCCGGGTGATTGGCCAGAGAATAACCCAAAACGAAGTTTGAGGTTTCGCCGCTTCGCTATCGCAAAAAATTATCGAATTGAGGAATGTATTGCCTGGCATGCAGTGCAAGAGTATGATGGAGCAAAAGGAGGTGTTCGCTATGGGTGGGAAGTTCATCGTTTTATTTGACGGGATGTGCAATTTTTGTAATAACAGCGTGCAGTTTATTATGAAGCGGGATCCGAAGCAAAAATTCCAGTTTGCTTCCCTCCAGAGCAGCATCGGCAGAGAACTGGTCCAGAAGTATAATGTGGCCGGTATTGACAGCTTCTTATTAATAGAAGGGGAAAGGTGCTATATCAAATCAACGGCGGCCCTGCGGGTATGCCGGAATTTGAAGGGGCTGTGGAAGCTCGCCGCAGCGCTGCAGATTGTGCCCAGAGCTGTTCGGGACCGTGTCTACGATTGGTTTGCCAGAAATCGCATCCGATGGTTCGGTGCAAGCGACAGCTGTATGCTGCCAACGCCTGAACAGCGGAAGCGGTTTTTATAATAAGCTTTTCATGTCAGCATTAATTCTATTAGAAGTCTAGGAGGAGAACGATGCCGGATTCACTCGTAAAGCAGATGCAATCCATGCTGAGCCAAATGAGGATGGTCGATCTGTCCCATATTTTGGAGGAGGATATGCCGGTCTATCCGACGCATTCACGTTATTTTCACACACAGTGGGACAGCTTTGAGACAGGAAGCCCGGCGCTGGTGTGCCAACTGCTCATTAACGAGCATTGCGGCACCCATATCGATGCGACGGCCCATTTCCTGAGGGAAGGCGATCCGCAGCATCGTTACATGTCGGAGACCGAGCTCACACAATGTTATGGCCGGGCGCTGACGCTGGACTTCTCGCATTATACGGATCAGGATCTTGTGTCCAAGCTGGAGATTGAACAATGGGAAAACTCGAATCAGACGATTGAAGAGGGAGATATCGTGCTGTTCCGGTTTGGATGGGATCGCTACTGGGCACCCCGCTCTGTTAACCGCACTTATGTTGCTTCATGGCCGGGCATTAGCGGTGAGGCGGCGGCTTACTTGGCGGATAAACGGATCAAAGCCGTCGGCTGTGACACGCTGGCGATTGACAGCTCGTCCTCAAGCGAGAATGCTGCGCATTATGCGCTTCTTGGAAGCGGTATCAACATCATTGAAAATCTGACGAGGTTGGAAGAAGTGTTAGGGGAGTCGCTTGTTATGGTGATGCCGCTGAAAATAAAAGGCGGATCGGGTTCTCCGATCCGCGCTGTAGCATGGAAGGCAATGAGCTAACCATTTATAACTTCTCCGCCGTTAATATGGAGGACTTGTCCCGTCATGTACGAGGAGTCTTCAGAAGCCAGATAGACATATGCAGCTGCCAGCTCCGACGGTTGACCGGGACGTTTCATCGGTGTGTCCGAGCCGAAGGCAGCTACCTGCTCATCATCAAATGTGGCGGGAATAAGCGGCGTCCAGATCGGGCCCGGCGCAATTCCGTTTACCCGGATGCCGCTTGCGGCAACATTGACCGCCAGCGCCCGGGTGAACGAAACGATCGCCCCTTTGGTAGATGAATAATCGATGAGCATCGGGTTGCCGCGGTAAGCGGTCACCGAGGTCGTATTAATGATGGAAGCGCCTTGGGTAAGGTGCGGTAAGACCTCTTTGGTCAGATAGAACATCGCAAACACATTTGTTTGGAAGGTCTTCGCCAGCTGCTCCGAAGTAATATCTTCGAGCTTCTGCTGCGGATGCTGCTCTGCCGCATTGTTGACAAGCACATCGACTTTACCGAATATGTCGATGGTATCCTTCACTATCTTGCGGCAGAAAGCTTCGTCGCCGATGTCTCCTGCAATCAACATGCATTTCCTGCCAGCTTGTTCTATTTTCTGCTTGGTCAGTTCCGCATCCTCATGTTCATCTAAATAGGCGATCACTACATCGGCCCCTTCTTTAGAAAAGGCAATGGAAGCTGCGCGCCCAATACCGCTGTCGCCACCGGTAACAATGATGGTTTTGCCTGCTAATTTGCCTCCGGGACGATAGGAAGGTGACTCAAATTCGGGTAACGGATGCATCTTTGATTCCAGACCGGGCTGCTTGTTTTGGTGCTGCGGCGGATTAATCGGCTGCTTCGAATTAGATTTACTCATAATAGGTGTCCTCCTTTGGAAAAAGGTATAACATTGGAATACCCCTATCCGCGGGAAATTAACCGGAAAACATGATTTTAATGATTAGAACATGCTCCAATCATAAGCCTGAGAAAGCTTTTCCAGCAGATCAACGCCCGCTGTGCTATTGCCTTTTTTATTCAGCGCCGGACCGATGACACCGATGCCGTAGCGGCCGGGTACAAGCGCCAATATTCCGCCGGCGACACCGCTTTTAGCTGGAATGCCCGCTTGGATCGCGAACTCCCCGGATGCATTGTACATCCCGCATGAAATCATGAAGGTTTTGGCGATTTGCACATAACGCCTTGGAATGAGCTCTTCTCCGGTGTGCGGATCGACGCCGTCATTCGTTAGCACCAGCGCCATCCTTGCCAGATGCCGGCAGTTAATTTCGATCGAACAGTGCTTGAAATAAACATCCAGCACTTCTTCCACATCAATATCCTCATCCAATACCTCATTATCCTTCAGAAAATAAGCGAGAGACCGGTTGCGGTGGGCGGTACGCTTCTCCGAGAGATAGACATCCTTATTGTACGAGAGGGAGGGATCATCGGCCAGCTTGCGGAAAAAAGCCAAAATCCGCTCTACCTTCTCATCCGGATCCGCTCCATGTATTAAGGAAGAGATCACAATCGCCCCGGCATTGATAAGCGGATTAAACGGGATACCCGGCTCAACGAGCTCAAGCTTTAACATGGAGTTAAAATCATCGCCGGTCGGTTCCTTGCCGACCTTGGCAAAGACGCCTTCTTCGCCATTGTCCATAAGCGCAAGCAGCAAGGTGTACACCTTGGAAATGCTTTGCATGGTGAATGACAGCCTGCAATCGCCCGCTGTAATCATTCGTCCTTGCAGGTCAATTACGGTAATGCCTAATGCATCGGCCGGCGCGAAGGCCAGCTCCGGTATATATTCCGCAACGTTGCCCTTTGCAGCTTGTTTCCGGCTTTCCTCAAGCATTGCCGGCAATTGTTGTTCTAATTTTGCCCATTCTGAATTCATATCAGGGGTTCCCTCCAAACCTATTCTCTAGTCTAAAAATGCATATTCCCTATAATTCGACATACACTGTTTTCTCCCTGCTGTTTTATTATTGAGATTCTCTTTTTCCGCTTTTTCCCGCTTGCTGCCTTAACATCTTCTATATATTTCCGACATTACGATTACCACAATTTGTGTTATGATGAAAGAATGAATGAACGGCTGACGGAGGGTTGGAATGAGCAAATTTCTTTTATTCCCACTGTTGTGGTGGATTTTTGGCAATCCTTTTGTTGCTATTATTGTACTGCTTGTTATTTTGTATTTTCTGGACCGCAGATTTATCGGACTTTCTCCCAGTTTGGTTAAGCCGCTGCGCAGAAGGAGTCAGATTGCAAAGCTGCGCCAGCAACTGCTGCTTAATCCCAATGACATCACAGCGAAACAGGATATCGCAAGGTTGCTGATTGAGAAGAAGAGCTACCGGGAAGCGCGCAAATGGCTGGAATCGGTAGGCAATGTGATGGAGCATTCCGCAGAGTACTGGGATGACCTGGGTACCGTCTATTTGCATACAGGGGATAAGGCCAGGGGAGAGGAAGCGATACAAAGAGCGGTCGCCATCAATCCAAGAGTAAAATACGGCCAGCCATATCTGCGGCTGGCAGCGCTGCATTCCAAAAGCGATGCGGACAGAGCGATTCGTTATTTGGATGAATTTCGGACGATTCATTCGTCTTCCTGCGAAGCGTATTATCGTCTCGGGGAGATCTACAAGCTGCTTGGGCGAACGGAAGAAGCAAAGCAGGCTTTTGGCGAAGCATTACTGATCTATCGTTCTTTGCCGAAGTACAAGAAGAGACAAGAGAGAAAATGGGCGATCCGCAGCCTGATTCGAAAGCTGTCATAGTTATCCAGTTAATAAATTCCCCTTTTGTGCCGATAAGAGGCAAGAGGGTTTTTTGCGTGAAAGAATCATTGTGAAAATTTCAAGAATCGTTGATAATAAAGAAATGCTACGCCCTCTACATAGAAAACCAGAATGGAAATACGGGGGACAATTCATGTTAAGAAGTAATACCTGGTTGATTACGACCGTCGTTATCATCTTGCTGCTCGGCATAAATAATACGGTCTATTATTTCACAACAAAAAAATCGTTGGAGGAAAGCCTCAGCCATGAGATGAGCTCAGTGGCGAAACAGATCGAAATATCGATCGAGCAGTCCAGGCTGGGGGCAGAGAAATACCAAGAGCTGATCGGCCATCAACTGAGAAGCGTATCCATTGCCGCGCAATATGCCCTTGATCCGGATATTGAAAAGGTGGACAACGAGCAACTTGTAGAGCTTAGTGACCGTCTGGGTGTCCTCCATATTACACTTTTGAAACGGACGGAGGACAATATTGTTTTGTATAAATCTTCCGATCCGCAGCAGCTTGGCCTCAATACGAGCTCGTGGTATCCGTGGTATCAGGCATTTAATGAGCTGTTCGACAATCACCAGGTCACGATAGACTGGGGACAATCCCTCAGTAACTTCTGGACCGGGCCATTCGAGCTGGCCACATCCGATACAAGTAAAATTCGTAAGTGGGGTTATTATTATGACGGTACCACGAACTATATTATCGATCCTTATGTGAGTTACGATATGCAGGAAGAGTACGAAAAGATTACCGGAGCCAATCCAATGATTGAACAGACGCTGCGGGAGAATCCTTCGATTCTGGAAATCACGGTCATTAACCCGAAGACATTCCCGGACGGGATGCTCCGGACGAAAACGGAAACCGGAGAGGATCTTGACCATATTACAACGCAGCCAATTATCTATGGAACTTATGAATATCAAGATCCGGAGGATGTCGGAAGCGTACAGGAAGCATTCAATACGAATGAAGCGGTGACAATCAATACGGATATTAATGGTAAACATGTGCTCAAAATGTTCATTCCCGTACCGATCGCTAAAGTGGCAAGCATTGTCGACGAAAACAGCGAGCCTGTCGACCATTACATTTTAAGCATTGTGTCGGATTATCAGTCGATCCAAGATACACTCGACAAGCAGTTTCTTAATATCGGACTGATTATTCTCGTTGTATCGGTGTTAAGCGTCATTATCGTTTTCGTTACGATGAGATATTTCCGCAAATCGAGAGACCGCGTTGTCGGTGAAGCCCAGGCCAGATACTCGGACGAAATCAATCAGCTCTTTCATTCGATCCGGGTGCAGCGCCATGATTTTCTCAATCATGTGCAGATGATTCATTCCCTGGCGGAAATGAATAAGGTGAAGGAGCTTAGGTCCTATACGAAGGATTTGGCGGGAGAAATTCATGTGCTGAGCGATATTATCAATATCGGCAATCCTGCGATCGCGGCGCTTGTCCGTTCAAAGCTGTCCCAGGCGGAGAGCCATAAGGTTAGGTTCGAGAGCCATTTCCAAGGGATGAGTTCATTGGAGCTGGGCGTAAAAACGTTGGATCTAACCAGAATGCTCGGCAATTTGGTGGATAATGCAATCGATGAGGCCATGAAATACCCGGACGAAGAAAAGCGCTGGGTCGCGTTAAGCGGCTCGGATGAACAGCATTATCTTCTGTTCTCGGTCAGCAATTATTGCCAAAACCCGGACGACTTGAAAAACAAATCGCTCTTTGAAGCCGGTTATTCCAATAAAGGCAATGGCCATCAAGGCTTAGGTTTATCGATTGTGAAGGAAATCGTAGAACAGTACAAAGGCACGATTAGCTTGGATTTGGATATGCCTAATCAAGTTTCAATTGTCATTATCATTCCTCATTAAATGAAATTATGCTTCTCTAACGAATATCCATTCGGCGGGGAAGCATTTTTTTTGGTATAATAATAAGATGCTCACATGATCGGAGAGTGTCGCATGGATGCGTTGATTCGCCTGGTAAATGAACAATTGGCCTATTTAGAACAGCAATTCGCCGCGTTAATGCCGCGGCATATCCTGTCGCGCGGTTGGGATTATTACCGTTCACGGAAAGTCACAACGGTTGAAGTGGTTGAAGGAAATGCAATCTATGGTACGGTGAACGGCAGCGGCGTATATGCCGTCGTACTGGATGCGGATGAGTTCACATACAGCAAATGCACCTGCCCCTATCAAGGCTACTGCAAACATATGGCGGCGGTGTTTTTTCACTATAGCGCAATGACCGGGGGGGATGCCGAAACGATCTATCTCCGGACAACGGGGGAGGTGACCCTTACGGAAAATGCACAGGCAGCTGACATTTCCCCGAATCGGCCGAATGAGGAAAACGATGTGCATGTATGGCGGGAGTGGTTTCATAACGTATACGGAGAGGTATGGCGCCAGTGTAAGCAATCCCTCTATCCTATGCAGCCCATCTTGTCGGAAATGAAGGGGACGGCAAAGCACTGGGAAAGGGTAAAGCAGCGGCTGCACTGGCTGCATACGCTCGAATTCGTGCTGGAACAAGTCGAAAAGGCGTATGCCGCTACCGATTCATATAACCGTTATTATTATGAAATGTCTTTTACGCGCACTGTTGATCCCTGGATTCTTCATTTTAATGAATTAGCCGCAGCACTGAAGCCGGCTTCATTCACGGAGGAAGAAGAACAATGGGTGCTTGCCCTAGTAGACGTTCTGCGGAAGAGGGCTTTGAATGCGGAGACGACCTTGCTGCGCTGGGATTTTTTGTACCACGTCGTATGGGAAGCCTTGTCTTCGGATGAGCAATGGCGTGCTTCGGAACGGCTCCAATTGCAAGCTGAAGCATTGAATGTTTCGCCTTTGCTTGTAAAGCCATTTGCGTTTGTCCAGTCAACATTGGCTTGCTTGGATGTCATTGAAAATCAAGACGAGCATGCGGTTGCCCGCATGAAGCAAGCTGATTTTGACCGCACATCCGAGCTTGTATACGGCTTTGCCGAACAAAAGCTTGAACAGCGGCAGTGGGCCTTGTTTTCCCTATGGATGGATTACTTGGAAGAGCAGCTTGCCTCCTGCCGTAATGCTGTCATCCTAAAGCCCTTTTTGACGCTGTGCCGCAAAGCGGATATTCTCCAGCCTGAACAGCCCGGGTGGACGGACCGGATGATTGCTTTTCTGCCTGCTGCTTATCAAGAGCTTTCGGAGCATTGGCTGGAGAACGGCCATTATGCGCGTTGGGCGGATTTGCAGTTATATCTCGGCATTCGGCCGGATGAGCTGGATATCCAGGATGTCCGTTCTGTTAGCAAAGCGGCGCCTCGTGTATTGATTCCGCTGTATCATCAAGCGATCGATGAATCGATTACCTCGCGCAACCGGCAAGGTTACCGTGCAGCAGTAAAGCTGATCAAAAAGCTTGAGAAGCTGTATAAAGCGGAAAATAAGCCGGTCAAATGGGAGAGTTATATCCAAGGACTGGTCAGCAAATATTCCCGTCTGCGTGCGCTTCAGGAAGAGTTATGGAAAGGGAAGGTCGTGACATGAGCAGAACGGTCGACAGGTTGACATGGAAGCTGGATGGGAGCTGGGTGGAGAACGAAGGTCTATGGATAACCGAGATCGATTGGTCGGGACCGATGCAGCGTTTGAAAAACCTGCTGTTTGCCTGGCATGAAGGCTCATGGTACGGGGCAGATATTCAGGAGAAAACCGTTGGCGGAGTTCAGGGGCTGCTGATTTCACCGCTGCTTGCAGCAGATTATTTATCCCAGCCTGATTCGGTTCGATTGATGAAGCTGCAGTGGACGCAGCGGATGCTGCTCTACATTCAAGCGGCGAAGATGGTAAGGACGTCGCTTCTTCAAGGCTGGTATGCGCCGAATGTATCGGGGTGGTCAGCAGCAGGGCAGCGC
Source organism: Paenibacillus abyssi (assembly GCF_014640295.1). GTDB lineage: Bacteria > Bacillota > Bacilli > Paenibacillales > Paenibacillaceae > Paenibacillus_D > Paenibacillus_D abyssi. The sequence goes on along the minus strand of NZ_BMGR01000004.1, from coordinate 118,023 downwards.
TGGAAGCTGCATGGCCCGCAATCATTGGGACAGGAGCTCATGGAATGGAAATCGGCGGCGGCAGCGGCTGGTGTGAATCATCATGTGCCTGACCAATGGGTCAGCTTAGCGGCCAATGAAGCGATCCATAGCAGTGAGGAAGCGTCGTTGAGCTGGCACAGGCTGATCGACCGGGTCGGTGATAACCGGTCGGCTGATGGATACCGCGATGAAGAAGATTGGTGGATCGGGCTTGGCTGGAAAAAGGATGAAACGCCGTTTCGCGTGCTGCTGCAGCTTATAGAGCCTGATGAGTGGAGCGGTTGGCGCTTCGCGGTGCTGCTGCAGAGCAGGGAAGATACAGGCTACCGTACCGCGCTGCGGCGTGCAGAGGGGGGCTGGGAAGTGGAAGGAGCGGAAATTCCTGATTCCTGGGCTCCTTTTGTAAAGGAGCGTATGGAGAAGGAGGAACGTAAATGGCTTCAGGTTTTCCCTGAGTGGGAAAATCCGCTTGCTCCAGGAACGTTACGCATGAATCTGTCGGAGCAGGAAGCCTGGGCGTTCCTTGAGGATGGCAGCGTCAAACTGCTCGAAGCCGGCTGTTCTGTTCTGTTGCCCGGTTGGTGGGAGGCTGTCCGCAGCCGTAAGCTCCGGTTGAAAGCGAAGGTGAGATCATCCGTAGGTTCATCCGGCCAGCCGATGTTCGGCTTGGATACGATCGTGCAGTTTGATTGGAAGCTGGCTGTCGGGGACCTTGATCTGTCCGAGGAGGAATTCCGAAAGCTCGTCGACGAGAACAAACGGTTGTTTCGTTTGAAGAACGAATGGATCCACCTTGATCCCCGCGATCTTGAGCAACTGCGCCGCTGGATGAAGAAAAGCGGGAAGAAGCGCGGCCTCTCGTTTCGGGATGTGCTTGAGATGCATCTGCGGGGCGAGATGCCTTTAGATGTAATGGATGGCAATGAGGATGAAGTCAGCATTAAGACCGAAGTGGAGCTTAACGAGCATTTAAGCCGCTGGATGGAACAGCTCCAGCATATTTCAGAGCTGCCGCTTGTGGAGAAGCCGGAGTCGTTTCTTGGTGAGCTGCGCCCATATCAAATGCAAGGGGTATCGTGGCTTGCTTTTCTGAGGCGTTTTGGGCTGGGAGGTTGTCTTGCCGACGATATGGGCCTCGGAAAAACGATTCAATTCACAGCCTACCTGCTTCATATTATAGAGAGTCAAGGCAAGAATGCCTCCGCGGGTCCTTCCTTGCTGATCTGTCCGACCTCTGTTATCGGAAACTGGAAGAAAGAGCTGGAGCGGTTCGCGCCTTCGCTCAAAGTGGTCATCCATTACGGTCCCAGAAGGTCAAAAGGAGAGGCCTTTGCGGAATCTGTCCGCGATGCGGACCTGGTCATTACATCATACGCTTTAGGGCCGTTGGATGAAGAGGAGCTTAGCTCTATCGAGTGGAACGCCTTGTGTTTGGATGAAGCGCAAAATATCAAAAATGTATATACAAAGCAATCCTCGGCCATCCGCAAAATTCCCGCACGCCACCGGATCGCGATGACGGGAACGCCGATGGAAAATCGCTTGACGGAGCTGTGGTCGATTCATGATTTCATGAATCCGGGTTACTTGGGAAGCCTTGCGGAATTCCGCAGAGAAGTGGTGCAGCCGATCGAACGGACGCGCGATGAAGCGATGATCGGACAATTGCAGCACTGGGTGAAGCCGTTTATGCTGCGGCGGTTGAAGAAGGATCCGGCCATCCGTCTGGCTTTGCCGGATAAGAATGAAGCGAAAACTTATATTTCATTAACGGTGGAGCAAGGCACGTTATATGAAAATATGGTCAGCGATCTGCTGGAGAAGCTCGATACCCTGTCGCCAATGCAGCGGCGGGGGTTGATCTTAGCAACCTTGACCCGGCTGAAGCAGGTATGTGACCATCCTTCTCTGCTGAACAAGGAAGAGTGGGCGGCGGCTGGCCAGTGGGATGCTTCCAGGTCCAATAAAGTAACTCGCTTGTTGGAAATGGTGGAGGAAATTGCGGCGGAGGGAGAGCGGTGTTTGATCTTTACGCAGTTTGTCGGGATGGGCCAGATGTTGAAGTTGCAGTTGGAGCAGCAGCTCGGCATGCGGGTTTCCTATCTGCACGGTGCAGTGCCCAGAACGGAACGCGATGAGATGATTGCCGAGTTCCAGAATCCCAGCGAACGGCGCTGCGCTTTTGTGCTATCTCTCAAAGCAGGCGGTACGGGGCTTAATCTGACTGCTGCAAATCATGTATTTCACTTTGACCGGTGGTGGAATCCGGCGGTGGAGAATCAAGCGACCGACCGTGCGTTTCGGATCGGACAAACGAAGGATGTGCAAGTGCACAAATTCGTCACCTTAGGCACATTAGAGGAAAAAATTGACGATATGATTGCGCGTAAGCAAGCGTTAAACGAGCAGGTTGTCGGCCAATCCGAGAATTGGATCACCGAGCTTTCGCGTGATGAGCTTGCTTCCTTGTTCACCCTGCGCAAATCATGGCTGAACGGGTGAACTGCTGAATAGCTGTGCGGTGCTGTGCGGTGGATGGGTACGCACATAAGCACTCGGGTACACCAGCATAGCAGCACACACTGCATACCGGAACACAAGCACACAAGCACTGAGGCCAGACTCACAGACTCACAGACTCACAGACTCACAGACTCACAGACTCACAGACTGACAGGCGCATAACCGCCGCGTTTTGCTCTGCTTGCTCTTGGTCAGTTAGTAAAGGAGTGTTACAGTTGAAGAATGAACAAGGCAATGGTTCTGAACTAGAGAGTCGATCAGGCATGCCGAATGCCAACGAGCTGGAAGAAGCGGGAGTCGGGCGAACGGAGCAGGATACGGCATTTCCCCCAGATGCCGATCCGGATTGGCAGGAATTGTACCGTATAATACGCAAATCCGTGCTCGCTTTGCGTTCCGGCAAGTAAAATAATTTGCTTAAAAGAAGAGCTGTCCCAAAAGGGATCTTCAATGAGATATTGAAGCTTGATAGGTACCTCTAAAACGGTAAAAATGGCGTCACAGATCTCCTATCTGTGGCGCCATTTCGTTTCGAGGACGTCCTTCATGGGCTTTGACCGGAAGCGGTTAATAGTGCGAAAGTCTGGGCACTGCCGGGCGGCGAGCCACATGAACATGCTATTCTCGCGAACGGCTTTTGCGGGGATATCTTCCTGCAAGTCCATTGGCAAAGTAAGCGGGGCCATGTCTTTTTGTTTGCTTTTTAGGAAAGAAACGGTTACGCCTAGACGAAGCAGATCGAATGATTCTGGAGAAGCGTCAGCGGTCGCCTTTGTTCCCGGATTCCCACCTCGGCCTATTCATGCAAGGGAATCCGGGAACAACAGCGATCGGAAGAACATTCGACTGCGCAGTGAATGCGGTACAACCAATGCTTTTAAGGGGCTATCCCATTGGTCTGGAGATTTTAGTTGAAATGTGAACGTCAAGCGGACAGACTGGGGCCCGTGCGTGGAGTGGAAACATAGGCAACAGACTACCTATCTCCCCTCAACCATGCGTTACCGAATATAATTCGCATAAGTCAGGTCATGCAAAATGTAGGCGAGAAAGAAGATGACGCTTGGATGCTCGAATTTATGCTGGATGGTTGCGAGCTGTCCATAATAAGTTTCCGCATAATGCGGATTATTCCTCATCTCCAGGTTTGCTTTAATCAATGCATCGAGCTTGTCAGCAATATCGACGAGCTCCCCTTCATAAGTGTCATCCTTGGATTCGACCATATAATCAATCATTTCCTCGCGCAGCTGCTCGGGCAGCAGATTCACGATGCCTGTTGCGATCTGTTTTTCATACTTTTCAAACGCGATTTTGACCTCTGGCAAGGAATGCTTGAAAGGTCCCTTTACATCACCGCTTAACGATTCGCTAACATCGTGCAGGAGCGCTTTGCCAAGTAGGCGGCAGACGTCGAGGCTTGTTTGCCCGAACCGTTCGCGCTCCAGCAGCCCGTTAAACAACGATAGCGCCGCTACGCGGAAAGAGTGTGTCGCATCATTGTCCGGAATCAGGTTGAAATTGCCGTTCCAGCGGTCGATATTATCCAGATTCAACAGATGGCAGAGAAATTCGTATACCCCGCCCTGCTTGTCATATTCAGCGGCCAGCCATTTCATCGACTGCAGCTCACACTGGTGGATCTCGGCATGCAGCGCCGCATACTGTTTGTGGAAATAAGGATTATTGCCGTTTAACGCTTCACGGTGGCAAAACAGCATCGCATCAAACGTATCGATCGCTGCCACCAATCGCCCGGTATAGGAATCATCCTCCGCATTTACGATGTAATCATAGAAATAAGGCCGCAGCGATCTGGATAAGTAAGTGACGAGCTCCTCATTCACTTCTTTTTCAAAGTTGCGGATATGCTCGATGACAAAAGGGTCTTTTTTGGTGACGTGTTTAATGGATCCGGTCTTCGTTTCATTCAAGTCGTGAAGCAGCGCCTTCGCAACTAACTGCAGCCGGTCGACCGGCTCACTGAACAGCTTATGTTCCACCAAACCGACCAAGACAGCAATTGCTGCGCACCTAAAGCTGTGGCTGGCTGCATTGTCACGGAATTTTGGCGCATGCTCGCTCCATCTGGGGACGTATTGCATTTGAATGATCGTTTGCGTGAATTTTCCGTTCTTCATCTAGCTTCCCTTCTTTTCAGGTGTATAATAGGTTCAAGCGTACTATTTATGCTATTATATAGCTAAAGATTAATTGCGACCAGAGAGGGGAAGCGTAACTATTATGCAGCGTTTTGAAGAAAGTGTCTATCAACTCATCGTAGAAACCTCAACGAATCTGCCAGGAGATGTACGTCAAGCGATCAAAGCCGCGCAAGAAGCCGAAGACCGTGCGACTCGCGCCGGATTATCTCTATCGACGATTGCAACGAACATCGAGATGGCGGAATGCAATGTATCTCCGATTTGCCAGGATACGGGCATGCCGACCTTTATTGTTCATACTCCTGTCGGCGCGAACCAGATCATCATGAAACAACAAATCCGCAGTGCCATTGCGCGGGCTACGAAAGACGGCAAGCTGCGCACGAACTCCGTTGATTCACTTACTGGCGCTAACACCGGCGACAATCTGGGACCGGGAACGCCGGTTATCCATTTTGAGCAGTGGGAAAAAGACGATATTGACGTTCGTCTGATCCTTAAAGGCGGCGGTTGTGAGAATAAAAATATACAGTACAGTCTGCCGGCTGAGATTGAGGGGCTTGGCAAAGCCGGCCGCGATCTCGACGGCATCCGCAAATGCATCATGCATGCGGTATATCAAGCACAAGGACAAGGCTGCAGCGCCGGTTTTATCGGCGTAGGCATTGGCGGCGACCGGACAACCGGCTATGAGCTTGCCAAGCAGCAATTGTTCCGCCGCGTTGACGATACGAACCCGAACGAGGATCTTCGCAAGCTTGAAGAATATGTGATGGAGAATGCGAACAAGCTTGGAATCGGAACAATGGGCTTCGGCGGCCAAGTGACACTGCTCGGCTGCAAAGTCGGCGTAATGAACCGCCTGCCAGCAAGCTTCTTTGTGTCCGTTGCCTATAATTGCTGGGCTTACCGCCGCCAGGGCGTGCTGTTGAGTGCAGAATCCGGCGAGATCAAGGAATGGCTTTATCCGGAAGGACAAGAGGTTTCGATGAAATCGACAACTGTCGAAGCTGCAGAAGAAGCGGTTACTGCCGGTTCCTCCGAGCGCCGCGAAGTGACGCTGACCATGCCGCTTACCGAAGAGCAGGTTCGTGACCTTCGCGTCGGTGATATCGTCATCCTGAACGGTGAGATGCATACCGGCCGGGATGCGCTGCACAAACATTTGATGGATCATGATTCACCGGTTGACCTCAATGGCGCGGTCATTTACCATTGCGGCCCTGTGATGATGAAAGATGAATCAGGCTGGCAGGTAAAAGCGGCCGGCCCGACAACGAGTATTCGCGAAGAACCTTATCAAGGCGATATTATTAAAAAATTCGGCATTCGCGCAGTCATCGGAAAAGGCGGAATGGGCGCGAAGACGCTTGCCGCGCTTCAAGAACACGGCGCTGTTTATTTAAATGCAATCGGCGGAGCCGCCCAGTACTATGCAGAGTGCTTCAAGAACGTTAACGGTGTAGACTTCATGGAATTCGGCATCCCTGAAGCGATGTGGCACCTGCAGACAGAGGGCTTTGCCGCGATCGTTACGATGGATGCGCATGGCAACAGCCTGCACGCCGAAGTCGAGCAGAATTCCATGGCTAAGCTGGAACAATTTAAAGAGCCTGTATTCAGCTAATCTGTATTTCAGGCGGATACGCGGCGCAACTTAAAGCTTTTAGAGAAAGAAGGGTGTTCTACGCGATCATTTGGTCTATCATTTAACCGGCGTTTCGAACAATGGATGTTTCTTATTATCCCCGGATCACTTGTTCTGGGGTTTCTTTTTTCTGAGTTTCTAATCCGGTTTATCGACGCCGTGCCTTATTTATTTGCCGTTGTCACATTAACGATGGCGCTTGGCTGCGGCATTCGGCAGCTTCAGCTCGTTGTCCGCCGGCCGCTGCCGATGCTGTGGACGCTTGTCATCGCCCATCTTGTTCTGCCGCTTGTCGCTTTCGCGCTTGGCACGGCCGTATTTGGATCTGATTCGCCGTATGTGATCGGCCTGGTGTTGTTCACCATTATCCCGCTCGGCGTATCCTCTGTGATCTGGGTGGGCTTGTCCGGTGGAAGTATCCCGCTTATGCTGTCGCTTGTCGTTGTGGATTCCGCACTGAGCCCGCTTGTCGTATCGTCGGGTATTCATATGTTGTTCGGAACAGGTATTACAGTGGATACCACACACATTATGGTGGATCTGCTGATTATCGTGGTACTTCCAACCATTGTCGGCGTTATCCTGCATGAGATATCAAAGGGAAAGCTTAACGAAGTGGTCAAGCCGGTTGGAGGGCCGATCTCGAAGCTGTGCTTCACAGCCGTAGTGGCACTGAACGCAGCGGCGATAGCGCCATATGTGGCTCAGCTGCAGGGTGATATGCTGAAGCTGGTGCCAGTGGTAGTTGTGCTTGTTGGACTATGTTATGCGGCGGGCTTTGCGGGCGCTGTTCCATTCCGTGACCGTGAGCTTCTGACCACGGTCTCTTATGCGACAGGCATGCGTAATATTTCGCTTGGAATCGTGCTGGCGCTCGGTTATTTTAGCCCGTTAACGGCGGTGCCGGTCGTATTGTCTATTTTGATTCAACAGCCGGTTGCAACGCTCCATCATTACATTTTACAAAAAATTAACATCTCAAAGTCTGGTGAAATCGGTCGCGGACAGGTACGATAGTCTTCGGGGAACAGGAAAATGCTTATGACAGGGACGGGATGATCAATCATGAACAGCTTTCGGGTCCGGCTTACTTTTATAATGATATCGCTATTCGGTTTGTCGATCCTTGGGGCAGGCTTATTTATGGCCCAATCGTTCAGAGAGAACCATCTCGATACACTGCAGGCCAATATGGTGCGGGAGATGAAGCTCATTGTGTCCTCTATGGCTTGGGAAACCGGCACTCCTGAGATGTTGTACGATTATTATACGAATGAAGCATTGAAGGTAAAACAGATCACGGGGGAGCGGGTCACTTTTATTCGAGGCGATGGAGTTGTATTGGGAGACTCCGACCATGATCCCCGGGATATGATGAATCACGCGCTCCGCAATGAAGTGGTGGAAGCGAAAGAGAATGGCGTTGGGAGAGATATCCGCAAAAGTGAAACCACGAACGATAATCTGATGTATGTGGCAATTCCGATTGATCCGTCTAGTGCCTCATCCGGCGTAATCCGCCTTGCTATGGGATTGGAAGAGGTGGAAGGGAGCGTTCGAGAGCTCTGGTACACGCTTTTCATTGTCCTGCTGCTGCTGTTCATAGCTTCTGCAGTGGCCAGTTACCATATCGCTAAAGGATTGACACGACCGTTGGAGCAGATGTCTATTGTAGCCAGACGCATCAAGAACATGGACTATCAAGCGCGCGTGAATATAGATAAATCTGATGAAATCGGTGAGCTGGGGCAGTCTATTAATGCGATGGCAGATAGCCTGCAGGAGCAAATGGAGCGGATTCACAGGGACGAGAACAAACTGGAGAGCGTGCTCAATAATATGATCAACGGGATCGTGATGATCGACCGCGATGGCTTTGTCGTGCTGATGAACAGCAGAGCAGAAGAAGTGCTCGGTTTTTCCTCCACGGCATTGGTGGGCCGTCATTTTACGGAAGCGAAGCAGCAGTATGAGCTGCTGCAGATCATTCAGGAAGGCCTCGATACCCGCAAGGATCTGAAGGAAGAGATTACGTTCTATTATCCGGAAGAGAGACTGCTCGAGCTGAACCTGGTGGCGATCTTCCACGGCAGGGAAGGCTTTGGCGGTCTGCTGCTCGTGCTGCAGGATGTGTCGGCGATCCGCCGTTTGGAACGTATGCGGAGTGAATTTGTTGCTAATGTGTCGCATGAGTTGAAGACGCCGATTGCTGCGGTCAAAGGTTTTGCGGAGACACTGCTGGGCGGAGCTGTTAATGACCCGGAAACCGCGCGATCTTTCCTGAAGATTATCTTTGATGAAAGCGAGCGGTTGAACCGGTTGATCGGCGATATTCTAGAGCTGTCCAAAGTGGAATCACGGCGCATACCGCTGCAGTTCTCACCGATTGAGATGTCTTCCTTCATCTCTGACACCGTGGAATTCATCGCAGCGCAAGCGCATCGCAAAAATATCCGCATGGATATGAAGGTCGATCAAGGCATCTATGTGGAAGCCGATGAGGATCGCCTGCGCCAGATTATGATGAACTTATTGTCCAATGGCATCAATTATACGCCCGATGGCGGCAGAGTCTCCATATCAGTAGAGCCTATTGTTAAAAAGGCTCCTCATAACGATGCTGCAGAAGGGGAAGACGATGATTATATCCGGATCAAAATATCCGATACAGGCATTGGCATCCCTAAAAAGGATCTGCCAAGAATTTTTGAGCGGTTTTATCGGGTGGATAAAGCGCGTTCCCGCAGCTCAGGCGGTACGGGCCTTGGATTGTCGATTGTAAAACACCTTGTGGAGCTCCATAAAGGAACCATTACGGTAGAAAGCACAGTCGGCGTCGGCTCGACATTTATCATTGAACTGCCGGTCCTTCACTGAAGACATTGAACAGTTTACAGCACCTTAACATACTTTTTACCTATTCTTAATGAAAGCATGATATGATAAAGTTGAAAAAAACGGTATGATTACGCGAGGGTAGATCGCGAAGCTGGGGGATTTCATGTCGCAAAAGGTGCTTGTTATTGAGGATGAGCCGACGCTGGCTCGTCTCTTATCTTATAATCTGACACAAGATGGTTATGAAACAACGGTTGTGGTGCATGGTGCGGAAGGGCTCCAGACTGCGCTTCAGCGAAGCTTCGATCTGGTTATTCTGGATATCATGCTTCCTGAGATAAACGGGTTCGAAATTTTGACCAAGCTTCGGCAAAATGGGGTACGGACGCCTGTCATCATTCTGACCGCCCGCAATGCGGAAGAAGAAGTGGTGCAGGGCCTGAAACACGGGGCCGATGACTATATTACAAAGCCCTTTGGGGTTGCCGAGCTGCTTGCTCGCGTCTCGGCTGTACTTCGTCGTTCCGGGATTGAGGATGTTCGTGAGATCGATGCGTCGGAGAAAGTGATTACGGCCGGTGAGTTGTCGATATATCCTGAAAAATATGAGGTCATTGTGAATGGCGAATCGATTCCGCTTCGTCCAAAGGAGTTCGAGGTGCTGTTATATATGGTGCAGCGGCCTGGAATGGTGATCACGCGCGATGATCTGATGAATGTCGTATGGGGCTTCGATTATATCGGGGGCCAGCGGACGGTAGATGTGCATGTCAGCTCATTGCGCAAAAAGCTGGAGCTCGGGCAGCAGTCGGTTCAGATCGAATCGATTCGCGGCGTCGGATATAAGCTTGTCATGCCTAAAAGGCTCGTACAACCGAAATAAACCGGTGTACGAGCCTTTTTGCATGCTTGTATAGGGTTGAAGTTATGCCTGCTTCCACAACAACATTCGCTTCTGGAATTCCTTCGGTGAACAGTTGTTATATTTCTTAAACATCTTATAGAAATGGGCCATGTTCGGCATGCCGATCTGCTCTCCTACCTCGGAGATGCTAAGGTCTTTCGTTAGCAGTATTCGCTCTGCCCACTTGATCTTCCTGTAATTCACATACTCCGTGAAGGATAATCCGACGGATTTTTTGAAAAACTTAACAAAGTAATAATAGCTCATATTGGCCAGCTTACACACTTCGTCCACTTGAATGCGGTCGGTTAATCTTGCTTCCACATAATCCAGCACAGGTTTCATGCGGACCCGATCGAAATCTTCTCGCTCAGCCAATACTTTACGCGCATCATTACGCAGCAAGAGCAGTAAAATCTTCTTGATCAGGATATTAACCGCGAGTTCGTAACCGGCTTCCTTGCGCGTAACTTCATCATATATTTCTTGAATAACATTAGCTACCTGGACCTTGATCTCCGGATGCTCCGAGAAAATATAGTTAGCAAGACTGAGCGGATACTTGGCTTCGAAGAAATATCGCATATACGGCATCGTGCTGTGATCAAAGAACTGTTCCAAATCAAACTGCAGTACAATGTAATGCAGCGGCAAGCCGATGCTGCGGTCCCTGTGGAGCTGTGAGGTACCAATAAGAGCTACATCGCCCGCTCCTAGCTGATAGTATTCATCATCGACATAGACATCCAGATTACCTGCAAGGACTAACAGCATCTCCATCTCGCGGTGATAATGCCATTGTATCGTTTCGTCTGTTATACGCTCCGATCTGAATACACGCAAAGACAAAAGAGGGTTTTCATAATCGACCTTCTCTTTGAAAATTTCCACTGCCCTAGCCCCCGATTGACAAAATCACATAAAAGCTTCGCCATAAAGTTGATATCTTTTTTGAATCAGTTTTACTATACTTTATTCTAGTGTTAATGCATCACTGGAATCAAGCGTCTTAACGCATTTTGTGAAAATTCACAGGAAAAGTCGGAGGAGGATGTACAAGTGGCACAAGTTCGAGTAGGAATCATCGGCTGTGGCGGTATTGCAACAGGCAAACATATGCCAAGCTTGGCAAAAGTAGAAGAAGCGCAAATGGTGGCATTTTGCGATATCGTTCTTGAAAAAGCCGAAGAGGCAAAAAATAAATTCGGAAACGAAGAATCCGTGGTATATGCAAATTATCACGATCTGTTGAACGATCCGACCATTGATGTGGTTCATGTATGTACACCGAATGATTCCCATGCCGAAATTTCGATCGCTGCTTTGGAAGCAGGCAAGCATGTTATGTGCGAGAAGCCGATGGCCAAGACTGCGGAAGACGCTCGCCGGATGCTTGAGGCAGCTAAGCGTACAGGCAAGAAATTAAGCATCGGTTACCAAAACCGTTTCCGTTCAGACAGCCGTTATCTGAAGGATGCTTGCGCGGCTGGTGAGCTTGGTGAAGTTTACTTCGCTAAAGCGCACGCGATCAGACGCCGTGCGGTGCCGACTTGGGGCGTATTCTTGGATGAAGAAAAGCAAGGCGGCGGACCGTTGATTGACATCGGTACACATGCATTAGATCTTGCGCTTTGGATGATGGATAACTATAAACCAAAAGCCGTGCTGGGCCGTGCTTATCATAAACTGTCTCAAAATGAAAATGCAGCAAATGCATGGGGTCCATGGGATCCAAAGCAATTCACCGTTGAGGATTCCGCATTTGCAATGATTACAATGGAGAATGGCGCATCGATCGTATTAGAGTCCAGCTGGGCGCTGAACTCACTTGAGGTCGATGAAGCTAAGGTAACCCTGTGCGGTACTAAAGCCGGTGCGGACATGAAGGATGGCCTTCGCTTCAACGGGGAGCATAACAGCCGTCTGTATGTGAACAACATCGAAATGAACAGCGGCGGCGTCGCTTTCTACGAAGGCAATTCAGACGATCCTGCCGAGCTGGAAGCGCGAATCTGGATTGATGCGGTTATTAATGATAAAGAACTTATCGTGAAGCCGGAGCAAGCGCTTGTCGTATCCGAGATTCTGGAAGCCATCTATGAATCCTCGCGTACAGGCAAGGCTGTGTACTTCGATTAATTTGATAAGCCATTAAAAAACAAAGGGATAGCCTGTAAGCTGCTGAGCAGCTGATGGCTATCCCTTTTCCGTCATTAATCTTTACGCTGCGATGTTGAAGTTTCTTGATCGGCTTCCTGTTCCTGTGACAGCTCGTGTAGGGATTTCACTTTCCCATGAGGCTGCTGGTTCTGTTTACGGCTTTTCCATGCGCTCTCCTCACGTCTTTTGGACGTCGACATATCCATTGCCTCCCTTATCTCGATATCGTATTTAGGTTTCCCTGGATATAAAAAATCATGAATGCTTAAGGCAGGCATCTTCGTTTGAAATCCGCGCACTAGGAGTTATTGTCCATAACGAGTTTTTCAGACATAATAGACCTATAAGATCAGATCGAATGGAGGGAATCAAAATGATGAAATATGATGATAGCGTGTTCCGGCGGTTAAGAAGAATGGAAGGACAAATTCGGGGTGTCATGAAAATGATGGAGGAAGAAAAAGATTGCAAGGATGTCGTGGCACAGCTCTCCGCGATCCGCAGCGCTGCTGATAAAGCGATGGCCTACATTGTAGCCGTCAATTTGGAACAGTGCATCTTGGATGAAAAAGCAAAAGGTAACGATACGGGGAAGCTCGTTCAGGAAGCTGTAGAATTGCTGATAAAAAGCCGCTGATCCTCCAAGTAAGGCCGGGAGCAATCCCGGCCTTTTTTGATTTCGATACAATTCTTGCCTTACATGATTTGTAACAGTTTTAACCGATCTGTAACAGTTTTTAAAATACCGTCGTGCTATGATCAAATCAACAGAGGGGTATATCACAGAGTACAGCTTTAAAATTTTGAACAAAATGTGAAAATATTCACAAACTAGTCACAAACACATTTTAATTAAAGGAGATGAGACACTTATGAAATTTCGAAAGCTTCTGTTTTCAGCTGCAACCCTCATTTCGGTTTTGTTGTTGAGTGGTTGCGGATATAATATGGTCGTTTTCGAGCCTCAAGGACCTGTGGCAAGAAGTATTATGGAGCTTATCAACTGGTCTCTGATCTGGATGGCACTGGTTGTCGTCGTTGTATTTGGATTGTTTGGTTATATCGTATGGAAATATAGAGAAAAACCTGAAAATAAGGATTATGAGCCGCCCGAAGAGCACGGCAGCATGGTGCTTGAAGTGATATGGACTGCGATTCCGATTCTGATTGTCATTGCTTTGACGATTCCGACGGTGAAAACATTGTATGCACTCGAGGATGTTCCACCCGGTTATGAGAATGTGAAACCAATCACAATCCACGTTACTTCTGCGGACTGGAAATGGATTTTCAGCTATCCGGAGCAAGGTATCGAAACAGTGAACTATGTCAATATCCCTGAGGACACGCCGATTGATTTTAAACTGACTTCAGCAAGCACAATGCAATCGTTCTGGGTACCTGCACTAGGCGGCCAGAAATATACGATGGGCAAAATGGAAACCCAGCTGTATCTCGTAGCCGATCATCCCGGTTCCTATTTTGGCAGAAATACAAACTTCAATGGCCGGGGATATGCGGGAATGGAATTCGAAGTCCAGGCTCAGACAAGGGAAGATTTCGACCAATGGATCAAGGACGTAAAGGAAACCGCTCCGAAGCTGACAGAGAGAAAATATGAAGAATTGCTGGAGCCGACCCACTTGGGACGAATGACATTCTCGAATACTCACTTGGAATGGGTGGATCATGCGGATCCTGATTCCCCATCGTATACAAATCCTGAATTATACAGATATCACGGTTATCAAGGCAGAGTGTTTGAAGAAGAAGATAACTACCGAAATAAAACGAATGATGATAAAAACCTTCATGAGCACCATGTAGAAGGCGACGGAAACGGAGGCGAGCATAGTGGGCATTAAATGGAATGAAATTCTCATTACAGGCGATCCGTTGATTTTAGGTTCTCAGATTGCCATTCTTCTAACGATGATCGGAATCGTCGGGGGAATCACATACCTGAAAAAATGGAAATGGCTGTGGACAGAATGGCTGACAACTGTTGACCATAAAAAAATCGGGATCATGTATATCATTTCCGCGGTTCTGATGTTTTTCCGCGGCGGTATGGACGGAATATTGATGCGGGTACAGACGTCCAGGCCGGAGATGGAGTTTTTGAACGCTCAGCATTATAACGAAATTTTCACGACACATGGCGTCATTATGATCTTATTCATGGCGATGCCGTTTCTGATCGGTTTTATGAACCTTGTTATCCCCCTTCAAATCGGAGCAAGGGACGTAGCTTTTCCGCAGTTGAATGCCTTAAGCTTCTGGCTGTTCTTTTGCGGCGCGATGCTGTTTAACCTTTCCTTTGTTGTCGGCGGATCGCCCGATGCAGGATGGACTTCCTATTTCCCGCTTGCGGGTAAAGAGTTCAGTCCGGGCATTGGCAATAACTATTATGCCGTGGCGCTGCAAATATCCGGTATCGGGACATTGATGACGGGGATTAACTTTATCGTCACGATTCTCAAGATGCGGACCAAGGGCATGACATTGATGCGTATGCCGATGTTCTCGTGGACAACATTCATTACATCGATCATTATTGTGGCGTCGTTCCCGATCTTAACCGTAGCGCTTGCTTTAATGACATTCGATCGTCTGTATGGCACGCATTTCTTTACTTTATCCGGCGGCGGTTTGGATATGCTGTGGGCGAACCTGTTCTGGCTGTGGGGACATCCAGAGGTATATATTGTGGCGCTTCCTGCGTTCGGGATCTTCTCTGAGGTCATCGCGACCTTCTCGCGCAAAACGCTGTACGGCTACAAGTCGATGGTCTTCTCTATTGTCGGGATTGCCATTCTAAGTATGGTGGTATGGGTTCATCACTTTTATACGATGGGCGCGGGTCCGGGCGTTAACTCGATCTTCTCTATTACGACAATGATGATTGCCGTACCGACAGGCGTGAAGATGTTTAACTGGCTGTTCACGATGCGCAAAGGCCGTATCAAAATGACGACTGCCATGCTGTGGGCTTTGGCTTTCGTGCCTTGCTTTGTCATTGGCGGCGTTACAGGCGTAATGCTGGGCATGGGGGCGGCGGATTATCAATACCATAATACGCTCTTCCTCGTCGCGCACTTCCATTACGTGCTGATCCCAGCTGTAGTATTTGCCGTATTCGCCGGAACATACTATTGGTGGCCAAAAATGTTCGGGCATATGCTCAATGAAAAAATCGGTAAATGGCATTTCTGGTTGTTTGTCATTGGTTTCAATATGACATTTATGCCGATGTTCTTCCTTGGCTTGGACGGTGCAGTAAGACGTTCTTATACGTATTCGGTAGAATCCGGTTACGCGCCATTATTCTTTGTATCCTTTATCGGGTCCATCATTTTGGCACTGGGCTTCGCGGCATTCTGTTACAACATCTATTGGAGCGTTCGCTATGCGGACCGCAACATTCCAAGCGATCCTTGGGATGCAAGAACATTGGAATGGGCAACGGCTTCACCGGTGCAGCATTATAACTTTGCCAAGCTGCCGGAAGTAAAATCCATGGATGCGTTCTGGTACATGAAGAAGAACAATGAAGGTTTGACACTGAAAAAAGAAGAGCTCGAAGAAATTCATATGCCAAGCAACTCTGGACTTCCGTTCATTATGTGCGTCGTGTTTGGCATCAGCGGCTTCTTCCTCGTATTCGAATGGCATATCGCAGCGGCGGTTGCGGCTGTTGGTATTTTTGCAGGACTTATTATTCGTTCCTTTGATTATAATGACGGCTTCCACGTTCATAAGGAAGAAATTGAACAAACGGAGAGCGCATGGAGAAACGGTGAAGGAGAGGTGAATCGATATGTCGGCAAACGTTAATACTTCACTGCCTTTGGAGTATCAGACCGAGCAGAGCCGGATGAACATTCTCGGTTTCTGGATCTTCCTTGGAGCAGAGATCGTGTTGTTTGCTACGCTTTTCGGTGTATACGGCGTCCTATATGAGCGCTATGCGGGCGGACCTACGCATCAAGACATTATTATGATGAGAGAGGTTATGATCCAGACGATTCTGCTCCTGACGAGCAGCTTCACCTGCGGTCTTGCGATCTTTGAAATGCGCCGCAACAATCTTAAGGGCTTGATCACATGGCTCATCATTACATTGCTGCTTGGCGTCGGCTTCTTATTCATGGAAGTGAATGAATTTCTTCATTACATCCATGAGGGCGCGACAATGCAAACAAGTGCATTTCTATCCAGCTTTTTCGTCCTGCTCGGGACACACGGACTGCACGTAACGGTGGGGATTGGCTGGGCGATATTAATTATTATTCAGCTTCTGCAGCGAGGCTTAACGCCGGTAACCGCGAGAAAAACCTTTATTATCGGGTTGTACTGGCACTTCCTCGATGTGGTATGGATCTTTATCTTTACATTCGTGTATTTAAAAGGGATGGTGGCCTAAATGGATAAGAAAATGAAAAGATATCCGATTGGACATGTCGTTGGATTCTTATCCTCGCTGCTGCTTACTTTTGTCGCGGCAGGGATCGCGCTGAGAACTTCCCTTTCTTTTCATACGATCATGCTGCTTATCGGTGGCTTGGCACTCGTTCAGGCGGCGCTTCAATTATTCATGTTCATGCATGTCAATGAAGGTGAAGACCGGAAGACACAAGTCATCAATATCGCATATGGACTCATCGTTGCAGTCATCATCGTAGCGGGAAGCATATGGGTCATGTCCTTCGGACATCATCACTGATAAAATAACGGGGCCTCGTAAGCAAAGCTGCTTACGGGGCCCCGATTTAATGTATTTATTGAAAGTTTAAATGGTATCCTCACTGTAGCCGTTTCTTTTCTCAGATGACCTGTCAACCAGCGCAAAGAACGTACCACATGCGAAAAGCAATGCTGCAGAGAACATAACGCCGATTCCGATATTCAAAAAGTAGTCACTATTGGGATCGCTTACAAAAAAGCTGAATAAAAAAAGCCCAAGCCCTAAGATGAAAAATACGGATGTAACTCTCTTCGTTATCGTCAATGCTCTTAGTTGATGATGATTCATTGTGACCCACTCCTTTACTACCTATTTTAATCGGGTTCACAAATTTGTCAAACAATATTTTGTTTTTGGACAATATATTCCGCTTTTTAATCCGTATAACAAAGTATGTATAGAGCGACGTGAGAATAATAATGCGGATTGTTACCGTTTTAGTCTGGACTTGTTCAGCCTGATAAAGGTGATGACAACGGCTATCATCATTGCTACAAACGCGATATTGCTTGCCGTCTCTTGAGATGCTCCCATGGCAAGACAGATTGTTGTGATCAAGCTATTGACGAGAAAAGCTACAGCAAGGATGAGCAAAGGCCGAATAAAATTATATTTCCTCAAAATAATAGTCCTCCTATATGAAATATATAAATTGTAACGAAATTATGAAGTGAAGTCTAGAAAACATTGTCATTTTAACGTCCGTACAGGTCGGGAAGGAAGATATTATGCTGTGAAGACTCTTTTCTATTACCGTGCAAACCGATATAATAAAGTAAGTGTATTTTATTCGACTTGGAAGGAGGTGGCGAAGTAATGGACGATGAGCCAGGAGAAGAGGGCGATAGTGACCCGACAATGCGTTTGAGAGATAAAGCCAAAATCGTATGGAAAATAAGATATTATCGCAGGATCTGATCCTCCATGAATCATGACCGGAAGCTGAATCATGTACTCATAAAATCGGAGGATGAAGAAAATTGTCGATAGAAATTTTGGTTCTTATTTTACTCATTGTGTTGAATGCGTTTTTTGCCGCTTCAGAGATCGCTTTAATCTCGCTTAATGACAACAAGATCAAAGCGATGGCGGAAGCCGGGCATAAAAAAGCAAAACTATTGCAAAACCTTCTGAGCGAGCCGAGCCGTTTCTTGGCTACTATCCAGATCGGTATCACATTGGCAGGCTTTATGGCGAGTGCCTTTGCAGCTGAGCGATTTGCAGGAAGATTAGCGGAGTTTCTCTATGCGGCCGGGGTACCGATGCAGCAAAGCTTATTGCAGACGATTTCACTAATCGCAATCACTTTGGTACTTTCTTATTTTACATTGGTAATGGGAGAGCTCGTGCCGAAACGGCTGGCGATGCAAAAGGCGGAAGCCGTCTCGATGTTTGCTGTCAGACCGTTGACCCTATTATCCAAGGTATCCGCCCCGTTTGTAAAATTGCTAACGCTCTCCACCAATTTGATCGTGCGAATGCTGGGCGTTGACCCACATGCGAACAAAGAACAAGTGACGGAAGAAGAGATCCGCATGATGGTGGATGTCGGCAATGAGAACGGAGCCATTCAAGAAACCGAGAAGATGATGATTAACAATATCTTTGAGTTCGATAACAAAACCGTTTCGGATATTATCACGCATCGAACCAAAGTTGTATGTATCCCGCATGATCTTTCGCTTAAAGAAGTCGCGAATCTGATCCATGTTGAGAAATATACACGATTTCCCGTATATGAAGATCAAATGGATAATATTATCGGTATTTTGCATGTCAAGGATCTGTTTCAATACATTGAGCATGATACTTCGAAAGAGTTCGATCTCAAGTCGATCATTCGTGCCCCTTATTTCGTTCCGGAGTCCAAACGGACGGATGAACTGTTCAAGGATCTGCAAAAGAACAAAGTATATATGGCCGTTGTTATTGACGAGTATGGCGGCTTAGCCGGGATAGTGACGATCGAGGACCTGCTTGAGGAAATCGTCGGCAACATCTTCGATGAGCATGATGAGGAAGAAAAGGAGATCGAGATACTCGATGATAATACCTTCCTAATCAACGGGATCGTCTCCTTGCGCACATTGAAGGAAGTATTGAATGTGGAAATGCCCGTCGATGAGTATGATACGTTAAGCGGTTTCGTCATTGGGCACCTGGGCAGAATCCCCGATCAAGGCGAACAGCCGGAAGTTGAGTTCAACGGCATTATATTTAAAGTCGAAGTGGTCAATGAAAAGCGGATTGGTAAAGTTAAAGTTTACAAAACCGCAGAAGTGCTCAGCTAATCAATAGAAACCGAAGAAGGGGCTGTCCCAAAAGGGTAATGAAAGAACTGTCCTTTGAGAGTAGCCCCCCATAATAGAAAGCAAATGGCGCACAGGGACTTACACTTGTGGCGCCATTTGCTTTCTTTAGCAAACCTTCTTTGTTTAGCGTTTACATGTTGAAGCAAACGATAAAGGGTACTTTCATGATTGCTGTGAAGTGCCCTGTATTTCGTTTCAAGGCGGTAGAGATAAATAGACGACAATATAGCTTTTTTATACCGGACAATGTTGCATGATTGTCATATTCAATAGGTTCATTCCATCACCGCACATGATAAAATGCTGATTAGAAAAGGAGTGTAAACTGATGAGTAAAAACAAACGGTCATCTAAAAATCTGGTCATCTTTACCCTTGTTATTCTAGTTCTCTTCATTACGTTATTCGCGTTAAATCAGGCAACAAAAGATACGGAAGAAAACAATGATGTCATCGCTTTTAATGGCGCACCGGAAATTACAAACCAGCCGACGATGGGCGATCCAAACGCTAAAGTATCGATCGTTGAATTTGGCGATTTTAAATGCCCGGCTTGCAAGGCTTGGGGAGAGACGATTATGCCTCAATTGGAGAAGGACTATATTGATACCGGCAAAGTAACATTTTCTTATGTGAATGTGCTTTTCCATGGTGAAGAGTCGACAACAGGCGCATTGGCTGCAGAATCCGTGCTTGCTCAAAATCCGGATGCTTACTGGACATTCCATCATGAATTATTCAATGCCCAGCCGGCCAATCAAAGTCATGACGACCTTTGGCTGACGCCGGAGAAAGTGCTGGAGTTGGCCCAGACCTATACACCTGAGGTTGATTTGGACAAGTTGAAAGCCGATGTTGAAAATCAAGCGACCATGGCTCAAGTCAATGTGGATAATCAATTAGTTCAGGATTTCAATGTGCAGCTGACACCAAGCATCATGATTGGCGATGTAATGGTTACGGATCCGTTTGATTATAATAAAATAAAAGAAATTATCGACCGGCAGCTGGCGGAATAATCGGGAGGGCAGAGCGCGATGCGAGTTCGTGACTATACCTTATACATGGCATGGATCGTGGCCGTTACAGCTACGCTTGGAAGCCTTTATTTTAGCGAAATAAGAGGGTTTATCCCTTGTGATTTGTGCTGGTATCAACGGATATTCATGTATCCGCTCAGCATCATTCTAGGGATTGCAGCCTTCTATAATGAGACCAGCTTAAAGAAATATGTGCTGCCTCTGTCGATTATTGGGATGTGTATTTCGCTTTTCCATTATCTGAAACAGAAGGTTCCTGCCTTCTCATCCATCAACCTGTGCGAAAAAGGCGTACCATGCAATATGGAATATATTAACTGGCTCGGTTTTATTACGATTCCGTTCCTTGCCTTGACCGCTTTCACTCTGATTACGATATTGATGCTGCTGATCAAATCAGGTCGGCAATAATGAAATGCGCGGGGCTCTATCCCGAACTCATCGCACTGCAGCTTCTGTAGTGCTTTTTTTTATTCTCAATATGATAAAATAGAACTAACAATTGCTCATAGGATGGTATGGGATGCTGTATTATTTTTTCGCGCTGCTTACCGCGGCCCTTATTCTGTTGTTCAACAACCCCCGAAGCGAGACGAATCGTTGGGCTGCCTTTTTCCTGGGCTGTGCTTCGATCGGCGGCTTGTCCGGTTTCCTGCTGGACGTTGGGTTAGAGACATGGTCATATGCCGCCCAGTTTCTAAATCTGACCCTAACGCCTTATGGGGTGCTCCTATTCAGTGTAGTCTACGCTGAGAGCGTATCGTCTGCAAAAGTAAGGCTCGTTCTCAAATTGCTGCTTTTATTGCCTGTGCTTGTTACGCTCGCAGCGACTACTTTTTCACCGGTATTTTCAATCAATTATGTTCTGCTGTTTTTATGGACTGCCCCTTATTACCTGGTATCCTGCTTTCTCCATCTCGCAGCGCTCTGGAGGGAGGAGAACCGCAGGAGAAAACAGAGCCGGCTCGTTACATCGATTATTATCGTGCCGACACTGCTTGCTGTGCTGATCCTTATCAATGTAGGCAAAGTGATTTCACCTGAGTTTGAGCCCTTTGGATACGTCTCCGTCTTTATTTTCTATTCGATGGCTGTTGCATTGCTGTGTACTTTTGCTTTTGGCGTGCTTGGGGTAAAGCTCCGGTTTGAGCGGGATTCGCTGGAGAGCACGATGAAGGCGGTAAGCTCGGGGACAACGATGCTGAACCACACGATCAAAAATGAAATCGGCAAAATAGCGATCAGCACGGAAAATTTGAAGCATTTCGTTCCCCCGGAGGATGAACAATCCAAGCAGCATCTGCAAATCATTTCGAACGCATCCGCGCATATGCTGGCGATGGTGACCCGCATTCACAGCCAGATGAAGGACATCGTTTTGAGAGAGGAGCCCTGCCTTCTGGATCAGCTCATTGATGAGTGCGTATGCATGCATCAGCGCCTTCTGGACGACCATCGCATCAAGGTGAAAACCTATTATTTGTGCCGGCCGGCCGTGGTATGTGATAAGGTGCATATCAAAGAGGTTATCGGTAACCTGCTGACGAATGCAGTGGAGGCTATGCCTGCAGAAGGAACAATTAATATCCGTTTGGATAACTGCAAAAAAGGCATTGCGTTGTCTGTTCAGGATACCGGGAAAGGTATTCCAAAGGATCAGCTAACGCATGTGTTTGACCCTTTCTACAGTACTAAGAACCACTCCCGGAATTTCGGGCTTGGTCTATCTTATGTCTATAATGTGATGCAGAAGAGCGGGGGCTCGGTCGAGATATCAAGCCGTGAACATGAAGGTACACGAATAACCCTGCTATTTTCGCGCAAGAAAACGGTTCAACCGTGATAGGGGGAATGACGATGAGCCATATTAAGGTCCTTATTGTTGAGGATGATCCGGATTGGATCAAAGCGATGACCGCTTTTTTAAATAAGGAGAAAGATATCCTTGTGGTCGGAGCCGCGACGGGGTCGGAGGAAGCCGTCTTACTTGCGCAAACGCTCTCCTTCGATGTGGTTCTGATGGATATCCAGCTAACCGAGAGCGGGCATGACGGCATTTATACGGCGATTGAGATGATTGAAATCCATCCCGCCAAAATTATTATACTGACCTCATTAAATGATGATCATGTGATTACTCAAGCTTTTACCGCGGGTGCGGTTAACTATATCGATAAAACCCGCTTCATGGATCTCCCGCATGCAATCCGCAGCGCTTATCATCATCCGACAGCTATGGAGGCGCTTTTAAAGGAGTTCACAAGGCTGAAGCGGGAGGAGCAGCTGAAGGGACTTACCGCCGCGGAGCGGGAAGTGTATGATCTCATTGAAGAAGGTTACACACAATCCCAGATCGAGAAAAAATTGCACAAAGCCGAGAGCACACTGAAGAATCAAGTTAACAAAATGCTGAAAAAGCTCGGTGTAAAAAGCAGTAAAGAAGCAGTGGAACTGGTAAAAAGGAAAGGGCTCTTTCAAAGGAGAGACAAGGGGTAAGAGTGGATAAAGTTCTTAATTCTCATCATATAGGTTTATCGACAGTTAAGGGGTACTACAAACTGTAGTACCTCTTTTTGTGCGGTCCTATAAAAGTTGGAACTGAGCAAACAGATAAAAACCGTCTACAATAGCAGGGAGAGGAAGGGATGCAAAATGAACAACGATGTATCGCGCCGGGAGGAGCCAGCCCTGCTGTTAATAGACGGTCACTGCAATTTATGTCATGCGATCACACGATTTGTGATCAAGCGGGATGCTGCCATGCGATTTCAATTTGCTTCCATTCAGTCAAAGGCAGGACAGCGTTTGCTGGCGGAAGGAAGCTTGGCGGCGGATGATCTGGACACGTTTGTCATGATTCAAAACGGGCGTTATTACACGAAATCGGATGCGGCCCTCCGGGTATTCGGGAAGCTCGGACGCTTATGGCCGCTGCTGTATCCCCTTATCGTGTTCCCGGCCTTCATTCGGGATATAGTCTACGATTACATAGCCGGCCGGCGTTACCGGTGGTTCGGCAGGAACGAGGTTTGTCTCATGCCGACTGCGGAGCTGCGTAGAAGGTTTATTGAGGATGCAGAGGAGGGTTCACAGGATGAATAGGAAGCCGATCTACGTGGAAATCGACATCGATACAGATATGGATTCGCTGTGGCGGCATACGCAGACACCTGAGCTTCATGAACAATGGGATTTGCGGTTTTCTGAAATTTCCTACTTGCCCCGTGATGATGAAAAGGACCCGCAGTATTTTCTCTACCGGACACGGATCTGCTTTGGCCTGGATATAACAGGAACCGGCGAGACCAAAGCGAATATCCATAGCGCCGGCGGCGAACGGACTTCGACACTAACCTTCGGATCGGACCAGCAAATCTCGCTTATCCGCAAGGGTGGCGGGTATTGGAAATACAAGCCGAAGGGTAAGGGGGTCACCTTCATGACGCAGTATGATTACCAGACGCGGCTTGGCATCATCGGACGATGGTTTGACCAGATGTTGTTTCGCCCGTTGTTTGGCTATGCTACGGCATGGAGCTTTGATATGCTCCGGATTTGGTTGGAGAAGTTTATTCCACCTGCCGTGACAATGCAGCGGGCCGTCATGCACTATTTCAGCGTCCTTATGCTGGTTTTCCTTTGGTGTTATCAAGGCATCGTGCCCAAGCTGTTGTTTCCGGAAGCGGGAGAGCTTGCGCTGCTGCAGGCGTTAGGCTGGTTTGGAGGCCGGGAGGAGCAGCTGCTGTTACTGCTCGGTGTAGCAGAGATTAGCCTGGGGCTGCTTATATTTAAACTGCATAGGCATAGATGGGTTTATTTTACGCAGATTGTTCTGCTGGCACTGCTCGCTGCCGCAGCGCTTATAGGAACACCGGAAATGCTTGCAGCACCATTTAATCCGCTCACGCTTAGCTGCTCCATGATTGGTTTTTGTTTATTAGCCCATTGGTCCGCCAGGGACCTGCCGCAGGCAAATCGTTGTTTGCGTAAACCTGCTTATCGCAGCAAAGGAGATGAACGAGGGTGGCATCGATCTATGAGCAAGCGTTAGGCGCTGAATTTCATAAGCTTCATCCCCGGATAAGGCAGCGCTTCGGATTTAACAGCGGGGATCGGGTGGCATCCATCGGCCAGGGCGTCATGGAACGGATATGGTATGCGAAATGGGCTGCCGTGCCTTTATATATCGGTACGTATAGACATATCATGTTTCCGCAGGGGGGCAGGCAGATTCCGTTTACGATTGAAAATTTTGCATATGTGGACCGTTTCGGCCGAGAGACAGTGACCTGGATCCGTAAATTCAGATTCGAGCGTACGATCCGGCATTTTGATGCCACGATGGTCTACAGCGAGCAGCGGCAGGGCATTGTTGATTACCTGGGAAATAAACAGCATTTGGCTGTCGATCTTTCGATTTCGGAGGGACCGAACGGGGGCATTCGAATCCGCTCCGGCGATCAGCGTTTCTATGAGGGGATGCTCCAGTTTCGTTTTCCTCAGATGTTTACTGGAACGGCAGAGGTGAACGAATGGTACGATGATCGGGAGGAGCAGTATAAAATAACCGTGGAAGTAAACAATCCGATGCTCGGTCCGGTATTTCAGTACAACGGTTCATTCCAAGCACAGTTTGTGGACATGAAGCCTTCGTTGATTCCATTGGACGCCAAGCCGCTGCGGGAGGAGAAGCGGGAGTGACGTTAATTGTATTATTCATAAGCGCAGTTTTGGTATAATAGTTGTATCGCGGTTTGAACAGGAGGGGCAGCTAATGGAACAGCCGGTATCATCTTCAACAGAGGATTGCGATACGACTTGTTTAGGTTCTGAAACGGACCTGCAGCAAATAAAAGCGGGGATGATTGACGAGCAGGCGGCGGTTCAAGTCGCCGATTGGTTTAAAGCGTTTAGCGATCCGACAAGGGTTAAGCTGATCGGAGCTTTGCTTCAAAAAGAGTTATGTGTGCACGATTTATCCGTTGTGCTTGAAATGGGACAGTCCGCGGTTTCACACCAGCTTCGGTATCTCCGCAATCTGAGAATTGTGAAACGCCGCAAAGTGGGGAAAACGGTATTCTACTCCCTCGATGATACCCATATTGAGCAAATATTCGTTCAAACCCTGCAGCATACAAAACACGGATAGCCAATACGGAAACCTGCCTGCTCCAGCTAAGGAGCGGCAGGTTTTTGTTATTGTTTAGGACGGGATGGAAAATTGTTGTTGTTTATTGGACTTATATTTTATATAATAACGATAACACATATGAGCATATGTTCATATATTATAAATAAATAATTGAGTTTGGTACATAATTATTACTATTCATGAGGAGGAGTTCCCGTGAGCCATCATCACGACGACCATTCGCACAGCAATCATGACCATCATGGGCATAGCCATGGGCATCATGGTCATGCTCATTCCCATATGCCCAATAATAAGAGGGGCCTGACAATCGCTCTAATTATAACAACAGGCATCATGTTTCTTGAGTTTTTTGGAGGTTTGATAACGAACAGCCTGGCACTGATATCCGATGCCGGACATATGTTAAGTGACGCCGGGGCGATCGCTTTAAGCCTGGTCGCCATGTGGTTTGCCGCCAAACCTGCATCGCCCAATAAAACGTACGGGTTTTACCGTTTTGAGATATTGGCTGCGTTGTTTAATGGCGTTACCTTGTTTGTGATCGCCGGCTTTATTGTCAAGGAAGCCTATGGACGGTTCTTTGATCCGCCGACAGTGGCCAGCGGTTCAATGATCTTGATTGCATGTATCGGATTGTTTGCTAATCTGCTCAGTGCCTGGTTTTTAATGAGGCAGGGCGATGTGAAGGATAACATCAACGTGCGAAGCGCTTATCTTCACATCTTAGGCGATGCGCTAGGTTCAGTAGGGGCCATTGTTGCAGGACTGCTCATGTATATGTTTTCGTGGTACATTGCGGATCCGATTATAAGTGTCGTTGTCGCTTTGCTCATTCTGAAAAGCGCATGGGGCGTAATGAAAACAGCCGTGCACATTCTGATGGAAGGAACCCCGATCACGATCAGCCCTTCACTTGTCAAGGAAACGCTGCTTCGTATACAAGGGGTAAAGGATGTTCACGACCTGCATATCTGGACGATCACTTCGGGCATGGACTCGTTAAGCTGTCATCTTCAGGTGGATGATAAAGAGGACTGCCAGGTGATACTGCAACAGGCGATCGATCAGATCAGAGAAACGTTCAACATTCAACATACAACGATTCAAATCGAAAAATCAGCGCTCAGGCATTCGGAGCTAAAAGTATAAAGTACAACCACACAATAGTATGAATAGAGCCCTTTGCATCTATCGTATAAAAATCACGTCTTTATCGAATTGGAGGGCTGCCGGATGGCAGTCCTTTTTTTATGGCAGTCCATGCGTTTGCCCGGCTGGGAAGGCACAAAAGACAGGCGTCCGATGTAACCTTGGGAAATGGGCGGAATATAATACGCTTATAATGTTTTGCGGGGGTGAGAGCTTGGCGGTTTTTATTTCATTCGCGGCAATAAATGTGAATACGTTGAACAGGGGAGCAAGCATTTCAGTAGGAGAGGTTGCTCAAGGGGGCTGGGCTCAACATGGGAAAAATAACTTCGGGAACGGAAACATGTTCGGATTCAGCGTTGAAACCAATGTAGTGAACAGCATTATTGACACGGATGTTATCGATACACCGATCACGACGATACCAAATACGCCAACTGTCCAAACACAAGTTATATAAGGGGAGGATATTTTGAATAATTGTCCTCAGAACACCAGCGTCATTTTTAATAAATTAATTGTGAATGCTGTTGAAGATACATCGGGCATTTTTATCGGAACTAACCTGGCAATCGGTTGGAGCACCTACACCAAGAGCAATCAAGGGGTTGGAAGCGTCAAGAACGCCAACATCTCAAAGGCCTTGAATATCGTAAACGATCAGGACATGATGGATATGCCCGTAGAAGATAGCAAGAGCATAACTATGCCGGCTGACGGTGAATTCCAGCAGCATTGTGAAATCGCTTTTCAATCCGTCAACGCTCTTTCCGTCAGCAATGGGTCGGCCATTGACATTGGAGAGAACAGGCAATACGGCTGGAGCAGTGTTCATAAAAACAATTATGGCACAGGCAAAAATATAGGCAGCAACCGGTTAACAAGTATAGCGAATTTTATTCAAGATAATGATGTGATTGATGCGCCAGCGCATCTTGAGGGACAAAGAGTATAAAAGGGTGTATAAAAAGCATCTTTAGCCGGGCACAGGATTGATTTGCGGCTCCGGTGTTTTTGCCCCGGAGTGGCTCGTGGAAAGCAGCAGCTTCTGCAGCCATTCCGGCGCCTCGGAATCGGAAATGTTGAGCATATCCAGAAAATCGGAGTCGTTCAGAAGAGAGCGGATGCCTGACACGACATTGCTGTCGCCGCTAACGGAACCGAATCCTTGCGTCAGCTTCTGGTGGCTCTCAAATCCGGTCGGCCAGTTATTGCCCATATTGATGCAAGCTGCATTCTCAACAGAGCCTATCCGGATCGATCCGATGACAAACTGGGGCGACATAAAAGAGGACAAGGCCCACACCTCCGTTCAACTAGTGAGTGTTCAACTCAAGTTCTTTTCAGCCGAAATCCGGATGGCGTGCGATGCAAACCTGGTTCCGTATCATAAGGCGGCCGGGGCCGCGAGGGCTTATCTTCTGTAGCAGAGGCGGCCGTGGCATCATCCTGATCTTTTTTTCGGCGTAATGGCGGTTTTTCAAAGGATTCTCCCGGATTGAATTTGGTGCCGAAGTTGTTTCCCAGATTTAATGAACCGCTGAGCTGCTCAATTTCCAGTCCGTCTAGACGATATTCCAATTTCTCAAGCACGGGTTGATGGATATGGACATTCTCGATTATGATTTGCGAAGATTTCTCAGCAAGGCGTTCGAGCGATTGTTCCATCCGGTTAAATCGGGCATTCAAATCCTGAAAACGATTGTTCATGTCTTTGATCAGGAGATCTGAACGATCATTTTTTTTCTTTCCAAACCATGACATCACGGGTTGAGGATCTTTCGCATAAAAAGTAAGTCATATTGGTCATTATCGTTCAGAGAAGCCCGGACGTTCGAGATGGAGCACGCTTTACCGTTTACGGTGCCAAACGCTTGATTTTGCTTGGCGATATGTTTGAATTTCCATTGTATATTGCTGCCCGAGTAAATCCCGGAAGACTTGGAGAGCGACTCGATATGAATATCCTGATATCGTATGCGTACCATCTTCCCGCCCCTTTAACGGAGATTTTTATTCAGTATATGATGAAAGCTGTATTCCAATGATCGTTTTGGCGAGGGGAAACAAATTAAGTAAAATCAATGGGAATAGGAGTTTGCTGTACTTCCCGTTCGATCTGTAATTCGATGGTAAGCAAACCTTGGGTATATTTCGCATGAATTCCGATCATGGAAACCGGCTTCGGCATGGGCAGGGAACGGCGAAAGCTTCCAAAGAAGCGTTCCTTTTGAGTGATCCGATTGTCGGTAACGGGATATAACCGCGGAATCTCCCCCTCCATCACAAGCGTTTGTCCTTCAAGTAATATAGCGATCTGATCAGGGGATTGAAGACCCGGAAGCTCGACAAGGACAACTACAGTAGCCGAGGTATAATAGATATCGATTCGCGGGCTTGTATTGGGAATTAACCCGGCAATATCCTGCCAGAACTCTTCTCCGAGCACTTCACCGGCCTGATTGTGAAACGTATTCCACTCCTTCATCGGGTTCGGATGAGGTATTTCTTTACCTTCCATCATTCATCACCGCTTTCTCACAGATAAACCTCATTTATATCTATATGTTACAGGATCCTGATCAAAACAGAAAAAAGGCAGATTCTCTGCCTTCATCGATGGATATTTTAGTGTTTAACCTTTATTCCCGGATCGAAATTTCTTGAAAGGGTTGATTTTCACTTAATTTCGGCATGCGAATTTCCAGTATTCCATCTTTTATCCTGGCTGTTGAGCGGTTGGGGTTGACATCATATTTCAATTGAATTTCCTCCGTTATTCCTGAATACTCGATCTTTAATTTTCGTTTTGCAGCATAAAATTTTAGGTCATTCGGGGAGATATTCTTTGGAATCTGGCATTGGATATAAATACTACGATGGGTTTCAAACATCTCATAATCGAGACCAGCCGGTGCAAATGGGTTAAAGCTAGGAGAAGAGCTGGAATTTTGTCCGGAAATGCCGAGCCAGGAAGAGTTATGATCCATAAAAGGGATTTGTTTTTTCATATACTTTCCAAATTCATCCCAGTCGATCATCGCGTGTTGGGGCTCCTTGTTTTTCCCGGTCCCGGTGATTTCCAGCCAAGGTTGGTCAGCTATAAAAGGGAATTGCTTTCTCATATATTTCCCGAATTCATCCCAGTCGAACATCGGTTGCTGCTGATTATCCAAACGGTTCAGCTCCTTTCTTTTACTTTGCTAATGCCTGTTACATTGTATGTCTGATTCGCCCATTTGACACTGCTCCGACTAAGCTGCGGCAGCCGGTAATTAATGTTAAAGAAAGGGTTTACAACCTATGGAGACGATGATATATTGAAGGAGAAACGTTTCGAAAAAAATGTAAATGATTTCTGATAACTAATAGCAGATAATATTATAATTCTACATTCATTTTTTAACTCATTAGTGAAACGTTTCGATTATTTTGTTAACGAAAAGAATGAAGACGCTTACATGTCCGGCGCTGATCCGGCAACCTATCATGACTTTGAAGGAGGTGAGCAAGGGGAACCGATCGATTATATATTTCAGCACATCTATAACTTAAGGAGTGGAAACATGAATATTTCTATCGCGTCTTATTCTTTTCACGGGATGTTTAATCAGCAGGAAATTGATCTGTTCGGTTATCTGGAAAGCTTGAAATATCGGTATCATGTTAATGGAGCTGATATCTGGAATATTATGTTGGCTTCTTATGACGAAGAGTACCTGCGTAAGATCAAGAAGCATATGGACCAGAAGGAAATCCATCTGGCAAATCTTTGTGTAGACGGTGCGCATGTATGGGAACAGGAACCTGAGTTGAGGGAGAAAAATTATCAGCACGCGCTAACGAACTTGCGTGCCGCTGAAGTTTTGGAGGCGCAGACCGTCCGGATCGACATGGGCGGCCATGATCTGGACATGTCGGATGAGCAGTTTGAGTACACCGTGAAAAGGTACAAAGAATATGCGCACCGTGCTGAAGAGGGCGGTTACAGGGTAGGTCCGGAAAATCATTGGGGTACCTCACGTGTTCCCGAGAATATCAAAAAACTGGTGGAAGCGGTAGACAGTCCGGCATTTGGAATATTACTGCATCTGGAGAATTGGGATGTGGACAAAGAAAACGGAGACCGCCTTTGCGCGCAGTATGCCTTCCACACTCATTTTGCCGCATGGGTGCTGCCGCGATATGAGGAAAAGATTAACCATCTGATCGATGCGGGATATAAGGGCCACTTCAGTGTGGAGCATCATTCGGGCAAGAATGAATACGTGGAAGCCGAATGGCAGCTTGCCAATATTAGGCGCATTTTAACACACTTAACGAACAAAGCGAATTAACGGAGGGATCGGTCATGGATAAGATCAGAATCGGAATTATCGGCGTCGGGATCATCGG
Source organism: Paenibacillus abyssi (assembly GCF_014640295.1). Lineage (GTDB taxonomy): Bacteria > Bacillota > Bacilli > Paenibacillales > Paenibacillaceae > Paenibacillus_D > Paenibacillus_D abyssi. The sequence continues at coordinate 86,967 of NZ_BMGR01000004.1, read as the reverse complement.
TAAAGCCCATTTGGATTATTACGCGAAAATAGAAGGTGCCGAGGTGGTGGCGGCAGCCGACCTTAATGAAGCCGAGCTTAAAAGCGTTGCCGAAAAATATAATATTCCGCATACGTACACCAGCTTTCAAGAGCTGCTCAAGCGGGATGACATTGATGCGGTCGATGTGTGTTTGCATAATAACGCCCACGCACCGGTGACGATCGAAGCTTTGAAGGCTGGAAAGCATGTCTATTGCGAAAAACCGATTGCCGGTTCGTATATAGACGGCAAATCCATGCTGGAGGCAGCGGAGTTATACGGAAAGAAGCTGCATATCCAGTTAAGCTTTCTTTACCACAAAGAAACAATAGCGGCGAAAACATTGATCGACGAAGGAAAGCTCGGCAGACTGTATCATGCGCGTTCAACCGGTTACCGGCGCCGTGGACGCCCTTACGTTGACGGTTATGGTACGCAGTTTTTCACGCGAAAAGAAACGGCCGGGGGCGGCGCATTGTTTGATATGGGAGTCTACAATATCTCGCAAATGTTATATTTGCTGGGCACTCCCAAGGTCAAAACCATTACGGGCAGTACATATCAGGAGATGGAGATTGACGAACGGAGAAACGGCATCTCAGGTTTTGACGTAGAAGAGATGGGCGTCGGTTTTGTCCGGTTCGAGGATGGATTAACATTAGATATCATCGAATCATGGGCGATTCATCTGAATGAATTTGAAGGCAGCAGCATTGTCGGTTCAAATGGCGGGATCAGGCTTCCAGGATATGCACAAGGCAGGCGGATACCGATGAGCTATCATACGAACCTGTGTGATATGGAAATGGACAGCACGTTTAATCTGGATGCGATGGATTATCGCTGGCACAATCTGAGGGACAATAGGGATGCCTATGATTCTTCCCAGCATCACTGGATTGCAGCCCTTCAAGGAAGGGTAGAACTGCTGCCAACGGCGGAGATTGCATTGCAAACGATGCTGATCAGTGAAGGGATCTACATCTCGCAACATCTAGAGAGGGAAGTGACCTCAGACGAAGTTGTTTCAATGTCCCAATCCTTATCCCTTCAACTGACTTGATGATGGACAATTGAAGCCGTTAAAAAACGATTGATTTTCATCGTCTCATATGGTAAATTTTAAGTATTAAGTGAAACGTTTCGATAATGAAGATAAAATATGAAAGGGTTTTCTTTTGTAAAATAGAATGATAAACAGCCAATAAAAGTGTAAAACTATCATTTTATTAGCTAAGAATTAACTTATTGTAATCAATAATCGAAACGTTTCTATATTTTCGGTCGGTCCCATTACGCTAGGGAGGTGATTTGCCAAAAAGTAAATGTAAACGCATTCATCACATCAGGCGGGTTATGGACAAGCAAGCGGGAAAAGAGAAAGAAACTCATTTAGAAATGAATAAAAAGGAGCTCGATGCGAAAATGAGAAAGACATTCACATTGATACTGGTGGTAGTAATGAGTCTGACCCTTGTGCTTGCCGGCTGCAGCAGCGGAAATGGCAATGCCGGAAGCAGTAATCAAAATCAAGCGCCTGCCTCCACACCTGATGCTGAAGGCGCAACGAATCAAACGAATGAGCAGGCCGAGGCTCCAAAAGAAACGGTAACACTCAAATGGGGCACATGGATGGGTGAAGAAGAGGCCAAGCAAATTATCGAGGCATTCGAAGCGACGCATCCGCACATTAAGATCGAGACTGACCCGGCCGTTACTTGGCCATGGAATGAGAAATTGGCTGCTGTCGCGGCTGCAGGTCAGCTTCCGGACGTAACATGGACGTTCGGCGTACCGGTGGCTGCCGCCAACGGATGGCTGGAGGATCTGGCTCCATACTTGGCAGCGGACCCGGATTTCCAAGCGGGCAATACCTTTAAAAACCTGGATGACACAGCCAACTACAATGGCAAGCAGTACGCGCTTCCGCATACGCTTTTGATGTTTGGCGTGTTTCTGAATTTGGATCTGTTCGAAAAAGAGAACATTCCGGTGCCGCCGGCAAACTGGACAGTGGACGACATGCGTGAAGCCGCTGTCGCATTGACAAAGTACAACGATAATCAATTTGGCATGGCCAATCTTAAAGGGATGCGTGAAACGTTAAGCTCTGCATTCGATCCGTCACTGGGATGGAATACATGGGATGGCGAGAAATTCAACTTCACAAGCCCGGCCTTTAAAGAGGCAGTTACTTATATCGATGAGCTGCTTTATTCCGATAAGGTTTCCCTGGATATCTACAAACAGGAAGAAAAAGAGCAATGGTATGGCAAGGATAAGAACCCTTGGATGCTCGGCAAGATCGGCATGCAGTACGACGGAACATGGTTAATAAACGGAAGCATCCAAGACGCGAAGTTCAAATGGGATATCAGACCGCTGCCAGGTGATGATGGGCAAAGAATTCCGCTCATTACAGACTATGTCGGCATTACAAAGAGCTCCCAGCATAAAGAAGAGGCATTTGAATTTGTAAAATGGCTGACTTACTCCAAAGAAGGCTGGATGGAGAGAATGAAGCCGGAATGGCCGCTTGGCACCATCCCGCTCATCAATGATGAAGAAGTATGGAACGCTTACTTGGGCAGAGAAGATATGCCGGCAGGCATGCAAGACCTTATTGCGATGATTCCGGAAGGGTTTGCCGATCCGATCAAGTGGCTGCCAGGTTACATTGATGGATTAGGCATCTACCATGAAACCTTCAAGCAAATCGACGAGCGCCAAGCCAAGCTCGAAGACGTCGCTCCGGATCTGGAGAAACGTATGAACGATGCGTACAAAACAGCCTTAGACCAACTCAATGCAGTACAATAATCTTTTGCTTTTGCTCTTATAATCTTTAAAATGGTTCTCTCCTCTCTTCAGAGGAAGAGAACAAATAGGGGTGTGGGGTATCCGCGACGGAACCGGAGACCCCCGCCGCTGTATTGATATTGGCTTTTGATTATTTACCTCGAAGAGGAGAAAAAAATATGAAGCGTAAAGCGCCGGCATTATTGCTTATCTTTTGTATGCTGTTGGCAAGTTTCACAACCTCTCAATCACAGCATGTCTGGGCCAATTCGGACGGTGGCACGAAGAATTTACTGGACAGCTTGTTTAAGAAAGACAACGCCGGCAATTCCGATCAAAGCAACGAACAAAACGGACAGAAATCGGAGGCGAATGAAAGTGCACGGGCGCTCGGCCAAAGAGTGACTGAGGACTACTATTTGCAAGTGAAGCAGCAGTGGGAGCAAGAAGGGGTTTCCGATTCGCAATCGTTTCAAGCGGTTATTCATCCTGCCCAATTGTATGCGGGCACCAAGAAAGCCCCATTAATACCAGTATCGCAGTCGAACGGATATGATGAGCAAGTTGTATTGTGGAATGATCTGACTCCAGAAATCAATTTCACGGTAAATGTTCCTAACGACGGGCTTTACCAGATTAAAATAGATTATTTTGCTCTCGCGGGCAAGATTACGCCAGCCGAAAGAGGCATTCAAATTAATAATGAATATCCGTATTTCGAGAGCAGAAGGATTGTATTTCCGCGGCTCTGGACCAATGAATCTGAGCAATTTCAACAGGATGAGCTCGGCAATGAGGTCTTCTCCAAGCAAGTCGAGGTACAGAAGTGGCAGAGCACGCACATCTCAGATGCAAGTTACCTGAACAATGAGCCGCTCAAGTTCCGCCTGAAGAAAGGCAGCAACCATATTAAACTGCATTATTTGAGAGAAGCGATGCTGGTTGGACGGATCAGCGTAGAATCGCCGGAGGATCTGCCGGCCTACGAAGTATACTTGCAAAGCAATAATGCGGTTTCAGAAGAGATCGAAGCCATTCATACCTTCGAGGCGGAGAAAGCTGACCTGAAGTCAGATTCCTACATTCAAGCGATGGCCAGCGGCGATGCCAACGTAACGCCTAATCGCGGCTCACTTATCTCGCTGAACACACTCGGCGGAGACAGCTGGAAGCATGGCGGACAAAACGTCACATGGAACATCCATGTGGAGAAAACCGGATATTATCAGTTGGCTTTCAAATATACGCAGTATTTCAAAATTAACATGCCTGTATTCCGCAAGCTGCTGATCGACGGAAAGGTTCCGTTTCAGGAAGTATCGGCTTATGCATTCCCCTACGCGTCCGACTGGGCGAATGAAGTGATCTCGGATGCTGAAGGCAAGCCATACAAATTTTATTTTACTGAGGGAGCGCATCAGCTGACGCTGATTGCCGATCCGTCCCCGTACCAACGGGTTATTCAAACGGTAAGAGAAGTTATGGAAGAGCTTAATGTGCTCAATCTTGAGATCAAAATGGCAACGGGCAATACGCAGGATGTGTACCGGGATTGGGACATTACCGAGCAAATGCCGGATATCGCCGATACGTTGAACGGGATTGCCGGGAAAATGCGCGGGGAGTATGAATATCTGCGCGAACTAAGCGGCCGCAATCCGGATGAAGCAAGAAACCTTCTAATCGGGGCGGAGCAGTTGGAGAGGTTGGCTGATAACCCGTCGACGATTCCCGTAAGGTTCGATCAAATCTCGCAAGGCTCGGGCTCCGTAACACAAAAGCTCGGGGATATGCTGTTAACGATGCCGCAGCAGCCGATCCAGATCGATAAATTTTATGTGTATAACAACAAAAAGCTGCCGAAGGCCAAGGCGGGCTGGTGGCAAAAAGTATCAGCCATGTCCAGTCATTTCTTTACATCATTTACGACAGATTACACGCGAATTAGCCCTGCGGATGAGGATTCACTGCAAATCTGGGTTAATCGCCCCCGCCAATATGTGATGCTGATGCAGCAAATGGCGAATCAGGAGTTTACGGCCAAGACGGGAATCAAGGTTTCCTTGTCGCTCATGCCGAACGAGCAAAAGCTCATTTTGGCCAACGCATCCGGCAAATCGCCTGATGCGGCGCTGGGAGTAAGCGAGAAATTTCCTTATGAGTTTGCATTAAGGGGAGCGCTCTCCGATCTTAGCCAATTCGAGGATTACGGGCAAGTCGTTGACCGCTTTGCGCCGGGAGCCATGCTGCCGTTCATGTTTGACGGCGGAGTTTATGCACTGCCGGAGACGCAAAATTTCTGGGTGCTTTATTACCGCAAAGACATCTTGGATGCGCTGAACTTGGATGTTCCGCAGACGTGGGACGATGTATTGGCAACGCTGCCGAGCCTGCAGCGCTACGGCATGAATTTTTATGTTCCGCTCGCAGAAGCGGGCGCCATGAAATCATTCAACCTGACGACACCGTTCTTTTATCAGCAGGGTGGGGAGCTGTTCGCAGAGGATGGCACGAGAACGGCGGTGGACAGCGATGAAGCGCTCGAAGGTTTCAAATTGATGACGAACATTTTCACGGTTTACAATATGCCGCTGCAAATCCCGAATTTCTACAATCATTTCAGGGACGGTCATTTACCGATCGGCATATCGAACTACAATACGTATGTGGAATTGACGACAGCCGCCCCGGAGCTAAGCGGCTCGTGGGCAATCGCGCCATATCCCGGCATAGCCAACGACAAAGGCGAGATCACCCGCTGGGCGCCGGGTACCGGACAGGGCGTCATCGTGTTTAAGGACAGCGATAAACAGCAGCAGGCGTGGGAGTTTGTTAAATGGTGGACTTCTAAAGAGGTCCAGGCTGAATTCGGCAATCTGGTCGAAACGATCTACGGGCCGACATATCGCTGGAACAGCGCAAACCTTGAAGCGTTCAGCGAGCTGCCATGGCCGGAGGAGGATCTAAAGATCATATTGGAGCAATGGAAATGGCTCAAGGACATTCCACATATCCCGGGCGACTATATGCTGGACAGGGAGCTTAGCAATGCATGGAACAAGGTCGTGTTCGACGGCGAGAACCCGAGAAAAGCGATCGAGGACGCTGTGGTGCTGGCTAACCGGGAAATCATGAAAAAGCTTGAGGAGTTCGGTTATGTTCAGGACGGCAAAGGGGTCAAGAAGCTGAAAGTGCCGACGATTGAGGATGTCAAAGGGGCAAGAGGTGATACCGAGTGAAAATGACAATGAGCAAAAACATGCGCAGAGAGCTGGAGGCCCTGTTTTTCGTATGGCCGTTCGTGCTGACCTTCACACTATTTATCGTTATTCCTGTTATTGTGGCCATCTATCTGTCGTTTACGTACTTTAACACCGTTCAGGCCCCTGAATTCATCGGCTTGAAAAACTATGTGAATCTGTTGACTCAGGATAATGTATTCATGATGTATGTGCTTCCCAATACCTTCAAGTTTTCATTGATCGTCGGACCGGGTGGATATATTTTATCGTTTTGGCTGGCCTGGCTGCTCGCTCAAATACCGAAACGTTCAAGGTCGGTGCTGACATTAATCATTTACTCGCCTTCCATGACGGCAGCGGTAGCGATGGCGGTCGTCTGGCTCGTTGTGTTCAGCGGTGATGCCGCAGGTTACCTGAACAGCTTTCTGTTAAGCCTTGGCGTAATCAACGAACCGATTCAATGGACGCAGTCGCCGCATTACCTGATGTATATCATGATTGCGGTTACGCTGTGGAACAGCATGGGGGTAGGCTTTCTGGCGATGCTTGCTGGCATATTGAATATTAACCAAGAGCAGTATGAAGCCGGTTATATCGACGGCATTAAGAACAGGCTGCAGGAGGTATGGTACATTACGATACCTTCGATGAAGCCTCAGATGCTGTTCGGTGCGGTTATGGCGGTTGTAGGCACATTCCAGGCGGGCGATATCGGAGTCCAGCTGTCGGGAGCCAATCCGACGCCGCAATATTCGGGCCAGGTTATCATTAATCACATCCAGGATTACGGCTTTATCCGATACGATATGGGTTATGCGTCAGCGGTTTCCGTCGTGCTGCTTATCATTGTATACGGTCTTTCCAAGATCTGCTGGAGACTATTCGCAGAGAAGGACTAAAGGGACCCAGAAGGAGAAGGTACGAAATGAATTCATTTCATGGAAATAAAATTAATCCGACAAGAATACATCGAAGCCAACTCAAGTACTATCTGTTCTTGATCGCTTTATCCGCATTTATGCTGCTGCCGATCGTATTCATGTTTTCGCAGGCGTTGAAGCCAATTAATGAGCTGTTCTTGTATCCGCCGAGGTTTTTTGTGGAAAATCCGACGTTAAAAAACTTTCTCGATCTGTTTAACGTTACGAGCGTCACCGTTATCCCGATGACCCGGTTTCTCTTTAACAGCGTCGTGGTGACCGGATGTGTCGTTTTTCTCAGCATTACGATCAGCGCCATGGCAGGTTTTGCACTGTCCAAGCTGCAGTTCAAGAGTAAAAAGCTCATCTTTGAAGCCAATGTTATTGCCTTGATGTTCGTTCCGGCCGCTATTGCGATCCCGCGATATTTTATCGTCGATACGCTGGGTTTGACGGATAATCTGCTTGGACACATCATTCCGATCCTGGCGATGCCGGTAGGGTTGTTTCTGATTAAACAATTCGTGGATCAAATACCTAATGAATTGATTCAGTCGGCATCGATCGATGGCGCTACGAATTTCATGATCTTCAGAAAGATCATTATCCCTGTCATTATGCCTGCGATGGCAACGGTTGCGATTCTGGCTTTCCAGATGGCGTGGAACAACACGGAAACATCCGAAATTTACATGAATAACGAAACGCTCAGAACGTTTGCTTTTTACATGACCACACTCACAGGCAATCTGGAAAACCGAGTAGCCGGTCAAGGTATTGCCGCTGCCGCAGCTTTGATCATGTTCGTGCCTAACCTGATTATTTTTATTTTCATGCAGAGCAGAGTGATTGATACCATGGCGCATTCGGGGCTGAAATAACGAGGGGGATAAGCATGGTAAAATTCAAATCCATTCTGTTCATTGTTTTGATCATGCTGCTGCTGCAGCCATCAGCGGCATTCGCCAATGCTCCATATATAACATTTACAGTCAACCATGAGGGCGAGCCGATCCTCACCCAAAGTGCCTACCTGCCTACAGGTGTAGTCGACGGCTTCGATATTATCGAGAAGGATGCGGGAACCGGAGAGGAAAGCAGTGTCCCGTTGTCCCGTCCGGAAGATCTGTTCATAGACAGCCAGGATCATGTCTATGTGGCGGATACCGGAAATGGAAGAATCGTCGTTTTTGACGCGTGGGGAAATTATTTGCGGTCGATCGGGCAGGAAGTGCTGTCCAAGCCGACGGGGGTATTTGTCGATGAGGAAGGTACGGTGTATGCTGCCGATTACGGTAATGAAACAGTATATATGTTCAACAAAGACGGATCGTTATTACGGGAATTCGGAAAGCCGGATTCTCATCTCTTCGGAGAGAACAATCCATTCAAACCGACAAAGGTCATTGCCGATAAACGAAAAAACCTGTTCATTGTCGGTGAAGGGACGATCCACGGGTTAATCCAGATCAGCCAGGAGGGTGAATTTCTTGGTTACTTCGGGGGGAATAAAACCGGATTCAGCCTGAAACGGCTGCTGCAGCGGACCTTCTACACGCAGACTCAATTGGATCAACTGATGAAGCAGCTTCCGCCTTCCGCGACAAATGTCGCAATCGACAGCGAAGGGCTGGTATATACAAGCACCATCGGCACAAGAAATGACAGCATCAAAAAACTGAATGTGGCGGGCAAGAACTTGCTGCCGGGTCTATGGTCGTATCCCGATATTGCCGATGTTACCGTGGATGCGATGGGAAATATTTATGTGGTGGATTCCTTCAGAGGACGGATCATCGAATATGACCGGGACGGCAATATGCTGTTTGTATTCGGAGGTACGGATGAGGGGAGCCAGCGCCTGGGGCTGTTCAAGTCGCCCAGCGGGATTGCGGTCAGCTCGGACGGACGATTGTTCGTCGTGGATAAGCAAAGAAACAATATTCAAATCTTGAAGCCAACCGAATTCACAACGATCGTGCATGAAGCGATCTTTCATTACATGGACGGCAAATACGCCCAGAGCGAAGGGCCGTGGATAGATGTGCTAAGACTGAACAGCATGTTCGACCTGGCTCATACCGGATTGGGAATGGCCGCCATGAAGCTGGGGAATTATGAGCTTGCGCTTGAGGAATTCAGCGTAGCGGGCAATAAAGAGGAGTATTCGAACGCGTATTGGGAAATCCGCCGGGTATGGCTGATGGAGAATGCTTCATCCTTCATGATTGGCATCATCCTGCTGCTTGCTGTCATTACCGCCATGAGAAAGCTGTATCGCAAATACGGGTTCGCGCGCCAGGCGGTTGACGGCTGGAAATGGTTCAGGCAGCGGACGCTCGTGGCCCAGCTATTGCATCCGTTCCGTTTAATGAGGCATCCGGTGGACGGATACTATGAGCTGGAGGCGGAAGGGAAATCATCCGTTTTATCGGCAACGATCCTGCTTCTGCTGCTGTTTGTCGTCAGAGTGTTTGAAATCTATCAGACGAACTTTCTGTTCGCGGATTGGGACGTAAAGAAGATTAACCTGTTTACCGAGTTTTTGAAAGTTTATATTCCATTCTTTGCATGGGTGATATCGAACTATCTGGTCAGCACCATTAACGATGGAGAAGGCAAATTCAAGGACATCTACAAAGGCTCTGTGTATGCTTTAAGCCCTTACATCATCTTTGCCGGACCGGTGGCTGTCATGTCGCAGGGCTTAACACAGCTTGAGGTTGTGGTGTACGATTTTGCGTCCGCTGCCATCATCATTTACTCCGTATTTCTCTTCTTCATGATGGTGAAGGAAATTCACGGGTATGAAATCGGCCAAACCGTTAAAAACATTTTCCTGACGATCATGGGTATGCTGATTATGGCCTTGCTGGCCTTCATCCTTTTTGGACTATCCAACCAGGTCACAGACTTTATCTATTCTATCTTCCAAGAGGTGAAGTATCGTGTCGATTATTAAAAAGTCGGTCGGTTATATCTGTATTGCGGCCCTGCTTTTTTTCGGCATTGTGTCATGGGCGACCGGGGAAGAACAGCCCTCCCGCGTAACTGACCGATTGCCCGGCAATAAGGAAGACCGTGCGATTGAGTATAAAATCAACAGCTATACTTCACCTGAACAACATGCCGGCAGCGATATTGAAGTTCGTGAAATACCGGACAGTTATGAGCTTGCAGCGCAAAGCGATAGCTTGGAATTGTACGTGAAGGACAGCTTGCAGAGCTTCATGATTAAAAACCGGCAGAGCGGGTATGTATGGAGCTCCGTACCGGAGGAAAAGTCGATGCAAGAGGAGCATCTGAATGAGGAGTGGGACGCTGCGGTCCGATCGCCTTTTCTGCTCGAATATTTCGATGAGAACGCGATGTTGAAAAGAGGCAGTTATACTTCCCTCAAAGCGGCGGCGAAGAGGATCGAACAGGTTCCGGGCGGAGTGAAGGCGGCTTACGCCATGGAATCCATCGGTATAACGTTCTCTATGGAAGTAAAACTGGAGGGTGACGCGCTTGTTGTAAAGATTGCCGACAAGGATATTGTGGAGGATGGCAGCGCAAAAATAGCTTCCATTCAACCGCTTCCCTTTCTGGGGGCAGTGAGGAACGGCGAGATTCCGGGCTATATGTTCATTCCGGACGGAAGCGGAGCTCTGATCCGTTTCCAGGATAACCATCCGAGGTATGATCAAGCTTATGACGGAAGAGTGTACGGCATGGATCATGCGTTAGAATACTCGGATCTGTGGAGCATCAACGAACAGCCGATCCTGATGCCGGTATTCGGCATGACGCACGGTGTGAAACAGAACAGCTTCCTCGGCATCGTCGAGGATGGAAAATACACGTCCCGGATCAATGCGTATCCGAGCGGTGTCAATACTGGGTTTTATTGGGTGTCGCCGAGGTTTATAATGCGCCAGTCGTACTTTCAGCCAACAAGCAAAAACATGGGCGGCTTTAATACGTACCAGGCGGGGCGCACGCATGAGGACCGTCAAGTGCGCTACATCTTCCAGCACGGACAAGACGCTGATTACGTGGGAATGGCTAAAACGTACCGCCGTTATTTGAATGGACAAGGCGTCCTTGCGCCAAAGAACGGTTCGCAAGAAAACATTCCGCTCAGCCTCGAAGTGCTCGGCTCGGAAAAAGAGCCGGGGATTATCGGCAATCGGATCGTCAAAATGACGAGCTTTGACGAAGCGGAGGGAATGGTAAATGAGCTGATGGAGCATGGGGTCGAGAACCTTTCCGTTGTATATACCGGCTGGGGAGACGGCGGCCTGAACGGGAATAACCCGGACAAATTTCCGGCAGGGAAGGAATTGGGCGGTGACAAAGGGCTGGCCCGGCTGAAAAAGAACTTGGCGGACAAAGGCGTTACGTTATTTCTCTATAACGACTATACCAATGCGTACGGAAACAACAACGGCTTTCTGCCGAATGCGGACGGTATCCGCAGTGTCAGCAATGAGGTGCTGAAGGAAACCTATTATTTATGGTTCGACCAGGAAAGCAACAGTGATCTGACCGTGTACTTTATGAATCCGAAGGTTGCCGCGGATATCGCCAAGAGCGATGCGCAGCGGTTCGGCCGCATGGGCATTGATTCTGTAGCCATCGGCAAGACCGGCTGGCTGCTGCTGTCGGATCATCATCCGGATAACCCCATGTCAAGACAGCAGGCGGCGAATGAATACGAGAAGCTGGCCGGAACGCTGCAGGGTGAGATGAACAACATCGGCTTTTATTCGCCAAATGACTATTTATGGAAATATTCATCGCAAATGTTTGAGATGCCGATGTACTCGTCGCAGTATATGTTCACGACTGATACAGTGCCGTTTCTGCAAATTGCGCTGCACGGCTATGTCGATTACTTCGCACCGGCTGCCAATTATAATGCGAATCCGCAGGAATATTTGCTGCGAATGGTGGAGTACGGCGCTTATCCGTCCTTTAAAGTAACCGGTGAGCCGTCGTGGAAGCTGAAATATACGCTCTCCAACAGCATGTTTACCTCGTACTTTATGGATTGGAAGGATGAGATCGCCGCTACGTACGAGAAGATGAATGCAGCCCTGCGGCAGGTACAGGACGCGACTATCGAACAACGCAACATGCTGGATTGGGGCGTCGTTGAGATCGTCTACTCGAATGGCATCAAAATTATCGTGAATTACAGGGCGAAAGACGTTCAGTATGAGAACCGGACGATTCCACAGATGGATTTCATTCTGGCGGGAGGTGAATAAATTGCTGCTGAGGCTGATCAGAAAAAGAAGAGAGATGTTTACGGGTTATTTGTTCGTCCTCCCCTGGATCATCGGATTTTTGTTGTTTATGGCATATCCGATTTATTTCTCACTGAACATGAGCTTTAATCGCGTATTAATCACCTCAGAAGGAATTAACACGACGTTTGTCGCTTGGGATAATTTTAAATACGCGTTTTTATCCGATCCGCAGTATGTGGAAGAGCTGGTTGTGTTCATTCAACAGGTTGTGTTCATAATTCCGATCGTGGTCATCTTCTCAATGCTTGTCGCGCTGTTGATCAATCAGCCGATCCGTTTTAAAGGCTTGTTCAGGGGAATCTTCTTTTTGCCGGTTGTCATTACAAGCGGTGAGGTCGTCAAGGAATTATTCTCGCAAGGGGCGACGTCCATTCCGATCGTGGAGCGCTACGGCATCGTCCAATTTTTGGAGGCGAATTTTAGTTCGACCTGGTCGGAGCCGATTATAACGGTCATTCAACAACTGATCATTATTTTATGGTATTCGGGCGTGCAGATCCTCATCTTCCTGGCCGGCCTTCAGAAGGTGAACAGCCAAATCTATGAGGCGGCTTCTATCGACGGCGCTTCGCCATGGGAGATCTTTTGGAAAATTACGCTGCCAAGCATCAAGCCGTTCATTCTGGTCAATATCGTCTATACGACGGTCGACCTGTTTACGAATGCCTTAAACGGGGTGATCGGGCTTATTAAAGAGCATATGTTCAAGCTCAATACAGGCTTCGGTTATGCGACCGCGCTGGCATGGATTTACTTTGCAATCATTTTTGTCATCCTGCTGCTCGTCGTCCTCATCTTCAGCAGAAACGAAGACTATAACCCAAGAAAGGCCGGGAGGTGAACAGGATGAAGCAGGGCATCGCATCGATCATGAGAGCGGCCAAGGCTGCAGATAAAAAGACATTTGAAAACGGCTGGAACAAATCCAAAAAGTTTCTGCTTGGCAGGCAAGGCAATGACGGCATCGTATTTAAGCTAGTGGTTTACGCGCTGCTGATCAGCATCGGTTTTGTATATTTGTATCCGATTTTTTATATGATTTCGCAGAGCCTCAAAAGCCTGCAGGATTTGCTGGATCCCACCGTTCTGTGGCTGCCGAAATCGCTGCATCTTGATAATTATATCCGGGCATGGCATGTGCTGGATTTCCCAAGAGCGTTCGGCGCGTCGCTGTTGAACTCGGTGCTGCCGGCCATCGCCCAGACCGTATCATGCGCCTTGGTCGGTTACGGCTTTGCCAGATTTAGATTTCCGGGTAAAAACGTCATGCTGGCGCTCATTTTGCTGACGTTCATTATTCCTGTGCAGGTTGTGATGATTCCGCTGTTCCTGCTGTTTCAGCAATACGGCTTGCTCGGTTCGCCGCTTCCGTTTATCGTGCCGGCCCTGTTTGCCGGCGGAATCAAGAGCGCGTTATTCATACTGATCTACTTGCAATTTTTCAAAACGGTTCCCAAAGCGCTGGAGGAATCGGCGCAGATCGATGGAGCGGGCGCATTCAAGACCTTTTTCCGCATCATTTTGCCGATTTCGGTACCGGCCATCGTCGTCGTATTTCTGTTCTCGCTTGTATGGCATTGGAATGAGACGTATACGACCTCGCTTTATTTGGGAGAAAGCATGCGGACCCTTCCTTTGAAGCTGCAATCCTTTGATCTGGCTTATTCACAGACGTATTCTTCCAGCAATGTCGGGATGGATGCAGTAAACATTAATGAGTCGATTAAACTTGCCGGTACAATGCTGATTATTTTGCCGCTGTTGACGCTGTATCTGTTTGCGCAGCGGTGGTTTGTCGAAGTCATCGACAAGACAGGGATTACAGGCGAATAAAAGCGTACAACATCAGAAGTTCAATCCAACATCAGAGGAGACGAAAAACAATGAGCGAACAAAAGTTGAAGCTGGGTATTATCGGTGCGGGAGGGATTTTCAGATATGTTCATGCGCCCGCCTGGGCAGAGCATAAAGAAGTGGAATTTACAGCTGTATGTGACGTAAATCGGGAGCGGGCGGAGGAAGTGGCCAAGCTGTTTAACATTCCGCATGTCTATACTGATTACCGCGATCTGCTGGCCCATGAAGAGATCGATATTGTAGATATTTGTACGCCGAATGTATACCACTCGACCTATACCGTAGCAGCCTTGGAAGCTGGAAAGCATGTGCTGTGTGAAAAGCCGGATGCGGTCAATCCCGAAGAAGCGGAAAAGATGGCGGAGACAGCCGAGAAAACAGGCAAAACACTGATCGTCATGCGAAACAACCGATTCAGTGCAGCGGCTCAATATATGAAGCAGTATGTGGACCAAGGCCATATGGGCGAGATTTATACCGGACGCTGCGGCTGGCTGCGCCGCCGCGGGATTCCGGGCAAGGGCGGATGGTTCACAACCAAGGAACTGTCCGGGGGAGGTCCGCTGATTGATCTGGGCGTGCACTTTATTGATCTGGCGGTGTGGCTGATGGGCAATCCGCGTCCGGTATCGGTTGTGGGCGCAGCCTATACAAAGTTTGCTGAGACCGAGGTTTCAGACTCGGAGCATAGCAAATTCGGAGAGAAGCAGGAGGAAGGCATATTTGACGTGGAGGATCTGGCTTCCGGCTTTATCCGGTTTGAAAACGGGGCCAGCCTGCAGATTGAATTCAGCTGGGCCTCCAATGTCGAGGAGGAAGTCACCTTCTATGAGCTTCGCGGAACAAAGTCAGGGGCCAGCTTCAATAATGGGCAGCTAAAGCTCATTACGGAAGTGGAGGGTAAGATGTGGAATGTGAATCCGGAAATTCACAACCACCATGTCGGCGATCACGCGAACAATATCAATCATTTCATTGATGTTGTACAAGGCCGTAAACAGCCGATCTTTACACCGCAGCAAGGGGTAGACATGATTAAAATTTTATCCGCCATCTATGAGTCAGCACGGACAGGACATGAAGTGCGGTTATAGAAAAGGGAGAGCGGTGGAATGAGCAATAGAACGCGTCTGACGCCCGGACTGCTGTTACTGGTGCTCGCATTGCATATGGTGCTTGCCGGGTGCGGCAACTCGGTCTCATCCGATCAGGAGAAAATCATTGACGAGCCGCTGCTGGAGGAGGAGAGCCGCAAGAGCTTCGATTTCTTCTGGAAGGAAGCCAATACAGATCCTGCGAGCAAGGGCTACGGTCTGATCCGGGACCGCGCGCCGGGCAATCCGAATCTGAGCAGTGTCGCATCGGTAGGCTTCGGCCTAACCGCTCTTGCGATCGGCGCGGAGCGGGAGTGGATCTCGCGGGAAGAAGCACGAGAGCGTGCGCTTGGCACATTGAATACGCTGTGGAATCATGCCGAGCAGATCAATGGTTTCTTCTATCACTTTTTGAATATGAACGATGCGACAAGAGCCGGCAACAGTGAGGTATCGATTATAGACACAGCGATCGCAATTAACGGCGCCATAACCGCAGGTGAATATTTCGGCGGGGAAGTAAAGGAGCTTGCAGAGCAGATCTACAGCAGAGTGGATTGGAACTGGTATCGCGACCCGCAGCGCAATCTATTCTATATGGGATATCATCCGGAAGAAGGCTTTAAGGGCCACTGGGATTTTTATGCGGAACAGTTGATGCTTTATTATTTGGCTGCAGGCTCTCCTGCTCATCCGCTCGATGAAGACATGTTCTACAGCTTCATTCGTCACACCGGATCATACAAAGAGAGCGAGCCGTTCATCCATTCCTGGTTCGGATCAATCTTTACGTATCAATTCTCGCATGCATGGTTTGACCTGCGGGATAAAACCGATGAACAGGGCATCGATTGGTGGGAAAATTCAGTGAACGCATCTATAGCAGCGCGACTGTTTGCCATCGATCAATCCGAGGCGTTCAGCACATTCGGTTCGGATGCATGGGGGCTCACCGCATCGGACGGTCCGCACGGTTATGAAGGGAAGTATGGGTCAGCGCCGTCGGGCTACAGCAATGATGCGCATTTCGTAGACGGCACATTGACGCCGGCCGGGGCACTCGGTTCCATCGTATTTACTCCGGAGGAATCGATTGCGGCGTTGAAGCATTTTTACACCTTCCCTGATTTGATCGGAGCGTATGGATTAAAGGATGCTTATAATACTGCCGTGTCGCCGGCCTGGTATGGCAGCGATGTGATCGGAATTGACAAGGGCATCACACTGTTGATGATTGAAAATTACCGGACCGGGTTTGTCTGGAAATGGTTTATGAAAAATGAATATGTGAAAAAGGGATTGGACATCGTCGGGATGTCGGAGAAACAGGTTTCGTCATCATAGAATAGACTCACTTCGTATGCAGAAAGAAGGTTTACGAGTCCGTTATGAAGAATGTATAGTTTAAAAATCCCGGAAAGCTACTAGTTTTAAGATGAGGAGACAACCATGGCTACGATCAAAGATGTCGCGAAAATGGCGGGCGTATCAATATCGACAGTTTCCTACGCCTTGAATAACCATGCCAAGGTAAGCAAAAAAACGAAACAAAAGATCATGGACGCAGCTCGTCAGCTGAACTATCAAAAAAATGGCCTGGCATCCGACTTGAAAAAAAACAGCACACGTACGATCGCAATCATCGTCACCGATTTGGCCGGCCCTCATTATGCAGAATTGGTGAAAGGCATTCAGGAGGTCACACTGTCCAAGGGCTACGATTTGCTTGCATGCAGCTCAGTTGGGGAGGAAACCTCCACAGCGGTCAAATTTTTGACGGAGAAACGGGTCGACGGTGCCATTGTTTTGTCACACAATATCGATGAAGATATTATTATTCAATCGGCAAGGAAGGAATTCCCGATCATTTTGTTGGACCGGAAGGTAGACAGTGATTTTGTCGTGAGTATTGAAGTGGATAATGAAGAGGGCTGCCATATGGCGGCGGAATATTTAATTGAGCAGGGGCATCGGGATATTGCGTTTATAAGCGGCAACTCGATCGGCAGCCTGCATGTCCAGCGGGTGCGCGGTTATGAGAGTGCGCTGCGCAAGCACGGGTTGGACGGCAAAAGCCGGCTGCATCAGTTCGGGCTGTTTAACCAGGATAACGGTTACAGCATGACCAAGATGCTGATTGCTCAAGGAAATCTGCCGACCGCCATTATGTATGCGAACGATGAGATGGCCATTGGAGGCATCAAAGCGTTCAAGGAGTATGGCATTGAGATTCCGTCCGATGTTTCGATCATTGGATTTGACGATATTGAGCTGGCGCAATACGTTCGTCCGGCACTCACAACCGTGATGCAGCCCAAATACGAACGCGGCGCTTTGGCTGCGCATTTGATCTTCCAGATTCTTGAAGGTCAAGATACACAGGATTACTACAAGTTTTCCACGCAGCTTGTGCTGCGCGATTCGGTCCAAAAAAGGAAGGAGTAAGCGAGCCGAAGTACAGGCTGCCGGATTCGTCCGCAATGTCCATGGAGCACAGATGGACGATGTGTTGGCTGGTCCGGTTCCCCTTCATTCCTTTGGTTCTATTTTTTCAACTGTATATCGAAACGTTTCACAACTTCTCTATACATGAAAAGGGAGGTAACGAAATTGATAGAAATCAAAAATAAACAGATTGTTATCGACGGCAAGCCCCAATTGATTATGTGCGGTGAAATTCATTACTACCGCTTGGAGAGAAAGGATTGGCAGGACCGCATCGATAAGCTGAAGGCAGCCGGCTTCAATGCCGTCGCCTCTTATATTCCTTGGTTATGCCACGAGCCGGTGGAGGGTGAAGTGGATCTGGAAGGAAAGACGCGTGCTGAGCTTGATCTTGGCGGGTTTATCGATTTATGTCAGGAGAATGGGCTTTATTTCATTGCTAGACCGGGCCCGTTTATCATGGCGGAGATGAAAAACGAAGGCCTCCCGCATTGGGTGTATACGAAGCACCCGGACATCGTGCCGGTAACGTGGGATGATCGGCCGATTCCGACCAAAACAATCGATTATATGGCGCCGGAATTTCTTCAGGAAGCACGGAAATGGTATGCCGCGGTTATGCCTGTTCTGGCTGTTCGTCTTTATGGCAAGGGCGGCAATATTATCGGGGTGCAGCTCGACAATGAAATCGGCATGCTCTCATGGGTCAGCAATTCGCCGGATTTGACAGACACTGTTCTGGGCCATTTTGCCTCCTGGCTGGAGCTGGAATATGATGCCTGGGCGCTGGAGCGGAGGTATCCCTTCAGCCTGAAGCGAAAGGAAGGGCTAAAGAAAGCCGTTCAGTCTCCAGAAGAAGAGTATGCCGCCCAGCTTCTTCATGATTTAGGCTATTATATGCGCAGGCGTTTTGCCGGTTATGTAGCTGAGCTCCGCAGGTATGCAGAGGAGTTCGGCGTAACGGACATCCCATTTTTGGTAAATATCCATGGCACAGGGCATGGCAGAGGAAAAACGTACCCGATCGGAATCAGCCAGCTTTATGAATCGTACACCCAGGCACCGGGTTACTTGTCCGGCTCGGATATTTATTTTGGCGACTTAAATATGGAAACATTCCAGGATCTTTATCTGATTAACGGGTTTATGGATGCGGTCCATCTTCCGGATCAGCCATTAACGTCGTTGGAGTTTAACTGCGGTGATGGTAATTTCGGTGAAACCTATGGAGGGCGTTATGATCCTTCGGCCGTTGATTTCAAGACACGGATGTGCATCGCCCAAGGCAACCGGCTGCTTAATTTTTATCTGTTCAGCGGCGGATATAACTATCGTATGGATCAGAAGCTTGGGGACGGCAATGACCGTGTCGCATTTACAGGGGAGCGCCATGGGTTTGCAGCGCCGGTCGGACCGGATGGCGAGCTTAACTATACCTACCCGAGAATGGCTCGCGTCAATAAGACGGTGATGGCTGTAGCGGACAAATTGGCTGTGATGGAAGAGGAGCATGATAAGGTAGCTTTCGCATTTATACCCGATTACTACATGACGGAATACAAGTATCCGCAAAGTGAGAGGATGAGCGAGATTGTTGCCAACCTGGAAGCCAACCGTAATTCTGGGGCATGGGATATAATGGCGCGTGCTATGCTGCTCGCCGGTTACCGGTTCGGGTCTGTAGATGTGCAGAACAAGCCGCTTGATCCGAAGCGGACACCTGTCATTACGATTCCATCGGCAAGTTATATGCATTCGCATATTCAACAAAAGCTGGTTGACTACATGAAAGCCGGAGGAAGCATTCTCTTATTCGGGGAAGTACCGCTCTATGATATGGAAGGAGAGGAATGCCGGATCCTGGCGGACGCATTCGGCGTCAAGCCGAGAGGCATGCTTAGAGACAGCGGACATTATTACCTCTCTTTATATGCGGAGGGCTGGGCCGCGCCGCGTCCGGAGGTGCGCTCGTATGCCGCTCAGGTGTTCGATCATGGAGACACGAAACCGATTCTGCGTGTCTATGATACGAATGAGGTATGCGCATTCGAATCGATGGTCGGCGCCGGAAAAGCGGTTGTTATTGCCGCGGCGTACCGGTGTGATATCCCGTTATTCCGGACCGCGCTCGAAAGATTGGGAGCGAAGGCGGGCCTTTACCATGATTGCCCGGACCTTGGCATATTCATGACATCGACGACGACCAAGGACGGTGAACGCTTTCTTCATCTGCTTAATCTGGATGGATTTGACAAGGAAATGCAGCTTTACGATTATGGGACACAGCTATTTGAGGGACGGAAATTCGTACTGTCAAGCAAAGACGGCGTGATGCTGCCTTTGAATGTTGCCTATCATGGCGTGACCATCGTTTATTCAACGGCGGAAATAACGAACGTATCGGATGAGGCGTTTACGTTCCGATTAACGCAAAGTGAAGATGTCATCGCACTTGAAACGGAAAGAACAATCGAGCCAGGCGAAGCGTATACCCTGGAACAAAAAGGGAATATCACATTAATTACATCCAAAAAACACGCCAAGGTGGACGACCATCTTGACATTCGATTCGGATCATAAAAAGGGGATATCATATGAATAATCAAAATACTGATGTTTACAAGGCACTGCCGGCTAATGTGAAAGCTTTCTTTGATCGTCAATATCAGGATTCGTATGCTTTAATCGACGCGGCCCGACATCCGCGAACGGGTTTGTACGGCGATGCCTATATGACATTTGAAAATAATCCGGAGGATAGATGCTCGATTGCCGCTACAGGGGTAGGCCTCATCAGTCTCTGTGTTGCCGATCTGGAAGGTTGGGACGACAATGCGGCCGAGAAGGTGCGAATTACGCTGCGCGGGGTGCTGGGCGAAATTGAGGGCTGCCATCCGGCGCGTGATACATTCACCGGATTTTACGCTCATTTTGTCCATATGGAAACGGGAGAAAATCTCCATTCGGAAATTTCCACCATCGATACGTCATTGCTGGTTGCCGGCGCGCTATTCGCCGGCCAGCACTTTAAGGAAAGCGCGCCCGACATAGCCGTAACGGCATATGATCTGCTGAAATCAATCGATTGGCGCGTCGTGGTTGCGGATAAAGACAAGGGCGTAATTAATATGATTGTCAAGAATGGCATGGGCACTGCGCCATTGCCTGCATACAATGAATACGTATTGGTCTCTTATCTTGCACTGCTCGGACAGCCGGAAAACAAGGATATTCAAGATCTGTGGTACAATAATTTCGCAGAAGAGCGGATCAATGAGCTGCCGAAGGCACAATACCGGGATATTACGGTGCTGACGGATACGACAACCAATCACAAGGCGTTTCTGTCTTCTTTTGTGCATCAATTTCCGTTCTATCTCGTTCCGGAATATGCGGCCAGCCCGACGTACCGCGATTATTTCGCCAATGCATGCTTGGCCGACCGTATGAAGTGGAAGGAGCTTGAGGATGTGCCATCCTATGTGTGGGGTTACGGGGCCGGCCCTAATGACGGGCTGTTCGGGGGATACCATGCGGATAAGATCGGCAATTCACCGCACAATATTGCCTCCGCTTATATTGTAGCAGGTTTCCTGCCGGTTTACCCTGCAGGCATCTATGATCTGTATGCGATGTATCAACTGCATATTCCATATGACAGCTATACCAATCCGGATGACAGAGCGGATGAACAGAAATTCCGTGCGGCTTATCAATACGGCTTGCACCGTTATTCCTGGTGGCATCTGGAGCTGCCGGAGCGCTGGTATCCAACGAAGATCACGCTGATTGATTGGAGCTCCATGCTTTACGGGATGGCTGCGTTTAAACGGGGGATGTTGTTCTTTACAGAGCGGCTCGTCGAGCAGGAGCAGCTGCAGGTTCTGGGGTCAGACAATGGCAAGCAGAACCCGACGATTGCATAAAAAAGAAGACCGCTCAATTTGAGCGGTCTTCTTGGTTGCGGGGGAGGAGTTTAGATCACAAATGCACGAGAAATGATGACGAGCAGGATAAAGAGAACAAGAATTACACCTACGCTCGTAAATATGCCGCCAAAGCAACTGCAAGAACCTGCGAATCCCATGTGTAGGGCCCCCTTTCACCTTTGATAACACAACCTATGCATGCCGGGAATATAATGTCTGTACAAAAGTCCATATGAGCCGAACGAACAGAAGAATGGATTAATACCCATCGCGATTTCCTGTGAGACCACGGTGGACACAGGTTCATTATTTTCACCAAGGAGGAATCACAGTTGAGCGGTATTTTGGCGGTAGTCGGGGAAGGACAACTCGCGGAGATTGTACGGGAGGCACTGTCAGGCCAGTTCGAGGTTATTCGTCAGGCCGATTTCAATGCGGGTGTACCGGATAAGACATCATTTGTGTTAGTGCTGAGCGATCATTGGCGGCCTTCCGATTATCAAAAGGCCGAAGAGCTGCTGCAGCGGACGGGGATTCCGTGGCTTAGCGGATTTATTTCATTTAACGAAGGGGTGGTCGGTCCACTCGTGCGTCCGGGCAAGCCGGGCTGCTCCCAGTGTGCGGACACGAGGCGATTAATGGCCGGACGTGATCGGGAGGAGATGCTTGAGCTTCAAATGAAGCTGCTGATGGATGGTGAAATTCTGCATGCCGTCCAGGTCTCGCGTATGGGGTTTTTACAGGTGGGCGGCTTGATTGCCGCGGAAGCCATGAAGGCGATGCAGGGGAAGCAAGCGCTGACGGAAGGAAGGGTCTATCTGGTTAACCTGGATACGTTGGAGACTTCACTTCACGGATTTCTGCCGGATCCGCTGTGTTCGATATGCAGTCGGCTGCCTGATGATTCCTCTGCTATCACCCGGATTTCACTGAAGCCGAACCCCAAGCCCAGTGAGGGGATATACCGCAGTATACCGTTGAACGAACTAAAAGCAGTTATGGCCAGAGACTATCTGGACACCCGGACGGGGCTGTTCAATGATAAAATGGATGATCTTGTATCGCCCTTTGCCGTTGTCTGCGTGAATTTGCCGTCCTCCCTGGACAATGAGGTTACGGCAGGCCGGACTCATTCTTACGCGGAAAGCGAACTGACTGCCATGCTGGAGGGATTGGAGCGCCACTGCGGCATGTCGCCGCGCGGCAAACGGACTGTCATACGAGATGCATACCGCAACTTATCGGAACGGGCACTTGACCCCGTTACAGTCGGGGTGTATTCGAAAGAACAGTATGAGCAGCCGGACTTCCCATTTGAACCGTTTGATGCTTCCCGCCTGATCGATTGGGTATGGGGATACTCGATGCAACAGGAGCGTTCGATTCTGCTCCCGGAACAGCTCGCTTATTACAGCCTGGGTTTTGGGGGCAGCTATGTCCATGAGACCTCCAACGGCTGCGCATTGGGAGGCAGCTTGGAGGAGGCTGTATTTTACGGGATTTTGGAAGTGGTGGAGCGTGATTCCTTTCTGATGACCTGGTACGCGAAACTGCCTGTCCCCCGCCTGGATCCACATTCCTCGGACGATAAGGAATTGCTGCTGATGATAGGCCGTTTGGAGGCGGCGGGGTTTGATGTGCTTCTATTCAATACGACGATGGAAAACGGGATTCCGAGCGTGTTGGCGATTGCAAAAAATAGGGGTCATAAGGGAGCGAATATCATATGCGCGGCAGGAGCTCATGTGGATCCGGTACGGGCTGCGAAGAGCGCAATATTTGAGCTCTCCGGCATGATGAGAATGCTGGAGGAGAGGCTTGAGGGCAGCCATGAGGCGTATGTGCAGATGGTCCATGATTCATCGCTGGTAAGGCGGATGGAGGATCATGCCTTATTATATAGCGTGCGCCAGGCGGAGGGACGGCTGCAATTTTTGCTGGATGATCATCGCCCCCTCCTTACGTTTGAAGAGGCGTTCAAGCAAAGGCCGCAACATACGGATTTAACCGACGATCTAAAAGATCTTTTACAGCAATTCAGGCGTTTAAATCTCGATGTCATTGTAGTCGACCAGACAACGCCGGAGATTCAGCGAAACGGCCTGTATTGCGTGAAGGTGCTTATTCCAGGCATGCTGCCGATGACATTCGGGCATCACCTTATCCGTTTGTCAGGGCTGGACAGAGTGTTGAACGTTCCTATGAGGCTTGGGTATGCAAAGCAGCCGTTGACGTTTGAGCAGCTCAATCCGTATCCGCATCCGTTTCCGTAAGCCGTGAGCGCCAAGGTTACTAGAGAACCAGAATTAAATTCAGCAGGCAATTTCGATTGCCTGCTGAATTTGTGATTTATGCCTTATTTACTCTTAATTGTGTTACCACACACGCAAATCAACAAGATTTCTCATAGATAAATATGAGCACATAATCGGAGTTTCTTCCTATCGGAGGTGGTTAATTTGATCTCTATCATATGTTGTACGATGAGACAGCACTTTATTGAGAATGTATTCAAAAATTATGAGAGACAGGACGTAAAAGAAAAGGAGCTCATTGTCATTTTAAACCGGGATGATATGGATCAAAAAAAGTGGGAGCAAAGAGCGAAGGGTTCCCAAGGGGTATCGATATATCGCCTGCCGGAATCGACAAGTCTTGGGGGATGCCTGAATTATGGTGTGCGCAAGTCCAAGTATGACCTCATTGCGAAATTCGATGACGACGATTACTATGCATCAAAATATCTTAAACGGCAAATCAGAGAGATTGAAAAGCAGAAAGCGGATATCGTATGCAAAAGATCTGTCTTCGTCTATTTTGAAAAAGACAAAAAACTTGCTGTCCACCTGCACGGCGAAGAAAATAAATTTGTATTCACTCCAGGGGGGATAAAGGGAGCTACACTGGTTTTTAAGAAAAAGATTCAGCAAAAGGTAAAGTTCCCTGAGCTGAACGTTAGCGAAGATTACCAATTTATAAAGGCATCCGTTCAAAAAGGCTATAAAGTGTATACGACAGACAAATATAACTATGCATGCATCAGAAGAAAAACGCCGGGGCATCACACTTGGAGAGTCAGGGATGACAGCCTGCTGGGCAGATCCAAGCTGATTTGCAAAACAAGCGATTTTAAGCCGTACATCCAAAAGGTGTCGAAACCAAAATTTATAGAAAAAGTAACGATCCATAAAAATAGGATTGCTTTGACCTTTGACGACGGACCCGATCCCGAGCATACAGCACAGATTTTGAACCTGTTGAAAAAGCATGATACAAAAGCGACTTTTTTTGTCATTGGAAAGAAATTGAAAAAGCACCCCGAGCTGGGCAAGCGGATCGTCGCGGAGGGACATGATATCGGCAATCATACGTATAATCATCCCGATTTAGCTAAATTATCAGCAGAAGAGATTAAAGAAGAACTGGCTAAAACGGATCGAATCATCAAAAAAATAACCGGCAAAAAACCGGCAATATTTCGCCCTCCGTACCTTTCTTATAATGACAACGTGCTTGAGGCTTCCAGGAAAATGGGGTATTTAACGATCATGCGCTCCATTGAAACAAATGATTATAAAAAGCCGGGCACAGATAAGATCGTGAAAGCCGTCATGTCAAAACTGGCTCCCGGCGAAATTGTATTAATGCATGATTCCGGCGGGGACCGTACCCAAACCGTGGAAGCAGTAAGTATTGTGCTAAAGGAAATGAAAGCAAAAAATTATAAGTGCAAGAAAATCTCCAAGCTTGCTGCACCGTATTTCGTGTAAATGCGTGCTTGCCAAGCTTACCCGGCATAAAGCTCTGCGGGCGGTTGCTTCTTTAACGAGAGAAGCACGCCTGCAGAGCTTTTTATTCATAATAGGTACGGAATACGATGTCTTGATTGTAATTGCCGAATCCCATTCCATATAACGTCAGGCCGCCGATATGCGCGGCATCGTCTTCGACGGCAAGCCGAAGCGTCCATTGGTTCCGTTCGATCGAGAGCTCATTCAAGCCGTTGTCGGACATTTTTTGCCCGTCAATGTAAGTACCGCTTTCGTTGATGCGGATTACTTTCAAAAATCCGTATTGATTGACGTCATCGCGCCACCAATCCGGCGTATACATGCCCCGGCCATTGCCTGAATCGCCAGGGCTTGTCCAGCAGCCAAGATCGGTGCCGTTCAAGTAGAAGCGGATGTCGGAAGGCCAGTTGCTGTTCACGCCGGGCGCTTCAGAGCTAATTTCCATAGAAATTTCGATTTCCTTGATTTGCTGGGAAGTGAGCAGGTAATTTGGAAATTTGTACTCCACGTACCCTTTGCCGAACCAAAGGATGTTGGCATGCATCCGCTCCGGATCCAGAAAATACCGCGGATCGTCATAATGGCCAATGACACTGGAGGTTGTTGCCAGGCCGCATGTAGGGTGAATATCGAACTGGGTATAATGGCCGATCGGCACCGATACCTCGAAAAACGTTCGGGGCAGATGTTTGGTATGCGGCAGCATGATTTCAATCGCGTCCGCAGCCAGCGAATTGAGCTTATGCGTACCGCCGTTTAATCGCACCATTTTGGATTCGACCAGACCTGCCTGCTGCAGCTTTCGCACATGCATCGATACGATCGCGCCGCTGATTTGTAACTCAGCCGCCAGATCCTTGTTATTCATCGGCTGCTTGGCAAGCAGCTGAATGATGTTTAATCGGACTTCGCTGGCCAATGCCTCGAATAAAGGGAGCCATACGGTATCGGTTGTTGCCTTAATCATGTTCAAAGACCTCCATACTGTAATTATGAATTAATATATTTATAAACCATTATCGGGAAGGATTAATAAAAATAGTGTTGCATAATTCAGAATTCCCTTATATCATGAGTTTAGATTGAATAATTTTATTATACAGTTAATGATAACATTAATTCAAGGAGGAAATTTTCAAATGGCTGAAAAAGCAAAAATGATTGTTGACAAAGATTTTACAATCGGT
The DNA here is from genome assembly GCF_014640295.1 of Paenibacillus abyssi. GTDB lineage: Bacteria > Bacillota > Bacilli > Paenibacillales > Paenibacillaceae > Paenibacillus_D > Paenibacillus_D abyssi. The sequence goes on along the minus strand of NZ_BMGR01000004.1, from coordinate 60,385 downwards.
GAAATCGACGAAAGATTATACGGATCGTTTATCGAGCATTTGGGACGCGCCGTTTATGGAGGCATCTACGAACCCGGTCATTCGGACGCGGATGAGAACGGTTTCCGGCGTGATGTAATAGAGCTGGTCAATGAGCTGCAGGTTCCGATCGTACGTTATCCGGGCGGAAATTTTGTATCCGGTTACAATTGGGAGGATTCGGTCGGGCCGAAGGAAGAGCGTAAAAGGCGGCTGGAGCTGGCATGGCGGACCATCGAAACAAATGAATTCGGTTTCAACGAATTCGTCGACTGGGCGAAGAAAGCGAATACCGAGGTGATGATGGCCGTTAACTTGGGGACACGCGGCATTGACGCGGCGCGCAACCTGGTCGAATACAGCAACCATGCAAGCGGTACATACTGGAGCGACCTGCGCCGTAAACACGGATACGAGCAGCCGCATAACATAAAAACCTGGTGCCTGGGCAATGAAATGGACGGTCCATGGCAGATAGGCCACAAAAATGCGGTGGAATATGGACGGACAGCGTTGGAAGCGGCCAAGGTCATGAAATGGGTGGATCCTTCGATTGAGCTGGTGGCGTGCGGCAGCTCAAGCCGTCAAATGGCGACGTTCCCGGACTGGGAAGCGACGGTACTGGATCATACCTACGAGCATGTCGAGTATCTGTCGATGCATCAATATTACGGCAATGCGGACGACGACACGCCGACATTTCTGGCCCGTTCGCTCGAAATGGATGATTTCATCCGCACCTTGATCGCGACCTGCGACTATATGAAAGCCAAGAAAAGAAGCAAGAAAAAGCTGAGCCTCTCCTTTGACGAATGGAACGTCTGGTACCATTCCCATGCAGCAGACCGCAAGATGGAGCCGTGGCAAATTGCGCCGCCGCAGCTTGAAGACATCTATAATCATGAGGATGCCCTGCTTGTCGGCTGCATGTTGATCAGCCTGTTGAAGCATGCCGACCGCGTCAAAATGGCTTGTCTTGCCCAGTTGGTCAATGTTATCGCACCGATCATGACCTCCAATGGAGGCGGGTCATGGCGGCAGACGATCTTCTATCCGTTCATGCATGCTTCGGTCTATGGCCGCGGAAAATCGCTTGTTCCGCTTATTCAATCGCCGAAATACGATACGAAACAGATTACGGATGTTCCTTATCTTGAGGCGATCGCCATTCATAACGAAGAACAGGACGAGGTAACCGTGTTTGCGGTGAACCGCCATCTTGATTCATCGCTGCCGCTTGAGGTTGATCTGCGGAGCTTCGGCGCTTGCAGCCTGATCGAACATATCGTGCTTGAGCATGACGACCTGAAGGCAGTCAATACCGAGCAGCAGCCGGATAATGTGAAACCGCATCCGAACGGCAATGCACAGGTCGATGGCTTTAAGGTTCAAGCTTCTCTGGTGAAAGCATCATGGAATGTCATCCGGTTGAAAGTATAGGAGCATTGGAACCTGATCAAGATTGAAGGATAAAGGCATTCATTATTCTAATCATGAAAGCGGGGATAACGGCATGGCTACCAGCATAACGATTAATACGGATATTATTGAGGGCACTATTAACCGAAACATATATGGGCATTTCTCCGAGCATCTGGGACGCTGTATCTATGAAGGCATCTGGGTCGGCGAGGATTCCCCCATCCCGAATACGAACGGCATTCGAAATGATGTCATAGCGGCATTGAAAAAGCTCAAAATTCCTGTTCTAAGATGGCCAGGCGGCTGTTTTGCCGATGAGTATCATTGGAAGGACGGCGTAGGCCCGCAGGAAGATCGGAAACGGATGATCAACACGCATTGGGGCGGAGTAGTAGAGAACAACCATTTCGGTACGCATGAATTTTTGATGTTATGCGAGATGCTCGGCTGCGAGCCTTATATTTCCGGCAATGTCGGAAGCGGGACTGTTCAGGAAATGTCGGAGTGGGTGGAGTATATGACCTTCGACGGCGTCTCGCCGATGGCAGAGTGGCGCCAGAAGAACGGACGCGAGAAGCCGTGGAGCCTTAAATATTTTGGGGTCGGCAATGAAAACTGGGGGTGCGGAGGCAATATGCGGCCGGAGTATTATGCGGACTTGTATCGCCAGTTCCAAACCTATGTACGCAATTATGGCGACAATAAAGTGTATAAGATCGCTTGCGGCCCTAACTCCGACGACTATCGTTGGATGGAGGTATTGATGCGGGAAGCTCACAGCAAGATGGATGCGATCAGCCTGCATTATTACACGGTTCCCGGCAAGTGGCAGAACAAGGGGGCTGCGACCGGCTTCTCCGAAGAAGAATGGTTCGTGACGTTGGAAAAGGCACTTTATATGGATGAATTAATTACGAAGCACTCTGCCATCATGGACCAATACGATCCGCAGAAGCGCGTAGGCCTGATCGTAGACGAGTGGGGAACCTGGTATGATGTGGAGCCGGGTACGAATCCGGGTTTCCTGTATCAGCAAAATACGGTTCGTGATGCCTTGGTAGCCGGCCTTTCCCTGCATATTTTCCATAACCACTGCGACCGCGTGGAAATGGCGAACATAGCCCAGATTGTAAACGTGCTGCAATCGGTTATCCTGACTGAAGGCGAGAAAATGGTTCTTACGCCAACGTATCATGTATTTGATATGTACAAGGTTCATCAGGATGCTTCAATGCTCAGCACAAATTGCGTAAGCGAGGATTACACATCAGGTGGTCGCAATCTTCCGAAGGTATCGGTGTCCGCTTCCAAGGATGCGGAAGGCCGGATGCATATCAGCCTATGCAATTTGGACCATAAATCGGGAGCTGAGGTCCACATTGATCTTCGCGGACTCAATGGACGCAGTGTGCGTATCAGCGGTACGGAGTTGACTTCAGATAGGATGGAGGCTCATAACACCTTCGATCGTCCTGATGCCGTGAAACCTTCCGAATTCAAGGCATTTTCCTTGGAAGGCTCGACGCTTACGGCGAATTTGTCCCCTATGTCCGTCACGGTGCTTGAACTGACCTAAAGGATGGTAGCGAGATGAAAGATAACCGATCCTGCAAGGGCTGTGATGACAGCTACCGCGTGATGGAGGAGCAAATCTCCCGGATGCTGCTTTCGCCTATGTTTCAGTCGCCTGAACGATGCGTTCCGGAGCCGGTTTATGAGAAGCGGCTGGAGGCCTGTATGGACTGTCCTAATCTATTGGAAGGCACGACATGCTCTCTATGCGGGTGTATCGTCCGAATAACAGCCAAGCTTAAAGAACGGAGCTGCCCGAAGCCAGGCGATAACCGCTGGACGTATTGACCGGGAAAATATACTGGGCTGTCTTGAAGTTTCGACTTCGAGGCAGCCTATTTCTTTTAGCCCCTTGACGTTATCTTTAAAGTTAAAATGCAACGTTTTGCCGGCTGCATCCGTATAACGAAGTATTGGAGGTGGACCGTTATGAAAATGAACCCGTTTATGTTATCGATTTCTTCAACAATATTCATTTTGGCCGGAATCGTATTGTATTGGCAAGAGATGGTGACACTTGGTATACCGCTTGTTGTAATCGGCTTATGCATGAGTGTTGTCAGTTCCGTTATCAGGTGGCGGCAGTCAAAGGAATAAAGTTACAGCCCCCAATAGGTTCAAGATTCATAATTTTGTTACATTCAAGCAGTGTTGGATGTTGTTTATGTTGGAGGGATTGTCTATTCTAATATAGACAATGTTAATATGAGCTATAGCCTGAACATATTGGGGGGAAAGGAATTGAGTAAACCACGTAACTTTACACCATTGATCGCCGCGTTTTCCGTCGTTCTTATCGGGGTTATCACCCTTTTGTTTTTTCTTCCGGAATATGATGGCACGCTGCAATTTGATGTGACCATTTTTCCGCTGCTGAATGCGATCTTCAATCTGTTCACTTTCTCTTTCCTGGTAATTGCACTGGTTGCCGTTAAGAAAAAGAACATCCCGATGCATCGCAATTTTATTTTCTTGGCTTTTGTATCGACTGCGTTTTTCCTCGTTTCCTATGTCATTTATCACTACCTTACCGAACCGACGAAGTTTGGCGGAGGCGATGCGTTAAGATATACGTATTATTTTATCCTGATCACCCATGTGATGCTGGCGATTGTAAACGTGCCGCTTGCTTTGCTTTCGGTTACAAAGGCGCTTAACATGCAGATCGAGAAACACCGCAGGATCGCCCGCTGGACGATGCCGATCTGGCTGTATGTCAGCAGTACCGGCGTAATTGTGTACCTGTTGATCTCACCTTACTATTAAATCGATTATCGATGAAAATGGGACAAGCCGCTTCATTAGAAGCTCTTGTCCTTTTTTTGCGTTGGGCGCAGGTTGGATCACACCAGTACATTTTGTTTGAACGATAGTACATGGAAAGCTCTAATTTAACATGCTCTTTACATTGTCTAACGTTACAGATGATATTAGTGAGGTATAGTAACAGCAAAAAGGTGGACAGGAGAGGGAATATGGCGATGTTGATGAATGATATGATTCCGAGCAATGAGGGAAGCAAGCAGCGGAGCGACGCAGCCCCACCGGGGAAGCCTTCACAACATGATGATTCACTCATACATAAATTTCTTAGAAGATCACCATCCGTATTGCCATCCCAGAAGTGCGGGGAGATCATTACTCTGTTTGAACAAAAGCAAGATGGAGAATGTGTTGTCGTATGCGATGAGAAGCTGCGCCCGCTTGGACTGGTTATGCGCGATAAATTTTTTCGGAGCTTGGGAAAAAGATTCGGTGCGGCGTTGTATAATGAACGTTCGATTGCAAAGCTTATGGACAGGCAGCCGCTTCAAATTGATATTCGCATTTCTGTACAGCAATTGATCGGCCAGGCGTTAAGCAGGAATGAACATACGCTTTATGATTGTGTAGTCATTATCGACCAAGGGAGCTATGAAGGGATTCTAACCGTTGCGGATCTGCTGAAGATCTCCAGCATGCTGCAACATCAGGCGGTTGCTTCGCAGGTTGAGACGATTAAGGGAACGGAAGCCATGCTGGGCGAGATTGATGCCGCAATCTCCAAGGTCAGGCAATCGACGGAGCATGGAGAGGCGTTATCGCAGGATATGGTTGATCTGACATTGCGGGGCAAGAATGAATTGGACAAGGTGACGCAGGCATTCAGGCGGATCTCCGATAATGCAACCCAGCAAGAAAGTCAGATTCACGAGCTGCAGGGGAGAGCAGATGCGATCGGCACTGTCTCGGAGCTGATTCGCGAGCTGGCCGATCAATGCAATCTGCTAGCTGTCAACGCGGCCATCGAAGCGGCGCATGCGGGCCAGCACGGACGCGGCTTTGCCGTTGTTGCCGATGAGGTGAGGCAGTTGGCCGCACAAACGAAGCAATCCGCTGAGGAGATTAATAAGCTGATTCGCTCCATTCATGAAGCGGTAGCCAAAACCGCGGCACTTGTCGGCTCAGGCCGCGAGGAGAGCTTATCGAGCGAGGCCTTTGTGAGTGAGGCGTCACTGCTGTTCGAACAGCTGTTCCACGCTGCCGCCGATAATCAGAGCAGCAGCAAGGAAATTGTGTCCATGACGGATCGCGCTTATCAGCACTCCGAGCGGGTGACCAAAGAGATCAATCGCTTATTAACTGAAATGCAGTGAACTGGAAGTAGCGAGTAACCCATGTCCGCGACGAAGCGGGCATTTTTTTGTTTTTTGTAGATGTAGAGAATGACAAGACGGAAGGAAGGTTAGAATAACGTTAGAATTTGCTGTAACAGGGAAGGATTCCAATAATCTTTCCTCCAGCTTGCATAAAGGGTCCATTCCGGCAGATTGCCGGGCAGATGGATGCCGCTAACTCTTCTGGCGGGATCCGAGAGCACACAATCGGGCAGAATGGAGAGCCCCATCTGCGCATGGACAGCTCCGATAACCATTTCGACAGATTCCAGCGTCACCCGGATATCCAGCGGCTGCTCAAGCCCGGTTTCCCACAATCTTGTCCGTTCATTAATTGATGGATCGGAATGAGCAATAAAGGGGTATGCATACAGGTCGTTTGGACTGATCTCATCGTTATCCGCAAAGGTATGGCCGGTGGGCACAACAAGCTTCAGGGGAGAGGAAAGGACAGGTTCATACAGCAGGGTAACCGAAGATGCATGTACTGGAGGTTTCCCGCACAGCACAAGATCGAGCACACCGGACTGTAAGCTGTTGTAAAGCTCGTCTTCACTGCCGGTCCGCATCGTTAAGCCGATATCCTTAATCGCTCCGATTTTTGTCATCCAGTCAGAACGCGCTAAGGTGGCAGCGGCACAATCAGTAAATCCGATAACAAACCGATTCCTCCCGCTTCCGCGCATTTCGGCTATTCTCGATTCCGCCTCTTCATGCAGCGCTACAATCTGAGAGGCATAAGGCAGCAGCATTTTACCTGCGCCTGTCAACATAATTCGCCCGGTTCGCGCTTCAAACAGCTTCACTCCCCAATCGGCTTCCATCTTCTTCATATGAAAGCTGACGGAGGGCTGCTTCAGGTTCAAGGCATTTGCGACGGCTGTCACTTGTTTCAATCGATCGATTAGGACAAGTAATCGCATTTTTAATACGCTCATTACAGACATCTCTCCTGATTTGCTGAATTATATTATTTATCTATAATATCACCTTTTGTATAGAATTTATCTATTATTTTTTATTATGGAGTTTACATACGGAAAACATCAGTTTAACGACAAGGTTCTACAATGTTCATGTAAACAAAAAACAAGTGGATTAGGAAGGGGAAACAAAAGAATGAAAAAGGCAGTATTGTTGGTGATGGCATTGGTACTTACATTTACACTTGCAGCATGTGGTCAAAGCAACAATGGAGGCACGAATGGTGCAGCTGCAAATAACGGTGGACAGGCAGCAGGTGGTGCAAGCGAGCTGACCGGATCCATTCTTGCGTCAGGTTCTTCCGCACTTCAACCGCTTGTTGACCAAGCATCCAAAAAATTCATGGATCAAAATCCTGGCGTTACAATTCAAGTACAAGGCGGCGGCAGCGGTACAGGCTTAGCGCAAATCACAGCAGGCCAAGTCGACATCGGCAACTCCGACGTATTCGCGGAAGAGAAGCTGGATGCGGCACAAGCTGAAGGTCTTGTTGATCATCAAGTCGCAGTCGTTGCCATGTCAACGGTTGTAAATCCGGATGTAGCAGTAGATAGCTTAACAAAACAACAGCTCGTTGACATTTTCTCCGGTAAAGTTAAAAACTGGAGTGAAATAGGCGGCAACGATCAAGCCATTCAAATCATCAACCGTCCGGCAAGCTCGGGTACACGTGCAACTTTTGAGAAATATGCACTCGGCATGAAAGCGGAAGATCTTCAAGGCTCCATTCAAGAGGATTCCTCCGGTACAGTTAGAAAGCTCGTTGGCGAAACGCCGGGAGCAATCGGTTACCTTGCACTTTCTTACCTGAATGATTCGGTTAAAGCTGTTCAATACGAAGGTGTTGCAGCTACAGAAGAAAATGTGGCAAACGGTACGTATCCGGTATGGGCTTACGAGCACATGTACACAAAAGGCGAGCCAAACGAAGTAACTAAAGCTTTCCTGGATTTCATGATGAGCCCTGAAGTTCAAGACAGTGTGGTTGTTGAAATGGGTTATATCCCGGCCGGCAAAATGCAAGTAAAACGTGATGTTGAAGGTAACATTACAAAATAATATACGGTTCTTATCATGGGCCAAAAAGAGGCAGGATTCATCTGCCTCTTCTGGCTGTTAAAAAAGGGAGAGGTCTATGGCTCAGTCGAAGCAGCATGAATCAAAGCCACATTTAGTGGAAGAATGGGTAGGGAAAGTATATACGGCGCTTTGTATCCTTTTCTTAGTCGTGACCATTTTTTCAATGGTCTATTTTGTCGCGTCAAAAGGTTTAACCACCTTTTTTAAAGACAAAGTAAACGTCATTGATTTATTAACGGGCATAAAATGGAATCCCGGCGGCGATCCGCCGCTTTTCGGCGCGCTTCCATTTATTTTCGGTTCCTTCAGCACATCCATTCTAGCTGCCGTCATTGCAGCGCCGCTTGCATTCTGTGCAGCAGTCTTCATGATTGAGATTGCGCCGAAGTTCGGGCGTAAATATTTGCAGCCGGTCATTGAATTGCTAGCCGGCATTCCATCGGTAGTCTACGGCTTCGTAGGTTTGAGTGTCATTGTTCCGTTATTTCGGGATATATTCCCTGGCCAAGGCATCGGTATTGCTGCAGGGGCACTTGTTCTATCTGTAATGATTCTTCCTACAATTACGACAATCGCAACGGATGCGCTCGCCTCGCTGCCGTCAGGCCTTAAAGAAGGGTCTTATGCGCTTGGCTCCACCCGTTGGCAAACCATATATCGCATCGTTCTTCCAACGATGCTTCCTGCATTGATGACTGGTGTCGTGCTCGGCATTGCCCGGGCGTTCGGCGAAGCGCTCGCGGTCCAGATGGTAATCGGTAACGCTCCTCATATTCCCGGTTCTCTCTTTGAGTCAACGTCTACGCTTACCAGCGCCATAACGCTTAGTATGGGTAACACGGTTATGGGATCAACGCATAACAATGCGCTTTGGTCGCTTGCACTTATATTAATGACGATGACGTTTGTGTTCGTATTTATCGTGCGCTGGCTGGAGAGGAGATCGAAGATATGATGAAAGCGAAAACGGTAGACAAAATTGCAACAGCTGTCATCATTTCGGTTGCGGCATTCATTGTTATTCTGCTGGCCGGCTTACTCGGTTATATTCTTGTGCGGGGCCTCGGACATGTTAGCGTGGATTTCCTTACTTCTCCACCGGAAACGATCAGCGAGGGCGGCGGGATCGGTCCGCAGCTGTTTAACTCGTTGTTCCTGCTGTTCCTGACGATGATTATTACCGTGCCGCTAGGCTTGGGTGCGGGTATTTATATGAGTGAATATGCGAAGCCGGGCCGCGTGACGGATTTTATCCGCTTGCTGGTGGAGGTATTGTCTTCCTTCCCGTCTATCGTCGTGGGCCTGTTCGGTCTATTGGTTCTTGTAAATATGTTCGGTCTTGGATTCTCTCTATTTGCCGGTGCATTGGCTTTAACGGTATTCAACCTGCCTCTGATGGTGAGGATTACGGAGCAGGGATTGAAAAGCGTGCCAAGAGAACAAAAAGAAGCGGGCCTGGCGCTTGGCCTGTCCAAATGGAAGACGATCACATCGATTATGATGCCAATCGCGATTCCGGTCATTCTTACCGGTACGATCCTTGCTTCGGGACGTGTATTCGGCGAAGCGGCTGCGCTGCTGTTCACAGCGGGAATGAGCTCGCCAAGATTGGACTTTTCCGATTGGAATCCGCTCAGCCCGTTCTCGCCGCTTAATCCTTTCCGTCCTGCGGAAACGTTGGCGGTTCATATCTGGAAAATCAACTCGGAGGGTCTGGCTCCTGATGCAGCTGAGATCGCTGCCGGCGCATCAGCGGTTCTGATCATTACGGTATTACTATTCAATCTTGTGGCTAGATGGCTCGGACGCTTAATCCACCGCAAGTTTACCGCAAGCAAATAGGAAGGGGTTCATCGCATGCACGAAATCGGATTATCTGCCAAAAACTTATACGTGTCTTACAATGATAAACCGGCTGTTAAAAATGTATCGCTAGATTTCGCATCCAAGCAGGTGACGGCTTTGATCGGACCTTCCGGCTGCGGGAAATCTACTTTTTTACGAAGCTTGAACCGAATGAATGATACGATTCCAGGGGCAAAAGTAACAGGAGAAATATGGATCGGTGACGAAAATATAAATAGCCCGAAGACCGATGTTGTATCCTTACGCCAAAAAATCGGCATGGTATGGCAGCGGCCTAATCCGTTCCACAAATCGATCTATGAGAATATCGCCTTCGGGCCTCGTTATCATGGCATCAAAAACAAGAAAAAGCTTGATGAAATTGTGGAAGAATCATTGAAAAAAGCGGCGCTGTGGAATGAAACGAAGGATCGGCTGCATACCTCGGCACTCGCATTATCAGGCGGCCAGCAGCAGCGTCTATGCATCGCCCGTTCGATCGCGGTTAAACCAAGCATCATTCTTATGGATGAGCCGGCTTCTGCACTTGATCCGGTCTCCACAGCTAAGATTGAGGAGTTGATTACAGAACTCAAACAGGAGTACTGTATTATTATCGTGACGCATAACATGCAGCAAGCTGCGCGGATTTCGGAAAAAACGGCATTCTTCCTGATGGGCGATCTGGTGGAATACGACAGCACTGACAAGATGTTTACCGATCCTCAGAAAAAGCAAACCAGCGATTATATTTCCGGACGCTTCGGTTAAGGGAAGGAGCAAGACTGATGCAGGCGCTTATCGAGATTGACAAATTAAACTTATATTATGGTGCTTTTCAAGCGTTAAAGAACGTATCTTTAACTATCCCCGAGAAAGCAATTACCGCTTTTATCGGGCCGTCCGGCTGCGGGAAATCTACGCTTTTGCGTACATTAAACCGAATGAACGACATGATTCCCGGCACGCGGATTGAAGGCTCCATTAAAATTTCGGGTAAAGATATTTATTCATCCGAGGTGGAGGTAGAGTCGCTCCGCAAAAATGTCGGGATGGTGTTCCAACAGCCGAATCCGTTTCCCAAATCGATCTATGACAATGTGGCTTACGGCCCAAGACTGCATGGCATGACCAATAAAAAAAAGCTGGATGAAATCGTAGAGTCGAGCTTACGTTCCGCGGCATTATGGGATGAAGTAAAAGACTACCTGAAGCGTTCCGCGCTCAGTATGTCCGGCGGCCAGCAGCAGCGACTATGCATTGCCCGCGCGCTTGCGGTTAATCCGGACGTGCTGCTGATGGACGAGTCGACATCGGCGCTGGACCCGATCTCTACACTGAAGATCGAAGAGCTGGTCCAGGAACTGAAAAGCCAATACACCATTGTCATGGTTACGCACAACATGCACCAAGCCGCACGGGTATCGAATCAGACAGTATTTTTCTTAAACGGAGAAGTAGTCGAATCTACGGACACGGAGACACTCTTCTCGAATCCAAGCGATCGTCGTACGGAAGATTACATTAGCGGACGCTTCGGATAATTGATCGCCAGATTTGCGAATGCCAATTGTATAGCTGCTATGAATCGCTAATATATAGGAGGAACTATTAAGATGACGATACGTAAAGAATTCGATCAAGGACTCCAAGGTATGCATGATTTGCTTGTGGACATGGGCGGCCGTGTGGAAAAGGCACTCAGTGAATCGATGAACGCGCTGCAAAATGGCGATGTAGACAAAGCAAAGATCATTATTAAAGAAGATGCCGAGCTCAATGCAATCGAAGAGAAAATTACCGAAATCGGCTCCAAGCTGATCGCTACGCAGCAGCCGGTGGCGAAGGACCTGCGTCGCATCCTCTCGGCATTCAGAATCGCAAGCGATCTGGAGCGGATGGGTGACCTTTCCGTTGATATCGCTAAAGCCGTGGTTCGCCTGGATGGCCAAAAGCTGATCAAGCCGCTTATCGACCTGCCGCGTATGGCTGAAATTACACAGACGATGATTTATGAATCGATCCAATCGTTTATCCAAGAAAATGTGGATCTGGCCTACAAGGTAGGCAAGGATGATGACCAAGTCGATGCGCTGTACAGTCAAATTCTATCCGAGCTATTCAATCTGATGGCGGAGAAGCCGACGACGATTTCCCAAGCGTCGTTTCTCTGTTTCGTCGGACGGTACATTGAGCGGATTGCCGATCATGCGACCAATATCGGTGAGAACGTTGTGTATCTGGTTACGGGTAAGCGTCCTGACTTAAATCAATAGGTGGTGAAAGGTGTCCGCGGAAGCGGGCACCTTTTTTTTGGCATGGAGACAAATTGATGCTGGTGACATCGTTTGGTCATGAAGGCAAAAGGAATCGAGCAGGACTGATTTGACAAAATGTCAGAATATTTTGTATACTAAAAGCAACCGAAAGCGTTTGCAAAATGAAGTCAAACGGCGGGAGGAATCAAGATGATCTTTGAATCGGAGTACAGAAGACAAGCGATGGATCTTTGGGAGCAATCCAGGGAACAGACCAAGCAGGAGCTTCTTGAGGACATTCAGCATCATCACACGAGGATTCTTCGCATCAAGCAGCGGTTGAGGGATATGTTTGCAGGTCATGCAGGGACAAAACGAACAACTTAATCAGTTGAGGCCATCGATGAAGATGGCCTTTTATTTTGCGCTGGAGCGATTTACCCCGTTGGGCTTGTTTATGCTATGATAGTCGGTAGACATGTTAAAGGGTGAGGTGTCGTAATGGACAAATGGATATTAATTGACGGCAACAGTATCGCCAATCGGGCTTTTTATGCCATGCCGCCGCTGACGAATTCGGCCGGATTACATACGAATGCAGTTTATGGATTTACGACCATGCTTCTGAAGCTGTTGGAAGAAGAAAAGCCGACACATATGCTGGTCGCTTTCGACGCGGGAAAGGTCACCTTCCGACATGAAGGCTACGGTGATTACAAAGGCGGAAGGCAGAAGACGCCGCCAGAGCTGTCGGAGCAATTTCCGCTGATCAAGGAGCTGCTGCAGGCATTCGGCATTGCACAGTTTGAACTGTCGGGTTTTGAAGCGGATGATATTATAGGCACCTTGACACGGATGGCGGACGAAGCCGGCGTGGAAGCGCTCGTGGTGAGCGGGGATAAGGATATGCTGCAGCTGGCATCGGATAAAGTGACGATTGCATTGACGCGTAAAGGTGTCAGTGAGGTGGAACTTTATACGCCTGAGGCAATAGGAGAAAAATACGGGCTGTCGCCTGCGCAAATCATCGATCTGAAGGGCCTGATGGGCGATTCATCAGATAATATTCCGGGCATTCCAGGTGTAGGTGAGAAAACCGCGCTGAAGATGCTGCATGAATTCGGAAGCGTTGAAGATGTGCTGGCCAACATCGACAGCTTAAAAGGAAAGATGAAGGAGAAGGTTGAGCAGCACCAGGAAGATGCTATCATGAGTAAGAAGCTGGCAACCATATATAGAGAAGTTCCGCTTGAGCAGGGCATCGAAGAGATCGTGTATGAAGGATACGATAAAGGGCAGCTGTCCGAAGCGTTTCGCAAGCTGGAGTTCAAGTCGCTTATGGAACGGCTTGATCTTCCGTCCGGAGGCCCGGCCCAAGAGGGAGCAAGTGAGGCCGCAGAGCTGCAAGTGGTTTCGGTGGACAAAGACAAGCTCGGTGATCTGGAAGCTAAGCTGGATCAAGTGAAGAGTATTTACGTCGAAGCCGTTGGTGAAAATCCGCATCACGCTGAATTGTTAGGCATTGCCTTCGCATCCGAAGAGACGATATACGTCGTGCCTGCAGAGCTTATATCAAGCAGTGAGGCGGTTCGCATTCTGGAATGGCTGCAGGACGATACGAAGGAAAAATACGGGTACGATATGCACAAGGCAGCGCTGGCACTTTCCTGGAGAGGGATCGAGCTTAGCGGGACGGCCTTTGATGTCCATTTGGCGGCCTATTTGCTGGATCCTACGGACACCAGTCAAACGCTAAGCGGCTTAACCCATCGTTACGGAATCGGCGCTGTACAGGCCGATGAAGAGGTCTATGGCAAAGGCGCAAAGTTTAAGGTGCCGGACAGCGAGATTCTGCATCGCCATTTGGCCCGCAAAGCGGATGCCATCCGCAAGTTGGTTCCGCTGCAGCAGGAGGAGCTTGAGAAGAGCGGCATGCATAAGCTTTTCTATGAATTGGAGCTTCCGTTATCAACAATCCTCGCAGGCATGGAGAAGCAGGGGATTACCGTGCAATCCGATACATTGAAGCAGCTAGGCCAAGAAATTGAGAGCAAAATTACAGCCTCCATGAATGAGGTTTATAAACACGCGGGGATGGAATTCAATATTAGTTCTCCGAAGCAGCTGGGAGAGGTCTTGTTCGATAAGCTGGGCTTGCCGGTTATCAAAAAGACAAAAACCGGTTACTCCACCGATGCCGACGTGCTGGATAAGCTGGAGCCGTATCATGAGATCATCCCTTCGATCCTTCATTACCGCCAGCTGACCAAGCTGCAATCGACTTATGTCGAAGGACTGCTTAAGGAGATTCGTAAGGAAACCGGGAAAGTGCATACGTATTACCGGCAGACCATTGCCGCTACAGGCCGGTTGAGCAGCCAGTTTCCGAACCTCCAGAATATTCCGATCCGCCTTGAGGAAGGAAGAAAGATCCGGAAAGCATTTGTTCCTTCGAATGAGGGCTGGTATATTCTTGCGGCGGACTACTCGCAGATCGAGCTGAGGGTGCTGGCGCATATCTCAGGCGATGAAGGCTTGAAGGATGCGTTCATCCACGATCTGGATATCCATACAAAAACGGCAATGGATGTATTTGGCGTTGCTGCCGATCAAGTGGATTCAAACATGCGTCGCCAAGCCAAGGCGGTCAACTTCGGCATTGTATATGGAATCAGCGATTTTGGTTTGTCGCAAAATTTGAATATTACGCGTAAGGAAGCGGGACAGTTTATTGAGCAGTACTTTGCCGCATTCCAGGGCGTGCGCAAATATATGGATGACATTGTCCTGCAGGCACGCGAAGACGGGTATGTGACTACTTTATTGGAACGCAGGCGTTATCTGCCGGAAATCAAAGCATCCAATTTCAATCTGCGCTCCTTCGCGGAACGGACGGCAATGAATACGCCGATCCAAGGCACTGCTGCGGATATTATCAAGCTGGCAATGGTCAAAATGGACGAGCAGCTGCGCGAACGCGGTTTGCAAAGCCGGATGCTGCTTCAGGTGCATGACGAATTGGTATTCGAGGTGCCTGAGGAGGAGCTGGAGACGATGAAAAAGCTTGTTCCGGACGTTATGGAAAGCGCGATCGAGCTGGACGTTCCATTAAAAGCCGATGTCAATTACGGCGTCAATTGGTATGAGACGAAGTAGCCTCTAATCAGGTATAATGGATGATGAGGTGATTAAATATGCCGGAATTGCCGGAAGTAGAAACTGTACGCCGAACATTGAACGAGCTTGTCGCCGGCAAGAGGATTCAGAGCGTAACTGTTCATTTGCCGCGGATTATTCAACGCCCCGAAGAACCGGAGTTGTTTGCCGCAGCGCTGGAAGGAAGAACGATCCAAACTGTTGAAAGACGCGGCAAATTTCTTCGCGTCCTGATGGACGGGCTGGTGATGGTGTCTCATCTGCGAATGGAAGGCCGTTATGGCGTATATAAACAGGAAGAGCCTGTTGAGAAGCACACGCATGTCATTTTTCATTTTGATGACGGGACGGAGCTTCGGTATAAGGATGTTAGGCAATTTGGAACGATGCATTTGTTTGAACCGGGGGACGAGCTGCTGAAGCCTCCGCTTAACAAACTGGGCATTGAACCGTTATCCGATGAATTCACAGCGGCCGTTCTGCGCAAATTATTGGCAAAGAAGACAACGCGCTTAAAGCCGCTTTTGCTAAATCAGGAGTATGTGGTGGGACTTGGAAATATCTATGTGGATGAAGCGCTGTTTCTGGCCGGTATTCACCCGGAACGAACCGCAGATTCCCTGAAGACCAAGGAATGGGAACTGCTGTATGAGGCGATTCGCATCACGCTTGGCAAAGCAGTTGAAGCGGGTGGATCTTCCATCAAATCATACGTGAACGGCCAAGGTGAAATGGGCATGTTCCAGCATCAATTTTCCGTTTACGGACGCCAGAACCAACCGTGCAACCGCTGCGGCGGCAGCATTGAGAAAAGCGTCGTAGGCGGCAGGGGCACGCACGTATGCATGGCATGCCAACCACTGCCGCGGGTACGCAGAAACAAAGCCATAGCAAGGTAAGGAAAGATTCGAAGTATGGAGGGCAATGCACGGAGCCGAACTCCCCGCATATGATGTTTACAGACATGGGCGCCTATCGAGAAGGTGCTGCTTAGGGGAGGTACTTCGGTGCTTATGCATCTCGTTTCTTTATTCCTGTTGGCTTTTGCTGTCAGCTTGGATGGCTTTGGAGTCGGAGTAACTTATGGTTTGCGGCACATTCGCATTCCTGTCGCTTCGGTTATGATTATTGCATGCTGCTCGGGAATTGTGATTTTCGTATCGATGCTGTTCGGTCAATTGCTTGCGGGTTATCTATCGCCTGCTGTTGCCCGGATCGCGGGAGCAGCGATCCTGATCGGTATCGGCGGCTTTGCGATCGCCCAGTTTTTGCGAGGGCATGTGTCGGATAAGAGTCGTGAAGCATCGGCCGGGAAAAGGGCAAGCGGTTCTGACAGCAGCGAACCGGTTGAGCTGCCGGTTAACAGCGCAACGCTGCTTAGCTTGGAGTTAAAGAGGCTCGGATTGGTTATTCAGATCTTAAGGACGCCGCAAGCGGCAGACGTTGACCGATCGGGTACGATCTCTGCTTCGGAGGCAATATTGCTGGGCTGCGCACTGTCACTGGACGCGTTCGGTGCTGGCCTGGGCGCCGCACTGCTCGGTTTTTCGCCGCTGCTGACTGCGCTGCTGATTGCCGTTTCCAGCGGGACCTTTCTTCTTCTTGGGATGCGGGTGGGATTTCAATTCTCCTCTTCGCACAGGGCGAGGACTCTGTCTCTGCTGCCTGGACTGATCCTGATCGCGATGGGGATTATCAAGCTGTTATAACGACGAATTAGCTTTATTGCTTAACGCGAAACGATGCTTGCCCGTTCATAACGGGGCAAGCCGTTTACGCTTAATGGTATGAATGAGGTGACATAATGAAGATCGGATTGACCGGCGGAATCGCATGCGGAAAGAGTACGGTTGCTTCGATGCTTGTCGCAAGGGGCGCCGTGCTTGTCGATGCCGATCAGGTTGCCAGGGAGGTTGTGCTTCCCGGCGGACCGGCATTGGATAGCATCGTGAGCCGGTTTGGACAAGCGGTATTAAACGAGGACGGAACGCTGAATAGAGCTGAGCTGGGCTCGATTGTCTTTGCGGACAAGGAGAAGCTGAAGGAATTGGAGTCAATTCTTCATCCGGCGATCCGCGAACGAATGCAGGGCAGATTGAACCAATACGAAGCGGAGGACCCTGCGCGTTTGCATATTGCGGATATTCCGCTGCTCTATGAGACGGGACAAGCCAGCCTTTATTCCGGAATCTTAGTCGTCTACGTTCCAAGAGAAGTTCAGGTGGAGCGGTTGATGAAACGGGATCCGGAGATGACGCTTGAGCAGGCGGAATCCAGGGTTAGGCTGCAGATGGATATCGAAGAGAAGAGGCAGAGGGCGGATTGGGTCATCGATAACAGCGGTTCGTTGGAAAATACCGAGCGGCAAGTTGATGCCTTTGTACACCAATTCCCACAACACATATGAAGAAACTGCGTAGAAAAAGGGTTTTGCTCGTCCTTTTCATTGGTTTGCTGGTATTGCTATTTATTAGATCCGAATGGATGGGGCAGTGGTTGTACCCCATTCATTACCGGGATGACATCCGGGCCAGCGCCTCAAATTATGATGTCGACCCCTATCTGGTGGCGGCAATCATCAAAGCCGAGACGAATTATCAGACCGGCAGGGAATCCAGAAAAGGCGCGCTGGGCATCATGCAGATCATGCCGGATACGGCGCATTGGATTACCGAGCGCGCAGGCTTCACCGACGTTACGCTGGATGATGTTCACCAGAGGGCAGATGTAGGCATTGAGATGGGCACTTGGTATCTCGCTTCGTTGAAGCATCAATTCAATCATAATACGATTACAGCGATCGCCGCCTACAACGCGGGACCTGGGAACGTGACGCGCTGGTTGAACGAAAAGATATGGGATGGCGAGTTTGACACGGTGTCACAGATTCCATTTGGTGAGACAAGGCACTATGTACAGAAGGTCGTTTACTATTATAATAAGTACAAGGAATTATACGCTGAATTTTAAATGATGATGTAGAAGAAAGCCTTGGCTTTCCACTTGTTCCAAGCGGTCAGCCAAAGCTTTCGTTATTAAGCCACAAGATTATTTAAATTGACCGGCAAGAGATTGCTCGGCGATTTGTACAAGCTTACGGGTAATGTAACCCCCGAGGGAGCCTGCGTCACGGGTAGCCATGTTGCCATAGTAACCGTCTTGTGGAATTTGGATACCAAGCTCTTGAGCGACCTCATATTTCATTTGGTCCAGAGCTGCTGTCGCCTGTGGTACAACCAATTGGTTGCTGCTGCGATTTTGACTCATTGTTGTTCACCTCCTTGCGGTTGGTACTTGTATTATGCGCTTTATTTTCGACTTCATTACAGGTAAGGTATGGGAAATCACTGGCGGCATTTTTAGATGCCGAATTTACTTGCAGCATGGTTTGGAGGCACGATAACTTATGAAATGTCCATATTGTGATTTTGGAGGCACGAAGGTACTTGATTCGAGGCCGGCCAACGAGAATAAATCAATCAGGCGCAGACGTGAATGTGAGCAGTGCAGCCGTCGTTTTACAACGTTTGAGATGATTGAGGAAACGCCGCTGATCGTCATCAAGAAGGACGGCAGCCGCGAGGAATTCAGCCGGGACAAGATACTGCGCGGTCTCATACGCGCCTGCGAGAAGCGTCCTGTCTCCGTCGAGAAGCTGGAGGTTATCGTCTCCGAGGTGGAGAAAGAGCTTCGCACGACCGCTAAAGCTGAGGTAGAGAGCTTTGAGATCGGCGAGCTGGTCATGGAGCAGCTGTATCCGATCGACGAGGTCGCTTATGTGCGATTTGCGTCCGTATATCGCCAGTTCAAGGACATCAATATGTTTATGAAAGAGCTCACCAACCTGCTCTCAAAGCATCCGCTCTCAGGCAATGATAAAAACGGTTGACAGCCTAATCCCCACTGTGATATTATCATCTCTGTTGTCACTCTTCATTCAACTGAGATGTTATAACATCTGGGGCCATAGCTCAGCTGGGAGAGCGCATCGCTGGCAGCGATGAGGTCAGGGGTTCGATCCCCCTTGGCTCCACCATACATAAGAAACCAACCACGTCAATTGTGACGTGGTTTTTTGTATGGTGGAAGCCCCGCAGGGGGCGAACCCGGGTTCGCCCGCGCGCAAGGAGCGAAGCGGATGAGCACGGCGTCTGAATCTACCGCTGCGGTCTGCTTCGTTGAATGGGCTCCGTCAGCACGTTTAATCAGGATTCATACATCCCCCTTGGCTCCACCATACATATAAACCAACCACGTCAATTGTGACGTGGTTTTTTGTATGGTGGAAGCCCCGCAGGGGGCGAACCCGGGTTCGCCCGCGCGCAAGGAGCGAAGCGGATGAGCACGGCGTCTGAATCTACCGCTGCGGTCTGCTTCGATGAATGGGCTCCGTCAGCACGTTTAATCAGGATTCATACATCCCCCTTGGCTCCGCCATACATATAAACCAACCACGTCAATTATGACGTGGTTTTTTGTATGGGCGTGCCCAGAGGCACGCATCTTCCAGCCGGTGCAAGTCCGGTCAAAGGAGGGGCCAAGCCCCTGTATAGCCAGGATACCTACGTATGGTGAAATCTGTGCGTAGAAGCGTATCGAAAAGTATCTGTCTGAGGCAGGGCGAGCGACAAGTCAGGCCGTAACATCAAGTGAATCCTGCCGCGTCGTCAAATAGGCCTCGCAAGTCTACCCGGGTTAGTCAACGCGGACAGAATGAAGTGGAGGGACTAGGTGTTTTATTTTCTGTTATGCGCTGCCTCTCGGAAATGAGTTCTAAATGGACATGGGTGACCGTTAGAAGCATTTTTTCAAACTTTTGAACCTCTTACGGACATGGGTGACCGTAAGGGACGAATATGCTTGTCAAAATGTTGGGTTATCGATTCTTATGGTCAGAAGTGACCGTTACATCTTTATTTTCTGAATTGAGGTGCTCTAATGGTCATGGATGTCCGTTACTATACGCTTTCACTGAGTCAGTTAGGAGCTGATAGTTACGATATCGTTGCTTGTCGTTGATAACGACCAGCATATTCATAGAAACAAGCTTGTCCAGTATACGTCTTGCTTGCCTGTCAGAACGCTGCAAGTGTGACGCGAGTTCAACGGAAGTGAAGGGGCGCATGATTCCGCGAGCAAATCGCAACGATTCTGTATCAATCCAACCGAGCGAATGATCGATGGCAGTAGAAATAAACTTGCCGGCAAAAGAGAGTACTAATTGCTTGCAAACCTCCGGTTCATCGATGATTGACAAATAAGCGACCGGAAGAAACATCCACCCGTCCAGTGTTAAATAGGCTTGTTTCATACATAAATCTTTAAATCGCCAAGCTTCAATGTCTCTGGCATGCGATCTGTATCCATGGATTTCGATGCAACCTTTTGAGCCGCCTGGCATATAGGCCAGATCCAAATATCGATATCGGTTGCCATAATCCCTCACTTCCCATTCCGGATACAAATGATTCAAATTGCCTATAGCAGGATACCAAATGTTTCTCAGAAATTCCTGTGTGCCATGGCCGAGTCCCTTTTCAAGTAATTCGCGTCTTCTTGGATTTTTTGCTTCCGTAATCTGTTTGGATAACCAATCGTTCATTATTCGTTCAAAACCGCTCAAGTGCAATCAACCTCTCTATCAAATCTTCAAACAAAAAGCCGCTTCGACCAAGAAACCGTAACTGGTTTCATTGAATCAAAGCGGCATGTGCTTCACGCCGTTTCCAATGCTTAATCTATAGTATAATTCAAGATATGATACAAGTCGATATCGGGGTTGTTTGCACACCACGTATTGGCTTAGCTTCCTGCGCGGACGGAACCGAAAGTATAACCTTTAAAAGATGGCATTGAGTGGAGGAGTACGGGTCATTTGCAAAGACAGCTCAATCACACCGATTTATTCTGGACCCTTTTGGAATCAGCTGGTCGATTATGCTCGAGCTGAGGATATTGAGGGAAAGCTACTCGGCATGATACGAGACATTCACATAAACAGCCATAGGATCTACGGGTCACTGCAAATCAC
This sequence comes from Paenibacillus abyssi, assembly GCF_014640295.1. Classification (GTDB taxonomy): domain Bacteria; phylum Bacillota; class Bacilli; order Paenibacillales; family Paenibacillaceae; genus Paenibacillus_D; species Paenibacillus_D abyssi. The sequence continues at coordinate 39,362 of NZ_BMGR01000004.1, read as the reverse complement.
CAAGAACCTATCGGCTGACCAGAAAGCAAGTCGAGGCCGTATAGACCGCCTTATGCGAGCAAACGGGATCCGATCTAAAGTAGTTAAGAATTACTGAGCAACTACGAATTCCAATCATAATCTACCGGTAGCGGATAACTTGTTGAATCAAGATTTTGAAACAACTAAACCGGTTGAAAAATGGCTTTCTGACATTACAAAATATCCCCACAGAGGAAGAATGGCGCTACCTCGCTGGAGTAATGGAACTTCATGGCCGCGCTCTTGCAGGATGGGCCAAGGACAGTCGTATGAAGACGGAACTGGTTGCCGATGCGCTTAAACAAGCCATTGGCCGTACAGGAGCCTAAGAACGTTTAATCGTCCATTTAGATCGTGACGTTCAATACGCCAGCAAGAAATACCAACGACTTTTGAAGAGTCATGGTATATCCCACCGTTACAGCTATCCAAGGCGATTTAAATTATTAGGCTAACGGCTGTAACTGAGGCTTTCTTGCTGTCTGCCTTTTCAATGCAAGGTAACTCACTGATATCCTGATCTGAAATACATAAAAGAGCACTAATTTGTGTTAAAATGAATTGAGGTTTGGAATTTAGAACGATAGCGGGAGGATTTTATGTCCGATGTTTCTTACACGACGGAGGAAATCGCTAAGCTTTTGAAGATTTCTAAAGTCACAGTTTATGATTTAATCAAAAAAGGGGAACTGCCTTCTTACCGGGTCGGTAAACAAATGCGTGTAGACGCGGCCGATCTTGAGGCTTATAAGCAACGGGAGAGAGGGGGCTCCTTCAGCGTACTGGGGGATGCATCGGATCGAACTTCATCCTACACTCCTATGCAATCCTCCGTTATCAACGGCTCACGTACGATCGTAATTACCGGACAGGATATCAGCGTAGACATTTTATCCCGGCATATCGAGAAGACGGTTTCAGGGATTCGCCCTCTGCGCGCCTATGTTGGAAGTATGGACAGTCTCATTTCCATGTATCGCGGGGAGTGTGATATTGTCAGCACGCATTTGTTTGACGGAGAGACCGGAGAGTACAATATTCCGTATGTTAGGAGAATTTTTACAGGTTTTTCTTACTTGATCGTTAATTTGCTTTCGCGTCAGTGCGGATTCTTTGTCCAAAAAGGAAACCCTCTCGGTATGCATGGTTGGGCCGATCTCAAAAAAAACGGCCTCCGGGTAGCAAATCGTGAGAGAGGTGTCGGCTCCCGCGTACTGTTGGATGAACAGCTGCGGCTTCTTGGGATAAAAGGGGACCAGCTGGAGGGATACGATAGGGAGGAGTCCAACCAGATCGGTATTGCAGCCAAAGTAGCCTCCGGGGAGGCCGATTTCGGTATAGGCAACGAGAAAACGGCGGCCACGGTCGGGAATGTCGATTTTATTCCATTAATTGAAGAGCGTTATGACCTGGTTATGATGAAACGGCAGGAAAATCGGGAGTGGATCCGGTCGGTGATGCAAATATTGAACTCCCAGGTCTTTCTGAACGAATTGCGCTCCATCCCCGGGTATGATTTATCAAAGACTGGAAAAATTATGTTTGAGACGTAACCGGTAGTCGAATTCGAGATGGAATCGGATAAAGTTATTCGTCTCTTTTTGAGACGGACCTCTTAACCTTAGAGGCACTGTTTTGATAATATCAACGAACAGGTCCTTCGGCTAGGCTGAAGGACCTGTTCGTTTATTTTAAAGAAAAGTTTCAACCGGGACTAATATAATGATCTATTAAACAATGAGAACCTGCTAATGCCGTTAACTGGTGTAGCAGGTTCCTTCCGTTTATACCTAAAATCGTAGATCCAATGGTTCTGCTATCGCCTGAGAAAGGTAAAAAAGATGCCAAGAGATTCTACAAAAGCAAGATAGATTTTATATAATCTGACGTTAGTTATAAGTGATATTTAGTGTTGTTTTGTTTGGTTTAAATAATATTAGACAAAATTAGTTTAGAGTGATATGATAAGAAACGTAGTGAATGATTATCATTCTCAATTATATAAAAGGACTAGGAGGAATTGCAATGTCAATCATACAAATTCGGGATGGGCGTACAGGAGAGCATTTGAAAAAGATCCGATTTGAGGATGTGGAGAAATATCATTCCGGGGAATTCCTGATGGCTATTGCTGTAGGCTATCTCAGCATGCAGGCAGGTATTGAAGCATTAGCGGAAGGGGAAATTCTTGATAGAAAGGATATCTCCGTACTAAGCGGTCACGGAGGACCTGGCTTTCGAGATGCGATCGAATATGTAACGAGGGCACAAACACGGGGGGCGCTGACTATAGATGTGGATTATCCAGTTGCTCAATACGATCCGCATCGAGCGCAGTCCTATGCTTTTGTGCTTACCTTAAAGAACGGCGCATCTGTGGAAGTGTCCTTGAAGGAAGAATTCCTTCCCTTGGAATTTTATGATTTGTTAAAGAAGGGACGCGAAGGCACAAGAACGGAAGCGGATGAACTGCGTTTGGACCAACTGAAAAAAGAGCTTTGCGACCGTGCGTTGTCTATGCCTAGAGAAGATTTGCTTCAAGTCAAAAGATTAGCTTAGCCTTCTTGCAAGGAAAGTATGCCGTAAGACATGACCAGATGGTTGGGCGGAGAGAAACTCAGCTCAACCTTGTTTTCCAAATATAATTGACAATGATAATCATTATCGTTAATATTTCTAAATAGACTGCACCTGATAGAAAAGCAAACTGTTTCGAAGGAGTTTACTTATGAAAAATCATACGCGAATCGTTCTTTCTGCCTTATTCCTTTCTTTTGTTTTTATTCTTGCTGGTTGTTTTAGCAGTGAGCTGGAGAAGAGTGAATCGCAGAAAAGTGAATCGGAATCAAAGAAAGAGGTTTCAACGCTAAGGATTGCCATTCCTAAAGATGCCGGGCCACTCAACATCTATACAAGCAACAGTGATTTTGATTACTTGGTGGAACTTGTTTTTGACAAACTATTCGCACCATCCCCTTACGTTGCGGATCCAGAACCGTGGTTAGCCGAGTCGGCAAGTCAGATTGATCCGCTCACATGGGTAGTGAAATTGAAACCGGGTATTACGTGGCACGACGGTCAGCCATTTACCGCAGAAGATGTAAAATTTACGTTCGAGTATTACCGTGATGGAACGCCGAATCGCCATTCTCATCATGTAAGTGAAGCGCCAAGCATAACGAAAATCGAGGCCACGGATTCGCAGACCGTTCGTTTTACATGTGAATATGCTTGTCCGACATTGGCGCATATCACATTGGCGGATTTGCCGATCCTGCCCAAACATATCTGGCAGGATGTAAAGGAACCTTTAAACCATACGGGGTTGCCGGTCGGAACAGGTCCTTTTCGATTGGTCGAGCATAAACCGGATGAGCTGTACCGCTTTCAAGCCAATGAGCAGTACTTCAAAGGCAGTCCTGCAGTTAAGGAGCTGGTGATGCCGGTCATTAAAGATCCTTCTGCAACCTTCAATGCTTTGCGCGCGGGTGAAATCGATATTGCGGCTCGCGAGGTGTCACCGGAACTTTTAGATACATTTAAAAATTTGCCTGATATGAAAGTTGTCCGCACCGCACCATTATCTCTAGTCGACTTGCGCCTGAATTATGAAAGGCCTCCTTTTAATCAGCCGGAATTCCGCCGAGCCTTGTCGCTGGCAATCGATCGCCAAAAGCTGGTTGACACGGTTCTTCTTGGCCAAGGTCGCGCGGGTACCAAGGGTTTTCCGCACCCGGATTCACCTTGGACCAATCCTGATTTAAACACACCGTTTGATCAAGATGAAGCGAAGCGTATATTGGAACAATTGAATTTCAATGATCACGACGGAGATGGCATACGTGAAACTGTCTCAGGCACGCCTCTCGAATTTACGCTGAAGGTTGCTTCGACAGAACCAACGTGGATTCGCACTGGAGAACTCGTTAAAAATCAGCTGGAAGATGTGGGCATACGATTAACCATACAGGCCCTTGACCCGGGAGTGGTAAGAGGTTTAACTAAATCCCGTGAATTCGATATCTTTATTAGCAACTCTACACCGCATTCAGCGGCCGATCCAGATCAGTTCATTACGATGCAGCGTTCCGGAAACCTCTGGAAGAAGGAGCTGCCTTATCCTGAGATGGACGCGTTATTTGAAGAGTGGAAACAGACAACAACTATAGAGGATCGAAAGAATGTATTGTTTAGAATGCAAGAATTGTTTAACCGGCAGCCGACAAGCGTTGTCTTGTACTATCCAGATGAATATTGGGCTTATCGTACAGACGCTTATGACCAATGGATGGAGTCTCCCGGATACGGGATCGTTCACAAGTATTCATTCTTACCCTCTGATGCTCGCGGCGGAGCTGTCGTTCATGAATAAGAAGAGGGGGATACGAGTTGCATATATCTGGTGTTCGAACAAGGGGAAGGAGCTTTTCTTCTAGGCGATTATTTATCCGGATATCCCAGTATATATTGGTTGTTTGTGTAGCGTTGACAATTAATTTCACATTGCCCCGGCTGGCGCCTGGCGATCCATTGAACTACATCCTCGGTGACGAAGCTAATTCACTGAACGCTGAACAGCGCCAACAGATTTACCGCGAACTCGGACTGGACCGTTCGGTACTGCAACAATACGGGGACTATTTACTTGGAACCTTAACCTTTGATTTGGGCGATTCTATCCGTTTCGGCCGCCCGGTTAGTGAAATTTTGGTAGAGCGATTACCTTGGACCGTGCTGATGATAGGACCGGCAATCATACTAAGCGCCTTATTAGGTATAGTTCTCGGCGCTCTGGCAGCGTGGAAGCGGGGCAAGGCGGGCGATGCTTCTCTGTTGACGGGAATGATTATTTTGGAATCGATGCCTAGTTTCTGGATCGGCATGCTGCTAATCGCTGTCTTCGCGGTAAATTTGGGGTGGTTTCCATCCTTCGGTGCGGTACCGTTTACGGGAACCGAAGGAGGTCTGGCCTATTTTGTTGAAGTGGCGCGAAGGCTGGTGCTGCCGGTAACGACGATTACCTTGGCCACGATCGGCAGCAACTTCCTGCTTACGCGAGCATCCATGTTAAACACCCTGGGTGAGGATTACGTACAAATGGCTGAGGCCAAAGGTTTAAGTGAACGCGCCGTGTTGTTTCAGCATGCTTTGCGCAATGCGCTGCTCCCCGTCTATACCAACGTAACGCTGAGTCTGGGCGCTTTGGTTAGCGGGGCCGTCACAGTCGAGACGGTCTTTGCCTATCCGGGGGTGGGGAGATTGCTGTATGAAAGTGTACTGGCACGTGATTATCCATTGCTGCAGGGTGTATTCCTGTTGATCACGATTGGGGTAATTGCCGCCAATGTGCTGGCCGATCTGACCTATCCTTTGTTGGATCCGCGGGCAAGATCAGGCACACGATCGGAGGTATCATGAATACTCCGATTGCTAGATATTTGGGATTTACGGGTTTCGCGATACTGGTATTCATGCTTCTCCTGGCGATATTAGGCCCTTTCATCGTGCCTTATGATCCCAATGAGCTGATCGCTCCCGCGTTCCAACCGCCAAGCTGGTCATATCTGCTGGGCACCAATGATATTGGACAGGATATTTTCAGCGAATTGATCATGAGTGCTCGCGTCTCCTTGCTTGTTGGCGTTGTCTCCGCGCTGATAGCAACGTTGTTCGGTGTGATTGCAGGTTTGGTCGCAGGTTATTTCGGAGGATGGGCTGAAACGATATTGATGCGGTTAGTGGATGTAAAGCTGACATTGCCTTTTCTGCCCTTGATGATTGTGGTGGCGGTATTCCTCGGACCAGGTCTGATTACTCAGATTCTGGTAATTGCATTGGTTATTTGGGCTCCGATGGCGCGCGAACTGCGCTCGCAGGTGCTTACGGCACGCCGGCGGGGCTTTGTCGAAGCGGCCGAGGCAATCGGTGCGGGCGGGAGATACATTTTACGGCGGCATTTGTTGCCGAATGTGACACCGCTAATCATTCCGCAATTTGTACGGGCAGCCAATACGGGTATTTTGATGGAAACCTCGCTTAGCTTTTTGGGGCTTGGCGATCCGACGGTGAAAAGCTGGGGGATGATGCTGTTTTACGCTAATTCCCGCAGTGCATTCCTTACGGATGCCTGGCTATGGTGGTTGCTTCCTCCTGGCATATGCATTACGTTGTCGGTGCTGTCTTTTTCGTTACTGGGTTATGCGCTGGAAGAACGTGTTAGACCGAGGCTGCGCACCTCATGGAGATTCGGCGCCTCCGAGCGGTCAGCCAACAAAGTCCGGCCATTGAAGAGGGAACCTCAAGAACAAGATCCTGAATCTCCCGAGCCGCTTCTTTCCGTACAACAATTATCCGTTGAATACGTAACAGCGAATGGAGCCATTCGTGCGGTGGATTCGGTCAGCTTTTCCGTTCGCCGGGGAGAGGTGCTGGGTATAGTCGGGGAATCAGGAAGCGGTAAAACAACGATGGCAGCGGCATTGATGCAGCTGCTCAAACCGCCCGGCAGATTAACTGGCGGCCGTATGCTTTTTGCAGGAAACGATCTGGCTTCGTTAGATGCGGCGGAGCTTAAGAGATTACGGAACAATCGAATTGCTCTCATTCCTCAGGCGGCAATGAATGCACTGAATCCGGTCTACACGGTACAAAAGCAGTTAGTCGAGGCTATTCTCGCGCACCAGAAAATAAGACGGAGTGAGGCAAGAATACGGGCCAATCATTTGCTTCAATTAGTTGGCATAACACCAGATAGGGCTCGGGCTTATCCCCATGAGTTGAGCGGAGGCATGCGCCAGCGAGTGGTGATTGCGATCGCTTTGGCAAATAATCCGAGTCTTGTCATCGCCGATGAGCCAACCACCGGCCTCGACGTCATCGTGCAAGCGGAAATCCTTGAACTGTTGACTGATCTGCAATCACGACTGGAGTTGGCGATGATTTTCATTTCCCACGATCTCTCTGTTGTTTTGAGTGTAGCGGACCGGATTGCGATCATGCTGGAAGGAAAAATCGTTGATCAAAGCAGCGTGAACTCGGGGGTGTTTCATCCCAATCATCCATATTCACAGCGGCTTCAAGCAGCTTTACCACGTTTGAAGAGCAAGCATACTATTCCGTTCTCTTGATTGTAAAAGATGGAAGCTGTGATTTGGAAAGCACGTTGGAAAGGAGCACGGGGATGTCTGTTGATGTTATATCTTCTCAGGGAGAACCCATTTTGCAGCTTAAAGAGATTCGTAAATCTTTTGATAGACATGGAGCGCGATTAGAGCGGTCAATGGTCCTCAAAGATGTAGAATGTTTCATTCATAGAGCCGAGGTAGTAGGGCTTATCGGGGGCAGCGGCACAGGAAAAAGCACGCTCGCACGGCTGATCATGGGACTTGAACGTCAGGACTGCGGGAGCATCTTATTCGAAGGACGGGATCTTGAACAAGTTACCGCTAGAGAAAGGCAGGCCATGAGGCGGTTTATGCAGATGGTTTTTCAGGATCCCTATGACTCTCTGGCTCAAGGTTTGACGGTGGAGGAAATCGTTGCAGAACCTTTAATCATCCATCGAATTCACCGTTATGACAGAAAAAAGCGTCGAGAGCTTGTCGAAGATGCGCTTGCCGAGGTCGCCTTGGCGCCAAGCAGCCTTTTCATAAATCGTTATCCTCACGAGCTCTCAGGCGGACAACGTCAGCGTGTGGCTCTTGCAAGGGCATTGATTCTGCGGCCGCGTCTAATTATCGCTGATGAGCCTACGTCCATGCTTGATGTCTCTCTACGGTTGGAGCTGATCGATTTGATGAAACGCCTTAGGGAACGACATGGGATTGCTTACCTGTATATTACACATGATCTTGCTCTCGCCCATAGATTTTGCGACCGTCTTCTAGTCTTGAGCGAAGGGCGAATTGTAGAGCAGGGCTTGGCAAATGAAGTCATTGAACGTCCCCGCCATCCCTATACCCGGGCTTTAATGCAAGCGGCGATGCGATTCATGCCTGCTATACAGAGTTCGAACCCTGTGGAGCTGACGGCAAAATGAACCCAAAGTTGCGAGAGGATTTAATTTTTGTAGGTATTAGCGCTAAAAGATAGATGAATGCTCACTTATTAAGGAGGAAATATTTATGTGTTGTTACTTACGAATGCACCAGGTTTTAGCCGGAGTTATGATTCCCAAAGGCGAGATCGATTGGGATCACGTTTTCAGTAAATGGCAAACCGCCACGACTGTAGCTGACCGCGATGAGCTCTTGTCGACGATGGAACTCGTGCCCATTGACGTATACGATTTGGGAAAAGTGGACCTCAGCCAGTTCTGCGGACTTATCGTATCGGACAGAGTAGACCAAGACTTCCTGTATCAGGAAAGAGATTCTATTCGAAAGTTCCTTGATGCTGGTAAGGTGGTAGCTTTCAGCGGGGGACTGTTCCGCGAGTGGCTGCCGGGCGCGCAGCCGTTTGTTTCTTGTGAAGATGGCGCCATCACCGAAAGGGCCTTAATCGTGGCTCAACATCCGATTTTCGAGGGGATCAAACCTGAGGATATGGGAAACAACTTTGCTTATGGGTATCATCCTGCCCCCGAAGGAGTCGAGGTCCTCATTTCTCATGCCGACGGCGGAGCCGTCGTTTATGTGGATAGAGTCAGCACAGGCGGGGTCATCCTGGTTCATACAGGCCACTCTTTGCTGGGCTATGGGGCTTCAGAGGGACCGGGCCGATGGATTGTACCGCAGCTCCTTTCGTGGTTTTGGAAGGAGGCCCAACAATGAGCCGTTTGGCCATACTGTATGGCGGATCATTGCCGGAATATGCGGTTCTAAACCGGCCCAAGTACAGCCGTTGGCTAGCGGGGACCATACACTTGACAGACCTGCCTTCCACTGACCTTAGCAAGTTCGACGGGCTATTGATCCCTGAAGGCTTGCATCACTTGAGGCTGCAGGCTTCATCTGACCAGATTTGTAAATTCTTAGACCAGGGTGGTACGGTGCTCATATTCGGTGACCAACCGCTTTCGTGGCTCCCTGGCCTCGACTGGGAGTTTCGGCCGGTGATGAAACCGGAATCCGGGAAACTGCTTATCCAAAGCCCCGATCATAGTTTCCACAGGCATATAGGGCTCGAGGATATCTTGCACTTTCATGGTGTCTTTCATCCACCTGCCGGTGTCCAGACGCTCCTAGCCACCCCGGATGGCGGCTCAGTACTGTACATCGACCGGGTCAGCACTCGCGGAACATTGTTGGCCACATCCGTGGATTGTTCGAGACACGTTGGGACAATGACGAATCGCATCTCCGAGAGATTCCTGGATCGCTTGCTTCCATGGGTTGTCGAAGAGCTGCTCACACCATCAACAGCGGGTGATAAGTAAAGGATACTACTTTTTTTCATAACGCGTGCCTAGCCCATTTAGGAACAATTAGACGGTGTGAGTCTTATCGAGATAGGGGCGACGCCTCGCAGCTGACTAGCAAATGGTGGCTCATTAGAGATTGCTTCCAACATGCTCCATCGTTGGGTGAAGGAATTTGAAGAAGGTAAATACGAGGTCACTTCACATGATGGGATAACGCCGTTAGAATCCAAGGTGCTTGCCCGGTAAAATGATCAATTGAAAAAATTGCTTGGTGAACAAGCATTAGAGATCGAGATCCTGCGTGATTTAATAAATCGTCGGTCGAACAGGCTTCGTCAGCCATTAAATCAGGATTCATACATCCCCTTTGGCTATACCTTAATTTTTCTTTACAATGATGCTGATGTTATAATGAGTGCAAGCAGAGGAGTTGTATTCATTATGATTAAATTAGGCGTACTTGACCAGGTATATGTCTCAGAAGGCAGAACAGCCGCAGAAGGACTGCAGCAATCGACTCGTCTCATTCAAGCAACGGAGGCTCTAGGTTATTCCCGGTTTTGGGTGTCCGAACATCATTCCATGCCTGCTCTGGCTTTCTCGAGTCCTGAGGTGTTGATTGCCCATTTAGCAGCAGCTACCTCACGTATTCGTGTAGGTTCTGGCGGCATCATGCTCCCGCATTACAGCGCGTACAAAGTTGCAGAGAATTTTCGGTTGCTTGAGGCACTCCATCCCGGCCGCATTGACCTGGGTCTGGGTAGGGCGCCGGGTGGTACGCCACTTGCTACGAGAGCTTTGCAGCAGGATAAGTACGTTGATGTGAATAAATACCCTCAGCAAGTGCTTGATATTATCGGCTATTTGCATGATTCCATGCCTGCTGGACACCCCTTCGAGAAACTGCTGGCATCTCCAGTGATTTCGACGGCTCCTGAAATATGGCTGCTCGGTTCCAGTGGCGAGAGTGCGAGAATTGCGGCGATGCTGGGTACTTCTTACGCGTTCGCGGAATTCTTTGGGACGCCTGGGGGAGAAGAGGCGACAAAGTATTATAACGAGCATTTCGAGCCCAACAACGTTTTGAAGGATCGTCCGCGCTCGATGATTGCAACACTTGCGATCTGCGCTGAAACGGAAGAAGAAGCGAACCGGTTGGCGTTGAGCGGAGATTTGTTATTCCTCGGTATTCGAACTGGTCGGGAGGTTCCGTTCCTGCCTTCTGTGCAGACTGCACTTGATTATCCATACACGGAGATGGATCTGCTGCATATTCAGCAAACTCGCCAGCGGAGGATTATCGGTACACCGGATCGGGTGAAGGAGCAATTGCTTAAGATGAGCAAGGATTACAATGTTGAAGAGATTCTCATCAACAGTCCAATATACGACGAGAACGCGCGAATTCATTCCTACAGGCTGATCGCGGAAGCATTCGGGATGAATATGCAGTAATATGAAAAACACGCCAAATTAAGGCGTGTTTTTTTATGCTTGCTACCCCAATCCTTCTCCTTGTACTCCCATCAATATCCAAAAAAAATCAGTATAAAGACTCTTTTTATCAAACACACTATGACAACCTTGAGAAACATTATATGCCTCATGTTAAAAGAAATGGCCGGTACAGGTATGATTGAATTGTGAGAAGGACATAAGAGAATACAGCCCCAAACGGACATTTCTCAATACTTTCTTACAATAACCCAGAAGAAAAGAGGAGAAAAAAATGGCTCAAAAGATTGTTGATCACAATGGAAATCCTGTCACTCATGGTCGCGAAACCGTAAATGGTGTCCGCCTTCATTATTATACTGCTGGAGAAGGCGAGCCGATTGTCCTGCTGCACGGTGTACCGAAAACCTCCTACTACTGGCGCAACGTATTGCCACAGTTGTCACATAAATACAAGGTAATCGTTCCAGACCTTCGCGGTTTCGGCGACTCGGCTCGGACTTTGACCGGTTATGATATGCCTAACATGGCAGAAGATATCGCTCAACTGATGACGGCTCTCGGACACGAGAAGTTCTTCCTTGTCGGTGAAGACTGGGGAGCGGCGGTAGGTATGGCGCTCGCAATGAAGTATCAAGAGCGGGTGAAGAAGTTCGTATATCAAGAAATGCTTCTCCCTGGATTCGGGCTGGAAGATTGGTCGCACCTGACGGAAGAGAACGTGCGCACGAACCACTGGATCTGGCACATCAACTTTTACAATGTACGTGATTTTCCAGAACTGCTTATCTCTGGTCGGGAAATGCTGTACTTCTCTCATTTCATCCGTCATGAGTGTTATGATCCTACCGCTGTTTCCGAAGAATCCATTGCAGAGTATGTACGCTGCTATGCTGCACCGGGCGGACTGCGGGCGATGTTCGAAGTTTACCGCGCGACATTCCAGGATGCGGCATTCTTCAAGACAGCAATGGACAACAAGCTGAAAATGCCGGTACTCGCACTTGGAAGCACATACTTCATTGGTGATGAGAATACACGCGAGATGAAGCTGGTTGCGGAGAACGTAGAGGAAGCAAGCTTGCCTTGGGGCCACCAATTGGCAGAAGAATGCCCGAACGAGCTGAGCGAAGTGCTGCTGAACTTCATCAGCAAATAATAACATTTTCATAAGTCGTTTCAACTTAACATCACGTCACATGAAGTGGCGTGATGTTGCAGATTCTAATTCTACCGACAATCGAGGGGGGCAGAAAAATGAAAACAAAGAAGCGGGTTCTTATCAGCATCGTTACTGTGTTACTTTTCATCACCACGGCTTGCGGCAATACGGGCGGTACAAACACCGGTAACACGGATGGGGCATCGGCTGAAGCCGGTAATGCAAGCGCTAACACATCCGGGACATCTGAAGCAAATGGCAGCAATATTGCGGGGGTAAAGCAACCGCCATGGTACCAGGAACCTAATGCCGCACAATTGGAAGCGGTTAAATTGGATAATGCTTCCGATATGATCGTAAGCAGCGGCCCAAATGGTGAAGAGGCGACGAATGCCAGTGACATTGTGATTACTGACGAACAGGCTGCCAAGATCAAGGAAGGAAAATTCACTGCAGCTATTGCCATGGGGTTCTTGGGCGATGACTGGTCCGAGCAGCAGCTCGCCGGCTTAAAGTCGGAATTCGGCAATCTCGGCATCGAAGTTGTGGCTGAAACAAATGCTAACTTCAAGGATACGACGCAAATTTCCGATCTTCAAGCGATTTCAGGCAAGAAGCCGGACATTCTGGTAAGTATTCCACTGAATGCGCAAACAACGGCGAATGCATACAAATCACTTGCTGATCAAGGCACAAAAATTGTCTTTATGGACCAGCCTGCAGAAGGTATGGAGGCGGGCAAGGACTATGTTTCTGTCGTATCCGCAGACAGCTTCGGCCTTGGAATGAACATTGCGGATGAATTAGCGAAGGCGATCGGCGGCGAAGGTGAAGTGGCGGCTCTCTATTATGCACCGAACTTCTATGTAACTAACCAGCGCTATCAAGGGTTCGTAGCTCGTCTGGCAGCAAAACATCCTAATATCAAATTGGTTGAAGCACAAGGCTTCCAAGACCCGAACCGTTCACAGGAAGTAGCTGCAGCTATTATTACAAAATATCCGAACTTAAAAGGGATTTATGGCAGCTGGGATGTACCGGCCATGGGTGCTGTAGCAGCCGCTCGTGTTGCAGGAAAGTCTCCGGAGAAATTCAAGATTACGAACGAAAACCTTGGCAATGAAGCTGCCTTGAACATGGCACAAAACGGCTTCATCGCCGGTATTGGATCACAGCGTCCATTTGACCAAGGCGTTGCGGAAGCGAAATTGGCTGCACTTGCGATGATCGGAGAGCCGACGCCGGCTTATGTTGCGGTTCCTTCGCTCGCTGTTAACCGGGATAACCTTGAAGAGTCATATAAGGTGATTTATCACAAGGATGCACCGGCAGATATTCTGGAAGCATTGAAAAAATAAGAATGGCCACGGCATGGCGGAGGTGAGCGCTTCTGCCATGCCGGCCATTTAATTATGTAGGCGGTGAGACTATGACGATCCCACACATACTTGAAATGGAGAACATCAACAAATCGTTCAGTCGTGTGCCTGTCTTGAAAAATGCACGCTTTGAACTGCGCAAAGGTGAGGTTCATGCCCTGATGGGAGGCAACGGCGCAGGGAAATCAACGCTGATGAAAATTCTTACCGGTGTATACACCAAAGATTCCGGAACCATTACATTGGAAGGCGAAAAGGTGGAGTTCCTCAAGCCGAAGGATGCCGAACGCAAAGGTATCGCAATGATTTTCCAGGAGTTCAGCCTGATCCCGACGCTTACAGTTGCAGAGAATATATTTTTGAAACACGAGCCCAGAAGAGGCATCCCCTATACGATCAACGGAAAAGAGATGGTGAAGAGATCCCAGGCCATTCTCGATGAACTCGAGGTCGACATTGATCCTAATGTTACGGTTGACTCGCTTAGCGTCGGTTACTGGCAGATGGTAGAGATTGCCAAAGCGTTATCGAAAAACGCTCGAATTCTCGTGATGGATGAGCCCACGGCTTCCTTATCGGAAAGTGAAACCCGTTCCCTGTTTCAATTAGTGGGCCGTCTTAAACAAGCGGGAATATCAATTGTATATATTTCTCATCGAATGGCGGAAATTTTTGAAATCTGTGATCGTATCACGGTTATGAAGGACGGACAGAACGTCTTGACGGAGGAGTGCAGCCAGATCTCGATGGACCAGGTTATAGAGTCCATGCTGGGCAAAGAGACAGCCTCGTTCGAATGGAAGGAAAGGCAATATGAGCTTGATCAAGAGCCTGTTGTAAAGGTGCGGAATCTGGCTTACGGAAGCAGAGTGAGGAATGTAAGCTTTGATCTTCGTCCAGGGGAGATTGTAGGCTTGGCAGGTTTGATGGGGAGCGGAAGAACGGAAATTGCGGAAGCGATCTTCGGTATGCGCAAGCCCGAAGCGGGAGACATCCTTATCCAAGGGAAGAAAATCAAGGACGTTCGGGATGCAATCAGGCAAGGGGTTGCTCTAGTTCCGGAGAATCGGCGCAAGCAAGGGTTGATCCTGGATCATACGGTTCGAAGCAACATCATGCTTACAAACATCTATCAATTATCCAAACATTTATTTGTAAATGATTTTGCCGGAACGAAAATGACGAACCAGTTTATTGATAAGCTGAATATTAAAACGGACGGCCCGGAGAAAATTGTGAAGCTGCTGTCCGGCGGGAATCAACAAAAAATCGTGCTGGCGAAATGGCTGGCTAAAAATCCGAGCCTGCTGATCCTGGATGAACCTACGATTGGTGTAGATATAGGCGCAAAATCGGAAATTGTTGAGATCGTCCGTGAGCTTGCCGACAGAGGAATATCCGTTCTTGTCATTTCCTCCGAATTGCAGGAACTTCTGGCGATAGCCGATAGAATTCTAGTGTTATTTAACGGCGAAATCATAAAAGATATATATCGTCGGGATATTCAGACAGAGGAGGTTCTGCATCATGCAATCCAAGGATATTAAAAACATGGAGACGGCTCCGATGTCTCGTTTTCAATTTGTTTTGAATTGGAGAGATTACTTTGTTTATATTGCATTCGCGATCGTACTGATCTTCTTCGCTTTTACGATTTCGGGTGACGGCTTTTTCAATCCATCTAACCTGTTTAACATCGTTCGGGCTACTACTATGATTTCAATTATGGCCGTTGCAATGACCTTCGTCATCTCAGCGGGGGAGCTGGATTTATCGATTGGCTCGACGACGGCGTTCTCCGCTCTGATCTCGGCCATGGCCATGGATGCCGGATACGGAATGGCTGTAGGGGTTATCGCTGGTCTGTTGGCCGGTCTGCTGATTGGCGCTATCAACGGTATCCTTGTTACGAAAGTAGGCATTCCTTCGTTCCTTGTCACCTTGGGAATGATGCAGCTGCTGCGCGGTGTTGATATGTGGCTGACGAATACCAATCCTGTAGTCGTCAAGAACGAGAGCTTCAACTTCTGGTTCGGCTCCGGCAACTTAGGCTCCATCCCCGTCTTATTGTTATGGTCTCTGGTGTTCCTGGGAGCAGGGCATTACGCCCTCAAGCATACCCCATTCGGGCGCGAGGTGCTGGCCACGGGCGGCAACCGGCTTGCTGCAGAGTATTCGGGCGTTAATACGAAGCGTATCAAGTTTTATGCGTTCCTGCTTTCCGGCGGCGCTGCGGCGATTGCAGGCATGCTCTATGCCGGCATGATGCAAAGTGCGCGTTACAGCTTTGGACAGGGCGATGAGCTCAGCGCGATCGCTGCGGTTATCTTGGGAGGGACCAGCCTCTTCGGCGGCGCGGGTACAATCATCGGTACGATGATCGGTTCCCTGCTGATCGGGACCATTAATAACGGGCTCATTATTATGGGACTTAGTGTAAGTCAGCAGATGATTGTCAGCGGTGCGATTATCATTCTGGCGGTTGCGTTTGGTAAAAAACCATCGTCTTAAGCGTTGAATATAAGTCATTCCAGTTTCATTTTTTCGAGAGTGATGCACCCTTTGAACGGATCCTTCCAGGGGTGCTTTCCTATGATCAATTTTAACTTGCATACAGCTTTGTACAGCGAAGGGGTTGTCATTTTTTACCTCTTCATTTTTTGATTCATTGGTGTAATGATGATAATAATACGTTTGCCCGTATTCATAGTTTATCCATGATTCCAGGTGCAAGGGGGAGGCCCAGTTGAAAGTCATTCTAGTGGAAGATGAGCCGAATTCATTGATGGGGATGAAAAGAGCCTTCGAAGGTATGGATACGGAAGTATCATTATTTACTTCAAATTTTGCTGAAGAGGCAATGGAAATCATTTCGGAGCATAAGCCGGAGTTAATCGTTACGGACATTATGCTGCCAGGTATGACAGGATTGGATCTTATCGAGCATTCGATTGGTGAGCACTACCGGCCTAAAATCATAATCGTAAGCGGTTACAATGATTTCGAGTATGCGCAGAGAAGCATTCGCTTCGGGGCTGTCGATTATTTGCTGAAGCCATTCCAAACGATGGAGTTCTCTGAGAAAATCCGCAAGGCGCTGCTGTTGATCCAGCAGGAAAAAGAACAGAGCAATTATCAGCAGCAGCAGCATACGTTTGCCCGGATGGGCAATCAGTTGATGCGCGATAACTATTTGACGGATTTTTGCATGAAGCATACCCCGCTTGACGAGCATAACTATCAAAGATTAAAGCTATGGAACCTGGAATGGCTTGCGGAACAGAGCTATTCGATTTTTGTACTTGATACCAAGGGTTATCCGGACGGCAAGCCGAGCGGGCGCAATTATGCGCTGCAAACCTTTGCGATTGGCAATATCCTGGCTGAAGTGTTGAGGGAATGTACACAGACGGTATTTTTCAAAGATTTAAAGCATCGATGGATCGTTATAACCGGGAATGATCATGTTCCTGAGCTTATGGAATCGGTAATCTATAATGTGAGAAGGTTCCAGAAGATTGAGCTGGCTATAGGACTCAGCGCCAAGATGGAGTTTTTTGAGCATATCCATCTCGCTTATCTGGATGCGATGAGAGCTTTTCGGATCCATTCTTTATCCGGTCCTTCGGAGATGTCAAGCGAATGCGATTCCTCGGAATCCATCGGTTATATGACACCGGAGCAGATGGCTTCATTGTTATGTGAACAGAACGAGGAGTCGATTACACGGGCCGTCAATCAATTCATCCGGGAAATGGTAATGCTCGAAGGGACGGAAAGCGGCAGGGATATCATTCGCGGCATCTTAAATTACCTATCGGAAGTTCATGACAGCCTGAGGGGTCTGAAGAGCGATTACTCCGGCGAAATTCCGATGAAGCTCTGGGAGACGCTCGAGGAGTGCAGCACGATTCAAGATTATCAGCATGTCTTGAGCGACCATCTCATATCGGTATCCCGAAAGCTGTTCACTCCGAAGATCAATGCAATTGTCGAGCGTGCATTAGAGAAAATCTCCGCCAGCTATATGGAGGATATTACATTAAGCAGAATCGCGGAAGAGATCTCGATCCATCCCGTGTGGCTAAGCCAGCTGTTCAAGAAAGAAACCGGACAGACCTTCACCGAATATCTTGCCGATTTTCGGATTAATCGCGCGAAGACGCTCCTGAGAGATACAAGCATGAAAGTTTATGAGATTTCCACTGCGGTTGGCTACAACGACTTACAGTATTTCGGCACGCTGTTCAAAAAGAAAACAGGCGAAACGCCGAAAGAGTTCAGGTACGGCAAATGAGGAAGAGAAGAAATTTAAATACGCTGTTCAACAAAATGCTTCTGATTATGACTTTATCGATGTTAATCCCGATCGCAGTGCTGGGCTTGCTGTCATTTACGAAATCCAAGGAGCAGATCGAATCCATCACGGCCCAGTTTCTTCAGGACAACCTTGGACTAAATGCAACACAGGTCAGACGAATATTGGTCAGCGTGGAAGAGGAAGCGCGCCGTTTGGGCACGTCAGCAGAAATTCGCAGCTATCTGGCAACCTATTACGCTGCTGACGAAGCGGAAAAAGTTCCATTCTCCGTGGTGGAGCCAAGGCTTCAACTCAAGCTAACCAGCGCTTACCGTATGAATGTAATAACGAATGATTCGGAGTCTTACCGGAAGTTTTCCGATCTGATTTATGCAACGGGAGACCGGGGGGTTTGGATTCATGAATGGGATCGGGCTATGGCTAGTCCGGTGTTCACCTATGCGGCATTCATCAGAGATGCCAGCTTCAATGCAATTGGGATTCTCAAGTTAGAGATCCCGGAATATTTAGTCCGCGGGGGGATCGTTTTCCCGTCTTCGTTTAAGAACTATAAAGTGATGATCGTGGATAGCGGTAACCATATTATTTCCGATACCGATACAAGCTTCTATAATAAGAAGTTTGAATATGAAGCGTATTTTCCGATGAAGGACTGGCAAATGGGGCAAATGCAGCTGAATCGGGACGGATGGAAGATCGTTGCGGCTGTTCCTAATAATGAGCTTGCAGGAAAGGTGTATCAAATCAAGGATTTCACGATCTGGATTGTTATCATCAGCATGGTTGTGGTTACCTTACTGCTTGTTGTGCTTGTGCGTACCTTTACCATCCCGATTAAAAATCTGGTTCTGCATATGAATGAAGTGAAGCGGGGACTGCTCAATCCGTTTGCACTGTATAAAGAGAGGCGGGATGAAATCGGCCAGCTTGTACGCGGCTACAATCAGATGGTCTCGGGCATGCTGGAACTGCTCCACATGACAAAGGGCATGGAGGCTGATAAAAGACAGCTGGAGTTGCAGACCTTGAATCATCAGATCAACCCCCACTTCTTTTATAACACGCTGGATGCGATTAAATGGATGGCTGAATACAGCAATCAGCACACGATTGCCGCGATGGTCACCAAATTATCCAGCCTGCTCAGGTTCAGCCTGAACAATGGAGAAGAATGGACGACTGTGGAGCGGGAAATTGAGCATGCGCGAACTTACCTTGACATTGAGCTTCTCCGGAGCAACCGGTCATTTGAGGTGTTCAGCCATATCGGATTGGATATTCGCAAACGAAAGATCATTAAACTCATTTTGCAGCCGATTATGGAGAATGCGGTGAAGCATGGCATCAGCAAGCTTCCGGAAGGAAAAGGAAAAATTAAGCTGACCGTGAAACGGGATGGCAATGAAATTGTCTTCATTATTGAAGACAATGGGCCTGGATATCAGGGCGGACCATTACTTGATCTGGACAACCCTCCTGAGAAGGATGGGATTGGCGGCATCGGATTAGTGAATGTTCATAAACGGCTGCAGCTGCATTTTGGATATAAGTACGGACTGCTGGTGCATCCGAATCCGGAAACAGGATTTAGAGTCGAAATCCGCCATCCGATTGTCGATGAGCCGCCGGAGAGCAGAAGCGGCTAACTTGCGAGGTCAAAGCCGGTCTTTGCAAGTGTGGTATCAGAGCCTGGAATTACGGAG
Organism: Paenibacillus abyssi; assembly: GCF_014640295.1. Taxonomy (GTDB): domain Bacteria; phylum Bacillota; class Bacilli; order Paenibacillales; family Paenibacillaceae; genus Paenibacillus_D; species Paenibacillus_D abyssi. The sequence continues at coordinate 19,960 of NZ_BMGR01000004.1, read as the reverse complement.
AGTGATCCACGATCAGACCATATATTCTTTATATATTCATCCGATGAGATGCCTTGGCAGTTTTAATCTGTAATTTAACGCTGTCCAAAATTCTCAGGTCAGGGAATACGAGGCGCAGCAAATTAATAGAAGAGTCAGCATTCAAAGTAGAATGCCGGCTCTTTTTCTATTTCGCACTCCTTTCAATGGACCAACCATGCGATAATAATAGGGTGCTGGATAACTTCGTTGACCTGGGATTTGAACTCATTGATAATATAGTGAGACATCCTGTAGTCCGTAAACATTTTGGGAATAATAAATTTGAAAGTGACCCCGCATACGGAATTGGAAATATGTTCACAGATTCTGGAGATTGGAGCAAACATATGATATACAGCAATTTAGAAGAATGTATCAACGATTTAGAAAAGCATGGACATTTGATTCGTATTCACGAAGAAGTAGATCCTAATCTTGAAATGGCCGCGATTCATATGAAAGTTTTTGAGGCCGGCGGCCCTGCATTATTATTTGAACATGTTAAAGGTTCGAAATATCGTGCGGTATCCAATCTTTTCGGGACCGTTGAGCGGAGTAAGTTTATATTTCGAGATACATTGGAATCGGTACAAAAAGTAATCGCTTTGCGCAACGATCCCGTTAAAGCGCTCAAAAATCCTTTTAAATACATTGGAACGGGACTCGCGGCAAGTAAAGCTCTACCGTCAAAAAAATCGGGCAGCCTGCCCGCCGGGTTTCAGGAAATCCAAGTATGCGACCTTCCTCTCATTAAACACTGGCAAGAGGATGGAGGCGCTTTTGTCACCCTGCCCCAAGTGTATTCGGAAGATCCCGAAAAGCCGGGAATTATGAATTCCAATCTCGGTATGTACCGTGTTCAACTAAGCGGCAACGAATATGAAATGAACAAGGAAGTCGGAATCCATTACCAGATTCACCGCGGCATCGGTGTTCATCAGGACAAAGCTAACAAACAAGGCGTCCCGCTTAAAGTGAGTATATTTATAGGCGGTCCTCCAGCGCACACGCTGTCAGCCGTTATGCCTTTGCCGGAAGGCATGAGTGAGTTGACCTTCGCGGGCCTGCTTTCAGGGCGCCGTTTCCGCTACAGCTATGTCGATGGTTACTGTATCAGCCATGATGCCGATTTTGTAATTACAGGGGAAATCCATCCGGGCGAGACGAAACCTGAGGGCCCTTTTGGCGATCATTTGGGCTATTACAGCCTTACACATCCTTTTCCTGTCATGCGAGTGCATAAAGTGTATGCTAAACAAGGCGGCATATTTCCGTTTACCGTCGTAGGCCGGCCGCCTCAAGAAGACACCGCATTCGGCGAGTTAATTCATGAGCTGACAGGGGATGCGATCAGGCAGGAAATCCCAGGGGTAAAGGAAGTTCACGCAGTTGATGCTGCAGGCGTACATCCATTGCTCTTTGCGATTGGCAGCGAGCGTTATACTCCTTATCAACAAATTAAACAGCCGGCCGAGCTTCTCACCATCGCCAACCGGATTTTAGGAACGGGACAGCTGAGCTTAGCCAAGTACTTATTCATTACGGCAGAGGAGAATCGGGCATTAAGCACGCATCATGTCGAGGATTTTTTAACGTATATCCTGGAGCGTATCGATCTTCATCGCGACATTCATTTTCAAACCAATACGACAATCGATACCCTTGACTATTCAGGAACCGGGTTAAACACCGGCAGTAAGGTTGTATTCGCAGCTGTTGGAGATAAAAAAAGGGATTTGTGCACAGAGGTCCCAGACATTTTGAATGGGCTGCAGGGGTTTGCAAATGCATCTTTGGTGATGCCGGGCATCGTAGCCATCCAAGGGTCCAAATTCATAAATTACACCGAAGCGCAGCAGGAGTTAAAAGGGTTATGCGAGGCCATTCAGGCAAAAGGCCAGCTGTCTTCTTGTCCGATGATCATTCTATGTGATGACAGCCGGTTTATAAGTGCGGAGATTAACAATTTCCTTTGGGTTACATTCACGCGCAGCAATCCTTCCCATGATATTTATGGTGTGAACAGTTACTATGAAAATAAGCATTGGGCTTGCGATAATGTTATTATTGACGCCCGTGTTAAACCGCATCAAGCACCGCCGTTGATACCTGATCCAACTGTTGCAAAGAACATCGAACGATTATTTGTAAAAGGCGCCAGTTTGAGCGGCATTCAGATATCGTGAGTGTCGATAAACCCTTCATATGATGAGTTAGAACAAATAGGGGCGAGGGGTGTCCGAAGGGGAAGGGAGGACACCCGCCACGGAATCGGATACCCCCGCCACAAAAAAAGTTCTAATGCTCATCATTTGGGTTTATCGAATAAGCTCAACCACGTCCCCTGGACGTGGTTCTTTTTGTGTTCTCATAGACAAAAAAATCCGCTCAATACTTTTCTTGCACTGTAATGATGAATATTACTGAAACGACGGGTTCAAATGTTCAAGAATGCGGTAACTGCTGTAATTGCTTCTCGGTCTGGTGATCACTTGCCTGATTGATATCCACGTTGACGAATATAGTTTATTCTAGGGGCTCCTTCGTGGGCTTCTTGATCGGAATTTATTAAGGAGTTGAGCTTTGGTGTGTACAGTATGATGCGAAAACAAAGGGGAAATCAGGATCACGAAGAAGCAGCGGATCACATCATTGTCGAAATTAAAAGGATACTCCCTGCGTAAATCTGCTAAAATTGTGCAGAAGAGAAAGGTTTGGAACATTATCGCATTAAGTCTGACGTTGGCAAGCATGTCATTAAAGGTATTTACCATATTCAGAATGTGAATGGTGTGAATGGTCGTTTAAAACAGACTCAACATTCAGGCGGGAGCGAGGTCGTATGCAAAAAATCCCCATTCAGCAGCAATATTCTGCCAAAGGGGGATCTGTTATACCTGTACTATGGTTTCAACACGAATTTGATGCATTCATCCTGATGGTTATAAAAGGTGTTATACGCATCATGTGCTTGATCCATCGGCACCCTGTGCGTAATGATCTCCGTTGGATCGAACTCCCCTGCCGTAATCTTTTGGAACAGCATCGGCATATAGTGGATAACGGGTGCTTGTCCCATTTTGATCGTAATATTTCTTTCCCACAAATTGCCGAACATGAATTGATTATATTTGGAGCCATATACGCCTGTCATTTGAATGGTACCGAATTTCTTAACGGCGTTCATCGCAATATTGACTGCGCTCAGCGTTCCGCCAACCAGCTTAGCCTTCTGCTCTTCCGCCTCCACTGGTGTCTTCTTGCCGTCCATACCGACGCAATCAATGACAGCATCGGCTCCTCCGCTTGTGATTTCTCTAATATGTGTACCCGTATCAGGGAAATCCTCAAAATTGATAATTTCGACGTTGTTTATTTTTTTGGCATAATTCAGCCGGTAAGGGAGATTATCAACCGCAATGACTCGTTTTGCCCCTTTCATCCAGGCAAATTTCTGTGCCATTAAGCCGACAGGGCCGCAGCCAAGGACTACAACGGTATCGCCTTGCTTCACGCCTGCGTTGTCCACGCTCCAATATGCGGTAGGCAGTACATCAGACATAAACAGCAGCTTCTCATCTTCTAATTCACAAGATTCCGGAATGACAAACGGCATGAAATTACCGTAAGGTACATACAGTAATTCAGCTTGTCCGCCTTGATAATTCCCATATCGCTCGGTAAAACCAAAATAAGCGCCAGTATCGACCTGCGGATTGGGATTGGAGTTGTCACATTGGCTTTCCATTTCATGCTGGCAGTAATGGCATTGACCGCATGAGATATTGAACGGCAGTACGACGCGGTCGCCTTTTTTGACGCGTGTCACCTCAGGTCCTACTTCTTCGACGATGCCCATCGGTTCATGGCCGATTACATAATTTGGTTGGGCCTGAACAGCACCTTGATAAATATGGAGATCGGAACCGCAAATGGCCGTTGACGTAATCCGGACGATAATATCGTCTTTGTTCTTCTGAAGCGTTGGATCGGGCACCTGTTTAACCTGCATATTCATTGGCGTTTGGAAAGTTACGGCCTTCATCATCATCCTCCTGATCATCGGTGTATACGCCTGATGGATTACTTAGAAATTCATTATATATTGTGTATCGATGTTATAGAAATATACCAATGCATGCCACGCAATTGATTGTTTTTTAAAATTTTACGTTCCCAAGCCGCTTTCTTGGGAGTGCTACTCTCCAAGGGAGTGGCTTTTGTCTGTTTACTTGCGGGAGCTTAACTTTATCTATTTTGGGTAAGTAGTATAGACAAGTTGTTCATTTTATTGAAGTGGATCCCTTCCCCTGCAGCGATGTTAAATTCTGAGGAGGCGAAGATACATGGGGCAAATGGTTAAGAACGAAGACATTATCTATGTGTACGATGAGGACGAGCTGATCATGGAGCTGACGGGAAAAGACATGAGGAAAATGATCCCGACCTGGTCCGGAACGCTGAGCATCGGCGACACGCTGATTGGCATTGGCAGAGAGATGAGTATAAAGGAACTGCAAATCGATTATCCCGGCCCGGCCGAAGCGGCAACGAAATACAAGGTGTATATCGAAGAGTATGCTAAGTGACGAATCGTTTCGGAGGTGGATCATTTGAAGTATGTAGTGACGTTTACGATGATAAGCGGCAGGCAGGAAGTGTTTGAGATCGAAAACGAGTCCTATCAAAATGTAGCTGAAGATATTATGAATCATGAGCAATGGTACGGGACTAATGGCAGACTCGTTAATAAGAACAACGTTGAAATTATTGAGATAAGAGAGACAAAGACATTTTTTGAGAAAAAAGCGGTTGCTCAAAGCCAAAATATTGCTGTGAATTGACGCACCTCTGGGTGCTTTTCTTGTTTCAAAAGGGGCTGAAAAAACACACATGAATCTGTAATAATTTGCTATAATAGGTATCGGACAAAAAAATTAAAGTGTTTACATCTGCGATGTTTGGAGGAATCTACGTGCCCGCTGCCGCAAATGCTGAAACCCCTTTGCCGGGAGACGCCATATTGCAAACCATAGGTGTCTTGCGTATATTTGGCAAAGGGAATCGTGCCGTTAAGGCGCTTGAGGATATCGATCTGGTTATCCCGGCAGGATCGATGGTTGCCCTGGTCGGGCGTTCCGGATCGGGAAAAACGACATTGCTCAATATTTTGAGCGCACTGGATGAACCAACGGAGGGACAAGTTTATTTTTGCGGGAAGGATTTGGCCGGGCTTTCGGGCTCGGAGCGAAGCGAGCTGCGCCGTAAACAGATCGGGCTCGTATTTCAGTCGTTTGGCTTGATAGGGCTCATGTCCGCTTACGAGAACGTTGAGTTCGGGCTGCGTATTGCGGGAATGCCGGTTAAAGGCAATCGTGAGGCGGCAGAACGGGCGCTGGAGAGGGTCGGCATGAAGGAACGGATGAAGCACCGTCCGACCGAACTATCGGGGGGAGAGCAGCAGCGCGTCGCAATCGCGCGGGCGATTGCCCATGAACCGGTACTTCTAATCGCCGACGAACCGACGGCGGAGCTCGACAGCAGAATGGGACTGCAGGTAATGAAGGTGTTCCGCGATCTTGTGAAACGTTTAGGAATGACAGTAGTGCTTACCACCCACGATCCAGGCATAATGGAGCTTGTCGATCATGTCATCGCATTGGAGGATGGTAGAATTGTGTCGAACTCGATTAAAGCATCGCCCCTGGTCTAATTTGAAAGCGGATTCATTGAAGTTTATGGCAGCCGCCGCTTTGTCGGCGGTTATACTGTCGGGGTGTGCCTTGCTTCCTGTGGAGGATGCGGTACTGGAACCGCCGCTCGTTCAACCGGCGCAGGAGACGTACGATCTTGCGGAGGTTAAATTGGGAAGCATTGCGACCAATCTGGCAGGGACCGCTAATTTTGTTGCGGCACGGTCGGAGTCTCTGTTCTTTACGGAGACCGGAGGGCGTGTGAAAGAGGTGCACGCAAGTCTGGGGCAGACGGTCAAAGCCGGCGACCTGCTCCTCGATCTTGATACCGGCGACCTGGAGACACAGGTGCAGATGCAGAGGCTGAGCCTGGAGCGGGCGCAGATCCTGTATGAGCAGGCAAGGCAGTCTGGCGCGGACCGAAGTGATATCAGGCTGCGCGAGATCGATGTGGAGCGCGAGCGGATCTCGTTGGAGGCGTTGCAATCCCGTCTGGATAAAGCAAAGCTGCTGTCGCCGATCGAAGGGCTTGTTACGTATATCGGTGAGATCAAAGCCGGCGATAACGTTAATGCTTATCAACCGCTCTTGTCCGTCGCTGATCCTTCACGCGTCCATCTGGCTTATTCCGCTATCAATACAAAGGATCTGGTGGAGGTCCAGGTCAATATGCCGGTTGCTATCAAATACAATGATGAGGAATACACCGGGAGGGTGCTGCAAACGCCATCCAGTGCTCCATTCACGACTGATTCGGCTGCAGCCGAACGCAACAGCAGGCTGCTGATCCTGGGGATCGAAGAGGGGCTTGAAACCGCAGAGATTGGAGACATCGCTAGCTTCACGATCCCGCTGCAGAAGCGCGAAGATGTGCTTGTGCTGCCTCGCGCCGGCGTCCGTTCGTATATGGGCCGTACCTATGTGCAGGTTATAGAGGGTGACCGCCGCAAGGAAATCGACGTTGAAGTCGGGCTCATGACGTCGACCGAAGTAGAGATTATCCGCGGTCTGGAAGAGGGACAGCAGGTCATTCTAAATAACTGATACTAACCCGAATATCGCTCGCTTTGAAGTATGAAAATGGGGTGAAAGCATGGCCTTATGGACAATGATCCTGCGGAAAATGGCCAACAACAAATGGCTGCAGCTGAATCTCTGGTTCGGTCTGGCGATCTGTGTTGCGTTATTCAGCTCCATGCCGCTGTACTCGCATGCCATCTTGCAGCGGACATTGCAAAAAGAGCTTCAGTTGATCCAACAGGATTTATCCGTCTATCCGGGGTATGTCCGGATTAGTACGTCCATTGCCTCCGATACAATGAATGAGGAGACGATTCAGGCCATCCAGCAGGCGGATCGCTATGTCGAGAATATCCCGAATCGGATGGGACTGGATGATTTGTCGAGCTACCGTATGCGCATTACCCAAAATCTAAAGGTATACGGCGCTGATGCCACGGAGCAGGAGATCAAAGCCCAAAATACATACGGCAACTTCAAGGCGGTTACAGACCTGGAACAAAGAGTCCGGCTAATTGACGGCCGCATGCCCAATCCTGACCGGAACGACGGGGTCTATGAAGCCTTGGTTACGCAAAAGTTTCTATTGAATATGAAAAGGGATATCGGCGATGAAATCATTGGCTTTGTAAACCAGACGAAGGAGCAGTTCAGGATCATCCCGGTTGGGGTTATCGATACAGCTCCGGAAGCGGACCGCTACTTGCCGTTTCTCGTAAATTCATCGGGCAATGGTTTCTTTATCCCGTTCTCGCAGTTTGAAGAGGAGTTTATTTTTGGCGGGAAAATAAAGGTATCGTCGCTCGATTGGCGCATAGCACTGGATTACAACCAATTGAAAGTGGATCATGTTGACCATTTTTCCGCTGTAGGCAACAGCGTACGCAGCTATTTTCAGTCGCGGCTCGGCATCTCCAGCGTCGATATCCCTTCGTTAGCTACTGTGGAGACTTATAAGGAGAAAAAGGAAAAGCTCGATGTCATGCTGCTCTCCCTCTACTCTCCGGTCATGCTTATGCTGGCCTTTTATTTGTACATGTCCGCCAATCTGATCATTGAACGGCAGAAAACGGATATATCCGTGCTTCGCAGCCGCGGTGCAAGCCGTTTGCAAATTATGCTCAGCTATACCGCGGAGAATCTGATATTGGGATTGACGGCGTTAGCCGTGGGACCGCTTCTTGGCGTGTGGTTCACGAAGCTGCTGGGTGCGTCGAACGGGTTCTTGGAATTCGTGCAGCGTGCGGCGCTGGATGTGACCTTGAACAGCAGCGCTTACAAGGTAGCGGCAGCTGCCGTCCTGTGCGCAATCCTGTTAATCCTCATCCCCGCATTTCTCGCGACGCGGGTGTCTATCGTTGGCCAAAAGCAGCAGATGAACCAACTGACGCGAATGTCCTTTTGGCATAAGACAGGACTGGACCTCATTCTTGTCGGTTTGGCGGTCTATTTACTGTACGGCTTCAACAAGCGGCAGGAGGACCTGCGCAAGCTGGCGCTCGATTCCGATGCGCTTCAGGTGGATCCTTTGCTGTTTCTTATGCCCGCTCTGTTCGCCTTGGGCAGCGGACTGCTCATTCTGCGGATCTATCCCTGGTTCATCCGTTTCGTGTATTGGATCGGACGCAAATGGTGGTCGCCGGCGATCTATCACACACTGATCCAGATTAGCCGTTCCTCCGGGCAATATTTGACGATCAAGGTATTCCTGATCATGACTGTTGCCACAGGGCTGTTCAGCGCAAACGCAGCGCGTACGATTAATGAGAATATGGAGAACAAGATCCGGTATGCCGTTGGCGCGGACATCGCTTTGTCGATCCTTTGGGAGAACGATGCCCCTCCGCCAATGGCTGGTCCATCCGGCCCTGTTGGCGGGGAAGGAGAGACAGACGTTTCAGCAGGCCCACCCAAGCGGGTCCAGTACACCGAGCCGCCATTTCTTCCCATGAAGGAGCTGGAGGGCGTTGAATCGGCTGCCCGGGTGTTCCGGAAGGACCAAATTTCATTCAGCTTGGAAAGAGGGGGCGACGGATCGGCGATGCTGTACGGCATCGATACGGTGGACTTCGGCCGGACGGCTTGGCTGCCGTCAGGGTTGCTCGATCATCATATCAACAGCTATCTGAACCTGATCGCCTCCGACCCAAAAGCGGTGTTGATATCAAGATCGCTGGCAGAAGCGAATGACGTGAAGCCTGGCGACCCCATACGTTTGAAATGGGAGGGATTGGATCAAGCGCTGTTTACGGTATACGGAATTATCGATTATTGGCCCGGCTGGAATCCGCTTCCGATATTAGGAAGCCCTGCTGCAGATGAGGGAGAAACCGCGGCCCGTCCGCATCTGGTCGTCGGCCACTTGGACACGATTCAGAATAATCTGGCTCTCGAGCCGTATGGCGTATGGCTAAAGCTGAAGGACGGAACAACCAGCGGCGATATTTATGAGGAGCTCTCGACCCGGAAGATTCCGGTGACGGGCATTCAGGATACGAGCCAGGAGCTTATCCGTTCCAATAACGATCCGTTCAGGCTTGCCATCAACGGGGTCATGACACTCGGATTCGTCATCTCCATGCTGATCAGCTTCTTCGGTTTCCTGATCTTCTGGCTGCTTACCCTATCCGGCCGCACGCTGCTGTACGGCGTGCTTCGTGCGATGGGGATTCCGTTCCGGCAAATCATCGGCATGCTGGTCAGTGAACAGCTCCTTACCTCCGGTGCAGCCGTTCTGATCGGCGTTGTCATCGGCAATACCATAAGCAAGCTGTTCGTTCCGCTCTTCGAAATGTCCTTTGCGACAAGAGAGCAGGTGCCGCCGTTCAAAATCGTCTATCAATTGAGCGATTATATCCAGCTTTACAGCATTGTCGCATTTATGCTTGCGGCAGGACTGTTGATTCTGGGCTACCGGTTGTCGCGGATTCGGATCAGCCAGGCGCTTAAGCTGGGAGAGGAGTAATCATGATACAAAGCGACGGTCTCGTCAAAATTTACAAAACGGCGGAGCTGGAAGTGGTGGCGCTGCAGGGACTCGATCTTCATGTCGAGGATGGGGAGCTGATGGCCATTATTGGAAATAGCGGCAGCGGAAAATCAACGCTCCTCAACATGCTTGGCGGCCTTGACCGGCCCTCGGCCGGCAAGCTGTTTGTAGACGGCAAGGATCTTCTCTCCTTTACCGAAAAGGATCTTGTCCGATATAAACGGGAAACAGTGGGCTTCGTCTGGCAAAACAATGCGCGCAATCTGATCCCTTACCTGACCGCGCTTGAGAACGTGGAGCTTCCGATCCTGCTGCGGGGGAAGCGCCGCCGTGACCGCGCCATGGAACTGCTGGAAGCGGTCGGACTCAGCCACCGCCTGAAAAACCGGCTCAATGAGCTGTCGGGCGGGGAACAGCAGCGGGTGGCGATAGCCATCGCACTTGCGAATGAGCCCAAGCTGCTGCTTGCCGACGAACCGACGGGGGCGCTCGATACGAAAACATCGAACCAGGTGCTCGATCTGTTCCGCACGCTTAATGGGCAGCTGGGTATCACGATCGTGATCGTCACACATGATCCTTTGATTGCCCGCAAGGTCGACCGGGTCGTTGCGATCCGTGACGGCAAGACGTCATCGGAGATGATTCGGCGGGTATCCTATGCGGAGGAGCTGGAGCAGTTGGAACGCGAGGGCGCCGCGGCGGAGGGGGAGAGCCATATCGAATACGCGGTGATCGACAAGGCTGGACGGCTCCAGATCCCCGCCGGTTATCTGGACGCCGAATCATTTAAAGACAGCAACAAAGTCCGGGTCGAGATGGAAGAGGGCAAGATCATTTTATATCCTCCGGAAAAGAAAACGAGCTAAGACACGTGAATAAGGGCCGGCAGGAAATGCAGGCCCTTGTTCAATACGTAGAACCGCTTACCCAAAAATTTGAGACAATATCAGAAAAATGGATCCTTACGCCACACAGTTTCAAACGCCCATAATAAAGTGATATGGACAAATTCAACTTCCTCCATTGATTGCGGTTACACCTTAACGGAAGTCATAGTCATGGAAAAACAAACTTACATAATAAAGGATGGCGGAGCGATATGAATAGAGTCAAAGTTGGCGTAATCGGATGCGGCATGATCAGCGGCATTTACCTGAAAAATTGCACGCAGGTTTTTAATCATATTTTGGAAGTCGCAGCAGTTGCCGACCTAGTCCCAGAGCTGGCAAGCAAACGAGCCGAAGAGTTCAATATTCCCGCAGCTTGCACGGTCGAAGAGCTGCTGGCCAATCCGGAGATCGAGATTGTGTTGAATCTTACAGCACCGATCGCACATGCGCCGATCAATTTGAAAGCGCTGCAGGCGGGCAAGCATGTCTATACAGAAAAGCCGTTCGCGTTGAATAGAAACGACGCTGAAGAAGTGCTGGCTCTCGCGGAATCCAAAGGACTATTGGTTGGCTGCGCACCCGATACCTTCCTCGGCGCAGGCCTCCAAACCTGCATCAAGCTGATCAAGGACGGATGGATCGGCACACCGTATGCAGCCAATGCGGTTATTATGATGGGCAATGCTTGGAGCGGAACCCATCCCAACTTCCAAAACTTCCTGAAGCTTGGCGGAGATCCGCTGATGGACATGGGGCCTTATTATTTAACGGCGCTTGTTGCCATGCTGGGGCCCGTACGCAGAGTGACCGGCTCCGCGCAGCGACTTCAAGAGAAAGTGACTGTCCAGAATCCTAGGTCCCCGCGTTTTGGTGATACGGTTCAAGTTGAGGCGCCTACCAATGTTTCGGCGACGCTGGATTTTCATAGCGGCGCCATTGCAAGCCTGCAGGCGGGGAAAGAAAGCTTCGGTTACAAGCCTAGGCTTGAAATATACGGAACCGAGGGCAATCTGTCGGTGCCTGACCCGAACTTTTTCGGCGGTCCTCTGTCCATTCCCGGTGTCGAAGGTGAGATAAAGATCCAGTTCCCGAATATGGAGATCAAATCCGTTCCTCTGACACACGGATATTGGGAAGACAGCAGAGGGATTGGACTTGCCGATATGGCATATGCGATCCGGTCCGGAAGGAAGAACCGTGCAAGTGGACGATTGGCCAGCCATGTGCTGGACATTTCACTGGGCATTTTCGAGTCGTCGGATTCGGACCGGCATGTGTACATCCAGTCGAAGGTCGAACGCCCTGCTCCACTGCCGCTCGGCTTGAAATACAATACGCTTGACCTGTAACGGATCAACAATAAAGCAGCAAGGGGATGAATCAACATTGAAGAAGTTTCCTGTGGGCGTACAGCCCTATACGATTCGAGATGCCATGGCAAAGAATTACGTAGGAGCAATAGAGAGAATCGCCGAGATTGGCTATAAGGGCATTGAGCTGGGACTTCCGCCGGAAGGCATAACGATAACACAGCAAAAAGCATTGGTAGACCGTTTGGGCCTCCAGGTCGTCGGCTGCCACGCAGGGTTCAACACCCTTGAATTTGATGTTGAATCGATTGCCGATTATCTTGAGGAAATAAACGGGGGCAAATATGTTGCCATCTCGATGCTCTTCGATTCCAAGGAAGACCTGCTGGAAAAAGCGAAAAAGATGAATGCCATCGGCGAGCAGTTCCGCAAGCGCGGCGTCACCTTCTTATACCATAACCATGATTGGGAGTTTGTGAAGTATGATGGCGAATACGCGCTCGACATTCTGCTTCGCGAGACGGATCCGGAGCTTGTTCAGACGGAATTGGATACCTACTGGATCAAAAAAGGCGGCGAGGATCCAGTGGCCTACCTCTCGAAGCTGAAGGGCCGCGCTCCGCTGCTTCATATCAAGGACGTGGAGGCGGGAGAGGAGCAATTCTTTGCGGAGGTCGGCGAAGGCATTCTTGACTTTAAGGCCATTGCAAAAACTGCGGAGGATATCGGCACGGAATGGCTGATCGTGGAACAGGACCAGAGCCGAAGAGATCCTTTTGAGAGCCTGAAGATCAGCTATGACAATCTTGTAAAACTGGGTCTGATCGAATCATAAGAACATTTTAATAGCTGCTCTACGAGCAGTAGGCTTTGGAAGGAGAGTGAGAGGTTTGGTGTTTCCGTTTCAAACGGCTTTGAATGCGTCAACTTTATTTCCCTTCAAATTAAATGTGCTTGAGCAGGTTCGTGAAGCCGCGGAAGCGGGTTATGACGGAATCGAGCTATGGGTTCGCGATATTGAAGATTATTTGGCAAATGGCGGCACGATAGCAGCATTGAGTGAATGCCTGGAGAAGTCGGGGATAACGCTTGTTGGCGCGATTGCTTTCTTCAAATGGGCGGATAAAAGCGCTGAGGCAAGAGAGCAGGGATTCGTGCAGGCTGAGAGGGAGATGAAGCTCCTTGCGGAATTGGGATGCCGCGCGATTGCGGCTCCCCCTTATGGCGATGTGGAACAGGTTACGCTTGCAGAGATGGCGGCTTACTTTGCGGAGCTGGCATCATTGGCGCGCGGCATCGGCATTGAACCCTACCTGGAGTTTTGGGGAAGGGCAAAGCAGCTTTTCCGGATTGACGATGCCGTCTTTGTCGCACAGAAAAGCGGTGTGAACGAAGCGAAGCTGCTGCTCGATCCGTTCCATATGTACACAGGCGGCAGCGATTTTGAAACATTGAAACAGTTAAAAGGTTCCCAAATTGGAATCTTTCATGTCAATGATTATCCTTCGAATCCGGGCAGGGAAACGATAACAGATGCGGATCGCGTTTTCCCGGGCGAGGGGATCGCTCCCAGCCGTGAGCTTGCAAGGATATTGCATGAAATCGGCTATCAAGGGTATTTGTCCCTTGAATTGTTCATCGATAATTATGATGGGCTAACCGCGCTTGAAGTCGCACAAAAAGGGTTGTATGCGATGAAAAATGCCTATCAAATTGAAGGATAATAGTGCGGTAAATATCGAGCCGTCCCAAAGGTTGCATGCCTTTTGGGCGGCTCGTTCTATCTCCCGCCCCACAAGATTGGCCTCAGCTTTTTCCGATTGTGGAACAGCTTCATTATATGAAAATGAAAGCGTTGACATTTGGATATGCTTCTTATATCCTTTTAATTGGAACGACGTTCCGATATTGCATCCATGTATAGCCACACCTTCATTTCCTAATCAGAGAAAGGAGTGAGTTGTGACTTTGGAAGGTAATGAGAGCCAGCTTCAAGTGAATTCCACCGTTGAACGAGCATTAATTCTGCTGGAGATGGTAGCAATACGTGGCGAAGGCGTATCACTTGCTGAATTAGTAAAGGAAGCGGATCTTCCGAAGACGACGGTCTTCAGGCTTTTGGAAACATTGAAATCCCGCGATTACGTACAATTCGATCCGAACACCGAGAAATATACAATTGGCCTCAAGTCGCTAGAGATCGGTGTTTTTGGACTGCACAAACTGCCGATCGTTGAAGTTGCCTCCAGATCCATGCGCGAATTGTCAGAGCTGACAGGTGAAACGTCTTTTCTTGCCACTTACAGCTCGGGAGAGACCGTCTATCTGAACAAGATTGAAGGCTCGCAATCCATCAGCATCAGGGCTGAATTAGGCATGAGAAGGCCTGTTCATTGCACAGCCGTTGGTAAAGCCATCCTATCCACTTTTTCCAAGGAAGAGGTTGATCGAATCTTGGAAGAAAAAGGGATGGCGAAATATACGGATCATACGATTGTAAACCCGGAGGAGTTCCATCTGGAGCTGGGACGTATCCGTAAAGCGGGATATGCAGTGGATAATGAGGAAATCGAGATGGGGCTAACCTGTTACGCAGTACCGATCTATAACTATACCGGACGATCGGTAGGCACGATAAGCCTGGGCGGACCTACGAAACGCATGGTAGATAACAAGGCCGAATTAACATGCAGGTTAAAGGAAGCCGCATTGCAAACCTCGCAAAGACTGGGGCTTGTTCCAGGCATCCGTTCCATTCTATAACCGTACACCATTAGAAATTGCACACTAGGAACCGGCAATTTCTATTTTTTATGCAGTTGTGATAACGCTTGCTTTTTCGACTGATTGCAGGAGTCTAATTTTATGTTCCAAGGAGGCTGCATACTATGGAAGAGACGAAGGCTGGACTGGGAGTCAGTATGAAACGAAAGGAGGATCCGAGATTTCTAACGGGTTATGGCCGGTATACAGATGATATTGAAATGAATGGCATGCTCCACTTGGCGATTCTGCGAAGCCCGCACGCTCATGCCCGTATCGTCAGCATTGACACCAGCAAAGCGAAGCAGCTGCCCGGCGTGGCGGCCATACTGACTGGGGAAGAATCGCTGAAATACACCGGCAAATTAGCGACGACGATTGATATTTTCAATAAGGTCCCTGAAGTTTACCCTATTGCCCATAAAAAGGTCCGTTTTGTTGGCGAGCCCGTAGTCATTGTTGCGGCAACCGACCGTTACATAGCAGAGGACGCTGTGGATCTGATCGAAATAGAGTACGACGTCCTCCCATCCGTAGTAACCATCGAAGATGCCGTAAAGCCGACTGCACTGCTCTATGAAGAGTGGGGCGATAATGTTCAGCAGGATTGGAAAAGCAATATAGGCGACGTCGAAGCCGCTTTTGCAAATTCAGCCCATATCTTTGAAGAGACAATC
This sequence comes from Paenibacillus abyssi, assembly GCF_014640295.1. Taxonomy (GTDB): domain Bacteria; phylum Bacillota; class Bacilli; order Paenibacillales; family Paenibacillaceae; genus Paenibacillus_D; species Paenibacillus_D abyssi. Next base: position 4,594 of record NZ_BMGR01000004.1, on the reverse strand, counting down.
ACCCACAGCCGTTATACCGGAACTCCGATCGAATCACGGGTATGTATTGCAGATTACAACCCCGGCTCCAAAAAGATGACCGTGACATGCTCCACACAAGCCCCTCATCAGATTCGCACATTAATTGCACAAACGCTGCAAATACCAGAGCATACCATTCGGGTAATCGCACCGGATATCGGAGGCGGATACGGAAGCAAGCTTCAGGCAGATGCCGAGGTCATTGCTTGCATCATGTCCCGCATGCTGGGCAGACCCGTAAAGTGGACGGAAGACCGGGTAGAGAATATGTTGTCCGGCATGCAGTCGCGCGACTATTCGTGCACGGTCAAAATCGGTCTGGATAAAGATTATATCATCACTGGCATGCAGGTTAAGCTGCTTGCAAACATAGGGATGGACGGAACCTGTCACGGTCCGGGAACGCCAGCTCTGCTGGTAGCGGGCGTGTATTTTCCGGGGGCCTACAAAATTCCGGTGTACGACGTGGAAGTGCTTGGTGTCGTGACAAACAAAGGTCCATATGGAGCCCATCGCGGTTATGGCAAGGACATCGCCAGCTATCCTGTGGAACGAATGATGGATATTATGGCCCAAAAGCTGGGCATTTCGCCAATCGAACTGCGTATGCGCAATTTCATAAAAAAAGATGAATACCCGTACCAAAATATCGCCGGCCCGATCTATGATAGCGGGGATTATGAGCAACTGATGAAAATCGCCCTGGAAAAGGCCGATTATGACCGGCTGAAAGAAAAGCAAATTGAACTGCGCAAGCAGGGCATCTACATGGGCGTTGGGATCTCAGCGATGCTGGAGCCTTCAGGGGCAGCAGTATTTAACGGAATCTTCAATGGTTTCCAGGCTGCTACGGTGCGTATGACGCCGGAAGGAGATTTTCAAATCCTGACCAGCCATCAAAATATCGGGCAGGGCGTGGAAACCACGCTGCCGCAGGTCGCGGCCAATGTGCTGGGTGTAGATATTCAAAATATTACTTATCTGTATGGAGATACCGATGTCACTCCGTATGGCTTGGGGCCATTTTCGTCAAGGGGAGCAACCTTTACCGTATCCGCCGTCCATGAGGCGACGAAATTGCTGAAGGAGAAACTACTCAAGATTGCCGGCCATTTGCTCAAAGTGGATCCAGGCGAGCTTGAAATGGTTAACGGTTCGATACGAAAAACGGGCAGTCTGTCACCCGAGGAATCAATCAGCCTCAAGGATCTTGGAAACCGTATCCATCTGTGGCCGGGGCCTTATGGCACACTTCCTGAAGGGCTGGATGTTAATTTGGAATGCACGTATACATGGACCAGTCCATCCGCAAGATGGGAACCGGACGAATACGGCCGCGTCAATCTGTATACAACGCATCCGACAGGCGTATTCATTGCAGTCGTTGAGGTGGATATCAAAACAGGTCAGGTGAGAATCGAAAAATTCGTATGCTCCCATGACTGTGGAACGATTATTAATCCGATGATCGTCGACGGCCAGATCGAGGGCGGGATTGCTCATGGCATCGGGGGCGCTTTAATGGAGAATTTGGAATATAACGAGAGCGGTTCGTTAGTCAATCTGGATTTCCAAAGCTACTTATGCCCGACTGCGATGGAGGTTCCGGTCATTGAATCCCATCATCTTCAAAGTCCGTCCCCCTTCACGCCGCTGGGTACAAAGGGAATGGGAGAAGGCGGGACCATTCCATCGCCGGCAGCAATAACGAATGCGCTTGAAGATGCTTTGGCGCCGTTCAATGTAAGAGTGAAAGATTTGCCGCTGACGCCTGAGCGGGTATTGGGGTGGATTAAACAAGGTGAAAGAGCTTATGCAAAGGTTTGATTGGCGAATATATCCTCTGATCGTAGGAGAAGCGGATGTACCTCAGGTATTGGATGCCTTCTGGTCGCTAACGCGCGAAAAGTCACTTGTAAGCGTCCCGATTATGGCATGGCTGCTGATGCCGATGTTTGAAGGCGAGCCCATATTAGTAGATACGGGGTTTCGTGATGCTGACCGCTGTATGAAAATCCAAGGACTCGGTCCGCATCGCATGAACCCGGAATGGACATTGGAGACGCAGCTATCCAAGCATGGACTGAAGCCGGAGGATATCAAAACGGTCATTTTAACCCATCTGCACTATGATCACGCTGGGGGATGTGCGCTGCTGTCGCATGCAAAATTCATTATTCAACGGACGGAACTGCAGGCGGCAGCTGCGCCAATGGTTTCGCCCCAGCTTGATTTTGGAGGAGGCGCCCTATTCTACGACCGCAAAGACATTGCTGACTTGATCGATCCGCTGTGGCCCAGGGTTCAATTGATAGAGGGAGATGAAGAGGTTGCGCCAGGTGTGACATGCGTTCTGTTTGCCAATACGCATACGCCTGGAAGCCAAGCCGTCTACGTTCAAACCTCGAGAGGCAACGCTGTTATTTTGGGTGATATTGCACGAAAAGTGGATTTAAACATCAACAAAGGGATTCCGCCAGGCCTGTTTTACGATTTGGAGGCGACGTATCGGGCGATGAAGCAAATCAAGAAGGATGCGGATTTTATTCTGCCTTCCCATGACTATGAGGAGGTAAGAAAATATTCAAAGGGATTGCCTTCGGAGGAATAACATGAAAATCAAGGGAATCGAACGCGTTGCGCTGCAGGTTCAAGACATCGAAGTGTCGGTTGAACGCTTTTCCCGGCTTCTGGGCACGAGTTTTCAGCGTCACGACTTACAGATAGGAGAAGCGGTGACAAAGCTGGCATTTAGTCCTCTAGGGATTGAACTGCTGGAGGATCCATCGAGCGAACAGGAATTCCTCCGCAGCTTCCATCTTCGGGTAGAGAATATCGATGAGGTTCGACGATCAGTCAAGGAGGCCGGCGGTCAGGTGCTTTCTCAAATTTGTGTAGGGTCAATGGAACATGTTATTACGCAGTTTGGAGCTTTCCGGATTGTCTTTGTATGTTACAGCGGCCAGGAAGCGCTTCAGGCTTTGGCCGGCTCGGACATCTAATATTTAGGAAGGACAGGTGAATAAGATGAAACCCGCACCTTTTGAATACGTGGCTGCACAAAGTGTTAACGATGCGATTAATGCGCTGCAGAAATACGGGCCCGATTCCCGTATTCTTGCCGGCGGACAGAGCCTCCTTCAAGAAATGAACATGCGCCAGGTTCGGCCTTCTTTTATTGTGGATATTAATGGGATTAAGGATTTGGACTACATTCGGCAATCCTCTGAGGGTCTAGCGATTGGAGCTTTGACGCGGCATCGGACAGTGGAGCGTTCAGAGCTGGTCAAGCAGCATTGCCCGATTTTACGGAATGCAGCCGAGAATATCGCGCATTTTCAGGTCCGCAATCGCGGAACGATCGGAGGGAGCCTTGTGCAGAACGCGCCAGGCGCGGAGTTTGGCGTAACGGCTCTATTACTGGATGCCCAGATGGTGGTCGTAGGGCCGCAGGGCGAGAGAATTGTACCGGCGTCAAGCTTTTTCGTCAGCCATTTCACCACTGTATTGAAACCCAATGAAATGCTGACTGAAATCCGGTTCCCTACGCTTACGAAAGATACGGGATATTCCTTTATAGAAGTAACGCGCCGCCATGGCCATATCCCGATCGTCTCGGTAGCGGCCATTCTAACCCTGGATCATAACGAAACAATTACGGATGTGAGGGTTGCACTCGGCAATGTGAGCCCTGAAGGCATTCCTTACCGTGCGAAAGCGGCTGAGCAGCTGCGCGGCTTGAAATTCAGCGATGAAGCATTGGAGAAGCTCGCTAAGGATATTAAGGATGAAGTGAATCCTGATGTTGAAGCGGATACCAATGCAGCTTTTGTCAAGCAATTTTCCAATATCAAGGGGCGCCGTGTATCGGAAATCGCAAGCAGCGAGTATAGGAAAGAGGCGGCAGGCAATTTGAGCAGCAAGGCAGTGAAGCACGCTTACGAACAAATCAAGGGAGGGATGTAAATGGCTGAAGCGATTGCAACTCAAAAGATAGCTGTCACGGTAAACGGCGTGAAATATGAACGGGAAGTGAATGTACGTACCCTGCTGGTGGACTTCGTTCGACGGGAACTGGGTTTTACAGGAACACATATCGGATGTGAACAAGGTGTTTGCGGGGCGTGCACCATCCTGCTGGATGGGGAAGCTGTACGATCCTGCTTAACATTGGCTGTCCAGGCCAACGGCAGAGCAATCTCTACTATAGAGGGAATGGGGTCTCCTGAAAAGCTTCATCCCATTCAACAGGCCTTCATGGAAAACCATGGTTTGCAGTGCGGATTCTGTACATCCGGATTTGTGATGACCGTCTCCGCATTTCTGAATGATAACCCTGACCCTACGGATTATGAGATTCGCGAAGCCCTTTCGGGCAATTTATGCCGATGCACAGGGTACCAGAACATCATCAAATCGGTGAAAGCCGCAGCAGACAAATTAAATCAAACCGAACCAGTGAGCTGACGCTGGCTAGGGTGGAGAGGCCTTTTTAAGGCCTCTCTTTTTAAAATGGCGTGCCCAGCTAAGCACGCATTCTCTAGCCGGTGAAAGTCCGGTCACAGGAGGGGCC